>NZ_BCQP01000133.1 GCF_001552135.1 Actinomadura chibensis NBRC 106107 | reverse complement strand
CCGGTGCCGCCGGAGGCGCGGGAGCGGCCTTGGTCGGCGCGGACGAACCGGTGGAAGAGGTCTTCGCGGAGTTCGTGGGGGACGCCGGGGCCGTTGTCTTCGACGTCCAGGACAACGGTGTTCGCGGTGGTGGTGAGTGTGACGGTGACGTGGGTGCCGGGGGGTGTGTGGGCGCGGGCGTTGGCGAGCAGGTTGGCCACCACCTGGTGCAGGCTGCGCGCGTCCCCGGTGACGGTCACGGGTTGTTCGGGCAGGACCAGTTCCCAGCGGTGCCCGGGTCCGGCGGCGCGGGCGTCGGCGGTGGCGTCCAGGACGATCCGGGTCAGATCGACCGGGCGGGCCTCCAGCGGGCGGCCCGCGTCCAGCCGGGCCAGCAGCAGCAGGTCATCGACCAGGTCGGCCATCCGGACCGACTCGGCCTCGATCCGGCCGAGCGCCCGGGTCACCTCGGCCGGGACCGGGTCGGCGGTGCGCAGCGCCAGTTCGGCGTGGCCGCGGATCGCGGCGACCGGCGTGCGCAACTCGTGGCTGGCGTCGGCGGCGAAACGCCGCAACCGCTCCTCACTGGCCTGCCGCCGGGCCAACGCGTTCTCCACATGCCCCAGCATCCGGTTCAACGCCGCACCCACCCGCCCCACCTCGGTACGCGGATCGGTGTC
>NZ_BCQP01000132.1 GCF_001552135.1 Actinomadura chibensis NBRC 106107 | reverse complement strand
TTCATCGCTCATGCGATCCGGCTAGTACCGCCGCTGCAACCTCAGGGTTGGAGCGGAGTGGGAATGACGGCATCGGGTGGGAGGGGAGCTGGGCACGCTGTTGGGTCCTGAGGGAACGGGCTACCTAGCCTGGGTGACCTCGGATCGCGGGACCAAGACCACTTCCCATGTTCGTGGGTTGTGGTTTTGGTGGGCCCGGTTGTTTTTTGAGAACTGCACAGTGGACGCGAGCATCTCTGGTGAGACTCGACTCGTTGAATTGATCTTTGCCTTTTGGGGTGGGGGTTTGTTCTTCTGGTTGGGTCTTGTCTTCTGCGATTTGTTTTGATCGTTTTGTGTGTTCAAGTTTTTTAGGGCATACGGTGGATGCCTTGGCATCAGGAGCCGATGAAGGACGTGGGAGCCTGCGATATGCCTCGGGGAGTCGGCAACCAGACTTTGATCCGGGGATTTCCGAATGGGGAAACCTGGCACCCGTCATGGGGTGTCGCCGCCGTCTGAATGTATAGGGCGGTTGGTGGGAACGCGGGGAAGTGAAACATCTCAGTACCCGCAGGAAGAGAAAACAATAGTGATTCCGTGAGTAGTGGTGAGCGAAAGCGGAGGAGCCTAAACCGTGCGCGTGTGATACCTGGTAGGGGTTGCGTGTGCGGGGTTGTGGGACCATCCGGCTGGGTCTACCAGTCCAGCAAAGAGTTACAAAACACTGTGATAGCCGAATGGTTTGGGAAAGCCGACCGTAGACGGTGAGAGTCCGGTAGGTGAAATCATGGTGTCTCTTGGGTGTGTT
>NZ_BCQP01000131.1 GCF_001552135.1 Actinomadura chibensis NBRC 106107 | reverse complement strand
TATGACGGCGAATGTCTGTCAGGTGGCTGCTCATAGATGTGGAGCACTGGTTATTCAGTCTGCTGGCCGTGCGGCTCAGCTAGTACCGTCCCCGAGCTCTGGTTCGGGGGAGTGGGAACGAGGAGCTTCGGGCGGCTGGCAGGTTGGACACGCTGTTGGGTCCTGAGGGAACGGGCTACCTAAGCCTGGGTGACCTCGGATCGCGGGACCAAGACCACGGCTCTTCACGGGGTTGTGGTTTTGGTGGGCCCGGTTGTTTTTTGAGAACTGCACAGTGGACGCGAGCATCTCTGGTGAGAACTCGTTCTCTTTCGGACCGGTTTCCGGTTTGTTTGAGTTCGTGTTCTTGTCTTCTGCGATTTGTTTTGATCGTTTTGTGTGTTCAAGTTTTTTAGGGCATACGGTGGATGCCTTGGCATCAGGAGCCGATGAAGGACGTGGGAGCCTGCGATATGCCTCGGGGAGTCGGCAACCAGACTTTGATCCGGGGATTTCCGAATGGGGAAACCTGGCACCCGTCATGGGGTGTCGCCGCCGTCTGAATGTATAGGGCGGTTGGTGGGAACGCGGGGAAGTGAAACATCTCAGTACCCGCAGGAAGAGAAAACAATAGTGATTCCGTGAGTAGTGGTGAGCGAAAGCGGAGGAGCCTAAACCGTGCGCGTGTGATACCTGGTAGGGGTTGCGTGTGCGGGGTTGTGGGACCATCCGGCTGGGTCTACCAGTCCAGCAAGGAGTTACAAACTGCTCGGGTAGTCGAATGGTCTGGGAAGGCCGACCGTAGACGGTGAGAGTCCGGTAGACGAAATCTGAGTGGCTTCTGGGTGTGTT
>NZ_BCQP01000130.1 GCF_001552135.1 Actinomadura chibensis NBRC 106107 | reverse complement strand
TCGCGTCGACCATCCACAACCCCGGTGACGGGGAAGCTGGACGGTGCGCGGGTCGGTGGCCGCCGTTGACGGCGAATGTCTGTCAGGTGGCTGCTCATAGATGTGGAGCACTGGTTATTCAGTCTGCTGGCCGTGCGGCTCAGCTAGTACCGTCCCCGAGCTCTGGTTCGGGGGAGTGGGAACGAGGAGCTTCGGGCGGCTGGCAGGTTGGACACGCTGTTGGGTCCTGAGGGAACGGGCTACCTAGCCCGGGTGACCTCGGATCGCGGGACCAGGACCGCATCCCCGGTTGGGGGTGTGGTTTTGGTGGGCCCGGTTGTTTTTTGAGAACTGCACAGTGGACGCGAGCATCTCTGGTGAGACTCGACTCGTTGAATTGATCCTTGCCTTTTGGGGTGGGGGTTGTTCTTCTGGTTGGGTCTTGTCTTCTGCGATTTGTTTTGATCGTTTTGTGTGTTCAAGTTTTTTAGGGCATACGGTGGATGCCTTGGCATCAGGAGCCGATGAAGGACGTGGGAGCCTGCGATATGCCTCGGGGAGTCGGCAACCAGACTTTGATCCGGGGATTTCCGAATGGGGAAACCTGGCACCCGTCATGGGGTGTCGCCGCCGTCTGAATGTATAGGGCGGTTGGTGGGAACGCGGGGAAGTGAAACATCTCAGTACCCGCAGGAAGAGAAAACAATAGTGATTCCGTGAGTAGTGGTGAGCGAAAGCGGAGGAGCCTAAACCGTGCGCGTGTGATACCTGGTAGGGGTTGCGTGTGCGGGGTTGTGGGACCATCCGGCTGGGTCTACCAGTCCAGCAAGGAGTTACAAACTGCTCGGGTAGTCGAATGGTCTGGGAAGGCCGACCGTAGACGGTGAGAGTCCGGTAGACGAAATCTGAGTGGCTTCTGGGTGTGCT
>NZ_BCQP01000129.1 GCF_001552135.1 Actinomadura chibensis NBRC 106107 | reverse complement strand
CGTGATGGCGTGCCTTTTGAAGAATGAGCCTGCGAGTTATGGTGTGTGGCGAGGTTAACCGGTGGCGGGTAGCCGTAGCGAAAGCGAGTCTGAAGAGGGCGTTTTTAGTCGCATGCTGTAGACCCGAAGCGGGGTGATCTAGCCATGGGCAGGGTGAAGCGCCGGTAAGACGGTGTGGAGGCCCGAACCCACCAGGGTTGAAAACCTGGGGGATGACCTGTGGTTAGGGGTGAAAGGCCAATCAAACTCCGTGATAGCTGGTTCTCCCCGAAATGCATTTAGGTGCAGCGTTGCGTGTTTCTTGCCGGAGGTAGAGCTACTGGATGGCTGATGGGCCCGACAAGGTTACTGACGTCAGCCAAACTCCGAATGCCGGTAAGTGAGAGCGTGGCAGTGAGACTGCGGGGGATAAGCTTCGTAGTCGAGAGGGAAACAGCCCAGATCATCGGTTAAGGCCCCTAAGCGTGTGCTAAGTGGGAAAGGATGTGGAGTTGCCGTGACAACCAGGAGGTTGGCTTAGAAGCAGCCATCCTTGAAAGAGTGCGTAATAGCTCACTGGTCAAGTGATTCCGCGCCGACAATGTAGCGGGGCTCAAGCACACCGCCGAAACCGTGGCACTCCAACCAAAGGTTGGGGTGGGTAGGGGAGCGTCCTGCAGCCGGTGAAGCCGCCGAGTGATCGAGTGGTGGAGGCTGTGGGAGTGAGAATGCAGGCATGAGTAGCGAATCACACGTGAGAAACGTGTGCGCCGGATGACCAAGGGTTCCTGGGGCAGGCTAATCCGCCCAGGGTAAGTCGGGACCTAAGGCGAGGCCGACAGGCGTAGTCGATGGACAACGGGTTGATATTCCCGTACCCGCTGGTACGCGCCAACGCTGAACCCTCTGATGCTAACCACCCGAACCGTGG
>NZ_BCQP01000128.1 GCF_001552135.1 Actinomadura chibensis NBRC 106107 | reverse complement strand
CTCATCGCTCATGCGATCCGGCTAGTACCGCCGCTGCAACCTCAGGGTTGGAGCGGAGTGGGAACGACGGTATCGGGTGGGAGGGGAGCTGGGCACGCTGTTGGGTCCTGAGGGAACGGGCTACCTAAGCCTGGGTGACCTCGGATCGCGGGACCAAGACCACGGCTCTTCACGGGGTTGTGGTTTTGGTGGGCCCGGTTGTTTTTTGAGAACTGCACAGTGGACGCGAGCATCTCTGGTGAGACTCGATCTGGCGGAAGAGTCCTTTCCCGGTTTTGTTGGGTGGGGGTTTCTTCTTCTGGTTGGGTCTTGTCTTCTGCGATTTGTTTTGATCGTTTTGTGTGTTCAAGTTTTTTAGGGCATACGGTGGATGCCTTGGCATCAGGAGCCGATGAAGGACGTGGGAGCCTGCGATATGCCTCGGGGAGTCGGCAACCAGACTTTGATCCGGGGATTTCCGAATGGGGAAACCTGGCACCCGTCATGGGGTGTCGCCGCCGTCTGAATGTATAGGGCGGTTGGTGGGAACGCGGGGAAGTGAAACATCTCAGTACCCGCAGGAAGAGAAAACAATAGTGATTCCGTGAGTAGTGGTGAGCGAAAGCGGAGGAGCCTAAACCGTGCGCGTGTGATACCTGGTAGGGGTTGCGTGTGCGGGGTTGTGGGACCATCCGGCTGGGTCTACCAGTCCAGCAAGGAGTTACAAACTGCTCGGGTAGTCGAATGGTCTGGGAAGGCCGACCGTAGACGGTGAGAGTCCGGTAGACGAAATTCGAGTGGCTTCTGGGTGTGTTCCCGAGTAGCACGGGGCCCGTGAAATCCCGTGTGAATCTGCCACGACCACGTGGTAAGGCTGAATACTTCCTGGTGACCGATAGCGGACCAGTACCGTGAGGGAAAGGTGAAAAGTGCCCCGGTGAGGGGTCGTGAAAGAGTACCTGAAACCGTGTGCCTACAAGCCGTCAGAGCGTCCTCACAGGGCCTTTCGGGGTTTTGTGTT
>NZ_BCQP01000127.1 GCF_001552135.1 Actinomadura chibensis NBRC 106107 | reverse complement strand
CCCGCGTACGCGCCGTCGGCGGAGCATGAGTTGCTGCGGGGGACGGTGCGTGAGCTGGCCGATGCCAAGATCGCTCCTTTCGCGGCGGCGGTGGATGAGGAGTCGCGGTTCCCGGTCGAGGCGCTGGAGGCGCTGGTGGCGGCCGAGTTGCACGCGGTGCATGTGCCCGAAGCCTACGGCGGTGCGGGCGCGGACGCGTTGGCGACGGTGATCGTGATCGAGGAGGTGGCGCGGGCGTGTGCGTCGTCGTCGTTGATCCCGGCGGTGAACAAGTTGGGCACGGTGCCGGTGCTGTTGGCGGGGTCGGAGGAGTTGAAGCGGCGGTATCTGGGGCCGGTGGCGCGTGGTGAGGCGATGTTCTCCTATGCGTTGTCGGAGGCTGAGGCGGGGTCGGACGCGGCGGGGATGCGGACGCGTGCGGTGCGTGATGGTGATCATTGGGTGGTGAACGGCGCCAAGATGTGGATCACCAATGCGGGGGAGTCGGAGTTCTACACGGTGATGGCGGTGACCGATCCGGGTGCGGGGGCGCGGGGGATCTCGGCGTTCGTGGTGGAGCGGGGCGATGCGGGGGTGTCGTTCGGGCCCAAGGAGCGCAAGTTGGGGATCAAGGGGTCGCCGACCCGTCAGGTGGTCTTGGAGGATGTGCGGATTCCGGCGGATCGGATGATCGGGGCGGAGGGGACGGGGTTCAAGACCGCGTTGGCGACGTTGGACCACACGCGGATCACGATCGCGGCGCAGGCGTTGGGGATCGCGCAGGGCGCGTTGGATTTCGCGCTCGGATACGTCAAGGAGCGGCGCCAGTTCGGGAGGGCGATCGCTGATTTTCAGGGTGTGCAGTTCATGTTGGCGGATATGGCGATGCGGTTGGAGGGGGCGCGGCAGTTGACGTATCACGCGGCGGTGAAGTCCGAGCGGGTGATGCGGGGGGAGCGGGTCGCGGATCTGACGTTGGTGTCGTCGGCGTGCAAGGCGTTGGCGTCGGATGTGGCGATGGATGTCACGACCGATGCGGTGCAGTTGCTGGGCGGGTATGGGTATACGCGGGAGTTCCCGGTGGAGCGGATGATGCGCGACGCCAAGATCACTCAGATCTATGAGGGGACCAACCAGATCCAGCGCATGGTCATCGCCCGCCAACTCCTC
>NZ_BCQP01000126.1 GCF_001552135.1 Actinomadura chibensis NBRC 106107 | reverse complement strand
GAGTCATCGCCGACCTGGTCATGAACCACACCTCAGACCAACACCCCTGGTTCCAGGCCTCCCGCACCGACCCCACCGGCCCCTACGGCGACTTCTACATGTGGGACGACACCGACACCAAATACCCCGACGCCCGCATCATCTTCATCGACACCGAAACCTCCAACTGGACCTACGACCCCGTCCGCGGCCAGTACTACTGGCACCGCTTCTTCTCCCACCAACCCGACCTCAACTACGACAACCCCCACGTCCAAGACGCCATGCTCGAAGTCCTGCGCTTCTGGCTCGACCTCGGCATCGACGGCTTCCGCCTGGACGCCGTCCCCTACCTGTACGCCCGCGAAGGCACCACCTGCGAAAACCTCCCCGAAACCCACGCCTACCTCAAACGCGTCCGCGCCGAGATCGACCGCCTCTACCCCGACCGCGTCCTGCTCGCCGAAGCCAACCAATGGCCCGCCGACGTCGTGGAATACTTCGGCGACCCCGCCACCGGCGGCGACGAATGCCACATGGCCTTCCACTTCCCCGTCATGCCCCGCATCTTCATGGCCGTCCGCCGCGAACAGCGCTACCCCATCTCCGAAATCATGGCCCAAACCCCCAAAATCCCCGAATCCTGCCAATGGGGAATCTTCCTCCGCAACCACGACGAACTCACCCTGGAGATGGTCACCGACGAAGAACGCGACTACATGTACACCGAATACGCCAAAGACCCCCGCATGAAAGCCAACATCGGCATCCGCCGCCGCCTGGCCCCCCTCCTGGACAACGACCGCAACCAACTCGAACTCTTCACCGCCCTCCTGCTCTCCCTCCCCGGCTCACCCGTCCTGTACTACGGCGACGAAATCGGCATGGGCGACAACATCTGGCTCGGCGACCGCGACGCCGTCCGCACCCCCATGCAATGGACCCCCGACCGCAACGCCGGCTTCTCCCACTGCGACCCCGCCCGCCTCTACCTCCCCGTCATCATGGACCCCATCTACGGCTACCAAGCCGTCAACGTCGAAGCCCAGACCAACAACCCCGGATCCCTGCTCCACTGGACCCGCAAAATGATCGAAATCCGCCAACGCCACCCCGTCTTCGGCGTCGGCTCCTACGTCGAACTCTCCGCCTCCAACCCCTCCGTCCTCGCCTTCACCCGCG
>NZ_BCQP01000125.1 GCF_001552135.1 Actinomadura chibensis NBRC 106107 | reverse complement strand
AGCTGGGGGTGGTCGCAGAGGCCAGGGGGAAGCGACTGTTTACTAAAAACACAGGTCCGTGCGAAGTCGTAAGACGCGGTATACGGACTGACGCCTGCCCGGTGCCGGAACGTTAAGAGGACCGGTTACACCCTTTGGGGTGGACGCTGAGAATCTAAGCGCCGGTAAACGGCGGTGGTAACTATAACCATCCTAAGGTAGCGAAATTCCTTGTCGGGTAAGTTCCGACCTGCACGAATGGCGTAACGACTTCCCCGCTGTCTCAACCGCAGGCCCGGTGAAATTGCAGTACGAGTAAAGATGCTCGTTTCGCGCAGCAGGACGGAAAGACCCCGGGACCTTCACTATAGCTTGGCATTGGCGTTTGGAGCGTCTTGTGTAGGATAGGTGGGAGACTGTGAAGCCGGCACGCCAGTGCTGGTGGAGTCGTTGGTGAAATACCACTCTGGTCGTTTCGAGCGTCTAACCCGCACCCGTGGATCCGGGTGGGGGACAGTGCCTGGTGGGTAGTTTAACTGGGGCGGTTGCCTCCTAAAGGGTAACGGAGGCGCCCAAAGGTTCCCTCAGCCTGGTTGGCAATCAGGTGGCGAGTGTAAGGGCACAAGGGAGCTTGACTGTGAGACGGACGTGTCGAGCAGGTGCGAAAGCAGGGCCTAGTGATCCGGCACCGGCGTGTGGAAGCGGTGTCGCTCAACGGCTAAAAGGTACCCCGGGGATAACAGGCTGATCTTCCCCAAGAGTCCATATCGACGGGATGGTTTGGCACCTCGATGTCGGCTCGTCGCATCCTGGGGCTGGAGTAGGTCCCAAGGGTTGGGCTGTTCGCCCATTAAAGCGGCACGCGAGCTGGGTTTAGAACGTCGCGAGACAGTTCGGTCCCTATCCGCTGCGCGCGTAGGAGAATTGTGAGGGTCTGTCCCTAGTACGAGAGGACCGGGACGGACGGACCTCTGGTGTGCCAGTTGTCCCGCCAGGGGCACGGCTGGTTGGCTACGTCCGGTAGGGATAACCGCTGAAAGCATCTAAGCGGGAAGCCTTCCTCGAGATGAGTTCTCCCACCCCGTCAAAGGGGTGTAAGGCCCCCGGGAGACGACCGGGTTGATAGGCCGGGGATGGAAGCATCGTAAGGTGTGGAGTCGACCGGTACTAATAGGCCGAGTGGCTTGAACACACATAACGTTCAATCCAAATCGCTGTGAGTTGTTCGCGTCCCTGTGTGGTTCCC
>NZ_BCQP01000124.1 GCF_001552135.1 Actinomadura chibensis NBRC 106107 | reverse complement strand
GCCCGCGAGGCGGCTCTCCACGGCGAGGGGGTGTCCGGTCCGCGGGTCGATGATCAGTCGGGTGTCCATGGCTCCGGTGGCGGTCCAGAAGGCGACGCCGCGGCGGCCGAGACGATCGGTGACGGTTCCGTGGCTGCGGTCGATCGGCAGACCGGCCAGCACCCGGTACAGGGCGGCCTGGACGGCGGGCGGTGCGGGGGCGACGACCAGCAGGTCGGTGATCTGCTGGAACGTGTCGTCCGGCGATGGCGTCCAGCCCGCCTTCGGTTTCGTTGCCGGGTTCACGAACAACTCGTCCAGCGCGGCCTTGAGCGCCGTCGGATCGGTGGGCAGCGCGGCGATCTGGCCGAGGGTGAGGGGTCTGCCCGCCGCGCTCGGATAGGTCGGCGCTTCTGGCGAGGTCGTGCTCGTGCTGCGTTTCAGGGCGAGCGCCGCGGGTGGGGCCGTCCGCAGACCGATGCTCATGCCGTGGATCTGGCAACTGCGGGAACGCTCCGCGCTGGTCTCCCGCCAGGCGCGTTCGTCGGCGACGCTCAACCGCCGGTCGGTGACCGCGTCGACGACGAGCCAACTGGTGTCGCGTCCGGATCGGGCCGCCCAGAGCCGGGCGTCGCACGTCGAGGAGTAGCGGTACAGGGGTTTCGCGGTGGGGGGCGGCGGCTCCGCGCCGGTGTCGCCCAGGTAGTCCACGGTGGTGTAGGTGCTGAGGTCGGCCGTCCAGTACCGTCCGGTCGCCGTGTCGCTTTCCTGGAGTGTTGTGGCGGCGGCGAGGAGGGTCCGGCGCGCGGACGGCGGGGCCGTGTCCTGGTCGGTCGGGTGTGTCACGACCATCAGTCCGGCGACCAGGGCCGCCGCCGCGACGATGGCTCCGCCGTACCGCAGGCGCCGTCCGGGCGCGCGAGTGGGCGCCAGGACCGGTCGCGGTTCCGACATCGCGCGGGCGCGGAGGCGTTCGAGCCGTCCAGGATCGGCGGGCGGTTCGAGCCAGTCCGGCCGGACGGCCGACATCATCGCCAGCAGATCGGTCTTCCTACTCATCGGTGTCCCCTTCACTTCTCGGATCCGAGTCGCGGGCCACGGCGTCGATGCGGCGGTCGAGCTGGCGGCGGGCCCGATGGACGCGCATGGCGAGCGCGGGCTGGGAACAGCCCAGGACGTCGGCGGCCTCACGCGACGACAGCCCGTGCCATCCGAGAAGCATCAGGACCTCGCGGTCCCGCTCGGGTAGCGCGGCC
>NZ_BCQP01000122.1 GCF_001552135.1 Actinomadura chibensis NBRC 106107 | reverse complement strand
GATCGTCAGGATGTGTGCGGGTTTGGTGTGGGGGTCGAGGTGGACGTAGTTGGCGGCGGTCCAGGTGTAGACGGCGCCGTCGAGGTGGTCGGTGACGGTGTAGGGGTGGTGGGGGTCGTCGGGCAGGCCGAGGGCGGGCAGGTCGAGGTGGACGGTGGCTTCGCGGGCTTGGTGGGGGTTGAGGTTGACCACGGTCAGCACGACGTCGTCCAGGTGCCGTTTGGAGAAGGCCAGGAACTCCGGCTGGTCGACGTGGTGGAAGTGCAGGTTGCGGAGTTGTTGGAGGGCGGGGTGGGTGTTGCGGAGGGTGTTCAGGGTGGTGAGGAGGGGGGCGAGGGTGTCGGGGGTGTTCCAGTCGCGGGGGCGGTACTGGTATTTCTCTGAGTCGCGGTATTCCTCGCTGCCGGGGCGGACGGGGGTGTTCTCGCAGAGTTCGTATCCGGCGTAGACGCCCCAGGAGGGGGACAGCAGCGCGGCCAGGATGGCGCGGATCTGAAACGCCGCCCGCCCCCCGTGCTGGAGGTATTCGGAGAGGATGTCGGGGGTGTTGGTGAAGCAGTTGGGCCGCATGTAGGCGGCCGCCGGTCCGGCCAACTCCTGGAAGTACTCGCGGAGTTCGTCGGGGGAGTTGCGCCAGGTGAAGTAGGTGTAGGACTGGTGGAACCCGGTTTTGGCGAGGGTGTGCATCATGGCGGGGCGGGTGAAGGCTTCGGCGAGGAAGAGGACGTCGGGGTCGGTGGTGTGGATGTCGGCCAGGAGCCGTTCCCAGAACGCGACGGGTTTGGTGTGGGGGTTGTCGACGCGGAAGATCCGCACGCCGTGGTCCATCCAGTGGTGGATGATGCGGCGGACTTCGGTGTAGAGGCCGTCGGGGTCGTGGTCGAAGTTGAGTGGGTAGATGTCCTGGTACTTCTTGGGCGGGTTCTCGGCATAGGCGATCGTGCCGTCGGCGCGGGTGGTGAACCATTCGGGGTGCTGGGTCACCCAGGGGTGGTCGGGGGAGCATTGCAACGCCAGGTCCAGGGCGACTTCCAGGCCGTGGGAGCCCGCGTATTCGACGAAGGCGTCGAAGTCCTCCAGGGTGCCCAGGTCGGGGTGGATGGCGTCGTGGCCGCCCTCGGGCGATCCGATGGCCCAGGGGGAGCCGGGGTCGTAGGGGCCCGCGTCCAGGGTGTTGTTGGGGCCTTTGCGGTGGGTGGTCCCGATCGGGTGGATGGGCGGCAGGTACACCACGTCGAACCCCATGTCCGCGATCGCGGGCAGGCGTTTCATCGCGGTGCGGAAGGTGCCGGAGATGGGGCCGCGGCGTCCCATCGGGTCCAGGGTCGCGCCTTCCGAGCGGGGGAAGAACTCATACCAGGCGCTGAACAACGCCCGCTGCCGGTGCACGGCCAGGGGGTACCAGTCGCTCACGGTCAGCAGGTCACGCAGCGGATGACGCGCCAGCACGTCCGCCACGTCGGGGTCC
>NZ_BCQP01000121.1 GCF_001552135.1 Actinomadura chibensis NBRC 106107 | reverse complement strand
CACCCCCGACACCGCCCCCAACGCCCCCGACGCCGCTGCCGCCGACGCGCGCGCCTACGCCGACATCGCACTCCGCCACCTACGCGCCGGCCAAGTCGACCTCATCCTGATCGGCGGCCTGCCCGGCACCGGCAAAAGCACCCTGGCCCGCGCCCTGGCCGACCAACTCGGCTGCACCCTGCTCAGCAGCGACCACACCCGCAAACAACTCGCCGGACTCGCCCCCCACGACCCCGCCCCCACCCCCTACAACACCGGCATCTACACCCCCAATGGGACCACCGCACCTACCACGAACTCGCCGACCACACCACCCGACTCCTCCGCCACGGCGAAACCGTCATCCTGGACGCCTCCTGGACCTCCCAACAACACCGCGACCTCCTCACCGCAACAGCCGCACGCGAACACGCCACCCTGACCGCCCTGCGCTGCCACGCCCCACAAACACTCACCTTCGAACGCATCCGCACCCGCACCCGAAACCCCTCCGACGCCGACACCGCCATCGCCGCCGCCATGTCCACCCACACCGACCCCTGGCCCCAAGCCACCACAATCAACACCGCCGGACCACTGACCACCGCCCTCACCCAAGCCCTCACCACCATCCGCCCCCACAACACCCAACACCTCTGGCCCCACCGCCCCACCCTCTCCCCCGACTAACCAAATACGCCACGACCGTCGGACTCCACGCAATGGCACTGAGGAATTCCGCGTCCGGCGGTGTGAAAGGTGATAGTCCGGGCCGAGGGGCCGCCAGCCGAGTAGGGACGTCAAATGTTCCAGTTCACGCGGACATTAATGGCGCGGATACAGTCGGCTCCGTCAGCCGCAATGGGAATGCCGCTCGGGCCATTTCGGACGACTCGTCACCGGCCCTTGCTCCGGTTACGCCTCCTTGAGGGGGACGCACCAGGACAGCACCGTCCCGCCACCGGGCCGTAGTTCGACCGTGCACGAGCCGTTCAATCCCTCGGCACGTTCGGCGATGTTACGTAGGCCGCTGCGGCGGCCGCCTTCGGGGATGCCGACGCCGTCGTCCTCGACCAGAACCGTGACGTCGTCGCCGACGTCGATCTTCACAGCCGCCTGGGTGGCCTGGGCGTGCCGGGCGACGTTGGACAGCGCCTCCCGCACCACCGCCAGCAGGTGCTCGCCGGTCTCCTCGTCGACCACCGTGTCCAGGAGCCCGTCCAGTCGTACCGAAGGAGGGAAGCCCAACTGCTCGGTGGCGGCGTCGACCAGGGCGTGGACGCGGCTGCGCAGTGACTCCTCCCCCTCCTCGGGGCCCTGCAATGCGAAGATCGTGGAGCGGATCTGGCGGATGGTGTCGTCCAGGTCGTCCACGGCGCGCTGCACCCGCACCGCGACCTCCTTGCGCTGGATGAGCTTCATCGCCGCCATCAAGCCCATCGCGGTTGCGAAGAGCCGCTGGATCACGGTGTCGTGCAGGTCCCGGGCGATGCGGTCGCGGTCCTCCAGCAGGGTCAGCCGCTCGGCGTCGCGGCGCCGCTCGGCCAGCTCCAGCGCGACCGCCGCCTGCCCGGCGAACGCCTCCAGCAGCCGCTGCGTCCCCGCCGAGAACACCGCGCCGCCCGGCCGGTTGATCACCGACAGCACCCCGCGCGCCGCC
>NZ_BCQP01000120.1 GCF_001552135.1 Actinomadura chibensis NBRC 106107 | reverse complement strand
AGACACCCGGCCCCCACAACGACGACTGCGAGTGCTCCCCGCGCACGCGGGGATGCTCCCAAGGGCTACGGCGCCGAGATGGGCCAGGTGACGTGCTCCCCGCGCACGCGGGGATGCTCCTAGGCCGAGAGTGAGACCGACTTGGACGCCCGCGTGCTCCCCGCGCACGCGGGGATGCTCCCTCACCGCCGTGAAGAACGGCGCGGTTGGCGTTGTGCTCCCCGCGCACGCGGGGATGGTCCCGAACTCCGCCGCCGCGCGGTGGAACAGGCAGCCGTGGTGCTCCCCGCGCACGCAGGGATGGTCCCACTCCCGGCCGCCTGCTCGACGCGCTGTCGATGTGCTCCCCGCGCACGCGGGGATGGTCCCTCGGGCGCAAGACCGCGCAAGGTGAGGTAGTTGTGCTCCCCGCGCACGCGGGGATGGTCCCAGGTCGTAGCCCGAGATCGGGCCGACGATCGGGTGCTCCCCGCGCACGCGGGGATGGTCCCGCGATGTGGGAGAGCGCCACGTAGGAGCCGGGGTGCTCCCCGCGCACGCGGGAATGGTCCCGGGTCGTCGAAGGCCGCACTGTCGGCTAGGACGAGTTTCCCGCGCACGTGGGGATGGTCCCGTGGCGGCGGGCAGCGTGCGGTCGTTGGAGGGGTGCTCCCCGTGCACGCGGGGATGGTCCTAGCGGTCACCGCCCGCCCGCCCGGAGACGCCTGTGCTCCCCGCGCACACGGGGATGGTCCCAGCTTGACCTTGAACGTCTGGGCGGAGTTTTTATGCTCCCCGCGCGCGCACGCGGGGATGGTCCCCCGGCCTGGCCCGCGACCAAGCTCCAGCTCGGGTGCTCCCCGCGCATGCGGGGATGGTCCCCTGCTCTACGCAGGCGCGGAGCACGTCATCCGGTGCTCCCCGCGCACGCGGGATGGTCCCAAATGGCTGCGCGACCCGAACGCACTGAACGGGTGCTCCCCGCGCACGCGGGGATGGTCCCGCTGGACTACACCGGATAGGCCGCCTTCACCCGTGCTCCCCGCGCACGCAGGGATGGTCCCCACGCCGAGCTCTTTGAGCCGCGCTTGCTGGGGTGCTCCCCGCGCACGCGGGGATGGTCCCGTCCCAGCCTTGGTGGTGACTAGCCTGTAGGAGCGCTCCCCGCGCACGCGGGGATGGTCCCCCGGCGGGGGCCGTTTCTCAATTCCCGGGACCGTGCTCCCCGCGCACGCGGGGATGGTCCCGTCAACACCCGGTTCTGCCTGAGCGTGGCAGAGTGCTCCCCGCGCACGCGGGGATGGTCCCCTCACCAGCACCAGGAGCGGACTTGTCCCCGTGTGCTCCCCGCGCACGCGGGGATGGTCCTCGTTCAGCTTCCCGAGGACCAGACTCGGGAGAGTGCTCCCCGCGCACGCGGGGATGCTCCCACCCCCGGGCCCTCCATCCTGCGTTGGCGCAAATGCTCTCCGCGCAAGCGGGGATGGCCCCGTCCTAGTCTTGGTGGTGACTAGCGTGTAGGAGCGCTTCCCACGTACGCGGGGATGGTCCCTCAAAACGGGTTGTCACATGCCGCGCACCCACGTGCTCCCCGCGCAAGCGGGGATGCTCCCGCCGGATTCACCTGGGCCAACCCGTTCACTAGGTGCTCCTCGCACACGCGGGGATGGCGTGCGCGTCCCTCAGTGGACCTGTGAGGTGCTCCCCGCGCACGCGGGGATGGTCCCGTGCTCGGCGTCGAGCGTCGGCGTGAGGCGCCGTGCTCCCCACGCACGCGGGGATGGTCCCGTCTGCGAGGTCAGCAGCTTCGCCAACAACTTGTGCTCCCCGCGCACGCGGGGATGGTCCCGGGCAGAGCACGCCGACGTGGACGCCGCCCGC
>NZ_BCQP01000119.1 GCF_001552135.1 Actinomadura chibensis NBRC 106107 | reverse complement strand
CGGAGGCCGCCAAGGCCTCCGGCCGCCCGACCCGAGGAGCGAGGGGCCGTTTCCCGAAAGCGAACGCGACTCGGGAAACGGTCCCTCGCGACCAACGGGGGTTCCAGGGGGTCGCCCCCCTGGGAGAAAGAAGGAAGGTTTTAGTGGAAGGCGCGGTGACCAGGTACCGGATCCTGGCTCTGGTGGTCGGCACGCTGCTCGTGTTGCTGGCGATCGGGATGGTCTTGAAGTACGGCCCGACCGATATGCCCGCGATGGCGGGCGTCGTGGCGCAGATCCACGGTGTGGTCTACATGGTGTATCTGGTGGCGGCGTACGACCTGTGGCGGCGGACGGGTTGGCCGTTGAGCCGGATGGCGTTGATCGTGGTGGGCGGTTTCGTCCCGTTGATGACGTTCTGGGTGGAGCGCAAGGTCGTGCGTGAGGCGCGTGGCCTGGGGCGGGCCGCGAAGGCCGAGGTGAACGTCTGACCCGTCGTGTCGGCCGGAAGGGCTGGCGGATCGGGTGCCCCGTCGACTAACGTTTGACTGAGTCAAACGTTAGGAGGGGTGTGGATGGAGGCCACCGAGGGGGACGTCGGAACGGTCCGGGCGTTCAACCGCTTCTACACCGGGGTCATCGGAGTGCTCGGCGAAGGGCTCGTCAAGACCCCGTACTCCCTGACCGAGGCGAGGGTGATCTTCGAGCTGGCCCAGCGGGAGGACACCGAGGTCCTCGCCCTGCGCCGCGTCCTCGGCCTGGACGCGGGCTACCTCAGCCGGATGCTCGCGCGGTTCGAGACAGACGGGCTGGTCGCCCGCGAGCGCGCGGCCGGGGACGCGCGGCGCCAGATCGTCCGGCTCACGCCGCGCGGCCGGGAGGTGTTCGCGATGCTGGACGAGCGGTCCGTGGCCGAGATCCGCGACCTGCTGGACGGGCTGCCCGCCGACGACCGCCGCCGCCTCGTCGCCGCGATGAGCACCATCCACGGCATCCTCGGGGACCGTCCGCGCCCGGACGACTTCGTGCTGCGCCCGCTCCGGCCCGGCGACCTCGGCTGGGTGGTCGAGCGCAACGGCGCCCTCTACGACCAGGAGTGCGGCTGGGACCGCACCTACGAGGCCCTCGTCGCGAAGGTCGTCGCGGAGTACGTCCAGGACCACGATCCCGAGCGGGAGAACGCCTGGATCGCCGAGAGTGCCGGAGAGCGGGTCGGTGGCGTGTTCTGCGTCCGCCGGACCGACGACGTCGCCCAGCTCCGCCTGCTGCACGTGGAGCCGAGCGCCCGCGGCACCGGCGTCGGCGCCGCGCTGGTGGGTGAGTGCGTCCGCTTCGCGGCCGAAGCCGGATACAAGGAGATCATGCTCTGGACCACGGCGCTGCAGCGCGCGGCGCACCGCGTCTACGAGCGTGAGGGCTTCGTCCTCGAAGAGGAGGAGCCACCGGCGGAGCGCTTCGGCGACACCGTCCACGGCCAAATCTGGCGCAAACGCCTGTAACCCAAGCCACCTCAAACCAACCACCCGTGGACCGGTCGCCCGTGGGCTGGTTGCCCGTGGGCCGTTCACCCGTGGACCGTTCACCCGTGGACCGGTCGCCCGTGGGCTGGTTGCCCGTGGACCGGTCGCCCGTGGACTGGTTGCCCGTGGGCCGGGCGGCCGTGGGCCGTTCGCCCATGGGCCGGGCGCTCGCGGGCTGGTCGCCCGTGGGCAGGCGTGGTGAGCCGGGCGGCCATGATTCGGCCGCAGTGAACCGAACGGGTATGAACCGTGGCCCGTGGGGCATCGTCGGCTCCACGGGCCCGGCTCCGCAGCGATCCCTTACTGCGCGGGCGGCCGGGACGGGGGTCGGACGGAGTTCCGGCCGCCTGTGTTCACCGGCGTAGCGCCGGGTCTGCTGGGGACTGGCTCCCACCTCCTCTCCGATCCGGGCCGGCCGGACGGGCCGGTCGGCGCGCGGGAGCGGGCGCCGCCGCGGCGCCCGGATGCCTGCGGCCGGGTCGGCGGCACGGCTGGAGGATGCCGCCG
>NZ_BCQP01000118.1 GCF_001552135.1 Actinomadura chibensis NBRC 106107 | reverse complement strand
GAGAAAGCCGACGTCGGACCTGTGCGGGCCGGTGAGGGCCGTGCCGCGCGGCAGCGCGTCCGGCCGGGAAAAGGGAACGGATTCGGAAACGGAATCAGGAACGGCAAAGGAAAGGAGAAGCAGAACCGGGACCGGACGACGCGCGGGAGCTGAGTCAGACGGGCTCGGCGCTGAGCCGGCGGTCCTGGCCGGTGCGGCAGCCGGTGAAGACCGAGCCGAGCCCCTCCCGGTCGATGATCTCGCGGAGCCGGGCGGGCAGCGCGGGCAGCGACAGGCAGCCGCCGTCCGCCGCGACGCGCCAGCGGATGCCGAGCAGGATCGGCAGCGGGTCGCAGCGGACGCCGAGCCGCTCGTGCATCCGCACCATGAGGTGCCGCAGGTTCCTGCCCTCGACCATGGTGGTCAGCGTCTCGCCGAGGCGCGGCACCGTGGCCTCGTCCAGCACGCCGGACAGGTGCACGACGGTGTGGTCGCCGTCACCGGCCGCGGACGTGGTGATCGTCAGCTCGGACGGCGCGGGCGGGTGCGGCGCGAGCCCGGCGTCCCCCGGGTGCAGGGCGCGGATCGCGTCCAGCACGTGCGAGGGGTCGGCGTCCCCCCGGCCGCGCGCGGGGACGGGCTCGGCCGTCGCCGCCGCGACGTCCGGGAACACCGGGACGAGCCCCGCCAGCCCGGTGATCCGCAGCGCGCGCCGCACGTGCGCGGCGGGCGCGGGCACCACGGCCCGCAGCGCGCAGCCGAGCAGCCGCGCCCGGGTCTCGGCGCGGGCCAGCAGGACGAGCCCGGCCGCGTCCAGCAGCACCGCGTCGCCGAAGTCGACGACCACGCCGCGGCGCCGCCCGCCGCCGGGTCCGGCGGCGAGGGTCAGGGCCTTGCTCACCCCCTCCCGGATCCCCGCGTAGTTCCGCCAGCTGATCTGCGCGGGCAGGCTGAGCACGATGAACCCTCGCCGGGTCTCGATGCTCAGGCCCGGCACGGTCGTGTCCTTCATGGGTCACATCCCGATCGGGGTTCTCGTGGCCGCGCGGGCGGACCGGCGCGGCGCGGACAGGTCGGCGGGCCCGGCCGGCGGCAGCCCGGCGCGCCGCAGCGGCGGCGCGGCGGCGCGGGCCGCGGAGGCGTGGGAGCCGGGCGGACTCGACGCGGGCCGCGCGTCCGGATACGGCGGGCGGCCTCCCCGCACGACGCCCGTCAGCCGGGACGCCGCGAGACGCTCGATGATCCGCTCCTCGGGCCGCACCCCGAGATGGGCGCAGCAGCACCACAGGTCGTCCACGCAGCGGCGCACGTTCTCTGCCGGGACGTCGGCGAAGCGAACGCGCAGCCGCGCCACGAGGTCATCGCGCGTCGGTACGACCGATGGCGACATCTCCCAGCGCTTCACTGTCCCTCCGATCGCTTTGGGGACGGACGTTTTTCCGTCCGAACTGAGTAGAACCCGTCGCGATGACGGGTTCTGAGCTTGGAAACGACCTACCCGCGGCATCCGGCGAAAAAAGCGACGAATCTAAAAACCCGGACATGACACAACCGTCGCGCGGCAAGCGTTCGGACGCGTCCGCGCCGGGGAAATCGGCGGGATGGACCGGGCGGAGGGGCGCCGAGGGGTCCGGGGCGCTCCCCCGCCGGAACGAGAACCGCGGTCACCGTCTGTACTGAACCTTTTACGGATGGTTGCCTGTCGCGAACGTCGTTCCGGCGGACGGGGGGAATCGCTGATCTAGATGTCTCCAACGCACCCGGGGTGACCCATGCACGGCCAGCCGACGCACGACACGCGCACCACGTCCGACCAGGTCACCGCCCTGGAGACGGAGGCACGCCCGCCGGACGCCCGGACGGCCCCCGACCCGTTCGGCGCGCACACGCGGAGCACGCCGCATTGGTTCAAGACGGCGGTGTTCTACGAAGTGTCGGTGCGCGGGTTCGCCGATTCCAACGGCGACGGCTACGGCGATCTCCGCGGCCTGATCGGCAAACTCGACCACCTGCAATGGCTCGGGGTCGACTGCCTGTGGCTGCTGCCGATCTACCAGTCACCCCTCAAAGACGGCGGCTACGACATCTCCGGCTACACCCAGATCCTGCCCGACTTCGGCGACCTCGGAGACTTCGTCGACCTCATCGAACAAGCCCACGCCCGCGGCATCC
>NZ_BCQP01000117.1 GCF_001552135.1 Actinomadura chibensis NBRC 106107 | reverse complement strand
TCGGCCCGATCGCGGACGCGATCCCACGCGTAGCCGACGACCTACCGGTACACCGCATCAGCACCCTCCTCGAACCAGCCGGACGAACCGAAGGCAAACCCGTCCGACTCGCCGAGAACGCAGGGATCGCGTTCATTGGATGTTACGTACTCGGCATGGGCTTCGTCCTCGACGTTGCTGAGGCGCAAGAGTGGATCGCTGCTGATCCACACAACGCCGAAGTACTCTTCCCCTACCTCAACGGCGAAGACCTCAACTCCCGACCCGACGCCTCCGCCTCCCGATGGGTCATCGACTTCAACGACCGCACCGAAGAAGTCGCCGCGACATATCGACTTCCCTTCCAGCGACTCGTCGAACAGGTCAAGTCAGAGCGGCTAAGCAACAACCGCAAGGTCTATCGTGACTACTGGTGGCAACATGCGGAGAAGCGCCCTGCTCTGCGGAAGGCAATCGCTGCGTTGCCGGAAGTGTTGGTCATCGCTCTGGTCAGCAAGACCGTCATGCCGCTGCGTGTTCCGAATAACCAGCTATTCAGCCACAAGCTTGGAGTTTTTGCCTTCGCTAGCTACGGCGTTCAGGCAGTCCTGTCATCGAGCCTTCACCAGCTCTGGGCTATCAAATATGGCTCAACAATGCGATCAGATGTGAACTATTCACCCTCCGACGTTTTCGAGACCTTCCCTCAGCCGCAATTGACGGATGGCGTAGAGCGGATCGGCCATGTCTTGGATGCAGCACGGCGCGAGATAATGGCGCGCCGGGAACTCGGCCTGACCAACCTCTACAACCTCGTGAACAACGACGACCCCGCATACTCCGCGGACCCAGATGTTTCGCGTCTTCGGGCCCTCCACCTGGAACTCGACCACGAGGTTTTAGACGCGTACGGATGGTCCGACATCGCTCTTGACCACGGGCATCATACCTACAAGAGGGTGCGACGCTGGAGCGTGAGCCCGGAGGCTCGAGTCGAGGTCCTCGATCGCCTGCTTCAGGAGAACCATCGCCGCGCCGAAGGTGAGCGGCAGAGCCAGCAGCCGTTTATAAGCGGAGAGATTCCCAAGGAAGAGGGAACATTCTTCGCGTGACTGAACCATATTGACGGTCAGTCGAATAGCGCATTTCCCTGTGCCGAACTCGTTGCTCCCCACGTAGAGGGTCGGCTGCCGCGCTCCTTCTTGGCGCGGAGGTGATTCTCCAGCAGCAGATGGTCGAGAATTTCAGCGCGTGCTGTGGGAGAAACAGTCCAGCGTTGCACCTGACGGTAAGTGTGGAAGCCGTGACCAAGAGCGATGTCGTCCCAGCGGTATGCGTCCATGATCGCCTCATCGACCTCAACGTGGATCTCACGCAGCCGATCGAGATCCTTGTCCCTTTGGACGCTGGGGTCGTTGACGAGGTTGTAGAGCATGGTTAGGCCGAGGTCACGACGCAGCATGATGTTGCGGCGCTCCACATCTAACGTGCGACCAGCGGTCTCAAGGCGGTCTGAAATCTCCGGACGTGGCAACGAGCCAAAGACGAGTTCCGGCGTGTACGTGGGATCCGTCCTCATGGTCGTGCCATACCTAATAGCCCATAACTGATGGACGCTAGATGAGAGAATGGCCTGTGTCGCGTGCGAATCGGTGGCGAACACAACTAACTTCTCGTGAAAGACTTGCCCGGTTGGCACGCGCATAGGCATCACAGTCTTGCTGACACGAGCGATGACCAACACTTCCGGCAACGTAGCGATCGCCTTCCGCATCGCTGGGCTTCGTCGACCAAACCTCCACCAGTTCCTTGCCCGGTCCGTGGCGGTCGGATTGCGGCCGTTAAGACGGTCGCGTTCAGGCTTGACCAGTTGCCTTACGCGCGCGAGCGCAAGAGGGTACCGCTCCGCTTCAGAGAGGCTTCTTTCGTTGAAGTCGATGACCCATCGGGAGGCGGAGGCGTCGGGTCGGGAGTTGAGGTCTTCGCCGTTGAGGTAGGGGAAGAGTACTTCGGCGTTGTGTGGATCAGCAGCGATCCACTCTTGCGCCTCAGCAACGTCGAGGACGAAGCCCATGCCGAGTACGTAACATCCAATGAACGCGATCCCTGCGTTCTCGGCGAGTCGGACGGGTTTGCCTTCGGTTCGTCCGGCTGGTTCGAGGAGGGTGCTGATGCGGTGTACCGGTAGGTCGTCGGCTACGCGTGGGATCGCGTCCGCGATCGGGCCGAGTGTGCCCCAGACTGCGGCGTATTCCAGGTTGGCGGTGGCG
>NZ_BCQP01000116.1 GCF_001552135.1 Actinomadura chibensis NBRC 106107 | reverse complement strand
CGAGGGGCCGTTTCCCGAGAGCGAACGCGACTCGGGAAACGGCCCCTCGCGACCAACGGGGGTTCCAGGGGGTCGCCCCCCTGGGCTAATACCGCCCGTACACGCTGACCTCTGTCAGGTGGAAGGTGAGGTTGGCTGTGTTGCCCAGGCCGACGACGCGGATGTAGCGGGCCTTGGCCTCGGTGGTGATGGTGTCGCCCGCGTCGGCGGCGGGTTTGGGGCCGTTGCGGCCGCCGATGGTGAACCAGTGGGCGCCGTCGAGGCTGCCCTCCAGCCGGTAGGTGTAGTAGCGGGTGCCGTCCACGTAGTTGCGGACGTTGACGCGCGACACGTCGTTGACCGCGCCGAGGTCGACCCGCCACCAGTTCTGGCCGTAGGTCATCTGGCCGCCCCAGTACGGGGAGTTGGAGCGGTTGCCGTCGTTGGCGGCCTCGGGCGGGCGTCCGGCCTCGGACGACAGCACCGCCACCGGCTTGCGGAGGCTCTGCAGGACGTCGCCCGACCCGTCGCGGGACGTGTCGGCCGCTTCGGCGATCCCGCCGCCGAAGAACGCGACGGCCTCCCGCGCGGTGTGCCGGTTGACGGCGGAGACGAACATGCCGACGTCGCGCGCGCCCGCGGCGCCCGGCGCCGTCCCGGAGCCGACGACGGCCCAGTTCCTGCCGTCGGAGCCGCACGAGCCGGTCACGCGGTCGCCGTCGCGGCGGAGGCGGACGTGGACGTCGCCCGCGCCGAACCCGCCGACCTCGGTGAACCGGTCGAGCCCGCCGTCTCCGTCGGAGTCGTAGGAGAAGACGCAGCCGTGCTCGGGCGTGACGGCGATGTTGGCGTATCCGCCCGATCCGGGTTTCGCGAGGTCGTCGCTCACGACGAGCCCGGCGCGCGACCAGGGGGACGAGCCGTCCAGCTTCGTCACCTTCGTGGACACGGCGCGGCCCGGGGCCAGCGCGCCGTCGGCGTAGACGGTCGCGAGCTCGTTGGTGTCGAGCCAGAGGTCGTCGCCGCCCGCGGCGATGCCGATCGTGTCGCCCGCCTGCGCGAACTCGGCCTCGGTGGACGCGGCCGTCCGGTACGGCGGCGCGATCGCGCTGCCGCCGACCATGAGGAGGGAGTGCGCGGTCGCCCGGTCGGACTCGCCCCTGCCGGTGCGCCAGGCGACGGTCGCGTCCAGGGAGGGCAGCGTGCCCGGCTTCGCGTCGGCGGGCGCGGTGACCGTCCAGGTCGCGGCGCCGGTCTTCCCGGGCTCGACGTCGCCGCCCGCGCCGGGTTCGTCCCGGACGTCGAAGCCGCGCGGCGCGGCCAGCCGGAACCGGACGCCGCGCGCCGTGCTCAGCGACGACTCGTTGGTGAACGTCGCCGTGACGCGGACGGTCCCGCCCGGCCTGATCCCCTTCCGGTCGGACGTGACGGTCAGCGCCCCGGCCGGTTCCTCGGCGACCTTCGTGGCGAGCCGGTGGGCGTCGCCGTGCGGTTCGGCGGCATAGCGGGTGCCCGCGCGCGCCCACTTCTCGGCGACGTCGCGCCAGTCGATCGTCCTCGGCTCGGCGCCCGTGTCGAGGGCGCGCCCCAGTTCGTCGAAGAACATCTCCCAGCGCTTGGCGTAGTAGCCGCCGACCAGGCCGTTGAACTCGCGGCGGGCGTAGTCCTGGAGGCCGGGGCTGCCGCTCTCCCACAGCGTGACCAGCGACTTCAGGTTGTAGTCGAGGGTGGCGGCCTCGCGCCGGTCCGCCGCCTGCCGGGACGCCTCGCGCTGCCACGCCCCCAGCAGGAAGTTCGGGTCGGCGCCGAGGACGTCGTCCATGAGGCGGATCTCGTCCGTCCAGCGGCCGGTGAGCGCGTCGAACGCGGCGCGGTCGCGGGCGACGTAGGCGGCGCGGATCTTCGGCAGCAGCACCCTGCTGCGGTTGGCGAGCACCTGGCGCGCGACGTCGACCAGGTCGTACCGGTACGCGCCGGACCGCCGCAGCCGCGGGTCGACCTGGAGCAGCTCGCGCAGCGCCGTCTCGAACTCGGCCGGGTCGTAGAGCAGCGGGTAGCCGGTGTTGGACAGTCCGGGCTGGTCGTCGAACAGGCCGGTGACGTGCCGCGTGTCCTTGCCCGCGGGCCAGGAGTAGGCGGTCTTCGCGATCGTCCGCCAGGCGGCGAGCGCGTGCGGGTCGGCGGCGCCGTAGCGGGCGGTCGCGTACTCGTCGAACCAGGCGTCGACGTCGACGGGGCCGTCCCGCCACGGCATGTCGGCGAAGAACGCGACGGCGGCCGGGTTGTTGTCGATGGCCTCGGGCATGAGCGCGATGCCGTTCATCGCGGTGCCGGGCTTGGCGCGCAGGGCGTGGTACTTCTCGTTCCAGGTGGTGAGGCTCGCGCCGAAGTTCTGGTGCCCGCCGAAGTTCCAGATGGTGCCGAACGCGTACTGGGTGCCGAGGAAGTCCTTCTCGCGGTCGGTGATGTTGGGCTGCTCGGTGATGCCGTCCACGATGAACATGCGCGAGCGGTCGACGGCTTCGAGGGTGTCCTTGCGCGGGTTGTTCTGCCAGCCGAGGATCACCCAGGTCGCTCCGGGGTGGGCGGCTTCGAGCGCGTCCTGGACGGCCCTCGACGCGGCGGGCACCGGGACGTCCCCGGCCCGTCCGCCCTCGTGCAGCAGGTCCATCTTGTACATGGACGACGTGCCGTACAGGTCGGTCTGCGCCTGGTAGAACGCCGCCGCGACCTTCGGGAACTCGGGCCCGGTCGGGTCGAGCCAGTCGGGGCGCTCCAGCCCGTTCCAGGTCCCCTGCGGGACGGTCTTCGCCCCCGGGTTGCGGGTCTCGAAGTCGGTTGGAACGGTCCCGTAGTAGCCGGGCAGGACCGGGGTCATGCCCAGCTCGCGCAGCCGGTCGACCATCCGCCGGGCGAGCGCCGCGCGCCGGTCGATGAGCTGCTGCGAGATCGGCGAGTCGGTGCAGCACATGTTCTGCAGCAGCCACCACGCCTGGTGCCCCGGCTGCGGGATCCACTTGCGCATGTCCTCGGCGCTGTAGCCGAACTGCCGGAAGGCGCGCTGGTAGACGGCGTCCTGCCCCTCGTACACCAGCACCTCGTTGATGCCGAGGAGGGCGAGGGCGTCGATGCGGCGCTGCCACTCGTCCCAGCTCAGGTAGGCGCCCGCGTAGCCCTCGTTGGTGTCGTTGAGCGCGAAGCGGTGGACGACGTCCGCGTCCTCCTCGATCGGCGCGGCGGGCAGCGGCAGCCGCGCGGGCAGGTCGAGCTGCGCCCCGCCGATCGCGTAGTCGGCGTGCGCGACCTGGCGGAGGTAGCGGCCGAACCCGGCGAGCTGGACGGCGGGCGTCGTCCCCGCGACGACGAGGCGCCCGCCCTCGGCGGACACGCGGTAGCGGTCGGGCCCGGCGCCCTTGTCGATCGTGTGGAGCGTCACCTGGGCCGCGCGGTGGCCGCCGAGGATCCGCTCCAGCGCGCGGGCCGCGGGTCCGCCCGCGCTCGCCGTGGCCGCCGGGTCGGCCTTCGCCGCGGCGGGCACGGCGGCGGGCGCGAGGGCCAGCGGAACGGCCAGCGCCAGGAGGGCCGCGATGAGCAGAGTTCGAGTCAGGAGCAGCGCCCGCGGGCGCCCTCGGATTCCCAGCCGTCGGTCCGGCGCCATGGCGGACACCTCCGCGTCTAGTTTGTTAAACTTCTTGCAAAACCAGATCGGGCTCATGATGATCCGCGGCGGACCTCGCGGTCAAGGGGTCGAGTGGATCTTTCTCGGAGGCGGCGTTGGCAGGTCGGCGCGCGGTCGGCACCCCGGTGCTGCGCCGCATCAACACGGCGGCGGTGCTGCGCGCGGTGCGGGGCCGCGCGCCCGAGCCGGTGCGGCTC
>NZ_BCQP01000115.1 GCF_001552135.1 Actinomadura chibensis NBRC 106107 | reverse complement strand
CCTCGGCGAGCCCGCAGGCTCGCCCGGCCTGCGGCGGCGCGTCGGGTACGCGACGCAGACGCCCGCCGTGTACGCCGACCTGACGGTCGCCGAGAACCTGCGCTACTTCGCGTCCGTGCTGCGGACGCCGCGCGCCGATCCCGACCGCGTCATCGCCGAGGTCGGCCTCGGCGGGCACCGCGACCAGACCGCCGGGACGCTCTCCGGCGGCCAGCTCAGCCGCGCCAACCTCGCCGTCGCGCTGCTCGGCGCGCCGGAGCTGCTCGTCCTGGACGAGCCGACGGTCGGCCTCGACCCCGTCCTCCGCAAGGAGCTGTGGGAGCTGTTCCGGGAGCTGGCCGACCGCGGCGCCACCCTCATCGTGTCCAGCCACGTCATGGACGAGGCCGGGCGCACCGACCGCCTCCTCCTCATGCGCGAGGGCGGGATCCTCGCCGACGGCACCCCCGAGGGCCTGCGCGAGCGCACCGGGACGGCCGACCTCGAAGCCGCGTTCCTCCAGCTCATCACCGACAAGGCCGGGAGCCCCGCATGAGCCTCGCCGTCACCCTCGCCACGACGCGCCGCATCCTCGCGCAGCTCAGGCACGACCACCGGACGCTCGCCCTGCTCATCGCCGTGCCGACGCTGCTGATGATCCTGCTGCGCTACGTGTTCGACCAGGGGCCGCTGTTCGACCGGATCGGGCCCATGCTGCTCGGCCTGTTCCCGTTCATCGTCATGTTCGTCGTGGCCAGCGTCGCCACCCTCCGCGAACGCACCACGGGCACCCTCGAACGGCTGATGACGATGCCGCTCGCCAAACTCGACCTGCTCGTCGGCTACGCGCTCGCGTTCGGGGTGTTCGCGCTCGTGCAGGTCGGCGTCGTGCTCGCCATCTCGCTGACGTGGCTCGGGCTCGACCTGAACGGCTCGCTGGGGTCGCTCGTCCTCGTCTCCCTGCTGGACGCGGTGCTCGGCATGGCGCTCGGCCTGTTCTCCAGCGCGTTCGCGCGCAGCGAGTTCCAGGCCGTGCAGTTCCTGCCCGCGTTCGTCCTGCCGCAGCTCCTGCTGTGCGGGCTGATCGTGCCGCGCGACTCGATGGCGTCCTGGCTCCAGGCGATCTCGGACGTCCTGCCGCTCACCTACGCCGTCGAGGCGATGCAGGAGATCAGCGCCAGCCCTGAGTTCACCGGCACCCTCACGCTCGACGTCGGCGTGATGGCCGCCTTCACCGTCGCCGCCCTCCTCTTCGGCGCCGCCACCCTCCGCAGGAAGACCCCGTGACCGACCCTTCGGGACGGGGTTGGGTTTACCTGCGGCGACGTAATCGCCCTGAAATGGACAAGCGGGGTTATTGCGGCCGTAGGGGTTTGATCAGGCTGGTAGCTTCGGCGCCATGAGTGGGCCAGATCTTCCCGGGACGTCGGCATCGCGGCAGGCAGGCGAGGCGCCTCCGCCGCCGCCAGCGTCGGGGACGGAGGCCGGGAAGGCGGCGGAGGACGCGGGCGACGCCGCGTTCTGGGGCGGCGCCGAGGACGGCGAGCGGCGGCGCAAGCGGCGCTGGCCGCGGGTGCTGATCGCGGTCGGGGTGTTCGTGGCGCTGGTCGTGGCCGGGCTGGGCGGGCTCGTGTGGCAGCGGCAGTCGTCCTACAACGGGAACATCGACCGGATCAAGGGCGTCATGCCCGACGACGACTCGCGCCGTCCCGGCCCGAACGTGGAGGGCACGGAGAACTGGCTGCTGGTCGGATCGGACTCGCGCGCCGACGAGCAGACGACGGGCCAGGGGAACCAGGTCTGGAAGCCGGGCCAGCAGCGCACCGACACGATCATGCTGCTGCACCTGCCCGCCGACCGGAAGAAGGCCTACGTGATCTCGTTCCCGCGCGACTCGTGGGTGGAGATCCCCGGCTACGGCAACCAGAAGATCAACGCGGCGTTCTCGTTCGGCGGGCCGAAGCTGCTGATCGAGACGATCGAGAACCTCACCGGCATCCGCGTCGACCACTACGGCGCGATCGACTTCGAGGGCTTCAAGTCGATGACGGACGCGCTCGGCGGCGTCACCGTCAACATCAAGCAGACCGTGTACGACCCGGCGCGCAAGAAGCAGTGGACGGCGGGCAAGCAGAAGCTCAACGGCGAGGAGGCGCTGCTCTTCGTCCGGCAGCGGTACAACCTGCCGAACGGCGACTTCGACCGGATCAAGCGGCAGCAGGCGTTCCTCGGCGCGCTCGCGAAGCAGGCCGCCGACCGCGGGACGCTCACGAACCCGCTGAAGCTCGACCGGTTCCTGTCGGCGCTGACGAAGTCGATCAGCGTGGACGACGGGGTGTCCGGCGGGAACCTGCGCTCGCTGGCGCTGAGCATGCGCGGCGTGCGGCCGTCGGACATGATGTTCATGACCGCCCCGCACAAGGGCACCGGGATGCGCGGCAAGCAAAGCGTCGTGTTCCTGGACGGGACGAAGGCGAAGGGCCTGTTCGAGGCCGTGAAGACCGCGCGCATGGCGGAGTGGGTGCGGCAGAACGGCCCGGGCAACACCCTGGGCACGGTGTCGTGAAGGCGGCGGTCGTCCGGGCATAACCTGGAAGGCCCACCCCGCACCGACCCGTCCCGTCCCGTCCCGCACCGACAAGGGGTTCGCAGAGTGCTTCGTCAGGCGTTGCTCGTCGCGTCGCGCAGCGGCGGCGCGCGCAGGGTCGTGCGGACCGCGCCGTTCACCGGCGACGTCGTCCGCCGGTTCGTCGCCGGGGAGACGATCGACGACGCGGCCCGCGTCACCGGCGACCTGACCGGCGAGGGCCTGCTCGTCACCCTGGACGTCCTCGGCGAGGACACCCACGACAAGGGGCGCGCGGAGGCGAACGTCCAGCATTACGTCGAGCTGCTCGACCGGCTCGGGGCGGCGGCGCTCGGGACGCGCGCCGAGGTGTCGGTGAAGCTGTCCGCCATCGGCCGGACGCTCGACGACGACTACGCCCTGGAGAACGCGCGCCGCATCTGCGCGGCGGCCCGCTCCGCCGGGACGACGGTCACGTTCGACATGGAGGAGCACACCACGGTCGACGCGACCCTGGGGATCGTCCACGAACTGCGCCGCGACTTCCCCGACGTCGGGGCCGTCATCCAGTCGTACCTGCGCCGGGCCGAGGAGCATTGCGCGGAACTCGCCTACGAGGGTTCGCGCGTGCGGCTGTGCAAGGGCGCCTATGGCGCGCCCGCGGCCGTCGCCTTCACCGACAAGGAGGAGATCGACCGGTCGTACGTGCGGTGCATGAAGGTGCTGATGGCCGGCAAGGGCTATCCGATGATCGCCACGCACGACCCGCGGCTCATCGACATCGCGGGCGCGCTCGCGACGCTGCACGACCGCGACGCCGGGTCGTTCGAGTACCAGATGCTCTACGGGATCCGCCCGCAGGAGCAGCGCAGGCTCGCCGCGCACGGCGCGCAGGTCCGGGTGTACGTGGCGTACGGGCGCGAGTGGTACGAGTACTTCATGCGGCGGCTGGCCGAGCGTCCCGCGAACCTGCGGTTCTTCATGCGCTCGCTGGTCGGGCGGTCCTGACGGGTCCTGCCCCGCCGGGCGCGCGGGCGCCGCTATAGGCTGGACCGATCGAGGAACTCCCACGTCAAGGTATGCCGATGATCGCGATTCTGGGTGCCGGGAAGATGGGCGAGGCGCTGCTGTCCGGGGTGCTCCGGGCGGGGCTGCGCCCGGCCGAGCTGGTGGCGACCGCGCGCCGCGAGGAGCGGGGCGCGCTGCTGCGGGAGCGCTACGGCGTCGAGATCGTCCCGAACGCGGAGGCCGCGGCGACCGCCGACACGCTGGTCCTCGCGGTGAAGCCGCAGGACATGGGCGCCCTGCTGGACGAGGTCGGCCCGCACGTCCCGCCCGGCCGGCTGGTGATCTCGATGGCGGCGGGCATCACGACGGGGTTCATCGAGGCGCGGCTGCCGGACGGCGTGCCCGTCGTCCGCGTCATGTCGAACACGCCCGTCCACGTGGACGAGGCGATGAGCGTGATCTCGCCCGGCTCGCACGCGGGGGAGGAGCACCTGAAGCAGGCCGAGGAGCTGCTGTCCCCGGTCGGGAAGGTGCTGCGCATCCCCGAGTCGCTGCAGGACGGCGCGACCGCCCTGTCCGGCAGCGGCCCCGCCTACTTCTACTACCTGGTCGAGGCCATGGTGGACGCGGGCATCCTGCTCGGCATGCCGCGCGCCGCCGCGCTGGAGATGGTGGTGCAGTCGGCGGTCGGCGCGGCCGTGATGCTCCGCGACTCCGGCGAGCACCCGGTGCTGCTGCGCGAGGCCGTGACGTCCCCCGGCGGGACGACGATCTCCGCGATCCGCGAGCTGGAGCGGCACGGGGTGCGCGCCGCCGTGCTGGAGGCGATCGAGGCGGCCCGCAACAGGGGCCGGGAGCTCGCGGGCGGCTGACCCGGCGGCTGACCCGGCACCCGCCCGGCAAAAGTTCATCTTTCAACTTTTGAGCCGTGCCGGGTGTCCCGTCCGTGTAGGTGGTATGGGACTCATTCTGCGCCTGCTCGTCGCCGCCGGACTGGCGGCGGACGCGATCGTGCACTGGAGGTTCGCGCCCGAGATGGCCTTCGTCCAGGGCGGGTCCATCGACGGCGACCTGCTCTTCCGGATCCAGGCCGGGGTCGCGGGCGTCGTCGCGGTCGTGATCCTCACCTACGCGGCGCGCTGGTCGTACGCGCTGGCCTTCCTCGTCGCGGGCAGCGCGGTCGGCGCGCTGCTGTTCTACTACTTCGTGGACGCGGGCGCGCTCGGCCCGCTGCCCGACATGCACGAGCCCGTCTGGTACACCGAGAAGACGATCAGCCTCGCCGGGGAGGGCGTCGCGGCCCTGGCCGCGCTCGCCGGGTTCGCCCTCGCGGGACGGCCGGGACGGGACCGCGCGGACGTCGCCGAA
>NZ_BCQP01000114.1 GCF_001552135.1 Actinomadura chibensis NBRC 106107 | reverse complement strand
GGAAAACAAACGGGTTCCGCTTGTTAAGTGAATATGTCCGATGCTTTTGCTGCTTTGGACGCTTGGGTTTGCCCGCCCTGCTCGGGGTGGTGCGTTGGGCGTTCGGTGGTTTTGGCGGAGGGGAAACACCCGGTCCCATCCCGAACCCGGAAGTTAAGCCCTTCAGCGCCGATGGTACTGCATGGGAGACTGTGTGGGAGAGTAGGACACCGCCGGACATTTATTAAGGGGAGGCCCCGCCGTTATCGGCGGGGCCTTCCTCATTTCTGGGCCCGGGTTCAGATGAGCCCTTCCTCGATTCGTGACGTCGTGATGACCTTGCCCGCCGCGTCCAGGGCCGTCAGTTCCACGACCTCGAAGTCGGACTCGTTCTCCACGGGCGGTCCCACCTTGCGGTTGAAGATCTGCATGAAGAATCCACCCGCCTTGACGTCCACGACGCGCTCGTCGCCGTCCTCGAACTTCACCTTGATCTGGGCGGCGGGCGGCGCGGCCCGTCCGATGACGCCCATCCAGTCGTCCGCGAGCGGGCCGTACCTGGCCGAGAGAACGGTGTCCGGGCCCGGGACGACCTCCTCCTCGCCGCATTCGAGAGAGCCGTCCTCGGCGCCTCCCGCCCGGACCGTGCGAATGTAGGCGCAGCTCCCGCTGATCTTCCCCGGGGCGCGCCACCATTCGGCGCGGAGGCCCTTCGGGCCCTCGGCCGCGATGAGCATCTCGGCCTTGCTCGTGTCGACGTCGCCCCAGGCGTTGTCCTTGTCGTTCGTGCTGTTCAGCGCCTTCACCACTCCTGTGGGGATCACACCGGCGGCGTCGGCCCCCGCGGCCAGCGCGCCGAACGCGAAGAAGACGGTGACGGCGACGGCGAGGCGGCGGCGGGTACGGCGGCTCGGCGCGGACGGCTCGGCCTCCGTCCGGGACGTGGCGAGGATGCGGGTCAGGGCCCGCCGCGCCTCGGCGTCGTCCGCGGGAAAGGGCATTTCGGTGGCGGGGTCGGTACCGGCGAGCAGTTTCCGAACAGCGGCCACGTCCTGGACATCGGTGGCGTCCTTCATGAGCGCGCCCCTTTCATTTCGAGTCCCTGCTGATGGAGGGGCGACGCCTGTTCCGCCTGTCCGCCCGCGAGTGCCTGTTCGAGCCGCCGCCGGGCGCGGTGCAGGCGCACCGCGAAAGTCCGGGGAGCGCAGCCGACGACGGTGGCCGCGGCGGAGACGTCCAGGCCGTCCCAACTGACGAGTTGCAGCGTCTCCTGGTCCCGCGGAGAAAGGCTCGCCATGGCGTCCCGGATGTGCAGGGCCGCAACGACGCCGCCCGCGTGGTCGGACGCGACCACGGCCGGGGACGCCGACCGGAGCCGCGCGCCGAGCCGCAGCCGCCGCCGGTCACCGCGCCGGTGATTGGCGATCGTGTTGCGGGCGACGGAATAGAGCCAGGGAAGGACGTCGTCGGGGTCGTCCGGCAGTTCGCCGAAACGGCGCCACGCTACGAGAAAGGTCTCCGCCGCGATGTCGCGCGCCTGGTCGGGGTCCGTGCGCCGGGCGGAGAACCGGACCACGTCGCGATAGTGCCGTCGGAAAAGGCCGGAGAAGTGTTCTTCATCATCTCCCACGCCCGCCTCCTTGAGGAGTTCACCGGATGTCGCCTCCTTATGTCCGGCTCCCCCTCGGGATTACAGGCGCGGGCGGGGTTCAGATGTCTTCTCCGGCGAGGACGCTGTCGGCGTCCACGATCCGGTAGGCGTATCCCTGTTCGGCGAGAAAGCGCTGCCGGTGGGCGGCGTAGTCCTGGTCGAGGGTGTCGCGGGCGACGACGGCGTAGAAGCGGGCGCCGTGCCCGGACGCCTTCGGACGCAGCAGCCGTCCCAACCGCTGCGCCTCCTCCTGCCGGGATCCATAGGCGCCCGACACCTGGACGGCGACGGAAGCCTCCGGAAGGTCGATGGAGAAGTTCGCGACCTTGGAGACGACCAGGACGTTGATCTCACCGGCGCGGAAGGCGTCGAAGAGCCGTTCCCGTTCGCGCACCCGCGTCTCGCCCTTGATGACGGGCGCGTCCAGCAGGGCGCCGAGTTCGTCGAGCTGGTCGATGTACTGGCCGATGACGAGCGTCTGCTCGTCCTTGTGCCGGTCGACGAGCGCCTGGATGAGTTTCGTCTTCGTGTCGGTCGTGGCGCAGAACCGGTAGCGCTCCTCGGGCTCGGCGGTCGCGTACGCGAGCCGTTCCGAGTCGGTGAGGGTGACGCGGACCTCGACGCAGTCGGCGGGGGCGATCCAGCCCTGCGCCTCCATGTCCTTCCAAGGGGCGTCGTAGCGTTTCGGGCCGATGAGGGAGAAGACGTCGCCTTCCCGTCCGTCCTCCCGGACGAGGGTGGCGGTGAGGCCGAGGCGGCGGCGGGCCTGAAGGTCGGCGGTCATGCGGAAGATGGGTGCGGGCAGGAGGTGCACCTCGTCGTAGACGACCAGGCCCCAGTCGCGGGCGTCGAAGAGTTCGAGGTGGGTGTAGGCGCCCTTCCGGCGCGTCGTCATGATCTGGTACGTGGCGATCGTGACGGGACGGATCTCCTTCTTCGTCCCGGTGTACTCGCCGATCTCGTCCTCGGTGAGGGTCGTCCGCCGGAGCAGCTCCTGCTTCCACTGGTGCGCCGACACGGTGTTGGTGACGAGGATCAGCGTGGTCGCCTGCGCCTTCGCCATCGCGGTCGCGCCGACGATGGTCTTGCCCGCGCCGCACGGCAGGACGACGACGCCGGACCCGCCGTGCCAGAACGCCTCGGCGGCGTCGCGCTGGTAGGAGCGCAGCTCCCAGCCGTCCTCGTCGAGGGCGATCGGGTGGGCCTCGCCGTCCACGTACCCGGCGAGGTCCTCGGCGGGCCAGCCGAGCTTGAGCAGCGCCTGCTTGAGGGCGCCGCGCTCGCTCGGGTGGACGACGACCGCGTCGTCCCCGACCCGGGCGCCGATCATGCCCTTGACCTTCTTGGCGCGCAGGACCTCCTCCAGCACCGACCGGTCGGACGACGCCATGACGAGCCCGTGCACCGGGTCCTTCTCCAGCCGCAGCCGCCCGTACCGGGCCATCGTGTCGGCGACGTCCACGAGCAGCGCGTGCGGGACGGGATACCGGGAGAACCTCAGCAGCGTGTCGACGACCTGCTCGGCGTCGTGCCCGGCGGCGCGGGCGTTCCACAGCGCGAGCGGCGTCACCCGGTAGGTGTGGACGTGCTCGGGCGCCCGTTCGAGCTCGGCGAACGGGGCGATCTCCTTGCGGCAGGCGCCGGCCAGTTCGTGGTCGACCTCCAGCAGCAGCGTCTTGTCGGACTGGACGATCAGCGGGCCGTCGGTCACGGAATGCAGCCCCCGTCGGGAATCGGTGGTGGTGGGGTCGGGTGCACGGTACCCGAGGTCGCGCGGCGCGCCGTCCCGTTCGGACGGGACGGCGCCTCGGCTCAGGGGTTCAACGGCCGGACGGCGCCCGCTCTTCCCGGGCGGGCGGCGCCCGGCTCCCCGGCGGGCCTCAGCCCGAACCGGAGTTGACGGTGGCCAGCAGGTACACGATGCCGAGGACGATTCCGAGCACCGTGGAGGCGGCGAAGAGCGACCAGCTCCAGATGGTCAGGTTCCGGGCGGAGCGCGGGTCGGGGTCGGCGCGGCGCTGCGCGTGCAGGGCGGTGACGACTCCGGCGACGGCGACGAAGTTGCAGCACAGGACGATCGCGATGGAGTTGCAGACGAGCGCGGCCGTGATGGTCCCGCTGCTCACCCGCTTGGACGGCACTCCAGGCGGCCCGTACGCCCCATAGGGAGCCGCACCGGACGGGGCCTGCGTCCCATACGGGTTCCCGCCGCCGGGCGGGGGCTGAGCTCCGTACGCGTTCCCGCCACTTGGCGGCGGTTGCGTGCCGTACGGGTCTCCGCCACCTGACGAGGGCTGCGTGCCGTACGGGTCCCCGTCACCTGGCTGCGTGGGTGGGGTTCCTTCACCGGATGGCGGTTGCCCTCCGTACCCGCTCATCGGGTGCCTCCTCGTATGGTCGCCCGGGGTCGCGCCGCCGGTCGGTGGGGTCATGCCGCACCGTAGGCGGGGGCGTCCGGTACCCGTCCCGGCGGCGGGGTCAGACGCCGCCGCCGGTCGAGTCGTAGTCGGGTTCGGACGCCGCCCCGAGGAGCACGAGCGCCACGAACAGGATGATCCCGATCGCGAAGGACGCGGCGAGGATCGCCCAGCTCCAGATGGCCAGCCGCCGCGACGAGTCCGGGTCGGTGGACGCGCGGCTGACGGCGATCGCGCTGGTGACGATCCCGGGGATGGCGAGGACGTTGCAGCACATCACGACCGCGACGCAGGTGCAGATGAGGGCGGCGATGGCGGAGCCGTTGCTCCCCGTCGCGTACGGTTGTTGGGGAGGCCCGTAGCCGTACCCCGGGCCGTACCCGTACGGGTCGTAGCCGGACCCGCCGTACTGCTGGCCCCCGTACTGTTGGCCGCCGTACTGCTGCCCGGCGTACGGGTCTTCCCAGGACGGCGGCTGCCCTCCGTACCCGCTCATCGGACCTCCTCCACGGTCGCCATGCAACGCTATCGGTCGATCGGTCCCCCGGTGGACCCCTATGTGAGGTTCGCCGGTTCGTGGCCGCGGCGCCGGGGGCGGGTCCTCAGAGCCCGTCGGGCGACTCGTAGCTCGGGGTGGACGCCACGACCGCCACGATGTAGACGATGAAGATCACGATGCCGGCGACGATCGACAGCCCGAGCAGGACCCAGCTCCAGACCGTCAGCTTCCGCGCGGACTCCGGGTCGGTGTCGGCGCGGCTCAGCGCGATCGCCGCCGTGACGGCGCCGGGAATGGACAGGAGGCCGCAGCACAGCAGCACCGCCGCGATGTTGCAGACCAGCGCGGCGATCGTGCCGCCGTTGCTCCCGGACCGCGGCGGGGCGCCGGGCCCGTAGCCGGGCGGCTGCCCGTAGGGACCCGCGCCGTACGAGCCGCCGTAGCCGCCCCAGCCCTGGGACCCGCCGTACGGGTCGGACCCGCCGTACGGGCCTCCGCCGTATCCGCTCACGGGACGGCCTCCTCCGGTGGACGGCGCCGATCGCCTTTCAGGTGGGACTCCCGCGACCGCCCGGAGGTTCCGCCGCGTCCGGAACCGGACGCCGCCGAGCGGGCGGGGCTAGAGCGGGCGGGGCTAGGACGCGTCCGACGCCGAGTCGTCGGTCAGCTCCGACACCCCGGTGATGCGGTGCAGCGCGAACCGGTGGACGGCCGCGCGCGTCGCGTCGTACCCGGTGAGGAACCCGCCCTCGACGCGGACCGGCTCCACGATCCGGCTGGACGCCTGCCCCTGCTGGTCGAGGTAGCCGATCCAGACGCGGCCGCCCCGGTCGACGGCGGCGCGGAGCCGGTCGACGGTGGCCATCGAGGGGGAGCGCGGCGGCTCGCCGGACGGGGCGGCGTCCGCGCGCCGCCTGGCCTGCTCGGCGCCGAGCAGGGCCGCCTCGTCCCCGGCCCGCAGGGCGCGCACCGCGGCGGAGATCATCGAGGCGTCGGTGTGCTCCTCCGGCCGCAGCCGGACGATCTCCGCGGTGGGCGGCGGCTCGGCGCGCTGCGCGTCCGGCCGGGTCACGATGACGCCGCCGCCGGGGGCCTCGGCGACCGGGGCGAGGCCCATGGCGCGCAGGCCGTCCAGGAGGGCGGAGCGCTGGAGGCCGGACGCGAGCACGGTCGGCGCGAGCCGGTGCAGGCGCAGCGGGTCCGAGCGCCGGTCGGCGAGGATCTCGTCGAGCGTCGCGGACGAGTCGGTCCGCACGTAGGACGAGAGCGCCCCGACGCGCAGGTGCCCGTGCCGCCGCGCGACGTCGTCGATCAGGTAGGCGAGGGGCTGCGGCAGCGGGGTCGCGGAGTGCCGGGCGAGGAGGTCGGCGAGGTCGGCGGCGGTGCGTCCGGCGTCGAGGGCGCGGCGGACGGACTCGGGCGTGAACCGGTACACGGTGGCCGCGCCGGTGGACTCGACGTCGGCGGCGAGCGCGAGCTCGCGGGCGAGGTCGGTGACGAGCGGGCCGGGCGCGATCGCGGTCAGGTCGGCCTGGATGACGATCTCGTCGACGGGCGCGGGCAGGTGCTTCTCCAGCGCGGGCTCGGGGTCGGCCCCGGCGAGCAGGTCGCGGGCGAACGGGGCGAGCTCGCCGAACCCGGTGAGGCCGAGCGCGGCGGCCTCGCGGAGCGTCCAGCCGATCAGCCGCTCGCGGGTCGGCCCGGCGCGGCGCGGCTGGAGCCAGCCGAGGCGGGCGCGGAGGGCGTCCTCGCCGACGACGACGCC
>NZ_BCQP01000113.1 GCF_001552135.1 Actinomadura chibensis NBRC 106107 | reverse complement strand
CCCGACGCGCCGCCGCAGGCCGGGCGAGCCTGCGGGCTCGCCGAGGACGTCGACCGCGCCGCCCGCGACGCGCTGGACGCCGACGATCGCCCGCAGCAGCGTCGTCTTCCCGCAGCCGCTCGGGCCGAGCAGCCCGAGGATCGACCCGCGCGGCACGTCGAAGGTGACGCCGTGCAGCACCTCGCGGCCGCCGCGCACGACGTGGAGGTCCTGGACGCGGACCGCCGGACTGGAACTCATCATGTGTTGAATTTATGTCGCGCACGAGGGCACGGTCAAGGCGTTCCGGATGCCTGTGACGCAGGAGACTCGGGCGCGCGGGCGCTCAGGTGGCGCTCAGGAGGACGTGAAGTACCGCTGGATGGTCGGCGCGACCAGGTCGACCAGCTCGTCCTCGGACGCGGACGCGATCGGCTCGACCCGCACCACGTAGCGCAGGATCATCAGCCCGATCATCTGCCCGGCGGCGGCCTGGAGCGCGAGCCGCGGCGCCCCCGTGGCCTTCCCCGCGCGGGTGAGCAGCGCGGACGTGACGAACTCGCGCAGCAGCGCGGCCGCCCGCTCGTTCGTCATCGCCGAGCGCAGCATGCCGAGCAGCGGGCGGCGGCGCTCGTCGTCCCCCCACACTTCGAGGAAAGTGCGGACCATCAGCTCGCCGAGCCGGTCCCTCGGGAACGACGCGGCGCGGGCCAGCAGCACGGACGGATCGACGGGGAAGCGGATCGCCTCGACGAACACGCCGTCCTTCGTCCCGTAGAAGTGGTGGACGAGGGCCGGGTCGACGCCCGCCGTCCGCGCGATGGCGCGCAGGGACGTCCCGTCGTAGCCCTTCTCGGCGAACAGGTCGCGGGCCGCGGCGAGGATCTTCTCGCGGGTCTCGGTCGGGCCGGGGCGCCGTCCGGGACCCCGGGACGCTCCCCCGCCGTTCGGGCCCGGGCGGGCGTCGGTCACCGTCCGCCCCGGCGGCTGACCTCGCCGGCGGGGGTGACCTCCCAGGTGCGGTCGGCGGCGGCGAGGTGCAGGCGGGCGAAGGCCAGCGCCTCGGCGAGGTCCTCCATCCGCTCGACGCGGCTGGACGCCCGCCGCGTGTTGACCTCCAGGACGACGTGCCCCCGGAAGCCGCCCTCCGCGAGGTTCTCCAGCATCGCCCCGCACGGCTGGTTGCCCCGGCCGGGGACGAGGTGCTCGTCCTTGTTCGTGATGCCGACGCCGTCCGCGAGGTGGATGTGGCGGAGCCGGTCGCCCAGGCTGCCCGCCATGTCGAGGGCGTCCGACCCGGACACGGCGGTGTGGGACAGGTCGAGGGTCACGTGCGGGTAGTCCTGGTCGACGGGGTTCCAGTCGGGCAGGTACATGCCCGCCTCGGCGCCGCGCGCCTTGAGCGGGAACATGTTCTCCACGGCGAACAGGACGTCGGTCTCGTCCTGCATGCGGGCGATGCCGTCGACGAACTCCTTGGCGTAGTCGCGCTGCCACCGGAACGGCGGGTGGACGACGATGACCTCCGCGCCCAGTTCCTCGGCGACCTCCTTGGAGCGCACCAGCTTGCCCCAGGGCTCGCGCCCCCACACCCGCTGGGTGAGCAGCAGGCACGGCGCGTGGATCGACTTGATCGGCACCTGGTGGTAGTCGGACAGGCGGCGCAGGACGTTGAGGTCCTGCGAGGAGGCGTCCGTGGACACCATGACCTCGATGCCGTCGTAGCCCAGCAGCGCGGCGATCTCGAAGGCGCTCGGTACCTTCTCCGGGTAGACCGACGCCGTGGAGAGCGTGATCGGCGCGTCCGGGACACGCAGAGCCGGTGCAGAACTGACGCCGTTGTGCTGCGGGGTCAAGGCTTCCTCGCCAGGAATGGTCGCTCGACGGTTTTCGTAGGGGCTGCGGTGTTCGCGGCGGTACGCAAAGGAAAGCCTATGCGGCCACGGCGGTGATGAAACCCTCGCCCCGCGTGATCCTGATTATCCCCCCGCCGGGCATGACTACCCTCTGTCCCCGTGGCCGAGATAGCGCCGGGCGCCGTGCCGAGCCCCAACATATGGAACTCCCCGCAGGTCTACGAGCTGGAGAACCGCGCCGTCGACCCGGACGGCGTGCTGCCGGACGCGATGCGCGCGATCCGCCCCTGGGACGGCGCCGACGTCCTCGACCTCGGCTGCGGCACCGGCTTCCACCTGCCCTTCTTCGCCGCGGACGCGCGCCGCGTGATCGGCGTCGAGCCGCACGCGGGCCTCGCCTCCGCCGCCGCGCGCCGGACCCGCGACCTGCCGAACGTCACCGTCCGCGTCGGCGCGGCGCAGGCGCTGCCGCTTCCGGACGCGTCGGTCGACGTCGTCCACGTCCGGTGGGCGTACTTCTTCGGTCCGGGCTGCGAGCCGGGCCTCGCCGAACTGGACCGGGTCGTGCGGCGCGGCGGCGCCGTCTTCATCATCGACAACGACGCGACCCGGTCGACGTTCGGCGGCTGGTTCCGGCGCGGCCTGCCGAAATACGACCCGGAGGCCGTCGAGCGGTTCTGGACGCGCCGCGGCTTCAACCGCGAGCCGCTGCTGATCCGCTGGGCGTTCCAGAACCGGGACGATCTCGCCGCCGTCCTGCGCATCGAGTTCCCGCCCGAGCTCGCCGACGCCTTCCTCCGCGAGCACCCGGGGCTGGAAGTGGACTATGCCGTGAATTTGTGGTGGCGTTGCCCTTGAGTTACTGACGAGTCGGTCACCGGACGGCGTGTCGCGACCTTGACGAACGGGAGGAACCGGCCATGGGCCGTGCCGCCACGACGATCGCCACCGCGGACTCCGGGTTCCGCTGGGGGCGGATGCTCGGCGGCGCCGTCGCCGCCACCGCGCTCGGCGCGGCCGGGGCGGGCGCCGGGCTGGCCGTCCAGCGGCGGGCGCTGCGGCGGCTGCAACTGCGTCCCGACCCGTTCGCGGGCGAGCCGTTCGGGTCGCTGCGGGGACGTCCCGTCCCGGTCCGCGCGGCCGACGGCACGCGGCTGTACGCCGAGGTCGACGGCGACGACCGCACCGACCTCGCCGTCGTGTTCTGCCACGGCTGGACCCTCACCCAGGACTCCTGGCACTTCCAGCGCAAGGCCCTGCGCGGCCTCGCGCGGCTCGTCTTCTGGGACCACCGCGGCCACGGCCGCTCCGACGGCGGCGCCCGCGACGGCTACGCGCTGTCCCGGCTCGCGGGCGACCTCGCCGCCGTGATCGAGGCGACCGTCCCGGCGGACACGCCCGTCGTCCTCGTCGGGCACTCGATGGGCGGCATGACGATCCTGCGGTACGTCGACGCGCATCCCGACCTGGTCGGCCGCAAGATCGTCGGGACGGGGCTGCTGTGCACCTCGTCCGGCGGGCTCGGCGAGATCACGCTCGGCGCGCCCGCCCTGATCGCGCGCGCCACGCACCGCGTCCTGCCCCGCGCGCTCGGCGCGCTCGGCGCCGGGTCCGGCGCGGTCGAGCGGGTCCGCCACCTCGGCCGCGGCGCCGCCGTCCTCATCGAGGACCTGATCGCCTTCGGCCCGGACGGCGGCCCCGCCGCCGTCGCGTTCGCCGAGCAGATGATGACCGAGACGCGGATGGACGCCTTCGCCGGGTTCCTCGGCTCGATGATCTCCACCGCGCTGATCAGCGACTGCGCGGCGCTCGCCGGGGCGGAGAACCTCGTCATCGGCGCCGAGCACGACCTGCTCACGCCGGTCGAGCACAGCCTCAAGATCGCCTCCTGCGTCCCGGACGCGCGGCTGGAGGTCGTCCCGGCGGCCGGGCACATGGCCATGATGGAACGCCCGGCCGTCGTCTCCGACCACCTCGCCGACCTGATCGAACGAGCCCGCAAAACCCTCCCCACCTAACCTCGCGCCCCGACCTCGCCGCCCGACCTCGCGGCCCGACCTCGCGGCCGTTGTCGGAGGGAGGCTCTACGCTTCGGCGCATGGCGAAGGCGAAGACGGCGAAGGCGGCCTACCGGTGCTCGGAGTGCGGCTGGCAGACGTCCAAGTGGGTCGGGCGCTGCGGCGAGTGCCAGACCTGGGGGACGGTCGCCGAGGCCGCGTCCGCCACGCCCGCCCGCGTCGTGTCCGCCGGGCCCGTCAGCTCCCCGGCCCGTCCGATCGGGCAGGTGGACGTGCGGTCCGCGCAGACCCGCCCCACCGGCCTGGACGAGCTCGACCGCGTCCTCGGCGGCGGGATCGTGCCGGGCGCCGTCCTGCTGCTCGCGGGCGAGCCGGGCATCGGCAAGTCGACGCTGCTGCTGGAGGTCGCCGCGCTCGCGTCCAAGCGGGGCGAGGCGTCGGCGAACGGCGCGTCGCCGGGGCGGAACGTCCTGTACGTGACGGGTGAGGAGTCGGCCGAGCAGGTGCGGCTGCGCGCCGACCGCGTCGGCGCCATCACCGACGACCTGTACCTCGCGGCCGAGACGGAGCTGTCCGCGATCCTCGGGCACGTCGACACGGTCGACCCGTCGCTGCTCGTCGTCGACTCCATCCAGACGATCGGGACGTCCGAGGTCGACGGCGCGCCCGGCGGCGTCACGCAGGTGCGCGAGGTCGCCGCCAACCTCATCCGCGTCGCGAAGGAGCGCGGGGTCACCGTCGTGCTCGTCGGCCACGTCACCAAGGAGGGCGCGATCGCCGGGCCGCGCCTGCTGGAGCACCTCGTCGACGTCGTCCTGTACTTCGAGGGCGACCGGCACTCCCGGCTCCGCATGATCCGCGCCGTGAAGAACCGCTACGGGCCGACCGACGAGCTCGGCTGCTTCGACCTGTCCGACGTCGGCATCGTCGGCCTGCCCGACCCGAGCGGCCTCTTCCTCACCCGGCGGGACGAGCCCGTCCCCGGCACCTGCGTCACCGTCACCCTGGAGGGGCGCCGCCCGCTAGTCGCCGAGGTGCAGTCGCTCGTCGCGAAATCGCATCTGCCGTCGCCGCGCCGCGCGACGTCCGGGCTCGACACGTCGCGGGTCGCGATGGTGCTGGCCGTCCTCGCGCAGCGCTGCAAGATCTCCATGCACGAGCAGGACGTCTACGTCTCCACGGTCGGCGGGGTGCGGCTCGCCGAGACGTCCGTCGACCTCGCGCTCGCGCTCGCCGTCGCGGGCTCCACCGTCGAGCAGTCGCTGTCGAGCAGCCTGATCGCGCTCGGCGAGGTCGGGCTCGCCGGGGAGGTCCGCGTCGTGCCGGGCGTGCAGCGGCGGCTCGCCGAGGCGGCGCGGCTCGGGTTCAAGCACGCCGTCGTCCCGCGCGGCTCCCTCGAACTCGCCGAGGGGCCGCTCCGCCGCGCCGACCCGCAGCTCAGCAGCTTCGAGGGCATGAAGGTGATGGAGGTGGACAGCCTGCAGCAAGCGCTCCAGGTCGCCTTTACGGCCCCGTGACGCGGCGCGCGGCAGAGTATTACCCCGCGCGGCCCGCGCTTGCGACCAGGGGAGGAACCGGCCGGCGGCCCGCCTCGGTAAACTGACGCCGTCCAGCGACCTCCGGGGGTCAGGTGCCATCACACGACAAGGGTCATGACGAACGCCGCCGCGCCACGTTGGCAGCGGTGGCCCCGGGCACCCAGATCCGCGACGGACTCGAGCGGATCCTGCGGGGCCACACCGGCGGCCTGATCGTCCTCGGCTGGGACAAACCCGTCGAGGACCTCTGCACGGGCGGCTTCGAACTCGACGTCGAGTTCTCCGCCACCCGGCTGCGCGAACTCGCCAAGATGGACGGCGCGATCGTCCTCGACGACGCCCGCAACCGGATCGTCCGCGCCGCCGTCCACCTCGTGCCCGACTCCACCATCCCCACCGAGGAGTCCGGGACGCGCCACCGCACCGCCGAGCGCGTCGCCCGCCAGACCGGGTTCCCGGTCATCTCGGTGAGCCAGTCGATGCACATCATCGCGCTGTACCTCGACGGCATCCGCTACGTCCTCGAAGACTCGGCGGCCATCCTCTCCAAGGCCAACCAGGCCCTCGCCACGCTCGAACGCTACAAACTGCGGCTGGACGAGGTGTCCGGGACGCTGTCGGCGCTGGAGATCGAGGACCTCGTCACCGTCCGGGACGTCAGCGCCGTCGTCCAGCGCCTGGAGATGGTCCGCCGCATCGCCGACGAGATCGAGGGCTACGTCGTCGAGCTCGGCACCGACGGCCGCCTGCTGTCGTTGCAGCTCGACGAGCTGGTCTCCGGCGTGGACGTCGACCGCGAGCTGATCGTCCGCGACTACCCGTCCGACGACACCCGCGCCCGCGGCGTCGCCGCCATCCTCACGGCGCTCGACACGCTCTCCGCGACCGAGCTGCTCGACCTGTCCACGGTCGCCGAGGTGATGGGCTTCTCCGGCCCGGACGCCCTCGACCTGCCCGTCAGCCCGAAGGGCTTCCGGCTCCTCGCCAAGGTCCCGCGACTGCCGAGCATGGTCGTCGAACGCCTCGTCGAGCACTTCGGCGGCCTGCAGAAACTCCTCGCCGCCAGCATCGACGACCTCCAGGCGGTCGGCGGCGTCGGCGAATCCCGCGCCCGCAGCGTCCGCGAGGGCCTCTCCCGCCTAGCCGAATCCTCAATCCTCGAACGCTACGTCTAACACCCCAACCACCGACAAGAACCAACCCCCCACGCCACGCCACGCCACAGCACAGCGCGGCGCGGGCAGCACAGCGCGGCGCGGGCGGGTAAACACGGCACGGGCGGCACAGCACGGCGCGGCACAGCACGGCGCGGCGCGGGTGCCCACGGCACAGCGCGTGTGGCACGGCACAGCACGGCCGGCGCGGCGCGGGGCGGGCGGCACAGCACGGCGCGGGCGGCAAGCCGCGGGGCGGCGCGGGCGGCACTGCACAGCACGGGCGGCACGGCACAGCGCGGCGCGAGCGGCACAGCGCTCGCGGCGGCGGGGGCGCGGGGCGGGG
>NZ_BCQP01000112.1 GCF_001552135.1 Actinomadura chibensis NBRC 106107 | reverse complement strand
GGCGTCGTCCCCGCCGTGCCGCGTCGCGAGCTGCACGCCGCCCGCCGCCGCCAGCGCGCGGGCCGCCTCCGCCGCCGCCGGCCGGTCCCGCGGCCGCTCGGCGAGGCAGCGGCGGCAGAGCGCGGCGACCTCGTCCGGCACGTCCGGCGGCAGGGACGGCGTCGACACCGGCAGCCCGGTCAGCGACTCGTGCAGGACGACGCCCAGCGAGAACACGTCGGCGGCCGCCGTCGGCGCCGCGCCCGTCAGCAGCTCGGGCGCGACGTAGGCGGGCGTGCCGAGGACGGGCCCGCCCGGCGTCGCCGGACCGGTGAACGCGATCCCGAAGTCGAGGACCTTCACCCCGACCGGGGTCAGGAAGATGTTCGCGGGCTTGACGTCGCGGTGGACGATCCCCGCGGCGTGCGCGGCGGCCAGCGCGTCGGCCACCCGCGCGCAGACCCCGGCGGCCTCCCGCCAGGGCAGCGGGCCGCGGGCGAGGCGCGCGGACAGGCTCTCCCCGTCCAGCAGCTCCATGACCACGTAGGGGACGGTCCGCGTCCGGCCGTCCTGCTCGCCGTAGTCGTACACGCCGGTGATGCTCGGGTGCGCGAGCCCGGCGGCGGCCTTCGCCTCCTGGCGGAGCCGCCGGGTGAACTCCTCCGGCCAGCCGTCCTTCGGCACCTTGACGGCGACGGCGCGGTCGAGGACGAGGTCGACCGCGCGCCAGACGGTCGCCATGCCGCCCGCGCCGAGCGGCCGTTCCAGGCGGTAGCGCTCCCCGAGGCGGTCGCCCGGGGCGACGATCTCGGGCATGGGGAGCAGCCTATGCCCGCGGTCAGGGCACGAGGTACCGGCTGTCGCGGGCGTCGGTGATCGCCATGTGGCCCGGCGCGTGCCCGATGGCGAACTTCGGCCGGGACGCCGCCACCGCCGCCTGCGGGGTCACGCCGCACGCCCAGAACACGGGGACCTCGTCCACGTGGACGTCGACCGGCTCGCCGTAGTCGGGCCGTCCGAGGTCGTCGATGCCGAGTTCGACGGGGTCGCCGACGTGGACGGGCGCGCCGTGCACGGACGGGTACCGCGCCGTGATCCGGACGGCGTCCGCCACCCGCGCGGCCGGGACGGGACGCATCGACACGACGAGCGGCCCGCCGAACTCCCCGGCGCGGCGGCACATGCGGTTCGTCCTGTACATCGGGACGTTCCGGCCCTGCTCGACGTGCCGGACGGGCACGCCCGCGTCGAGCAGCGCCGCCTCGAACGTGAAGCTGCACCCGATGAGGAAGGAGACGAGGTCGTCCCGCCAGTGCCCGGTGGCGTCGCCGACCTCGGCGACCGGCTCGCCGTCCTCGTAGACGACGTAGCCGGGAAGGTCGGTGCGCAGGTCGCCGGAGAACAGCGACGCCGACGTCCCGCCGGGCTCGGTGACGTCCAGGACGGGGCACGGCTTCGGGTTGCGCTGGGCGAACAGCAGCAGGTCGTAGGCGTGTTCGCGGGGCACGGCGATCAGGTTCGCCTGCGTCCAGCCGCGGCACCAGCCCGCGGTGGGGGCGCGGAGCCCGGCGCGGAAGAGGGCCCTCGCCTGGCCGGGCGACAGCGCGCTCGGATCGATCGGGGCGGTCATGACTCCCCCCGGTGCCGGACAGGGTGTCGGCGGACGCGGTGGCCCCCGAACCCGATCCCGATCGCCGCCGCGTCCGCGGGGACACCGGGCGGCCGGCCGTCCACGGGCCGGAGCGAGTCCGGGTCTGCGGCACCCGACACCCCCACGCCGAGTGCCGCATGACCCGGACGCCCCAGGTACCGGACTGTCGCCAGCGGCCCTGTAGGGGGAACGCGCGGCCCCGGGCGCATGGTTCCCGGACGCGCCAGACTTTTCGCGCTATGTAGGGGAATCAGCACACCATCCCTCATTTCCACAGGTCATCGAGGTCGGAGAGGGCGTTCCAGCCGAGGTAGAGCGACAGCAGCCACGCGGCGGCGCCGAGGGCGAGCAGCCAGACCGGGTAGCGGTAGCCGCCGAGGAGGTCGCGCCGCCGCCCGGCCGCCCAGAGCAGGACGCCGAGCCCGAACGGCAGGATCATCCCGTTCAGCGCGCCCGCGAGGACGAGCAGCTTCGCCGGGGCGGTGCCGATCAGGAGGTAGATCGCGGCGGAGACCGCGATGAACGCCACCACGAGCCGGTTGCGGTGCCGCTCGACGAACGTCGAGAACGACACGAGGAATGACACCGAGGTGTAGGACGCGCCGATCACCGACGTGATCGCCGCCGCCCACATGATCACGCCGAACAACCGCAGCCCGGCGCCGCCCGCCGCGTGCTGGAAGGCCGACGACGGCGGGTTCTCCTTGGCGAGCGTCACGCCGCCCGCGACGACGCCGAGCACGGCGAGGAACAGCAGCACCCGCATCAGCCCGGTGACGAGGATGCCGGTGACCGCGCTGCGGTTGATCTCCCTGACGTTGTCCGCGCCGGTCAGCCCGGACTCGATCATGCGGTGCGCGCCCGCGTAGGTGATGTAGCCGCCGACCGTCCCGCCGATCAGGGTGGTGATGACGAGGAAGTCGACGGTCTCCGGCGCGACGCTCTGCCGCAGCGCGTCGCCGAGCGGCGGCTCGGACACGAACGCCACGTACAGGGTCAGCAGGATCATCGCGGCGCCGAGCACGATGACGATCCGGTCCATCGCGACCCCGGCGCGACGGCTGAGGAAGACCGCGATGGCGACCAGCGCGGACAGCGCGCCGCCGAGCTTGACGTCCAGGCCGAGCAGCGCGTTGAGCCCGAGCGCCGTGCCCGCGACGTTGCCGATGTTGAACACGAGGCCGCCGAAGACGTCCAGCGCGGCGAGGCCGTAGCCCGCGCCGGGCAGGACGCGGTTGCCGAGCTCCTGCGCGCGCATGCCGGACACGCCGACGACGCGCCACACGTTGAGCTGGATCGCGATGTCCGCGAGGACGGACACGAGGATCGCGAACGCGAACGCGGCGCCGAGCTTGGCGGTGAACACGGTGGTCTGGGTGATGAAGCCGGGGCCGATGGCGCTGGTCGCCATCAGGAACATCGCGCCCGCGAGGGCGGCGCGGCGGGAGCGGGCGGGGGGCGAGGGGGGCTTTTCCAGGGTGGTCCGGTCCGTCATGGGGGCTGACCTTCCAGGGGTGCGGCCTTTCGGCCAGGGTAAGGATTGTTCAACAATCCTTCAATCCCTTTGTAGGGTTATTTCCGCCGCCGGTGGGATACGCTGGCCGTTCACCGACATCGACGCGTGGCGTCCCGCCGCCACCGGGAGGGCAGGCCGATGCCGACGCAGGAGTCGTGGCTCGACGAGATCGCGGCGGCGCGGCACGAGCTGGATCGCTCCAGCACCGCGGCCCGGGTCGCCGACCTGCTCCGCGAGCAGATCACCGACGGGCGGCTCGTGCCCGGGGCCCGGCTCCCCGAGGAGGACCTCTGCCGCGCCGTGAAGGTGTCGCGCAACACGATGCGGGAGGCGTTCCGGCTGCTCGTCCAGGAGCGGCTGCTCGTGCACGAGTTCAACCGCGGGGTGTTCGTCCGGCGCGTCACCGCCGAGGGCCTGGCCGACCTGTACCGCGTCCGGCGGATCCTGGAGTGCGAGGGCGTGCGGTGCGCGCCGGACGCCTCCGCCGCCGCGCTCGCCCGCGTCGAGGCGGCGGTCGCGGACGGCGAGCGCGCCGCCGCGGCGGGCCGCTGGGCCGACGTCGGCACCGCCGACATCCGCTTCCACCGGGCCCTCGCCGGGCTGGTCGGCAGCCCGCGGGTGGACGAGATGACCCGGCACCTGCTCGCCGAGATGCGGCTCGTCTTCCACGAGATGGGCTCGCCGCGCGAGTTCCACGAGCCCTACCTCGCCCGCAACCGGCGCATCCACGACCTGCTGGCGGCCGGCGACCCGGCGGCGGCCGAGCGCGAGCTGCGCTCCTACCTGGACGACGCCGAGGCGCAGCTCACGAGCGCCTACCTCGCGAAGGGCTAGCCGCCGGGGTCAACGGCCGGGCGCGTAGTTCATGACGTGGTCGTGCAGGAGCTGCGGCGCGCGCGGGTCGCGGCGGCGGAACGCCTCGATCAGCTCGGCGTGCTCGGCCGACTTGGAGTAGATCTCCGTCTGGTGCAGGCGCAGGGACAGGGTCGTCCACAGCTCGATGCCGAGGCCCTCCCACACCGAGACGAGCAGCCGGTTTCCCGCCGACTCGACGATCTCGCGGTGGAAGGCGATGCTGAGCCGCATCTGCTCGACGAGGTCGCCGTCCCGCGCGGCGGCGGCGAGCCGCCGGTTGTGCTCTTCGAGGGCGTCCATGCAGTCGCCGAGGCGGGGCAGGGCGAGCTCCACGGCCGTCCGCTCCAGCCCGGCCCGGACGGGGAAGATCTCCGCGAGGTCCCGCTCGGTGAACTCGCGGACGCGGGCGCCCCGGTTCGGCAGCGACTCGATCAGCCGCTGCGCCTCCAGCTGGCGCAGCGCCTCCCGGACGGGGCCCTGGCTGACGCCCAGCTCGGCGGCGATCCGGCGCTCGACGACGCGCTCGCCGGGCTCCCACCGGCCGGAGCTGATGCCGTCCACGATGAACTCGCGGATCTGGTCGGCGAGGCCGGTGCGGAGCAGATGGGCTGGGGTCGGCGCGTTCACGCACGACATGTTAGACGCCACGTCGGTAAGTAAGCCTTGACGGATAGAATATGATCGATCATAGATCAATGATGATCGGGTGCGTCGTGGTGATCCTATGGCGCTGCCCCGGACAGAGGAAGGCCGCCGATGACTGAGACCGTCCGATCGGCTCCCCGAGCCGCGCGACCGAGGACGCGCGGCGCGAAGACCCCCCGGCCGGAGGCCGCCGCGGCGGCGGCGCCCGAGGTCCCGGCGGCGGACGCCGACACGCTCGTCGGCTACTACCGGCAGATGCTGCTGATCAGGCGGTTCGAGGAGCGGGCCGCCCGCGCCTACACCGAGGCCAAGATCGGCGGCTACTGCCATCTGAACCTGGGCGAGGAGGCCACGGTCGTCGGGTTGATGGCGGCCCTGCGCCCCTCCGACTACCTCTTCACGAACTACCGCGAGCACGGCTACGCGCTGGCCAAGGGCATCGGCGCGGACCGCGTGATGGCCGAGCTGTACGGGCGGTCGACCGGCGTGTCCAAGGGGTGGGGCGGGTCGATGCACCTGTTCGACGCCGAGGCGCGCCTGCTCGGCGGGTACGGGATCGTCGGCGGCCAGGTCCCGCTCGCGGCGGGCGCGGCGCTCGCGGTGTCCTACAAGGGCGGCGACGAGGTCGTCATGTGCCACATGGGCGACGGGACGACCGCGATCGGCGCGTTCCACGAGTCGCTGAACATCGCGGGCCTCTGGGACCTCCCGGTCGTCTTCGTCGTGATCAACAACGGGCTCGGCATGGGCACCACGGTGGAGAACTCCTCCGCCGAGCCCGAGCTGTACCGGCGCGGCGCCGCGTACCGGATGGAGAGCGCCCGGGTGGACGGCACCGACGTCGTCGCCGTCCGGGACGCCGCCCGCCGCGCCGTGGAACGCGCCAGGTCGGAGAGCAAGCCGTACCTGCTGGAGACGACGAGCCCCCGGCTGAAGGGCCACTCGGTCGTCGACCCGGCCCGGTACCGGTCCAAGGAGGAGAAGGAGGCCCTGAAGGCCGCCGACCCGCTGGCCCGGATGGCGCTGGAGCTGGAGGAGGCCGGGATCCTCTCCCACGACGACCGCGACAAGCTGGACGCCGAGGTGACGGCCGAGGTCGACGCCGCCGCCGCGTTCGCCGACGAGAGCCCGGCGCCCGACGTGTCCACGCTGTTCGACTACACCTACGCCACCCCCGTCCCGGGCGAGCTGCGCAGGCTCCCCGCCGACCCCGTATTCGGCTCCTGAGAGGCACCCCATGGCAACCGTGACCTACCGCCAGGCCCTCCGGGACACCCTGCGCGCCGAGATGCTCCGGGACGAGAACGTCTTCCTGATGGGCGAGGAGATCGGACTCTTCGAGGGCTCCTACAAGATCACCGAGGGGCTGCTGAAGGAGTTCGGGCCGCGCCGCGTCCGGGACACCCCGATCGCCGAGGAGGGCTTCGTCGGCGCCGCCATCGGCGCCGCGATGCTCGGCCTCCGCCCGGTCGTCGAGATCATGACGATCAACTTCTCGCTGCTCGCGCTGGACCAGATCGTCAACCACGCCGCGAAGATCTACGGGATGTTCGGCGGGCAGGCCAGCGTGCCGATGGTGATCCGCACGCCGGGCGGCGGCGGGCAGCAGCTCGGCGCCACGCACTCGCAGAACGTCGAGCTGTTCTACTCGTTCATCCCGGGGCTGAAGGTCGTCGCGCCGAGCACGCCCGCCGAGGCGTCCGCGATGCTGAAGGCCGCGATCCGGGACGACGACCCGGTCCTGTTCCTGGAAAACCTCGCGCTCTACAACACGAAGGGCGAGCTGCCCGTCCCCGTCGAGGACGTCGAGCCCGCCGAGATCGGCCGGGCGGGCGTCGTCCGCCCCGGCGCCGACATCACGATCATCGGCTACTCGCGGATGGCGCGGGTCGCCGCCGAGGTCGCCGAGACCCTCGCCGCCGAGGGCGTGTCCGCCGAGGTCGTCGACCTGCGCAGCCTGCGCCCGCTGGACCGCGCCACGATCGTCGAGTCGGTCCGCAAGACCGGCTGCGCGGTCGTCGCCGAGGACGACTGGCTCACCTACGGCATCGGCGCCGAGATCGCCGCGACGATCCAGGAGGGCGCGTTCGACTGGCTGGACGCGCCGGTCCGCCGGGTCGCGATGGCCGAGGTGCCGCTGCCCTACGCCAAGTCCCTGGAGTCGGCGGCGCTGCCGTCCGCCGAGTCCCTGCTCACCGCCGCCCGCGACACGCTCCGCGCGACCGGCCGTGTTCTGGAGAAAGCCTCATGACCGACATCCTCATGCCCCGCCTCTCCGACACGATGGAGGAGGGCGTCATCAGCTCCTGGCAGAAGCAGCCGGGGGACGAGGTCGCGGTCGGCGACGTCATCGTCGACATCGAGACCGACAAGGCGGTCATGGAGTACGAGGCCTACGAGGCCGGGGTCCTGGAGAAGATCCTGGTCGCGGAGGGCGAGACCGCCGCGATCGGCGCGCCGATCGCCGTCCTCGCCCCGGTCGGCGGCGCCGCCGCCCCGGCTCCCGCCGCCGCCCGGCCGGAGGCCGAGCCGGAACCGGAACCGGCACCGGCGCG
>NZ_BCQP01000111.1 GCF_001552135.1 Actinomadura chibensis NBRC 106107 | reverse complement strand
GGGGCGGCGCGCCGCGACCCGGCGGCGGTTCGGCATCGCCCCGGACGAGCCGGTCGTCGGCGCGGTCGGACGGCTCGTCCCGACCAAGCGGTTCGACCTGCTGATCGAGGCGGTCGCGGCGCTGGACGGCGTCCGGCTGCTGCTCGTCGGCGCGGGCCCCGAGCGGGCCGCGCTGGAACGCCGGGCGCACGACCTCGGCGCCGCCGGACGCGTGCTCTTCGCCGGGGGCACCTCCGACGTCGCGGGCGCGCTCGCCGCGATGGACGTGTTCGCGGCGCCGTCCGTGCAGGAGACGTTCGGGCTCGGCGTGCTGGAGGCGCTCGCCGCCGGGCTGCCCGTCCGGTACACGACCTGCCCGGCGCTCGACGACCTCCCGCCCGGCGAGACGCCCGCCGACGCGCGCCGCCTGCCCCCGGACGCCGGACGCTGGGCCGCCGAACTGGACCGCGCCGCCCGCGCGCCCCGGGACCGGACGCGGGTGCCGCCCGCCGTCGCCCGCTACGACATCGCCGAGCAGGCCGCGCGGCTCGCCCGGCTGTACCTCCTCCCGGAAACCCCCGGCCGCGCGGGTGTTCCGAAACGAGAGGAGGCTCAGGATGCCGTCATATGACATCTACCGGAAGCGGGCGATCCGGAGGCGGGCGATCCGGAGGCGGGGGCGCGTCGTGCCCGTGCCCGGCGTCGGGCGCGCGCTGCTCGCGGCGGTGCTGCGGCGGTTCGGGCCGTCGCTCGCGTTCGTCGTCGCCGGGTTCCTCGGCGGGCTCGGGTACGTGCTGATCGTCCCCGCCACCTACACGGCGAACGCGTACGTGCTGGTCGTGAACGACGCGCGGGCGGACGGCCCGGCCGCGGTGAACTTCGCGCAGACGTTCGGACGCCTCGCGCCGCTGCCCGAGACGCTCGGGTACTCGGCGCTGCCCCTGCCGAAGGGGACGGGCGGCGCGCCGCGCGACCACGTCCGGGCGTCCACCTCGCCGGACACGCCGCTGATCGAGCTGACCGGCAGCGCGCCGACGCCCCGCGCCGCCGCCGCGTACGCCAACGCCGCCGCCGACGCGCTCGTCCGGTACGGGGCGGCGCACCGCGCCGAGACGGGCGTCCGCGTCGCGCCGATGAGCCGCGCCGCGCCGCCCGCCTCGCCCGCGTCGCCGAACGCGGTCCTGGGGGTCGGCGTCGGGACCGCGTCGGGCGTGCTGCTCGCGGGCCTGAGCGCCGCGACGCTGAGCGGGCGGCGCCCGTCCCGCCGCCGTCCCGTCCCCCGTACCCCGCTCGCGGACCCGCCCGGCGCGGAGGCGTGGTCATGAGGCGGCCCCGGCGGGGTGCCCGTGGCTGAGAGCGGGGACACGCCGGTCCGGGTGCTGCATGTCAGCCAGCCGAACGCGGGCGGTGTCGCCGTGTACATCGGGCAGGCGGTCCGCGAGCAGCGGGCGCGCGGCTGGGAGGTCGCCGTCGCCTGCCCGCCCGGCGGGGACCTGCCCGCGCGCTGCGCCGCCGCGGGCGTGCCCTGGTTCAGCTGGAAGGCCGGACGCGCCCCCGGGCCGCGCACCCTGCTGGAGTCGCTGAGCCTCCGCCGCCTGGTGAAGGGCTTCGAGCCGGACGTCGTCCACCTGCACTCGTCCAAGGCGGGCCTCGCCGGACGGCTGCCCGGCCGCCCGCGCGGCACCCCGACGATCTTCCAGCCGCACGGCTGGTCGTGGCTCGCCGCGACCGGCGCGCAGGACGCGCTCAGCCGGTGGTGGGAGCGGGCCGCCGCGCGGTGGAGCGACGCGCTCGTCTGCGTCGGCCTCGGCGAGCTGCGCGAGGGCGTGCGGGCGGGGGTGCGCGGGCCGTACCGGATCGTCCGCAACGGCGTGGACCGGCGGCTGTTCCGGCCCGCCGACGCCGCCGCCCGGCTGGTCGCGCGGACCCGGCTCGGGCTGCCCGCCGCCGTGCCGCTCGCCGTCTGCGTCGGGCGCCTCACCCGGCAGAAGGGGCAGGACGTCCTCGTCGCGGCGTGGCCCGCCGTCGTCGCGCGATGTCCGTCCGCGCGGCTCGCCATCGTCGGGGACGGCGCGGACCGCGACCTGCTGCGCCGCGCCCCGGCGGCGAGCGGCGTGCTGTTCGCCCCCGCCTCGCGGGAGCCCGCCGACTGGCTCTCGGCGTCGGACGTCGTCGTGCTGCCGTCCCGGTGGGAGGGGCTGTCGCTGATCGCGCTGGAGGCGCTCGCGGTCGGCCGGTCGCTCGTCGGGTCGGACGTGCCCGGGATCGCGGAGATCGTCCAGCCGGGTGTGGGGGCGCTGGTGCCGGCGGAGGATCCCGGCGCGCTCGCGGCGGCGGTCGCGCACCGGCTGCTGCGCCCGGAGCTCGCCGAGCGGGAGGGCCGGGCGGCGGCCGCCGCGTCCGCGGGTTACGACCTCGCCCGGACGCTGGCGCTGCTCGCCGCCGTCACCCGCGAGGTCGCCGCCCGCCGCGACGGCCCGTGTGTGGAAGACCCGTGCTTGGAAGACCCGTGCTTGGACGATTTCGATGATTTGGACGACCGCTTCTTCGGCGACTTCTGGGAGGGGGAGGTCTTGGACGGCGGCGCCTTGGAGACCGGGGCGGCGGGCGCCGCGCCGAACAGTTCGCGGTAGGCCGCCGTGGACGCCGGATTGCGGCGGCACGCCCACACGCCGTGCGGGCAGTAGTCGCTGATCGACTGATAGGCGACGTTATGCGACATGATCCAGCGGTGCATCCCGCGCACGAAAGCGGGATTGTCGTTGTTGCGGAAGAGCCCCCATTCGGGGAACGAGATGGGCTTGCGGTGCGCGGCCGCGAAATCGGCCTGCGCGCGCAGCCCGTAGGGCTCGTCGACGAAATCCGCGAACGTCCCCCCGGTGGGCTGGTCGTAGGTGTCGGTGCCGATGATGTCGACGACGTCGTCGCCCGGATAGCAGTTCGTCCACGGGATGGCGTCCCGGCCCCTGGCGGGCGCGAAATCGAAACGGAAACGCGCGCCGCGCACGCCGCGCATGACCGTGACGATGCGCCGCCAATACGCGCGCCACGCGGCCGGGTCGGGCTCGCAGCGGCCCGCGTACTGCTGCCCGTTCATCTCCCAGCCGAGGACGATGACCGAATCCCCGGCGCGGTAGGCGGCGAGGCGCTGCGCGAGCGTCCGGTAATGGGCGTCGAAGGCGCCGGCCGCGCCGCGCCGCAGCAGCGAGGCCAGCACGGGGACCGGCGCGCGGGTCTCGTTCGGGGCCATCATCGGGACGTTCACCACCAGCATCCGCCGCGGGTCGGCGGCCTTCCACCGGGCCCACGGCGCGATCATCTGCTCCGGCCCCTCGACGTACCGCCAGTCGTTCCCCGGCAGATAGGTGCGGCCGACCGTCACCGGCGCGCCGAGCCATTGCCGGAACTGCTCGACCCGGCCGACGCCCTCCGCGCCGGAACCGAGGAACGCGCCCAGCGGAACGTATTTCGGCGATTCCACCGCCAGCCGGTCACGCCCCTTTTCGGCGGCCGTCGCGGGCGGCGCTCCGCACAGCGCCGACACCAGCGTCGCCGCGGTCAGAATGGGCAGGGGTGAACGGTGCGAAAAGGGCATTTCACGGCGCCGTCCGAAAGGCCGCCCTGGTGCGTGGATATCGGCTGCTGCCATGCGTATAGTGTGCCATTGGACGTTCGTCGGCGAACTAATCGGCCGCTCACTTACAGGTCAAACTTTACGTTTTTTGGAGGGTCGCCTTGTGCCATAGTCCGGTGGAACGGGCCCGCTGAGCGCATGGTCGCCGACACGCGGGTCCCGGCGGCGCCGCGGCTCGACCCCGGCCTGCCCGTCCTCCTGCTGCGCACCGACCCGAACGTCTTCCACCACGGGACGCTCGGCGTCATCCGCAGCCTCGGACGCGCCGGGGTGCCCGTGCACGCCATCCTGGAGGGGCGCGGCAACCCGTCGTCCCGGTCCCGCTACCTGCGCGGCGGGGAGCCGTGGGCGCCGCCCGCCGCGCGCCCGGCCGCGCTGCTCGGCCACCTGCGGACGATCGCCGCGCGGATCGGCGGGCGGCCGCTGCTCGTCCCGATGGACGACGCCGGGGCGATCTTCATCGCCGAGCACGCGGACGCGCTGGCCCGCCGCTTCGCCTTCCCCGTCCAGGACCCGGACGTCCCGCGCCGCGTCGCCGACAAGTCGCTGCTGCTGGAGGCGTGCGCGGCGCACGGCCTGCGCCGCCCGCCGAGCCGCACGCCCGCGTCCGCCCGCGACGTGGACGCCGCCGTCCGCGACCTCGGGCTGCCGCTGATCGTCAAGTTCGCGCGGCCGTGGCGGCTCGGCCCCGGGCTGCGCAGCACGACGCTCGTCCACGCGCGGGACGAGGCGCACCGGCTGTTCGCCGCGTCCCGCGACGGCGGCCCCGGCGACGGCGCGGGCCCGCTGATCCTCCAGGGGTACATCCCGCCGGGCGGCGGCGACTGGTTCTTCCAGGGCTACTTCGACGACGACCTCGGCTGCCTCTTCGGCGGGACGGGCCGCAAGCACCTCGCCCTGCCCGCCCACGCGGGTCACACCGTCCACGGCGAATGGGTCGCGAACCCCGAACTGGAGCGGCTCGCGGTGCGGATCGTCCGGCTGCTCGGCTGCCGCGGCCTCGTCGACCTCGACTTCCGCCGCGACCCCGGCGACGGCGGCTACCACCTGCTCGACTTCAACCCGCGGATCGGGGCCCAGTTCCGGCTGTTCGCCGACCGGAACGGGCTCGACCTCGTCCGCGCCCTCCACCTCGACCAGTCGGGTCGCCGCGTCCCGGACGCGCGCCCGGCTTTCGGCCGGAACCTGCTCGTGGAGAACCACTTTCTGCGGCGGTCGGCCGGACGGCCCCTGCTGCGCGCGGCGACCCTCCGCCCGTTGCGCGAGGCCGACGAGTTCGCCTGGTTCGCCGGGGACGACCTGCCGCCCTTCCTCGCCATGGGAGGGCGCAGCGTGCTCCGCGCGGCCCGGCGGCTCCGCACCAGGTGACACCGCGAACACAACGGGGGGAACGAACATGATCGACTCGGTTGGCGACGTCGTGATCGCCGGCGCCGGGCCCTACGGCCTGTCGGCGGCGGCCCACCTGCAGAACCTCGGGCTCGACGTGCGGATCATCGGGCAGCCGATGCGGTTCTGGGCGGAGAACATGCCGGAGGGCATGTACCTCAAGTCCGAGCCGTTCGCGTCGAGCCTCGGCGCGCCGCACTCGGGCATGCGCTTCACCGACCGCCATCCGGACTGGCGGCTCGGACGCCCGATCCCCCTCGACACCTTCGTGGCCTACGGGCGCTGGTTCGCCTCCGTCGCGATCCCCGGCACCGAGGACGCGCAGGTCGTGAACGTCGAGCGCGGCGGCCCCGGCGGGTACGTCGTGACGCTGTCCACCGGCGAGACGATCGCGACCCGCGCGGTCGTCGTCGCCGTCGGGGTCGGGCCGTTCGCGCACATACCGGACGAGCTGGCGGGCCTGCCGTCGTGGCTGGTCTCGCACAGCAGCCAGCACCGCGACCTCGGCCTGTTCGCCGGGAAGGAGGTCGCGGTGATCGGCGCCGGGCAGTCCGCGCTGGAGACGGCGGTGCTGCTCGCGGACGCGGGCGCCTACCCGCACCTGCTCACCCGGCGCCGCGAGATCGACTGGAACACGGTGCCGGAGGAGCACCGGTCCGCGCGGTCGCGGCTGCTCGGCGGGCCCCGCTCCGGGCTCGGCACCGGCTACCGGACGTGGCTGTGGGCGGAGCGGCCCGGGCTCGTCCGGTACCTGCCGGAGCGGACCCGGCAGAGGATCGTCCGGGAGACGCTGCCGCCCGCGGGCGCGTGGTGGCTGCGCGACCGGCTGGACGACCGCGTCCGCGTCTCGACCGGCCGCTACCTCGCGAAGGTCGCCGAGGACGGCGGCGGCGTCGCGCTCACCACCATCGACCGGACCGGCGGGCGGCTCGTCACGGAGGCCGAGCACGTCATCGCCGCCACCGGGTTCGTCCCGGACGTCGACCGGCTCGACCTGCTGTCGCCGGAACTGCGCGCCGAGGTGACGACCCGGTTCCGCGCGCCGGTGCTCAGCCGCGACTTCGAGTCGTCGGTGCCGGGGCTGTACTTCGCCGGGCTCGCCGCCGCGCCCACGTTCGGGCCGGTCATGCGGTTCGTGCACGGGTCCGGGTTCGCGGCGCGGCGGATCTCGCACCACATCGTCCGGCGGACGCCGCCGATGCGGGCGCCCGCGGGCCGCGCCGTCCCGGAGCCGGACGCCTCGCTGGAGCCGGACGCCTCCACCCGGTGAAGGATCTTCCTCCGGCGGGCGGCGCCTTCGGGGGCCGCCCGCCGGTGCCCGCCGCGGGCTAGCGCCAGGGCGGCCGGGCGCGGCGTTTCGCGCGCTCGGCGCTGGCCGTGGCGACGGCCCACCGCCAGCGCGCGTAGAGCGTCCACGCGGTGGTGCGGGCGCGCCCGGAACGGGGCGCCTGAGCAGGGGGGACGCTGGGCAGCACGAGCACCTGGAGCTCGTCGCGGCGGACGAACCTGCGGGCCTCGCGGCGGGGCGCGCCGCGGCGGCGCGGCGGGCGCAGGCGCGTGATCGCGGACGCGGGGTCGGGCATCGCGGGCTCCTCGGGCGGGGCAGCAGGCGCCGCAGGTCGTGCACCGAATGTATCGCACTCGATACCGTCCGCCATCCTTCTCCCGAAGCCGGGGTGAACGGCGGGTGCTGCCCGGGTGGCGCGGCGGTGTCGGCGCGGCCGGACGCCGCGTCCCATGGCGAAATCCTCGAATTGCGGTAAAGCGGGCATCTGGCCGCCGGAAAACCGCGTTCCGCCAAAGCGAAATTAATGCGGAGGTAAATGATCCGGCGACATGCCGGGCGGCCGAACAATGGTTCCTTGATCGTATGTGGGGCGGTGCTACCTTCGTGCCGCTGACCGGGTACCGCCAGCGGAAAAGGCGGCTGGAAAAGGAGAGAAACGGACGTGGAACCGGCACCGACCGAATGCGGGGCGAATCGCCCCGAGGGTCGGCCGCCGCATGCCCTCGGCGCCGTTCTCCTCCGCCTCGCCGCCATCGCGGGCCTCGCCTTCGCGGGCTGGATGGCCCTCGCCGCGCTGAACGGCGCCGCCGCCTCCGCGACCGAGCACCGCCCGGACACCGGACGCCAGCACGGCCACGGCGACACCGCTCTGGGACGCCTCGGTGCCTCCGCGCTCCACACACCCGCGCTCCGCGCGCCGGGAGTACGGACGCCCGCGCTCAGAACCCCTGCCCTCCGCGCACCGGAAGTGCGAACCCCGGCCCTCCACCGTCCGGCAGAACTTCCCGCACACCGCGCCCCCGCACACCAAGCGCCCGCGCCTCACGCACCCACGGCTCACGCACCCGCACACCAAGC
>NZ_BCQP01000110.1 GCF_001552135.1 Actinomadura chibensis NBRC 106107 | reverse complement strand
CCCCGCCGTCCCGATCCGGAAGGCCCCGGTTCCGGCGACGAACGGTCGCAGCCGGGGCGCGGCCGGGCGGGCGCGCGTCGCGCACGGCTCCGCCCCGGCCCGCACCAGCACCGAGTGCACCTGTCCCACGCGCCCATTCTCGCCGGGCGCCGCGGGTCCGGTCAGCCCATGCTCTTCGCGCCGTCCAGGGACTCCCGGATGATGTCGGCGTGCCCGGAGTGCTGGGCCGTCTCGGCGACGATGTGCATCAGGACGCGGCGCACCGACCAGTGCGTCTCGGTGTTCCAGGGGGCCTTGGGGAGTTCCTTGAGCTCGTCCAGGTCGGGACGGGTGGCGACGTACTCGTCCGTCCGGCGGGCGACCTCGGCGTAGGCGTCGAGGACCCCGGCGAGGGTCTCGCCGGGCAGCATGCGGAACTCGTCCGCGCGGCGCTGGAAGTCCTCCTCGGTCATCTGGGTGAAGTCGGGCATCGCGGACGGGGCATCCTGGATGAACTCCACCCATCCGCGCTCGCACGACGTGACGTGCTTGATGAGCCCGCCGAGGCACAGCTCGCTCGCCGTGGTCCGGAGCCCCGCCTGCTCGTCGGTGAGGTCGCGGGTCGTGAACCGCAGGAAGTGCCGGTGCTTGGCCAGCATCGCCAGCAGGTCGGCGTGCTCTCCGGCCGGGACGGTCTGCTGCTCGTCGGTCGTCATCGTCACGTCTCCACCTTGGGTCGCTTGGGTTGTCTTGCTGACAGACACCAAGCTAGGAGCGATAGCGGCCACTTCCTGACCTGAATAGCGGGAAGAATCGGACGCATGGCGAACACCAGCTCACGAACCCTGCGCCTGCTGTCGCTGCTCCAGACCCACCGGTACTGGCCCGGCGCCGAGCTGGCGGACCGGCTCGGCGTGTCCGTCCGCACCCTGCGGCGGGACGTCGACCGGCTCCGCGACCTCGGCTATCCGGTCGAGGCGCAGCGCGGCGTCGACGGCGGCTACCAGCTCGCCGCGGGCGCCGCGCTGCCGCCGCTGGTGATCGACGACGAGGAGGCGGTCGCGCTGGCCGTCGGCCTCCAGGCGGCGGCGCAGGGGTCGGTCGAGGGCATCGCCGAGTCGTCGGTGCGGGTGCTCGCGAAGGTCGTGCAGGTGATGCCCGCCCGGCTGCGGCGGCGGGTGGAGGCGCTGCGCGCGATGACCGTGCCCGCCGGGTTCGGCGGCCCGTCCGGGACGGAGGTCGACGCGTCCGTCCTCACCGCCATCGCGCTGGCCTGCCGGGACGCCGAGCGGCTCCGCTTCGGCTACACCGCCGCGAACGGCGATCGGACGGAGCGGGAGGCCGAGCCGTACCGGCTCGTCCGGCTCGGCCGCCGCTGGTACCTGGTGGCCTACGACCTGACCCGGCACGACTGGCGCAACTTCCGGGTGGACCGGCTCTCCCGGCTGGACGTGACCGGGGCGCGGTTCCGTCCGCGCGACCTGCCCGCGGCGGACGCGGCGGAGTTCGTCCGCGCCGCCGTCGACGAGCGCGCCCGCTCCTACCAGGTGGAGGCACTGGTGCGCGCCCCCGCCGAAACGGTGCGCGGGCGTATCGGACGGTGGTGCACGGTCGAGGAGGTCGACGACGGAAACTGCCGGGTGCGAATGACGTCCGATTCCCTGGATTGGCCGAGCATGGCGCTGGGAGCGGCCAGGGCGGACTTCCAGATCGTGGAGCCGCCCGAACTGCGGGCCTTCATGCGGGAATGGGCGTCCCGCTTCTCCCGCGCCTAACGGCGTGCGCGGACGCGCCGCACGAGGTCGGCGGCGGCGCCCGGCCATTCGGTGTACTCGAAGGAGAAACCCGCTTCCGTGAGCCGTCCCGGAACTACACGGCGGCTCTTGAACAGGAGCTCGGTGTCCGACCGAATGGCGAGCGCGCCGATCTCCGCCATCCATTTCGTCGCGGGCAGCCCCACCGGAACACCCCAGGCCGCACGCAGCGCACGCATGAACGCACGCTGCGGCAGCGGCCCCGGCGCGGCCAGGTTCACCGCGCCTTCGAGATCGTCCCGCTCGATGAGGAATTCGACCGCCCGGACGAAATCGCGGTCGTGAATCCAGGACACGTACTGCGCGCCTCCCGCGACGGGCCCGCCGAGCCCGAGCCGCGCCAGCCACAGCAGGACGTCGAAGACGCCACCGCGATCAGGGCTCATCACCATCGCGGAGCGCAAGGCGACCTTCCGCGTGGACGGCGTGTCCGCCTTTTCCTGCGCCCGCTCCCACGCCTTGGCGATTTCGACGCTGTAGGCCCAGTAGCGCGGGACGCCTTCCTCACCTCCGCCGATCACGCCGGTCGCCTCGTCGTTCGGCGCGTCGAAACGGTGCGCGTAAATGGTCGCGGTGCTCATCTGCAACCACACCTTCGGCGGACACTTAGCCGCCGCGATCGCCTCGCCCACGACCTCGGTCGAACGCACCCGCGAATCCATCATCGCCTGCATACTGGCCGGGGTGTAGCGGCAACTGACACTGCGTCCGGCGAGGTTGACGACGACGTCACTGCCGTCGATCACGCCGTCCGCCCAAGGCCCCAGGGTCTCGCCGTCCCATCGGACCTCACGATCGCCCCGCGGGTTCCTGGTCAACACCACGACCTCATGCCCCGCGGCGGTGAGGGCCCGCCTGAGAACCGTCCCGACCTGCCCGGTCCCCCCGGGAATCACGACCTTCACCAAGCCACCTCCCACCCTCCGAGAACGACCCTAACCCCCAGACTTGAACACGTTCAAACACTGAGACGAGCCTCACCCCGGCGTAGATTGTTGGTTTTGCCGGGTCGGCGGCGGGTTTGTCCAGGTCAGTGGGCGAGTATCACTCGGTTAGAGCACCGGGACTCGGCGAGTGCGGGCCCGGCCGCACCGGTCCCGGTGCGGCGGGGGGACGCCGCGATGCGAGTCATGCTCAGAGCGCAGATGGACACGAGAATCGCGAACGAGGCGATCAAGACCGGCAGGCTTCCCGAGGTCATGGCGTCGCTGATGGAAAGGCTCGACCCCGAGGCCGCCTATTTCGGGCCGAGCGACGGCGGACGCTCCTGCACGCTCGTCTTCGACATGCGGGACTCCTCGACGCTGCCGACCATCGCCGAGCCGCTCTTCCAGGAATTCGGCGCGAAGATCGAGATCCAGCCGGTGATGACCAGGGAAGACCTCGAAAAGGGGCTCGCGGCCCTGCGCGGCTAGATCTGGTCCCAGGGGACTGATGCGTACGCTTCGTGGACGCGGGTCATCCAGTCGTCGCGGGGCGGGTATTTCACGTCGCCTATCCGGCTCACCGGGGCGATGCCGAGGGAGTTGGTGACGAACGCGCCGTGGAATGAGGGCAGGTCGTCGACGCGGACCACGGCGCGGTAGGGGCGCAGGATCTCGTCCAGGAGGCGCATGGTGACGCCGCGCAGCATGGGGGCGTCCGGCCAGATGATCCGGCCGTCGCGGAAGAAGCCGATGTTGGTGATGCCGCCCTCGGCGACCCGGCCGTCGGACAGGACGAGCAGCGCCTCGTCGAAACCGGCCTGTTCCGCCTGGAGCCCGAAATGGATCTGGCCGAACGTGCCGACGTGCTTGATGTGCGGGACGGGCCGCTCGTAGCCGACCGGCAGCAGGCTCTGCGGTTTCGACGGCGCCTCGGCCGGCGCCCGCACGACCACCTGGACCACGGGTTCCGATTCCGGCTGGTGGACGCTCACCCGGACGGACGCGTCGCCGTCGCCCACGGCGTGCCGGATCAGGTCCCGGACGCGGACGGGGTCGAGGGGCGTGCCGAACAGTTCGCGGGTCGCGGCGTCGAGCCGGTCCAGATGCGCGAGCAGGCCCCGGACGCGGCCGGACCGCACCTGCATGGCGGTGAAATGGCCGTAGTTGACGAGCGCCGGGTGCGTGAGCGTCTCCGCCGTCGCCGGACGTCCGTCCACCTCGATGCGCATGTCGTTCCTCGGGGCAGTTCGGGGGAATGGTGCTGGATTCTATGAGGGTCCGCGGTTCCAGGACGACCCGCGGCCCGGAAGGGGAAGCGGCGTCGCGCGCAGGGCGGCCCAGTCGCGCAGTTCGCCGGCGAGGTCGGGCGCGATCACGCGGGGCAGGTGCGGGAGGGCCGCGTCGACCATGTTCTTCATCTCCCGCCAGCGCCGGACATAGGACGGGTCCGGCGCGGCGAATCGCGGCGGGACGGCGTCCTCGCGGCTCATCGGCATCGCGGCGAGGCAGTCGCGGACGACGTCCTCGGCGGGCGGCAGCTCACCGGACAGCGCGTCCCGGAGGCCGAGTTCGTGCAGCGTGTCGACGAGCCCGGCCTTGGTTAAGGCCGCCCGCGCGGGCGGGAACGGCTGGATCGACTCCGCCTGCCGCAGCAGCCACAGGCCGAACCGCCCCCACTCGGCGCGCTGCGCGGGCGGGCCGTGCAGCCGGGCGAGGACGGCGCCGAACAGCTCCGCCCACCAGTCGGCGCGGTCGGGTCCGGCGGCGGGCTGCCGTTTCGCGAGCCAGCGCACGCGCTCGTCCGGGGAGAGGCGGCGGACGGCGGCGGTGGCGTCCTGCAGCGCGCCGCTCCGCGGCTTGACCGGGAGGGCGGCGGGCATGCGGATGCCGTGCACGTCCCCGGGCTGCGTCGGCATCCGGGGGTCGGGTTCGCCGTCGTCCACCCAGATGGCGGTCTGCGAATCGGGCTGGACGAACCAGCGCCAGCCCGGCTGGGTGGGAAGCTCCTCAAGGACGAGCCCGCGGCTTTCGAGCTCCTCGCGGAACTCCGGAAATCGAACGGAACTTCGGAACGGTCCGTAGGATTCGCGGACGGCGGGCGGGACGACGTCCCCGTAATGCAGCGTGAACACGCGGACGGCGAGGCTGACGCCGTGCCACCGGCCGCCGCCGAGGCCCGTCCAGCACGACTCCACGAGCCCCAGATGGCGAACGGGATACGCCTTCTGGGCCTCGCCCTCGTCGCGGTCATAACCAAGGCGAACTGCCAGGTCGCCCGTGTCGCAGGTCTCGTCCAGACCGAGGACGGTCCCGGTCGCGACGACCGAGGCGTAGAAGTCGAAATCGTTCACCCCTACATTTTCGCAGGACGAGCGAGATCCGTGCCCAATGAGTTCTGATATCCGGCAGCCGAATTTGGAGGTCGGGGCCGACGGGCCGCGACGGTTTCAGCGCCGGACGCGCGGTCGGGGTTTCCGGATGATCGGCAATGCCGCCTCACCGGCCCCGCGCCGGGTCCGATCCGAAGGGTCGAGCGCGGCACGCGCTGCACAGGCCCGGCCCGCGCGAGCCGATCCGCCGGGACGCGTCGGTCCCGGCGGGTCGGCGGCGGCGGTTCAGCCGGCGACGGCCTTGAGGCGCTCCTCGCGCAGGCGTCCGGCCCAGGAGTCGTCCAGCGGCTGGAGCTCGGCGCCGACCGCCCAGCGCAGCAGCAGGTCGGCGAGGCCGGGGTTGCGGACCAGCGCCGGGCCGTGCATGTACGTCCCGAGGACGCGCCCGCTGTAGGCGCCCTCGAACCCGTCGCCGTTGCCGATCCCGTGCACGACCTTCGCGAACGGGCGGGCGTGCTGGCCCAGGTGGGTGACGCCCTGGTGGTTCTCGAAGCCGGTGATGCGCGGCACGTTCAGCTCGCCCGCGACGTCCCCGACGATCTCGCCGACCGCGCGCTGCTCGCCCCGCGTGGAGCGGATGTCGAGCAGGCCGAGGCCCGCGACCGGCTGGCCCTCCTCGCCGCCGAACTCGTGGCCGAGGAGCTGGTACCCGGCGCACACCGCGAACACGACCGCGCCGGACTGGACGGCCCGCGCCAGCCCGCCGTCGCCGCGCAGCCGCTGCGCCGCGAGGATCTGCGGCCGGTCCTCGCCGCCGCCGAGCAGGTAGATGTCGCCGTCGGCGGGGACGGGCTCGTCCGAGCGCAGGTGGACGGTCTCGGTCGGGATGCCGCGCAGCGCCGCCCGCCGCTCCAGGACGATCGTGTTGCCCTGGTCGCCGTAGGTGCTGAGCAGGTCCGGGTAGATCCAGACGATCTTGATGCGGTCAGACGACACGGCCGTACCTCGTTCGGATGGACTGGAAGGCGGTGTAGTTGGCGATCACGTCCAGGTGGCCCGGCGGGACGGCCATGACCGCCTGGTCGATGTCGTCCACGACGGTGAAGGAGACCTCGGCGGCCTCCAGCCGGGCGGCGAGGTCGATGCGCCGCTCGCCGGTGACCCAGACGGGGCGGCCGCGCAGGATGCGGTAGTCGACGTCCCACAGCCAGGACGTGTCGCGGCCGTCCGGGCCCTGCGCGTTGATCGACAGCGCGACCGGGCCCGGCGCGGGCTGCAGGACGTCGAACGCCTCCAGCCAGCCCGCCGGGTTCTTCGACAGCAGCAGCCGGATCGAGCGGCCCTCGTGCTCGACCGTCGTGTACCGGCCCGCGACCGACGTGACCTGCGACAGCAGCGGCAGCGCCTGCTCGGGCGGGACGCCGAACTGCGCGACGACCGCGAGCGCGATCAGCGCGTTCGACCGGTTCGCGCGGCCCGGCAGGGACAGCCCGGTCAGCGGGAACGCCCGGCCGTCGGGGGCGGTGATCTGGTCGCCGCGCAGCGTCCAGTCGGGGCGGGGCCGGGCGAAGTGGCACTGGCGGCAGCGCCAGTCGCTGTCCTCGTCGGTGTCCTGCCGGTCGAGGGGGCCGCCGCACTCGGGGCAGCACCAGGAGTCCTCGCGCCAGTGCTGGCCCGCCGCGACCCACGTGACGCTCTTCGCCGTGGACGCGCCCCACGTCACGAGCGGGTCGTCGCAGTTCGCGATGACGTGGCTCTGCGGGGACGCCTCAAGCGCCCGCCGCCACTTCCCGGCGAGCAGCCAGATCTCGGCGGCACGGTCCATCTGGTCGCGGCTCAGGTTCATCAGCGCGACGACGTTCGCCCCGGTCTCCTTCAGGACCATCGGGACGTACTTCTCGTCGCACTCCAGCACCCCGTACCGGGCCGTCGGCGCGGACGCGAGCGCGGACACGTGGCCGGTCGGCATGTTCGCGCCGAACGCGTTGGTGGCGACCTCGCCCAGCGGCGTCATCGCCGAGGTGATCAGCCGGGTCGTCGTCGTCTTGCCGTTGGTGGCGCTGACGAGGACGAGCTTGCGGTCCTTCGCGAGCCTGGTCAGCAGCTCGGGGTCGAGGCGGAGGCCGACCTTTCCGCCGATCACCGAGCCGTCCCCGCGGCCCGCCATGCGGGACATCTTGGCGGCCGTACGACCGAGCGCGACGGCCAGCTGCGAACGCAGCGGAAGATCGCTCATGGACTCCGTCTTCTCTGGATGCGTCTGGTATGCGCCGGTAAACCGCTCCGAGCCTAGCCGCTGAGGGCCCCGCTCCGGGCTCGTCCCCGCGGCTCGGCGGCGGGTCGCGGGACGGCCGGGACGGACGGGGAGCAAGATGTGAGCAGCATCACGGGACGTCGGGTAAACCTGCGCGGCCGGTCTTGACCCGTACCGAGATGTCGTGATTCGGTGCGACCTCCGACTGCGGTGTGCCAGATTCCCATCCACGCGTCCGAGAACGGCGGCACCGACTACTTTTGTCGGGGGCCCTGCTGGTCGCGGGGGACGCGACGGCCGCCCGCGGCGGCGGGCCGGATCGCAAGGCGTGGACAGAGCGGCGATAAGGCGAGGTCTGAGCGATGCAGTGTCCGACGTGCGGTAATGACACGCCCGGGACGCTCGGCAAGTGTTCACACTGTGCGGCCCCGATCGACGTGTACTCGGCCGGGCCCGTCGCCGGTGGGGGGACGACCCCCCACACCCCCCGGAACGGACCGGTGGTTCCCCTGTCGGCCCCGCCCGCGGTGGCCGGGACCGCCGACGCGCTCGGCGACCGGACGGTCATGGTGCCGCCGCCCACGCCGTCCTGGGCGAGCGGCGCGCAGCCACCCGTCACACCCGACCTCGACCTGCCGGGACGCCCGGACGGCGCGGCCACGCAGCGGACGGCGCCGGAACCGCCGGGGACGGCGACGGGCGGGCAGCCGCCGCTGCGGCTGACGGTCGAGCCCTCCACACCGCCCGCACCGCCCGCGCAGCCCGCGCCGCCGGTTTCGCCGGGGGCGTCCACGCCGCCCGCGTCGCCGCTGCCGTCCTTCGACCCCGAGGACACCGCCGCCTGGACGTTCGTCCCGGACGAGGACGACGACCCGTCCGGCGGGTTCGCCGCGCCCCCGCCCGCCGCGCCGCCCGCGCCGCCCGCTCCCGCGCCGAGCGCGTTCGGGGTGGAGCCCGCGCCGGAGCGGACGGAGTCGATCGTCCCCGACTCGTGGTTCGCGCGGCCGCGCAAGCCCGAGGCGGAGGCCGACGCGACGCAGGTCTACCAGTCCCCCGCGCTGCCGCAGCCGCAGCCGCCCGCCGTCCCGGACGCCGACGCGACCCAGATCGCCCCCGGCTACGGCAACAACCCGAACTTCGGCAACGGCTTCGGCGGCGACCCCGGCTACGGCCCCCAAGGCATCGGCCAGGGCTTCGGCGGCGGCGACGACTTCGACCGGACCCGGATGGATTCCGCCGCCCCCATGGGCGCCCCGCCGATGGGGCAGGCGCCGATGGGACAGGGCCCGATGGGGCCGGGTCCCATGGGCGGGCCGATGGGGCCGGGCATGCAGCCAGGGCCGGGCACGCAGATGTTGCCGGGCGACCCCGCGTACGGCGGGTACCCGCCGGGGCAGGGCGGGCGCCCGGGCGGCGGCGGG
>NZ_BCQP01000109.1 GCF_001552135.1 Actinomadura chibensis NBRC 106107 | reverse complement strand
GGGCGCCGCCGCCCCGGGACCCCGGCCCGGACGCGGGCGAGCGCCGAGCGCGCCCCGCGCGGTCAGGCGGGCCCGGGCCGCGGGCGGCGGCGCCTCCCGCGCCGCGCGGCCGCCGTCCGGAACCTGATCACCACCGGCAGCTCGGGCATCCCGACCGCGCGCCGGTACCGCTCGACCGGGCCCGCGCCGAGCTCCCCGTAGACCTCGCCGACCAGGGCGTCGCGGGCGCAGTCGACCCGCATTCTGAGGCGCGGGCGGTGCGCCGAGCCGGTCAGCCTGACCCGGGCGTCCTGGACGCCCGGCATCCCCCGCGCCGCCACGGCCAGCTCGCCGGACGCGGCGAGGGCGAGGGCGCGGGTGCGCGGATCGACGTCCGGCCAGCGGCGCTGGACGAGCGCCCGGCCCTGCAGCACCAGCCACAGCTGCCCGGCGAGCGCGGCGACCTCGGCCGTCCCGGCGGCGACGGGCAGGAACCAGCCCTCGTCCCGCGCGTACCGGACGAGCGACGGGTCGAGCGGCGGCCTGCCCGACAGGGCGCCGAGCGCGTCGAACGCGCCGAGCCCGGCGGCGAGCGCCGCGCTTCCGCAGAGGAGCAGGACGGCTCCGGTCACCGCGAGCGGGATCCTCATGTCAGTCCTTCCGCCAGCCGAGCCGGACGTCGACCCGCGGCCGGTGCATGGGCTCGACGCGGTCCAGCCGCTCGTCGACCGCGCGGCGGACGAGGTCGTCCAGGTTCGCCGGGTTGCGGTAGTACGTGGTCGCCCGGACGACGAGGCCTCGGCGGAACGTCCCGCGCCCCCACCGGCGGGCGCGGACCCGGACGCGCTCGATGCCGGGGACGGCGAGCGCCGCGTCGGCGAGCGTCCGGCGCAGGTCGGCGCGGCCGAGCACGCCCGCGAGGCGCGGGTCGGCGCCGTCCAGCGGGACGCCGCGGGGCCGCCCCGGCAGCGCGGCCAGCAGGAACGCGAGGCCGAGCGCCGTGGCGGCGCCCGCCACGGCGAGGACGGCCGGATCGTTCCAAGAACGTTGGCGCAGCGCGTCCGCCAGCGCCGCCGCGCCGGGCAGCGGATGGACGCCGGACCCGAGCGCCGCCGCGAGCAGCTCCACCGCCGCCGCCCCGCCGCCCGCGGTCACCAGCAGCGCCGCCGCGAGCCCGGCGAGCGGGCGCGGCGGCCGGAACTCCCGGACGGCGAGCCGCCGCGCGCCGCGCGCGGCCAGCTCCGCCTCGATCGCGTCCCGCTCGGTCGCGTCCCGCGCGTCCGCTACGACTGTCTCGGCCACAGCCACCCCCGTGAGCCATCGGCACGTCCGACGTCACTCATCGTGCGCCATGGTCACCCGGAGCGAAACCCGCCATGCCGATCTCGCCCGTGTTCGCCGGAAAGAGGAAAGCGCAGGTCAGCGGAAGACGACCGTGCGGTCGCCGTTGAGCAGGACGCGGTGCTCGCAGTGCCAGCGGACGGCCCGGGCCAGCGCGAGGCACTCGACGTCGCGGCCGACCGCGACCAGCTCCTCCGGGCTGTGCGTGTGGTCGACGCGGGCGACCTCCTGCTCGATGATCGGGCCCTCGTCGAGGTCGGCGGTGACGTAGTGGGCGGTCGCGCCGATCAGCTTGACGCCGCGCGCGTGCGCCTGGTGGTAGGGGCGGGCGCCCTTGAAGCTCGGCAGGAACGAGTGGTGGATGTTGATGATCGCGCCGGGCAGCTTGGCGCAGAAGTCGTCCGAGAGGATCTGCATGTACCGGGCGAGGACGACGAGGTCGGCGCCGTAGTGCTCGACCAGCGTCAGGATCTCGGCCTCCTGCGCGGCCTTGCCGCCCGGCCCGACCGGGAGGTGGTGGTAGTCGATCCCGTAGGACTGGGTGAGCGGCCTGAGGTCGGGGTGGTTGGACGCGACCGCGACGATGTCGATGTCGAGCAGCCCGGACCGCGTCCGGTAGAGCAGGTCGTTGAGGCAGTGCCCGCCCTTCGACACCATGATCAGCACGCGCGGGCGCTCGGCCAGCGTGTGCAGCCGCCAGTCCAGGCCGAGGTCCGGGGCGAGCGAGGCGAACGCGCCGCGCAGCTCGTCGGCGTCGGCGGCGGCGTCGGCGCCTTCAGGGGCGCCGAACTGCACCCGCATGAAGAACGTGCCGGACCCGCCGTCGCCGAACTGCTGGCTTTCCACGATGTTGCAGCCGCGCTCGGCGAGCAGGCCGGAGACGGCGGCGACGATGCCGGGCCGGTCCGGGCAGGACAGGGTCAGCACATACTCGTTCACGATCTCAACTCTCGGCGGGAGCGGCGGAAACGGCGGATCGCCGCCGAGCTTACGCGGCGTCCGGCCGTCCTCGCCGCGTTCCCCGTCCCATGGTCCGTGTCGCGTCGGATGTCGGGACTACCTTTGCCTTCATGCGGCGAATCCTGCTGGTCCCGGCGGTGATCGCGCTCGCCGTCGCGGGATGCGCGGACGCGCCCCGGCACGCGGGCGGCGGGCGGCCCGCGACGGTCGGCGGCGTCCCCACGGCCGCGGGCACGCACAAGCGGAAGCTGGACGTCGGGACGTTCGGCCACCGCGAGTTCCTGCTGCACGTCCCGGCCAAGGTGTCCGGCGGACGCTGGAAGGACGGCAGGCCCGCCGACCCGCCCGCGCTGGTCGTCGCCCTGCACGGCGGACTGGCCACGATGGGCCGGATGGAGGGGCTGACCGGGTTCGACCGGCTGTCGGACGAGCGGGGCTTCCTCGTCGCCTACCCGGACGGGTTCATGACCACGTGGAACGCGGGCGACTGCTGCGGCCCCGCGAAGGTCGGAAACATCGACGACGTCGGGTTCCTGTCCAAGCTGATCGACCGGCTCACCGGCGCCGGGCTCGCCGATCCCCGCCGCGTCTACGTCGCGGGCTTCTCCAACGGCGCGGGGATGGCGTACCGGATGGCGTGCGAGCGTCCCGGCAAGATCGCGGCGATCGGGGTGGTGGAGGGCGCGCTCGTGACGAGGTGCGATCCGGGCCGCCCGGTCTCGGCGATGATCTTCCACGGGACGGCGGACCGGAGCGTCCCCTACCACGGCGGCGGGCGGCGCGACTTCGACGACGGCCGCCCGTTCCCGCCCGCGTCCCGGGCCGTCGCCTTCTGGCGCGGGGTCGCCGGGCTGCCCGCGCGGGGTGAGAGGATCAAGGCGAGCGTCTCCGGCGCCCGATGCGAGAGCAGCGGGAGGGGCGGCGTCGCGGTCGCCTTCTGCACGGTCGACGGCGGTACGCACCGGTGGCCCCCGGGCGCGAGCGCCATGCTCTCGGACTTCTTCGCCGCGCATCCGCGTGCCCGCTGACCAGCCCTGACGGTGGATGTGAGAGGGTTTCATATTTGCCGCTAGGCTGGCGGCGTGACGAGCATGAACCTCCGGGACCGCTACGACGCCGCGACGGCCGGGATCGAGGCCCCGTTCGCCGTCGTCGACCTCGCGGCCTTCCGCGCCAACGCCGCCGGCCTCGTGCGCCGCGCGGCCGGGAAGCCGATCCGGGTCGCGAGCAAGTCGGTCCGCTGCCGCGCCCTCCTCGCGGACGTCCTCGCCATGGACGGCTTCGCCGGGATCATGGCCTTCACCCTCCCGGAGGCGCTCTGGCTCGCCGGGGAGGGCGTCAGCGACGACATCCTCGTCGCCTACCCCACCACCGACCGGACGGCGCTCGCCGCGCTCGCCGCCGACCCGGCCGCCGCCCGCGCCGTCACGCTCATGGTCGACTGCCGCGAGCACCTCGACCTGATCGAGGCCGCGGCGGGCGACCGGCCCGTCCGGGTCTGCGTCGACGTCGACGCCTCCTACCGCCCCCTCGGCGGACGGGTCCGGATCGGCGCGCTGCGCTCCCCGCTGCGCACCCCCGCCGACGTCGCGGCGTTCGCCGAGGACGTCCTCAAGCGGCCGTCGCTGCGGCTCGTCGGGCTGATGGCCTACGAGGCGCAGATCGCCGGGGTCGGGGACGTCCCGCCGGGCCGTCCCGCCAGGGGCCGGATGATCCGCGCCATGCAGCAGCGGTCGCGGACCGAGCTGGCGCGGCGGCGGGCGGCGATCGTCCGGGCCGTGCGGGGGCTCACCGACCTGGAGTTCGTCAACGGCGGCGGCACCGGCAGCGTCGAGACGACCGCCGCCGAGCGCGCCGTCACCGAGGTCGCGGCCGGGTCCGGGCTCTACCAGCCGCACCTGTTCGACCAGTACTCCAACTTCGCCGGACGGCCCGCCGCGCTGTTCGCGCTGCCGGTCGCGCGCCGTCCCGCGCCCGGCGTCGCGACCTGCCTCGGCGGCGGGTACCTCGCGTCCGGCCCGGCCGACGCCGTCCGGCTCCCGCAGCCGTACCTGCCGACCGGCCTGTCCTACGACCCGAACGAGGGCGCGGGCGAGGTGCAGACGCCGCTGCTCGGCCGCTCCGCCGACCTGCTGTCGGTCGGCGACCGCGTCTGGTTCCGGCACACCAAGGCGGGCGAGCTCTGCGAGCGCTTCGCCGCCCTCCACCTGATCGACGGCGACGAGGTCGTGCGGACCGTCCCCACCTATAGGGGCGAAGGGAAGACGTTTCTATGAAGGGGGCGACCCCCTTCGACCCCCGGGCGAGCCGGTCGATCCTCACGCCACTCTTGCGGTTGATGTGACCGTGTGGGTCTGTGTTTGGCGCTCCGGTCGACCGGCTCGGCGGGTCGTGCGGCCTCCGGGCGTGGCCGCCCTCCGGCCGCACGACCCGTGAGCCTGGGCTTAGGTTGGGGGTATGAGCGACGCGCCCCTGATCAGTGTTCGCGGCGAGGCGGTGCTGGAGGCCGAGCCGGAGATCGCGCGGCTGTCGGTGCACGTCCAGTCGCAGGAGCCCGACCGGCGGACGGCCCTCGACCGGCTCACCGAGCGCAACCAGCGGTGCCTCGACCTGGTGAAGTCCTACGGCGAGGCCGTGGAGCGGCTGGAGACGGGCGGGCTGTCGATCACGCCGGTGCTGAAGTACCGGCGGCGCGAGGGGGACGTCCGCGCCTACCGCGGCACCGTCTGGCTCAAGATCACGGTCAGCGACTTCGGCGTCCTCGGCGAGCTGGTCGCCCGGCTCGGCGACCTGGAGCGCACGTTCGTCGACGGCCCGCAGTGGGACCTGCGCCGCGAGAGCGAGATCTACCGGGAGGCCGCCCGGCAGGCCGCGCACGAGGCGGTCGAGCGGGCCCGCCGCTACGCCGACGCGCTCGGCTGCGAGCTCGTCGGCCTGGTCGAGCTGTCGGACGAGGGCCTCGGCCGCGACCAGGTCGGCGGCCCCGTCACGCTGGCCGCCGCGTACGGCGGCGCGCCCGCCGGGGCCGCCGCCGAGCCGGAGCCGATCGACCTGGAGCCCGCGACGCAGGTCGTCCGCGCGGCCGTCGAGGCCCGCTTCACCGTGAGCCCGCCCGACCTCGGCTCCCGCTGACTGAACGCGGCCCGCCCGGCGGCCGTATTCCAGGATGTGGGACGACCGGACTGCGGGGAGTACCGCCTCGGCCTCGGCGGCTACGCGCTCGGCCGGCTGCCGGGAGCGGAGGCGGCCGAGCTGGCGGCGCACCTGCGCGGCTGCCCGCCGTGCCGGGCCGAGCTCGCCGAGCTGCGGACGGTCGCCGAGCTCCTGCGCCGCACCCTCCCCCCGCACTCCGCCCCGCATTCCGGCCCGGGCCGTCCGGGCCGGGGACGGCGAAGCGCCGGCCGCGGACCGCGGACCGGCGCCTTCGGGGCGGGCGTCAGCGCCGTCTGCGCCTACGGCCCCAGAGGACCAGGGCGGTCACGGTGACGGCGGCCCCGACGCCCACCAGCAGCAGCCGCTTGTCGATCCCGCCGGCCGCGCCGTCGTCGTCGTCCGCCGCGTCCTCGGCCGGCCGGACCAGCGCGCGGGCGGCCTTCGCGACCTGCCCGGCCTCCTCCTTCAGCCGCTCGGCGCCCCGCTGCGCCACGTTCTTCGGGTTGACCCGGTCGGCGAGCTCGTCGATCGTGCGTGCGAGCTCCCGGCGGGTGCGCTCGATCTCCCGCTCCAGCTCCTCCGGGTCGCGGGCCCTGTCAGCCATGCCGTGTCCTTATCGTGTCGGGCGGTCGTGCGGGCGGAACCATGAGCTGCGAAGCATGGTCCGACCAGTGTGGCAGGTCCCGGCCCCGGACGTCCGCCGCACCCCGGCCGCGGGTACCGTTGGACCCACCATCCGAGCGAAAGGCGGGTCAGGGTGTCCGAGCGGCTGCAGCCGGGCGACGTCGCCCCCGATTTCGAGCTTCCCGACGCCGACGCGTCCCCCGTGTCGCTGGCGTCGCTGCGCGGGAAGCGCGTGATCCTCTACTTCTACCCGGCGGCCCTGACGCCCGGCTGCACCAAGGAGGCCGTCGACTTCCAGGGCAGCCTCGGCGACCTGGAGGCCGCCGGGGTGGCCGTCGTCGGCATCTCCCCGGACAAGCCCGCGAAGCTCGCCAAGTTCCGCGAGAAGGAGGGCCTCACGTTCCCGCTGCTCTCCGACCCGGACGCCGAGGTCCTGCGCGCCTACGGCGCCTACGGCGAGAAGAAGCTCTACGGCCGGACGGTCGTCGGCGTGATCCGCTCGACGTTCCTGGTGGACGCCGAGGGCAGGATCGAGAAGCCGTACTACAACGTGAAGGCCACCGGGCACGTCGAGCGCCTCCGCCGCGACCTCGGCCTCTGACCGGCCCCGCGGCCGGGATTCGGGCGCGCCGCGGGTTTGCGGGCACACGGATTTGAGCGTGCACATAAAGGCGGCCCGCGCGTGACGCGCGGGCCGTTTCCGGTGTCGCGGCCGGTGCGGGCGGGGGGATTCGAACCCCCACGGTGTCGCCACCAACAGGACCTAAACCTGCCGCGTATACCTGATTTCGCCACGCCCGCCCTACTCCCGCGTGGGAGCGCGTTCAGCTTATCGCCATGATCCGCTGGCGTGGTGCCGTTATCCGGCCCGGACGGCCGCCTCCGGCCGTCCGGCGCGGAGGCCCGTCCCGGTATGGGACGACCCTCCGCGCAATTGCGGACACGACCTCCGGGAATCTTGCCACTGCATTTGCAGAACGGCCTCGGCAGGCCCCCGCCCGGCGGCCTAGGCTTGACGGGTCCGTCCGCCAGCCCAGTCGGTGACTCCCATGACCACAAGCACGGCGGGGACCGCCGCGAGCGACTCCTTCACGCACCGCGTGCTGCCCTACGACGGCCCCGGCCAGCTCCTCGCGGGCGCCGTCCCGTTCCTCCTCGACGGCGTCGACGCGGGCGACCGCGTCGTCGCCGTGTGCCGGCCCGACCGCGAGTCCCTGCTGCGGGACGCGCTCGGCCCCGCCGCCGCGGGCATCGAGTTCGCCGACGCCGCGACCTGGTACGGCCACCCGTCCCGGACGCTCGCCGACTGCCTCAGCGACGCCGACGACACCGCCTGGCGGGGGCGCCGCCTGCGCGTCCTCGGCGATCCGGTGTGGGCGCGGCGGTCGCGGCTCGAAGTCGTCGAATGGCAGCGGGTGGAGGCCGTGCTCAACGTCGCGTTCCGCGGCACCGGCGCCGCGCTGCTCTGCCCGTACGAGGCGTCGCTGCCCGCGGGCGTCGTCGCGGCCGCCCGCCGGACGCACCCCGAGACGGTGCGCGGCGCGCGGGCCGTCCCGAACCCCGGCTACGTCGACCCGTGGGCGTACTCGGCGCAGTGCGACGCCGAGCCGCTGCCCGCCCCGCCCGCCGGCGCCGACACGTTGAAGATCGACCGTCCCGACCTGTTCTGGCTGCGCGCCTACGTCACCGAGTACGCGCGGTCGACGCCGCTGCCCGAGGACGACCTGCAGCGCCTGCTCGTCGCCGTCACCGAGGTCGTCACCAACGCGTGGCGGCACGGCGAGCCCCCGATCCTCCTGCGGATGTGGACCGAGGCCCCGGACGGCGTCCCCGCCCTGGTCTGCGAGGTCGGCGACGGCGGGCGGTGGGCGTCCGGGACCGGGTACGGGCTGATCCCGCCGCGTCCTGGCGGGCCCGCGTCCGGCGGGCGGTTCGGGCTGTGGGCCGTCCGGCTGCTGTGCTCGATCGTCCAGATCCGGACGGGCGACGGCGGCAGCGTCGTCCGCCTGCGGCTCGCCCTGCCCGGACCAGGCGCGCAGGGGTGAGCGGAGCGTGAGGAACTCCGTGCGTTGGGCTTCCAAAACCCGGGCGGCGGCGTACGCTGAACAAATCACCGACCTCGATGGACAGGCCATGGAGACACCCTGGTTCGCCAAGCGTCCCGTCAGCCAAGTGCGTCCGGGCGACCACGCCTGGCTGGCCTACAGCGGCGCGGAAGAGCGTGACAGCGTCATCGGGCCCTTCGTCCGGGAGGGGCTGGAGACCAACGAGAAGGTCGTGTACGTCACCGACGCCCCCGCCGACCGCCTCCCCGGCCTCGGCCCGCGGCACCTCGCCGACGTCCACGCGCACGGGCGGTCGGGCCAGCTGCGGGTCATCTCGCGGCGGGACGCCTGCCTCGACCGGCACGGCTCCTTCGAGCCCGCGATGATGCTCGACACGCTCGGCCGGGAGGTCGACGCGGCGTTCGGGCAGGGCTTCCGGGCCGTGCGCATCACCACCGACTACAGCTGGCTGGTGAACGAGCCAGGGCGCTCCGACCTCGGCCAGATGCTGGGCTGTGAGCACCGGGTCGGCGACGCCGTGTCGCCGAGCACCATGGCGATGGCGATCTGCCAGATCGACCGCCGCGCGTGCCAGAGCGACGAGCTCACCGCCCTCCGCGACGCACACGAGGTCCTCGTGGAAGTGAACCCCGAATTCGACGACGGGATCCTGAAGATAGTGCGCACGTTCCAACCCGACGGCCTGCGGGTCGAGGGCGAGTTGGACGCCGCGCGGCACACCGTGTTCGCCGAGCAGCTCGTCCAGGTGAGCACCCGCCGCTCCGGCGGCCCGCGCGGCGGCCTCCACCTCGACCTGTCCCGGCTCGGCTTCATCGACCTCGGCGGCCTCAACCTGCTGGCGCAGCACGCCGTCGCGCTGCCCGCGGGCGAGCCGCTGGTGCTCGACCACCTGACGCCGAACGTGGAGCACGTCATCGAGATGGTCGGCTGGCACCGCCTCCCCGGCCTCACCCGCGGCGCCGAACGGACC
>NZ_BCQP01000108.1 GCF_001552135.1 Actinomadura chibensis NBRC 106107 | reverse complement strand
CCGTCGCGATCACCGGCATGAGACGGTCCACAGGTCCCCAGGGCGGTGACCCGCTCGTCCCCCGGCTGCTGCTGGCCCGCCGCCTGCGTGAACTGCGCGAGGCGGCCGGGCTGAGCCGGGCCCGCGCCGCGCGGGCGATCGGCGCGTCCGACTCCAAGGTCGGGCGGCTGGAGCTCGGCCGGTCCGGCTGCAAGCCGCGCGACGTGGCCGCCCTCCTCACCGTCTACGGCGCCGACGGCGACGAGCGCACCACGCTGCTCGCCCTCGCCGAGCAGACCAACGCGAGCCCCTGGTGGGCGGACGACGCCGACATCGTCCCGGCCTGGGTGCGGTCCTACCTGACCGCCGAGCAGGCGGCCAGGCTGGTCCGCACGTTCGAGGCCCGGTACGTCCCCGGCCTGCTCCAGACCGAGGACTACGCCCGCGCCCTGTTCCTCGGCGGCAACCCCGGCCCGGACGTGGAGCGCCGCGTCGAGTTCCGGATGCGGCGCCAGCGCGTGCTGCGCCGCCGCCCCCGTCCGCTCAACCTGTGGATCGTGCTGAGCGAGAAGGCGCTGTGGCGCCCGATCGGCGGCCCGGCCACGATGCGGGCGCAGATCCAGCGCATCATCGAGCTGTGCGGGCGGCCGAACGTGACCGTCCAGCTCGTCCCGGACGCGGTCTGCGCCGCCGTCGCGGGCGACGGCCCGCTCACGCTCGTCCGGTTCCCGCAGCAGGGCCTGTCCGACATGGTCTACCTGGAGCGGGCCGGCGGCGCCCGGTACCCGGTGCGGCAGGCCGAGGTCGAGCGGCACTGGCACGTGTTCAACCGGCTGGTGACCGAGGCGTCGCCGCCCGAGCACACGCCGCGGCGGCTGGCCGCCGTCCTCGCCACCTACTGACGCGCCCGCCGCGGCCGCGCCGTCCACCGGACCGGCCCCCGTTCCGGGGTTTCCGGTCGTCCCGTTCCCCCGGTGCCGCCCGCCCGGGTGCCCGCATCCGGCCGCCGGACCATGATCGCGTGCTGAGAATGCGCCATGACAAAGGGTGATCGCGGGCTTGGCCGATCGCATATTCCCGTCTGACCACTTCCGGTCTATATTCATAAAAGACGGATATTCGGGAGGGTCGGCGCGGTTACCAGGGGACGTAGGCCGCATGACCCTCATTGCCCGTGTTTACCGGGCGAGCACCCGGTTTTCGGGCAGCACGGTGTTGACCGCCCCATATGCCGCCGTCCTCGAAGGAACGTCATGTCCGTCAGCGAGCGTTTGTGGAACGAGACAGCGGAACGTCGTTCCCGCGACGAACTGCAGACCGGCGAGAACTTCCCGGTCGCCAGCCGGCTGCTGCCGGCGCGCCACCGCGCGCACCTGCTCAACGTGTACGGCTACGCCCGGCTCGTCGACGACATCGGCGACGAGGCTCCCCCGGACGAGCGGGCCGGGCTGCTCGACCTGGTCGAACGCGACCTCGACCGCGTCTATGCCGGGGAACGTCCGGAACTGCCCGCGATGCGCAACCTGGCGCGCACCGTGGCCGCGTGCGGAATACCGGCCGAGCCGTTCCGCCGCCTCCTCCAGGCCAACCGCCAGGACCAGGACGTGACGCGCTACGCGACGTTCGACGACCTGCTGGCCTACTGCGCGCTGTCCGCCGATCCGGTGGGGCACATCGTCCTGCACGTCTTCGGCGCCGTCACCCCGGACCGGCTCGCCCTCTCCGACAAGGTGTGCACCGCGCTGCAGATCATCGAGCACTGCCAGGACGTCGCCGAGGACCACCGCAACGGCCGCGTCTACCTGCCGCAGGACGACCTCCGCCGCTTCGGCTGCGTCGAGGACGACCTGACCGCCGCCGTCACCCCGACGCGGCTGCGCGGCGTGGTCGCGCTCCAGGCCGGGCGCGCGGCGCGGCTCCTCGCCGAGGGCGCGGCCCTCACCCCCCGGCTCCGCGGATTCGCGCGGGTCGCGGTCTCCGGCTATGTCGCGGGCGGCCTCGCCGCGCTCGCGGCGCTGGACCGAAACGCCTACGACGTGCTGGGCGGCGCGCCGAAACCGAAGAAGTCGCGGTTGCTCGTCGAGTGGTCGCGGACTTTGGGAAGGAGATGAGGAGATGGACGAGGCCAGCGCGTATCGCCACTGCGAGAACGTCGTGCGCACGCAGGCGCGCAATTTCTCGTACGGGATCCGGCTGCTGTCCGCGCCGAAGCGGCGGGCGCTCAGCGCCGTCTACGCCTTCGCCCGGCGGATCGACGACATCGGCGACGACCACGACGCCCCGCCCGATACCAGGCTCGCGCGGCTGGCGGACGAACGCGCGCGGCTCGCCCGCATCGCGGACCACCCGGACGATCCGGTGCTGGTGGCGCTGGCGTCCGCGGCCCGCGACCACCCGGTCCCGCTGGACGCGTTCGGCGAGCTGATCGACGGCTGCGAGGCCGACGTCCGCGGCGAGACCTACGACACGTTCGACGACCTGCTCTGGTACTGCCGCTGCGTGGCCGGTGCCATCGGCCGCCTGTCACTCGGGGTCTTCGGCACCTCCGACCCCGACACGGCGGTGCCCCGGGCGGACGCGCTCGGCGTCGCGCTCCAGCTCACCAACATCCTGCGCGACATCCGCGAGGACCGCGTGAACGGCCGCGTCTACCTCCCCGCCAAGGACCTCGCCAGGTTCGGCTGCACGCTCCACCTGGACGGGGCAGGCCGGTTCACCGACCCGCCGGAGCACCTCGTCTCGCTGATCCGGTACGAGGCGAACCGCGCCGACGAGTGGTACGCGACCGGGCTGGAACTGCTCCCCATGCTCGACCGGCGCAGCGCCGCGTGCGCGGGGGCGATGGCGGGCATCTACCGCCAGGTGCTGAAACGCATCACGGCCGACCCGCTGGCCGCGCTGGAGACCCGGACGTCGCTGCCGACCTGGCAGAAGGCGACCGTGTCGGCGATGGCGATGTCCGGGATCCGGCGATGACCGGCACCGTGCGAAACCCGGTGGGCACCGTGGCGGTCGTCGGCGGCGGGCTCGCGGGGATCACCGCGGCGCTCGCGCTCCAGGAGGCCGGGCTGCGCGCGACGGTCTACGAGGCGCGTCCCCGGCTCGGCGGCGCCACGCACTCCTTCCGGCGCGACGGCCTCACCGTCGACAACGGCCAGCACATCTTCCTGAAATGCTGCACCGCCTACCAGGGGCTCCTCGGCCGGCTCGGCGCGCACGACCTGGTCCGCGTGCAGGACCGGTTCGACGTCCGCGTCCTCACCCCGGACGGCGGCGGCGGGCGGCTCCGCCGCGCGAAGGCGCCGGGCCCGCTGCACCTGCTTCCGGCGCTCGCCGGGTACTCGCTGCTGCCGCCGTCCGACCGGCTGCGGGCGGTGCGCGCGTCGCTCGCGCTCGACCGGCTCGACACCGCCGACCCGGAGCTCGACAAGGCGAGCATGGGCGGCTGGCTCGCCGGGCACGGCCAGCGCGAGCGGGCCCGGCTCGCGCTGTGGGAGCTGTTCGTCACGGCCGCGCTCAACATCAGGCTGGACGAGGCCGCGCTCGGCCCGGCCGCGTTCGTCTGCAAGACGGCGCTGCTCGGCCGCGCGGACGCCGCCGACATCGGCGTGCCCGCCGTCCCGCTCGGGGAGCTGCACGGCACGATCGCGGCGAGGAAGATCGAGGAGGGCGGCGGGAGCGTCCGGCTCGGCGCGAAGGTGACCGCCGTCGAGGACGGGCCGAAGCTGCTGGTCGACGGCTCCCCGGTGGGCGCGGACGCGGTGGTCGTCGCGGTGCCGCACCGGGTCGCCTCGACGCTCGTCCCGGAGGAGGCGTGCCCGGACCGCGCGACATGGGCGGGCCTCGGCTCCAGCCCGATCGTGAACGTCCACGTCGTCTACGACCGTCCCGTCCTGGACGAGCCGTTCGTGGCGGCGATCGACTCGCCCGCGCAGTGGGTCTTCGACCGGACGCGGATCGGCGGCCTCGCCTCCGGCCAGTACCTGGCCGTGTCGGTGTCGGCGGCCGACCGCTGGATCGACACGCCCACCGCCGAGATCCGCGAGGTGTTCCTCGCCGAGCTGGCGCGGCTGTTCCCGGCCGCGCGCGCCGCCCGCGTCACCGACTTCTTCGTGACCCGGGAGCGGCACGCCACATTCCGCCAGGGCCCCGGCAGCGGCGCGCTGCGCCCCGCGTCCGCGACGCGGCTGCCGTGGCTGTTCCTCGCCGGCGCGTGGACCGACACGGGCTGGCCCGACACGATGGAGGGAGCCGTGCGCAGTGGCCTGAGCGCCGCCCGGCTGGTCCGGCGGCACCTGTCCGGCGCGGGCGGGGTGAGCGGACGATGACCGCCGTCCCCGCCTCGATCACCGACGGGCGCGCCCTGGTCGACCAGGCGATGCGCGCCGCCGCCGAGCGCCTCGACCCGTCGATCCGCGAGGTCGTCGCCTACCACCTCGGCTGGACCGACGAGCACGGGCGGCCGGCCGCGGCGGGCGGGAAGGCGCTGCGGCCCGCGCTGGCGCTGCTGTCCGGCCGGGCGGCCGGGGCGTCCTACGAGACGGCGCTGCCGGGCGCGGTCGCCGTCGAGTTCGTGCACGCGTTCTCGCTGCTGCACGACGACATCATGGACGGCGACCGGACGCGCCGGCACCGTCCCGCCGCGTGGACGGTCTTCGGCCCGTCCGCCGCGATCCTCGGCGGCGACGCCCTGCTCGCGCTGTCGGAGGAGCTCCTGCTGGACGAGCACACGCGCGGCGCGCACTGGGCGGCCCGCGCGCTGACCGCCGCGACGCAGCGGCTGATCTCCGGCCAGTCGTTCGACCTCGGCTTCGAGCGGCGCGACGACGTGACGCTCGACGAGTGCCTCACCATGGCCGCGGACAAGACGGGCGCCCTGCTCGCCTGCTCCTGCTCGATCGGCGCGATGCTCGGCGAGGGCCCGACGGACCTCGTCACCGAGCTGACCGGGTTCGGCTCCGAGATGGGCCTCGCGTTCCAGCTCGTGGACGACCTCCTCGGCATCTGGGGCAGCCCCGACACGACGGGCAAGCCGGTGCTGTCCGACCTGCGGGCGCGCAAGAAGTCGCTGCCCGTCGTGTTCGCGCTGAACGCGGGGACGCCCGAGTCGGCGCGGCTCGCGGAGCTGTACGCGCGTCCCGGGACGGCGTCCGAGGACGACCTGCGCGAGATGGCCCGGCTGGTCGAGGCGGCGGGCGGGCGCGCCTGGGCCGCCGCCGAGGCGGACCGGCGGATCGCGTCCGCGGAGAAGCACCTCGGCGCCGCGGGGATCGACGAGCACGTCCGCGCCGAGTTCCGCGACATCGCCCTCTTCGTCACCGAAAGGGACCACTAGCCCCGGCCCACCACACGCGGACAGTAAGGAGCGCTGAATGACCACGACCGACGTGTCCGGACTCACCGGTGCCGCCGCTGCCGCCGCCGAAGCGGCCCGCGACCACCTCCTCCGCCTCCAGTCGCCGGAAGGCTGGTGGAAGGGGGAGCTGGAGACGAACGTGACCATGGACGCCGAGGACCTCCTGCTCCGGCAGTTCCTCGGCATCAGGTCCGCCGCGGACACCGAGGAGGCGGCGCGCTGGATCCGCTCGCAGCAGCGCGAGGACGGGACGTGGGCGAACTTCCACGGCGGGCCGCCCGACCTGTCGACCTCGATCGAGGCGTACGTCGCGCTGCGGCTCGCCCGCGACCCGGTCGACGCCGACCACATGCGCCGGGCCGCCGCGTACGTGCGGGAGTCGGGCGGCATCGAGGCCAGCCGGGTCTTCACCCGGATCTGGCTGGCCCTGTTCGGGCAGTGGTCCTGGGACGACCTGCCCGTCATGCCGCCCGAGCTGATGTTCCTGCCGAGCCGGGTCCCGCTGAACGTGTACGACTGGGGGTGCTGGGCGCGGCAGACGATCGTCCCGCTGACGGTGCTCGGGTCGCTGCGCCCGGTGCGGGCGCTGCCGTTCGACCTGCCGGAGCTGCGCAGCGGCGTCCGCCCGGTGAAGGAGGAGCGGGGCTGGGGACGGTTCTTCACCGGCCTCGACCGCGTCCTGCACGTGTACCAGAGGCGCCCGGTCGGCCCGCTGCGCCGGGCCGCGATCCGCCGCGCCGCCGACTGGATCATCGCCCGGCAGGAGGCGGACGGCTGCTGGGGCGGCATCCAGCCGCCCTGGGTGTACTCGCTGATGGCGCTGCACGAACTCGGCTACGGCCTCGACCACCCGGTGATCAAGCGGGGCCTGGCCGGGCTCGACCGGTTCACGATCCGGGACGAGAAGGGCCGCCGCCTGGAGGCGTGCCAGTCCCCGGTGTGGGACACGGTCCTCGCGATCAACGCGCTCGGCGACGCGGGCGTCCCGGCCGACGATCCGGCGCTGCGCCGCGCCGCCGCCTGGGTGGTGGCCGAGGAGGTCCGCGGCCTCGGGGACTGGGCGGTGCGGCGGCCGGACGTCCCGCCGGGCGGCTGGGCGTTCGAGTTCGACAACGACATCTACCCCGACACCGACGACACCGCCGAGGCGATCCTCGCGCTCCGCAAGGTCGAGCTGCCCGAGGCGGAGGAGCCGATCCGGCGCGCCGTCCGGTGGCTGGAGGGAATGGCGTCCCGGGACGGCGGGTACGGCGCGTTCGATGCCGACAACACGCGAGAGCTGTGCACCAAACTGCCGTTCTGCGACTTCGGCGCGGTCATCGACCCGCCGTCCGCGGACGTGACCGCCCATGTCGTCGAGGCCCTGGCGGGGGAGGGCCTCGCCGAGTCGCGCACGGTCAAGCGGGCCGTGGTGTGGCTGCTCAGGGCGCAGGAGGCGGACGGCTCGTGGTTCGGACGCTGGGGCGCCAACCACGTCTACGGCACGGGGAGCGTCGTCCCCGCGCTGGTCGCGGCGGGCGTCCCGGCGCACAAGCCGCCGATCCGCCGCGCGGTCGCCTGGCTGGAGGCGCACCAGAACCCGGACGGCGGCTGGGGCGAGGACCTGCGCTCCTACGACGACCCGGCGTGGATCGGGCGGGGCGAGTCGACCGCGTCGCAGACGGCGTGGGCGCTGCTCGCGCTGCTCGCGGCGGGGGAACGGTCCGGGGCCGTGGACGCGGGCGTCCGCTGGCTCGTCGACCACCAGCGCCCGGACGGCACCTGGGACGAGGACCAGTTCACCGGCACGGGCTTCCCCGGCGACTTCTACATCAACTACCACCTCTACCGGCTGGTCTTCCCGATCAGCGCCCTCGGCCGCTACCTCGGCGGCGCGGCATGACGCGCCCGGCGGAGACCACCGAGTCCACCCTGCCAAAGGAGGTCCGACCATGAGCATGCCGATTCGCCAGAGCCTTCGCATCGGGACCTATATCCTCCGCAACAAAATGCGAGGCAGGGAGAAGTTTCCGCTCATCGTCGAACTCGAACCGCTTTTCGCGTGCAATCTCGCGTGCGCCGGGTGCGGCAAGATCCAGCACCCGCACGACGTCCTCAAGAAGCGCATGCCGGTCGAGCAGGCGGTCGCCGCCATCAAGGAGTGCGGCGCGCCGATGGTGTCGATCGCGGGCGGCGAGCCGCTCATGCACCCGCAGATCGACGTGCTGGTGGCCGAGCTCATCAAGATGAAGAAGTTCGTGTTCCTCTGCACGAACGCGCTGCTCATCCCGAAGAAGCTCGACAAGTTCAAGCCGTCCCCGTACTTCGCGTGGGCGGTGCACATCGACGGGCTGAAGGAGCGGCACGACGAGTCGGTGTGCAAGGAGGGCGTGTTCGACGACGCGGTCGCCGCGATCCGCGAATGCCAGCGGCGCGGGTTCCGCGTCACGACGAACACGACGTTCTTCAACACCGACACGCCGCAGACCGTCATCGACGTCCTGAACTACCTCAACGACGACCTCAAGGTCGACGAGATGATGATCTCGCCCGCGTACGCCTACGAGAAGGCGCCCGACCAGGAGCACTTCCTCGGCGTCCAGGAGACGCGGGAGCTGTTCCGCAAGGCGTTCGCCGACGGCCGCCGCAGAAAGTGGCGGTTCAACCATTCGCCGCTCTTCCTGGACTTCCTGGAGGGCAAGGCCGACTTCCCGTGCACGGCCTGGGCGATCCCGTCCTATTCCCTTTTCGGGTGGCAGCGCCCCTGCTACCTGATGTCGGACGGCTACGCCCAGTCCTACAAGGAACTCCTGGACGAGACCGACTGGGACTCCTACGGCCGCGGCCGCGACCCGCGCTGCGCCAACTGCATGGCGCACTGCGGGTACGAGCCGACCGCCGTGTTCTCCACGGTCGGCTCGTTGAAGGAATCCCTGCGGGCGATCCGCGAGAAGTGACGGCGGGCCGCCCGTGGCGAGGTCACGGGCGGCCGACGCCGGGGACGTCCACCTCCACGGCCTGCACCTGCCCGCTGCCCGGCGCGACCGGCTCCGGCTCCGTCATTCCGCGCCATTCGGCGGCGACGACGAAGAGCGTCCGGCCGTCCGGGCCGCCGAGGGCGCAGGCGAAGCCGCCCCGGTCCAGGTCGACCGCGTCCAGGACGGCCCCGCCCTCGGCGACCCGGACGCACCGCCGGTTCGGGACGTCGGCGTACCAGACGGCGCCCTCCGCGTCGAGGCAGATGCCGTCCGGCGCCGCGCCCTCGCCGAGGTCGGCCCAGACGCGCCGGTTCGCCAGGCCCCCGGCGCCGTCGATATCGAAGGCCAACAGGTGATGCCGGTAGGAATCCGCGACGATCAAGGTCGAGTCGTCCGGGGTGACGGCCATTCCGTTGGGAAAGGCGATGTCGTCCGCCACTTCGCGCACCGACCCGTCTGAGGCGGCGACCAGGACGACGCTTCCCGGTTCCGCTATCTCGCCGCTCATCGGGTCGAATCCGATCCTGTTGACGTAGGCGTTTCCCTTTCCGTCAAGGGCGATGTCGTTCCAGCCGGGCCTGCCGAGTTCCGCGTGGACGGCGAGGGAGCCGTCCGGTTCGCGGCGCAGCAGCCGCCCGTCCGCCGACGAGACGACGAGCAGGCGCCCGTCCGGGCGCCAGGCGGTGCAGAGCGGCAGCGACGGCACCCGCGCGACCACCTCGCTCTCCCCGTCGAGCCCGACCGCGACGACCTCGCCCGCCGTCCAGTCGGAGAAGTACAGCCGGTCGCCGTGCCAGCGCGGCGACTCCACCAGCCCGTGCCCGGTGAGCAGCGTCCTGACCTCGCGCATCGTCGTTCCCCCTCCGTCTCGCGCGCGGGCCCGGCGGCCCGCGTCCCACCCCCTACACGAACGGGGACCGCCCGGATCGACAGCCGCGGCCGAACGAGTTTCACCGCGCACTGGTATAGCCGCTGACTTCCCCATTTCCGGTAAATCCGCGCCGCCGCGGGGGCTTTCTATTTCCTACGGTTGGCCAAAATGTGAAAGGTGAAAAAGTAGAACTTCACACCGCCTTGTGGGGCGGGTACGTTGTCTCCGGAATGCTCCCGAGGTCGTGTGATCAACGTGACCTGCCCGCCGGTAGAAAAGGCGTGCCTCCCATGAAGCTCCCCGCCGCGTTTTCCCGTTCGCTGCGTACGCCCGCCGTGGTCACCGCCATGGCGGTCGCGGCCGCGCTCCCCGTCCCCGCCGCGGCGGCGGCGCCCGTCCCGGCCGGTCCGGCCGCGGCGC
>NZ_BCQP01000107.1 GCF_001552135.1 Actinomadura chibensis NBRC 106107 | reverse complement strand
CTTTGGGTGTGGCGTAGGCAGGCGATTTTGGCGCGGACGAAGGCGCGGTAGGCGGTGTAGTGGTGGCGCAGTGAGGGGGGTGCGGGGTCGGCGGCGAAGTCGGCGTACCAGGTGAGGAAGTGTTCGGCGAGGTCGGGGGCGTTGAGGCGTTCGAGGTCCATGGCCAGGAAGCAGGCGTCGTCTAGGCCGTCGAGGCTGCGGAGGTGGTCGTCGAATTCCAGGCAGTCCAGGATGCGGGGGCCGTCGTCGAGGCAGAAGATGTCGGTGGCGAGCAGGTCGCCGTGGCCGTCGATGACGCGGCCGTCGGTGATGCGGGCGTCGAAGAGGGGTTGGCGTCCGGCGAGGAACTCGGTGGCGAGTTGTTCGATTTCGGTGGCGGTTTGGGGGGTGATGGTGTCGCCGTGGAAGGGGCGTGTTTGGTGGATGTTGTCGTTCCAGCGGGCTTGGAGGGCGTCGCGGGTGCCTTGGGCGTTGATGGTGGGGGTGCGGGGGGCGCGGGCGTGCCAGGAGGCCAGGGTGCGTGCGGTGTCGCGGAGCGCGTTGGTGACGGGTGCGCCGTTGCGGACGAGGGTGGCCAGGCGGCGGTCGGCGGGCATCCGGCGCATGACGACCAGGTGGTCGCAGACCTGTCCGTCGGGGGCGTGTACGTCGGCGACGCCGAGGTAGACGTCGGGGGCGAAGCGCCGGTTCAGTTCGACCTCCCGGTGGCAGGCCCGTTCGCGTAGTTCGCGGGTGCTGAAGTCCAGGAAGCCCAGGTTCACCGGCTTTTTCAGTTTGTAGGCGCGGTCGCCGACGAAGACGACCACGCCGATGTGGGTCTCGGTGACGGCGGCGCCCTCCACCGGCTTCACGCCCTCGGGAAGCGGGCTCGACGGGCCACGACGGGCGGGGCTTTGGCGCCGTGGGCGTTCGGCAGGCGGGCGGCTTCGGCGATCGTGGTGCCCGGTGTGACGGTCAGGCGTTTCATGGCTCTCTACCCCCACCGTCCCGTACCCGGTCTTTCGGCTCTTACCTGCGGAAACGGGGCCCTGTACGGTCCGGGAGGCGCTACTGGCGGTCTTTCACGGGGTCACCTCGTCGCGTTGGAGCGGGCAGCTCATGCAGCGGGGGCCGCCGCGGCCGCGGCCGAGTTCGCCGCCGGGGATGGTGATGACCTCGATGCCGTGGTGGCGGAGCATGGTGTTGGTGGTGACGTTGCGTTCGTAGGCGACGACGACGCCGGGTTCGACGGCCAGGACGTTGTTGCCGTCGTCCCATTGCTCGCGTTCGGCGGCGCGGACGTCCTGCTCGGCCGTCAGGACGCGGACGTGGGGCACCCCCAGCGCGCGGGCGATGGCGGGGAACAGCGCCTCGTTCTCGTGCACGCTGACCTCATCGCCTCTCCCGCGGGTGAGGGTGTAGGACCGCAGCGGCGGCAGGCCGGGGTAGAGGGTGAAGGCGTCGCGGTCGACCATGGTCAGGACGGTGTCCAGGTGCATGAAGGCGCGGCGGCGCGGCAGCTGGGCGGCGATGACGCGCTGCACCGTCCCGGCGGTGAACAGGCGCCGGGCGAGCAGTTCGATGGCCTGCGGGGTGGTGCGCTCGCTCATCCCGATCAGGACCAGCCCCTCGTCCAGGACGTGGATGTCGCCGCCTTCGATGCTGGGCAGCGCGAAGTCGGCGCCCGCGTACCAGAGGGGGATGTCGCCGCCGGTGAACATGGGGTGGTGGCGGTAGATGGCGTCCAGGTGGACGGTCTCGCGGCGGCGGGCGGGTTTGGCCATCGGGTGCAGGGTGACGCCGCGCCCGATCCAGGCGGACGGGTCGCGGGTGAACAGGTGGTTGGGCAGCGGCGGCAGGACGAAGTCGCCGTCGTCCAGGGCGGACAGCAGCAGGCTGTGCACGGCCAGGCCGAGTTCGGCCTTGGTGACCCCGCCGATCAGGTGGCGTGCGAGGTCGACCGGGTCCATGCCGTCCAGCGCGTCGCGGACCGGCGTGGCCAGTGTCGGGCCGAGGGCCGTCTCCGAGGTGGTGGTGTCAAGGATCTGGGTGCGGGCCTCTTCGTTCTTGAGGGTTTCGGCGAGCAGGTCGGACAGGTAGTGGACCTGGACGCCGCGTTCGCGGAGCGCGTCGGCGAACACGTCGTGCTCCTGCCGGGCGCGTTTGGCCCAGAGGACCTCGTCGAAGAGCAGGTCGTCCTTGTTGTCCGGGGTGAGGCGGAGCAGTTCCAGGTCGGGACGGTGCAGCAGGACCTGCCGCAGCCGTCCGACCTCGGAGGAGACACTGAACACGGAACGTTCCTTTCAGGCGGCTTGCGCGGGCGGTTCGGACTCGTCGGCCCGCGCGGTCTCCACCGCGCGGGCGGGGTCGCGCTGGTCGCGGTACTTCAGCCAGGCGTAGACGGGCATCCCGGCGAAGATCAGCAAGGTGCCCTTGAACACGACCTCCTGGCCCGCGCCGCCGATCGCCCACACCGAGTACGCGAACGCCAGCAGCGCGACGACGGCCGAGCGGGTCAGGCGCCCGCGGGAGAAGGCGGGACGGTCGGTCGCCAGCAGCACCAGCTCGGCGGCGGCCGCGTAGGCGTAGGGAATGACGGTGGTGAGGGTGGCGAGCAGGATGATGAACGTGAACTGGTCGACCAGGCTGGCGTTGTAGTTCAGCAGCATCAGCCCCGACACCAGGACGCTGGACACGACCAGCCCGACGACCGGGGTGCCGCCGCGTCCGGTGCGGGCGAAGGCGCGGGGGAACAGGCCGTCGCGGGCGGCGGCGAGCGGGATCTGGCCCTGCAGCAGGATCCACCCGTTCAGCGCGCCGAACGCGCTGATCGCCGCCCCGGCCGCGACCAGGTCGGCGGCCCAGCCGCCGAACGCGGCGTCGGCGGCGTCGGCGAACGGCGCGGTGGAGGACGCGAGCGCCGCCGCCGGGACCAGGCCCAGCACCGCGACGGTGCCGAGGATGTAGATCAGCGCGGTGAGGGCCGTCCCCGCGACGGTTGCGCGCGGGATGGTCTTCTCCGGGTCGCGGACGTCCTCGGCCGGGACGGTCGCCGACTCCAGCCCGATGAACGCCCACAGCGTCAGCGCAGCCGCGCCGGTCACCGCGCCGAACGCGCTGTCCCCGCTGGCGTTGAACTCCCCGAAGTTGCCGGACTTGACGAAGAACAGCCCGCCGACCGCGATCAGCAGCAGCGGCACCAGCTTGATCACCGTCGTGACCACCTGCACGGCGCCGCCCTGCCGGACCCCGTAGGCGTTGACGGCGGTCAGCAGCCAGATCGTCGCCACGCCCACCCCGGCCGCCAGGACCTTGTTGTCGGCCAGTTCGCCCCAGAAGTGGGCGGTGTATCCGACGAACGCGACCGCGATGGCCGCGTTCCCGGCCCACACCGCGATCCAGTAGCCCCACGCCGTCTGGAACCCGACGAAGTCGCCGAACGCCCTGCGGGCGTAGGCGTAGGGGCCGCCGGTCCGCGGGTAGGCGCGGGACAGCCGCGCGAACACCAGTGCCAGCAGGATCGCCCCGGCCGCGGTGAATCCCCACGCCACCAGGCTGATCGGCCCGTACTCGGCCAGCGAGCTGGGCAGCAGGAACACACCCGACCCGATCATGTTGCCCACCACCAGGGCCGTGGCCATCCACAACCCCAGCTTCCGGCGGGCCGGTCGCACGCTCATGGCAGGGCCTCCTTCGCATCGTGCTCCTCGTCAAGCCGCGGCGGCGCCGCATTCCTTAGCCGATCACCGCGGGCCTGACCTGGGCGCCGGCCGTCCGTCCCCAGGTCGGCGGACGAAGGTCCCGCCTCTCGGCGGAGGCCGGGCCGGGTGACAGGCGAAGGTGTGGGACGAAGGTCCCCGCGGCCGGTGACCTTGGGACGCTGATCCCCGCGTCCCGCCCGTTCGATCCTGAGGGCATGACAGACAGCCCTTCCGGCGCGCGGGCGTTCGCGTTGCTGACCGACGGAACGCAGGTGGAGATCAGGCGGCTGGCCGCGACGGACCGCGACGCGGTGCGCGCGCTGCACGTCGGGCTGAGCGAGGAGAGCCTCTACCTGCGGTTCTTCGGCCTGAACCGGGGCATGGCGAGCGCGGTGGCCGAACGGGTCTGCCGCCCGGACGGCGACGACCACGCCGCGTTGGGCGCGTGGCTGGACGGCGACCTGATCGGCGTGGCGGAGTACGAGCCGACCGGTGTTCCGGGGGAGGCGGAGGTCGCGATGGCGGTCGCCGACCGGATGCACCACCGGGGCGTCGGGACGTTGCTGCTGGAGCATCTCGGGTCGCTGGCACGCGCCAACGGGATCCAGGCGTTCCGGGCCGACACGCTGGCCGAGAACACCGCGATGCTGCGGGTCTTCACCGATGCCGGGATGCCCGCCCGCCGCCGCGCGTCCGGCGGCGTCGTGGACCTGACGCTGCCGCTCGCCGTCGACGAGGGGTACCTGGACGCGGTGGCCGAGCGGGAACGGCGCGCGGACGTGGCGAGCCTGGAGCCGCTGCTGCGCCCCCGGACGGTCGTGGTCGTCGGCGCGTCCCGCACCACCGGGACGGTCGGCGCCGAGGTCCTGCGCAACATCGTCGCGGGCGGCTTCAAGGGGGCCGTCTACGCGGTGAACCCGCACTGCCCGGGGCCCGACCTGCACGGGGTCCCGTGCGTGGCGTCCCTCGCCGACCTGCCCGAGTCGCCGGACCTCGTGGTCGTCACGGTGCCCGCGGAGTCGGTGCCGGGGGTGGCCGCCGCGTGCGGGCGGTTCGGCGCGTCCGCGCTCGTGGTGATCAGCGCCGGGCTGTCGGCCGCGCAGGGCCGCGACCTGCTGGCGGTGTGCCGCGAGCACGGCATGCGGCTGGTCGGGCCGAACTGCCTCGGGATCGCCAACACCGACCTCGGGCTGGACGCGACGTTCGGGGCCCGCCATCCCGCCCCCGGGCGGGCGGGCGTCGTGACGCAGTCGGGCGGTGTCGGGATCGCGCTGCTGGAGCAGTTGTCGCGGCTCGGCATCGGGGTCTCCTCGTTCGCCTCGGTCGGGGACAAGTACGACGTCAGCGCCAACGACCTCCTCATGTGGTGGGAGTCGGACGAGACGACCCGGCTCGGGATCCTGCACGTGGAGTCGTTCGGCAACCCGCGCAAGTTCGCCCGCACCGCGCGCCGGGTCGCCGCGCGGATGCCGCTGCTGACCGTCCTCGCGGGACGGTCGGCGCCCGGCGCCCGCGCGGCCGCGTCGCACACCGCCGCCGCCGCGACCCCCGAGCTCACCCGCCGGGCGCTGTTCGAGCAGGCCGGGATCGTCGCCACCGACGACCTCGGCGAGCTGGTCGACGCCGCCGCGCTGCTGGCGACGCAGCCGCCGCCGGGCGGACCGCGCGTGGCGGTGGTGTCCAACGCGGGCGGGGCCGGGGTGCTGGCCGCCGACGCCTGCGCCGACGCCGGGCTCGCCGTCCCCGTCCTCGGGGCGGCCACGCGGCGCCGCCTCGCGGAACTGCTGCCCGGCTGCCCGGCGGTCGCCGACCCGGTCGACACCAGCGCCGCCGTGCCGCCCGAGTCGTTCCGCCGCGCCATCGAGCTGGTCGCGCGGGACGACGCGGTCGACGCCGTCCTCGCGCTGATCGCGCCGACCGCGCTCGGCGACCTGCGCGGAGCGCTCGGCGGCGGGACGGGCAAGCCGCTGGCCGCCGTGGTCCTCGGGCAGCCGGAGACCGTCGCGATCACCGAGGACGGCGTCCCGTGCTACGCCTACCCGGAGAACGCGGCCCGCGCGTTCGCGCACGCCTGGTCGCACGCCCGGCGGTGCGGGGTCCCGGCGGGCGCGCCGCCCGCGCCGCCCGGGCTGCGGCCGGACGAGGCGGCGGGCATCACCGCCCGCTTCCTGGCCGGCTCCCCGGACGGCGGATGGCTGCCGCCCGTCGACGCCTTCCGGCTGCTGGAGTCCTACGGGCTGCCGCTGGCGCCGTGGCGGTGGGCGCGGTCCGCGGACGAGGCTGCCGCGGCGGCCCGCGAACTCGGCGGCCCGGTCGCGTTGAAGGCGCACGTCCCCGGGGTCGTCCACAAGACCGAGGCGGGCGCCCTGCAACTGGACCTGCACGGGGACGAGGACGTCCGCAACGCCTTCCGGTGGCTGGCCGAGCGGTTCGGCGACGACCTGGAGGGCGTGGTCGTCCAGGCCATGGCGGACGACGGCGTCGAAGTGCTGTGCGGCGCCGTCCAGGAAGAGGTGTTCGGCCCCGTGGTCGTCTTCGGCGCCGGAGGCATCGACACCGACGCGCTGGCCGACCGGTCCGCGCGGCTGGCCCCGCTCACCGAGGAGGGGGCCGACGACCTGATACGCGAACCGCGCTTGTCGGCCCTGCTGCTCGGCCATCCGGCCCGCCCGGCGGGCGACCTCGCGGCGCTGCGCGACGCGCTGCTCCGGCTGTCGAGGCTGGTGGCCGACCGTCCGGAGATCGCCGAGCTCGACCTCAACCCCACGATCGTCCGGCCGGACGGGGTGGTGGCCGTGGACGCCCGCGTCCGCGTCGCGCCGCACCGGTCGTGGGACCCCTACCTGCGCCGCCTCCGTTGAGGGGAACGCGCCGTGCGACATAGCCCCGTCCGGCTACCGGGCACTCCGCGGACACGGCCGCTGGGGTCACCCGGCGGGGGAGCGGCGTTCCGCCGCCACGAGGCCGTGGAAGCCGGGGGTGCGCCATGCGGGCCCGTCCGCCGCCACGGCGAGGCCCTCGATCCCCGGCCGCGCCTCCACCCATGCCCGCGCGGCGTCGCCCATGGCGAACGCGGCGGTGGCGAACGCGTCGACCTCGGTGAGGTGGCGTCCGGTGAGGGTGACGGACGCCAGGCCGGTGGCGGGACGCCCGGTGCGCGGGTCCACGATGTGGGCGCCGCGCTCGGCGGTGCCCGAGGTGGCGATGGCGAGGTCGCGTCCCGGGACCACGGCGATGAGCCGGGCCGGGTCGCGCGGGTCGGCCAGCCCGATCCGCCACGGCTCGCCGGGGGCCGCCTCCCCGCGCAGTTGGAGGTCGCCGCCGCCGTTCACGTAGTGGTCGCGCGCACCGGCCCGGTACAGGATGTCGGACGCCCGCTCGATCGCCCACCCCTTCACGAGCCCGCTCGGATCGAGGCGGCCGCCCGGTTCGGCGGTGAAGGCGCCGCCGGTGGCGCGCCCGATCTCCGCGCAGAGCCGCAGGACCTCGGCGACCTCGGGATCGCACGCGCCGAGGTCCGCGCGGCCCTCGGCCAGCCGCGTGACCTGGCTGTCGGGACGGTACGGCGAGAACACGCGGTCCACGTGGTGCAGCCACGCGACGGCCCGCGCCAGCGCCGCGCGCACGGACGGCGAGCGGGGCGCGCGGACGACGAAGGAGAACACCGTGCCCATCGCGTGCTCGACATGGCGGATCGGCTCATCCATGGGCGCGGTCCAGGGCGCTCTGCAGGGACGTGATGTAGCCCTCGCTTGTGTAGGAGGCGCCGGAGACGGCGTCGATGCGCGCGCTGCCCGCAGCGAGCGCCTCGCGGGTCAGGCGGGGGAGCGCCATGGCGGCGATCTCCCTGTCCCGCCCGCTCTCCGACGGGGACTCAAGGACCCGGACGGCCGCGAGGCGGCCGCCCGACATCGTGATCTCGACCTGGACGGGTCCGTACTTCGTGTCGACGCTGTCTCCCCGGAAGGCGCCGTCCGCGGGACCGGCGGCGCGGGTCGCCGGGCCGCCGCCGGGGGCGGGCGGCGGCGTCGCGACGACCGCCGCGCGGTGCGGCTTCGCCGCGAGGAGCAGGGTGACGCCCGCCAGGGTGGCGCCCGTCGTGATCAGCATTCGGCGCATGGGCACCGCCTCTCAGAGCTCGAACGATTCGGTGCGGACGTGGCGGCGCCGGACGCCCGCCTGCCGCAGCGCCCGCAGCGCCGCCGCCGTCATGCCGGGCGGCCCGCACAGGTAGACGTCCCGGCGCCGCAGGTCGGGGACTACCGCCCGCAGTGCCCGCCCGGTCAGCGGAAGGGAGTACCCGGACGGCTCGTCCACGTAGTAGAGGGCGCGGGCGCCGCGGACGCGGGCGACGGCGTCCAGCTCGTCGCGCAGCGCCAGGTCCTCCGGGCGGCGGGCGAGGTAGATGAGGGTCACGTCGCCGGGCAGGGTCTCGAACAGCGTCCGCAGCGGCGTGATGCCGACGCCTCCGGCGATCAGCAGGGACCGGTCGTGGTGCGGCCGCGCCCCGGTGAACCCGCCGTAGGGCCCCTCCGCCCACACCCGGGTCCCGGGACGCAGCCGGGCCAGGGCAGCGCTGTGGTCCCCGGCGGCCTTCACGGTGATCCGGAGCCGGTGTCCGCGGGGCGGTTCGGACAGCGAGTAGGGGTTGGCCGTCCACCACAGGCCGGGCGCGAGGAACCGCCAGCGGAAGAACTGGCCGGGCTCGGCGGCGAGCCGGGCCAGGCCGCGCCCGGTCATGTAGACCGAGACGACGCCGGGCGCGACGGGCTCGACGGCCGCCACCCGCAGGTCGTGCCGCAGCCCGCGCACGACCGGTGTCACGAACCGGAACCACACGAGGACGACGGCGACCCCGATGTACAGGGCGTACCACGCGGCCCTCGCCCAGGCGTCTCCGGCGAACTGGGCGCCGTTGGCGAGCTGGTGCGAGAACGCCAGGAAGATCGCCAGATAGGTCGCGAAATGCAGGTAGTGCCATGTCTCGTACCGGAGCCGCCGCCGCGCCGCCCGGGCCGAGGTGATCCCGACGCCGAGCAGCAGGACGAACCCGAGCGTGCCCTTGAGCATCTCCGGATAGTCGAGGACGACGGTCGTGGTCTCGCTGACGACGTTCGTCCGGGCGGTCACGGCGTACCCCCAGATGATCAGCAGGGCGTGCGCCGCGGCGAGGCCCAGGGTGTACCGTCCGCCCGCCGCGTGCCAGCGGGCCAGCCGGTCGGTGCCGACCCCCCGCTCCAGTGCCGGGATCCGCGCCATCAGCGCCAGCAGGACGGCGCACCCGTAGCCCGCGAGCAGGCCGGTGACGCGTCCGGCCTCGGTCAGCCAGCCGTCCAGGCCCACGATCGAGCCGGTGCTCCGCCACCACAGCCCGAGCACCAGCGCCGCGCCGATGTAGATCAGTACCTGCGGCCACCCGGACGGCACGCGCGCCGACCGCCGCGCGGGCGGAGCGGGCCGCATGACGTCGTACCTGGTAGTGGTCATGGCGGCCACCCTGCCAACGCGATTTCTGTGTTTCCTCTGACATCATGGAGAACAGGCGCCCTCAGAGCCTTCTCAGAGGAAACACACAGGTGAGAGAGGGATGCTGGCGGCACCATGACCAATCGTGATTCCGAAGTCGCGGGCCTGCGGAGAGCCGACGGCACGCCTGTCCGGGTTCTTGTCGTGGACGACGAGCCTGATCTGGCGGAGGTGCTGTCTCGTGCGCTGGCGTTGGAGGGGTGGACGGTCCGTACCGCCGGTGATGGCGCGGAGGCGCTCGCGGTCGCGGCGGAGTTCCGTCCGGACGCCGTGGTGCTGGACGTGATGCTTCCCGACATCGACGGTTTGGGCGTTCTGCATCGTCTGCGGGCGGAGGCGCCGGAGGTGTGCGTGTTGTTCCTCACCGCCCGCGACGCCGTCGAGGACCGTGTGGCCGGGCTTACGGCGGGCGGCGACGATTATGTGACCAAGCCGTTCAGCTTGGAAGAGGTGCTGGCCCGGCTTCGCGGGTTGCTGCGCCGGGCGGGCATGACGCGCCGGGCCGACGCGACCCGTCTGATCACGGTCGGCGCGCTGACCATGGACGAGGACGCGCGGGAGGTGACCCGCGACGGGCAGCCCGTTGACCTGACTCCGACCGAGTTCGAGTTGCTGCGGTTCCTGATGCGCAATCCGCGGCGGGTGCTGAGCAAGGCGCAGATTCTGGATCGGGTCTGGAATTACGACTTCGGTGGTCAGGCGCATGTGGTGGAGCTGTACATCAGCTATCTGCGCAAGAAGATCGACGCGGGCCGTCCGCCGATGATCCACACCGTCCGGGGTGTCGGGTACGTCCTGAAATCGGAGAACCGGTGAAAGGCCCCCGCACGTTGTGGGCCCGGCTGACCGCCGGGCTCGTCCTGCTGCTGGCGCTGAGCTGCCTCGCGGTCGGGATCGCGACCACGACGGCGCTGGGCAGGTTCCTGGTGGGACGGTTGGACGACCAGCTCACCGCGTCGGGCGGCCGGTTCCCGGCGAGCCTGGAGCACGAACGGCCCAAGGATGCCGACAACGGTCCCGACACCCGCGGGCAGGCGTCGGGGACGTTCGGCGCGCGGCTGTTCGGCCGGAAGGTGACGGAGGCGGCGGTGATCCGGGGCGACTCCGACCGGGCGGTGCCCCTCACGGTCGCCGACCGCCGCGCCCTGGCCGACCTGCCCGCCGACGGCCGGGGACGATCTCTCTCCCTGTCCGCCTTGGACGACTACCGCATGGCGGCGGTGCCCGGCGATGACGGCGACGTGCTGATCACCGGCCTGCCGTTGCAGCCTGCCGAGGACACCTTGCATCGGGTGGTGCTGGTCGAGGTCGTGGTGTTCGCGGTGGTGCTCGCTGCCGCCGGGGTCGCGGCGGCGGTGATGGTCAGGTTGACGTTGCGTCCGTTGCGGCGGGTGGCGGCGACCGCGTCGCGGATCACTGAGCGGCCGTTGGCCAGTGGTCAGGTGGCGATGCCCGAGCGGGTCCCT
>NZ_BCQP01000106.1 GCF_001552135.1 Actinomadura chibensis NBRC 106107 | reverse complement strand
AACACCGGCCAAGGCAACACCGAGCACGACGCCGCCGACCTTGGCGAGGGCTTCATCGACCTGTGGCGGCCCAACCCACTACCGACCCGTCCGGGGACGGGGGCGAACCGATGACGGCCATGCTCACCACCCTCACCGCTCATGCGCTCGGCGTCCAGGCGAGCGACCCCGTCGGCAGGGACGAGGCGCGCGAGATGGCCCGCCGCGAACTGGAGAAGCAGGTCTACCAGCGGGACAAGCCGTCCTGGCTGGAGCGCGTGTGGGACGACTTCGCCGAGTGGCTGCAGCACCTGTTCACCCAGTCCCCGGGCCCCGATTCGCGGGGAAGCGGCGCCGGTTGGGTGTCGATAGCCGTCATCGTGGCCATCGTCCTGGTCGTGGTGGCGCTCGGTCTGTGGTTGATGAAGGGACGCCGCAACCCGCGCTCCCGCACCGACCCCCTGCTGGACGACGTGCCGTCCAGGGCGGTCGACCACCGGGCCGCGGCGGAGGGTCACGCGGCGTCCGGGCAGTGGGCCGAGGCCATCCGCGAACGCCTCCGGGCGATCGCCCGCGACCTGGAGGAGCGTGCGGTCCTGGCGGCGCGCCCCGGACGCACCGCCGACGAACTGGCGGCCGAGGCGGGCGAGGCCGTGCCCGCCCTGGCGGACGACCTGCGCGCGGCCGTGCTCGTCTTCGACGACGTCTGGTACGGCGACCGTCCCGCCACGGCCGAGGGGTACGCGCGGGTCAAGGACGTGGACGAACGGCTCCGGGCGGCGAAACCCAAACCGCTTGAGGCGGACGACCTCGCCCCCGCCGGAGCCGGTGACGAGGAGGGCCCGCGATGGTGACGCAGACCGCGTCCCAGACTCCGTCCCAGAGCGCGCAGGGGCCCGCGGAGCCGTCCGCCCGGCAGGTGGCCGGACGGCGCTGGCGCTCCGCGCGCGGCGTCGTGGCGGCGCTGCTCGCCATGGTGGTGGTGGCGGTGATCCTGGCGGCGCTCCGCCCGTCGACGTCCCCGCAGGCGCTCGACCCCACCTCCCCCAAGCCGGACGGCGGCCGCGCCCTGGCGGAGATCCTCCGGCAGCACGGCACGCAGGTGACCGTCGCGAGGCACGCGGGCGACGCCCTCAACGCCGCCAGTCCGGGGACGGTCATCGTCGTGACCCGCACCGAGCGGCTCACCGACGAGGATCTCAGCCGACTGAGCAACGCCTCAGCGAGCCTGCTGCTCGTCCAGCCCACGTCGTTCGCCCTGGCGGCGCTGGCCCCGCAGGTGCGCCGCGACGGCCCCTCCTTCGAGGCGGCCGACACCCCGGGCTGCCCCCTGCAGGCGGCGACGCTCGCGGGTGCCGTCTCCCTGCACGAGTCGGAGACGTACAAGGTGACCGGCCCCGGCCTCCAGTGCTACGGGACGGAGTACGGCGGCCCGCGCCTCGTCCAGGTGCAGAACGGCGCGTACCCCGTCACGGTGCTCGGTTCCGCCGCGCCGCTGACCAACCGGAGGCTCACCGAGGAGGGCAACGCCGCGCTGTCCATGAACCTGGCGGCGGGCTCGGGTTCCTCGGTCGTCTGGCTGATCCCCGACCTGCCCAAGTCGGGTTCGGGGGCCGGGCAGAAGTCTCTCGGCGACCTCCTCCCGTTCGGCACCAAGCTGTTCTTCCTCGAACTGATCGTCGCGGTGCTGCTGGTGGCGCTGTGGCGGGCGCGCAGGCTCGGACCGGTCGTGGCGGAGGCGCTGCCGGTCGTCGTCCGGTCCGCGGAGACCGTGGAGGGGCGCGCGCGCCTCTACCGCGCCGGGCACGCCCGCGACCGCGCCTCCGACGCGCTGCGCTCCGGCGCCCGCGAACGACTCGTCCCGCTGCTCGGCCTCCCCCGCAGCCATGCGCAGGACCCCTCCGCCGCGCGCGAGATCGTCACGGCGGTCGCCCGCCGGACGCCCTACGACGAGACGTACGTCGGCGCGGCCCTGTACGGTCCCCATCCCTTGGACGACGCCGGGCTCATCGCGCTCAGCGACGTCCTCGACGACCTGGAAAGGCAGGTACGCCAGTCTTGAACCACCCAGTAGAGCTCGGGAAGGGCGCCGAGAGCGACACCCCGCCGGGCGGGCTCTCCGAGGAGGCGCGGCGGCAGGCCGAGACGGCCCGCGCGGCGCTGACGGCGCTGCGCGGCGAGGTCGCCAAGACGGTCGTCGGCCAGGACTCCGTCGTCACCGGTCTGGTCATCGCGCTGCTCTGCCGCGGCCACGTGCTGCTGGAGGGGGTCCCCGGCACGGCCAAGACGCTGCTCATCAAGACGCTGTCGCGGGCCCTCGACCTCGACTTCAAGCGCGTCCAGTTCACCCCCGACCTGATGCCGGGCGACGTCACCGGGTCGCTCGTGTACGACAACCGGACGTCGGAGTTCGAGTTCCGCGAGGGTCCCGTCTTCACCAACCTCCTGCTCGCCGACGAGATCAACCGGACGCCGCCGAAGACGCAGGCGTCGCTCCTGGAGGCCATGGAGGAACGTCAGGTCTCCGTGGAGGGGTCCGCGCGCGCTCTGCCCGACCCGTTCGTGGTGTGCGCGACGCAGAACCCGATCGAGTACGAGGGCACCTACCCCCTGCCGGAGGCCCAGCTCGACCGGTTCCTGGTCAAGCTCACCGTGCCCGTCCCCACGCGGGACGAAGAGATCGCCATGCTCCAGCGGCACGCGGCCGGGTTCGACCCGCGGGACCTGTCGGAGGTGCGGCCGGTCGCTGGTGCGGCCGAACTCGCCGCAGGGCGGGCCGCTGTCCGGGCCGTCCACCTGGACCAGTTGGTCGCCGCGTACGTGGTCGACCTGTGCCGGGCGACGCGCCAGTCGCCCTCGCTCCAGCTCGGGGTGTCGCCGCGTGGCGCGACGGCGCTGCTGGCGACGTCCCGCGCGTGGGCGTGGCTGTCCGGCCGCGACTACGTGACGCCGGACGACGTGAAGGCCCTGGCCCGGCCGACGCTGCGGCACCGCGTCCAGCTGCGTCCCGAGGCGGAGCTGGAGGGCGCGACCGCGGACGGCGTGCTGGAGGGCATCCTGTCCCACGTCCCCGCCCCGCGCTGATGGCGCTGACCGGGCGCCTCGGGCTGCTGGCCCTGCTCGGCGCGATCGTCCCGCTGTTCGTGCCGGAGTGGCGGGCGCTGTTCGCCGTGTGGGGCGCGCTGCTGCTCGGCGTCGTCGTCGACCTGGCCCTGGCGGGGAACGTGCGCGCGCTGCGCTTCCACCGCGCGGGCGACACCAACGTCCGGCTCGGGGAGTCGGCCCAGGTCTCCCTCATCGTGGAGAACCTCGGACGGCGCCGCCTCAAGGCCCGCCTGCGGGACGTGTGGCCGCCCAGCGCGGGGGCCACGCCGCGCATGGTCAAGGTGGACGTGCCCGCGGGGGAACGGCGCCGCGTGGAGATGACGCTGACGCCGACGCGGCGCGGCGACCGCAAGGCCGTGACCGTCGTCGTCCGGTCCGTCGGGCCGCTCGGGCTGGCCGCGCGGCAGCTCTCCCGCGCCGCGCCCTGGACGGTCCGCGCGCTGCCCGCGTTCCCGTCCCGCCGCCACCTCCCGGCCAAGCTCGCGCGGCTGCGGGAGCTCACCGGCGCGCATGTCGCCCTCATCCGCGGGCAGGGCACCGAGTTCGACTCCCTGCGCGAGTACGTGGACGGCGACGACGTCCGCTCCATCGACTGGCGGGCCACCGCGCGCCGCAACGACATCGTGGTGCGCACATGGCGCCCTGAGCGCGACCGGCGGATCTACCTCGTCCTCGACACCGGCCGCACGTCCGCGGGGCGCGTCGGTGACATTCCCCGGCTCGACTGCTCGATGGACGCCGCGCTGCTGCTCGGCGCCCTCGCGTCCAGGGCGGGCGACCGCGTCGACCTGCTCGCCTACGACCGGCGCGTCCGTACCCGGGTCGAGGGCGCGTCCCGGACGGATCTGCTGCCCGCGATGGTGCACGCCATGGCGCCCCTGGAGCCGGAGCTGATCGAGAGCGACGCGGCCGGGATGGTGTCGACGCTGATGGCGCGCGTCCGGCAGCGGTGCCTGGTCGTCCTGCTCACCGAGCTGAACACGGCCGCGTTCGAAGAGGGCCTCCTCCCGCTGCTGCCGCAGCTCACCGCCCGGCACCTCGTCATGATCGCGGCGGTGTCCGACCCGAGGGTGGGCGAGATGGCGGCCGGACGGGGCGACCTCGCGTCCGTGTACGACGCGGCCGCCGCAGAGCGCGCGCGGGCCGAACGCCGCCACCTCACCGCCGAACTACGCGGTCACGGTGTCGAGGTAGTAGACGCCCCACCAGACGAGATAGCCCCCGCCCTGGCCGACGCCTACCTGGCCCTAAAAGCCGCCGGACGCCTCTGACGAACACCCCTGAGCAAACACGCCTCAGGACGGACGCCTCCGAGCGGACGCCCTAGCCGAATGCCTTTGGGCGCCTCCGAGCGAACGCCCTAGACGAACGCCTTGGGGCACCTCCGAGTGGACGCCCCTAGACGAACGCCTTTGGGCGCCTCCGAGCGGACGCACCTGGACGAACGCCCTTTGGGGTGCCTCTGAGTTCGCGCCTCTGGGCTTGTTGGGTGGGGAGGAGTGTTGTGGGGGGTCAGCCTGCTACTGGGGCGAGGTCGGGGCGGAGGTCGGAGTCGCCGGTTTCGCCTTGGCGGACGGCGCGGCGGCCCAGCACGATCACGTAGGAGAGGAAGGCGACCTCGGCTACGACTCCGATGGAGATGCGCAGCCAGGTGGTGTGCACCCAGCCGGTGACGAATCCTTCGATGAGGCCGGAGACGAGCAGGACGGCGATCAGTCCGAGGGCGATGCTGATGGCGGCGCGTCCCTCCTCGGCCAGGGCCTGCCCGCGTCGGCGGCGGCCGGGGTCGATGATGGTCCAGCCCAGTTTGAGGCCACCGGCGCACGCCAGGTAGACGGCGGTGAGCTCCAGCAGTCCGTGCGGCAGGATCAGCCCGAAGAACACGTCGCCCTTGCCGTAGGCGAACATCAGCCCACCGGTCAGACCGAGGTTGACCTGGTTCACCAGCAGCACGTAGACGGTGGGAATGGCGAGCAGGATGCCGAATGTGAGCGCGATGGCCGACACCCACGCGTTGTTGACCCAGACCTGGAACGCGAACGACGACGCGGAGTGCTCGGTGTAGTAGTTCGCGAAGTCGTGGTCGACCAGTTCACGGATCTCGTCCGGTGTCGCGATGCTCGCCTGGACCTCGGGATTGTGCACGACCCAGATGGCCAGGGCGAGCGCCAGCAGATTGCCGAGGACGGCGTTGCCGAGCCACCACCACCGCATCCTGTACGCGGCCGCCGGGAAGGACACGGTGGCGAAGCGGGTGACGTCGCGCCAGAGCGGCGCCTGCGCCCCGGCGACCGCCGCCCTGCCCCGTGCCACGAGGGACGACAGCCGTCCGACGAGCTGGGGGTCGGGCGAGCTGGAACGGACGACGGACAGGTGCGTCGCGGTCCGCTGGTAGAGCTCGACCAGTTCGTCGGCCTCCGCGCCGGACAGCCTGCGACTGCGGTTGATGAGCCACTCAAGGCGCTGCCATTCCGCATTGTGCGCGGCAACATAGGCGTCGACGTCCACCCGGGGAGACTAACGCTTCGTCCCACCGAACGCGTTGTCCCGCCGAACCGGCAAAATGGACCGGACCCTGATGGCCACCCTTGGAGGATCAGGACATGGCCGAACTCGTCACCGGCGAGGCCGTCGCGCTCGACATCCGTGTCGCGCGGCTGGCCAGCCGTGGCTGCGCCATACTGCTCGACCTGCTCTTCCAGACGATGCTGCTGTATTTCGCGGTGTACGTCACGGCGATGACGTCGCTCGTGGCCGACGACGCGTGGACGGTGGGCCTGACCCTGCTCGTGACGGTCGCCGTCCTGGTCGGGTACCCCTGCGTGTTCGAGACGCTGACCCGCGGACGGACGCTCGGCAAGATGGCCGTGGGGCTCAGGGTCGTCGCGGACGACGGCGGGCCCATCCGCTTCAGGCAGGCGCTCGTGCGCGCGTTGGCGGGGGTCATCGAGTTCTGGCTCTTCTACGGTTCGCCCGCGCTCATCACCTCGTTCTGCAACCGGCGGGGCAAGCGCCTTGGGGACCTGTTCGCGGGGACGATCGTCATCCAGGAGCGGGTACCCGCGTCGGCGCTGTTCTTCGGGCCCGTGGCCGTGATGCCGCCGCAGCTCGCCTGGTGGGGGCGCTCCTTGGAGCTGTCGATGCTCTCGGACGAACTCGCCATGACGGCCCGCCAGTACCTCACGCGCTTCTGGGAGCTGCTCCCCGAGACGCGCGACTCGCTGGGGCAGCGGATAGCGACCCAGGTCGTCGCCGTGGTGAGCCCCCCGCCGCCGCCGGGGGTACGGCCGGAGATCCTGCTGTCGGCGGTCCTCGCCGAGCGGCGGCACCGGGAGGAGTGGAGGCTCGCCCAGCGCAGGGCGCAGCGGATGCGGCGGTTCGGCTGGACGTCCTGGCAGCCCGCCGCCGCACCGGCCATGGCGATGGCGGGGCCGCCGCCGTCCGGGCCGATCACGGCCGGGCCTCCGGCGCCGCCGCCGTTCAGCGCGCCGCGGCCGGGGCAGCCGCAGTTCCTGCCGCCGTCCGACTACGGCGCCGGGCCGTACCAGGGCGTCCTGCACGGGCCTCATCCGCCCGCTCGCGGCCCCTACCCGCCCGGCCCCCACCCGGATTCGACCATGCCGCCCGGCGGCCCGTACGCGCCCGCTGGGCCGCGGCCGCCCGCCCCTCCGCCGCAGGACCCATGGCAGCAGGGATATCCGCCGCCAGGCCAATACCCACCACCAGGCCAATACCCGCACGGCCAATACCCGCAAGGACGCTGAGCCAGCCCGCCGGGTCTACTCCCCGAAAACGGTCACGTGCGCAGGTTCGGCGGGGAATCCAGCTCGGTCAATTCCACGCCCGGCGCGCCGACCACCACGTCGCCCGCCAAATGGACGGTCTCGACCTCTCCCGTGGCCAGGTCCGCGACGTCGTACCGCGACACCGGGAGCGGCTCGGTCTCCGTTTCGTACGTGGACGTCTCGCCCCGGCTCCACCGCCACGTGACGGTCAGCGGCGAAAGCGACGGCCCGCTCAACCGGACGAGCCGGACGGTGGTCTGCGCCCCTTCCGCCAACCCCAGTGAATGGGCGGCGGCGACGAGGAACGCGGGCGAGTCGAAGAGGAAACCGGACGCCAGTTCGGCGTGCTCGGTCCCCGTTTCCTCAGCGGCGCCCGCCGTTTCCCCGGAGGCGCGCACCCACGCGACATGAGCGCCCGTGACGCCGCCCCGCAGCCACCACGTCGGGGTGACGATCTCGACGCGGACCTGCCGCCAGCGCGCGTCCACGACCAGGTCGGTCCGGACGCCGTCGGAGCGCCGCGAGACATAGCGCCAGCCGCCAGGCCCCGGCGCGCACTGGAAATGCTCCTCGGCGTCCTCGTTCATGAGGAGATACGTCCCGGACGGCACCGTTCACGACCCCAGGCGCCAGGAATGCAGATAGTCCTCCTGCTCGGAGGTCAACTCGTCGATCGACACCGACATGGACGCCAGCTTCAGCCGCGCCACTTCCGTGTCTATCTCCTTCGGAACGTCGTGGACGGCGGGCGCCAATCCCGAATGCGCGGTCGCGAGCCACGCGCAGGTGAGCGCCTGATCGGCGAACGACATGTCCATCACCGCCGCCGGATGCCCTTCCGCGGCCGCCAGATTGACGAGCCGCCCCTCGGCGAGCAGGACGAGGCGCCGCCCGTCCGCGAGGACGTACTCGTCCGTCTGCGGCCGTATCCCGCGATGCACCTCGACCGCCATTTCGCCCAGCGCCCGGACGTCGATCTCCACGTCGAAGTGCCCGGAGTTCGCGAGGATCGCGCCGTCCTTCATCACCGCCAAGTGGTCGCCGTTCACGACGTCACGATTCCCCGTGACGGTGATGAACACATCGCCCTCGGCGGCCGCCTCCGCCATCGGCTGGACGGCGAACCCCTGCAAAGCCGCGTCCAATGCCTTGACCGGGTCGATTTCGGTGACGACGACACGCGCGCCCAGCCCGCGGGCCCGTTCGGCCAGTCCCCGCCCGCAATAGCCGAATCCCGCGATGACGATCGTCTTGCCGGCGAGCAGGGTATTGGTCGCGCGGACGATCCCGTCCAAAGTCGACTGGCCCGTCCCGTACCGGTTGTCGAACATGTGCTTGGTGTCGGTGTCGTTCACCGCGACCATCGGGAAACGGAGCGCGCCCTCGCGCGCCATCTGGTGGAGCCGGATGACGCCGGTCGTCGTCTGCTCGCATCCGGCCTTGACCGTGCCGAGCAGATCCGTGCGGTCGATGTGCAGCGTGTTGACCAGGTCGCAGCCGTCGTCCAGGACGAGGTCGGGCCCGGTCTCCAACGCCTGGTGAATGTGCGCGTAATAGCCTTCGCGGTCGATTCCCGCGCGGGCGAACACCTCCGCGCCGTACTCCTCGACCAGCGCGGCGGCCGTGTCGTCCTGCGTGGACAGAGGATTGGACGACGCGAGCGCCACGCTCGCGCCGCCCGCCTGAAGGGTCCGGATGAGCCCGGCCGTCTCGGTCGTGATGTGCATGCACGCCGCGACCTTGAAGCCGTCCAATGGGCGCTCCTCGGCGAACCTTTCCCGGATCTGCCGCAGAACGGGCATGCTCCGGTCGGCCCACTCGATGCGCTTGACGCCTTCATAGGCGAGCGCCCCACCCGCGATATCGCTCATCAACACCTTCAAGAAGCGACTGCCGGACGGGACGAGCCCCGCCCGGCAGTTACCTACCTACCGCAATGAAATCAGTACCTGTAGTGGTCCGGCTTGTAGGGGCCCTCCACGTGGACGCCGATGTAGGCGGCCTGCTCCTTGGTGAGCTCGGTGAGCTTCACGCCGAGCGCGTCGAGGTGGAGGCGGGCGACCTTCTCGTCCAGGTGCTTCGGCAGGACGTACACGCCGACCGGGTACTCCTCGGTCTTGGTGAAGAGCTCGATCTGCGCGATGACCTGGTTGGTGAACGAGTTCGACATCACGAACGACGGGTGGCCGGTGGCGCAGCCGAGGTTCATGAGGCGGCCCTCGGCGAGGACGATGATGGAGTGGCCGTCCGCGAACCGCCACTCGTGCACCTGCGGCTTGATCTCGATCTTCTCGATGCCGGGGAGCTTGGCGAGCCCGGCCATGTCGATCTCGTTGTCGAAGTGCCCGATGTTGGACACGATCGCCTGGTGCTTCATCCGGCTCATGTGCGCGGCCGTGATGATGTTGAAGTTGCCGGTGGTGGTGACGAAGATGTCGGCGGTCTCGACGACGTCGTCCAGCGTCGTGACCTGGAAGCCGTCCATCGCGGCCTGCAGCGCGCAGATCGGGTCGATCTCGGTGACGATCACGCGGGCGCCCTGGCCGCGCAGCGCGTCGGCGCAGCCCTTGCCGACGTCGCCGTAGCCGCACACGACCGCGACCTTGCCGCCGATCAGCACGTCGGTGGCGCGGTTCAGGCCGTCGATCACGCTGTGCCGGCAGCCGTACTTGTTGTCGAACTTCGACTTGGTCACCGAGTCGTTGACGTTGATCGCCGGGAAGGCGAGGGTGCCGGCCTTCGCCATCTCGTACAGGCGGTGGACGCCGGTCGTGGTCTCCTCGGTGACGCCCTTGACCGCGGCGGCGGTCTCCGTCCAGCGGCCCGGCTTCTCGGCGATGGTGCGGCGGAGGGTGTCGAGGATGATGCCCCACTCCTCCGGGTCGTCCTCGGACGCGGTCGGGACCGCGCCCGCCTTCTCGTACTCGGCGCCCTTGTGGACGAGCAGGGTCGCGTCGCCGCCGTCGTCCAGGATCATGTTGGGGCTGCCACCGTCCGGCCAGCGGAGCGCCTGGTCGGTGCACCACCAGTACTCTTCGAGCGTCTCGCCCTTCCAGGCGAACACCGGGACGCCCTTCGGGTCGTCCTGCGTGCCGTCCTTGCCGACGACGACCGCGGCGGCCGCGTGGTCCTGGGTGGAGAAGATGTTGCAGGACACCCAGCGGACGTCGGCGCCGAGCTCCACCAGCGTCTCGATCAGGACGGCGGTCTGGATCGTCATGTGCAGCGAGCCCATGATCCGGGCGCCGCGCAGCGGCTTGGCGGCGGAGTACTCCTCGCGCACCGCCATCAGGCCCGGCATCTCGTGCTCGGCGAGCCGGATCTCCCGGCGCCCGAAGTCGGCCAGCGAAAGGTCGGCGACCTTGTAGTCCATGCTTTCGTTGCTCCTTGGTCCGCGGATGGCGGGTCGGTACCCGAGGTACGCGGGTACGCGAGGTACGCGAGAGGTCGACGCCCGGACGTGCTCCGGGGCGACGCCGCGAGTCTAAGGGGGCGGGACGCCGGGAGGCACGGTCGGAGGCGACTTTCTGACACGAATTTGTCAGAATCGCTTCATGCGCATCACGGAGGCCGCCCGGCGGCTCGGCACCTCGCCCCGAATGCTCCGCTACCGGGAGGCCCTCGGGCTGCTGCCCGTCACCCGGGAGGCGGCGCTCGCGCGGCGCGGCGGCGGGCACCGCCGGTTCGGGGACGCCGAGCTGCGCGCCGTCGCGCTCGCCCTCGCGCTGGAGAAGCGCTACGACATCGGCCCCGCCGAGCTGGCGTTCGGGCTGCGCGTCCTCGCCGAGCCGCAGGTCCAGGCGCACGTGCGGGAGCTGGGCGAGCGCATCGGACGGCTGTCCGCGCCGCCGACCCGCGCGCTCGACTTCGAGAAGGAGAAGGCGATGCGGCTGCTGCGCCGGAGGTGACGGCCCGGCATCGCCGCCGAGACCGGCGAATCAGGACCGATCACGGTGTTTCCGAACGAGCCCGGCGCGACTCTCGTAACCGCTACGATCCGCCCGGTAACCGGACGGGAAGGGCGGCTCATGCGCTCCATGGTCTACGGGGTGCTCGGCATCATCCTCGGCATCGGCCTGTTCGTGGGCGGTGCCGCGTCGAGCGGCGACGACGACGTGAAATGCGGCGGCAGGACGATGTCGCCCGGCGACACCTGCACGACCATCCGGGGCGGCGACTCCACGGAACGCACCTACGACGAGCAGAAGTCCAAGAACGGCCGCGAGGGCGTCGTCATGATGATCGTCGGGCCGCTGGTGGCGCTCGGCGGCGTGGTGCTGCTCGCCGGGTCGTCCGCCGGACGGCGCCGCCGCGCCCGCGCCGCCTACGGCGCCTACGGCGGCCCCGCGCCCCACCCCAACGCCGCGCACGGCCACCCCGGCCCGCACCCGCCAA
>NZ_BCQP01000105.1 GCF_001552135.1 Actinomadura chibensis NBRC 106107 | reverse complement strand
CTCCGAACCCGCTTGCGCGGTTTCGTTCCGGCGGTGGAACCATTTCATCAGATCCGGCCCGATTGTCAAAACCGAGCCTTTCCGACGCCACCACGACGCACAAGACACGGCGAAGCCGTGTCGGCTGAGACGGTGGTGGTTGGTTTCCCCGCGGGCCGGCCACCTTTCGGCGTCCTGCAACCCCGTGGGGCGAAGAGAACTGTATGCCGCCGAGATGCGCGCGTCAAACCGGCTCACAGGCGTTCGGCATGCGCGGACGCCCCGGCCGCCAGGCCCGGTGGCGCTTCCGCGATCGTTCTACCTCGACCTTTGTCCGGTTTCACCCCTGTCTGCCCGCTGCCGCAAGGCCCGCGAACCCCTCAATATTTCATTTTGGCAACGGCGCGTCGCCGCTACGGTTTGGCTAGATATCCCCCGATGAACAGCACGCCTTCGGCCAGGACCCAGCCGAAGGCGGCGCCGGTGAGAAGGGCGTCCAACCGGTCGGGACGGCGCCGGACTCCCGGCATCCCCCACGCGGCCACGGCCACGATCGCGGCGAGCGCCGCGATCGGTGCGGAGACGAGCACCGCGTCCTCGAAGCCTTCGCCACATCCCGCGTCGCGCTTTTCGTTCTCGCCGCAGAAGGCGGCGTCGCCCCAGCCCCCGAGGGCGGAAAAGGCCCAGAGGGCGGCCAGCGCACAGTTCGCGATCGTCGGAACGGCCGGCGAGATCCACCAGCCGTTCGATCGCCCGGGCACGGCCTGCACGTCCGGAACGTACCTCGCGGCACGCGGACCGGGAAGACCCATGCGCGGACATCGTCCCCGATCAGGTGATCTCCTTGGACTCGTGGAGGTTCATGTCCATCACGATGGCGGTCATCACGGCCATCGTGCGCAGTGGCTCCGGGACGGGATCGAAGATCTCCACGGCGTACTTGTCCGCCGTCGTCAGCAGGTGGGTGGCGAGGCCCGCCCACTTCTTGCGGACGTGCGCGACCTTGTTCCCGGCGGTGTCGCTCACCTCGAAGTTGGTCCGCGGGACGTCCACCGCGACCATGCCGATCAGAGCTCCCTCGCCGTCGTAGACGACGTAGCGGCGGCCGACCCTTTCGGTGACGAAGGAACCGTAGGAATCGCCTTCCGGCGTGAGGATCTCCGTGTATTCGCGTCCGGCCTGCTTGTCGACGATGTAGAGCGGGTCGCCGTCCGGGGTGGTCAGCAGAACGGCGCGGGGGTCGAGATTCGACTTGCCGGGGACCACGCCGCGCATCTCGACGTGCCCCTGGCTGTCCGCGGGCGCCGCGATGGCGAGAACGGTTCCGGCGTCGTCGAGAACCTTGTACCGCGATTTGGCGAACGGCCCCCTGCGGGGCTGTTCCACTCTGAGCACCGGGGAGCCGAACACTTCCGTCACGTGTTCTCCTGCCTCATCGGCCGCGACTGCGGGCCGCCTCGTCGTCACCATCCCGGCGCGCTCCGCGCGATTCGCGCGTTGCGCCGCCAAACGGCGATCCTGCCAAGCCCCGCACCGGAGGGGAAGCACCCGGCGGCCGAAAGCGGCGGCCGTTCGCGCTCGCGGTCGCGTTGACCTGCGCATGCGCCATTCTGGAATGGCATGGGGGAAAGTGACGTGTGTCTCTCAGGTGGGATCGTCCGGCCCGGGTCGCGATCACGGTCGATCTCCCGGTGGCGGGTGCGAATTCGTCATCGCGGATCGGCGCGTCCAATCGCGTTGATCTGCGGAAAACGCGGGCGGCCGCGCGATGCCGCGTCACCGGGCCGCCCAGGGCGGCGTCCAGGTGTCGCGGAGGCGGGATCGGCCGGGACGCGTCAGGTGGGTGCGCAAGGTGGCCAGCGCCGGGTGGGGGTTGTCGGCCCGCCAGATCAGGGAGTGCGGATAGGCGGGGGTCGGCGACCGGACGGGAATGCGCCGCAGCCCGTATGCGTCCGGCCAGAGGAGGCGGGTCTGGTCGCCGACGAACGTCGCGAGGGACGGGGACCCCGCGACCACGTCCAGGAGCGGCTCGGTTCCGAACTCGGGGCCGACACGGTCGATGGTCAGGCCGAAGGCGGCGGCCAGGTCGTCGTAGTAGGCGGCCCATTCCGTGCCGGTGATGATGCCGGGCATCCAGATGCGGTGCCCGGCGAGGTCGGCGGGCGCGACCGCGCGGGCGGCGGCGAGCGGGTGGCGCGGGCCGGTGAGGAGCTGGACGGGCTCGTCCAGGACCCGGGCGGCCTCGGCGCCGGCGGGCAGCTCCCCGGTGAGGGCGCGGAAGGACGCGTCGATCGTCCCGGAATGGACGGCGGCGATCGCGGTGTCGGCGTCGAAGAGCGTCACGACGTCCAGCGCGATGCCGGGGTGTGCCCGGTGGAAGTCGCGCAGGAGGGCGGCCGGGGCGAGGGCGCGTCCGATCACGTCGACGCGGAGCGCGCGGCGGCCGGGCCGGACCGACGCCGCCGCCCTCTCCGCCGCGCCCAGAAGTTCTCGCGCGTGGGGCAGGAAAGCCTGTCCGTCGATGGTGAGCCGGGCGCCGCGCGGGGTGCGGGTGAACAGGTGAACGCCGAGGTCGCGCTCCAGTGCGGCGATGCGCTTGGACACCGCCTGCTGGCTGATCGACAGTTCCGCGGCGGCGTGCTGGAACTGGCCCGCGTCCGCGACGGCGACGAAGGTGCGCACGGCGTTGAGGTCCACGTCGGCCGACTCTAGGACGGCGCTACGACGGAACAACCATCCGTTGTACCCGGGCACCCGGACGGTTGTTTGATCCCGGTGTTCGCTGCTCGCTACGGTCTCGCCGGTCCACCGGAGGTTGTGCCGGTGGCCGGACGAGACGGCGGGCAGGCGGCAGGCGGGCGGGGGTGCGCGCGACATGGCGAGACGATCGCTCGGACGGCCGTTCGAGTTGCTGTGGGTCTCGTTCGCGGTGAGCGCGACCGGCACGCGGCTCGCGCACGACGCGTTCCCGCTGATCGCGGTCCTGGTGCTGCACGTCGGGCCGGCGCGGGTGTCGGCGCTCGCGGCGGCGGGGCTCGCGGTGGGGGCGCTGGTCGCGGTGCCGCTCGGCCCGTGGGTGGAGTTCCGCCGCAAGCGTCGCGTGATGATCGCGATGGACCTGGTGCGGTTCGCGGCGATGCTGAGCGTGCCCGTCGCGTACGCGTTCGGGCGGCTCGGGTTCGTCCAGCTCCTGGTCGTGTCGGTGGTCGTCGCGGCGGCGGGGATCGCGTTCCGGTCGGCGAGCGGGGCGGCGCTGAAGTCGCTCGTCGCGCCCGGCGACCTGCTCGCCGCGAACGGGCGGTTCGAGTCGACGACGTGGACGACGACCGTCCTCGGACCGCCGCTCGGCGGGGCCGCGATCGGGCTGTTCGGCCCGGTCACGACCGTGGTCGCGGACGCGGTCAGCTACCTGCTGTCGGCGGGCGCGATCCGCGCGATCGGCGGGGACGAGCCGCGTCCCGTCCGGACGGAGCGGGCGCGGGCGGGCGGCCTGCTCGAAGGGTGGCGGCACATCCTCGCCCATCCGGTGCTGCGTCCGCTGTTCCTCAACACGGTCCTGGTCAACGGCCTGATCATGGCGACGGCGCCGGTGCTGGCGGTGCTGATGCTCGGCGACCTCGGGTTCGCGCCATGGCAGTACGGGCTGGCGCTCGGCGTCCCGTGCCTCGGCGGGCTCGTCGGCGCCCGGCTGTCGGGGCGGTTCGTCGCACGGTTCGGGGAGCGCCGGGTCATGCTCGCGGCGGGGACGCTGCGGGTGTGCTGGCCGGTCGGGCTGGTGTTCGTCCGGCCGGGGGCGGCGGGGCTCGTGCTGGTGGTCGCCGTCGAGTTCGCGCTGATCCTCTGCATCGGGGTGTTCAACCCGGTCGCGGCGACGTACCGGCTCACGGAGACCGCGGCGGACCGGGTCGCCCGGACGCTCTCCGCGTGGACGATCACCGGCAACGCCGTCACCGCCGTCCTGACCGGGCTGTGGGGCGTGCTGGCCGGGGTCGCGGGCCCGCGCGCCGCGCTCGGGATCGCGGGGGCGCTCATGCTCGCGACCCCGGTCCTCCTCCCCCGCCGCGACCGGACGCCGCCCGACGCGGGAACGCAAAAGGGGCGGCCCGAAGGCCGCCCCTCTCAGGTCACGCGTTGATCGTTCGCCGTTCGGCTCAGAAGTCCATGCCGCCGGCGTCGGGCATGCCGCCCGCCGGAGCCGGGTTCTTCTCGGGCTTCTCGGCGATGACCGCCTCGGTGGTCAGGAACAGCGCGGCGATCGACGAAGCGTTCTGCAGCGCGGACCGGGTCACCTTGGCGGGGTCGAGGATCCCCGCGTCGAACATGTTGGTGTAGTCGCCGGTGGCGGCGTTCAGGCCCTCACCCGGCGTCAGGTTGCGGACCTTCTCCACCACGACGCCGCCCTCAAGACCGGCGTTGACGGCGATCTGCTTCAGCGGCTCCTCCAGAGCGCGCTTCACGATGTTCGCGCCGGTGGCCTCGTCGCCCGACAGCTCCAGCTTGTCGAACGCCTTGGCGCCCGCCTGCAGCAGCGCCACGCCACCGCCGGGGACGATGCCCTCCTCGACCGCGGCCTTGGCGTTGCGGACGGCGTCCTCGATGCGGTGCTTGCGCTCCTTGAGCTCCACCTCGGTCGCCGCGCCGGCCTTGATCACCGCGACGCCGCCCGCGAGCTTGGCCAGGCGCTCCTGAAGCTTCTCGCGGTCGTAGTCGGAGTCGGTGTTGTCGATCTCGGTGCGGATCTGGTTGACCCGGCCCGCGATCTCGTTGGCGTCGCCGGCGCCGTCCACGATCGTGGTCTCGTCCTTGGCGATGACGATCTTGCGCGCCCGACCGAGCATGTCGATCGAGGTGTTCTCCAGCTTGAGGCCGACGTCCTCGCTGATGACCTGGCCGCCGGTCAGGACGGCGATGTCGTTCAGCATGGCCTTGCGGCGGTCGCCGAAGCCCGGGGCCTTCACGGCCACGGACTTGAAGATCCCGCGGATCTTGTTGACGACCAGCGTGGCCAGGGCCTCGCCCTCGACGTCCTCCGCGATGATCAGCAGCGGCTTGCCGGACTGCATGACGCCCTCAAGCACGGGCAGCAGGTCCTTGTTCGCCGACACCTTGCCCTGGACGATCAGGATGTACGGGTCCTCCAGGACCGCTTCCATCCGCTCCGGGTCGGTCACGAAGTAGTGCGAGATGTAGCCCTTGTCGAAGCGCATCCCCTCGGTGAGCTCAAGCTCCAGACCGAAGGTCTGGCTCTCCTCGACCGTGATGACGCCTTCCTTGCCGACCTTGTCCATCGCCTCGGCGATCATCTCGCCGATCTGCGGGTCGCCGGCGGAGATGGAGGCCGTGGAGGCGATCTGCTCCTTGGTCTCCACGTCCTTCGCGAGCTTGGACAGCTCCTCGCTGACCCGCTCGACCGCGGACTCGATGCCGCGCTTCAGCGACATCGGGTTCGCCCCGGCCGCCACGTTCCGCAGCCCCTCGCGCACCAGCGCCTGGGCCAGCACGGTCGCCGTCGTCGTGCCGTCACCGGCGACGTCGTCGGTCTTCTTGGCGACCTCCTTGACGAGCTCCGCGCCGATCTTCTCCCACGCGTCTTCGAGCTCGATCTCCTTGGCGATCGACACGCCGTCGTTGGTGATCGTGGGGGCGCCCCACTTCTTCTCCAGCACGACGTTGCGGCCCTTGGGACCAAGGGTCACCTTGACGGCGTCGGCGAGCTGGTTCATGCCGCGCTCAAGACCGCGACGGGCCTCCTCGTCGAACGCGATCATCTTTGCAGCCATAGGCTCCAGTCCTCCCGGAACAAGGTGGCTTAGACGGATCGAGCCGACGCCCGCGACGGACGGCCCCCGCCGACGACTGCCATTCCGCCGCCGGACTGGAGCCTCATCGCCCCGACCCAGACTGTGAAGTTGTCACTCTCCACAGCAGAGTGCCAACCGTTTGTTTAGCACTCTACCCTGTCGAGTGCAAGCGCCGCGCATCCTCGCGACCGGAAGGTTCATCTACCGTCCCCGACCTGTTCCCACCTGCACCGAAACCCGATCCGCGGGTCTCGCGCGTGTGCGGTCGTCCACCGGTACCCACGGAACAGTCGCGAAACACGAACCCGAAGATGGAGCGCCGGACGGCCGGTCTGTTCCGCACGTTCCGTGGCGGGCGTGGAAGGAGCCCCCCAGCGCTGCGTCAACGCGCCGGTTCCTGATCTCCTCGTCGCCGTCGATGCAGTGAGCATAGGTGCTCAGCAGCACCGCCACCGAGCGCCCACCACGAGCCGCCACGTTGCCCCCCGGAACCCCACCCGTTCAACCAGAGCGCCAGGCACGCCTGCCACATCCTCGGCCACGCCGAACTCGTCGATGTCAGCTCGCAAGATCTTCAGGACAGGCCGGAACCGAGCGCTTCACTCCCTCGGCACACGCCTTGAGGCTGCGCGACTGGTGGTACTGCCCATCGTCGGTCCATTGCTTCCCCGAGGCTCGGTTAGAACCTGCAAGCAGGAGACGACCCCAACCAATGGCCGGAAGTTCGCACTCTTCCAGCCGAAGCGCAACGGCCTCCGAGGGACGAAGACCCGCGAAGTACAGGCAGTCGAAAAACGCATAGAGATGCCGCCTAACCCGAGGAGCGACAACCAGAACCGCCGCGAGCAACGCCCGCCCCTGCCGCAGGTTGGCAACAGGACCCGCAAACTCACATAGGTCCACAGCACGCGCGGGCAGGCCGCAGCCCACCACCAGTCCGTCGATCGACAGCCAGCCAAAACCGCAGTGCTGAGAACGCCTACAAGAACTGGATGAAGGACGACCACATTCTCGATAGCGACAGCTTCTGGGTCCGGATCGACCAGTGATCGACGTACCCACTTAGCTGGCAAGATGGGGCCGCCCTGGCTTTCCAGCAGCGCAGGGCGGCCCCCCAGTTAGACTCACAACGATATGAGACCTGCGCCGTTCAGTATCACCGTCCGACTCCCAGTCAGTTTCGGTACCTACTTCCTCGCGGAGGAAGAAAGCCCACTAGACGATGGCGGGATCGGCCAGATCTTCAGCACCAACACACTCGCCACCGTCACCGGCGAAGGTCACGCCGCCTTCATGGCCGGAACACACACCGGGGATATCACTCTCACGCTCACCGCCTCCGACAGCGAGCCGCGGCTGAACGTCCACGACTGGGACACGGTGGTGGACCTCACCTTCGACAGCCCGCACGGTAACGCCGTGATCATTGACGCCGACGGTGAGGAGCCTCCTGCTCTGCGCGGCCGCAGCCCCATGCGCGGCGTGCCGGGCCGCTACCGGATCCGGATACAGGCCCGAGGCCGCAACGCTGGCCACCTTTCCGAAGGACAGATCCCAGCGAACCAGGAGCCACCTGAACATCACCACATCTGCGTGTGGCTTGATCCGAACGCCGCAGTCGGCGAGACGATCCACCAACTGGACTCGTTCGCAGGTGCTTGACCTCAGCACGAAGCAGAATTGCCAAAGGCCAATCTTGCTTACACGTCATCTCATTTGGCGAGTCGGCGGTGCCAGATCAGGGTGACGGCGATACCGACGAAAACCAGGAACTGCGTCCCCACCCTTGCACGGCCGAACACCCCCGCTCCCGCCGTCACCGGCCAGGGCACCGGTGCCACGCTTCCGCTCCCCAAGGCCAACGCCGCCGTCCAGCCGCCCACGGTCGGAGCCGACTTCGCCGCCATCAACGGCGCGTTGCGCCGCCTGTACTTCTCCGTGCAGCCCGCCCAGCTCCACCCCGCCGTGGTCGAGCACACCAGCTAGGCACGCAACTCCTCGCCGAGACCACCGGCGTCCCGCGGACCATCCTGGCCACCGCACTCGCCGAGTCTCTGCTCCTGGTCGGCCGCATCGAGTTCTTCGACCTCCGCCAGCCCGAAGACTCCGAAGACGCCGACGCCTCCTACTTAAGGCGTACCCCCCGTCGAGAACAAGCTTGATCGTTTCAGCGACACGCCGGTGTCCCGTGCACAACCGGAGGCCTGCTGCAATTGCCCTCCATGTACGGTCGCCCATGCGGCATCCAGCTAGCAGCTTTACCATGGGATCCTCATCGTCCCTACGAGGGTTCGCAACATCTTCTGCACGGTGATGCGGCCCGTCCCGTGGCGTCCTCATTGTCGCTATGAGGGTTCGCAACTCTGGGGCCTTGCGGATGCCCGGAAACGTCTCTCGCTACAGATCAGATGCTCTGCGGAATTGGGCTGTTTGGGGTCAAGAGGCGGCGGCGCTTAGGACGCTGGCACGGTCCCGCGTCTGGCCGCCCGGAGCGTGCGGCGTGGGCGCCGGTCACCGGGCGGCCGCGCGGGCCGCGCATCGCATCACCACCGCCGGACCCGCCCCGCTACGGGTACGCGCAGCCGCGCTGGCGTCACCGGGAGTTGCACATCCGACTCCGCCTGTGCAGGGACGTTGCAACGTTAGATGGAAGGTGTGTGGCTCTCCCGCCTGACCCGGGTCGGTCTGTTCAGCTGTTTTCGGTGCCTCCCAGCGGAATCAGGAAGAAAGGCGTCGAGTGCTACAGCGGCGCGGCTTGTCGGGGCCGTGGGTAGGGTTCTGGCATCGCCGCCAATCGCTCTGCCGAGAATGGCTGTTGTCCGCAGGTGGCATTATGGGTGGGTGGACACTTGGGTTTACATACGGGGATGGTTGCAGTTCTACGGGCAGAAGGCTGAAGCCGAGCGTATCGTCCGGCGAGGGGACTCGGCGGGATGGGCTTTTCCGGAAGGCGGGTGGCTCGACGCGGCGTGCTATGCCCGAGCCGTGCGCTCCTACGAGTCCGAGGCCGTCCTGGAGCAGGTTCGGGAGATCGCCGCGCTTCCCGCCATGGACGAGGACGACGACCGGGTATGCGGGCTCTTCCTTGCCGTTCACAAGGACGAATTTCAGACTGAATGGCTGGTCAGAGACGGGGAGGTTCGGGTCGGTCGGGCGCCGGAGCGCTATGACTGCCTCTGGCGGTAGAAAGCCCTGAGCATCCGCTCCATGAGTGGGGCGGGTGGGTTACCAGTCTCGGTTGGCTACTAGTTCTTCTAGGTCTGCGTTGGGGAAGTTGTAGGCGGTGGCTATGAACCAGAAGTCCTCGGCCAGGAAGTCGCGGGCTATTGTTTCGATTTCGCTGTCCGCCTCGTAGAACTCTTCGGTCAGGTCGTTGAGTTCCTCTGTCGCCGCCTGGGTCAGGGTGTAGAGGGCCGGCAGGTCGGAGGGGGTCTCGGCCTCTATCCGTTCGCAGAGGCGTAGCAGGATCGCCTTCGCCTTGGCCACCAGGTGGTCGGGGTAGTAGTCGTCCTCGAACATCTTCTGCAGGAAGGCGTGGTCGGCGATCTGCTGGTTTTTGAGCGGCACCCTGTCTCCTCGGTTGACTGGCGCCGATATTGCACCATGCCTGTGACAAAAGAAGAACCCGGTCCCGGCGCGCGGTGGGGGCGCGCCGGGATCGGGTTCGGCTCTCAGCCGCCGGCGACGGCGGGGATGATGGAGATCTGGACGCCCTCGGGGGTCGCGGTGTCGAGGCCGTCGGCGAAGCGGACGTCCTCGTCGCCGACGTAGACGTTCACGAAGCGGCGGATCTTTCCGGCGTCGTCCAGGATGCGGGCGGAGATGCCGGAGTAGCTGGCCTCCAGGTCGGCGACGACCGCGCGCAGGGTGGCGCCCTCCGCCTTCACCTCCGCCTCGCCGCCGGTGTAGGTCCGCAGGATCGTCGGGATACGGACGGACACGGTGCTCATGCTGCTCCTTTTCTCAGGCGAGGCCCGCGGCGCGGAACGCTTCCAGGGACGGGGCGATGTTGGCGGACGGGGCGACGACCGGCGCGACGGCGTCCAGGGTCTTCAGCCCGTCCCCCGAGTTGATGATCACGGTCTCGGCGGACGGGTCGAGCGCGCCGGTGCCGATCAGCTTGCGCAGCGTCGCGACGGTGACGCCGCCCGCCGTCTCGCCGAAGATGCCCTCGGTGCGGGCGAGCAGCCGGATGCCCTCGACGACCTCGTCGTCGGTGACGTCCTCGACCGCGCCGTTGGTGCGGCGGGCGACGTCCAGGACGTAGGGGCCGTCGGCCGGGTTGCCGATGGCGAGGGACTTCGCGATCGTGTCCGGCTTCACGGGGCGGATCACGTCGTGCCCGGCCTTGAACGCGGTCGCGACCGGGCCGCAGCCCGCGGCCTGGGCGCCGAAGACGCGGTACGGCCGGTCCTCGACGAGGCCCAGCTTGATCAGCTCCTGGAACGCCTTGTCGATCTTGGTGAGCTGGGAGCCGGACGCGACCGGCACGACGATCTGCTCCGGCAGCCGCCAGCCGAGCTGCTCGGCGATCTCGTAGCCGAGGGTCTTGGAGCCCTCCGCGTAGTACGGCCGGACGTTGACGTTGACGAACGCCCAGTCGTCCTGCTCCCCGGCGATCTCCGAGGCGAGCCGGTTCACGTCGTCGTAGTTGCCGTCGACCGTCACGAACGTCCCGCCGTAGACGGCCGTCGTGATGATCTTCTGCGACTCCAGGTTCGACGGGACGAACACGGCGCTGCGGATCCCGGCGCGGGCGGCGGCCGCGGCGACGGCGTTGGCGAGGTTGCCCGTGGACGGGCAGGCCAGCACCTTGAAGCCGAGCTCGCGGGCGGCGGCGAGCGCCACGGCGACGACGCGGTCCTTGAACGAGTGGGTCGGGTTGCCGCTGTCGTCCTTGACCCAGAGGCTCTGCAGGCCGAGGCTCTCGGCGAGGTTGTCGGCGCGGACGAGCCGGGTCAGCCCGGGCTCGGTGTTCGGCGTGTCCGCGATGGTGGACGGGACGGGCAGCAACCCCCGGTACCGCCAGATGTTGCGCGGGCCGGACTCGATGCTCGCGCGGGTGACGCCCCCGAAGTCGTATGCGATCTCCAGGGGGCCGAAACACTCCTCGCACGCGTAGTGCGGCCCGAGATCGCGGGACGAGCCGCATTCGCGGCAGACGAGGGCGGTAGCCGGTCCGAGGTCGGCGGTGGCAGGCGTGAGTGCCATGCTGGCGAGGCCTTTCTCCCCATCTTTCCTGCGCCACCTTGGTCGCAGGCCGGAGTTGGCACCATCTCCCGGCCGGCCTCGCAGGATCGCGAGTACGCCTTAGCCGGGTGGTTGCCGGGGCTTCGCAGGGCCGGTCCCTCCACCCCTCTGGATGAGCTGTATTCAGTTGTCGAGCGCCAAGCCGCTTTGGGCTTGTATGCGTGACTTTACATGAACTGACCGGATGCAAGACAGGTGGGTCCGGCCCTTGAGACGTTACCCGGACGAGTTCTTGATCACGCGCGGGA
>NZ_BCQP01000104.1 GCF_001552135.1 Actinomadura chibensis NBRC 106107 | reverse complement strand
CTGGAGCACGCCGATCCCCGCGCGGCCGCGGCGCGGGCGCGCGCGGCGGCCGAGTCGCTGGCCGGGGCGGGCTGGCGGCTCGACACCGGCCGGGCGCTGCTCGCCGCGGGCGTCGCCGCCGCGCGCGCCGACGACCTCGACTCCGCCCGGGAGTCGCTGGAGGAGGCCGCGGAGAGGCTCGGCGAGTGCGGCGCCCGCCGCCTCCACCGGCGGGTCGTCAAGGAACTGCGCCGGCACGGCGTCCCGGTCCCCGCGCCGTCCGGCCGGGACGCCGCCCCGTACGGGCTGTCCCCGCGCGAGCTGGAGGTGGCGTCCCTGGTCGCGGACGGCAGGACGAACCTGCAGATCGCCGAGTCGCTCGTCATCAGCGTGCGCGCCGTGGAGGGCCACCTCAGCCACATCTTCGCCAAGCTCGGCGTCACCTCCCGCGCCGGCGTGACCGCCTCTCTTTCCACGAAGGACTGACGAACGGCCGATGAGGCGGTGGAACTACCGGGTCCGGGCGACCGCAGGGTGGCCGTCGTGTTCGCGGCGCCAGAGGGACTGGTAGAGGCCGGGGCGGGCGATCAGGTCGGCGTGGGTGCCCCGGTCGGTGACGCGGCCCCCGTCCAGGACGATGATCTCGTCCACGGCGTCCAGGCCGGTCAGGCGGTGGGTGACCAGCAGGGTCGTGCGGCCCTCGGTGGCGGTCAGCAGGTCGGCCGTCAGGGCGTCGGCGGTCGGCAGGTCCAGGTGTTCGGCGGGCTCGTCCAGGAGGAGGATCGGGAAGTCCGCGAGGAGGGCGCGGGCCAGGGCGATGCGCTGGCGCTGGCCGCCGGAGACCTGCGCGCCGTGTTCGCCGACCCGGGTGTCCAGGCCCTGGGGCAGGGACTCGATCCAGTCGAGCAGGCGGGCGCGGCGGAGGGCGTCGCGGAGTTCGTCCTCGGTGGCGGACGGACGGGCCAACCGGATGTTCTCCCCGATCGTCGAGTCGAACAGGTGGGCGTCCTGGGCGCAGAGGCCGATGACGCGGCGTACGTCGTCGGAGGACAGGGCGCGGAGGTCGATTCCGTTCAGCGTTGCCATGCCGCTTGAGGGCTCCAGGAAGCGGAGGAGGACGGCGGTCAACGTCGTCTTGCCCGAACCGCTCGGGCCGACGATCGCGCAACGACGTCCTGGGGCCAGGTCAAGGGAGATGTCGTTGAGCGCGTAGGGCGCGTCGGGCGACCAACGGGCGCGCAGGTGCTCCACCTTGAGCGTGTAGGGGGCTGTGGGTGGTGGCGCGGGGTCGTCCGGGTCGTGAACTGGCTCGGGAGTGTCCAGGACGGCGAACACCCGGGCAGCCGAGCGCCGGACGCGTTCCAGGTATTGCGCGGCCAGCGGCAGTCCGGCCACGACCTCGAACGCGGCGAGGGGCAGCAGGACGACCACGGCCAGGAGCACGCCGTCCAGCGTCCCCGCGCGGACGGCCGGGACGCCCACGGCGAGGCTGCCCCACACGGCCAGCCCGCCCGCGAGGGCTGAAATGGCCGCGCCTAGTCCGGCGGTGGCGGCGGAACGGGCGGAGGCACGGGTGAAATCCCGGTCGATTCGGGTTGCTTCGGCGAGCTGTCCGGGGGCGGCGCCATAGGCGATCAGTTCCGGTGCGCCTTGGAGGGTGTCGACCACGTGGGCCGTCAGCTCGGCGCGGAGTTCGGTCGTCCGGCGTTCGGTGCGGCGCGCCGTCACCGCCGACAGCCACGGGGCCCCGACGCCCGCGACCAGCAAGGCCAGCAGGAGGACGACCCCGGCGGACGGGAGCAGCGCCCAGGCCACCCCGACCGACGCGCCGCCCACGACCGCCGCGACCGTGCACGGGAGCAGGACGCGAAGGAAGAGGTCCTGGACGGCGTCCACGTCCGCGACGAGGCGGTTCAGCAGGTCGCCGCTCCGGAAGGCGGGCAGGCCGCCGGGTGCGAGCCGCTCCAGCCGTTCGTACACGCGGGCCCGCAGGTCGGCCAGGATGCGGAACGTCGCGTCGTGCCCGGTGAGGCGCTCGACGTAGCGGAACACGCCGCGTCCGAGGCCGAAGGCGCGGACGGCCACGATCGCGACCATCAGCATCAGCACCGGCGGGTGCTGCGCCGCCCGCGAGATCAGCCAGGCGGACGTCGCCATCAGCCCGACGCCGCTGCCCAGCGCCAGCGCGCCGAACAGGACGGCGACCGCGAGCCGCCACCGCGCCGGACGAGCGAACCGGATCAGCCGGAGAATCATGTCAACACCCCCGCCGGTTCGATGTGGACGACCCGATCCGCCAAGCCCAGGAGCGTCGGACGGTGCGCCGCCAGGACGACCGTCCGGCCGGAAGCCAGCCGCCGCACCGCGTCGATCACGGCCGCCTCGCTCGCCGCGTCGAGGTTCGAGGTCGGCTCGTCCAGCAGCAGGAGCGGCGCGTCGCGGAGGAAGGCGCGGGCCAGGGCGACGCGCTGGCGCTGCCCGGCCGAGAGGCCGTGGCCGCCCTCGCCCAGCGCCGTGTCGAAGCCCGCCGGGAGCGCGTCGACGAACTCCAGCGCGTTCGCCGCCCGCGCCGCCTCGCGCACGTCGGCGTCGGACGCGTCCGGACGGCCCAGCCGGATGTTCGCGGCGACCGTCCCGGCGAACAGGTGCGGGCGCTGCGGCACCCAGGCGATCCGCGCCCGCCAGGCGTCCGGGTCGAAGGAGTCGAGCGCGTCCCAGTCGACCAGGACGCGTCCCGAGTCGGGCCGGACGAACCCCAGCAGCACGGCGAGCGCGGTCGACTTCCCGGCCCCGCTCAGCCCGGCCAGCGCGACCGTCTCCCCCGGGTGGACGGTCAGCGAGAAGCCGTCCAGCGCGGGCGCGTCGCGGCCCTCGTAGGCGACGGTCACGCCGTCCAGGCGGAGCGTGGCGTTTGCCAGGTCGGGGACGTCGGTCCGCGTGCCCGCGTCCGGCGCCGGGGTCTCGACGACCTCGAAGATCCGGGCGGCGGCGGTGAGGCCCTCGACGCTCGCGTGGTACTGCGCGCCGACCTGGCGCAGCGGCAGGTACGCCTCCGGCGCCAGGATCAGGACGAGCAGCGCCGTCTCCAGGCCGAGCCCGCCGTCCACCAGCCGCAGTCCGATGGACACGGCGACGAGCGCCACCGACAGCGTCGACAGCAGCTCCAGGACCAGCGCCGACAGGAACGCGATCCGCAGCGTCGACATCGTCGCCCGCCGGTGCCGGTCGGTGATCTCGCGGATCCGGTCCGCCTGCGCCCGCGCGCGGCCGAACACCTTCAGCGTGGGGAGACCGGCGACGACGTCCAGGAAATGGGCGGCGAGCACCGACAGGACGCGCCACTGCCGGTCCATCTTCCGCTGCGTCGTGAGCCCGACCAGGATCGCGAAGACGGGGATGAGCGGCAGCGTCGTCGCGATCGTCACGGCGGACAGCCAGTCGCCCAGCAGGATCCGCGCGCCCACCGCCACCGGGACGATCACCGCGAGGACGAGCTGCGGCAGGTAGCGGGAGAAGTAGTCGTCCAGCGCGTCGATCCCGCGGGTGGCGAGGGTGGCCAGCTCGCCGCTGCGCTCGCCGGACAGCCAGCGCGGCCCGAGCCGCAGCGCGTGCGCGAGCAGCCGCCCGCGCAGCTGCGACTTCACGGCGGCCGACGACCGGTGCGCCGCGACCTCCTGCAACCATGCGACGAGCGCCCGGCCGAGGACGACCGCGAGCAGCAGGAGCAGCGGGACCCGTAGGTCGGTGAGCGACGCGCCGCCGAGGAACGCGCGGGTGAGCATGTCCGCGAGCAGGGTGGCCTGCGCGATGATCAGCCCGGCGGTGGCGGTGCCGAGCGCGACGGACGCGACGAGGAACACCCGCGTCGTCCGGGCGTGCTTCAGCAGCCGGGGGTCGAGCGGCTTCATCGGACCGGCTCCGCCTTCCGGGCCTTGGCGGCCGGGATCTGCGCCGTCCCGATCCGCTTGCGGAACACCCAGTACGTCCAGCCCTGGTAGATCATCACGATCGGGGTGAACACCGCCGCGACCCACGTCATGATCTTGAGCGTGTAGGCGGACGAGGACGCGTTCTCCGTCGTCAGGCTGTGCGCGGCGACGGTCGTGGACGGCATCACGTCCGGGAACAGCGCGAGGAACAGGGTCGCGACGGCGAGCACGATGGCGGCGCCCGTCCCGACGAACGCCCAGCCCTCGCGCCCGTTCCGGTTGGCGACGGCGGCGAGCACGAGCCCGGCCGCCGCGCCCGCGACCGTCAGCCAGGTGACCGGCTTGCCCTGCTGGAACTGGGTGACCAGCAGGAACGTCCCGCCGGACGCGATCGCCGCGACCGCCGCGACGCTCGCGACGCGCCGCGCCCGGAACCGGATCCCGCCGGACGTCTTCAGCGCCAGGAACACCGCCCCGTGCAGGACGAACAGCGCCGTCGTCGTCAGCCCGCCGAGCAGCGCGTAGGGGCCGAGGAGGTCGGCGAGCGTCCCGGCGTACTCGTGCCGGGCGTCCAGCGGCACCCCGCGGACGATGTTCGCGAACGCCACGCCCCACACGAACGCGGGCACCAGGCTGCCGACGAAGATCGCCAGGTCCCAGCGGGCGCGCCAGCGCGGGTCGTCCCGCTTGCCCCGGTACTCGAACGCGACGCCGCGCACGATCAGCGCCAGCAGGATCGCCAGCAGCGGCAGGTAGAACCCGCTGAACAGCGTCGCGTACCACTCGGGGAACGCGGCGAACATCGCGGCGCCCGCGACGATGAACCAGACCTCGTTGCCGTCCCAGACCGGGCCGATCGTGTTGATGACGACGCGGCGCTCGGTGTCGTCCCGTCCGAGGACGGGCAGCAGCATGCCGACGCCGAAGTCGAAGCCCTCCAGGAAGAAGTAGCTCGTCCACAGGAAGGCGATGATGATGAACCAGACCGTGGTGAGTTCCATGACCGGCTTCCCCTAGTAGGCGAACGCGAGCGAGCGCTCGGCGTCGTCGTTGTCGTCGTCACCGTCGTCCGGAGGCAGGACCTCCTCCTCGGACGGCGGCCCGGCCTTCGCGTACTTGATCAGCAGCCCCGCCTCGATCACCGCGAGGACGGCGTAGAGCACGGTCAGCGACACGACCGAGATGAGCATCGACGACGCCGACACACCCGGGGACACGCTCGCCGACGTCTTCAGGACGCCGAACACCGACCAGGGCTGGCGTCCCATCTCCGTGAAGATCCATCCGGCTGAGTTGCCGATGAACGGGAGCGTCAGCGACACCATCCCGACCCGGTACACCCAGGGGTTGGACGGCAGCCGCCCCCTCCGCAGCAGCCACAGCCCGGCGAGCGAGACGAGCGCGGTGAGCATCCCGACCCCGACCATGATCCGGAAGTTCCAGTACGCGACCGGGACGAACGGCCGGTAGTCGCCGGGCCCGTACTTCGCGACCTCCGCCGCCTGGACGTCGTTGATCCCCTTCACCTCGCCGTCGAAGGTGCCGGTGGCGAGGAACGACAGCACGCGCGGGACCTTGATGCCGAAGACCTCCCGCTCGCCGTCCGGCGTCCCGACCGTGAACACCGAGAACGACGCGGGCTGCTCCGTCTCGTACAGCGCTTCGGCGGCGGCCATCTTCATCGGCTGCTGCTCGGTCATGACCTTGCCCTGCAGGTCACCGGTGACGGCCACGCCGATGGACGCGATCGCCGTCACCACCAGGGCGAGCTTGAGCGACGGCCGGAACACCTCGACGTCCTTCTTGCGCGCCAGGTGCCACGCGCTGACCCCGGCCATGAACATCCCGCCGGTCACGAACGCGGCCGTGATCGTGTGCGGGAACGCGACGAGCTGCGTCGAGTTCGTGAGGACGGCCCAGAAATCAGTGAGAACCGCCCGTCCCGTCTCCTGGTCGACCCGGTAGCCGACGGGGTGCTGCATCCAGGAGTTGGCGGCGAGGATGAAGTAGGCGGACAGCAGCGTCCCGACGTGGACGATCCAGATGCACGCCAGGTGCACGCTCTTCGGCAGCCGGTCCCGTCCGAAGATCCACAGCCCGAGGAACGTGGACTCGACGAAGAACGCCAGCAGCCCCTCGATCGCGAGCGGCGCGCCGAAGATGTCGCCGACGAACCGCGAGTAGTCGCTCCAGTTCATCCCGAACTGGAACTCCTGCACGATCCCCGTGACGATCCCCATCGCGAAGTTGATCAGGAAGAGCTTCCCCCAGAACCGCGCGGCGCGCATGTACCGGGGCCGCCCGGTGCGCACCCAGGCCGTCTCCAGGATCGCGACGAGCGCGGACAGCCCGATCGTCAGCGGGACGAACAGGAAGTGGTACACGGTGGTGATCCCGAACTGCCACCGCGCGATATCGAGCGAGTCCATACCCGCGCCCTCCGCCATCTACTACAACCCGTAGTACTACGACCCGTCAGAAATACTACAAGCCGTAGTACTACAAGACGTCGTTACCTCCCTCACAACCAAGAGGCACCCGGCTACCCTGACGAAGACCCGCCCCCACCCGACCGGAGGCGCTACCGGCCATGCACGCGCTGACCCTCCCGCTGCCCTCCGGCGCCACGTGGACTCGGGCAGAATTCGAGGCCCTCCCCGAAGACCTCCCAGTACGCGCGAGCCTCGTCCACGGCGAACTCGTCATCGGCCCCCGGCGGCGCCCGATTCACCAGCGCATCGCGCGGCGGCTGGCGACCCGGCTCGAAGACACCGCCCCTCCGACCCAGCAGATCGACACCGACGTGGACGTTCTCCTGGACGACGACGAGACCGAGCCGGTCGAGATCGCGCCCGACATCGTCGTGTACTCCGCCGTCCACGACCCCTACGAGCGTCCGATCCGCGCCGAACTGGTCATCCTCGTCGTCGAAGTGGTGTCACCGTCTACCAAGCGCAAGGACCGGCGGGCGCACCCGGAGCTCTACGCGGAGGCGGGAATCCGTCACTTCTGGCGCGTCGAGACCGAACAGACCGCACCGGCCTTCGCGATCTACACCTACGAACTCGACGACGCCACCGGCCGATACGTCGCGACCGGCGTCCACCACGACCGCATCTCCACGACCTCGCCGTTCGCCCTCGACCTCGAACTCAAGCCCCTCCACGACCACTGACCCCCTGCCGCGCCTCGGGTTGGCGTCGACGGCCAGTGCGACGAGTGGGTGTGCTCAAGGGCCATTGACGAAGGGGACATAAGAATCACCTTGGGGAAGTGTGCGACCTCGTGTCCCCGAGCGCCCTCTGCGGCAGGATTCGCAGGGACGAGAAACCCGAGGTCGCGACACCGATTGCGACTCTGTGTTCATCTCCATTCAGCACATGGTCACCGCAGGTGGAGGAGCTGATATGCCGCAACGCCCCAAACACCTGACCCCCTCGAGCGGCCCGCTGGACCTGTTCGGATCCGAGGTCCGCCGCTACCGGCAGCTCGCCGAACTGTCCCTCGCCCAACTCGCCGACAAGATCCCGTTCGCCGCGTCCACCATCGGTGAAGTCGAGCGCGGCGAGACGGGCTGCGACCGCGTCTTCGCCGAGGAATGCGACCGCGTCCTCGACACCCGCGACGCCCTCGCCCATCTCCACGACGGTCTCTTCGAGGGCCGCTCCGCCGCCTTCCCCGAACACTTCGCAAGGTGGCCCGACTATGAAGGCCGCGCCGAAACGCTTCGCTCTTACCAGCCGTTCCTCGTGGACGGCCTGCTCCAGACCCCTGCCTACGCAGAGGTGCTGTTTCGCGGTGACACCAACGGGGTCAAGGGCCGCATCGACCGGCAAGCCGTCCTCACCCGTGCGACACCACCACGGCTCATATGCGTGATGCCGGAGATCGTGCTGTGGAACAAAGTCGGAACCGCGGAGGGGATGCACGACCAACTTCTGCACCTCGCCGAACTGATCACACCGATGCTCAGTGTGCAGGTCATTCCGAACGGCGCCCCGCACCCTGGGCACCTCGGGCCATTCGTCCTCGCCCGTCTCCCCGACGGGAATCAGGTCGCGTACGCTGAAGCCGAACCGCACGGCAGGATCTTGGACGGGCGCTCGGACATCGACGCATTGAGCGAACGATTCAGCGACCTCGCGACGTACGCGCTACCGGCCGACCATTCCGGAGCGCTGATCAGGCAGACGGCGGAGGAACGATGGAAGACATGACGTCCCGGCCGACCTGGAGGAAGTCCAGCTACTCCGGCGGGGATGGCGGGCATTGCGTCGAGCTTGCTCTCATCTCCGAAGACATCGGTGTCCGAGACTCCAAAGACCCCGATGGCCCCGAACTGCACATCACCCGCGACACCTTCCGCGCCCTCATCACGAACCTCAAGCGCTTGCCATAGAGCGCGGCCGACCTCACATAGGGCGCAGGACGCCCCCGCATCCGCAGGTGCGAGGGCATTCTGGCTTCTATGGAGCGTCTAGTGGCGCAAGCCCTTGGGGACGGTGCAGCCGGGCCGGTTCAGGTCCAGGACCGTGCCGGGGGCTATGCAGGGGGCCAGGGTGTAGGTCTGCTGGCCGTAGCCGATATTCGGGCGGACCCACCGGACGATACGTCGCGACCGGCGTCCACCACGAGCGCATCTCCACGACCTCGCCGTTCGCCCTCGACCTCGAACTCAAGCCCCTCCACGACCACTGACCCCCTGCCGCGCCTCGGCTTGGCGTCGACGGCCAGTGCGACGGGGCCGTGCCTGCGGAACCGGGTCAGGCGCCGATGCCCGGCTGGACGGCGGTGGTCTCGAGTCGGTTGTGCTGGCAGACCGGACCGCCACCCCACGTCGCGACGACCGGCGCGGTCTCGTCCGGCGGGATCACCTGGAGGACGGTGGCGGTCGGCTCGCACTGCGCACCGGTCTCGTCGTCGGCCGGAACGGCCGCCCAGTGCAACCGCGTGTACGCCTTGCCGCCGACCGCGAGGACGATCGTGGAGGCAGTGCCCGTGCGAACCACCGTCGTGCCGAATCCCTCGTTCTGGTTGCCGAGCCCCAGCCCCGGCCACCCGTGCATCCGGCAGGAATGCCCCGAGGTGTTGGTGAGGACCAGGCGTGCGTACCGTTGCCCCGCACCAGCGTCGTAGCCGGTGACGACGGCGCTCAGTCCGGCGGTGTGGCATCGGGGCGTGGCGGTCGGCGTCCCCCCGGCGCCGCTCCCGGATCCGCCCGAGCCGCTGGTGGCAGTGCGGCTCGGCGCGGTGCTCGCGGCAACTGTCGCGCCCCCGGCGCCGCCACCCGTGCTCTCACTCACGGAGGGTGATGACGACGGCGCGGCGCCGCCGGATCCGGACTTGCCGTCCCCACAGCCCGCGGTGGTCATCACAGCGGCGACGGTCAGCGCCACGGCGGCCGACTTGACGAACGACATTCGCACTCCTAAGAGGTAGCGCACCGCATTACGGAGCACCGGGGCCACACCGCACATGCCGTCCATGGTGAAGGGCAGTGCCTCAACTGCTGGGATGCCCGCTCCCACGTCGTTGTTCGAGATCACTTCGGGCAATCAAGCCAGACCCACCCCATGGCCCGTCCCGTTGCTCGTGGGCTTCGGGTACAACAGAACGTCCTCGCATCTCAACGAAGATGCAAGGACGTTCTGTTGTGCCTACGGCACCGATGCTCTGGCTGCTGGGGGTGTGGGTTAGTGGCGCAAGCCCTTGGGGACGGTGCAGCCGGGGCGGTTCAGGTCGAGGACCGTGCCCGGGGCGATGCAGGGGGCGAGGATGTAGGTCTGCTGGCCGTAGCCGATGTTCGGGCGGACCGTGACCTGGCCGGACTCGTCCACTTCGCAGGGGTTGTTGAGCGTGCAGCGCTGGCCGCTCTCGTTGATGGTGTTGTTCGCGCCGATGACCTTGCCGGTGGAGGCGTCGATGACCGGGGAGCCGGACGTCCCGCCGATGATGTCGCACTGGCTCGTGTAGCGGAGCGAGTCCTTCCAGGTCCACTCGGACTCGCGGACGCGGTAGGCGAACCCGTCCAGCTTGCAGGAGTAGATGCGCTTCCAGTAGCCGGACACGACGCGCAGGTCGGCGCCGGTGGTCGGGTGCGTGGTCTGCAGCTCCAGCGCGGGCGTGTTGTAGGTCTGCTTGATCTGGGCGTAGGTGCTGCTGAGCTTGTACAGGGAGACGTCGGTGTCGGTCATCGTCCCGTACAGCATCGTCGTCGCGCGCAGCGTGCCGAGGGAGCCCGTGCCGCTGGGGTTGAGCAGGCTGAACGTGCGGCTGGACGGCTGGTTCTTGATGACCTGCCCGGCGGACGGCATGCCGCCGTCCAGGCAGTGGCCGTTGGAGAGCACGAGCGCCGGGTCGCTGTCGGCGGCGCCGGGCACGCGCACGAGCGAGCCGGAACAGTTGCTGAGGGCGACGATCCCGGTGAAGTCGACCGCGCGTTTCACCGGCGCCTGGGGCGCGGGGGGAGCGGCGTGCGCGGCGGACGCCCCGGCGGTCACGGCCGCGGTTCCTAGGAAGGCCGCGGCGAGCACGCCGAGAATGCGTCTTTGCATGGCGGGGGGTCCTCTCGGTGTGATAGAGAGCGGGCGAGGGGGCAGCGCGATGTTAACGAGGGTTAACTAGGGCGTCGAGTTCCCCGTCGCGGAAGGCATGGCCGAACAGGGCGAACACGGCGAATTCGGCACGCATTGCAAAGTCGCTCCGGACCGATCGCCCTTGATCGCCCGCATGCCTACACTTCCGGCATGGACCTCAGGGACGCCACGCGCATGATCCTCTCCGAGTCGGCGCCGCATCCGGAGCTGCTCCGGGTGAGCCGCCAGGCGCACGACGAGCTGGCCCGCGGCGGGGAGGTGCGGCACACCGAGCTGAGCTGGATGCTCAGCGAGGCCGCGCGCAAGAACGTCTACCCCGCCCTCCACGCCCGCTACGGCTCCGCCGCGTTCGAGGAGATGGTCCTCGTCCTCGGGCGGGAGATCGACCGGCAAGCGCCGATCCGGTAGCGGCCGGTGCGCACCGCGGGCAGGGGAGCGCCGGACGCCGCGCGGCCCTGGAACGAGATCGTCCCGGGGCTGTGGATGGGCGGCCACCACTACGCGGACGCGTCCGGCGGGCGCGTCCCCGCCGTCGTGACCGACGAGTTCGACCTGGTCATCAGCCTCTACCTGCGGGAGGGGCACGGGCCGCCGGGCGACGTCGAGCACCATTTCACCGACCTCCCCGACGGGCCGCTGACCGCCGACCAGATCGAGGCGGTGTGCGCGCTCGCCGCCACGGCCGTGGACGCGCTCCGCGACGGCCGGCGGGTGCTCGTCCGGTGCCACTCCGGCTACAACCGGTCGGGGCTCGTCGTCGCGCAGAGCCTCGTCAGCATGGGCTACCCGGCGGACGACGCGGTGTTCCTCGTCCGCTACCGGCGGTCGAAATGGGCGCTCAACAACAGCCTGTTCGTCGACTACCTCACCACCGGGCTGGACGTCGCGCGGCTGCTGACCGGGCTCGACGAACTCCCCCAGGGCGACGACGCCTGAGCCCGTCCGCAGGCCACCGGTAATGGCGGGCCGCAACGTTCCTCCCGGGACGGGGCATAACGCGGTACCCCGGCGACGTTAGACTCATCGAATCATTCTTCGGCGCTCCGATGGCGCCAGGCTCGTCCTTGCAGGCCGCGCTCACCGTGGAGCCTCCCGAGACGTGCCCCCTCTCGGAAGGTAATGCGTGACCACAGCTGACGCTGCACAGAACCCGACCATGCCCGCCGCCGCCTCCATGGACACCGCGTCCGCGGACGGCGCGGCCGCGAGCGAGGAGCGGGTTGCGACGTTCGCCGAGCTCGGCCTCCCGCCGGCGCTGGTGAACGCCCTCGGCCGGCAGGGCATCGAGACCCCGTTCCCGATCCAGGCCGCCGCGATCCCCGACGTGATGGCCGGACGCGACGTCCTCGGCCGCGGCAAGACCGGTTCCGGCAAGACCCTGGCCTTCGGGCTCCCGCTGCTCACCCGGCTGTCCGGCCGCAAGGCCGCGCCGAAGCGCCCGCTCGCGATGGTGCTCGTCCCGACCCGCGAGCTGGCCCAGCAGGTGCAGACCAACCTGGAGCCGCTCGGCCGCGGCCTCGGCCTGCGCTTCAAGACCGTCATCGGCCAGACCTCCATGTTCAAGCAGATCGACGCGCTGCGCCGCGGCGTCGAGGTCGTCGTCGCCACCCCCGGACGCCTCAAGGACCTGATGGGCCAGGGCGCCTGCGACCTGTCCGACGTCGAGATCGTCGTGCTGGACGAGGCCGACCACATGGCCGACATGGGCTTCCTGCCCGACGTCACCGACATCCTCGACGGCGCGCGTCCCGGCGGGCAGCGGCTGCTGTTCTCCGCCACCCTCGACCGCGACGTGGACGTCCTCGTCAGGCGCTACCTGGACGACCCGGTGACGCACGCCATCGGCCCGGTGGACGAGTCCGTCGACACGATGGAGCACCACCTCCTCCTGGTCGCGCCCAAGGAGAAGGCCGCCATCACCGCCGAGATCGCCAACCGCGAGGGCCGGACGATCCTGTTCGCCCGCACCAAGCACGGCGTCGACCGGCTCGCCAAGCAGCTCGCCCAGGCGGGCGTCCGCGCGGCGGGCCTGCACGGCGGCAAGAGCCAGGGGCTGCGCACCCGCACGCTCGCCGAGTTCCGCGAGGGCTCGATCAGCGTGCTCGTCGCCACCGACGTCGCCGCCCGCGGCATCCACGTGGACGACGTGTCGCTCGTCATGCACGTCGACCCGCCCGCCGACCACAAGGACTACATGCACCGCGCCGGGCGCACCGCGCGGGCGGGCGAGCGCGGCACGGTCGTGACGCTCGTCCTGCCGCACCAGGTGCGGTCGACGTCCGCGATGACGCGGCGGGCGGGCATCGACGCGCCGCGCGTCCGGGTCACCACGGGCGACGCCGAGCTGGTCAAGCTGACCGGGGCCCGGCCGCCGTCCGGCATCCCGATCGAGGGCCCGATCATCCCGGAGCGGCCGCGCCGCGAAGGGGGCGGCCGGGGCCGTCCGGGCGGACGGCGCGGCGGGCGCGGCCCGCGCTCGTTCGACCGCGACCGCCAGGACGGGCGCCGCCGCGGCTCCTACGAGTCCCGCGACGGCGAGCACCGCGCGTCCTACCCACGGTCGGACGGCGAGCGCACCGGCGGCGGCGGCGAGCGGCGCGGTGAGCGTCGCGGCGGCGGCCCCCGCACCGGGGGCGGCTCGCACGGCGGACGCCGGGGCGGCTACAACCCCGAGCGCCGCGCGGCCCGCTACAACTGACCGGCCCGCGACCGGCCTGAACCACGCATCGGCAGCCCCGCCCACCTGGGCGGGA
>NZ_BCQP01000103.1 GCF_001552135.1 Actinomadura chibensis NBRC 106107 | reverse complement strand
GGGGGCCTTTCCGCTCGACTTGCATGTGTTAAGCACGCCGCCAGCGTTCGTCCTGAGCCAGGATCAAACTCTCCATCAAGGCACAACGACCACACAGGGGGCGAACCCCGCGCAGCCAAACCTTAAGGAAACAATCCCAGCAAGAACACGACCCCCCGAAAAGGGCCGTGCATTGCCTCAAAGAAATCCCCACCACCCCGGCAAACCGGAGTGGCCACGGGGGCGGCCAAACCGAGAAACCCGGTCCGACCGCATAAAGGCACTGGCTTTTAACACGCTGTTGAGTTCTCAAGAAACGGACACCCACCGCGCCGACCGCCCGCTCCCGCAGGCCCCGGCTCCGGGGCAACCCTTCAAACCTACCCGATCTGTCCCATATGTCAAACTCTGGGGCGATCGTCCCATTACGTCCGATGGCAGGCCACGAGTGGCTCACCTGTTCGGTGCGTAGTGGGTTCCCCATGAGGTCGGGCGCCTGTCGGCGCCCCGCTCCCCTTGGGGCGAGTAGAACAGTATGACCCGTCGCCGGGAGCGTCAAATCGGCCCCGTGAGACTTGAAACCCCAGGTCAGGTGTTCTTTTCAAGGCTCCCTACATGCCCACCACGGGGCGCTTGTAACCGCACTGTGACGTGTATCTACCGAGATTTGGCCTCGGCATGACGACCGCCCGCCCGGAACGGGTCCGGACGGGCGGTTTCACGCAGGCTCACGCAGGGTCGGGCGGGCTCAGGACGCGGTCACCTCGACCCCGCCCACGTTCCGCTTCCCCCGCCGCAGGACGAGGAACCGCCCGTGGAGCAGGTCGGAGGCGTCCGGCACGGCGTCCTCGGACTCGACCTTCGCGTTGTTGAGGTAGGCGCCGCCCTGCGTGATCGCCCGCCGCGCCTCCGACTTGCTCTTGCAGAGGCCGGAGGCGGCCAGCAGGTCGACCACGGACGGCAGCGCCCCCGGCGGCACCTCGGCGCGGGGAACCTCGGCGAGCGCGGCGCGCAGCGTCCGCTCGTCCAGCTCCTCCAGGGCGCCCTGACCGAACAGGGCGCGGGACGCGGCGATGACGCGCGCCGTCTCGTCCGCGCCGTGGACCAGGGTGGTCATCTCCTCGGCGAGGGCGCGCTGCGGCGCGCGCGCGGCCGGACGGTCCGTGCCCTCCTTCACCAGCGCGCCGATCTCTTCGTGCGAGCGGAAGCTGAACACCTTGAGGAACTTCTCGACGTCCCGGTCGTCCGCGTTGATCCAGAACTGGTAGAACGCGTACGGCGAGGTCAGCTCGGGGTCGAGCCAGTAGGTCTCGCCGCCCGCCGTCTTCCCGAACTTGGACCCGTCCGCCTTGGTGAGCAGCGGGGTGGTGAGCGCGTGCGCGCTACCGCCCTCGACGCGGCGGATGAGGTCGACCCCTGCGGTGAGGTTGCCCCACTGGTCGCTGCCGCCCGTCTGCAGCCGGCAGCCGTGCCGCCGGTACAGCTCGAGGAAGTCCATCGACTGGAGCAGGACGTAGCTGAACTCGGTGTAGCTCATCCCCGTGCTGTCGAGCCGGGCCTTGACGGTCTCGCGGGCGAGCATCCGGTTGACCGGGAAGTGCTTGCCGATGTCGCGGAGGAACTCGATGGCGGACATGGGGCCCGTCCAGTCGAGGTTGCTGACCATCGTCGCGCCCGTCGGGCTGTCGTCGAAGTCCAGGAACTTCGAGACCTGGCCGTGGATGCGCTCGACCCAGCCCGCGACGGTCTCCTCGGAATTGAGGACACGCTCCGCGCTCTTCCCGCTCGGGTCGCCGATGAGGCCGGTGGCGCCGCCGACGAGGCCGATGGGCCGGTGCCCGGCCCGCTGGAAGCGGCGCAGCGTGAGGATCTGGATCAGGTTGCCGAGGTGCAGCGAGGGCGCCGTCGGGTCGAAGCCGCAATAGAGGGTGACCGGTCCCGCGGCGAGCATGGCCCGCAGTTCGTCCAGGTCAGTGGACTGCGCGATCAAATCGCGCCACGCGAGATCATCCAGGATGTCGGTCACGGTCTCCCTCGTCTCCGGTTCGCTTTCGTGTGCCCACCAGGGTGCCCGGCGGGACGGGACGACGCCAGTCGATATCACCGTCCGCCGCGCGTGGGGACGGACTTCTTGCGCTGCCTCGGGACGTGCGGCCGGTACGGCGACACGGTGGGGTCGCCGTCGATCCAGAACCGCCACGGCACCTCCTTGGCGCCGTTCACGCCGGTGCGCGGACCCGTCCTGATGAGGGCCGGGTCGGCGGGCTCGCCCGCGTGGACGGTCAGGGAGCCGTCCGGCGCGCAGACGTCCAGGCCGTTCTGCTCGCGGGCGATGCCGAGCGCCTGGCACAGCCGCGCGGGCCCGCGGGCCAGGTCGCGGACGGACGAGCGCGGCCGCCGCTCCCGCGCGACGTCCTCCCCCGCGACGATCTCCCCGGCGCGGAGGAGGACGGCCATGGACGTCCCGTCCGGCCCGCAGACGAGGTTCATGCAGAAGTGCATGCCGTAGGTGAAGTAAACGTAGGCGTGGCCGGGAGGCCCGAACATGACGGCGTTGCGGGCCGTCCGTCCGCGGTAGGCGTGCGACGCGGGGTCGAGCGGACCGGCGTACGCCTCGACCTCGGTCAGCCGGGCCGCGACGTCGCCGTCCGGCGTGCGGTGGCGGAGCACCTGGCCGAGCAGCGCGGGCGCCACCTCGTCGACGGGACGGTCGAAGAAATCCCGGGGCAGCAGGGGCGGCAGGGGTGCGTTCATCGCCTCAACCCTACGGCGGCGGCGCGTGCGGTCCGGCCCGGGACGGGGCCGGTCAAGCGTCCGATCCGGCCGCCCAGGCGGCGTGCTCGTTGACGAGGCCGCGCAGCGCGGTGATCTGCTCGCCGACGCGGTCCGGCGCGGTGCCCCCGTACGCCTTGCGGGACGCGAGCGCGCCCTGGACGTTCAGCACCTCGCGGACGTCCGGCGTGAGGTGCGGCGACACCTTCGCCAGCTCGTCGTCGGTGAGGTCGTCGAAGTCCTTGTCGTTGACCTGGCACCAGACGACGAGGTGGCCGACGACCTCGTGCGCGTCGCGGAACGCGACCCCGCGCCGGACGAGCAGCTCGGCGAGGTCGGTGGCGAGCGCGAAGCCCTCCGGGGCGAGGGCCTCCAGGCGCTCGGTGTTGATCCGCATGGTCGCGATCAGCCCGGACATGGCGGGCAGGACGAGCAGCAGTGTCTCGACGGCGTCGAACGCGCCCTCCTTGTCCTCCTGGAGGTCGCGGTTGTAGGTGAGCGGCAGGCCCTTCAGCGTGGTGAGCAGGCCGACGAGGTGGCCGATGAGGCGTCCGGCCTTGCCGCGGGCCAGCTCGGCGACGTCGGGGTTCTTCTTCTGCGGCATGATCGACGACCCGGTGGCGTAGGTGTCGTCCATCTCGATCCAGCGGAACTCCTGCGACGCCCAGAGGCACACCTCCTCGCCGAGGCGCGACAGGTGCACGCCGACCAGCGCGGCGGCGAAGAGGAACTCGGCGACGAAGTCGCGGTCGGCGACGGCGTCCATCGAGTTGGGCGCGGCGGCGTCGAAGCCGAGCTCGGCGGCCGTGGCCCGCGGGTCGAGCGGCAGCGACGACCCGGCGAGCGCCCCGGAGCCGAGCGGGGAGATCGCGGCGCGCTTGTCCCAGTCGCGGAGCCGGGCGATGTCGCGGGTCAGCGGCTGGACGTGCGCGAGGAGCTGGTGCGAGAACAGCACCGGCTGCGCGTGCTGCAGGTGCGTCATGCCGGGCGCGGCGACGCCGAGGTTGTGCTCGGCCTGCGCGATCAGCGCGGTCTCCAGCTCGACCAGCCTGGACACGATCTGCCGGGCGTGGTCGCGCAGGTAGAGGCGCAGGTCGGTGGCGACCTGGTCGTTGCGGCTGCGGCCCGCGCGGAGCTTGCCGCCGAGCGCGCCGAGCCGCTCCAGCAGGCCGCGTTCGAGGGCGGTGTGGACGTCCTCGTCGGCGACCGTCGGGCGGAACTCGCCGGTGCGGCACGCCTCCTCAAGGTCGTCGAGGGCACCGATCATGCGTTCCAGCTCGTCGTCGGTGAGCAGCCCCGCCCGGTTGAGGACGCGGGCGTGCGCGCGCGAGCCCATCAGGTCGTAGGGGGCGAGCCGCCAGTCGAACTGGACGCTCACCGAGAGCCGGGCGAGCGCGTCCGACGGGCCGCCCTCGAACCGGCCGCCCCACAGCCGCGTCGGTGCCTTGGTCACGAATCTTCTCTCTTCCCACCGCTGGACGTTCGTCGTCTCATCTCACCACGCCCGCCGCGACACGGCGCGACGTGGGGACGCCGCGTCGCGGCGTCCCCACGTCGGCGTCGCGGCGTCCGCCACAGGGTACGGCGAAACCGCACCCCGCGGCGGGCGCGCCGCCCAGGTCAGACCTCGCGGTCGCGCTTGGCGGCGATCTTGCTCGGCAGGCTCCACAGCTCGACGAAGCCCTTGGCGAGGCTCTGGTCGAAGGCGTCGCCGGTGTCGTAGGTGGCGAGGTCGTAGCTGTAGAGGGACGCGCCGCTGCGCCGCCCGCTGACGACGGCGCGGCCGCCGTGCAGCGTCATCCGCACGTCGCCGGACACGTGCTTCTGCGCGTCGGCGATGAACGCGTCCAGGGCGTCCTTCAGCGGGGAGAACCAGAGGCCGTCGTAGACGAGCTCGCCCCAGCGCTGGTCGACGGACCGCTTGAAGCGGGCGAGGTCGCGTTCGACGGTGACGTTCTCCAGCTCCATGTGCGCGGCGATCAGCGCGATCGCGGCGGGCGCCTCGTAGACCTCGCGGCTCTTGATGCCGACGAGCCGGTCCTCGACCATGTCGATGCGGCCGACGCCCTGCGCGCCCGCGCGGCGGTTCAGCTCGTCGACGACCTGGAACGGGGTGAGCGGGCGGCCGTCCAGCGCGACGGGCACGCCGGACTCGAACGTGATGACGACCTCGTCGGCCTCGCGCGGCTCGGCGGGGTCGGCGGTGTAGTCGTAGACGTCCTCGATGGGGCCGTTCCAGATGTCCTCAAGGAAGCCGGTCTCGACGGCGCGTCCCCACAGGTTCTGGTCGATGGAGTACGGGGACTTGGCCGACACGTCGATCGGCAGGCCCTTCTCCTCGGCGAACGCGATGGCCTTGTCGCGCGTCCAGGCGAAGTCGCGGGCCGGGGCGATGATCTTCAGGTCGGGGGCGAGGGCGGCGAGCCCCGCCTCGAACCGGACCTGGTCGTTGCCCTTGCCGGTGCAGCCGTGCGAGACGGTCGTCCCGCCGAACCGCTTCGCGGCGGCGACGAGGTGCTTGACGATCAGCGGCCTGGACAGCGAGGACAGCAGCGGGTAGCGGTCCATGTAGAGGGCGTTGGCCTGCAGGGCGGGGACGCAGAAGTCCGCGGCGAACTCCTCCTTGGCGTCCACGACGACGGCCTCGGCGGCGCCGCAGGCGAGGGCCCGCTTGCGGATCTCCTCCAGGTCCTCGCCGCCCTGGCCGACGTCGACGGCGACCGCGATGACGTCGCCGCCGGTCTGCTCGGCGAGGTACGGGATGGCGACGGAGGTGTCCAGTCCCCCGGAGTACGCGAGTACGACGCGCTCGCTCATGATCGTTGTCTCCTGTGCTCGAAGTTTCGGGTTCCTGCGGGTGACGCGGGCTGGGACGGGGCCGGCTGGGCGGCCCTAGCTTCGTCGTTCGCGCCCGTCGGTCAGCCTGAGCAGCGCCTGCGCGACGGCGTCGCCGCCGTCCGGGTCGCGGGCGATGACGAGGATCGAGTCGTCGCCCGCGACGGTGCCGAGGATCGTCGGCCATTCGGCGTGGTCGATCGCCGAGGCCAGGTACTGCGCGGCCCCGGGCGGGGTCCGCACCATGACCAGGTTGGCCGACGCCTCGGCAGAGACGAGCAGCTCCGCGGCGAGCCGGGAGAGCCGTCCGGTGAACGTCTCGGCGGCGCCCGTGCGGGCCCGCCGGATCCGCTCGCCGCCCTCGCCGGGGACGGCGTAGATCAGGCTGCCGTCGTCGGCGCGCAGCTTCACCGCGCCGATCTCCACCAGGTCGCGCGACAGCGTGGCCTGGGTGACCTCGACGCCGTCGTCGGCGAGGTGCTTGGCGAGCTCGCCCTGCGAGTGGACGGGGTGCCGGGTCAGCAGCTCGATCACCCGGGCGTGCCGGGCGGCCTTGGTCATGGGGGTCGTCACGGGGAGCGCTCCAGCAGCCAGACGAGCAGCGCCTTCTGGGCGTGCAGGCGGTTCTCGGCCTCGTCCCACACGCGGCTCCGCGGCCCGTCCAGGACGGACGCCGCGATCTCCATGCCCCGGTAGGCGGGCAGGCAGTGCAGGACGATCGCCTCCGGCCCCGCCGCGGCGAGCAGCTCCTCGGTGATCGCGTAGGGCTCGTAGACGGCGGTGTCCTTGCCGTCCTGGCCCATGGACACCCACGTGTCGGTGGCGAGGATGTCGGCTCCGGCGGCGGCCTTCGCGGCGTCGTCGGTGACGGTCACGGACCCGCCGGTGGCGGCGGCGATCTCGGCGGCGCGGGCGACGACGGCCGGGTCCGGCGGCAGCGCCGCGGGCGCGCCGACGCGGACGTGCATCCCCGCGGTCGCGCAGCCCAGCAGGTAGGAGTGGGCCATGTTGTTCGCGCCGTCGCCGAAGTAGGCGAGGGTGAGGCCGGGCAGGTCGCCCTTCGCCTCCCGGACGGTCTGCAGGTCGGCGAGCACCTGGCAGGGGTGGAACTCGTCGGTGAGCGCGTTCACGACCGGGACGGTGGTCCCGGCGGCCATCTCCTCGACGCGCTCCTGCCCGGCCGTCCGCCAGACGATGGCGCTGACCTGCCGTTCCAGGACGCGGGCGGTGTCGGCGATGGTCTCGCCGCGGCCGAGCTGGCTCGTTCCGGCGTCCATCACGAGGGGGTTGCCGCCGAGCTCGGCGATGCCGGCCGCGAACGACAGCCGCGTCCGCGTGGACGGCTTGTCGAACAGGACGGCGACCGACCGGGGACCCGCCAGCGGGCGGTAGCCGAACCGGTCCTTCTTCACCTTGGCGGCGAGGTCGAGCACCTCGGCCTGCTCGGCCGGGGTGAGGTCGTCGTCGCGGAGGAAGTGCCTGGTCATGACTGGGTCTCCGGCTCGGCGGCGGCGAGGATCGCGGGGAACGCGTCCGTGAACGAGCGCGCCTCGTCGGCGGTCAGGACGAGCGGCGGGGCGATGCGCAGCGCGTCCGGCGCGACCGCGTTGATCAGGAATCCGGCGTCGCGGGCGGCGGCCTCCACGGCGGGCGCGTGCGGCCCGGTGAGGACGGCGGCGCGCCACAGGCCGCGGCCGCGCACGCCCGCGAGGAGGGGATGCTCGACGGCGCCGAGCCCGTCGGCCAGGATCTCCCCGATCTCGGCGGCGTGGGCGAGCAGGCCGTCCTTCTCGATGACGCCGAGGACGGCGAGGGCCGCGGCCGCGCTGACCGGGTTCCCGCCGAACGTGCTGCCGTGGTCGCCCTTGGCGAACAGGCCGCCGTGCTCGCCGAACGCGACGCACGCCCCGATCGGCAGCCCGCCGCCGAGGCCCTTGGCCAGCGTGAGCACGTCGGGCCTGGCGTTCTCGTGCTCGAACGCGAACCAGGCGCCCGTCCGTCCGATCGCGGACTGGATCTCGTCGGCGACGAACAGCGCGCCCGTCGCGTCGCAGATCTCGCGGGCGGCGGCGAAGTAGCCCGCCGGCGGCGGGACGACCCCCGCCTCGCCCAGCGTCGGCTCCAGGAACACGGCCGCGCAGTCGGCGGTCACCGCGGACTTGAGCGCGTCGGCGTCCCCGTACGGGACGAACCGCACGTCGATCGCGTACGGCCCGAACGGCTCCCGGATCGACGCCTTCCCGGTCAGGGACAGGGCGCCCATGCTCCGCCCGTGGAACCCGTTCTCCGCCGCGACGAAGTACGACCGGCCGTTCGCCTTCCCGTGCTTGATGGCGAGCTTCAGCGCGCACTCGTTCGCCTCGGTGCCGCTGTTGGTGAGGAACACCCGGCCGTCGCCGCCGAGCAGCTCGCGGAGCCGCTCGGCGAGCCGCACCTCCGGCTCGTGCAGGAACAGGTTGGACGTGTGCGCCAGCGTCGCGACCTGCGCGGACACGGCCTCCACGAGCGCCGGGTGGGCGTGCCCGAGCGAGCTGACCGCGATCCCGGCGATCAGGTCGAGGTAGGCGCGGCCGTCCGCGTCCCAGACCCGGCAGCCCTCGCCGCGCGCCAGCGCCAGCGGCGGGACGCCGTAGTTCGGCATGAACGCGGCCTCGTACCGCCGCCTGAGGTCGCTCACGCCGTGTCCTCCTTGACGTCCGGGCCGCCGGGGAGGCTGGGCAGCACCATCGTTCCGATCCCTTCGTCGGTGAAGATCTCCAGCAGCAGCGCGTGGGGGACGCGGCCGTCGAGCACGTGGGCCTGCGGGACGCCGCCGCGCACGGCCGCGAGGCACGCCTCCATCTTCGGCACCATCCCGGACGACAGGTCCGGCAGCATCGCGGCCAGCTCGTCGGCGGTGAGGCGGTCGATCACGTCGTCGGCGCCCTGCTCGCGGTCCGGGGACCAGTCGGCGTAAAGGCCCTCGACGTCGGTGAGGACGACGAGCTTCTCCGCGTCCAGCGCGACCGCGAGCGCGGCGGCGGCCGTGTCTGCGTTGACGTTGTAGAGCTCGCCGTCGTCGCCGCGCGCCACGCTGGAGATCACCGGGACGCGGGCGTCGTCCAGCAGCGACCGGACGGCCCCGACCTGCACCTCGACGATCTCGCCGACCTGGCCGATGTCGACGGGCGCGCCGTCCACGACGGCCCGCTTGCGCTCGGCGGTGAACAGGTTCGCGTCCTCGCCGGACATGCCGAGCGCGAACGGGCCGTGCCGGTTGATCAGCCCGACGACGTCCCGCTGCACCTGGCCGGTCAGCACCATCCGGACGACCTCCATGGCCTCCGGCGTCGTGACCCGCAGCCCGGCGGTGAACGTCGAGTCGATGCCGTTGCGGGCGAGCGCCGCGTTGATCTGCGGCCCGCCGCCGTGCACGATCACCGGCCTCAGCCCGGCGTAGCGGAGGAACACGACGTCCTCGGCGAACGAGTGCCGCAGCTTCTCGTCGGTCATCGCGTGCCCGCCGTACTTGATCACGACGGTCTTGCCGTGGAACCGCTCCAGCCACGGGAGCGCCTCGATCAGCGTCCCGGCCTTGCCGAGCACGCCCGCGCGGTTCTTGCGGAGCTCCGCGCCGCTCGTGCCGGCGCTCACGTGGAGTACGCCGAGTTCTCGTGGACGTAGTCGGCCGTGAGGTCGGTCGTCCAGACGGTCGCGCTGTGCGGCCCCGCGGACAGGTCGACGGTGATCGTCACGTCTCGCGGGCGCAGGTCGACCCTGTCGCGGTCGTCGCCGAACGAGCCGTTCCGGCACACCCACACGCCGTTGATCGCGACGTTCACCTCGTCCGGGTCGAACACGGCGTCGGTGGTGCCGACGGCGGACAGGACGCGGCCCCAGTTCGGGTCCTCGCCGTGGATGGCGCACTTCAGCAGGTTGTTGCGGGCGATGGAGCGTCCGACGGTGACCGCGTCGCCGGTGGACGCGGCGCCGACGACCTCGATCGCGATGGCCTTGGACGCGCCCTCGGCGTCCACGAGGAGCTGCCGGGTCAGGTCGGCGCAGACCTCGGTGAGCAGCGCGGTGAACTCCTCCTCGGCCGGGACGACCTCCGCCGCGCCCGACGCCATCAGCAGGACGGTGTCGTTCGTGGACATGCAGCCGTCGGAGTCGAGCCGGTCGAGGGTGACGCCGGTCGCCGCGCGCAGCGCCCGGTCCAGGGTCTCGGCGGGCAGGTCGGCGTCGGTGGTGATGACGCTGAGCATGGTCGCGAGGGACGGCGCGAGCATCCCCGCGCCCTTCGCCATCGCGCCGATCATGTAGCCGCCCGCGCCCTGCCGGAAGGAGATCTTCGCGACGGTGTCGGTGGTGCGGATCGCGTCCGCGGCGGCGAGCCCGCCGTCGCCGCGGGTCAACTCGGCGGCGGCCTTGTCGACGCCGGTGAGCAGCAGGTCCATCGGGAGGCGCTCGCCGATCAGGCCGGTGGAGCAGACGGCGATCTCGCCCGCCGAGTCCTCCAGCAGGTCGGCGACCTTCTCGGCGGTGGCGTGCGTGTCCTGGAATCCGGGCGCGCCGGTGCAGGCGTTCGCGCCGCCCGCGTTCAGCACGACGGCGCGGACCCGCCCGCCCTTCAGCACCTGCTCCGACCACAGGACGGGCGCGGCGCGCACGCGGTTGCGGGTGAACACGCCCGCCGCCGCGCGGGACGGCCCGTCGTTGACGACGAGGGCGACGTCGCGGTTGCCGCTCGGCTTCAGCCCGGCGACGACGCCGGCGGCGCGGAAGCCCTTGGGGGCGGTGACGCTCAAGGGGAGACTCCGATCGTGGTGAGCCCGAGTTCTTCCGGGAGGCCGAGTGCGAGGTTGGCGCACTGCACCGCGCCGCCCGCGGTGCCCTTGGTGAGGTTGTCGACGGCGGCGACCGCGACGACGCGGTCCGCCGCCTCGTCCAGGGCGACCTGGACGAGGACCGTGTTGGCGCCGAGCGTCATGGACGTCGCGGGCCACCGCCCGTCGGGCAGGAGCCCGAGGAACGGCTCGGCGGCGTAGGCGTCGGCGTAGGCGGCGCGCAGCGCGCCGGCGGTCGCGCCGGGACGCGCCTTCGCGGTGCAGGTCGCGAGGATGCCGCGGCTCATCGGCGCGAGCGTCGGCGTGAAGGAGACGGTGACCGGCTCCCCCGCCGCCGCGCTCAGGTTCTGGACCATCTCGGGTGTATGCCTATGCGACCCGCCCACGGCGTAGGCGGACACCGAGCCCATGACCTCGCTGCCGAGCAGGTGCGGTTTGAGGGACCGTCCGGCGCCCGAGGTGCCGGACGCGGCGACCACGACGGCGTCCGGCTCGGCGAGCCCGGCGGCCAGGGCCGGGAACAGCGCGAGCGAGACGGCGGTCGGGTAGCAGCCGGGGACGGCGACGCGCTTCGCGCCGCGCAGCGGCTCGCGGTGGCCGGGCAGTTCGGGCAGGCCGTAGGGCCAGGAGCCCGCGTGGGGCGTGCCGTAGAACTTCTCCCAGGCCGCCGGGTCGGTGAGCCGGTGGTCGGCGCCGCAGTCGATGACCAGCACGTCGTCGCCGAGCTCGGCGGCGAGCGGGCCCGACTGCCCGTGCGGCAGGGCGAGGAACACGACGTCGTGCCCGGCCAGCGTGTCCGGGGTGGTCTCGGCCAGGACGCGCCCGGCCAGGGGTCGCAGGTGGGGCTGGTGCGCGCCGAGCTCGGTGCCCGCGTTGGTGCCCGCCGTGAGCGCGCCGATCTCGAACTCTGGATGTCCCGCGAGGATGCGCAGCAGCTCGCCGCCCGCGTACCCGCTGGCGCCGGCGACCGCCGTCCGGATTCCCATGTCCCGCTCTGCCCTTCGAAGATGACAAGCAAGAGTATGCATGACCATGGATTCCTATTCAACGTCGGCCCGTCGTTCGGGACGGGGTGAGACGAGCGCCACAGCGTCAACCTGTGTTGACAAGTGGGCGAATGTCAACCTAGATTGACATCCGTGATCACGAAAGTAGTTAGGGAGCTAAAGATTTGCTCTCTAACCATCAGTCGCCTAACATCCCCGCCATGGAGAACCTCGGCATCGGCGGCCTCGCGGCGCCGGGACCCATGGAGGAGTGGCCGATCGGGCGGCTGTTCGCCATCGCGTCCCGCCTCTCGGGCCCCGTCGTGTGGCGGATCATCGAGCGGCACGGCATCAGCCCGGCGGGCTACTTCCTGCTGCGCGAGCTCATCGCCGAGGACGGGCTGCGGGCCGGCGAGATCGCGAAGCGGATGCTCGTCACCCCGGCGACCGTCACCTCGGTCGTCGACACGCTGGAGCGCAACGGGCACGTCCGCCGCGAGCGCTCCTACCGCGACCGGCGCGGCGTGATGCTGCGCATCACCGACTCCGGCCGCCGCCTGGTCGCGGAGAAGTCCGGGCCGATCGGACGCGACCTCGGACGCCTCTACTCCGTGGTCGACGAGGGCGACGAGGCCGCCGTCCGGCGGTTCCTGCTCAACCTCATAAAACAGTTCGAGAACTTCTCCACCGCGGAGGACGATTCGGACGGACCTGAAGCGAAGGGAGACGGCGCGTGACCAAGCCGCCGCAAGCCGCGCCACCAGAGACCGCGTCCCCGGAGGCCGCGTCCCCGGAAACCGCGTCCCCGGAAACCGGGTCGGGAGATGCCGCGGCGCCGGAGGCCGACCGGCCCGAGACCGCCGTGCGCACGGTCGGGCTGAAGAAGACCTATGCCGCGTCCGGCCAGCGTCCCGAGGTGCCCGCCGTGCGGGGCATCGACCTCGACGTCCGGCGCGGCGAGTTCTTCGGCCTGCTCGGCCCGAACGGCGCGGGCAAGTCGACCACCATCGGCATGCTCACCACCCTCGTCGTCCCGACCGGGGGCAGCGCCACCGTCTGCGGCCTCGACGTGGTGAAGGACGCCGTGGCGATCAAGCGCCGCATCGGCGTCGTGTCGCAGCAGAACAGCCTCGACAGCGACCTGGACGTCTTCGAGAACCTGGAGTTCCGCGGGCGGTACTTCGGGCTGAGCGCCCGCGACGCCCGCCGCCGCGCCGACGAGTTGCTTGAGCTGTTCGGGCTGACCGAGCAGCGCGGCGGCAAGCCGTTCGAGATCTCGGGCGGGCAGGCCAAGCGCGTGATGATCTGCCGGGCCCTCATGCACGGCCCGGAGGTCCTGTTCCTGGACGAGCCGACCGCCGGGCTCGACCCGCAGACCCGCACCAACCTGTGGGAGGTGCTGCGCGGCCTCCAGGCCGGCGGGCAGACGATCGTGCTCACCACCCACTACATGGAGGAGGCGGAGGCGCTCTGCGACCGGGTCGCCGTCGTCGACCACGGCGAGGTCCTCGCCAGCGGCACGGTGGACCAGCTCAAGTCGAACGCGGGCGCCGACACCGTGATCACCGTGGCCTACGACGCGGCCGCGCCGGAGGAGGTGCGCAAGCTGTCCGACCGGAAGGGCATCAGCAAGGTCGAGATCAACGACGGCCAGGTCCGGGTGTTCGCGTCCGAGCCGGACGGCCTGCTCGGCGAGCTCGTCGCGATCGGCGCGGGCGCGGGCGTCGGCGTCACCGACGCGACCCAGCTCCGGCCCAGCCTGGAGACCGTCTTCCTCACCCTCACCGGAAGGGACTACCGCGAATGACCGCGTCCGCCGCTCCGGCCGCTCCGGCCGCCCCCGCCAAGCTCTCCCCGCCGCCCCCCGCGCGCGCGACGCTGGCCCGCACGTTCGGCGCGATGATGGCGCGCGAGGCGCGGGTCATGCGCAAGAACTTCGTGTCGACGTTCACCCGGGTGCTGGTGCAGCCGGTGATGTTCGTCTTCGTGTTCGCCTACGTCCTGCCGAAGCTCGGCGGCGGCGCGATGGCGGGCGGGGCGGGCGGGCCGACGTTCTCCACGATCCTGCTGCCCGGCCTCATCGGGTCCTCGATCATCATGCAGGCGATGATGGCGGTCATCTTCCCGCTGATGATGGAGCTGACCTGGCAGAAGTCGATCACCGACCGGGCGCTGGCGCCGGTGCCGATCCCGCTGCTGGCCGTCCAGAAGATCATCGCGGCGGCGACGCAGGGGCTGATCGGCGGGCTGCTGGTGTTCCCGGCCGTGCTGTTCATCCACGCCGACGGCGAGGCGCCCAAGGTGCACGTGGACAACTGGCCCGTCCTGATCGTGGTCATGGTGGTGGGGTCGCTGCTGTCCGCGTCCGGCGGGCTGCTGCTCGGCACGCTGCTGAACCCGCAGAAGGTCCAGATGCTGTTCGCGATGGTGCTGCTGCCGATGACCATGCTCGGCTGCGTGTACTACCCGTGGTCGGCGCTGGAGAACATCCGCTGGCTGCAGATCCTCAGCCTGTTCAACCCGCTCGTGTACGTGAGCGAGGGGCTGCGCAGCGCGCTGACGCCCGAAGTCCCGCACATGCCGACCTGGGCGTTCCTGCTCGCGATCACCGGCGGGACGGCCCTGCTGACCTGGGCCGCGACCCGCATGTTCACCAAGCGCGTCCTCACTTGATCCGCCCAGGGGGGCGACCCCCTGGAACCCCCGTCGCGACGCAGGCGATCCTCACGACGCCGTGTCGGTTCGTCCCGCCCGTGCGGGTACGCGTGGCGTCGCTGCGGTCGCCTGCGTCGGCGGG
>NZ_BCQP01000102.1 GCF_001552135.1 Actinomadura chibensis NBRC 106107 | reverse complement strand
TCCGGCGAACGCTTCCGCGCCCTCCTCCCCACCGACGGCGGCCCGGTGAAGCTCACGGCCGACACCGACCACTTCGCCCTCCTCACCCCCGAAACCCGCACCACCCTCACCCCGGGCGCGGTTGACACCCCCGACCTCCTCGGAACACCCCTCGGCCGGCTGCCCGACGACTGGGATCGCAGCCCCCCGCGTCCCATCCCCCTTGGCATAGACGGAGAAGGCCCGGAGGTGGACATCCTCCGCGGTAACCTCGCCAAGGCTCACGGGTTGATCGTCGGCCCCGGGGTCGCCCGCAGACGGCTCCTTCAGACGATCGCCTGGAGCGTCGCCCTCACCCACGCGCCGAATCTCGTCACCTTCGTTTTGGCGCCCTCCACCAGACGAAGGTTCACGGCCGCTCTGAGGCGGCTGCCTCATGTCGTCAGCGAGTTTCGCGACGGACGTTCAAGCTCGCCGCCACTGACCGAACTGCCGGCGTTCATCGAAACCGAGCGGAGACGCCGCGCCGCCATTCTGGAATCCGCGGGAGTCGACACCTGGGACGAATATCAGGCGGCCATCGCGGTCGGCCAGGCACTCGACCCGCTCCCCGCTCTGCTCGTGATCCTCGATAACGTCGGCCCGGTGCTGAAGGCACAACCCGAGCTGATCGACTCCCTCGCCAGGCTCTGCGAGGCGTGCCCGGCCCAGGGCATCAGGTTCGTCTTCGGCTCCCCGGACGCCTCCCAACTGCAGAGCCTTCTCCCATTCATCGGCTGGCAGTTCGGACCCAGTCCGCTGGGCGATCACCTAAGCCACCTCCACATCACCGGGTACGGGGTCAGGCCCGCGTTTCAACCCTTGAGCATTTCACCCGAAGTCGGTAACAACCTCTCGGACTTGATGCTCCAGGCCGCCATGCCCGAAGAGCCCGTCACCACAGCCAGGACCTCCGAGGCCGTGTCGGCCGTGGCCGTGCCGGAGTTCGATGTGCTTCGGTTGAACGAGGGCGGGCCCAGCGGGATGTTCGAGGACGCGTGGGCGCAGCCCGCGTCCGTTCCGCGGCATCCTGCCATCGGCTTCGACCCGGACGGAAACATCGTCGCCCTTTACGCGGTCGACCATTCGGAGGGCCTCCCGCACGGGTTGATCGTGGGCGACACCGAGGCACGTCAGCGGGTCGTCCGCGCCATCGTCCTCGCGCTCGCCGCCGGGTACTCCCCCGGCGACCTCGCCTTCGCGTTCGCGGGCCTGGGCGAGAACCCGCTCGGTGAAGCGTTCGCACTGCCTCATGTCAGCTTCTCCGACGAAGAACTTCTCGGCAGCCGGGAAAGGCTGCAGCAGTTCTTGGAATACCTCTCGGGCGAACTGGACGCCCGCGCCACCACGCCGTTCCCCGAATCCATGCCGCGGCTGCTCGTCGTGGCGGACGTGTCGCTCACGTTTCCGTCCAGCAGGCGCGAGGTGGGCGAGGCGCTGCTCTCGGTCGCGCAGCGAGGCAGGGCGCTCGGCATGCAACTGCTCCTCATGTCGACGGCCGTCGAGGACACCACGATCTGGAACCGGTTCCTGCCGCTCCTCGGCTGGCGGATCGCGGCGAACCGCGTTTCGCCCGCGGAACTGCGCCGCGTCCTCGGCCGCGCGACTCTTCCCTTCCCGGACGAGCGAACGTCGTACCTTCTGGCGGGTGATGGGCGCCCAAGGCGATTCACCGTCGCGGACGAACCCCCACCGGAGGTCGTCGCCGACTTCATCGACCGGGCGAAGGAGGCACGGTCGCCGAGGGCGCCCGCGCGCCGTATGTCGGTGCTCGACCAGGATGCCGAAAACGGGGCGATCACGGAAATGCTCTGGGAGCTCTATTCCGCCCGCTCCGGCAGCCGCCATCTGGTCTTCGAGGGAATGGACCGGCACCTGATGGTCAGGGCGGCGCGACTGTACGGGCGGCTGCTCCGCGACCAGGGCTCGCTGTACAACGGCGAAGTACGCGAGGTGCCCCGGCCCGTCGGCGAGCCCGTCACGACCTGGCGGCAGCTCTTCCAGGAGAACCGCGGCAACGTACTCCTCATCCATCTGGATGAGGTCGAGCACCTCTCCGCACCGCTCCAGAGCAGTTTTCTGGGTGGAGTGCCCAGGATGATGGACGTGTACGGCGAGGACCCTGTCGTGATCCTCTGCGGGGATACCGACGACGTGGACAGGTTGCGTCGAACCGACCTGCTTTTCACGCATCGGTACCAGGTGATCGCCGGATTCGGCGCGGCGCGGTCCCCCGACGCGGCGGCGCGCCTGAACGCGCGCGTCCACGCGGGCCGCGACACCGACACCGGGGAGCACGTCCTGCTCGACTTCGCCGTCGACCGGCATCTGCTGGTCTCCGGGCCGTCCGGCTCGGGTAAGGCGACGCTGCTGAAGCGGCTGCGCAACGAGATTCGCGCCCACGCCAACGCGGCCGTCTACTCCTTGAACGGCGACGACTATTCCGGGCGGGCCGCGTCGGCGGTCTCCGCGGCGGAGCGGGCCGAAACGCCGCTCGCCGCCCGCGACTTCGACCGCCAGCTCGAAGACGCCATCACGCGGGTCGAGGTGCGGGCGGGCTCCGGCCTGGGCCACGACGTCTACCTGGTCGTGCGGAACCGGAGGCGGCTCCTCCAGGAGGATCCGCTCCTGCCGCTGCTGCCGCTGCTCCGGTCGAGCCCGGCGAACGGCCTGCACCTCATCGTGTCGCGGCACCAGATCAGCTTCGGCGAGCCCGGCGACCCGCTGGTCGAGACCCTGCGGGACGTCGGCGCGCCGGTCCTGCTGCTGGGGCACGCGGGCGGGCAGGAGGCCGATCTGTGGGAGCTGCCGTCCGCCGTCCGGGGCCCCATACCGCGCGGGCAGGGCCTCCTCGCATATCCGGGCCGCCACCGTTTCATTACGTTGCGGCCCTGACCTTCTGTATTGGATCGGACTGTCCATAACGTGTTACCGTACGGGCATGGCACGGCCGAGGAAGTTCGAGGAGGACCGGGCGCTCGACGCGGCCATGCGCGCCTTCTGGACGGACGGCTACGAGGCCACGTCCACCCAGGAGCTGTGCGAGGCGACCGGACTCGGACGCAGCAGCATCTACAACACGTTCCGCAGCAAGCGCGACCTGTTCGAGAAGGCGCTGGTCCACTACATGGACACCAGGACGGCCCAGCTCATCGAGGCGCTGGAGGACGGCCGCCGCCCCGTCCGGGAGCGGCTGCGCACGGTCCTTGAGTGGACCGTCGAGCCCGAGCCGGACGACCCGGTCGGCTGCCTGGTCGTCAACACGATGGTCGAGCTGGCGCCGCGCGACCCGGAGATCGCCGAGCGGCTCGAACGCGACCAGCGGCGGCGCCTCGTCGCGCTCAAGGCGGCCGTCCAGGAGGGCATCCGGGCGGGCGAGATCGACCGGGGCAAGGACGCGCTGGCGCTCGCGCACTTCCTCGTCTCCACGATCAGCGGGATGCGGGTGATGTCCAGGGGCGGGGCGGACCCGCGCACCCTGGCCGCGATCGCCGACACCGCCATGGACGCCCTCTGACGGACGGACCCGCCCGATCCGCCGTCTTTCCTGCCCAATTTTTGAACTGAACGATCCAATACAGGAGGCGAGAGCGATGCCGGTGGCCGTCTACGTGCTGGGGCTGGCGATCTTCGCGCAGGGGACGTCCGAGCTGATGCTGGCCGGGCTGCTGCCCGGGATGGCGCACGACCTCGGCGTGTCGGTCCCGGCCACCGGGCTGCTGATCTCGGCGTTCGCGATCGGGATGCTGGTGGGCGCGCCGGTGCTCGCCGTCCTCACGCTGCGCTGGCCGCACCGCCGGGCGCTGCTCGCCTTCCTCGCCGTGTTCGCGCTGGCCCACGCGGTCGGCGCGGTCACGCCGAACTACGGGGTGCTGTTCGCGACCCGCGTCGTCGGCGCGTTCGTGTACGCGGGGTTCTGGGCGGTGGCGGCCGCGACGGCGGTGCGGCTCGTCCCGCGCGACGCGCGCGGGAAGGCGATGGGGATCCTCGCGGGCGGGCTCACGGTCGCCGCGATCGCCGGGCTCCCCGCCGGGACGCTGGTCGGGCAGCAGCTCGGCTGGCGGGCCGCGTTCTGGACGGTCGCCGCGATGTCGGTCCTCGCGCTGGCCGGGGTCGCGGCGACGATCCCCGGCGGGCGCGCGGACGACGCGGCGCCCCGGACGCGCGACCAGGTCCGCGCCATGGCCGTCCCCCGGCTGTGGCTCCTGTACGGGACGACCGCGCTGTCCACGAGCGGGCTGATGGTGACGTTCGGCTACCTCGGCGCGCTGCTGACCGAGACGACCGGGATCGCGGAGGCGTGGGTCCCCGCCGTGCTCGCCCTCTACGGGACGGGCGCGCTCATCGGCATCACGGTCGGCGGGCGGACGGCCGACACGCGTCCCGTCCCGACCCTGTACGCGGGGTTCGGCGGGCTCGTCGCCGTGTCGGTGGCCCTGGCGCTGACCGCGAGCTCGCCCGTCCCGGTGGCGGTGCTCGTGTTCCTGCTCGGCCTCGCCGGGTTCGGCACCAACCCGACGCTGAACACACGGGCGTTCGGCGTGGTGGACGGCTCGGCGACGCTCGTCGCGGCCGGGAACGTCGTCTCGTTCAACGTCGGCATCACGCTCGGCCCGTGGATCGGCGGCCTCGCGATCGACGCCGGGGCCGGGTACGCGGCCACGGCCTGGATCGGGGCGGGGTTCGGCGTCCTCGCCGTCGCCGCCGTGGCGCTGGACCAGGCGCGCCGGAAGACGGCCGCGCCCGCCGCCGAGCGGCGCGCCCGCCAGAAGGCGGGCGCATGAGCGAAAGGCCCGGCACGGGGCAGTCCGCGGGCCGGGCCCTTCGGTCCGGTCACCCGCAGGCGGCGGCGCGGATCCCCAGCAGGGCGCGCTTGCGGGGATGTTCGGCGACCGTCCAGACGCGGTGCTGGCCCCGGTAGCAGGACAGGTCCTCGGGACCGTGCGAGATGGTGCGGCGCTGGACGCGGTCCCATCCCGACCCGCGGCGGCGCGTGTCGAGCAGGAGCCCGCGCCGCTCGCCCCGGTTCTGCGTGAACCACCAGTGGCCGTTCGCGCGGACGCCGCCCTGGATCCGGTGGCCGGGCAGGGTGGCGCTCCAGTCGGAGCGGACCGTCCCGGACGACCGCGACAGCGCCGAGAGCGGCCAGGTCACCACGCGGCCGCGCGGCGCGCCCGGACGGCAGTACTCCCCGGCGATGAGGACGTGCCGCGACGCGGTCCGGTCGACGGCGACCCACGACATGCGCAGCGGGCCCGCGCCCCGGCACTGGCCGCCCGTCCTTCCGCGGGCGAAGCGCCAGCTCCCGGTCTGCGGCATGAGGAAGCGGAAGCCGTGGGCGTAGTACTTCCCGCCGTGCAGCCCGACGCGCTCGGAGTGCCCGGCCACGCCGCCCCTGCTCCGCGCCAGGTCGTAGATCTGCCGCAGGTCGAACTCGCGGATGCCGTGCCGGGTGTCGGCCACGTACAGCCTGTTTCCGTACCAGGCGATGCCGCCCGCGTGGATGCCGATGTCGGAATAGGTGGCCTTCCCGCCTTCGAGCTTCGGCTCGACGAGCAGGACGTGCCGGTACGAGCGCCCGTCCGGGTCGAGGACCGTGAGCCTGATGCGGCCGCCGTTGTGCCAGGACACGAGCATCGGCCTGCCGCCGCCCGTCCAGCGCTCACCGGCCACCGCGTCCGACACGCTGGTCACGCCCTGCGGCACCCAGTCGCCGGTGTCGGTGTCGTGCCTGTCGAAGCAGTAGACGAGCGAGCGGGCGGGCACGGCGGCCGGGCCCGCGCAGCCGTGTCCGAACCGTCGCTTGCCGGACGAGGCGAGCAGCCCGCCGACGCTGCTGCGGTGCAGGCGGCGGCCGAGTTCGCGGACGGCCGGGCCCCGGTCGGCGCCCCGGCGCAGGTCGAAGTCACGCGGGTTGGGCGCGGCGGCCTCCACGGCGCTCTCGGCGGCGGTCTCCGGCCGGGGCGGGGACGCGTGCGCGACGCCCGGCACGGCGGCCACCAGCGGCACGGCCGCCAGGCACCATCGACTACTGGTCACAATACGTTGCAAGATCATCACACTGTGCAACGTAACCCAGGTCCTACCTCACCCGCGATCCCGATATGACCTTGGGAAATGCAATTTAGTTTTCATCGGCCATTACGTCGTCCTTGTCATCCGCCCGGCGGGCGGGGACGGACGCCCGGACGCGGATGGACGGGACGGCCCGGGCCGTCCCGTCCATCCGGGACCAGATCAGCGCGTCGCGCCGCGCACCGCCCGTGCGGCTAGCGCATGGAGCACGTGCCGGTCGCCGACTTCGTCGGGTCGCTCTCCGAGGTGGCCGTCAGGCGCAGCCCCGCCTTGCGGGAGTTCCAGCGCGCGGGCTTGGCCCAGACCTCGACCTCGGTGCTGCCCTTGGCCTGGGCGGTGGCCAGGGCGTTCGGCAGCCACGTCGTGACGCCGCGGACGGACGCGGTGGCCTTGAGCCGGAACACGTCCGAGCCGTAGTAGCCGGTGCCGCCGGAGCCGGTGTTGCGGAGCGTCAGCTTGCACTTCGTCCAGCCGCCGCCGGTCGGCTCGGCCTTGCCGTCGCCCAGCTCCACGCCGCGCTGCTGCGGTCCCGCGCCGTCCAGGGAGCGGATCGCGACCGTGTAGGACAGCACGCCGTCCTTGTCCCGCTTGAGGTCGAGGACGTAGAAGTGGAGCCGGTTGGCCTGGTCGACGTACTCGTACTGGCTGCCGGAGTCCGTCCCCGCGTGGAACAGGGCGTCGGAGAGCTGGCGGTAGTCGCCGATCGTCATCTTCTTGGGCGTCCCGTCCGGCAGGACGAAGTCGACCTTGTCGATGTCCTGCGGGTTGGCGTCCTTGACCCAGATGAACGGCTCGGTGTCCTGGTCCTTGGTCTTCGACAGCAGGACGCCGGAGTCGGGGGTGAAGGAGTCGGTGCCCATCCGGTCGACGACTTCGAGGGTGTAGTTGTTGTAGCCGCCGCCGTCGCACAGGGGGTCGGTGTTGATGTCGCACTTCGGGCTCTTGTCGCCGCCCGTCCCGAACTTGAGGTTGATGCCCGCCAGCTCGTTCGCGCCCGGCTGGACCGAGCGGGCCGTGACCCGCGCGACGACCGTCCCGGACTTGGCGAGGTCGCCCCGGTCGAGCTGGAGCACCTTGCCCGTGTCGACGATCTTGAGCTTCAGCTTGTTGCGCAGCATGTGCTGGGCGCCCATGGACGCGCCGCCCGTCGCGGGGATCGTCCACCGGCTGTGCGGGCCGCCGGGCCCGTTGAAGGTGCCGCGGCTCAGCATCTCCCACGGGCCGCTGTAGTCGCGGCGGGGCGGGTTGCTGTACGGGTTGTTGTAGTTGTCGCCGACGCCCAGGATGTGGCTGAACTCATGGGCGAACACCGACATGCCGGAGCTCTCCGCCTGGGTGGACGACTCACCGGGAACGGCGTTCGGCCAGAGGGTGGAGCCGGCCTGCCAGGACGTCCACGGGACGTACCGGGTCTTCACCCAGTTCGTCAGCTTCGGATCGCCCGAGCCCCACTCCGCCGGCACCTGCTCCTTCGTGCCGAACTTCATCTCGCCGAACTCCTGCCAGGTGGACGACTCGTCCTGCCCGGCGCTGAGGAAGAACACGAAGTCGTACTTCTTCGCCTCGGCCTCGCCGACGTCGGCGACCCACGCGGCGCGGGCGTCCTTGCGCAGGTCGCGGTTGCAGGTGTCGCCGGACGGGCAGCCGGTGCCGCCCTGCATCCCGTCCACGCCGTACTCGTGGTCCTTGGCGGGCATCTTGTACGCGCCGAACGCGGTGAGGTTCACGCCGTAGCGGCCGCCGGAGTCCTCCATCCAGTACTCGTGGAGGGTGTGGCCGTGGTTGAGCTGCTGCGGCTTGTTGAGGAAGTCCTGGTAGAACTTGGCGACCTGGCTGCGCGGGACGTCCCCGACCGCCACCGGGTTGCCGAAGATGGTGGAGTTCTTCGGCTGCGTCACCACGAAAGGCTGGTTCGAGTAGTCGACGAGCACCACGGCGCCGTTGAAGTTCTTCACCGAGCCCTTCCGGGACGGGTCGGACCAGTTCGTGCCCGGGATCGGCTTGTAGTCGTCCCAGGTCATCGTCTCGGGAAGCTCGTAGTTCTGCGGGTCGATGGCGCTCGGCTCGCCGTGCCGGTGCGGACGGCCGGGCGGCTGGGCGCGCTGCCACGGCTGGGTCTGCGGCCAGTGCCGCATCTGCCACGGGTTGGCGGTCGGCTTCGGGATCGCCGGTCTCGGCTGCGCCGCGACCGGCGGGGCGGTCGCGAGCGCCACGACCAGACCCGTCACCGCCGCGGGCACCATCAGGGTTCTCTTGGCGCGCATGTCTCCCCTGCCTCTGGTGGGTTGCGCCACAAGGTAAGGACAGGGGAATCCGCCCGGCTACGGCCGACTTAGCCGATCTAGCCCGGTTTCGCATGGCATGTCGGACAATTCACCCAGGTCAGTCCGGCGGACGCCGGTCGAGCAGGTCGCGACCGGCCACCACGATCCCGTCCTCGTCGCTGTAAAGCCAGTCCCCGGGACGGAACTCGACGCCGCCGAAAACCACCGGGACGTCCGCCTCGCCCGCGCCGTCCTTGGCGCTCTTGCGCGGGTTGGAGCCGAGCGCCTTCACGCCGAGGTCGAGGGCGCGCAGCGCGGCCACGTCCCGGACGGCCCCGTGGACCACCGCGCCGGACCAGCCGTTCGCCACCGCCGCCCCGGCGATCATGTCGCCGAGCAGCGCGGACGCCAGCGACCCGGCGCCGTCCACGACCAGGACGCGGCCCTCGCCCGGCGTGTTGAGCAGCCTCTTCACGAGGCCGTTGTCGCGGTGGCAGCGGACGGTCGCGATCCGGCCCGCGAACGCCGTCCGCCCGCCGTAGATCCGGAACTGGGTCTCGCAGCTGCGGAGCTCGTCCCCGAAGTCGTCGATGAGGTCGGCGGTCGCGAAGTGCATGCCGGGCACCCTACTCCCCGGTAGTGCCGCCGTTCGGATGCGAGGGGGCGTCGATCGGACGGCCGATCAGCCGCGACAGCACGATCGCCGTCTTCGTCGCGGTGATGTTGTCCTCCCGGCGGAGCCGTTCGAGGGCCTGCTCCAGGTGCTGGATGTCGCGCGCCCGCACGTGGACGAGGGCGCTCGCGTCCCCGCTGATCGTGTACGCCGCGACGACCTCCGGATGGCCGCGGACGCTTGAGTAGATCTCCTCCGGGGACGTCGCCCCCGTGCAGAAGATCTCGATGAACGCCTCGGTCGTCCAGCCGAGCGCGGCCGGGTCGACGACGGCCGCGAAGCCGTTGATCACGCCGTCCGCGCGGAGCCGGTCGACGCGCCGCTTCACCGCCGGGGCCGACAGCCCGACCTTCGCGCCGATCTGCGCGTAGGAGGCCCGGCCGTCCTCCAGGAGCCGCGCAACGATTCGCCGGTCCAAGTCGTCAAGACGCAACAAATAACACCCCCTAAGTCGGTTTTCGTCATTGGTCGACGGTCGTTTCCGAACATACGCTGGATTGTGGACCGGCGGCCAGCCTGACCTGTCCGGCCCCTCCCCCCGGCACCGGACCGACGTCCGGTGTCCCAGGTATGCCCGGACGCTCGCCCGGGCCGAGCCGCGAAGGAGCGCCGTGACGCCGACCGAGGAACTCCGCGCGATGTCCGATGAGCACAGCGCGCACAACTACCACCCGCTCCCGATCGTGGTCGCCGAGGCGGACGGCGTGTGGCTGACCGACGTCGAGGGGCGCCGCTACCTCGACATGCTGGCCGCGTACTCGGCGGTCAACTTCGGCCACCGCAACCCGCGCCTCACCGCGGCCGCCAAGCGCCAGATGGACCGCGTGACGCTGGTCAGCCGCGCGTTCGACCACGACAACTTCGGCCCGTTCGTCACCGAGCTGGCCGAGCTGTGCGGCAAGGACATGGTGCTGCCCATGAACAGCGGTGCCGAGGGCGTCGAGACGGCGCTGAAGACCGCCCGCAAGTGGGGGTACGAGGTCAAGGGCGTCCCGGACGGCCGGGCGAACATCGTCACGTTCGAGGGCAACTTCCACGGCCGGACGACCACGATCGTCAGCTTCTCCACCGACGCCGACGCCAAGGACTCCTACGGGCCCTACACGCCGGGGTTCCGGACCGTCCCGTACGGGGACGTCGAGGCGCTCCGCGCGGCGATGGACGACGACACGGTCGGCGTGCTCGTCGAGCCGATCCAGGGCGAGGCGGGCGTGAACGTCCCGCCGAGCGGGTTCCTGCGGGCCGTCCGCGACCTGTGCACCGCCAGCGGCGCGCTGATGATCGCGGACGAGATCCAGTCGGGCCTCGGCCGCACCGGCGACACCTTCGCGTGCGAGCACGAGGGCGTCGTCCCGGACGTCTACATCCTCGGCAAGGCGCTCGGCGGCGGGATCGTGCCCGTCTCGGCGGTCGTCGCGGACCGCGACGTCCTCGGCGTGTTCCGGCCGGGCCAGCACGGGTCCACGTTCGGCGGCAACCCGCTCGCCTGCGCCATCGGCCGCGAGGTCGTCGCGATGATGAAGACCGGCGAGTACCAGGAACGCTCCAGGACGCTCGGCGCGCACATGCACGAGCGGCTCGGGCGGCTGCCGTCCGACGTCGCCCGGCAGATCCGGGGACGCGGCCTGTGGGCGGGCGTCGAGCTGCACGGCGCGGCGCGCCCGGTGAGCGAGCGGCTGATGGAGCTCGGCGTCCTCGTCAAGGAGACGCACGAGACCACGCTCCGCCTCGCCCCGCCGCTCGTCATCGAGCGCGACGAGCTGGACTGGGCCCTCGACCAGCTGGAGATCGCCCTCAAGGGGTGATGGCGCGAGGGGGGCGCGGCCGGTCGACGAGGCCCGGCGGCGCCCCCTTCCGCATGCCTCGGCGATCTTCAGAGCGGACTCGAATCTCGTCAAAGAGTCGTCCGCGGCCCGCCCGGCGCGGCGGGCGGGCCCCGCCCTCGCGTGGAGGGTGGAGGGATGCTGCGGAACAGGAGTAGGCGCCGGGTGGCCATCGGCTGCGGCGGGATCGCGCTGGGCGTCCTGCTGCTGGCGGCGGGCGGCCTCTACCTCCTGCAGCGGGCCTATGACGGCGGGGTGCGGCGGATCGCCGGGGCGCTGCCGAACGAGCACGGCAGGCCCGCGTCCGGACGCGGCGAGAACTGGCTGCTGATCGGCTCGGACCGGCGCGCCGACCTGCCCTCGATGGGCGCGCGGGCCGACACGATCATGGTGGTGCACCTGTCGGGGCGCGGCGACCGCGTGTCGGTGATCGGGATCCCCCGGGACTCCTGGGTGCCCGTCCCCGGGCACGGCACCACGAAGATCAACGCGGCGTTCTCCTACGGCGGGCCGCGGCTGCTGATCCGGACGGTCGAGTCCCTCACCTCGGTGCGGATCGACCACTACGCGGCGCTGGACTTCAACGGCTTCGTCACGATGACGGACGCGCTCGGCGGCGTGGACGTCACCGTCACCCGGCAGACCCACGACCCGAAGCACGACCGGACGTGGAAGGCCGGGCGCCAGCACCTGAACGGCGTCGAGGCGCTGGACTTCGTCCGGCAGCGCTGGAACCTCCCGGCCGGGGACCTCGACCGGATCAAGCGGCAGCAGGCGTTCCTGCACGCGCTGTCGGAGAAGGCCCTCGCCACCCGGAACCCGATCAAGATCGACCGGTTCGTGCGGGCGGCGAGCCGGTCGGTGACGGTGGACGACTCGGTGTCGGCCGGGACGCTGCGCGGGCTGGCGCAGCGGCTGCTCGGGACGTCCCTGATGGAGTACCTGACGGCCCCGGTCGGCAAGCTCGGCGAGCGCGGCGGCCAGAGTGTCGTACTCCTCGACGATGATGGGCTGCGGTCGCTGTTCACGGCCGTCCGCGACGACCGCGTCGGCGACTACGTGACCCGCAACGGCGCGGCGAACTCGGTGGACGCCGTCCGCTAGGCACCCCCGCCCACCCCCGCTGACCTGGGAGAATTGTCCGAACATCATATTGATTTCCCGGCAGCCATCTAGATGGATTAGTCTAAGTGGACTAATTGACATCGACCGAAGGCCGTCGCCATGTCCCGACCCCTCACACCGCTCGCGCTCACCGTGCTGCGCATGCTGTGCGACGGGCCCATGCACCCGTACGAGATGCAGCAGCGCATCCGCGACCACGCCTACGACCAGGCCGTCAAGATCACGCACGGGTCGCTCTACCACTCGGTGGAGCGGCTCTCCGCGGCCCACCTGATCGAGCCGCTGGAGACGAGCCGGACGGGCCGCCGCCCCGAGCGCACCGTGTACGCGGTGACGAGCGCCGGGCGCGACGCCGCCCACATCCGGCTCGCCGAACTGCTCGCCCGTCCCGCCGAGGAGTTCCCGCTGTTCGGCACCGCGCTCGCGTTCGTCAACCTGCTCCCGGAGGACGAGGTCGCGCGGCAGTTGAGGCACCGGGCCATCGCCCTGGAGGCCCTGCTCGCCGGGCACCAGACGGCGAACGACACGCTGCTGAAGACGGGCCTCGAACGCTACAAGCTGCTCGACCAGGAATGGCTGATCACCCGGGTGCGGGCCGAACTCGACTTCACCCGCGCGCTCGCCGAGGACCTGGAGTCCGGCCGCCTCACCTGGGAGGACCGCGAGGGCGTGACGACCTGTCACCCGCCGGGCGAGCACGCGCTCCACAACGACTACGAAGCACGCCGCACCGCAGGGGAACCGACGACCTGGGGGGCGCCCCCTGGAAAGGCAGGAACCGATGAGTAGATGGCGCGGAAATCCCTGGGCGATCCTGCTGACGCTGTCGCTCGGCTTCTTCATGACGCTGCTCGACCTCACGATCGTCAACATCGCCATCCCGAGCATGATCGACAAACTGGACGCCTCGCTGGACGAGGTGCTCTGGGTCGTCAACGCCTACATCCTGGTGCTCGCCGTCCTGCTGATCACCGCGGGCAGGCTCGGCGACCTGTGGGGCAAGAAGAACCTGTTCATCGCCGGTGTGGCGTTGTTCACGATCTCCAGCCTCGCGTGCGGCGTCGCGCAGGACCCGGTCCAGCTGATCGCCGCCCGCGCCGTGCAGGGGCTCGGCGCCGCGCTGCTGATGCCGCAGACCATGTCGATCATCATCAGCGTGTTCCCGCCGGAGCGGCGCGGCGCCGCGCTCGGCGTGTGGGGCGCGGTCGCCGGGGTGTCCACGATCGCCGGGCCCACCGTCGGCGGCCTGCTCGTCACCAGCCTCGACTGGCGGTGGATCTTCTTCGTGAACCTGCCGATCGGGATCCTCGTGCTGGCCATGGCCGTGCCGATCCTGCCCGGGCACACGAGGACCGTCCGGCACCGGTTCGACGTGGTCGGCGTCGTGCTGGCGTCCGCGTCCCTGTTCTGCTTCGTGTTCGCGCTGACCGAAGGCCAGAAATACGATTGGAACACCGGCATCTGGGCCCTCATCGGCGGCGGCCTCGCACTGTTCGCGATCTTCGTCCTGCACCAGCGGGGACGCCAGGACAGGGAGCCGCTCGTCCCGTTCTCCCTCTTCAAGGACCGCAACTTCACGATCCTGAACTTCGTCGGCGCGGCCGTGTCCGTCGGCATGGTCGGCATGTTCCTGCCGATGACGATCTACATGCAGTCGGTGCTCGGGTTCAGCGCCCTCAAGGCCGGGCTCGTGATGGCGCCGTCCTCGCTGATGTCGATGTTCCTCGCCCCCGTCGCCGGACGCCTGTCCGACCGCATCGGCGGCAAGTTCATCCTGATGACCGGCCTCACCCTCTACGCCGTCGGCATGCTGTGGCTGGTCGCCGTCGCGGGCGTCGGAACCGGCTGGACGGCGTTCGTCCCGCCGCTCGTCATCTCCGGCATCGGCATCGGCGGCGTGTTCGCCCCGATGGCGACCGAGGCGACGCGGAACGTCCCGCCCCGCCTCGCCGGGGCCGCGTCCGGCGTGAACAACACGATCCGGCAGATCGGCTCCGTCCTCGGCAGCGCGGCGGTCGGCGCCGTCCTGCAGAACCGGCTCGCCTCGTCCCTGCGGGACGAGGCGGCGACCCGCTCGTCCGCCCTCCCGCCCGACGTCCGCCCCGGCTTCGTCCAGGGCTTCGCGCAGGCCGCCAAGGGCGGCCTGGAGGTCGGCGCCGGGCAGACCGGCGCCAAGCAGCAGTTGCCGCCGGGCGTCCAGCCGACCGTGGCGCACCGCGTCCAGGAACTGGCCGGACAGGTGTTCTCCCACGGCTTCGTCCACGCCATGAAACCGACGATGATCCTCCCGATCGCCGTGATCCTCCTAAGCGCAGCAGCCTGCCTGACCCTGAAGGGCCACAACTCAGGCACAACAACAAAGCTGGACCCGGAACCAGCAACACTGGCTGGTTGATCCAGGGGGGCGACCCCCTGGAACCCCCGTCAGTCGCGAGGGGCCGTTTCCCGAGTCGCGTTCGCTCTCGGGAAACGGCCCCTCGCTCCGCGGTT
>NZ_BCQP01000101.1 GCF_001552135.1 Actinomadura chibensis NBRC 106107 | reverse complement strand
CTCGCCCGCGTCCGGGCCGGGGTCCCGGGGCGGCGGCGCCCGTCCGGGTCCTGCGCCTGGCACGGGCGCGGACCTCCGGACGGGCGCCCGCGCTCCGGCAGACGCCCATGCGCCAGCGGAGAGGGGGCGCATGCACACGGCGGGCGCCTGCACTCGGGTGGGCCGTCGCAGGTCGGGGGAGCATGGTCGGCGGGGGCCTCGGGGTCTGTGCACCCGTGACTATCCGCCGTCCTGTGAGGGTGGTCACCCTTGTGTACATTTCGTTCACGGCGGCGGGTGGACGAAAGGGGCGGACGTGCGGCGTCCGGGATGGACGGTGCCGAGCGGCTGGAGCCTTGCCCGGCAGCTCCTCGTGCTGCAGGCCGCGATCCTCGGGCTGCTGGTGGCGGTCGGCGTGACCGCCGCCTACGTGGACGCGGGCCAGTCCGCCGACGAGGCCGCCGGGCGGACGGTGACCGCCGTCGCGATCAGCATCGCCGCCGGGCGCGACGTCCGCGCGGCGCTCGCCACCCGCGACCCGAGCCGGTCGCTCCAGCCGTACGCCGAGCGCGTCCGCCGCGACACCGGCGTCGACTTCGTCACGATCATGAGCCCGGCCGGGATCCGCTACACGCACCCGAACCCGGCGCGGATCGGCGGCCACTTCGTCGGCAACACCGCGCCCGCCGTCGCCGGGCGGACGTTCACCGAGACCTACACGGGCACGCTCGGCCCGTCCGTCCGCACGGTGACGCCCGTGTTCGACGACGGGCACCACGTGGTGGCGCTGGTCGCGGTCGGCATCACGATCCGGGTGATCACCAAGGAGCTGCGGCACCGGCTGTACTACCTCGGCGCGGTCGCGCTCGCCGTGCTCGCCGCCGGGATCGCGGGCAGCTACCTCGTGTCGGCCCGGCTGCGCCGGCAGACCCGCGGCGTCGCGCCCGGCGAGCTGAGCGACATGTTCGAGTACCACCGGGCGATCCTGCACGCCGTCCGGGAGGGGCTGCTGCTGCTCGACCGGGAGGGACGCGTCGTCCTCTGCAACGACGCCGCCCGCGAGCTGCTCGACCTGCGCGGCGACCCGCGCGGGCGCCCGGTCGCCGAGCTCGGCCTGCCGGGCGAGCTGGTCGCGACCCTCGTCTCGGCGGAGCCCCGGTCGGACGAGATCCACGTCGGCGACACCCGCGTCCTGGTGGTGAACACCTCGCCCGTCCGGTCGCGGGACAGGGCGCGCGGCAACGTCGTCACGTTGCGCGACCACACCGAGCTGCAGGGCCTGACCGGGGAGCTGGACACCGTCCGCGGCTTCGCCGAGTCGCTGCGCTCGCAGGCCCACGAGGCGGCGAACCGGCTGCACACGGTGGTGTCGCTGGTGGAGATGGGACGTCCCGAGGAGGCCGTCGCGTTCGCCACCGCCGAGCTGGAGACGGCGCAGCGGCTCACCGACCGGGTCGTCGGCTCGGTGTCGGAGCCGGTGCTCGCCGCCCTGCTGCTCGGCAAGTCGGCGGAGGCGGGGGAGCGCGGCGTCGAGCTGGTCGTCGCCGAGGACACCGTGATCGACGGCGTGGTGGAGCCGCGCGACCTCGTCACCATCCTCGGGAACCTGATCGACAACGCGGTGGACGCGGCCATCGAGGGCGCCGGGGAGCGTCCGCCCCGGGTCGTGGTCGGCGTCCGCCGGGACGCGGGCGGGCTCGTCCTGGAGGTGGCCGACAGCGGTCCCGGCGTGGACCCGGCCGCCGTCCCGGAGATGTTCCGGCGCGGCTGGACGACCAAGACGTCCGGCGGCCCGGTCGGGCACGGCCTCGGCCTCGCCCTCGTCGGGCAGGCGGTGCGGCGGCACGGGGGCGACGTCCGCGTAGGCTCCGGGCCGGGAGGCGGCGGCGCGGTCTTCACCGTCCGGCTCCCGTTGGAGACGCCATGATCCGGGTGCTGATCGTCGAGGACGACCCCGTCGCCGCCGAGGCGCACCGCTCCTATGTCGAGCGGGTCGCGGGGTTCAGGGTGGAGGGCGTCGTCCACTCCGGGGCGGACGCGCTCCGGTTCTGCGAGCGCAACCCCGTCGACGTCGTCCTGCTGGACTTCTACCTGCCGGACACGCACGGCTTGACCGTGTGCCGGGCGCTGCGGGCCGGGGGCAGCGAGGTCGACGTCATCGCGGTCACGTCCGCGCGGGACCTCGCGGTGATCAGGTCGGCGGTGTCGGTCGGGGTCGTCCAGTACCTGCTCAAGCCGTTCACGTTCGCGTCGCTGCGGGACAAGCTCGTCCGGTACGCGGCGTTCCGCGAGCAGGCGGGCGGCGCCGGGGAGGTCGCCGGCCAGGCCGACGTGGACGGCATGCTCGCCACCCTGCGCACCCCCGACCACCGCTCGCTGCCGAAGGGCATGAGCGCGGAGACGCTCCAGGCGATCACCGAGGTGCTGGCGGGCGCGGCGGGCGGGCTGTCGGCCGCCGCGGCGGCCGACCTCGCGGGCGTGTCCCGGGTCACCGCCCGCCGGTACCTGGAGTACCTCGCGGAGAACGGGCTCGCCCGGCGCAAGCCGCACTACGGGCAGGTCGGCCGTCCGGAAGTGCGCTTCTACCCGCGGTAGACGGGGTACGCATGTGACGACCGTGAAACGACATCGGGGGGAGTCGTCGTGAACGAGAAGCCTGGCCGGGCCGAGGACGAGACGACCGGGAGCACCGGCACCGACCGCGGGAAGCGCCCTCCCGCCGAGGGCGAGCCCCGGCCTGACCAGCCCAAGCGGAAGCCGGGCGACGCCGCCCGCAAGATGCGCCAGATGTTCAAGGGCGCCGACCGCGCCCGGACGTCGGAGCGATCGTCCCGATCCTGACGAGAGCTTTGACGTTTGTTGGGCGTCGATCGCGGTCCACCGGACTAACGTCCGAAGGGAACTGACGTCGAGGGCGATGAGGGGGTGCGCTTGTCCGATCTTCCGGCTTCGGGCGGCTCCACCAGGGGGCCCTTGGACGTACGTAGGGAACAGACGGACCACGGCATGGGCCCCTCCCGCTGAGCGGCCCGATGGCCCGGGGGTCGCGGCGACAGAGCCGCGACCCCCGGGTTCTTTCGTGCGCGGGTGACCCCGCGAACACTCCCGGAATGCGATAGAGAAGGGGGATCTGCCGGAAGGGAGTCGGATGTCCGCGAAGCCGCTGGAGGCGGGGGATCCCCCGCTCGTCGGTCCCTGGAGGATCCTCGGACGGATCGGGGAGGGCGGGCAGGGCGTCGTCTACCTCGGCTCCGGGCCGGGCGGCGAGCGCGTCGCGGTCAAGGTGCTGCGCGACCTCGACGCGGACGCGCGCCGCCGCATGGAGCGCGAGGTGGAGGCGGCCCGCAAGGTCGCGCCGTCCTGGACGGTCCGCGTCCTCGACGTCCGGCTCGACTCCACCAGCGCCTACGTGGTCAGCGAGTACGTGGACGGGCCGTCGCTCCAGGCGGCGGTGAAGGCCGACGGGCCCCGGCGCGGCGAGGCGCTGGACCGGCTGGCCGCCGACACGGCCGCCGCGCTGGCCGCCGTCCACGAGGCGGGCGTGGTCCACCGTGACTTCAAGCCGCACAACGTCCTGCTGGGCCCGGACGGCCTGCGCGTCATCGACTTCGGCATCGCCCGCGCGCTGGACGTCACGTCCTCGCTCACCAAGGGCCCCATCGGGACCCCGGCGTACATGGCGCCGGAGCAGATCGAGGGGCGTCCCGCGACCGCCGCCGCCGACGTGTTCGCCTGGGGCGCGACCATGGTCTACGCGGCGACCGGGCACCCGGCGTTCGCGCGCGACTCCGTCCAGGCCCTCTTCCACCAGATCCTCAGCGAGGAGCCCGACCTCTCCGGGCTCGACGGGCGGCTGCGCCCGATCGTCGCGTCGTGCCTGGCGAAGGATCCGGGCATGCGCCCGTCCGCCGCCGAGCTGGTCGGACGGCTCCAGGCGCCCGCCGCGTGGGCGCCGCCGGTCGCCGTGCCGCCGGTCGCCGTGCCGCCCGGCCCCGTGCCGTCCGGCCCGGTGCCGCCGGACACCTCGCCGCCCGGCACCCTGCCGCCGACCGGCCCGCCGCCGATCACGCATCCGCCGATGAGCGTCCCGCCGCAGACCGCGCCGGCCGCGCCGCCGCGCAGGCGCCGCCTCTGGGTCTGGCTGGCCCCGGCCATCGCGCTGCCGATCAGCGCGGCGATGATCGCGGGCGGCGTGTTCGCCGTCCAGCGGCTCTTCCGGCCCGACGACGCCGTGGACGCCCTGCCCGGCGACATGTGCCGGATCTACGACTCCGACGAGGGCCGCACGATGCTCCGCGGCCTCGGCGCCGCCGACGGCAAGCGGATCCCGCAGAGCAGCCGCGACGGCTACGGGGAATGGCGGCTCTGCGCCTTCGGCACCGCCAGGTTCCCGCCGAAGGACACCTTCCAGATCCAGCTCAACCTCTACAACCGCGACGATCCGAAGAAGGGCGTGAAGGAAGCGCGCTACGCGCTCCACGGGGGGACGAACTTCGGCTGCACCACCCCGTCCGCCGACAACGGCATCGGCGAGGAGAGCTGCGAGGGCCTGACCAAGGACTCCTGGGCGCAGGTCGTGGCGCGCCGGGGCAACGTGATCGCCATGGCCACGTGCTCGGCGCGCGACATCGGCGCCGCCGACCGCGAGGCCCTGCGCCGCGCCGCCGCCTTGGCCCTCGACGAAGCCTTCTGACGCCCCGCCCCGCCGCGTCCCGCCGCGCCCCGCCGCGCCCTCAGCACTCGATGACGTTGACGGCGAGGCCGCCCCGCGACGTCTCCTTGTACTTGTCGAGCATGTCGCGGCCGGTGTCGCGCATCGTGGCGATGGCCTTGTCGAGCGAGACGAAGTGGCGGCCGTCGCCGCGCAGCGAGATGCGGGCCGCGCTGATCGCCTTGATCGCGCCGACCGCGTTGCGCTCGATGCACGGCACCTGGACGAGCCCGCCGACCGGGTCGCAGGTCAGCCCGAGGTTGTGCTCGATGCCGATCTCGGCGGCGTTCTCCACCTGCTCCGGCGTCCCGCCGAGCACCTCGGTCAGCCCGGCGGCGGCCATCGAGCAGGCCGACCCGACCTCGCCCTGGCAGCCGACCTCCGCGCCGGAGATGCTGGCGTTCTGCTTGAACAGCACCCCGATCGCGGCGGCCGTCAGCAGGAACCGGACGATCCCGTCGTCGTCGCAGCCCGGCACGAAGCGCGCGTAGTAGTGCAGCACCGCCGGGATGATCCCGGCCGCGCCGTTGGTGGGGGCGGTGACGATCCGCCCGCCCGCCGCGTTCTCCTCGTTGACGGCCAGCGCGTACAGGGTCACCCAGTCCATCGCGTGCAGCGGGTCGCCGGGCTTCTCGGCGGTGAGCTGGCGGTGCAGCTGCGGCGCCCGCCGCCGCACCTTCAGCCCGCCGGGCAGCAGCCCCTCGCGGGTGCAGCCGCGCTCGACGCAGGCCGCCATGACGCCCCACAGCTCCAGCAGCCCGGCGCGGATCTCCTCCGGGGTGCGGCCGAACGCCCGCTCGTTCTCCAGCATCAGCGCCGACACCGAAAGGCCCGTCTCGCGGCACCGGTCGAGCAGGTCGGCGGCCGTGTCGAACGGGTGCGGCAGGACGGTGTCGTCCGGCTTGATCCGGTCGGCGCCGGTGGCGGTCTCGTCCAGGATGAACCCGCCGCCGACGGAGTAGTACACCTTCGAGCGCAGCTCGTTGCCGTCGGCGTCCAGCGCGGTGAAGCGCATCCCGTTGGGGTGGCCGGGCAGCGACTCCTTGCGCTCGAAGACCAGGTGCTCGCCGACGACGAACGGGATCTCGTGGTCGCCGAACAGGCGCAGCTCGCCCTGAGCGCGGACGCGCTCCATCCGCTCTTCGACGCCGTCCACGTCGACGAGTTCGGGCTTGTCGCCCTCCAGCCCGAGGATGACGGCCTTGTCGCTGCCGTGCCCTTTCCCGGTCAGCCCGAGCGACCCGTACAGGATCGCCCGCACGGACGCCGTCTTCTCCAGCAGCCCGTCCCGGTCCAGGCCCCGCGCGAAGCGGTGCGCCGCCGCCATCGGGCCGCCGGTGTGCGACGACGACGGGCCGATGCCGATCTTGAAGAGGTCGAAAACGCTGATGGCCATGAGGGGTGCCTCCCCGATCGCGGCGCCCCCTCCCGCGCGGGGAGGGGGCGCCGGGACGTCACAGGTCCGGGTACAGGGGGTGCGCGGCCGCGAGCGCCGAGACCCGCGCCGCGAGCGCGGCCCGGTCGAACGACGGCTGCAGGGCCAGCGCGATGACGTCCGCCACCTCGGCGAAGTCGGCGGCGGTGAAGCCGCGGGTGGCGAGCGCGGGCGTCCCGATCCGCAGCCCGGACGTCACCATCGGCGGGCGCGGGTCGTTCGGCACGGCGTTGCGGTTCACGGTGATGCCGATGTCGTGCAGGCGGTCCTCGGCGTCCCGGCCGGTGAGCTCGGAGTCGACCAGGTCGACCAGGACGAGGTGGACGTCCGTCCCGCCGGTCAGCACCTTCACCCCGGCCTTGGCGGCGTCCTCGGCGAGGAGGCGCTCGGCGAGCAGCTTCGCGCCCTCGACGGTGCGCTCCTGCCGGTCCTTGAACTCCTCCGACGCGGCGATCTTCAGCGCGACGGCCTTCGCGGCGATCACGTGCTCCAGCGGCCCGCCCTGCATGCCGGGGAACACCGCCGAGTTGATCTTCTTGGCGTGCTCCTCGCGGGCGAGGATCAGCCCGCCGCGCGGCCCGCCGAGCGTCTTGTGCGTGGTCGTCGTGACGATGTCGGCGTGCGGGACGGGCGAGGGGTGCAGCCCCGCCGCGACCAGCCCGGCGAAGTGCGCCATGTCGACCATGAGCAGCGCCCCGACCGAGTCGGCGACCTCCCGGAACTTCGCGAAGTCGAGCCGCCGCGGGTACGCCGACCAGCCCGCCACGATCATCTTGGGCCGGTGCTCCTCGGCGAGCGCGGCGACCTCGTCCATGTCGACCAGGCCGTCCTCGGCGCGGACGTGGTAGGGCACCACGTTCAGCACCTTGCCGGAGTAGTTCAGCCGCATCCCGTGCGTGAGGTGCCCGCCGTGCGCGAGGTCGAGGCCGAGGATCGTGTCGCCGTGCTGCAGCAGGGCGAAGTAGACGGCCGTGTTGGCCTGCGCCCCGCTGTGCGGCTGGACGTTCGCGTGCTCCGCACCGAACAGCGCCTTGGCCCGGTCGATCGCGAGCTGCTCGGTGACGTCGACGTGCTCGCAGCCGCCGTAGTACCGCCTGCCCGGATACCCCTCGGCGTACTTGTTCGTCAGGACGGAGCCCTGCGCCTCCAGCACCGCGACCGGCGCGAAGTTCTCCGACGCGATCATCTCCAGGGTGGACTGCTGGCGCCGCAGCTCGGCGGCGACCGCCGCGGCGACCTCCGGGTCGGCCGCGGCCAGCGGGTCGTTCAGGCCCACGGTCAGCCCTCCTCGATCAGCTTCTCGTAGGCCACCGAGTCGAGCAGGTCGCCCGGCTCCGCCGACAGCCGCACCTTGAACAGCCAGCCCTCGCCGTACGGGTCGTCGTTGATGACCTTCGGGACGTCCACCACGGCCGAGTTGATCGCGGTGATCTCGCCGCTGACCGGCGAGTAGATGTCGCTGACCGACTTCGTCGACTCGACCTCGCCGCAGACCTCGCCCGCCTCGACGGCGCCGCCCTCGCCCACCTGGAGCTCCAGGTAGACGATCTCGCCGAGGGCGTCGGCGGCGTGCGCGGTGATGCCGACGGTGACGATGTCGTCCTCGCCGCCGAGGCCCGCCACCCACTCGTGCTCCTCGCTGTAGCGGAGCTGCTCCGGAACGCTCACGATCACTTCTCTCTTCTCTGTACGGGGTTCGCTGCGGGGGGACGGGCGGTCCCGCGCCCCCGGGACGGCTTTCTTCAGGAACGCTTGTAGAACGGCAGGTCGACCACGTCCACCGGCTCCTGCCTGCCGCGCACGTCCACGGCGAGGCCGGTCTCCGCGGCGCCGCTGTCGAGGTACGCCATGGCGATCGGCGTGCCCAGTGTGGGCGACGGCGCGCCGCTCGTCACGACCCCGCACGGCGTGCCGCCGGACGCGACGACCCGATACCCCTTCCGCGGCGCCCGACGCCCCCGCGCGACCAGCCCGACGAGCCTGCGCCCCGGCGGGGTCTGCGCCTGCGCCGCGAGGGCGGCCTTCCCGACGAAGTCGACGGTCTTGTCCAGCTTCACGACCCGGCCGAGACCCGCCTCGAACGGGGTGGTCTCGGCGGTCAGCTCGTTGCCGTACAGCGGCATCCCCGCCTCCAGACGCAGCGTGTCGCGCGCGGACAGCCCGGCCGGGACGACGCCGTCCACGGCCGCGAGCGCGTTCCACAGCGGGACGGCGTCGGCGGCGTCGACGAACAGCTCGAAGCCGTCCTCGCCGGTGTAGCCGGTGCGGGCGACGAGGGCGTCGACCCCGGCGACCCGTCCGGCGAGGATCGCGTAGTACTTGAGGTCGGCCAGCGGCGCGTCGGTGAAGCCTTCGAGAATCTTCTGCGAACGCGGGCCCTGGAGGGCGATCAGCGCGTACGCGTCGGACCTGTCGTCGACGGTCGCGTCGAAGCCGGAGGCCCGCTCGGTCAGCGCGTCCCGCACCACGTCGGCGTTCGCGGCGTTCGCGACCACCATCCACGTTTCGTCGGCGAGGCGGTAGACGATCAGGTCGTCGAGGACGCCGCCGTCCGGTCCGCAGATCATCGTGTAGCGGGCTTTGCCGACCTTCATCGGCGACAGGTTGCCCACCAGCGCGTAGTCGAGCGCGGCGCCCGCGCCCGGCCCGGCGAGGAAGATCTCCCCCATGTGGGACAGGTCGAACAGGCCCGCGCCGGTGCGGACGGCCTGGTGCTCGGCCGTCTCGCTCGCGTAGCGCAGCGGCATCAGGTACCCGGCGAAGTCGACGAGGTTCGCGCCGAGGCCCTCGTGGACGTCGTGCAGCGGCGTCTTCTTCGGGTCCCGCACAGCGGATTCGGCGTCGTTGTTGTCGGCGGACATGGGTTCGGCTCCTTCGTCACGGGCGCGCGCGGTCCAATCGTCCCACCCGCGCACCGGGCGTCTCGGTGCCTCCCCCTCTGTCATCGGCGCCTGAGAGCTTCACCCGTCCCGGCGGGGCGGGCTTTCACCTTCGGCGGAGGACCTGGTCCCCGCTTTCCAGAGGTCGCCTGGCCCGTGCGGTCCGTGGGCCTGAGAGGTTCCGGGGAGGATTTGCTCCTTCGGCGTCCCCCGCCGGCTGCGAGGGACTCTCCCGCACGGGATAGTCGGCTGCGGGCAAGGCTAGCAGTTCCCTTTGTCCATGCCCTATCGCTGAGCTCGTGCGTTGAACCGAATGCGGGCCCGTGACGTACCCTAAGACGGTTGCTGGAGATCACCCTGGGTGCGCGGGGTGCACGACCCGGAGGGGCAATCCGCATGGCCTACCTGGCTGGAGCGTTGATCCTGTTCTTCGGCCTGCTGGTGTCCATCGCCCTGCACGAGCTCGGGCACTTCTCGTTCGCCAAGCTGTTCGGCGTCCGCACGACCCAGTTCATGGTCGGCTTCGGCCCGACGATGAAGTCGTGGCGCCGCGGCGAGACCGAGTACGGCGTGAAATGGATTCCGCTCGGCGGCTACATCCGCATGATCGGGATGCTGCCGCCGCGCCGCGGCGACGCCCCCGGCCAGGTCCGGCGGATCAGCACCGGCCCCTGGCAGGGCCTCATCGAGTCCGCGCGGGGCGCGGCGCTGGAGGAGGTCAGGCCCGGCGACGAGGACCGCGTCTTCTACGCCAAGAAGTGGTGGCAGAAGGCGCTGATCATGGTGGGCGGGCCCGCGATGAACCTCGTCTTGGCCGTGGTGTTCTTCTCGATCCTGCTGATGGGCATCGGGACGAGCCAGCCGCAGCCGGTGATCCGCGAGGTCGCCGAGTGCATGGTCCCGGCGAGCCAGTCCGCCGACGTCAAGGGCTGCCCGGCGAACGCGCCCGCCACCCCGGCCAAGCAGGTCGGGCTCAAGCCCGGCGACCGGATCGTCGCGTTCGGCGGCGAGAAGATCGGCGACTACCGCGAGCTGCAGGAGCTGATCCGCGGGGACGGCGGCAAGACGGTGCCGATGACCGTCCGGCGCGACGGGCGCGACATCACGCTCACCGTTCCGATCACCCGCAACCAGATGTACGACCTGAAGGACGAGGACAAGGTCGTCAACGTCGGCTTCCTCGGCATCACGCCGGACAGCGCCGTCGAGCGGCAGGGCCCCGGCGCGGTCGCGAGCACGATGGGCGACCTCACCACGCGCACGGCGGGCGCGCTGGTGCGGATGCCGCAGAAGATGGTCGGCGTCTGGAACGCCGCGTTCGGCGGCGACGAGCGCGACCCGAACGGCCCGATCGGCGTCGTCGGGGTCAGCCGGATCGGCGGCGAGGTCGCCGCGTCCCAGGAGTTCACCGGCACGCAGAAGATCTCCTACTTCGTGATGCTGCTCGGCTCGCTGAACCTCGCGGTGGGGCTGTTCAACCTCGTCCCGCTGCTGCCGCTGGACGGCGGCCACATCGCGGGCGCGCTGCTGGAGGCGATCAAGAAGGCGTTCGCCCGGGTCTTCCGCAGGCCCGACCCCGGCTACGTGGACGTCGCCAAGGCCCTCCCGGTGACCTACGTGATGGCGGCCGTGCTGATCGTCATGGGCGGGCTGCTGATCTACGCCGACCTGTTCAACCCCGTCCGCGTCACCGGATAGCCGTCACCGGATAGCCGTCACCGGTTAGCCGTCACGGGGTGGCCGTCACAGGTCCGTCGGGAGGTCGCCGGTCTTGAGGAAGGCGTCCAGCGCGGCGCGGTAGGGCGCGATGTCGAGGCCCTGCCCGGCGAGCCACTCGTCCGACCCGTAGGTGCCGGTGTAGCGCTCGCCGCCGTCGCAGATCAGCGTGACGACGCTGCCGCGCTCCCCGCGCGCCCGCATCCCCGCGATCAGCTCCGCCGCGCCCCACATGTTCGTGCCGGTGGAGCCGCCGACGTCCCGGCCGCTGACCTCGCTCGTCCAGCGCATCGCCGCGATGGACGCCGCGTCCGGCACCCGGATCATCCGGTCGATCACCGTCGGCAGGAACGACGGCTCGACGCGCGGCCGTCCGATGCCCTCGATCCGCGAGCCCGCCGCCGTCCGCTCCGGGTCGCCGTCGGCGTAGGAGCCGTGGAACGCCGAGCCCTCCGGGTCGACGACCGCGAGCCGCGTCTGGAACCGCCGGTACCGGACGTACCGGCCGATCGTCGCGGACGTCCCGCCGGTGCCCGCGCCGACCACGACCCAGGACGGCTCCGGGAACCGCTCCAGCCGCAGCTGCTCGAAGATCGACTCGGCGATGTTGTTGTTGCCGCGCCAGTCGGTGGCGCGCTCGGCGTAGGTGAACTGGTCCATGAAGTGGCCGTCGCACCCGGCCGCGAGGCGCCGCGACTCGGCGTAGATCGCGGACGGGTCGTCCACCAGGTGGCAGCGCCCGCCGTAGAACTCGATGAGCTGGATCTTCTCCGGGCTGGTGGACGCGGGCATCACCGCGACGAACGGCAGCCCGAGCAGCCGCGCGAAGTACGCCTCCGACACCGCCGTCGACCCGCTGGACGCCTCGATGATCGTCGTGCCCTCGCGGATCCAGCCGTTCGCCAGCCCGTACAGGAACAGCGACCGCGCCAGCCGGTGCTTCAGCGACCCCGTCGGATGGACGGACTCGTCCTTCAGGTACAGGTCGATGCCCCACTCGGGCGGCAGCGGGAAAACGTGCAGGTGCGTGTCCGCGCTGCGGTTGGCGTCGGCGTCCACGAGGCGAACGGCCTCGGCGACCCAAGCGCGTCCGCCCGGATCACAACGGTCGACGATCCGATCCAAAGTTGCCCCCCCGACGTCTCATCAGGGGTCCCACGATATCCGTGCATGTCGCCGGGCATCATGGAGGCTGCGGGGGGCAGATTGATCGAGATGTTCGACGAGCGGATCGTGGAGACCGGGCGGCTGCCGCTGTTCGGCTTCTTCGTCGCGTTCATCATCACGTTCGTGCTGACCAGGGTGAACGTCCGGATGATCCGGGCGGACGTGCGCTGGTTCCGGAACGTGACGGCGGGCGACGTGCACATCCACCATGTGGTGTTCGGGGTCGTGCTGATGCTGGCGGGCGGGGTGGCGAGCCTCGCCGTGCCGGACGGGCACGTCCGCTTGGAGCTGGCCGCGGCCATCGTGTTCGGGATGGGGTCCGCCCTCGTCCTGGACGAGTTCGCCCTGATCCTGCACCTCAGCGACGTCTACTGGACGGAGAAGGGCCGCGCGTCCGTCGACGCCGTGTTCGTCGCCATCGCGGTGACGGGGCTGCTGCTGCTCGGCGTCCGGCCGTTCGGCTACGAGGGGCTCGGGCTCGACTCGGGCGGCGAGGTGCTCAGCCGCCTGTACGCGGCGTCGCTCGTCGTCAACCTGGCGCTCGCGGTGATCACGCTGCTCAAGGGCAAGATCTGGACGGGCCTCATCGGGCTGTTCGTGCCCGCGCTGCTGGTCGTCGGCGCGGTCCGGGTGGCGCGGCCGGGGTCGCCGTGGTCGCGGTGGCGCTACGACGCGGGGTCGCGCCGGTACCAGCGGGCCGTCCGGCGGGAGAAGCAGTACCGGCGGCCGCTGATCAACGGCAAGATCTGGGTGCAGGAGTTCATCGCCGGACGGCACGACCTGATCCCGCCGGAGCTGCTGCAGCGCCGCGCCGACGCGTCCGACCGGGCCCGCCGCCGGCTGCGCGGCGGGCGCTCGCCCGCCCGCGCCCGGCGCCGCGCCGCCGCCCGCGCCGAACGCCGCGCCGCCGCCCGGTCGGACCGGCGGGCCGCCGTGCGCGCGGAGCGCCGGGCCGCGGCCCGCGCGGGCCGCCGGTCGCCGGGCCGCCGCACCGGGCGCCGCAAGGCGGCCTGGGCCGAGCGCCGCGCCGAGGCGCGCGAGCGGCGCCGCGCCCTCACCCGCAACCGCGCGCTCGCCCGGGAGCGCGGGAGGCCCGCGTCGCGGCTGCGGATGCGCGCCGCGTCCCGGCGGGCGCGCCGCGCCGTCCCCGAGGAGGAGCCGCCGTCGCCGAGCGCCACGCGGCAGGAGCCGTCGGCTAGTCCATGACGGGCGCGACGGCGCGGACGGTGTCGATCGTGTCGGCCTCCGCCGCGGACTTGTCCGGGCGGTAGCGCAGCACGCGGGCGAACCGCAGCGCGATGCCGCCCGGGTAGCGGGGGCTGCGCTGGACGCCGTCGAACGCGATCTCCACGACCAGCTCGGGACGGACGTGGACGGTCCAGTCGTCCTCCCGCACGGCCAGCTCGCGCAGCTTCGCCGTCTGCCAGGCGAGCAGCTCGTCGGTGAGCCCCTTGAACGTCTTGCCGAGCATGACGAACCCGCCGGTCTCGGGGTCGCGGGCGCCGAGGTGCAGGTTGGACAGCAGCCCCCGGCGCCGCCCGTGCCCCCACTCGACGGCGAGCACGACGAGGTCGAGCGTGTGCCGGGGCTTCACCTTGATCCACCCGGCGCCGCGCCGCCCGGCCGTGTACGGGGTGTCGAGCGACTTGACGACGACGCCCTCGTGGCCGCGCGCGACGGCCTCGTCGAAGACCTCCTTGGCCCGCGCCGGGTCGGCGGTGACGACGCGCGGCATGCGCAGCCCCTCCGGGACGACCTCCGCGAGCGCCGCGCCGCGCTCCGCGCCCGGCGCGTCGAGCAGGTCGCGCCCGTCGAGGTGCAGCACGTCGAACAGGAACACCGCGAGCGGCACCGTGCCGGTGGTCTTGGCGGTGCGGGTGGCGGTGCGGGCGGACGTGACCTGGAACGGGTGGGGGCGCCCGTCCGGCCGGAGCGCGATCAGCTCGCCGTCGAACACCGCGTCGCGGACGGGCAGCTCCCGCACCGCCGCGACGACCTCGGGCAGCCGGGCGGTGATCTCGTCGAGCGTCCGGGTGAACACGCGCACCTCGCCGCCGGCCACGTGGATCTGGGCGCGGATGCCGTCGAGCTTCCACTCCACGGCGGCCTCGGCCTTCAGCTTGCCGAACGCCGCGTCGAGGTCGGGCGCGGACGCCGCGAGCATCGGCTTGATCGGCCGGCCGACCTCCAGCGCGAAGCGGCGCAGCCCGGCCACGCCGTCGGCGAGCGCGGCCGTGGCGACCGGGCCGAGCGAGCCGCGCAGCATGACCGCGCGCCGCACCTCGGCCGCCGGCACCTCGGCCGCCGCCGCGATCGCCTCGGCCATCACGCCGTCCAGCGCGCCCTGCCGCAGCTCGCCCGCCAGCAGCCTGATCAGGAAGTCCTGCTCGGGACGGGTGGCGCGGCCGAACAGCGCCGCGAGCAGCTCGCGCCGCCGGGCGACCGACCCGGCCCCGGACACCGCGCCGATCTCGGTGAACGCCGCGTCGACCGCGAGGACGGTCAGCGACGACTCCGGCGCGGGCGGCGGGACGTCGCGCAGCGCCGCGTACCCCACCCCGATCTGGCGCTGCGGCAGCTCGCCGGACAGGTAGGCCACCACGACCGCGGCCTCGCCCGGTTCGGCCGCGCGCAGGCACTCCGCGAGCGACGCCACCTTGGCCTTGCGGCCCGCGGTCGCGGCGACGTCCGCCGAGGTCCGGGCGATGTCGGCGATCAGCATCCCTCCATTGTGACCACGGGGTCTGACATCGGGCCCGGCCAGGGGGCCTGGTCAGCGGGCGCGGTCCTGACTACCTTGACGGGAGGCGGACCGGGAAGCGCACGGGGGAGGGGGATCGGGGTTTGGGCCTTCAGCGTCCTCCGGACCCGTTCGACCGGGTCTATTCCGCGCCCGAGCCGCCGTCGCCGGGCCGCCGCCGGTCGCGGCGGG
>NZ_BCQP01000100.1 GCF_001552135.1 Actinomadura chibensis NBRC 106107 | reverse complement strand
CGTCCCATGGGATCCCATGGGACGCGGGACGGGGCGCCGGCCGCGTCAGCGCAGCCGCGCCTCGATCGACTCGATGATCCGCGGCCGCAGCTCGGCGGCGCGCACGACGGCGTCGACCGACCCGACCTCGACCGCCCGCCGGATGTCGTGGACCCGGTCGAACTCCGCGGCGACCTCGCCGAGCTTCTCCGCCCGGACCGACGCGCGCAGCTCGTCCAGCTCCGCCGACAGCGCGGCCCGGTCGGCCCCGGACGCGGCGGCGAGCCGCCCCTCCAGGTCGCGGACGCGCGGGTCGTTCGCGGCCCGCGCGTCGACGTCGCGGGAGAACACGGCCGCCGCCGCGGGCGCGCCGCCGAGCACCGACGCGAACGACCCCTCCAGCGCCAGCACGGTCATGTTCGGGTTCAGCGCCTTGGAGAACACGACGAACGCGCCGCCGTGGTACCGGGAGATCACGCAGAACACGATCGGGCCGCGGAAGTTCACGATCGCGCGGCCGATCTCCGCGCCGTACTCCAGTTGCAGCTTGCGCATCGACTCCGGCGAGCCGTCGAAGCCGGACAGGTTCGCGAGCACCACCAGCGGCCGGTTCCCGCTCGCCGCGTTGATCGCCCGCGCCGCCTTCTTGGACGACTGCGGGAACAGCGTCCCGGCCGTGTAGGAGTCGGGGCCGTCGGTGGGCGGGAAGCCGCGCCGCGGCACCGCCCGCGACTCGATGCCGAGCAGGCACACCGGCATGCCGCCGAGGTGGACGTCCTGCACGACCGCCGTGTCCGCGTCGGCCATGCCCGCCCAGCGCTCCAGCACCGGGTGGTCCTGGTCGGACAGCGCCCGCATCACCGTGCGGATGTCGAACGGCTTCTTGCGGTCCGGGTTGGCGTCGGCGGAGAAGATCTCGCCGACCGTGGCGAAGTCGCTGCCCTCCACGGTGTGCGGGAAGACCGACACGTCCCGGTCGACGGGGTCGGTCGTCTTCACGCGGCGCGGCGCGTCCTCGCCGGGCGCGACGTAGGTGTGGTCGTAGTGCGCCATGAGGACGTCCCGCGCGGCGGGGAGGTTCGGCGCCCAGTACTGCGCCTGCCCGTTCGGGCCCATGACGCGGTCGTAGCCGCCGATGCCGAAGTTGTCCTCGGCGGACACGCCGCCGGAGAAGTCGAGCGCCTGCTTGCCGGTGAGCACCATCGCCGAGTCGGGCGTCATCACGAGGACGCCCTTGGTGTGCATCAGCATCGTCGCCTCGGCGTTCCAGTACGGCTGCGCGCCGACGTTGATGCCCGCGACCACGACGTTGATCTCGCCGCCGTCCTGGGTGAACTCGACGATCCGCTTGAGCGCGGCGGCCACCCAGTCCATGTTCTCGGTGCCGGACTCCATCGAGATCCGGGCCCCGGCGGACAGCGCGTACCACTCGACCGGCACCCGCATCCGCTCGGCCAGGTCGAGCGCGGCGATCACGCGGCGGCACTCCGGCTCCGACAGCGCGCCGAGCGCCTTCGTCGGGTCGCCGAGCAGCACGACGCGGGTGACGCCCTCCTTGTGCCGCCGCGTCCTCGTCGTGACGACGCCCGCGACGATCGCGGCGGTGTTGCGCCCCTTCGGCCGGTCGACCGGCACGAGGACGTTCTCCTCGTCGAGGTCGTGTTCGACGAACTCGCCGAGCATGCCGGTCAGCTCGTAGGGGTAGACGGTGTTGCGGCTGGCCGCGCTCAGCACCTTCTGCCGGTAGCCGTCGACGGGCTCGATCAGGTCGTCCGGCGGCTCGCCGACGGTCAGCTTCGCGCCGCCGGTCGCGTCGAAGGAGAACCGCGCGGCGATCTTGTGCAGCACGCCGGTGCCGGGGTGCCGCTGCCGCGCGATGAGCATGATCTCCTCAAGCCCGGCGCCCGGGACCATCGGCAGCAGCCGGCCGGTGATCGTCTCCAGCTCGGCGCGGGTGATGCCGCTCGGCGGCCAGACGTAGATGACGATCCGGTTGGTGTCGAACCGCTTCTTCGCCGACCGGCTCTGCCGGGCGCGCCGGATCGAGTCGAGGCAGGTGGCGATCATGTCCTCGGCGGTCGGCAGCGCGATCAGCCGCCCGTCCTCGTCGCGCAGCTCGGTGAGGTTGCGGACCTGCGCGAACGCGACGAGCCGCTCGTCGGCCGGGTTCTCCCGCGCGACGCACTGGAAGAGGTAGACCTCCTCGTCCGAGGACGGGAGCCGGGTGAGGTCGAACTTGCTGAGCCGCTCCATCTTCATCCGCTGCGCGATGTAGGGGTGCAGGCCGCGGATCAGCCGCTCCTCCGCCATCCCGGTGGTCGACGGGCGGAACGTGAAGTGGTGGTGCATCAGCGCGCCGCCGCTGCCCGCGACGGTCGCGGTGATCCGGCGGACGCGCTCGGGCAGCGGGCGCGCGTTCAGCGCCTCGTGCAGCGCCGCCGCCATGGCGTCGAAGTCCTCCGGCTGGTTCTCCCAGGAGAGGTAGATGTCGGCGTCCACGTCGTCGCCGTCGCGGACGAGCCCGGCGAGGCCGCGCAGCGCGCCGTCGAGGGCGTCGAAGCTCACCGCCGCCGACACGACCGACGAGCCCTCGCGCTCGGCGACGACGAACCGGCAGCCCGCGACCTCGCTCGTCCGGACGCGGGTGAGCCCCTTGTTGCCGTAGTAGCGCCGGGTCAGCACCTCCAGCATGACCGAGTTGTCGCGGTCGTCGCGGAGCAGCCGCTGCCCGAGGACCCGCACCAGCGGCTCGGTGCTGCGGACCATCTCGGCGATGCGCTCGGCGCGGTCCGGGGCGTCCGGGTGCTCGTCCAGGTGCCGCAGGTGCCGCCGGACGTCGGCGTACACGCGGGCGCGGGCGCGGCGCAGCAGCGGCTGCGCGAACCATGCGAACACCACCCCGCGGGCGAGGTCGGCGACCACCGGGAAGCGCACCTGCGTCGCCGCGACCAGCCGGTCGAGCACGCGGTTGGCGTGGCCGTGCAGGTCCGGGTCCGGCGGCGGTTCGCGCAGCCAGTCGCGCAGCAGGGTCGCGACGGCCGCCGCGTCGACGGACGCGCGCTGCTGCGCGAGGAAGATCCGGAAGACCGCGCCCTCCAGCTCGGGCGTCCGGTCGAGCCCGGTGACGCCGTAGTGGCCGAGCGCCTTCGCGAGCTTGTCCTGGAACGCGTCCGGGAGCCCGGCCCGGTCGACGTCGAGGCTCTGCAGGTAGGTGTGGAAGTACTCGCGGGCGCTGTGGACGTGCCCGTTCCCGCCGTCGGTGCCGTCGCCGCCGCCCGCCGGGCGGTTGCGGCTCAGCTCGGCGAGGTCGGTGAACACGTCCACGAGGTCGAGTTCGGCGGCGAGCGGGCGGTGCCCGTCCACGGCGGCGGCGCGGCGGGCGGCGAGGTAGTCGTCCAGGACGCGGCGCTCGTCGTGCGGGTCGACGTCGAAGCCGAGCAGGAGGCTGCGTAGGTCCTGCTGGCCGCGCGCGATGCGCTCGCCGGGGTGGACGGTCTCCGCCTCGGCGGGCAGGTCCAGCTCGACGGGGCCGGTGGCCGGGCCGTCGTCCGCCTCCTCGGCCTCGTCGGCGAGCGGTTCGAGGCGCAGCAGCGCCGCGCCGGTCTCGACCTGGCTGCCGACGGCGACGACGCACTCCTTCAGCCGCGCCTTGAACGGGGCCCGCAGCACGGTCTCCATCTTCATGCTCTCCAGGACGAGGACGGGCGCGCCCGCCTCGACCTCGGCGCCGACCTTCACCGGCGTCGCGACGACCAGCGCGGGCGCGGGCGAGCGGACGACGCCGCCCTCGTCCCGGCTGACGCGGTGGGTCACGCCGTCCACCTCGACCAGGTGGATCGGGCCGTGCGTGCCGGTCAGCACCCGGTAGCGGGAGCCGTTCACGACGATCTGCCCGGTGTGCCGGTCGAACCGGTCGAGTTCGACGACGGCGGTGCGGATCGTCCCGCCCGCCTCGACGGCGACGCGGAAGCGGTGCGCGCCGACCCGCGCGACGCGCAGCCGGTAGGAGACGCCGCGCAGCTTGAGGTCGAGCGGGCGTCCGCCCTCGTGCTGGACCTGCGGGCGGCCGCCGAACGCGGTCGACAGCAGCCGCCGCCGTTCGACGCCCTCTTCCTCCTCGTACGCCTCGATGGCGGCGGCGGCGAGCGCGACGGCGGAGTGCCGGTGCGAGACGAGCCGCCCCTCGGCGCGGACGCGGTCGATCCACCCGGTGTCGGCGGTCGCGTCGATCACCTCGGGCTGGTCGAGCAGGTCGAGCACGAAGCTCTTGTTGGTCGCGCCGCCCTCGATGATCACCGTGGTCTGGGCCATCGCGCGGCGGAGGCGGCCGAGCGCCTCGTCCCGGTCCCGGCCGTAGGCGATGATCTTCGCGATCATCGAGTCGAAGTCGGCGGGGATGGTGTCGCCCTCGCGGACGCCGGTGTCGACCCGGATGCCGGGCCCGGCGGGCAGGTCGAGCCGGGCGATGCGGCCCGGCGACGGCGCGAAGTCGCGGTCCGGGTCCTCGGCGTTCAGCCGCGCCTCGATCGCGTGGCCGCGCTCGACCGGCGGCGCGCCTTCCAGGCGCCCGCCGGACGCGACGTGCAACTGGGCCTTGACCAGGTCGAACCCGGTGGTGGACTCGGTGATCGGGTGCTCGACCTGAAGCCGGGTGTTCACCTCAAGGAACGCGAACAGCCGCTCGCCCGGGTGGTAGAGGAACTCGACGGTCGCCGCGCCCCGGTAGCCGACCGCGACGGCGAGCCGCTCGGCGGACGCCTTCAGCTCCGCCGCCTGCTCCGGTTCGAGCACCGGCGACGCCGACTCCTCGATGACCTTCTGGTTGCGCCGCTGGATCGAGCAGTCGCGGACGCCGAGCGCCCACGCGGTGCCCTCGCCGTCCGCGATCACCTGGACCTCGACGTGCCGGGCGCCGGTGACGAGCCGCTCCAGGAACACGACGCCGCTGCCGAACGAGCGCAGCGCCTCCTGGCTGGTGCGCTCGTAGGCGTCGGTCAGCTCGGCCTCGCTGGTGACCTTGCGGATGCCGCGCCCGCCGCCGCCCGCCGTGGCCTTCAGCATCAGCGGGTAGCCGATGTCGGCGGCGGCGCGCTTGGCGGCGTCCAGCGACTCGACCGCGCCGCGGCTCCACGGCGCGACCGGCACGCCGACCTCCTCGGCGATCAGCTTCGCGCCGATCTTGTCGCCGAGCCGGCGCATCGCGTCCGCGCTCGGGCCGACGAAGGTCACGCCGATGCGGTCGCACAGCTCGGCGAACGCCGGGTCCTCCGCGACGAACCCCCAGCCGACCCAGGCGGCGTCCGCGCCGCTCTCGACCAGCGCGCGCTCCAGCACGGCCAGGTCGAGGTACGGGCGGGCGGACGCGGGCCCGAGGTCGTAGGACAGGTCCGCCTCCCGGACGAACGTGGCCGTCCGGTCCACGTCGGTGTGCAGGGCGACGGTCTCGATCCGTGTCCCGCGCTCCGCGGCGATGTCCCGCACGGCGTGGATGAGCCGCATGGCGGCCTCACCACGGTTGACGATGGCGACACGACTGAACACCCGACCGAGCCTTCCCGTGAAGCGACATGGGCCGCCGGAGCACTCCGGCCCCGACCATGCTCAGCCTTCCGTCTAACGGCTCGCTTAGCCATGTCGCTGATATCGCACGCTTGGCGGCTCCAGTTGTGGGATTCGTGCAAAACCCCTATGCCCTCCAGCCCGGATTAGGGGGTGCTCAAGCCCGGCGCAAGAACGCCTCCAGGTTGGTCAGCAGACGGTCGACGTCGGCGGCGTCGTTGTAGGGGGCGAGGCCGACGCGGAGCCCTCCGGCGTCCCCGAGGCCGAGCCGCCGGGACGCCTCCAGCGCGTAGAACGACCCGGACGGCGCGTCCACGCCGCGCTCGGCGAGGAACCGGTGGGCGTCGGCCGTGTCGCGTCCGTCGATGGTCAGCAGCAGCGTCGGCGTCCGCTCGGCCGCCCGCGAATGGACGGTGACCTGGTCGAACGCGCTCAGCCCTTCCTCGATCGTCCGGCGGAGCCCGTCCTCGTGCCGCTCCAGCGCCGCGAACGCGGACACGAGGCGGTCGCGGCGGGCGGCCCCGTCCCGCGGGCCGAGCCCGGCGAGGAAGTCGACGGCGGCGGTCGCCCCGGCCAGCAGCTCGTAGGGCAGCGTGCCGAACTCGAACCGCTCGGGGACGGCGTTCGTGGACGGCAGCAGCTTGTCCGGCGCCAACGTCTCCAGGAGATCGGGACGCCCGGCCAGCACCCCCATGTGCGGGCCGAGGAATTTGTAGGGGGAACAGGTGAAGAAGTCCGCGCCGAGCGCCTCGACGGCGACGGAGACGTGCGCGGTGTAATGGACGCCGTCCACGTAGAGGAGCGCCCCGGCGTCGTGCGCCGCCCGCGCGATGTCGGCGATCGCCGGGCGGGTGCCGATCAGGTTGGACGCGGCGGTGACGGCGACGAGGCGCGTCCGGTCCGAGAGCACGGCGCGGACGGCGTCGACCGGCAGTTCGCCGCTCTCCGGCTCGAAGTCGGCCCACCGCACGACGGCGCCGGCGGCCTCCGCCGCCTGGATCCACGGCCGGACGTTGGAGTCGTGGTCGAGCCGCGTCACGACGACCTCGTCGCCCGCCGCCCAGGTCTTCGCGAGCGTCCGGGAGAAGTCGTAGGTGAGCTGGGTGGCGCTGCGTCCGAAGACGATCCCGGACGGGTGCGCGCCGAGCAGGTCCGCGAGGGCCCGGCGAGCCTCGGCGACGATCGTCTCGGCGTTGCGCTCCCCCGGCGTGACGTCCCCCCGGTTCGACAGCGGCCGGGACAGCGCGCCCGCGATCGCCTCGATGACGGGCAACGGCGTCTGGGTGCCGCCCGGCCCGTCGAAGTGCGCGGACCCGCCCTCCAGCGCCGGGAACCGCGCGCGGACGGCGGCGACGTCGTAGGCCGTGTCCTCTGCCATGAGCACCTCCGTTATGTGTCCGGATTGCTCCATCATGGGCGATACCGGCTGGTCAGCGGCCACCGGCCCGGCCCGCTGCTAGGGTCGGCGCCATGTCGCGGCGCCGTTTCGACCAGGCCATGCAGCGGATGCGGGAGAAGGACCCGGGGACCCGCGAGGACGCCTTCGACTTCCTCCGCGAGCACGCCGACGCCTACGTCGACGAACTGATGGCGGAATTCAACGCCGAAACGGACGACCCCGTCCTGCGCTGCTGGCTGCTGGAACTGATAGCCGAGGCCCGCTCGGAAAAGGCGCTCGGCCTCTTCCGCGAACAACTGGAGGACATGGACGAGTCCCTCCAGTTCTGGGCCGTCCGCGGCCTGGAAATGCTCGACACCCGCGAGGCCGAACAGGCCCTCGACCAGGCCCGCGCCCACGGCCTCATCTCCTAGCCCCGCATGTCGCCGGGCAGGCGGCGGCGGTTCGGAGCGGTGGGGGCCGGGCGCCAGGGGCCCGGCTCGGTGCGGTACATGAGTCTGCCGTCCGACATCCGTAGGTCGATCAGGGTGTGCGGGACCTGGCAGCAGGGGGCTCTGGGCGGGACGACGGCCACGGCGAGCCGCACCGTGTTCCCGTCCTGCCGGACGATCTGAACGTCCTGGTAGTAGGGGCGTTCGGCGGATTCCCCGGGCGGCGCGCCGACCAGGCGGCCGCCCTGGAAGAGGAACACCTGGCCGCACAGCGGGCCGCAGTCGGCGTAGACGGCGCGCAGCGGCCCGGGGATGGGCGGCGACATCTGGATCACGGCGGTGAAGCCGTGGTCGCGCACGGTCCTCTCCACGGCGGCCCGGTCGAGCGCGCCCGCCGGGTCCGGTGGACGGTCCGCCTGGAGGAGCCGTGCGATCTTCGCGGGCAGATCGGTCCGGGTGGGCGCGAAGACGGCGACGACGGACCGGCCCCGGGCGACCAGCGCGCGGTCGGCGACGGGATCGGCGCCGGTGGACTCGCCGAGGTACTGGTAGCCGCCCGGTCCGGCCTGCCACGCGCGCGCGGGCCCGGGCAGGAGGCTCTGCACCAGCGCTTCGGCGCCCGCCTGGTCAGGGGCGACCCAGCCGACCTGAAGCGAGAAGGGATGCGGGCCCGCGAAATCGCATTGCTCGGCATAGGGCAGGCGCAGCCGTTCGGTGAAGGGCGAGCGCTTCGCGGGAAAGGGGACGTATCCGCGGCCGAGCGTGGCGAGTTGCCCGGCGGTGAGCAGGCGGCAGGGGTCGGGCCAGTCGGCGGGCCGCGCGGTGCCGAGGCGCGGGACGGGCGGCCGTGCGCGGTCGAGCCGCAGCGCGGTGTACTGGTACTGCTGCGACGCGTGGGAGACGAGGAAGACGTATCCCGGAACGGCGCCCGCGAACTGACCGGCCACCGGCCACGGCAGCGGCGGCGTGGCCCGTCCGGACGGATCGAGGAGGCTCGTCGTCCCCGGCGAGGCGCCGTCGAGGTCGCCGTTGAGCAGCACCAGCCCGTCGGCGGTGGTGGACGCGCCGACCTCGGCCCCCACCGCGCGCCCGCCGAGCGCGGCCCGCACCTCCTCCTTCCGCCGCCACAGCTCGGCGCCGCTCGCCAGGCTGACGGCCCGCACCTCGCCGTCGCCCTCGAAGATCGCCTGCCCGCCCAGCACCTGGACGAGGTGCCCGGGCGTCCCGTCGAAGCGTCCGAGGATGCGGCGCGATTCGGAGACGACCAGCGTCGTGTTCGGAATCGGGTCGGGGAGCGTCCGCGCGGTCAGATCGGCGGTCGTCCATTCGACGCCGACGGCGTCGGGCGTCGTCGCCACGTCCCGCACGGTCCCGGGGACCTCGGCGCGGTAGACCCGTCCGTTCGCGGGGTCCACCATCAGGAGCGGGCCTTTCTCACACGCCGCGACGACCATCCTCTCGGTGGCGGAAAGGGTGCCGTTCGCGCAGATCCTGGAACTCCACCAGCGCATGGCGCCGGTCCTCAGGTCGAGCCCGATCATCTCGCCGGTGACCCCGGTGAAGACGACGCCGCGGGAGGTGACCGCGGTGGCGCCGGCGGAGCCGTACCTGCCGGTCTCCACGATCCGGTGCGAATACATGGTCTCCGCCCAGAGCCGCCGGCCGGAGGAAAGGTCGTACGCGCGGAGCGTGCGGTAGGAGAGGCCCCTTTCGCTCTCCGGACGCGTCTGCGCCACGATCACGCCGTCCGCGATCGCGACGTCGCCGACCCGTTCGCCGACCGGGATGTCGTGCAGCGTCCGCCCGGTCACCGGGTCGCGGACCTCGATGTTCGTCAGGCCCGGCAGGACGGCGGCCGCCGGGGTGAACGACGCCTCCGGCCGGGCGAAGAAATCCCCTCTGGAGAGCGCCACGTCGAGGTTGGAGACGGTGGCCGTCCACACGGGCGTCAGGAGGTCCGGAAGGGCGCGCCTCGCCCACGGCCGGTCCGCGGCGTCCTGCGGCCCGGCATCGGAGGAGAACACAACCGCCCCGGATAAGACCAGAACGGCGACGAGAATGGCCCGGGTGATTCGCCTCCGGCCGTGGGCGGACACGTCAGCAGCTCTTCAACGGCAGGAAACGGCAGGCCGCCCGCGCCGGAGCCTCGTCGTATCCGGAACCCCGGATGAAAATCGACCGGTAGCGGGGCGCGGCCCCCGTCACCCGGAATGGACGCTTGAGCTTCGGGTCGCCGTCGTACACCACCAGCGTCTCCGCCGCCTTGTCCTTGTGCGCGAACCGGACGACGATGTCGAATTCCAGATATCCCCGGGTTATCGAGGCCACGAGGTGCGCGGGGGCCTGCTCCCCCTGGGCGAGGGTGATGACGGAGCCGTCCCCGTACCGCTTCCCGCCGATCTTCACGATGGGCGGCGCCGCGTCGAGGTTCGCGGTCAGCTGGGCGACGGGCGGCGTGCCCGCCGAGGAATGGCACAGCACGGCGGCGGACGCCGCCGGGCGCGCCTTCTCCCGGGGCCGGATCTCGATTCCGGTGACGGTGGCCTGGCCGCTGCCGCCGCGCAGGCTGAGGTCGATCGGCAGCTCACCGACCCAGACGCCGCCGAGCCGCCGCGTGACGCCCGCGACGTCGGAGTCCAGCCGGATCGCCGCCCGGTCCCGCACGCCGAGCGGGTCCCGCAGCGCCATGCACCCGGACTCCGGGGCCTTGGACGCCGCGCTCACCCACATCGCGGGCTCGGCGGTCGCGCGCTGCGCCTTGTCGGAGAGCACGTCCTTCGCGACGGGGAGCAGGACGAGCGTCATGAGCGCGGCGAACGCCATGCCGCCGAGCGTGAACAGCCGGACCTTCAGCCTTTTCCATAACGGCGGGCTCTGCCGGTCGGCGGCGGGCGGGTGCGCGCGGGGCCGGAAATTCCGGTGATGAGCCACGCGTCCGAGCATAAGGACACGCCCCGCAAATCACCCCGCGCGATAGGGGCCGATAACGGACGACGCGCCCGGGTCAGTCGGCGCGGCCCCGGACGGCCGACAGCAGCCCCTCGCCCGCCTGCCCGTTCACCATGCGGACCATTCTCTCCAGGTCGGGAGTGAGGTTCCGGTCATCGCGCAGTTCGGCGATCGCCCGGCGGATGACGTCCTGGATACGCCGCGTCCCGGCGCCGAGGCGCGGCGGCGCCGCTCTGTCCCTGATGCCGCGGACGACGAGGTCGACGCCCTGCGCGCTCATGAGGTACTGCACCGCGAGCACCGTGTCGAGGCGGACCTGGTTCTCGCGCAGGTTGCGGGCCGACGCGTTCGCCATCGTGTTGTGGTCTTCCTGCCCGTCCTTCGCGGGACGCGAAAGCGTCCCGGACGGGAACGCCCGCGCCTGCATCTCCGGGACCAGCGCCGTCGCGACCGTCTGGAGCTGGACCATTCCCGAGTTCAGCCCCACCTTGCCGCCCGCCAGATTGGCGGGCAGCCCGTAACTTCATCTGCTGGACAGCAGCCGCGCCGACAGTTCCTGCGACAGCACCCCGGCGTCGACGAGCCCGGCGTTGAGCGCATCCAGGGAATGGCCGAGAACGGCGCCGTCCCAGTTCCCGCCCATCACGAACTCCACCCCGCCGCCCGCTTCGCGGAACACCAGCGGATTGGACGTGGACGCGTTCATCTCCGGTGCGAGGACCTTCCCGACGTGGTCCATGTTCCGCCGCAGCGACGCCAGGATGTGCGGCGCGGCCCGCACCGAGACCGCGTCCTGGACGCGGTGCGAGTCCTCCGGGTTGAAGCGCACGCGCGTCCGGTCCGTCATGAACTCGCTGCCGCGCACGAGCCGCCGCAGCCGGGCGGCGACCGCCCGCTCCTCGGGGATCCGCCGCTCGTCGTGCGTGCGCGGGTCGAGCGACCCGGCCTCGGCCCGCAGCGCCTCCATGAACAGGGCGAACGCGCCCTCGGCATGGTCGGCCTGCGCCCGCGCCCGGTGCAGCGCCGCCACCGCGGACGCGGCGACGACCGTGCTGCCGCTCATGATCGGCAGCGCCTCGCCCATCTCCAGTTCGGCCGGGGCGATCCCGGCGGCCCGGAGGATGTCGGCGGCGCGGCCGACGCGGGTCGGGCCGCCGGGCCGCACCCAGCTCGCGCAGCCGCCGGTGCCCGTCGCGACCTGCCCGGCGACCGCCATCGGCTGGAGGTCCCCCGACCCGAGCGACCCGACCTGCGGCAGCACCGGCGTGACGCCCTTGTTGACCAGTTCGAGGAACTTGCCGGGCAGCTCGGGGCGCACGCCCATGTGCCCGCGCGCCATCTGGTTGGCGCGGATCACCAGCGCCAGCCGCGCGATCCGTCCCGGCAGGACGGGCTCGGTCGCGACACCGTGCGACGCCAGCACCCGCTTCTGGAACTCCTTGGACTCCGCCGGGGTGATCGGACGGTCCTTCAGCGGCCCCAGCGCCTGGTTCCACCCGTAGACGCGCGGCGGGGGCGGCGACCGCCGGGTGACCAGGGCGACCGCGTCGCGGCGGTACCCGCTCATCGTGCGGGTCGCGGCGGCGGCGAGGCTCACCCGCAGGCGCGGCGCCGTGAGGACGCGGAACGCCTGCTCGACGGTCAGGGAGTTCCCGTCCAGCCGCAGCGGCACGACCGGGCCGTCGGGAACGCGCGGCGGATCCACGCTGACGTTCGCGCAGTCGGCGATCGTCCGCCGCTGCGCGGGGACGCCGGGAACGGGCGACGCGGCGGCGACCAGCAGGGCCGTCCCCCCGGCGACCAGCCCCTTCGATCGACCGTGCTTCCGCAAGACGAGCCTCCCCGAGCGCCGATCCGCCGTCGCGAGATCGGCCTACCCCCGCGCGGGTCACCGGGCCGTCCGGGCGGGGCAAAGATCATCCATGGGCGGTCCGGCTACCGCGGGCGGAGTACCGCGGACGCGGTAGCACGGGCGGAATAGTGCCTTTTCCTGCACGACGCCGCGGAACGGCCGAAACACAAGCATTGGAGGGAGGCTCAAAAGACTTCAAGGAGAACGATGATGCCAACCGAGAATCCGCCTCCGGACGGGGTTCTGGCGAGACTGGCCCGGTTCTGTTTCCGGCGCCGCCGCCTGGTCGTCCTGGCCTGGGTCGCCGGCGTGCTCGCGGTGGCGTTCGCCGGGTTCGGCTATGGCGCGGCCTACGACAACGATTTCTCCGGCGGCGACTCCGGATCGGCGAAGGCGCAGCGGATCGTCGAACGGCATTTCCCCGAGCAGCAGGGTGACACGCTGACCCTCGCCGTCAAGGCGGACCGGGGGATCGACGACCCGGCCGTCCGGCGAAAGGTCGAGCGGGTCCTCGCCGAACTGGCCGACTCGCCCGTGACGGGCCCGGTGACGTCGCCGTACCAGGACGGGAGCCTGGTCACGGCCGATCGGCGCATCGCCCGCACGACGATCCCGCTGACCGTGAAGGAGCCGCCGAAGTCCGACGTCGAACCGCTGGTGGACGCGGTGAAGGACGCTTCGGGGGACGGCGTCGCGCTCGGCCTCGGCGGGGAGATGGCGGAGAAGGCCGAGACCCCGGGGCAGGGCCCGGCCGAGGGCGTCGGCGTGCTCGCCGCCGCCGTGATCCTGTTCGTCGCCTTCGGCTCGCTCGTGGCGATGGGCCTGCCGATCGTGACCGCGCTGATGGCGATCCTCGGGGGCATCGCCGCGATCAGGCTGGTCGGATACGTCATGCCCGCGCCGGACTTCACCGTGATCGTCGCCGCGCTGATCGGGCTCGGCGTCGGCATCGACTACGCCCTGTTCATCGTGACCCGCTACAAGGAGGCCCTCCAGGACGGCGACGGCCCCGAGCGGGCGACCGTCAGGGCGATCACGACCGCCGGGCACGCCGTCCTGTTCGCCGGGACGACCGTCATGATCGCCCTGCTCGGCCTGACGGTCGTCGGCCAGCGGCTGATCACCGGCGTCGCCGTCGCCGCCGCGCTGACCGTGCTCGTGACGATGGCCGCCGCGGTGACCCTGCTGCCCGCCTTCCTCGGCTTCACCGGCCACCGGATCAACGCGCTGCGGCTGCCGCGCCGGAGCGGGCGGAGCGGGCGCGCCCCGGCGCGGGAGCGGCGCACCCCGGCCGAGCGCTGGGCCGGGGTCGTGCAGCGCCGTCCGCTGATCGCGGCGGCGCTCGCGGGCGCGGGCCTGCTGGCGCTCGCCGCGCCCCTGCTGTCGATGCGGCTGAGCCTGCCGGACGCGAGCGTCCAGCCCCGCGACCGGAGCAGCTACACCTCGCACGCGATCGTCTCGGAGGGCTTCGGGCCGGGCTACGGCGCGCCGCTGATCTTCGCGACCGAGCGGGGGGCGCGGACCGACCTGGGCCCGGTCGTCGAGGCGGTCCGCGCGACGAAGGGCGTCGCCTCCGTCACCCCGCCCCGGATCAGCCAGGACGGGCAGGCAGCGATCTTCATGGCGTTCCCCGCGACCGGCTTCCAGGACGAGGCGACTCCCGAACTGGTCCACCACCTCCGCGACGACGTCCTGCCCCGCGCGCCCGGCGGCGCGGACGTCCGGCTCGGCGGCCCGAACGCCGTCGCGATCGACTTCTCCGCCGACATCGGCGCGCGGCTGCCGCTGATGATCGCGGTCGTGGTCGCGCTGTCGCTGGTGCTGCTCGTCGCGCTCGTCCGGTCGGTGACGATCGCGGTGCAGGCGGCCGTGCTGAACCTGCTGTCGATCGGCGCCGCGTACGGGGTGCTGGTGGCGATCGTCCAGTGGGGCTGGCTCGGGAAGGCGCTCGGCTTCCCGGTCGAGACGCCGATCGCGAGCTGGGTCCCGATGCTGATGTTCGCGCTGCTGTTCGGCCTGTCGATGGACTACGAGGTGTTCCTCGTCTCGCGGATCCGCGAGGAGTACGAGCGGTCCGGCGACACCCGGACGGCCGTCACCCGCGGCCTGGCGCGGACCGCCAAGGTCATCACCGCGGCGGCCGCCATCATGGTCGCCGTCTTCACGACGTCCCTGCTCGGCCCGGACGTGGCGGTGAAGCAGATCGGGCTCGGCATGGCGGTCGCCGTGCTCATCGACGCGACCATCGTCCGGATGGTGCTCGTCCCGGCCGTGATGGAGATGTGCGGCAGGGCCAACTGGTGGATGCCCGGACGGCGGGCGCCGAAGCCGTCCCCCATCCGCAAGGTCGAGGAAACAGCGGGAGTCTGAGGCCGGTGGCCCCTCGGCGTCATTGACTCCGGGGGGCCACCAGCCCGGACTCGTACGCGAGGACGACGAGCTGGGCCCGGTCGCGGGCCTGGAGCTTCGCCATCGCCCGGTTGATGTGCGTCTTCGCCGTGAACGGGCTGATCACCATCCGGTCGGCGATCTCGTCGTTCGACAGCCCCTGCGCGGCCAGCAGCACGGCCTCGCGCTCCCGGTTCGTCAGTTCCTTCAGCCCCTCCCCGACCCCGGGGTTGAGGGGCTGCGCGACGTACCGGCTGATCAGCATCCGGGTGATGGACGGCGCGAGCAGCGCGTCCCCGCGCGCGGCGACGCGGACGGAATGCAGCAGGTCGTCCGGCTCGATGTCCTTGACGAGGAATCCGGCGGCCCCGGCCCGCAGCGCGTTGAAGACGTATTCGTCGAACCCGTAATTGGTCAGGATGACGACGTGGACCCCGGCGAGGTCGGGGTCGGCGGCGATGCGCCGGGTCGTCTCGATTCCGTCCATGACGGGCATCTGGATGTCGATGAGCGCGATGTCGGGCAGGTGTTCCCTGATGAGCGCCAGGCCCTCCCGCCCGTCCCCGGCCTCGGCGACGACGTCGATGTCGTCCTCGGCGTTCAGCAGGGCCCGGAACCCGCCCCTGATCAGCGGCTGGTCGTCGCACAGCAGGACGCGGATCACGACAGCTCGCCCACCGGGAACTCGGCCCGCACGCTGAACCCGCCCTCGCTGCGCGGCTCCGCGCTCAGCCGTCCGCCGAGCGCCGTGACGCGCTCGCGCATGCCGAGCAGCCCGACGCCCGGAACCGGCGCGACACCCGGCGTCGCCTTGCCGTCGTCGTCGACGCGGATGGCGAGCGTCCCCGGCCGGTAGTCGATCCGGATGGACGCCGTGGCGGCGGCCGCGTGCCGCGCCGTGTTGGTCAGCGACTCCTGGACGATCCGGTACGCCGTCTGGTCGACCGCGACCGGTACCTCCTGCCGCTGGCCCTCGATGGTCAGCGTCGTCTCCAGGCCGATCCCCCGCGCCTTCTCCACCAGCTCGGGGACGTGGTCGAGCCCGTGCGACGGCGACCGCTCGTCGTCGCGCAGCGTCTCCAGCGTCGCGCGCAGCTCCCGCGTCGCCTCGCGGCCCGCCTCCTGGATCGCGAGCAGCACCTCCGGCACCGGCTCGCCCCGCTTGCGGGCCAGGTGGACGGCGACCCCCGCCTGCACCTTGATGATCGAGATCTGGTGGGTGAGCGAGTCGTGCAGCTCCCGCGCGATGTGCAGCCGCTCCTGCGTCGCGCGCAGCCGGGCGGCCTCCTCGCGGGTGCGCTCGGCCTCGTCCGCCCGCAGCTCCGCCTGCCGCAGCGCCTCCCCGGCGGCGCCCGCGGCGGCGAGCCAGGCCAGCTCCAGGACACCCTGCGCCTGCGCGAAGGCGTCGCTCAGCGGCCGGTCCCCGGACGGCGCCAGCGCCGCGATCGGCAGCGCCGCCAGCAGGGCCGCGCTCACCGCCAGCGTGACGGTCCGGTGCCCCGCCCGGACGGCCGTGTACACCGCGAACAGGTACGCGACCGCGGGGACCTCGAACCCGACCGCCTTGTACCCGACCGCGCACAGTCCCGTGACGACCAGGACGGGGATCGGGGCCCGGCGCAGGCC
>NZ_BCQP01000099.1 GCF_001552135.1 Actinomadura chibensis NBRC 106107 | reverse complement strand
TCGGGCCGCCGCCCGCCGCGGCCTCCTCGCCTTCGGCCAGCTCACCGACGTCCACATCGTGGACGCGCAGTCCCCGGCGCGCGTCGAGTTCGTCGACCGGTTCAAGGACGTCCTCGACGTCCTGCCGGTCGAGGGCGCGTACCGGCCGCAGGAATTCCTCACCACGCAGGTCGCCGAGGCGATGGTCCAGGCGGTCAACGCCGTCGGCCGCGGCCCGGCGACCGGGCTGCCGCTCGCCTTCACCATCAACACGGGGGACGCGGCGGACAACGTCCAGTACAACGAGGTCCGCTGGATCATCGACCTGCTGGACGGCGGCCGCGTCAACCCCGACTCCGGCGACCCGAACCGGTACGAGGGCGTCATGGACTGGGCGTCCTACGACCGCGCGTTCTGGCACCCGGAGGGCCCGCCGCCCGGCGCGGACGCCGACCTCCCCACGACGAGGTTCGGCTTCCCGCGCGTCAAGGGCCTGATCGACGCGGCCCGCCGCCCGTTCCAGGCGACCGGGCTCGACTCGCCCTGGCTCGCGGTCTTCGGCAACCACGACGGGCTCGTCCAGGGCAACCTGCCCGCCGGCCCGCTCGTCTCCGGTCTCGCGACCGGCGGTATCAAGATCGGCGCCCCGGCGGACGACGCCCAGGCCCGGCGGCTCGCCCGGATGCTGGCCGAGGCCGACGCCGCCGAGCTGATCCGGCTCAGCCGGGAGCAGGGCGGCGCGGGCGGGCTGTTCCGCCCGGTGACGCCCGACCGGAACCGGCGGATGCTCGCCCGCCGCGAGGTCGTCGCCGAGCACTTCAAGACCACCGCCGCCCTCGCCGGGCACGGCTACACCCTCGCCAACCTCCGGGACGGGACGGCCTACTACGCCTTCGACCGCGGCGTCGTGCGCGGGCTCGTCCTCGACACCGTCAACCCGAACGGCTACTCGGACGGCTCGCTCGACCGCAAGCAGTTCGCGTGGCTCGAATCCCAGCTCAAGGCCGCGAGCAGCCGCTACCTCGCCGCGGACGGCTCGGTCGTGACGCACGCGGTGAAGGACCGGCTGGTCGTCCTGTTCAGCCACCACCCGATCGGGTCGCTGAAGAACTCGCTCGGCGGCGACCGCGTCCTCGGCGACGAGGTCCTGGCGCTCCTGCTCCGCTACCCGAACGTCGTGCTGTGGGTGAACGGCCACACGCACCGGAACCACGTCATCCCGCACACGCGGCCGGGCGGGGGAGGGTTCTGGGAGGTGAACACCGCAGCGCACATCGACTTCCCGCAGCAGAGCCGGATCGTGGAGCTGGCCGACAACGGCGACGGCACCCTGTCGATCTTCGCGACGGTGATCGACTCGGCGGGGCCCGCGTCCTACGGCGGACGCCTCACCGACCCCGTCCGGCTCGCGTCGCTGTCCCGCGAGCTGGCGGGCAACGACTGGCAGGAGCGGGACGAGCACCGCCGCGGCGAGGCCGCCGACCGCAACGTCGAACTCCTCGTCCCGGCCCCCTTCTAGACGCGCGAAGCTCCAGGCACGTGAAAGGGCCGCCGCGTCCGTAGCGCGGCGGCCCTGGCCGGTGCCTGCCTCAGTTGCGGTCGGTCGGCCCGTTGTCGCGCCGGGTGAACCGGTCGAACAGCCCGCCCGCCGCGCCCGCCGCCGCGTCCGCCATGTCGCGGACCTTGCCCACGAACGGGTCGGCCGTCCGCTCCCACGACTCCCGGTAGGAGCGCGCCGCGTTCTTGATCTCGTCGGTGACGGACGCGTCGCCGTCGCCGTCGCGGCGCGGGTAGTCGCCCGCGAGGATCCGCTCGTACTCGGCGCTCTTCCCCCACCGGTCGATCTCGGCGAACCGGATCACCGCGTACGGGTGCGACTGCCCGAGCAGGTTCAGGAACTTCAGCAAGCCGTCCCGGACGTCGCCCGCCGCGTCGTACTCGCGCGCCTGCTGGAGGAACGCCTCGCTGCTCATCTCGCCGAGCCGCGTCCCGCCCGCCAGCTTCATGTTCACCCGCTTGGCGGCGTCGAGGTCCTGCCCGACGAGCAGCCCCGCCCGGTCGGACGACAGCTCCGCCTTCCGGAACCACTCCCGCAGCCCGATGATGATCGCCGCGATGCCGATGTTGCCGAGCGGCAGCCACGCGAGCCGCGACCCGAGCTGCAGCAGGATCTGCATCATCGTCTGGTACACCGCGTGCCCGGACAGGATGTGCCCGACCTCGTGGCCGATGACGAAGCGCAGCTCCTCATCGTCCAGCAGGTCGATCAGGCCGGTGTTCACGACGATGAAGGGGTGGTCGGAGCCGAGCGCCATCGCGTTGGGCGTCGGGTCCTGCCGGACGTACAGCTCCGGCACCTCCGGCATGTCCAGGACGTAGGACGCGTCGCGCACCATGTCGTAGAGGTTGCGGAACTGGTCCTCGCCGACGCGTACCGTCCCGCCGAGGAACATCAGCCGCAGCGACCGCTCGTTGACCAGCCCCGACAGCTTGCGCAGGACGACGTCGAACCCGGACAGCGAGCGCAGCGCCACGAGCGCCGAACGGTCCGCCGGGTGTTCGTAGGCCCGGGAACTGATCCCCGGGAACCGCGCACGTACTCGATCCGGTGTGTTCTCCGTCATGTCTGGCATGGTAGTTCCGACGAACCACCTTGCCGCAGGGTTCCCCGGCGTGGGAGCCTCGTCCGGCTCCGGCCGTCGCCTGGGAGGCGCCTCATGTTCGATCCGAAAGCCGAGGCCATGTCGCCGGACGAGCGGGCCGCGCTGCAACGGCACCGGCTGTGGGGGCTGGTCGACCGGCTGCTCGCCGCGGACGGCGTCCAGGGGCGGCGGCTCAAGGAGGCCGGGGTCGGCGGCGGGTCGGACGTGACGCTCGCCGGGCTGCGCGAGCTCCCGTTCACCACCAAGCAGGACCTCTGGGACCACTACCCGTTCGGGATGCTCGCCGTCCCGCGCGACCAGGTCGCGGCCGTGCACGGGTCCAGCGGGACGCGCGGGCGCCCCACGCTCGTCGCCTACACCAAGGCCGACCTCGACCTGTGGGCGGCGATGTGCGCGCGGTCGCTGTCGTGCGCGGGGGCGTCGCCGGGGAGCGTCGTCCACAACGCGTACGGGTACGGGCTGTTCACCGGCGGCATGGGGATCCACCAGGGCGCGGTCGCGCTCGGCGCGACCGTCGTGCCGATGTCGGGCGGGATGACCGACCGGCAGGTGCGGATGCTGGCCGACCTGCGCGCGGACGTCCTGACCTGCACGCCCGCGTACGCGCTGCGGCTCGGCGAGGCCGTCGCCGAGGCGGGCGTCGAGGTGCCCGCGCTGAAGGCCGGGCTGTTCGGCGCCGAGCCCTGGTCGGAGGAGCTGCGCGCCGCGATCGAGGACGTCCTGCCGGTCAAGGCCATGGACATCTACGGCCTGTCCGAGGTGATCGGGCCCGGCGTCGCCACCGAGTGCCTGGAGCAGGACGGCCTGCACGTCAACGAGGACCACTTCATCGTCGAGGCCGTCGACCCGTCGAGCGGCGTCCCGGTCGCGGACGGCACGCCCGGCGAGCTCGTGTTCACGACCCCGACGAAGCAGGCGCTGCCGCTGCTGCGCTACCGGACCGGCGACATCGCGTCCCTGAACCGGGGCGAGTGCGACTGCGGGCGGACCCTCGTCCGGATGAGCAAGGTGCTCGGACGCTCCGACGACATGCTCGTCGTCAAGGGCGTCAACGTGTACCCGAGCGAGGTCGAGCGGGTGCTGCTCGGGTCGGGGCTCGTCCGGCCGCACTACCAGCTCGTCGTGGACCGGCGGAGCCCCGCCGTCCGGCTGCTCGTGGCGTGCGAGGCGCTCTCCGGCGACCCGCGCGCGGAGCTGGCGCACCGGCTGCGCGAGTCGCTCGGGCTGGCCGCCGAGGTGTTCGTGCTGCCCGCGGGCACCGTGCCGAGGACCGAGGTGGGCAAGGCCGTCCGCGTCGTGTCCTGGGAGGACGGCGGCCCGCCGCTGCGGGGCCTGTCCTGAGCCCCCGCCCCGGACGTTCGAGACCCCGGCCGGGCTGGCTATTCTCGTCGCCATGACCCAAAAGCGGCGGCTGGGGATCATGGGCGGCACGTTCGACCCGATCCACCACGGGCACCTCGTTGCCGCTAGCGAGGTCGCGCACTTCTTCTCGCTGGACGAGGTCGTGTTCGTGCCCACCGGCCTGTCGTCCCACAAGGAGGGACGCAAGGTCGCCGCCGCCGAGGACCGCTACCTCATGGCCGTCATCGCCACCGCGTCCAACCCCAGGTTCTCGGTCAGCCGCGTCGACATCGACCGCCCCGGGCCCACGTACACGGTCGACACGCTCCGTGACATGCGGCAGATCCAAGGGCCAGACGCCGACCTGTTCTTCATCACCGGCGCCGACGCGCTGGAGAAGATGCTGACCTGGCATGACACCGAGGAACTCTTCGAGTTGGCGCACTTCGTGGGGGTCACGCGTCCCGGGCACCGGCTCGCCGACCCCGGACTGCCGAACGGGCGGGTGTCGCTGATGGAGGTCCCGGCGCTGTCGATCTCGTCCACCGAGTGCCGCGAGCGCGTCCACTCCGGGGAGCCGATCTGGTACCTCGTGCCGGACGGGATCGTCCAGTACATCAACAAGCGCGACCTCTACCGCGAATCGGCCGTCTGAGCAGGCCGTCCGGCCCGGGACATACCCTGGAGGCGGAAGCGGCCGCCCGGGCACGGCGGTCGAACATCAACAAAGGGGACCGCGGACCGCCACCCGTGAGATGGTGTTAGCGGAGACGACCCCTACAGGGAGGATCGCGAGCGCATCGTGACCGCATCCGAGAGGGCGGCGCAGCTCGTCCGGATCGCCGCCGAGGCGGCGGGCGACAAGCTGGCCGACGACATTCTTGCCTACGACGTGAGCGAGCAGCTCGTCATCACCGACGCGTTCGTGCTCTGCTCCGCCCCCAGCGACCGGCAGGTCCGCGCCATCGTGGACGAGGTCGAACGGCGCCTCCGGGAGGACGCCGGGGCCAAGCCCGTCCGGCGCGAGGGCGAGCGCGAAGGCCGCTGGGTGCTGCTGGACTACGCGGACATCATCGTGCACATCCAGCACGAGGAGGACCGCATGTTCTACGCCCTCGAACGGCTCTGGAAAGACTGCCCCCTCATCGAACTGCCGGAACGTGTCACCGCCCACCAGGCCCAGCGCGCCCGCGCCGTCGGGAGCCCCGAGTGAGCGAACCCCGCCCGACCCGGGAGCCCGGGAAGCGGCGGCTGGTGCTGTGGCGGCACGGGCAGACCGCGTGGAACGTCGAACGCCGCTTCCAGGGCAAGGCCGACATCCCTCTCGACGAGACCGGCGTCCAGCAGGCCCGGCGGGCGGCGCGGCTGCTCGCCGGGCTCCGCCCGACCGCGCTGCTCTCGTCGCCGCTGCGGCGGGCCGCCGACACCGCGCAGGCCCTCGCCGAGATCACCGGGCTCCCCGTCCGGTACGACAAGGACCTCATCGAACGCGACGGCGGCGCCTGGGAGGGCCTCACCAACATCGAGATCCGCGAACGGTACCCGGCCGAGCACGCCGCCTGGCAGCCGCCGGGCGGCGAGACCAGCGCCCAGGTCGCCAAGCGCGTCGGCGCCGCCCTCGAACGCGCCCTCGACGGCCTGGAGCCGACCGGGCAGCTCGTCGTCGCGTCCCACGGCGCCGCGCTCCGCCTCGGCATGTCCCACCTCCTCGGGCTGCCCGAGGAGACCTGGGAGCGGCTCGGCGGGCTGTCCAACTGCTGCTGGTCGGTGATCACCGAGATGCGCGACGGCGGCTGGCGCCTCGCCGAGCACAACGCCGGGACGCTCCCCGAACCCGTGCTCAGCGACGACCGCCCCGACGCCGGAACCTGATCCGCAAACGATTCGAACCGGGCTCGCTCCGTCCTATACACTGGCGGGGCGCCGCGGGATGAACGTCCACGCGGCGGCGGGGCTATGGCGCAGTTGGTAGCGCGCCTCCATGGCATGGAGGAGGTCTGGGGTTCGAATCCCCATAGCTCCACTCGGAGTTGGGAGTGGTGTGGTCGAGGCTGGTGGCCTCTTCCCCGCCACTCCTTCGTCGTGTTTGCCCGGGGGGCCACCCCCGGACCCCCGATGTGGGGGGCTCCGCCCCCCA
>NZ_BCQP01000098.1 GCF_001552135.1 Actinomadura chibensis NBRC 106107 | reverse complement strand
CCCCCCACGCCCCCCTTGTGGCTTGTGTTGTTGAGGCCGTGCAGGTCCCGGGTGGCTTGTTTGGGTCGGGCCTTGGTGGTGTTGGTTGCCGGGTCTGTGCTGGTTGGGGTTCGGTCCCGGGGGTGTTCGTCGGCGGGGACGGGCGCAAGGGGCGCGGGGGGTGGTTTCATGCCTGGTATGGGAAGACATCGCAGGGGGGCGACGCGGGAGGTCACGGTGGCCGACCTCATCGACGAGTTGCGCAAGTACGAGCCGGGGACGCGGGTTCGGCTCGCGATCCAGCCGCGGCTTCCGCAGGAACACGCGGTCGGGCCGGTGGCCGAGGCCGACGGCATCGTGTGGATCGGGGACGGCGGGCAGCGCGGCTACGCGCCCGACGAGGTGCGCGAGCGGCTCGGCTGGGTCTGACCGGCAAAAGGTTCGCCATGGCGGCGGCTGGCTTTCGTCCGGGCGCGCTTCATCGAGTCGATCATGCGGGAACGCCACCGGGTGGCGATGCGTGATCGAGATGAGGACTGACCCATGAGAAGCCGGATCACCGGACGGACGCTGCTGCCCGTGCTGGCCGCGGCCGCCGTCGCCGTCCCGGCCGTGCCCGCGGCCGCGCTGGCCGCGCCGCCGCCCGCGCCGGACGCCGCCGCGCCGAGCGCGGCCGGGCCGAGTGCCGCCGGGCCGAGCGCGGGGAGCGCCGGGCCGCAGACCCAGAGCACGAGCGACTGCGCGAAGGCGCTGCAGGCGCTCACGTCCCTCAAGCTGCTTCCGGAGCGTCCCGACCTCGGCCGCGTCATCTGCACGTCGCGGGCGGAGAAGGACGCGCCGCCCGCGCGGGACGACGCCGCCGGGCAGGTCACCAGCGAGCACCCCGCGGCCAACGGCCGGACCGTCCGGGAGGACACGATCCTCGGGGTCCCGGTCGAGTGGCCGAGAAGCGTCACGGTGCACGTGCCCACGGTCAACGACCACTGGTACACCTACACCGCGAAGAAGGGCTGACGCGGACCGCGGGCCGCGGCGGGACGTCCCGCCGCGGCCCGCGTCCTGAGCGCTCCCGACGTGCACTAAGCTTTTCCCGACCGAGGGGCTATGGCGCAGTTGGTAGCGCGCCTCCATGGCATGGAGGAGGTCTGGGGTTCGAATCCCCATAGCTCCACCCGGAGTCGGGAGTGGTGAGTTCGGCGCGAAAGCGGCGGCCGCCACTCCTTTGTCATGTTTCGCCCATTCACGTCGGTGCCGTCACCCGAACCCGCTCCCTGACCGAATCGTTGGCATCAGAGAAAGCCCGACCCGACCAGAGGGGCTCCGGTGACCCGACGCCTGCGCATCGACGACCTGACCGACCTGGCGCTGCCCGAGCAGCCCGTGCTGTCCCCGGACGGCACGCGACTCGTATACGTGCTGCGCACGGACGACACCGCCGCGGACCGCTGCGTCCGCCGCCTGTGGACCGTGGACACCGCCGGGGGCCGGCCCCGGCGGCTCACCCGCGGCGCCGCCGACGTGTCGCCCGCCTGGTCACCGGACGGCTCCCAGGTGGCGTTCCTGCGCGGCGAGGACGGCCCCCCGCAGGTGTGGCTCCTCCCCGCGGACGGCGGCGAACCCGAGCGGGTCACCGATCTGCCGCTCGGCGCCGGGCCGCCTTGTTGGAAACCCGACGGCACCGCGCTCGCGTTCACCGCTCCCTTCGACCTTGACGCGTCCCCGGGCGAGGACGACGCGGCGCGGGCCCGCAGGCGTGCCGCGCCGATCGTCACCGACCGGATCGACCACCGGGCGGACGGCGCCGGTCTCATCGGGCGGGTCCGGGCGCAGGTCTTCGTCCTTGAACTGGGGTCGCGGCAGGTCAGGCGGGTGACGTCGGGCGACTGGCAGGCCGGGGACCCCGCCTGGTCGCCGGACGGGACGCGCCTCGCCTTCGGCGCCACCCTGCCCGACACGGACCTGACCGGGCACAGCGCCGCGTACGTGCTGGACGTGTCCGACCGGAAGGCCGCCCCCCGGCGGATCGGCCCGGCCGAGGGGAGCGCGGGCCCGGTGGTCTGGACGTCCGGCGGCGACGCGCTGCTGGTCGTCGGCACGTACGGCACGGTGCTCGGCCACAACCGCCTGCTGCGCGTGCCGCTCGACGGCGGACCGGCGACCGACCTGTCCGGCATGCTCGACCGCAACGTCATGCCGGGCGCGCCGGGATACCCGGGGTCCGTGCCGCGCCTCGTCGAGGACGGGGAGAAGGTCCTCTTCTGCGCCCGCGACCAGGGGTGCACCCACCTGTACGTGACGTCCACGGCGGGCGGCGGCACGCCGCGCCGGGTGGTCGGCGGCCCCGGCTGGGTCGTCTCCGGCGTGGACGCGCGGAACGGGACGGCGGCGATCGTCCTGGCCACCGAGGAGTCGTTCGGCGAGATCGTCACCGTGGACCTCGCGACGGGGGTCGACACCGTCCGCACCGCGCACGGCGCGCCGTTCGCCGATGCTGAGATCTACCGGCGCGAGGAGCGGATGTTCCCCATCTCGGACGGCGCCGTCGTGCAGGGCTGGGTGATGCGCGACCCGGACGCGGACGCGCCCGGTCCACTGCTCCTCGACATCCACGGCGGCCCGCACAACGCGTGGAACGCCGCCGCCGACCACGCCCACCTGTACCACCAGGAGCTCGTCGCGCGGGGCTGGACGGTCCTGCTGCTGAACCCGCGGGGCAGCGACGGCTACGGCGAGGCGTTCCTCACCGCCGCGCTCGGCGGCTGGGGCGTCGCCGACGCCGCGGACTTCCTCGAACCGCTGGACGTCCTCGTCGCGGAGGGCGTTGCCGACCCGTCCCGGCTCGCCGTCTCCGGCTACAGCTACGGCGGCTACATGACCTGCTACCTGACGAGCAGGACCGGCCGGTTCGCCGCCGCGGTCGCGGGCGGCGTCGTGGCGGACCTGGTGAGCCTCGCCGGGACGTCCGACTGCGGCAACCACCTCGCCGAGTACGAGCTCGGCGGGCAGCCCTGGTCCGGCCGCGACCGGTACGCGGAGATGTCCCCCTACAGCCGGGTCGAGGACGTCACGGCGCCGACGCTGCTGCTGCACGGCACCGCCGACCTGCGCTGCCCGGACGGGCAGGCCGAGCAGTGGATCGGCGCGCTGCGGGCGCGGGGCGTCCCGTCCCGGCTCGTCTACTATCCGGACGCCTCGCACTTCTTCTTCCTGGACGGCCCGCCCTCGCACCGCGCCGACTTCAACCGGCGCATCGTGGACTGGGTCGAGCGCTACGCGGGCGGCACGGGCCGCGCCCCGATCGACGCCGCGCACTGGCAGCGCAGACTGGGGGAGCTGGCCGACCGGCACCGCGTGCCCGGCGCGGTCCTCGGCATCCTGCGGGTCGTCCCCGGATGCGAGGACGAGCTGGTGGAGGCGGCGCACGGCGTCCTCAACACCGCGACCGGCGTGGCCGCGACGCCCGACTCGCTGTTCCAGATCGGGTCGATGACGAAGGTGTGGACGGCGACGCTCGTCATGCAGCTCGTCGACGAGGGCCTCCTCGACCTGGACGCACCGGTCGTCGACGTCCTGCCCGAGCTGCGGCTCAGCGACCCGGACGGGACGAAGCGCGTCACGATGCGGCACCTGCTCACCCACACGAGCGGCATCGACGGCGACGTGTTCACCGACACCGGGCGCGGCGACGACTGCGTCGAGAAGTACACGGCGGAGCTGGCCGAGGTGGCGCGCAACCATCCGCTCGGCGCCACCTGGTCGTACTGCAACGCCGGGTTCACCCTCGCCGGGCGGGTGGTGGAGAAGCTCACCGGCCGCACCTGGGACCGGGCGCTGCGCGAGCGGATCATCGAGCCGCTCGGCCTGGAGCACACCGTGACGCTGCCGGAGGAGGCGCTGCTGCACCGCGCCGCCGTCGGGCACGTCGTGGACGGCGACGCCGAACCGGTGCGCGCCGGGACGTGGGCGCTGCCCCGCTCGCTCGGCCCGGCGGGGCTGATCACCGCGTCCGCCGCGGACGCGCTGGGGTTCGCCCGCCTGCACCTCACCGGCGGCCTCGCCCCGGACGGCACGCGCCTGCTGAGCGAGCGGAGCGTCGCCGAGATGGCCGCCGAGCACGCCGTCCTGCCCGACCGGTACGGCCCCGGCGACTCGTGGGGGCTCGGCTGGGCGCGGATGGGCTGGGACGGCCGCCGCCTCGTCGGCCACGACGGCAACACGATCGGCCAGTCGGCGTACCTGCGCGTCCTCCCGGACGAGGGCCTCGCGGTCGTGCTGCTGACGAACGGCGGCCAGAACGTCGACCTGTACGAGGACCTGTTCCGCGAGATCTTCGCCGAGCTGGCCGGGGTCGCGATGCCGCGCCCGGTGGAGCCCGCCGCGCCGCCCCCGCCGGTGGACGTCCGCCGCCACACCGGCCGGTACCGCCGGACGGGCGCCGACCTGGAGGTGTTCGAGCGGGCCGGGCGGGCCGTCCTGCGCATGACGGCGACCGGCCCGCTCGCCGAGATCGTCGCGGAGCCGGTCACCGAGTACGACCTGCATCCGGTCGACGCGGGCGGGAACCTGTTCGCCGTCCGCGAGCCCGCCGAGCGGACCTGGCAGCCCGTCGCCTTCTACGCGCTGCCGACCGGCGAGCGCTATCTGCACTTCGGGGTGCGCGCCACCCCGAAGTGCGACTGACCGTGCGGACTACCGGGGGCCGTCAGGCGGTGTAGCGCAGGACGGCGCCCACGTGCAGGCCGGGGCCCGGCCCGTCCGGCGGCAGCACGACCAGCTCGCCGTCGGTCGCGGCCGCGGCCCTGACCAGCGCGGCGTCCGCCCGGACCGGTTCGGGCGCGGGCACGCCGAACTCGTCGCGCAGCTCCTCGCAGGACGTCGCGACCTGGCTCGGGTCGGGGCCGATCCAGAGCCGGTCCGCCGCGTCCGGGTCGCCGTCGAGCAGGAGCGTCTCCACGCGGCCCTGCCGGACGGCCTCCGTCGTCGCGGGCAGGCCCGCGACGGCGCGCTGCCCGTTGGCCAGCTCGCGGTCGAAGCGCTCGGCGACGGCCATGATCCGCTCGGTCGTCTTGAGCCGCAGCAGGCGGCGCAGCTCGGCGTCGAGGGCGGGGTCGTCGACGGTCGTGTTCTTGTCGGTCTCCACGGTGTGCTCGAGGACGCTCTCCGACACCTCCTCCAGGACGGCCGTCCGCGCCCGCACGTCCCCGGCGATGAGGACGGCCTCGGCGCGGCAGCGGTCGGCGGCGCGGTCGATCTCCTGCGCCACCTTCTTGGCGTTGGCCTTCCAGACGTTCTCCGACGAGCGCTGGAACCGGGACTGGTTCCAGTCGCCCGCCTTCGTCTTGCGGATGGGGTACTCCTCGTCGCCCCGGACCTCGACGCGGCGGCGGCGCCCGTCCGGGCCGACGCAGTCGATCTCGCCGCCGCGGCGGTCCACCACGGCGAGCAGGTGCGGGAACCGCTCGCCCCGTTCGGCCAGGTAGGGCAGGACGTCCGGGAGCGGCGCCAGCGTCGCGCGGGAGGCGGCGGGCGGGCCGGGCAGGCGGGCGCTGTGCACCACCTCGCCGTCCGCGGCGAAGATCACCAGGCCCTCCGAGCGGCGCGCCAGCATCTCCTCGTCGATGGTCTGCTCGATCGCGCGCAGCGTGGCCGCGGGGGCGTGGCGGTCCTCCAGATCCGCGCGCAGCGCCCGCCACCGCAGCTCGGCGGCCTTGGACGCGTCCTCCGTCGTCCGGGTGAGGTCGGCGTAGACCGACGCGAAGGGCCCCGGACGCTCGTACAGCGTCTTGAGGAATGACAGATCCATAGAATGGCCGTACCCGCTTTTTCTGGTGCAAACGTAAAGATTGGGGCTTCTGGGGCGTTCCTCGCCGCCCCGGTTACCGGCGGCGCGCCGCCCGCGTCCACCCGCGGATCCGGCGCATCGGCGACAATGACACCCGGAGAGGGGATTCGTGCGCATCGGCATCCTGGGCCCGCTCGACGTGCGGGACGCGGCCGCCCGGCCCGTCGAGGTCAGCGGCCCGCGGCTGCGTGCCCTGCTGGTCCGGCTGGCGGCGGAGGCGGGGCGGCCGGTGTCGGTCGACCGCCTGCTCGACGACCTCTGGGACGGCGCGCCGCCGAGCGGCGGCGGCAACGCGCTCCAGGCGCTCGTCTCCCGGCTGCGCGGCGTCGCCGGACGCGACCTCGTCGAGTACGGCCCGGCGGGCTACCGGCTCGGCATCGACCCGGCGGAGGTCGACGCCGTCGCCTTCGAGCGCGCCGTCGTCGCCGCCCGCTCCGAGGCCGACCCCGCGCGGCGCGCCCAGCTGCTGCGCGCCGCGCTCCGGCTGTGGCGCGGCCCCGCCCTCGCCGACGCCGCCGACGCCGCGTTCGCCGCCGCGCCGATCGCCCGGCTGCGGGAGCTGCGGCTCGCCGCCGTCGAGGACCGGGTGGACGCCGAGATCGCCGCCGGGCTGCCCGTCCCGCCGGTCGCCGACCTCGAACCGCTCGCCGCCGCGAACCCGCTCCGCGAGCGCCTGCGCGGCCAGCTCATGCGCGCCCTCTACGCGGCCGGACGGCAGGCCGACGCCCTGGAGGTGTTCGAGGAGACCCGCCGCGCCCTCGCCGACCGGCTCGGCGTCGACCCCTCGCCCGAGCTGTCGGCCGTGCACCTGTCGATCCTGCGCCGCGACGCCGCCGAACCGCCCGCGGCGCCGCCGGACGAGCCGCCCCGCGACGACCCGCGCCCCGCCCGCACGAACCTCCCCGCCCAGCTCACCAGCTTTGTCGGACGCGAGGAGGAGTCCCGCCGCGTCGGCAAGCTGCTCCGCGAGACGCGGCTCGTCACCCTCACCGGGCCCGGCGGCGCGGGCAAGACGCGGCTCGCCGGGGAGAGCGCCGCCGCGCTCGTCGAGGAGATGCCGGACGGCGTGTGGTTCGTCCCGCTGGCGCCCGTCAGCGACCCGGCCGACGTCGTGCAGGCCGTGCTCGTCGCGCTCGCCGTGCCGGAGACCGTCCGCCCCGTCGAGACGCGGGTCGTGCCGAGGCCCCTGGAACGGCTCACCGACTTCCTCGCCGCCAAGCGGATGGTCGTCGTCCTCGACAACTGCGAGCACGTCCTCGACGCGACGGCCCGGCTCGTCGACCACGTCCTCGCCCAGGCGCCCGGCGTGCGGATCCTCGCCACCAGCCGGGAACCGCTCGGCATCACCGGCGAGTCGCTGTGCCCGGTGCCGTCCCTGCCGCTGCCGGACGCGGACGTCGCCGACCCCGCCGAGGCGCTCGGGTTCGCGTCCGTCCGGCTGTTCGGCGACCGCGCGGCGGCCGTCCGGCCCGGCTTCGCCGTGGACGCCGAGACCGTCGCCGACGTCGTCGAGATCTGCCGCGCGCTGGACGGCATCCCGCTCGCCATCGAGCTCGCCGCCGCCCGGCTGCGCTCCCTCACCCCCGGCCAGGTCGCCGCCCGGCTCGGCGACCGGTTCCGGCTGCTCACCGGCGGCAGCCGCACCGCGCTGCCCCGGCACCGCACGCTGCGCGCCGTCGTCGACTGGAGCTGGGACCTCCTCGACGACGTCGAGCGCACCGTCCTGCGCCGGCTGTCGGTGTTCGCGGGCGGCGCGACCCCGGACGCCGCCGTCGACGTGTGCGGCCTGCCCGCCCCCGACGCGCCCGCGCCGCGGGACGTCATCGACGTGATCGCCGCCCTGGTGGAGAAGTCGCTCGTGATGGCGGACGGCGACGCCGAGGTCCGCTACCGGCTGCTGGAGACCGTCCGCGTGTACGCGGGGGAGCGGCTGGAGGAGGCCGGGGAGGCGCCGCGCGTCCGCTCCGCGCACGCCGCCCACCTCGTCGCCCTCGCCGAGCGCGCCGAGCCGGAGCTGCGCCGCCGCGACCAGCTCCGCTGGACCGACCGGCTGGCCGCCGAGCGCGGCAACGTCACCGTCGCGTTCCGGCACGTCATCGACACCGGCGACCGGGAGACCGGGCTCCGCCTCGTCGCCGCGCTCGTCTGGTTCTGGGTGCTGCGCGACATGGAGGTCGAGGCCGGGCACTGGGCGGTCGCCGTCCGCGACATGGTCGGCGACGACCCGCCGCCCGGACTGGAGGAGCAGCACGCCCTCTGCGTCATCTCGGCCAAGGTCATCAAGGAGATGACCAAGGACGTCGGCCCGACGCGGGAGTCGCTCCAAGCCGTCTTCGACACCGTCGCCGACACCGTGCCCGAGCGGCCGATACATCCCGTCCTCGCCCTGATGGAGTCGGCGTCCGCGCTGCTCAGCGGTGACCTCGACGAGATCAGGCGGCGGCTGCGGCGGATCGAGGACCACGCCGACCCGTGGGTCCGCGCCGTCTCCCACACGCTGCTCGGGCACATGGCCATCAACACCGGGCACATCGACGAGGCCGCCGCGGAGGCCGCCGACGGCTACGCACGGTTCCGCGACCTCGGCGACCGCTTCGGGATGATCCTCGGCCTGAGCGGGATGATGCAGGTCGCCATGGCGCGCGGCGAGCTCGCCGAGGCCGTCGCGTTCGGCGAGGAGGCCTACGGCTACGCGACCATGGGCGTCAGCCCCGAGCAGGGCGCGTCGATCCTCGCCCAGCTCGGCCGGGCGCGGGCCGAGCAGGGCGACGCCGCGCAGGCCCGCGACGACCTGGAGCGGGCCATGGCGCAGATGGAGCGGATCGGCGAGCTGGCCGACGCCGCCGGGGCGTCCCTGTCGCTCTGCGAGATGGACCTGAAGGGCGGCGACCGCGCCGCCGCCCGCGCGCACGCCGCCCGCGCCCGCCGCTGGACGGAGCCGCGCGGGCACCGTCCCGACTTCGCGCAGGCCGTCCGCCGCACCCTGAGCCGCCTCGGCTCCCTCGCCGAGGAGGACGGCGACCTCGACGCCGCCCTCGACTGGCACACGCGGGCCTTCACCGACCTCCAGAACGACGCGCTGATGGGCAACCCCGCCCTCGCCGCCATGGTCGAGGGCCTCGCGGCGTTCGCCGCCGCGCGCGGCGCCTGCGTCCGGGCCGCCGAGCTGCTCGGCACCGCCCACACCCTGCACGGCTACCGCGACGTGGCGTCCTACGACGCGGAGCGGACGCGCGCGTACGTCGCGTCCGTCCTCGGGCCGGACGCCTTCGCCGCCGCCTACGATCGCGGACGCCGGGTCGCCCGGGACGACGTGTTCGCCGCCGGCGTCGACATCGTCCGGTCCGCCGCGCCCGAACCCGTCTGACCGTCCGCCGCGCGGCGGACCCGGGGGACGCGAGAAGGCGAGGCGCCCCCGTCCGGGCCCTGCCCCGCCTTCTCGTGGAGCGGACGTCAGGCCCTCCGCGAGTACATCCACATGGCCAGCGGGAACGTGACCACGACGATCCCGGCCGCCCACGCGAGCGTGTACCAGACGTGGTTCCCGACCGGGCCGCCGACCATCAGCGCCCGCATCGACTCCGCCAGGTGCGTGACCGGGTTGACCTTCGTCCACGCCTCAAGCCAGCCCGGCATCGTGGACGTGTTCGGCACCAGGATGCTGCTCCCGAACGTCAGCGGCATCACCCAGATGAACGCAAGCCCCTGGACGGTGTCCGGCGTCGGCGCGACCAGGCCCACCAGGACGGAGATCCAGCAGACCGCCAGGTAGAACACGTAGGCGAGGGCGAACGCGCCCAGCACCGACAGCGGGTCGGTGTGGAACCGGAACCCGAGGAGCGACCCGAACCCCACGAGGACGGTCATCACGGTGACGAACCGGGCCGTGTCGCCGAGCACCGAACCGATCAGCGGCGCGGAACGGGCGATCGGCAGGCTCCGGAACCGGTCGAACACGCCCTTGTGGATGTCCTCGTTCAGCGCCGTCCCGAGACCCATCGTCGCGAACATCGCCATTTGCGCGACCAGTCCCGGCAGCAGTTTCTGCAAATACGAATGGGTGTCGCCCGCGACCGCCCCACCGAACACGTACAGGAAAAGCAGCAGGAACACGATCGGCATCAGCGTCGTGTCGAGCAGTTTCTCCGGGGAGTGCTTCAACTGGGAGATGTTGCGCCACGCCAGCGTCAGGCCGTGGCGCAGCGTCCGCTGCGGGCTGATGCGCGCGGGCGGCTCGGTCGCGGACCGGCGCGTGTCGACGGCGATGGCGGTCATGCCACGCTCCCCTCGGTGACGAGATCGGACTCTTCGGCTTCTGCTTCTTCGTCGGCGAGGTGGCCGGTGAGCGTGAGGAACACCTCGTCCAGGCTCGGCATCCGCAGGGCCAGCTCCGCCGCCGTGATGGACGCCTCGTCCAGCCGCCTGACCAGCGCCGACAGCACACCGGCATCGTGCACCGGGGCGCTGACGAGGCCGGTCGGCCGCTGCACCTCCGGCCGCTCCCCGGTCAGCTCCGCGACGATCGCGGTGAGCTGCGCCGTCCGGAACGGCTCGGACGCGCGCACCACCAGCGTCTGCCGGCCGATCCGGCCCTTCAGGTCGTCGGACGTGCCCTCCGCGATCACCCGTCCGTGGTCGAACACCGCGATCCGGTCGGCGAGCGCGTCGGCCTCCTCCAGGTACTGCGTGGTCAGCAGGACGGTCGCGCCCTCGGCGACGACGCCGCGGACCGTGTCCCAGACCTCGTTGCGGGCCCGCGGGTCCAGCCCCGTCGTGGGCTCGTCCAGGAAGATGACCTCGGGATGGTTGATCAGGCTGGCCGCCAGGTCGAGGCGCCGCCGCATCCCGCCCGAGTACGTCTTTACCGCCCGGGACCCCGCGTCGGCGAGCCGGAACCTGTCCAGCAGCTGGCGCGCCCTGGCCTTCGCCTCCCGGCGGGGGAAGTCCAGCAGCCGGGCGATCATCACGAGGTTCTCGGTGCCGGTCAGCTCCTCGTCCACCGACGCGTACTGGCCGGTCAGACCGATCATCGCGCGCACCCGGACGGCGTCCTTGACGACGTCGTAGCCGCAGACCTCGGCCCGTCCGGCGTCCGGCTTGAGCAGGGTCGCGAGCACGCGGACGGCCGTCGTCTTGCCCGCCCCGTTCGGCCCCAGCACCCCGAGGACCGTCCCCCGGCGCGCCGAGACGTCCACGCCGTCCAGGGCCTTGGTCTCCCCGAACCGTTTGCGCAGCCCCTCGGCGCGAATCACATCGTCCATCTGTCCGCCTCTCGTAGGACTTCGCTGTGTCGTCCACCACCTTCGGCGAGGCCGCTGACACGGCGCGGACACCGGCCGCCGTCCGCTGACGCGACGCTGACGCGCGCCTGACGCCGATCCCGTGAACGCGCCATGACCAGGACTTTTCCTTGCTTGGACGAGAGTTGGGCGACCTCGATTTGACGGGCCGTCCGGGGCTGCCTAATGTTCTTCCTGCCCCAAGGGGATGCGGGACGCCGGAAGGCGGACGGCCCCGGGGGAAGCCGACAGAGGAAAAACGGTTCGCAGCTTGCTCCGGGCCGGGTTACTCTTGAATGGCAAGCCCGGACGGGATGCAGGACGCCGCGAGGTGGCCGGCCCGTAGGGCACTCCCTACGAAACGATCTTCACGGGTCTTCTTCGGCTTGTGGTGGTGTCGTGGTGTGGGGGTTCTGGCAGGTCCCTCGTCCGTCTAAAAGATCTTCTTGGATCTTCTTGACAACGGGGACGGGTCAGGTAAGTTAGAAGGGTTGCCCCGGAGCCGGGGCCTGCGGGAGCGGGCGGTCGGCG
>NZ_BCQP01000097.1 GCF_001552135.1 Actinomadura chibensis NBRC 106107 | reverse complement strand
GCCCAGGTCGCTCTCGACAACCCGTACGGCGTCGCCTTGCTGCTCGGCGGATTGCGGGAGGCGGGGGCCGGTGATCGGGTGACCGCACTGGCTGACCGGGCCGCTGCCCAGGTCGCTCTCGACAACCCGGGCGGCGTCGCCTTCCTGCTGGGCGGGTTGCGGGAGGTCGGGTCCGATAAGCAGGCGACCGCATTGCTGGCACGCAATCCCGCTGCCCAGGTCGCCCTCAACGCCCCGTATGCCATCGCTGTCCTGCTGGGTCGGTTGCGGGAGGTCGGGGCCGGTACTCAGGTGACCGCACTGGCCGACCGGGCCGTCGCCCAGGTCGCCCTTGGCAACCTGGGCGGCCTCGCCTTGCTGCTGGGCCGGTTGCGGCAGGCTGGGGCCGGCGACCAGGTGACCGCACTGGCCGACCGGTTGCTGGCTGTCGGCATGTTGGAGCAGTTTCTGCAAATTGGTGATCACAGGGAGCGGTACCGGTTCGGACGGGAACCGAAGGGACATCCCACCGACCGGTGGGGGTGGGAGGACCTGCTGGACCCGAAGTGACCAACCGGTACAGACATTCCCCGTTCGCAGGGCCACGAGGGCGGTGCGCAGCGGGGGCGCCGCGGGACCGATCGCGGCGTATCCCGGAATCGCCTGATTGTGGGACGGTGGCTGGTCAGTGTGTGCGGCGGGGTGGGGCGAGGCCGCGGTGAGGGCGGCGCGGTCGCGGACGGCGCGCGGGCCCTGCGGAGGCGAGGGGACCGTGCCTGTTGAGCGTGGCCGCTGACCGGCGCGGCGGCAAACCTGATCCGCGGCTTCCCGCTACCGTGGGCGCCGATGCCGCGAATCGACCTCAGCAGCTTCGGTCTTGAGCCGGGCCAGGATGAGCCCGGCCTGCGCCTTCCCGGCCATGTCGTCGCCGAACTGGAGCGGCTGGCCCGGACCGCCGAGGAGGTCGCAGACCAGTCCGGCCGGGACGCCGCCGCCGGGCTGCAGCCGGTGATGGTGTTCTGCGGCGCCACCGAAGCCGAGGCGCTGATGGGCGCGGCTTCCTGGTGCCGCGACCACGCCGGTTCTTCCAGCGCGGTCATCGCGTCGTGGTTCCGGTTCGTCGCCGACGACGTCGAGCCCTACTACGAGGCCGGGCTCGTCCTGGAATGCTGACCCCGACACCGGTCGCCCCGCGCCCGCAGATGGCCAGGCAGACGGGCGATGCGGACCAAGCCGTGAGCAGCGGCGGTGCTCATCAGGTGATCGAGTTCGCCAACCCGTTCCTGGTCTGCGGGCAAGCGCCGGGCGTGGGTGCGGGCCTGGCACGAACACGGCCGCTAGCGAACCTGACCGACGCGGGCCTGACCGACGCGAACCTGACCGACGCGGACCTGAACGGCGCGAACCTGACCGATGCGAAACTGACCCGCGCGGACCTAACCCGCGCGAACCTGAAGAGGACGAACCTGACCCGCGCGAAACTGTTCGGCACGGACCTGACCGACGCGAACCTGACCCTCGCGGACCTGACCGGCGCAAACCTGACCTACGTGGACCTGACCGGCGCGAACCTGGCCCACGTGGACCTGTCCGTCGCGAACCTGGCCCACATGAAACTGACCCGCGCGGACCTAACCCTCGCGAAACTGATCGGCGCGAACCTGGAGGACGCGAACCTGACCCGCGCGGACCTGACCGACGCGGACCTGACCCGCGCGGACCTGAACGGCGCGTACCTGACCCACGCGGACCTGAACGGCGCGAACCTGACCGACGCGAAACTGACCCGCGCGGACCTAACCCGCGCGAACCTGACCGGCGCGGACCTGGAGGGCGCGGACCTCCACAACGCGAACCTTCTCGCAGCGGACCTGCTCGGAGTGCGGTGGTCAAGTCGAACGTTGTGGCCGACCACGGTGGCCGAACTGATGCGGGCCCGATCGGATGAGGTGGAGCCGGGGGTATGGGTGGTAGCCGGGAGCGGCGGCGCCCCTGACCGTTCACCCATCTCCGTGGGCTGACGCCCGGCACCAAGCTGGAAGCCCCTCACGAGAGGAGCCACGCACACCAGGCAAAGACATCCGCCGGACTTGCGGCGGATAGCACGGTCGTTAACGACACCCTGACCAGGACGCCGTGCATGCACGCCTGGCCGCTCTATCCGCCGACGACCGTCCCGTGCCCTCGGCCGCCGCCTAGGACGATCTGCTGCAGCGCAGGACCCGGGCCCGGTAGGCCGCGCCCGCTTCCCGGGCCTGCCATACCCCGGCGCCGGGGCCGGAGCGAAGCCATGGGCCGACGTCACACGGCAATGGGCCACCCACCGCAGCCCCGCGCGCCGCCTGAGCTGGGACCGGTATCCGCAGCCTCACCCACGTGAACTACACGGTGGCCAGCGCCCCGAGCCATTGACCTGTAGTTTCGCTCAACTACCCCGGATAAAAGCCGCCTCGGCGAGGCACATCAGCGTTTTGCTGCGATCACGTGGCAGCCATAGTCCCGTCAGACACCCCAGGACCACCGACGTTGCGCCAGGTGAGTGGACAGATCATCGAACCGGTCCGCGAACCTGAAACCACTCTCACAAGCCAGGGGTCTGGCAACCAGCGCCTATCCGCAAACATCCTTGATCTAACGGACCGCGCTTTTCGACTCAATGGTCGGTTCTTGTGCACGCCGGTGCGGATAGCCTCTGCTGGTGTGGAACGTATCGGCCCTATCCCTGGTCGTACCGAGGCGCTGATGTGGGCGGGCATAGCGGGAGTCGGTCTCGGCGGGACGCTTTTCGCCTGGCTCATTGTTCCAGACGCCACCGAAAAGCAGCTCTTCGGGCGGAGCGGCTCGATCGCCGTCCTGATCATGGCACTGGTGACGTTATCAGCCGGGTTTGTCGCCGTTGTGATCGCCCGCCGGACGTCGCCGACCGTCCGCTGGGGTGTGGCACTGCCGTGCGGTGCGGTGGGCGGGGTCGTGGCGGTCGTCGCACTCGGCGACCTGACAAGCGGAATGTTCTCCTGGATCACGCTTGCGCTGGCAGTGATCGGTATGGGTGGGTCGCCCGGTATCTCACCATGGTCGGCCGCTCGAAGAAACGCTAATGGTCAAGACCTGGTGGCCGCGAGTGTTTTCTGGAGCGAGTTGAGCGAAAACTGCAGGTCGCCGATTCGGGGTACTGGCCGCCGTGTAGTTCACGTGGGTGAGGCTGCGAATACCGGTCCCAGCTCATGCAGCGCGCGCGGGGCTGCGGTGGGTAGCCTGTTGCCGTGTGCCGTCGGCCCATGCCTTCGCTCCGGCCTCAAGTGCCTGCGCAAACGGTGATCACCGGCGGGTAGGCATGCATAACACACGTCGGTGAGGGCGGCCGCCGTCCCCTCGACCGGGATCGCCGAAGCCCCGCCCGCCGTGGTGTACGCACTACCCGCCTGCGAGAAGCGACCACACTTCCACGTGATCATCCAGAGCATCCCCGGGCGTGCTCAACTCGGATCAAGACGAGTCTCGGCGGGCCTCCAGTAGCGGAACGTGCAGGAAGGGAACCTAGTCACAGCCAAGAGCGTCCGATCGGGTTAGAAAGCCCGTCCGCTGAAGAGGTCGGCGTGTCCTCTAGGGATCGAAGAGGCCGAGTCGCGGCCTCGCTGCTCGCGGTGTGGATAGCGGTGCTGTCTACGCTGGCTGGCTACGCCGAAACCACAGATCAGCGCGCCGCCGCTCTGTCCCTTGCCACCGTCACTGCCGCCGTCCCGGCCTTGATCCGTTCAAAAAAACAACGCTGCAGAGAGGACTCATACCACCAGGTATCGAGGTTGCTCCAAGTCCGATAGCGGCTCGGCCAGGGTGACCCGGAGAACATCGCCGCTGGCGTAGAGGTGGTCAAGGACGGCCCCCAGAGCGGGGGAGTCGGGCGGCAGGAGACGGGCGGCGCGGCGGTGTTCGGGCGCTTGATCGATCATGCTGTAGGTGCCCACGGCGGCAAGTGAGGGCTCGACCTGGACTTGGCCGGTGACGGCGGGGCCGCGGCTTGCACCGGCGATCTTATGGGTGACCGCGGCGGCGCTCCCGGCCAGGGCCAGCGCGATGAGCAGCCACCACCACGCCCATCGGCCCTCGTTGAGAACCTGGTTGATCGCCACGCCGCCCGCCGCCCCCAGCGCTGCCGAGGCAGCATCCAGCAACCACACCCAACGCACCAGGCCCCGCAAACCAGCGACCCGGTCCCCGGGACCGGGCGGACCCGGCGGTCCCCGGCCCATCAGGCTCGCCGGGCGGCACGGCGGGGGCAGGGAGGTCCATACCGCGACCTTACGGACAGCGATCTGACCGCCACCGCCAACCGCGCCGAAGACCGATCCCGCGGCCGCCATCGGTCACCGCTGCATCGACCCAGATCAATCGACTTCAGAGCGCCTCCGATGCCCGGCGTGGCAGGGCGAGGAAGAACAGCGCCGTCGAAGGGCGATGGCGGGTTCGGGGTGCCCGGCGAGGCCCTGGCCCGCCGGTCATGCCGCACGACGCGTATTCGAACGCGGAGTCACACCGCGGGTACCGTCAGCCACCCGTGGCCTTCGTTCTCATGTTGGTCATGCCCCGACACCGCCGCGCCGCGGGCGGGTCCCAGCGCAGGCGCGGAGAGTATCCCCAGGCCCAGACTGCCAGGCGTCCGGGGGCGGGTCCAGTTCGGCGGTCGGCGCGCGCATCTCGATGGCCACCCGCCCCACCTCGCCCGGTCATGGCCGACATCATCGACACCTGCGCCACCACCCCGCCACCGAATGCCACCAACCGGTCACCCACCCCAGAGCGCCGCGTGCGTGAAGGGGGCCCCGGACATCCGCGCAGGCGACTGGTGAGCGGTTGAGATCAACGCCACATCGGCACAACCGTCTCTCGGCCCGCCCCGCGGCCGTTCTCCACCCGTGCGGCATTCAATCCGTCCACTCCCACCACGCGCACGCGGGGTCGGACGGCTCGACGTCCGCCGCAGGGGCCGCCGCTTCGGCGGCTGCGTCCTCACCGGAGGTCGGTTCGGGAGGGCGCGCCGGGGCGGGGGAGGGTTCGGTGCCGGGTTTGGGTGGATTTTCTGGTACCCGCTGGGTACCCAGATGGTCGCCATCGGCCGCATCCGGTGGCACTTGGTCACCTACACCGTCCGGAAGGGCCGGGCCTTCCCCGGGCAGGTCAGCGGGTGTTTCCGCTGGTGATGGTGGTGCGCCCCCTGCAGGATTCGAACCTGCGCGCACGGCTCCGGAGGCCGTTGCTCTATCCCCTGAGCTAAGGGGGCCCTTGCGAGCGCTGTTGAAGGTTACCAGGGTTGGCGGGGTGGCGGGTACGTGGGCGTTCGTCGTGCGTCCCGGGGGCGGATTGGGCTAACTTCGAGGCCGTGACCGAGCCACTGGGACGCGTTCTGGTCGTCGATGACGACGAGGTGATCCGCCAGCTCATCGCCGTGAACCTGCAGCTTGAGGGGTTCGAGGTGGTGACCGCGGTGGACGGTCAGGACTGCCTGGACAAGGTGGCCGAGGTCGGGCCGGACGTGATCACGCTGGACGTGATGATGCCGCGGCTCGACGGGTGGGTGACGGCCGTCCGGCTGCGGGAGGATCCGGGGACGGCGCACATCAGGGTCGTGATGATCACAGCCCGGGCGCAGGAGCACGATGTGCGCAGGGGGCACGAGATCGGTGTGGACGCGTACGTGACCAAGCCGTTCGACCCGAACCACTTGATCCAGACGGTGCGGAAGCTCGCCGCGGTGTCCGGATAGTGGTCGGATAGTCTCGCCAGGGTGACTCCAGCCGACGTGAGCGATGCCCTGGTGCGCGCGGTGCGGGACGCCGTGGCGCAGGGGGAGCTCGACGTCGTCGTGCCTGATGAGGCCCTTGTGTTCAGCCGGGGGGACGGGGTCTTCGAGAGTCCGGTGGCGCTGCGGCTGGGAATCGAGCCGCGGGTGGTCGCCGAGCGGGTCGGGGGGACGGTCACCGGGGCCGGGTTCGTCCGGGTCGCCGTCTCGGCGCGGGATGTGGTGGACGCCATTCTCGGCGACCCGGAGTACGGCGTCGCCAAGGTGCCGGAACGGCAATGGGACGAATGGCCGCGGACGTTCGAGAACCCCGGATTCTCGGTGCGGTACGCCTATGCGCGGGCCTGCTGGGTGGGCCGCTGGGCCGAGGATCTCCGGCTCCAACGCGGCCCCCTGGACGACGCGCGGCCGGAGGAGCTTCGGCTCGTGGGGGTGCTCGGGGACGTCCCGGGAAGGGCCAGGCAGGCGGAGCGGGAACGGGACGCCCGGCCGCTGATGTTCTGTCTGGAGAGAGTCGCCGGGGCGTACCACGACGTGCATGAACGATGTCCGGCCATAGGACCGGGGACGGCGCGCGCGGGGCGGGTCGGCCTCGCGGAGGCCGTCCGGGTCGTCCTCGGCAACGGGCTGAACATGATCGGTGAGACCCCTAGAGAGCGGATATGAGTCGAGTACACCCTGCCGGGCCCCGGCACGCCGACGTCCTGCCTGAGGACCACCCGGCGGGTCCGGCGGACGATCTGAACGCGCTGGACCCGGCGATCTGGCCGCGCAGCGCCAAGCGGGAGGGCGGCGTCCTGACCGTGGGCGGCGTCGACGTCCGGGACCTCGCGAAGCGGTACGGGACGCCCCTGTACGTCTACGACGAGGAAGACGTGCGCAGCAGGGCGAGGGAGTACGCGGCGGCGTTCCATGACGGCGACGTCCACTACGCGGGCAAGGCGTTCCTCTGTACGACGGTCGCGCGCTGGCTGGACGAGGAGGGCCTCGGCCTGGACGTGTGCAGCGGCGGCGAGCTGGCCATCGCGCTGGCGGCGGGCTTCCCGGCCGAGCGCGTGACGCTGCACGGGAGCAACAAGGCGTCCTGGGAGATCGAGAAGGCCCTGGACGTCGGGGTCGGACGGATCGTGCTCGACTCCTTCGAGGAGATCGCCCGAGTGGGCTATCTCGCCAAGGAGAAGGGGGTCCGCCCCAAGGTGATGGTGCGCGTCACCACGGGAGTGGAGGCGCACACCCATGAGTTCATCGCGACCGCTCACGACGACCAGAAGTTCGGGTTCTCGCGCAGTTCCGGGGCGGCGCTGGAGGCGGTCAGGCGCGTCCTGGAGCTGAAGCAGCTCGAACTGGTGGGCCTGCACAGCCACATCGGGTCGCAGATCTTCGACGTGGACGGGTTCGAGGTCGCCGCGCACCGGCTGGCCGAGCTGCTGGTCGCCATCCGCGACGAGCACGGCGTCGAGCTTCCCGAGCTGGACCTCGGCGGCGGCTACGGCATCGCGTACGTGCCGGGGGAGGAGCCGCACGACCCGAAGTCGATCGCGGACGGCCTGCGCGACATCGTGGCCCGCGAGTGCCGGGCCTACGAGCTCGCCATGCCGCGGCTGACCGTCGAGCCGGGCCGGGCGATCATCGGTCCGGGCGGCGTCACGATCTACGAGGTCGGGACGGTGAAGGACGTCGAGGGCCTGCGCACCTACGTCTCGGTGGACGGCGGCATGAGCGACAACCTGCGCACCGCCCTCTACGGCGCCGAGTACACCGGCGCGCTGGCGAGCCGGTCGTCGGACGCATCGCCCATGCTCAGTAGGCTTGTCGGGAAGCACTGCGAAAGCGGCGACATCGTCGTGCGAGACCTGTGGTTCCCCGAAGATCTTGCGGCGGGGGACCTGGTGGCGGTCGCGGCGACCGGTGCGTACTGTCGGTCGATGGCGAGCAACTACAACCATGTCCCGAAGCCCGCCGTGGTGGCGGTGCGGGACGGCGGGTCGCGCGTGATCGTCCGCCGGGAGAGCGCGGCCGACCTGCTGCGCCTCGACGCGGGGGTAGAGCCGAGCCTGGATGCGGAGGTCGAAGCGTGAAACCCGGACTGCGCGTGGCGCTGCTCGGATGCGGCGTGGTCGGCACGGAGGTCGTCCGGCTGCTGAACGAGCAGGCCGAGGACCTCGCCGCGCGCGTCGGGACGCCGCTCGAACTCGCGGGCATCGCCGTGCGGCGGCCGGAGCGGGTCCGCGAGGGCGTCGACCGGGCGCTGCTGACGACGGACGCGCAGGCCCTGGTGACCAGGGACGACGTCGACATCGTCATCGAGGTGATCGGCGGCATCGAGCCCGCGCGGACGCTGATGCTGGAGGCGATGAAGTCCGGCAAGTCGGTCGTCACCGCGAACAAGGCCCTGCTCGCCGAGGACGGCGCGACGCTGTTCGCCGCCGCCCGCGAGTACGGCGCCGACCTGTACTACGAGGCGTCGGTGGCGGGCGCGATCCCGCTGCTGCGCCCGTTGCGCGAGTCCCTCGTGGGCGACCACGTGCACCGGGTGCTCGGCATTGTGAACGGCACCACCAACTACATCCTCGACCAGATGGACACCAACGGCGCCGGCTTCAACGAGGCGCTGGAGGAGGCGCAGGCGCTCGGCTACGCCGAGGCCGACCCGACGGCCGACGTGGAGGGCTTCGACGCCGCGGCCAAGGCGGCGATCCTGGCGCAGCTCGCCTTCCATACTCCGGTCACGGCGGCGGACGTCCACCGCGAGGGCATCACCGAAGTGAGCGCCGCCGATGTGGCCGGGGCCCAGGGAATGGACTGCGTCGTCAAACTCCTCGCCATTTGCGAACGCATCCCCTCGGCGGACGGGCGCAATGGACGCGGCGTCTCCGTTCGCGTGTATCCCGCGATGATTCCTCGGTCGCACCCATTGGCGAGTGTCCGCGAGGCTTACAACGCGGTATTCGTCGAAGCGGAGTCGGCTGGCTCGCTGATGTTCTACGGCGCGGGCGCGGGCGGCGCCCCCACCGCGTCGGCCGTCCTCGGCGACCTCGTCGCGGTGGCGCGGAACGTCGCGGGCGGTACGCCCGGCCCGGTCGAAGTGACGTACGCGAAGCTCCCCGTCCTGCCGATGGGCGAGACGGTCACGCGCTACTACATCCAGCTCGACGTGGCCGACGAGGCCGGTGTCCTCGCCACGGTCGCCGAGGAGTTCGCCAGGCACGACGTGTCGATCCAGGCCGTCCGGCAGGTCGGGATGGGCGAGGAGGCCCAGCTCGTCGTCGTGACGCACCGCGCGCCCGACGCCGCCCTGTCCGCGACGGTCGAGGGGCTGCGCGGGCTGGAGATCGTCCGCGAGGTGGCGAGCGTCATGCGGGTCGAGGGCGATGTATGAGCGGCCGCAGTCGATAGACTTCGGGGCAACATCGCAGGTCATAGGGAGACCGACGTGAACGCGAACGTCCGCGCGTGGCGGGGCCTTATCGAGGAGTACCGCGACCGGCTGCCGGTGACGGGCGCGACGCCCGTCGTCACGCTGCTGGAGGGCGGCACGCCGCTGGTGCCCGCCGGGCGGCTGTCCCAGTTGACCGGCTGCGAGGTGTTCCTCAAGGTCGAGGGCGCCAACCCGACCGGGTCGTTCAAGGACCGCGGCATGACGGTCGCGATCAGCAAGGCCGCCGAGGACGGCGCGAAGGCCGTCATCTGCGCGTCCACCGGCAACACCTCGGCGTCCGCCGCCGCGTACGCGGTGCGGGCCGGGATGACCTGCGCGGTCCTCGTCCCGAACGGCAAGATCGCGATGGGCAAGCTGGCGCAGGCGCTCGTGCACGGCGCGCGGCTGCTCCAGGTGGACGGCAACTTCGACGACTGCCTCGAACTGGCCCGCAAGCTGTCGGTCGACTACCCGGTGGCGCTCGTCAACTCGGTCAACAAGTACCGGCTGCAGGGCCAGAAGACGGCCGCGTTCGAGATCGTCGACGCGCTCGGCGACGCCCCCGACGTCCACTGCCTGCCCGTCGGGAACGCCGGGAACATCTCCGCGTACTGGATGGGCTACAAGGAGTACGCCGCCGACGGGACCTCGACGAAGGCCCCGCGCATGCTGGGCTTCCAGGCGAGCGGCGCGGCGCCGTTCGTGAAGGGCGAGCCCGTCCTGAACCCGCAGACGATCGCCACCGCGATCAGGATCGGCAACCCGGCGTCCTGGGACCTCGCCGTCGCCGCCCGGGACGAGTCCGGCGGCGCGATCGACTCGGTCACCGACCGGCAGATCCTCGCCGCGTACCGGCTGCTCGCGCGGGAGGAGGGCGTGTTCGTCGAGCCCGCGTCCGCGGCGAGCGTCGCGGGGCTGCTGCAGGCGAGCGAGCGGGGCGTCGTCGCGCCCGGCGCGCGGGTCGTCTGCACGGTGACGGGCAACGGCCTCAAGGACCCCGACTGGGCGATCTCCGGCGCGCCCGCGCCGACCGTGATCAAGGTGGACGCGCACTCCGCCGCGTCCGAGCTCGGCCTCACCTGAGGTGGGCGCGGCGAGAACCGGCTGGGCGGACGGGCCGGTGCTGGTCCGGACGCCCGCGACCAGCGCCAACCTCGGCCCCGGCTTCGACTCGCTCGGCCTCGCGCTGGCCCTGTACGACGAGGTCGAGGTCGAGCTGACCGGCGACGGCGAGCTGTCCATCGAGGTGGACGGCGAGGGCGCCGAGGTCGCCGGACGGGGCGACCGGCACCTGATCGTCCGGGTGCTGCGGGACACCTTCGACATGCTGGACGACCTGGCCGGATCCGGTCCGCCCCGGCCGTCCGGGCTGCGGCTGCGGTGCCGGAACCGGATCCCGCACAGCCGCGGCCTCGGGTCGTCGTCGGCCGCGATCGTCGCCGGGATCACCGCCGCCCGCGCGCTGCACCCGGCGGGCGGACGGCTCGACGACGACACCGCGCTGCGCCTCGCGACCGAGATCGAGGGGCACCCCGACAACGTCGCGCCGTGCCTCGCGGGCGGCCTCACCGTCGCCTGGACGACCCCGGACGGGCCCCGGCTCGTCCGGCTGGAATCGCAGGTCAAGCAGGTCGTGGCGTACGTCCCCGAGCACCGGCTGGCGACCGAGCGGGCGCGCGGGCTGCTGCCGGAGACCGTCCCGCACGGGGACGCGGCGGCCAACGCGGGCCGCGCCGCGCTGCTCGTCGCAGCGCTCACCGGCGGCCTCGGCGCGGACGTCCTGCTCGACGCGACCGAGGACCGGCTGCACCAGGACTACCGCGCGCCCGCGATGCCGGAGTCCGCCGCGCTCGTCGGGCGGCTGCGCGCGGCGGGCGTACCGGCGGTGATCTCCGGGGCAGGTCCTACTGTCCTGGCCTTCACAAGCGCGGGACAACTTGATTCGATGGTCGGCGAAGTGGGTAATGGGTGGCACGAACACCCGTTGGACGTCGCGACCCGCGGCGCTCACGTCATGGCCGGAGAATCGGAGCCGCGACCGTGCCGGAGCGTCTCGGGCCGGGGGGCGGCGTCGCCGTGACCGGTGCGCGTTCCCGGCACGTTCCCGCTAAGTAAAATGCGAAGACATCGACCTCTGGGGAATAGCAGTGCGCCCTGGTGATGTTAGGCTTAATGCCGCACCAGATGCCCCGTTCGGGGCAGCGTGCTCGTCAGCCGCGCGTCGCCTGTTCGGCCCTCCGGCCGTCTCGGTCCCGCGTACTTGGCTTCCCGACACCGTGACATCCCGTTGTCCGGCATCCCAGCGAAACTTCGGACGTGGCGGTACCGGGAACACGCACGAGCGAACCGTCCCGTCCACCATCTGGCTGTGCCCAGAAATCGCAGATCCCGGCCCCACCGTGATCAGCGGAGCCCGTCCCGGCGCCCCCGCCGGGCCGCACTACCGGGTCGGCTGGCCGAACACCGGCCAACGCCCGCTCCCTGGGAAGGACCCTTAGTGAGCGAATCCAGCGAACTCCTTACGGACGCATCGAGCACGGGAGCCGTCGACGCCGTTCCGGCCGCCGACGCCGAGCCCGCCACCCCCCGGCGCCGCCGGTCCGGCACCGGCCTGTCGGCCATGGTGCTGCCCGAGCTCAAGGCGCTCGCGTCCAGCCTCGGCATCACCGGCGTGACCGGGATGCGCAAGAGCCAGCTCATCGCCGCCATCCAGGAGAAGCAGGGCGGCCAGGGGCAGGGCTCGGCGGGGGGCGAGCAGGGAGACGCTGCCGCGGCGAAGACCGAGCGCCCCCGGCGCGCCCGCGCGGCCGCCGCCAAGCGCGAGGTGTCCGACGACCAGGCGACCCTCACCGAGGTCGCGCCGCCCGCCGACGAGGCGCCCGCGGCCGCGCAGACCGCCGCGCAGCCCGCGGTGGAGCAGACGGGCCAGCCGGAGACCGAGCGGGCCGACAAGGGCGAGCGGGCCGAGCGGGGCGAGCGCCAGGGCGGCGGACGGCAGCGGGGCGACCGCCAGAACCGCGACCAGAACCGCGACCGGGACCAGGGCCGGGAGCAGAACGCCGAGGACGGCGAGTCCCAGGGCGGGCGTGACGGGCGTGAGGGCCGCGACGGCGGCCGCGAGGGACGCGACGGCGGCGGGCGCCAGCGCCAGCGCGGCGGCCGGGAGCGCGGCGAGGGCCGCGACCGGGGCGAGCGCGGCGACCGGGGAGAGCGGGGCGACCGCGGCGACCGGAGCGACCGCGGCGACCGGGGCGAGCAGGGCGGCGGACGGCAGCGCGGCCAGAGCCAGGGCGGCGGCGGCCAGCACGACGACGACGACGGCGGCGGCCGGGGCCGGCGCGGGCGCCGGTTCCGCGAGCGCAACCGCGGCCGCGGCCGCGAGCGCTACGAGGAGCCGGTGCTCACCGAGGACGACGTCCTCATCCCCGTCGCGGGCATCCTCGACATCCTCGACAACTACGCGTTCGTCCGGACGACCGGCTACCTCGCGGGCGCCAACGACGTGTACGTGTCGCTGGCCCAGGTCCGCAAGAACGGCCTGCGCAAGGGCGACGTCATCACCGGCGCGGTGCGCCAGCCGCGCGAGGGCGAGCGGCGCGAGAAGTTCAACGCGCTCGTCCGGCTCGACACCGTCAACGGGATGGAGCCCGACCAGGCCAAGGGCCGCGTCGACTTCTCCAAGCTGACCCCGCTGTACCCGCAGGAGCGGCTGCGGCTGGAGACCGACCCCGGCATCCTCACCACGCGGATCATCGACCTCGTGTCGCCGATCGGCAAGGGGCAGCGCGGCCTGATCGTGTCGCCGCCGAAGGCCGGCAAGACGATGGTGCTCCAGGCGATCGCCAACGCGATCACCAAGAACAACCCGGAGTGCCACCTGATGGTCGTCCTCGTGGACGAGCGTCCCGAAGAGGTCACCGACATGCAGCGGACGGTGAAGGGCGAGGTCATCCACTCGACCTTCGACCGTCCCGCCGAGGACCACACCACCGTCGCGGAACTGGCCATCGAACGTGCCAAGCGGCTGGTGGAGCTCGGCCACGACGTCGTCGTGCTGCTCGACTCGATCACCCGGCTCGGCCGCGCCTACAACCTGGCGGCGCCGGCGTCCGGGCGCATCCTGTCCGGCGGTGTCGACTCGACCGCGCTGTACCCGCCGAAGCGGTTCTTCGGCGCGGCGCGCAACATCGAGAACGGCGGCTCGCTGACGATCCTCGCGACCGCGCTGGTCGAGACCGGGTCCCGGATGGACGAGGTCATCTTCGAGGAGTTCAAGGGCACCGGCAACATGGAGCTGAAGCTCAACCGGGGCCTCGCCGACAAGCGGATCTTCCCGGCGGTGGACGTCGACGCGTCCAGCACCCGCAAGGAGGAGATCCTCATGGCGCCGGAGGAGCTGCGCATCGTCTGGCAGCTCCGCCGCGTCCTGCACGCGCTGGACATGCAGCAGGCGCTTGAGCTCCTCATCGAGAAGATGAAGGAGACCAAGTCGAACGCCGAGTTCCTGCTCCAAGTGCAGAAGACGACGGTGTCCGACGACCGCTGAGCGACGCGCGCAGGCGCCCCCGTCCGGACGGCTCCGGGCGGGGGCGTTCCGCGTCTCCGGGACGGTCCGCGTTTCCGCTCGTCCGGCGCATGGTGGGGTTAGCCCCACCCCCGAATGGGCGGCGGACATCATGGTCGCCCCACGTCCGTCCGGGCACGCTTGGACCGTAGGTTGGAACGGGCATGGAGGGACGACGTGGGCGACGTGAGCAGAGACCCGGGCGGGGCCGCGTCCGGCGGCGCGGCCGCGCGGTGGGCGGCGGCCCGGTGGGCCACCGTGATGCGGGCCGGGGGTGACGTGGCCGCGAACGTCGCGGACCTGCCCTGGACGCCGCTCGCCATGGCGCGGTCGTCGGTGACCTGGCGGTCGGCGATCTACCTGGCCGTCAGCATGGCGTTCGGGCTCGGCTGGTTCATCGCGCTGGTCGTCGGGCTGACGCTGTCGGTCAGCCTGCTGATCATCTGGGTGGGGCTGCCGATGCTCGCGCTGATGATGATCGCGTGGCGGTTCGGCGCGATGCTGGAGCGGCGGCTCGTCCGGCTGGCGTTCGGCGTCCGGATCGACGACCCGTACCGGCCGCTGCCGCCGGGACGCAACCCGCTGGCGAAGCTGAAGGGCATGGCGGGCGACCCCGCCACCTGGAAGGACCTCGCCTACCTCGCCGTGCTGTTCCCGATCACGCTGGTCGAGTTCGTGATCTCCGCCGTGGTGTGGGCCGGGACGTTCATGCTGCTGTTCCTGCCGGTGATCGTGGCGGCCGACGGCGGCGCCGAGGTCAGCGTCGGCCCCGTCTCGTACTGGGCGGGCAACCCGCTGGCGGCGCTCCCGGTGTCGCTGATCGGACTCGTCTTCCTGGTCTTCGCGATGTACACGACGCGGGTCATGGCGGTCACGCACTCGGCGTTCGCGCGGCTCATGCTCGGGCAGAGCCCGTCCCAGCAGGAGAACCTCGAGCTGCGCAAGCGCACCGAGCACCTGCGGGCCAGCCGCGCCCGCGGGGTGGACGCGGCCGAGTTCGAGCGCCGCCGCATCGAGCGCGACCTGCACGACGGCGCGCAGCAGCGGCTGCTGGCCGTCGCGATGGACATCGGCCGCGCCCGCGCCAAGCTGGAGGACGACCCCGAGGGCGCCCGCGCGCTGATCGAGCAGGCCCACCTCGGCACCAAGGAGGCGATCACCGAGCTGCGCGACCTGGCCCGCGGGATCTACCCGGCGATCCTCACCGACCGGGGGCTCGACCCGGCGCTGTCCGGCCTCGCGGGCCGCGCGCCCGTCCCCGTGGAGGTGGACGTCGACCTGCCGGAGCGTCCCCCGGCGGCGGTCGAGAGCATCGCCTACTTCATCGTCGCGGAGTCGCTGGCGAACATCGCGAAGTACGCCCGGGCGACGCGCGCGACCGTCCGGGTGGCCCGCGAGGACCGGTGGGTGGTCGTCGAGGTGATCGACAACGGGGTCGGCGGGGCGTCCGCGCGGCCGGGCGGCGGGCTCGCCGGGCTCGCCGACCGGGCCGCCACGATCGACGGGATGCTGATCGTGGACAGCCCGCCCGGCGGCCCGACGATCATCCGCGCCGACCTGCCCTGCACCTGGTAGCCGCCGCCCGCCCGACCGGCGCCCCCGAGCTCTCCGGCCGGGGGCGCCTTCGCGCGCGGGCCCGCGTCCGGGCCCGCGCGCGGGCGAACGGCGGCGGGCGGACCGTGCCAGCCCCGATAATGGGCGGATGCGCGTTGTGATCGCCGAGGATTCGGTGCTGCTCCGGGAAGGGCTCGTCAGGCTGCTCGGCGACGCCGGGATCGAGACGGTCGCGACGGTCGGGGACGGTCCGGGGCTGCTCGGCATCGTGGAGGAGCACAAGCCCGACCTCGCGATCGTGGACGTCCGGATGCCGCCGTCGTTCACCGACGAGGGGCTGCGCGCGGCGCTGAACGTGCGGGAGCGGCGGCCGGGGACGCCGATCCTCGTCCTGTCCCAGTACGTGGAGGAGCGGTACGCGACGGACCTGATCGGCGGCGGCGCGGAGGGCGTCGGCTACCTGCTGAAGGAGCGGGTGTCGGACGTCGCCGAGTTCATCGACGCGGTCCGCCGGATCGCCGCCGGCGGGACGGTCATCGACCCCGAGGTGATCGGCCAGCTGCTCGGCCGCCGCCGCACCGGCGACCCGCTGGACGCCCTGACCCCGCGCGAGCGGGAGGTGCTCGCGCTGATGGCGCAGGGCCGCTCGAACGGCGCGATCGCCGCGGACCTCGTCGTCACCGAGGGCGCGGTGGAGAAGCACATCTCCAACATCTTCATGAAACTGGACCTGCAGCCCGCGCAGGGCGGGCACCGGCGGGTGATGGCCGTCCTCGCCTACCTGGGGCGCGCGGGCGCCTGACCACGGCTCCCGGCCGGCGTCCATGATCGGGAATGCCCCGTGACGTCGGCACGTTCACGTATCTGGCACACTTGGACTGCAACCGCTGCGGTACCGGTTCGCGCTTCCCATCCTCACCATGGCTCCGCCATGCGGGCGGGGGCGTCCGGCGACCGCCAGAAGCGAGGAGAACCATGAAGCCCGACATCCACCCGAACTACGTCGTCACGACCGTGACGTGTACGTGCGGCAACACCTTCGAGACCCGCAGCACCGCCGAGAACGGCGTCATCCACGCCGACGTGTGCTCGAACTGCCACCCGTTCTACACGGGCAAGCAGAAGATCCTCGACACCGGCGGCCGGGTCGCGCGCTTCGAGCAGCGCTTCGGCAAGAAGGGCGCGAAGAAGTAGGGCGGCAGCCGCATTCATAGCGACCAGTGACGGCCCGGGGACGATGCGGCTCCCCGGGCCGCGCGAAGTCGGCGTCCGGAGGCCGCGCCCCCGGGCCGGAACGGGCCAGGACACATCGTGAATCTCGACGAACTGATCAGTGAGTACGCGGGCATCGAGGAACGGCTCGCCGATCCGTCCGTCCATGCCGACCAGAACCTCGCGCGCAGGCTCGGCAAGCGCTACGCGGAGCTGCGCCCGATCGTCGAGACGCACCGGGAGCTGGCCGCCACCGCGGACGACCTCGCCGCCGCCCGCGAGCTCGCCGCCGAGGACGAGGCGTTCGCCGCCGAGGCGACCGACCTCGAACGGCAGAAGGGCGACCTGGAGGAGCGGCTGCGCCGCCTGCTCGTCCCGCGCGACCCGAACGACGCCAAGGACGTCATCCTTGAGGTGAAGGCGGGCGAGGGCGGCGAGGAGTCCGCGCTGTTCGCGGGCGACCTCCTGCGCATGTACCTGCGGTACGCCGAGCGCGTCGGCTGGAAGACGGAGGTCCTCGACTCGCACCCGTCCGACCTCGGCGGCTACAAGGACGTCACCGTCGCCGTGAAGGCGAAGGGCTCGCAGGAGGAGGGCGTCTGGACGCGGCTCAAGTTCGAGGGCGGCGTGCACCGGGTGCAGCGCGTCCCGGCGACCGAGTCGCAGGGGCGCATCCACACGAGCGCGGTCGGCGTCCTCGTGACGCCCGAGGCCGAGGACGTGGACGTCCAGATCGACCCGAACGACCTGCGCATCGACGTGTACCGGTCGTCGGGTCCCGGCGGGCAGAGCGTCAACACCACCGACTCGGCGGTGCGCATCACGCACCTGCCGACCGGGGTCGTCGTGTCCTGCCAGAACGAGAAGAGCCAGCTCCAGAACAAGGACCAGGCGCTGCGCATCCTGCGGTCCCGGCTGCTGGCGATGGCGCAGGAGGAGGCCGACGCGGCCGCGGCGGCCGAGCGCAAGAGCCAGGTCCGGACGGTGGACCGCTCCGAGCGGGTGCGCACCTACAACTATCCGGAGAACCGGATCTCCGACCACCGGGTCGGCTACAAGGCGTACAACCTCGACCAGGTGCTGGACGGCGACCTCCACAACGTCACGCAGGCGCTCGTCGACGCCGAGATGGAACGCCGCTTGGCCGAAGCACAAAAATCATGAGACTTCTGCTCGACGAGATCGCCAGGGCCACCGCGCGGCTCGCGGACGCGGGGGCCGCCTCGCCCCGCGCCGACGCCGAGGAGCTGGCGGCGGCCGTGCACGGGGTGAAGCGCTCGGAGCTGCACTGCGTCCCGGACGGCGCGTTCGACGCCCGGTTCTGGGAGTTCGTGGCGCGGCGCGAGGCGGGGGAGCCGCTGCAGCACATCACCGGCCGCGCGTTCTTCCGCTACCTGGAGCTGAAGGTCGGGCCGGGGGTGTTCGTGCCGCGCCCGGAGACCGAGGTGATGGTCGGCTGGGCGCTGGAGACGCTGCGGGACATGGACGTCCGCGACCCCCTCGTCGTCGATCTCGGCACCGGGTCGGCGGCCATCGCGCTGTCGATCGCGCTGGAGGCTCCGCGCGCGCGCGTCCACGCGGTGGAGAAGGACCCGACGGCGTTCGTCCACGCGACGCGCAACGTCGAGGAGCTGGACGAGCGGGGCCGCGTCCGGCTGCACCTGGACGACTTCGCCACCGCCCTCCCCGAGCTGGACGGCACCGTCGACCTGGTCGTCTCCAACCCCCCGTACATCCCGATGAGCGAATGGGAGTACGTGCCGCGCGACGTCCGCGACCACGACCCGGCGGACGCGCTGTGGGGCGGCGGCGACGACGGCCTGGACGCGATCCGCGTCGTCGAGCGGACCGCGCGGCGGCTGCTGCGTCCGGGCGGGCACGTGGCGGTCGAGCACAGCGACCTCCAGGGCAACGCGGTCTACTGGGTGTTCGCGGAGGAGCGCGGCTGGCGGGACGTCCGCAACCGGCGCGACCTCACCAACCGTGACCGGTTCGTCACCGCCCGGACCGTCGCCGACTAGCGCCCGGTTTACCTGGCGGCGGGTGATCCTCGCTTCGCCGCGGTCGCCCGACCCGTCCGGACCTGCGCGATGGAGCCGGTCCGCCGGAGCGGGGCTATCCTGGGCGGTGCCAGAAACGGACGAGCGCCGCGAGATGGGAAGACGGGCGACCGTGAGCCGACGTTATGACTGCTCCGATCCGATGGAGCGCACCCGCGGGATCGCCGAGGCATTCTCCGCCGTCCGGCGCGGTGAGCTGATCGTCCTGCCGACCGACACCGTGTACGGCGTCGGGGTGGACGCGTTCGTCGCGCCCGCGGTGGAGAAGCTGCTGGAGGCGAAGGGACGCGGGCGCGAGATGCCCCCGCCGGTCCTGGTCGGCTCGGTGCGCGCCGCGACCGCCCTCGTGGAGGATCTCGGCACCTACGGGCAGGACCTCATCGACGAGTTCTGGCCGGGCGCGCTGACGCTCGTGTGCCGCTCCAACCCGAACCTCGTGTGGGACCTCGGCGACACCAAGGGCACCGTCGCGCTGCGCATGCCGATGCACGAGCTCGCGGTCGAGCTGCTCAAGGAGACCGGGCCGCTCGCGGTCAGCAGCGCGAACCTGAGCGGGCGCCCGGCGGCCCGCGACGCCGCCGAGGCCGAGAAGATGCTCGGCGACGCGGTGTCGGTCTACCTGGACGGCGGCGTGTCCGGGAACACCGAGCCGTCGACGATCGTCGACCTGACCGGCTCGGTGCCGCGGCTGCTGCGCGCGGGCGCCGTCCCGGTCGACAAGATCCGCTCCGTGGTCGGCGTCCTGCTGACCGACGAGGACGACGACCACGACGAGGACGGCGGAAACGACGGAGACGGCGAGGCCCCGGACGCCTCTGCGGGGCCCGCAGACGCCTCGTCCGGAGCCGCGGCGGCGAAGCCCTCCCTCACCAAGGCCGAGCCCGCCAAAGCCGCCGACGGCCCCGCTGAGCCTCCCTCCGGATCACCGCGGAACGCGGATTCCTGACCGGACGGGGCACGTCGCGGGGCGCCGCGGAGATCGGGCCGCTCAGAGGTCCTGGCGCCGGGTCACGAGCATGGCGAGGGACAGCAGGCCGAGCCCGACGACGATCGCGTAGCCGGTCCCTCCGACGGCGCCCAGCGGGACCCGCGAGTCCGTCTCCGGGTCGACGATTCCGCCGACGGCCGTGAACGGCATCCACCCGGCCACGGCGCCGCCGACCCGGGGCAGCACCCCGACCGCGCTCTCGACCAGCAGCGACCAGAGGAGCACGACGCTGACGGCCGCCGCCCCGTTGCGGACGACGCCGCCGACCGCGACTCCGGCGACCGCCGCGAACGCCCAGACGATCCCCATCCCGAGGATCTGCCGCCATTCCGCGGCCGTGTCGGGGGCCAGCGAGTGCCGCGACCCGCTGACCGCGAGCGCGGCCACCCCGAGGCTCGCGAGCGCCAGGCAGATCGCGATCGCCGCGCCGATCACCGCCATCAGCAGGGCCTTCGCCGCGATCACGATCCTGCGCTCGGGGACGGCGAGGAAGGCGACGCGGATCGTTCCGTGCCGGTACTCGCCGGTGACCGACAGGGCGGCGAGCACGATGAGGATCATCTCGCCGAAGGTCAGGCCCGCGACGGCGTCCAGGACGGTGACGGGCCGCCCCTCCTCGGGCACGCGGGCCGCGAGGACGGCCGAGCCGAGCGCCAGCGCCGTCGCCGTGCCGAGGCACCACCAGGTCGACAGGCTCCGGACGAGCCGGACCGACTCCGCGGCGAGCGCGCCGCGCAGGGCCGTCATCGCCCGGGTCCCAACGGCTCGGCGGGCTGCTCGGTCAGTTGCCCGCCGGACGGGGGCGCCGCCCGGTACTCGGTCGCCTTGCGGGTCATCTCCATGAACGCGTCCTCCAGGGAGCCGTGGTCGGTCCGGAGCTCGTGCAGCTCCACGTCGTGCTGGGCGGCGAGCGCGCCCACCCGCGCCGTGTTCGCGCCGGTGACCGCGAGCGTTCCGGGCGGCTCCTCGCGGACGTCGAACCCGGCCCCGGTGAGCAG
>NZ_BCQP01000096.1 GCF_001552135.1 Actinomadura chibensis NBRC 106107 | reverse complement strand
CGCGCGCGCGGCGTGTTCGAGGAGACGCGCCAGCGTCGAGTCGAACGCGCCCCGCGCGCGTGACGGGGGTTCCAGGGGGTCGCCCCCCTGGGCCAACACTGCAGTAGCCTTGATTCGTCTCAGAACTCACCTGCGAGCTGCGGAAGAGGGCGATCTCCGCCGTGTCGACAGAGTCGTCGCAAACTAGTGCCGACCCGAACATGACCGATTTCGGCGCCAACGAGTGGCTGGTCGACGAGCTGTACCAGAAGTACCTCGAAGACCCGAACTCCGTTGACGAGGCCTGGTGGAACTTTTTCGCGGACTACCAGCCGGACAGCCGGCCGTCGTCCGTGACTCCGGCGTCCCCCCAGGCCAGTGCCGACCGTGCGACCGGGACGGCCGCGAACGGCAGCGCGGCCGCTCCGCCGACACCGCAGGCCCCGGTGAAGCCGCCGAAGGCGCCCGCGAAGGGTGAGCCCAAGGCGGGCAAGCAGGCGGACAAGCAGGAGCGGAAGCCCGCGCCGCCGCCGGTCCCGGCGGGCGCGGAGGAGGTCCGGTTGCGCGGTGTCGCGGCGCGGACGGCCGCCAACATGGAGGCCAGCCTCGGGGTGCCGACGGCGACGAGCGTGCGCGCCGTCCCGGCGAAGCTGCTGATCGACAACCGCATCGTGATCAACAACCATCTGAAGCGCGGGCGGGGCGGCAAGGTCTCGTTCACGCATCTGATCGGCTACGCGATCGTCAAGGCGCTCGCGGCGATGCCGGAGATGAACGCGGCGTTCACCGAGGTGGACGGCAAGCCGGTGCTGATCAGGCCGGAGCACGTGAACTTCGGGTTGGCGATCGACCTGCAGAAGAGCGACGGGACGCGGCAGCTCGTGGTGCCTTCGGTGAAGGCGGCCGAGACGCTGGACTTCCGCCAGTTCTGGGCGGCCTATGAGGAGATCGTCCGCAAGGCGCGCGGCGGCAAGCTGACCCTGGAGGACTTCCAGGGCACGACGATCAGCCTGACGAACCCGGGCACGATCGGCACCGTCCACTCGGTGCCGCGGCTGATGCCGGGCCAGGGGACGATCATCGGCGTCGGCGCGATGGAGTACCCGGCCGAGTTCGCGGGGGCGTCCAGCGACACCCTGTCGCGCATGGGGATCAGCAAGGTGATGACGCTGACCTCCACCTACGACCACCGGATCATCCAGGGCGCGCAGTCGGGCGACTTCCTGCGCCGCATCCACGAGCTGCTGCTCGGCGCGGACGGCTTCTACGACGAGATCTTCGAGGCGCTGCGGATCCCGTACGAGCCGGTCCGCTGGGTGAAGGACATCTCGGCCACCCACGAGGACGACGTGGCCAAGGTCGCGCGCGTCCACGAGCTGATCCACGCCTACCGGGTCCGGGGCCACCTGATGGCCGACACCGACCCGCTGGAGTACAAGCAGCGCCGCCACCCCGACCTGGACATCCTCAAGCACGGCCTGACCCTGTGGGACCTGGAGCGCGAGTTCGCGACGGGCGGGTTCGGCGGCAAGCCGACGATGAAGCTGCGCGACATCCTCGGCGTGCTGCGCATGGCCTACTGCCGGACGGTCGGCATCGAGTACATGCACATGCAGGACCCGGAGGAGCGCGCCTGGATCCAGGAGCGCGTGGAGGTCCCGCACGAGAAGCCGTCGCGCGAGGAGCAGCTCCACGTGCTGCGGCGGCTGAACAGCGCCGAGGCGTTCGAGACGTTCCTGCAGACCAAGTTCGTCGGGCAGAAGCGGTTCTCGCTGGAGGGCGGCGAGTCGGTCATACCGCTGCTGGACTCGGTGATCTCGGCCGCGGCCAAGGAGAGCCTGGACGAGGTCGTGATCGGCATGGCCCACCGCGGCCGGCTGAACGTCCTGGCCAACATCGTCGGCAAGTCCTACGGGCAGATCTTCGGCGAGTTCGAGGGCAACCTCGACCCGCGCAGCGCGCAGGGCTCGGGCGACGTGAAGTACCACCTGGGCGCGTCCGGCGACTTCGTCGCCGACGACGGCTCCAAGATCCACACCGAGCTGGTCGCCAACCCCTCCCACCTGGAGACGGTCGATCCGGTGCTGGAGGGCGTCGTCCGCGCCAAGCAGGACCTCCTGGACGTCGGCGAGGCCGGGTTCAGCGTGCTGCCGATCCTGATCCACGGCGACGCGGCGTTCGCCGGGCAGGGCGTGGTGGCCGAGACGCTGAACCTGTCGCAGCTGCGCGGCTACCGCACCGGCGGCACCGTCCACGTGATCATCAACAACCAGGTCGGGTTCACCACCGCGCCGGAGTACTCGCGCTCCAGCGTGTACTCCACCGACGTGGCCCGGATGATCCAGGCGCCGATCTTCCACGTCAACGGCGACGACCCGGAGGCGTGCGCGCGGGTGGCGCGGCTGGCGTTCGAGTACCGGCAGACGTTCAAGAAGGACGTCGTCATCGACATGGTCTGCTACCGGCGGCGCGGCCACAACGAGGGCGAGAACCCCTCGTTCACCCAGCCGCTGATGTACGACCTGATCGACGCCAAGCGGTCGGTGCGCAAGCTCTACACCGAGGCCCTGATCGGGCGCGGCGACATCACGGTCGAGGAGGCCGAGCAGGCCCTCCGGGACTACCAGGAGCAGCTGGAGCGGGCGTTCACCGAGACCCGCGAGGCGGTGAAGAAGCCGCTGGAGCCGGGCTCGGTGGTCAAGCCCGACATCGAGGAGAGCATCCCGATCGACCACGGCAAGGCCGGGTCGGCGATCCCGCAGGAGACCGTCAAGCGGATCATCGAGACGCAGGTCAGCCTGCCCGAGGGGTTCACCCCGCACCCGCGGCTCCAGCCGATCCTGCAGCGCCGCGCGCAGATGATCGAGGACGACGCGATCGACTGGGCGACCGGCGAGCTGCTGGCGATGGGCTCGCTGCTGATCGACGGCCACCCGGTCCGGCTCGTCGGGCAGGACACCCGGCGCGGCACGTTCGGGCAGCGGCACGCCGTCCTGGTCGACCGCAAGACCGGCGAGGAGTACACCCCGCTCAAGCAGTTCGGGCAGGGCGTGTCGAAGTTCTACGTGCACGACTCGCTGCTCAGCGAGTACGCCGCGATGGGCTTCGAGTACGGCTACTCGATGACCCGTCCGGACGCGCTGGTCTGCTGGGAGGCCCAGTTCGGCGACTTCGCCAACGGCGCCCAGTCGATCATGGACGAGTACATCTCGTCGGGCGAGCAGAAGTGGGGCCAGCACTCCAGCGTCGTGCTGCTGCTGCCGCACGGCTACGAGGGCCAGGGGCCCGACCACTCGTCCGCGCGGATCGAGCGCTACCTGCAGCTGTGCGCGCAGGACAACATGACCGTCGTCTACCCGACGACCCCGGCGAACTACTTCCACCTGCTGCGCTGGCAGGTGCTGTCGGGCCGCAACAAGCCGCTGGTGGTGTTCACGCCGAAGTCGCTGCTGCGGCTGAAGGCGGCGGCGTCGCCGGTCGCGCAGATCACCGGCGGCGCGTTCCAGCCGGTGATCCCGGACGCCAACCCGGAGATCGACCCGGCGGGCGTGCGGCGGGTGCTGCTCACCACCGGCAAGATCTACTACGACGTGGCCAAGGCCCGCGACGACCACGGCGCGACCGACACCGCGATCGTCCGGATCGAGCGGCTCTACCCGCCGCCGGTGGACGAGATCAAGGCCGAGCTGGCCAAGTACCCCGAGGGCGCGGAGGTCGTCTGGGTGCAGGACGAGCCCGCCAACATGGGCGCCTGGCCGTTCATGGCGCTGAAGCTGCCGCACCACATCGAGGGGCTGCGGATGTCGCGGGTGTCGCGCCCGGCGTCCTCCTCCCCCGCCGTGGGGTCGGCCAAGCTGCACCAGGCCGAGCAGGAGGCGCTGCTCGCCCGGCTGTTCGAGCAGGGCTAGCCCCCTCCCTCCGGGGTCTGGGGAGCGTCCCCCAGAAGAGACACAAGACGGTCCGAGGGCTCCGGCGCGGCGCGCCGGGGCCCTCGGCGTCCCGACCCGAGGACCGGACGAAGAGGGAAACCAGACGATGTACTTCACCGATCGGGGCATCGAGGAGCTGACGGACCGGCGCGGCGCGGAGGAGGTCAGCCTCTCCTGGCTGGCGGAGCGGCTGCGCGAGTTCGTCGACCTGAACCCCGAGTTCGAGACGTCCGTGGACCGCCTCGCCACCTGGCTGGCCCGCCTGGACGACGACGAGGACGAATAGCGGGGACCGGGGCCGGGTCCCTCCGGGAACGCGATACATCTTGACATCCGCAAGACGCGACATATCGTGTTTACTGGATGCTGGACGACGCTGGACGAAGGGCAGACCGCGATGTCGCGCTGGACGATCGACGAACCGACCACCCTCGACTTCGACGGCGTGGTCGCGCTGCGGGCGACGCTGATCGCGGGCAGCGTGTCGGTGCTCGCCTCCGACGAGCGCCCGTCCATCATGGTCGGCGACGTTGAGGGCCCGCCGCTGGTGGTCACGCACGACGCGGGCATGCTGACGATCACCCACGAGCGGCTGTGGGAGGGCGTGCTGAGCTGGCTGCGCACGCAGCGGTGCCGCGCGACGGTGACGGTGACCGTCCCGCGCGACTGCCCGGTCACGCTGAACCTCGTCTCGGCGGACGCGGTCGTGGCGGGCATGACGGCGCGGACGTCCATCAAGAGCGCGTCCGGCGACGTGACGCTCGACGGGGTGGCGGGCGCGATCGACGCCAACACGGTGTCCGGCGAGGTCGAGGCGCAGGGCCTGGACGGGACGGTCTCGTTCACCTCGGTGTCCGGCGACCTGTCCCTCGCGGGCGGCTCGCTCGACCGGCTCGCGGCCCGCTCGGTCAGCGGCCGCCTCGCCGCCGACGTCGCGCTCGGCGCGGGCGGGAAGGTCGACGTCAACACGGTGTCCGGCGAGGTGGCGCTGCGCGTGCAGGAGTCGGCGGGCGCGCGGGTCACGCTGAACTCGGCCGCCGGGCGGATCGAGACGTCCTTCGCCGCGCTGGAGGAGCAGGAGGGGCTCGTCGCGCGTACCCGGTCCGGCGAGATCGGCGACGGCTCGGGCCGGCTGTCGGTCAACACCGTGTCGGGCGCGATCACGCTGCTCGGCCGCGCCGACGACGCCCCGGAGATCACCACACCCCGGATGGAGAAGTGAGGACCACGTGAGCCCTGTTTTCGGCCACGGTCGCCTTCGGCTGTACCTGCTGAAGCTGCTGGAGGAGAGCCCGCGGCACGGCTATGAGGTGATCCGGCTGCTGCAGGACCGCTTCCTCGGGGTGTACTCGCCGTCCCCCGGCACGATCTACCCGCGGCTCGCCCGGCTGGAGTCGGAGGGCCTCGTCACCCACGAGGTGGTCAAGGGCAAGAAGGTCTACTCATTGACCGACAAGGGCCGCGAGGAGCTGGAGCGCCGGATGGACGAGCTGGCCGAGCTGGAGGAGGAGATCTCCGCCTCGGCGCAGGAGTTCGCGCGCGGCGTGCAGGAGGACGTGCGGCAGACCGTCCGGACGCTGCGCGAGGAGCTGACCCAGGCCGCCCGGACGATGCGCGACCAGGGCAAGGCCACCTCCAAGGACGCGTGGAAGGAGACGACCGAGCGGCAGAAGGAGGAGTGGAAGCGCCAGAAGGAGTACTGGCGCGAGCAGAAGCAGGCGTGGAAGGAGGAGTGGCGGCAGAACTGGGAGGACGCCTGGAAGACGGCGACCGGCACCCACGAGGACGTCGCCCGCCTCAAGCTGGAGCGCCTGCTCCGCCGCTTCGTCGAGGACGTCCGCAAGGCCGCGAAGGCGTCCGACCTGGACGACGACGACCTCGCCGCCGCGCAGGCCCTCCTGGAGGAGGCCAGGGAGCGCCTGAAGGCCGAGGTCTTCCGGCGCCGCGACGACCGCTGACCCCGAGGGGGGCCGCGGTGACCCGCGACCCCCGCCGCGCCGTCAGGGCGTGAAGACGATCTTGCCGAACAGGTCGCCCTCGGCCATCGCCTCGAATCCCGCGCGCGCCTCGCTGAGCGGGAGCGTCCGGTCGATCTGCGGCCGGACGCCGGTCTTCACGAGGAACCGGGCGAGCCGCTCCAGCTGCCCGCGCGTCCCCATCGTCGACCCGACGACCTGGAGCTGCAGGAAGAACACCCGGTTGAGGTCGGCCGGGGGCACGGCGCCGCTGGTGGCGCCGGACACGACGACCCGCCCGCCGGGGCGCAGCGACTTCAGCGAGTGCGACCAGGTCGCCTGGCCGACCGTCTCGATGACGGCGTCCACCCGCTCGGGCAGCCGCGCGCCCGTCTCGAACACGGCATCCGCGCCGAGCTCCCGGGCCCGCTTGCGCTTGGCCTCGCTGCGGCTCGTGGCGTAGACCCGGTACCCGGCGGCCGACGCGAGCGAGATCGCGGCGGTCGCGACGCCGCCGCCCGCGCCCTGCACGAGCACGGACCCGCCGGGTTCGAGCCCGGACTTGCCGAACAGCATCCGGTAGGCGGTGAGCCAGGCGGTCGGCAGGCAGGCGGCCTCCTCGAACGACAGCTCGGCGGGCTTCGGGACGAGGTTGCGCCGCGGCACCGCGACCTTCTCCGCGAGCGTCCCCGGGTGGACCTCCGACAGCAGGGACCGCTTCGGGTCGAGGGTCTCGTCGCCGCCGCCCCGGTCCGGGTCGCCGACCACGGAGTGGACGATGACCTCGTTGCCGTCCTCGTCCAGTCCGGCGGCGTCGCAGCCGAGGATCATCGGGAGCCGGTCGGCGGGCAGCCCGACGCCCTTCAGCGACCACAGGTCGTGGTGGTTGAGCGCGGCGGCCTTGACCGTGACGGTCGTCCAGCCGTCCGGGACGTCGGGCTCGGGGCGCTCCCCCACCGTCAGCCCGTTGAGCGGATTGTCTGCGTCGATCTGTGTGGCCGTGACAGCGAACATGGGACGCACACTAACCCTTCGTTCTGGACGATCGCGGCCCGCCCCCCGGGTGAGGGACGGGCCGCGATACGCCCACGGGTCAGAGGACCTTGGAGAGGAAGTCCCGGGTGCGCTGGTGCTGCGGGTTGGCGAGCACCTCGCGGGGCGTGCCCGTCTCGACGACGACGCCGTCGTCCATGAAGACCAGCGAGTCGCCGACCTCGCGGGCGAAGCCCATCTCGTGCGTCACCACGATCATGGTCATGCCGTCCAGCGCGAGCTGCTTCATGACCTCCAGCACCTCGCCGACGAGCTCCGGGTCGAGCGCGGAGGTCGGCTCGTCGAACAGCATCAGCGCGGGCTCCATCGCGAGCGCCCGCGCGATCGCGACCCGCTGCTGCTGCCCGCCGGACAGCTGCGAGGGGTAGCTCTGCGGCTTGTCGGCGAGCCCCACCCGGTCGAGCAGCGCGAGGGCCCGCTGCCTGACCTGGTCCTTCGGCTGCTTCTTCACCCACACCGGAGCGCCCATGACGTTCTCCAGGACGGTCTTGTGGGGGAAGAGGTTGAACCGCTGGAAGACCATGCCGATCTCGCGGCGCTGCGCGGCGACCTCCCGGTCGCGCAGCTCGTGGAGCTTGCCGCCCTGCTGCCGGTAGCCGACCAGGTGGCCGTTCACCCACAGCCGCCCGGCGTTGATCTTCTCCAGGTGGTTGATGCAGCGCAGGAACGTGGACTTGCCGGACCCGGACGGCCCGACGACGCACATCACCTCGCCCTGCCGCACCTCAAGGTCGATGCCCTTCAGCACCTCAAGGCGGCCGAACGACTTGTGCACCCGCTCGGCCCTGACCATCAGGCCGCCGCTCTCGGCGGCGGGCGGCTCCTTGGACAGCCCCACGCCGCCGTCGCCCGCGCCGCCGTCGCCCACGCCGCCGTCGCCCACGGTGTCACCTCCGCTCACTGGCCACCGCCTCCGCCGCGGAACCGGAGCCGCAGCCCCGCCTCGGTACCGCGCCCGACGCCGCGGCTGAAGTGGCGCTCAAGGTAATGCTGGCCCACCATCAGGATGGAGGACAGCAGCAGGTACCAGAGGCACGCCATCACCAGCATCGGAATGATCTTGTAGGTGCTGGCGTAGATGGTCTGCGCGGTGAAGGTCAGCTCCGAGAACGGGACGGCCGCGACCAGCGAGGTGTTCTTCATCATCGAGAGCACCTCGTTGCCGGTCGGCGGGACGATCACGCGCATCGCCTGCGGCAGCACGATCCGGCCCATGGTCTGGGACCTGGACATGCCGAGCGCGCTCGCCGCCTCCTGCTGGCCCTCGTCCACCGACAGGATCCCGGCCCTGATGATCTCCGCCATGTAGGCGGCCTCGTTGAGGATCAGCCCGAGCCCCGCCGCGAGCATCGGCGTGACGAGCTCCTGCGTCTTCCACGTCTCGAACTCGGGCCCGAACGGGATGCCGATCCCGACGGTCGGGAACAGCGTGCCGATCGCGCCCCAGATGAGCAGCTGGGTGTAGAGCGGCGTGCCGCGGAAGAACCACAGGTAGAACCAGGACGCGCCGCTCAGCAGGGGGTTCGCCGACAGCCGCATCAGGGCGAGGATCGTGCCGAGCACCATGCCGCCGACCATCGCGGCGATGGTCAGCAGGATCGTGTTCCGGACGCCCTTGAGCACCGCCGTGGACGTGACGTACTTGCGCTGCTCGGCCCAGTCCAGCGCGTCGCTGGTCAGCAGGAAGTGGACGAACATCGCGACGAGCACGAGCACGACCGCCGCCGCCACCCACCGTCCCGGATGCCGCACCGGGACGGCCCGGATCGCTTCGGGCCGCCCCTTCTCGACGTCGTCGTCGGCCGTCATGCGATCAGCTCTGCGCGGCGTTGAGCGCCGGCTCGGTGATCGCGCCGCTCTCCACACCGTTGTCGGTGAGGATCTTCTTGTACGTGCCGTCGGCGATGAGCGCCTTCAGCGCGCCGAGCACGGCCTCCTTGAACTGCCCGGAGTTCTTGCCGAGCGTGTAGCCGTAGGGCGCCGTGTCGTAGACCTGCCCGATGATCTCCAGCTTGCCGGTCTTCTTGACCGCGTCGCCGACGATCGGGGAGTCGGCGGCCATCGCGTCCACCTTGCCCGCCACCAGGTCGTTGTTGACCTCGGTCTGCTGCTTGCGGACGACCGACTTGATCGCCGGCTTGCCCGCGTCGGTGCACTTCTTGCTGCGCGCCTTGAGGTCGTCGACCTGCACGGTCCCCTGTTGGACGCCGATGCTCTTGCCGCACGCGTCGTCCGGGTTGACGCCCTTCGGGTTGCCCTTGAGCGTCGCCCACGCCGTCCCGGCCGAGTAGTAGGTGACGAAGTCGACGGCCTGCTCGCGCTCCTTCGTGTCGGTGAAGGAGGAGACGCCCGCCTCGTACTTGCCCGACTGGACGCCGGGGATGATCGTGTCGAAGCCCGCGTTGTGGTACTCGGTCTTCAGGCCGAGCTTCGCCGCGACGGCGTCGAACAGGTCGACGTCCCAGCCGACGATCTTCTGCGAGCCCGGGTCCACGGACTCGTTCGGCGGGTACGAGGCGTCCACCCCGACGGAGATCTTGCCATCGCTCTTGATCGCGTCCGGGACCAAGGCGGCGAGCTTGCTGTCCGCGCTCGTGCTCGACGCCGGGGAGACGGAGCCCGAGTCGTCGCCGTCGCCACATGCGGACAGGGCGAGCGCGCCCGTCAGCACGAGCGCGCCAGCCGCGAGGGCGCGGCGGCGCAGAGAACCGCTGATCACTGGTCCCCCTCCAGGTGGTTGCGTCGGATGCGTAGATCCGAAGGTCAGGTGCACATCTTGGCGCACAACCTCCCTGATCTGGATAAAGGGTCCGAAACAATCACGCAACGAGCGGGCCCCGGGACGGTACGCGGAGCCCGGCCGCCCCGCACGGACGGCAACCGATCGGCCACGCGGCGGCAATGGTCACGTGACCGTCGCCACCTCCCCCACCCCACGGGGAAGGAAGGGTGGGTATGACACAATCGGACAACGGGTGACCCCCGTACGTCGCGTGATGACCACCCGGTGGCAGGCCACCAGACCACCACCACCGCGGCGGCATCGAAGAGAGAGCCAACTTTCACTGACAGGGGTCGCTGTGGCTGCTCAGCCCATTTCCACCGAACCTTCCCCACTGGAGGACGATCCGGCGTTTCCGCTGCACCGCGGCGGGAAGCTGGAGATGCGCTCCACCATTCCCGTCCGCGACAAGGACGACCTCTCGCTCGCCTACACGCCGGGCGTCGCCCGCGTGTGCACCGCCATCGCCGACAACCCGGAGCTGGCCTACGACTACACGTGGACGTCCAAGGTCGTCGCGGTCGTCACCGACGGCACCGCCGTGCTCGGGCTCGGCGACATCGGGCCCGCCGCGTCCATGCCGGTCATGGAGGGCAAGTCCCTGCTGTTCAAGGAGTTCGCCGGCGTCGACTCGGTGCCGATCGCGCTGAGCTGCACCGGCGTGGACGAGATCGTCGACACCGTCGTCCGGATGGCGCCGAGCTTCGGCGGCATCAACCTGGAGGACATCAGCGCGCCCCGCTGCTTCGAGATCGAGGACCGGCTGCGCGCAGCGCTCGACATCCCCGTCTTCCACGACGACCAGCACGGCACCGCGATCGTGGTGCTCGCCGCGCTGAAGAACGCCGCCCGGTACGTCGGCAAGCCGCTGTCGGAGCTGCGGGCGGTCGTCGCGGGGGCGGGCGCGTCCGGCATCGCCGTGTCCAAGATCCTCATCGAGGCCGGGATCGGCGACATCGCGCTGTCCGACAGCAAGGGCCTGATCTACGCGGGCCGGGACGGCCTGAACCCGGTCAAGGAGCGCATCGCCGCGATCACCAACCGGTCGCTGCTGAAGGGCTCGACGGAGGAGGCGCTGCGCGGCGCGGACGTGTTCATCGGGCTGTCCGGGAGCACCGTCCACGAGTCGTGCGTCGCCACCATGTCGGCGGACGCGATCGTGTTCGCCCTCTCCAACCCGACGCCCGAGGTGCAGCCGGAGGTCGCGCGGCGGCACGCCAGGGTCGTCGCGACCGGGCGCAGCGACTTCCCGAACCAGATCAACAACGTGCTGGCGTTCCCGGGCATCTTCCGCGGCGCGCTGGACGTCCGCGCGCACTCGATCACCGAGGGCATGAAGCTGGCGGCGGCGAACGCCCTGGCCGACATCGTCGGCGACGACCTGGACCCCGACTACGTGATCCCCGGCCCGTTCGACGACCGGGTCGCCCCGGTGGTCACCGCCGCCGTGGCCGCGCGGGCGCGGGCCGAGGGCGTCGCCCGGATCTGATCAGGGACCTTCGCGGATTCCGGACGGCCCGCATTCCACTTTCGGAATGCGGGCCGTGGAACATGCGTGTAATTCTCTCCGTTGGGGAAGAATTGGAGCCAATCGTCCATTCAGGTCGAGGCGGGTCGAGTCGGTCGGGAGCGCCTATGAACCTCGCATCGTATGCGGACCTGGCCGTCGATCTCGTGAACACGCGCCGCCCCGACGGGGACGACCTGCACGATCTCGACGGCTTGCGGGCCCTGCTCGCGCACCGGCCCCACCTCGCGGGCCGCGTCGCGCACCGCGACCTCGACGCCATGCGCGAGCTCCGCGCCCAGCTCCACGCGATCTTCGCCGCCGCCGCGCGCGGGGACGACGACGACGCCGTGGACCGGCTCAACACGATGCTCATCCACCATCCCGTCCACCCGCAGCTCGCGCGGCACGACGGCCCCGACTGGCACCTGCACTTCAACCAGGCGGGCTCGGTGCCCGACCGCTACGCCGCGCGGGCCGCGATGGGCCTCGCCGCGAAGATCGCCGCGCAGGGCCCGGACCGGCTCGGGGTCTGCCGCGCGGACGGCTGCGAGCGCGTGTTCATCGACACGACCGCGAACCGGACGCGCCGCTACTGCTCCGAGCGCTGCGCCGGGCGGCCGAGCGTGACCGCCGCGTCCCACCGGGAGCCGTCGCGCGTCATCGTCCCCATGCGCGACGGCGGCCAGTAGCGCGCGACGACCGGGCCGAGGACGAGCGCGTCCGGCACGGCGCCGAAGTCCCAGCTGTCGCGGCGGCCCGGCGCGGCCTGGTTGTCGCTCTCCAGCCACCACCCGTCGCGCGAGCGGTGCGTCGCCCGCTTCACGATCAGCGGCTGCCCGCGCTCGGGGTGCAGCGCCACCACGAGGTCCCCCGGCACGGGACGCGCCCCGGCCCGCACGATCAGCCAGTCCCCCGGGCACAGCCCCGGCAGCATCGACTCGCCCGTCACCTCGACGGCGACCAGCGTCCGCCGCGCCGCCGCGAACGCCGCCACCGCCGCGCCGGCGAGCAGCCAGCGCTCGGGGTGGCGGGGCCTCGGGATCCGCATGGTCCTCCTCGTCCCGCCGCATATTTCGCCGGGCGGCGGTCATGACAGTGCTGGGAAGGGGTTCCGGGCCGCGCCGCGGCCGGGGTCTTAGGCCGAATTACCGAGTGCCCTGGCCGGACGGGCCCAGGGCCACAAGAGTAATGTCGGTGACCTGAGCATGATCCGCAACGAGGGAAGGGAATCGCAGGTGTTGCTGAAGCTTCTGCGCCCGAAGACCACGGTGTCCGCGCACTGCGACCTGCCGTGTGGCGTCTACGACCCGGCGCAGGCCCGGATCGAGGCCGACTCGGTCAAGGCGATCTGCGAGAAGTACGCGGCCAACGAGGACCCGGAGTTCCGCGCCCGGGCCATCCTGATCAAGGAGCAGCGCTCCCAGCTCGTCAAGGAGCACCTCTGGGTGCTGTGGACGGACTACTTCAAGCCGCCGCACTTCGAGAAGTACCCGCAGCTCCACCAGCTGTTCAACGAGGCCACGAAGCTCGCCGGGGGCGGTGGCGGCACGAAGGCCAGCATGGACGTCAAGGTCGCGGACGAACTGCTCGCCAAGATCGCGGAGATCGACAAGATCTTCTGGGAGACCAAGCAGGGCTGACCGCCCCGCGCACCGAGGCCCGACCCCGCCGGGGGCCGGGCCTCAGCCGTGTTTCAGCCGACTCTCAGCCGTGTCTGGGCGCGTCCGTGATACCTCCGTGACCCCGGGGCGTTGCCCGGAGGCCACGGGCGGGTCATTCTTTTCTTAGGTGGCCGACGGGCCGGCGGACTGCGAACGTGGCGGTGCGTGTGAGCGACGAGATCGAATGCCCGGAGTGCGGCGGGACGGGCGAGCAGCGCCTCGGCCCGCTGCGGTTGATGTGCGTGTTCTGCGACGGCCGCAAGGTCGTCGGCGGAGCCCGCGGGCAGGCCGAGGACGGGCCGCGCCGGCAGCGCGGCGACGCGCCCGGGGCGGAGCCGCGCGGGCGGCCTCCCGCCGTGTGGGAGCATCCGGCGGTGCGCGGGTCGGGGCTGTGCCCGCACTGCCTCGGCGCGGGCGTCGTCGTCGCGGGCGGCAGCTACACCGAGGCGCCCTGCCCGGTGTGCTCCGGCCGCGGCCGCTAGCCCGGCGGAGCCACGCCGGTCGCTAGCTCCGGGCCGCCTTGGCGAGGGCGTCGCCGGTGAGGCGGTAGACCGTCCACTCGTCCTGGGGGCGGGCGCCGAGCGCCCTGTAGAACCCGATCGCGGGCTCGTTCCAGTTGAGGACGGACCATTCGACGCGCTCGTAGCCCCGCTCGTCCGCGATCCGGGTCAGCTCGGTGAGGAGGGCCTTGCCGTACCCGTGGCCGCGGACCTCCGGTTCGACGAACAGGTCCTCCAGGTAGATGCCGTGGGTGCCGTTCCATGTGGAGAAGGTCAAAAACCACAGCGCGAACCCGGCGACACGGCCTTCGTGCTCGGCGACGTGGGCGAAGACCTTCGGGTCGTCCCCGAAGAGCCGCGCGCGGAGCTGCTCCTCGGTGGCCTTCACCTCGTGCAGGCTGCGCTCGTACTCGGCCAGCTCGCGGATCAGCCGCAGGAGGGCGGGGACGTCGTCCGGGGTCGCGATTCGGATCACACCGGAAGGCTAGCCGAGGGCCTCCGGGCCCGTTCTCGCGGACATTGGTGAGAAAGCCACGCGTGCCGGTGTCTCCGGGTGGGCTTTCCAGGCGGTAGTTTCGGAAGCAGCGGGACCATCCTGCGAGGGAGTGACGTGACCGAGGAAACCGCTGCAATGCCGACCAGTACGAAGTTGTCCGTCCGCGACGTGGTCACGGTGAAGCTGCCGGCCGCGAGCGCCTACCTGTCCGTGCTGCGGACGGCGACCGCGGGCCTGGCCGCCAGGCTGGACTTCACGCTGGACGAAATAGAGGATCTGCGCATCGCCGTCGACGAGGCGTGCGCGATGCTGCTCGCCCAGGCCGTGCCCGGCACGGACCTGGTCTGCGAGTTCGAGCTCACCGGCGACGCGATGCGCATCTCCGTGTCCGTGCTCACCGTGGACGGCGCCGAACCGAGCCGCGACACCTTCGCCTGGACGGTCCTGTCGTCCCTGGCGGGCGAGGTGGACGCGCGGGTCGGCGCCGACGACCGGGTCACCGTGACGCTGCAGAAGCGGCGCGGTACGGCGGGGGCCCCGTGACAGAGAAGACGACGATCGCCGGCGCGGGCAACGAGCGGTCCGAGAGCGCGGTGCCGGACCGCGCCCGGGCGCGCGCCCTGTTCGAGCGCCTCGCCGAGCTCCCCGAGGGCGACCCGGAGCGCCAGCGCATCCGCGACCAGCTCGTGGAGCTGCACCTGCCGCTGGTGGAGTACCTGGCCCGCCGCTTCCGCAACCGCGGCGAGTGGCTGGACGACCTCATCCAGGTCGCCACGATCGGGCTGATCAAGTCGATCGACCGGTTCGACCTGGAGCGCGGCGTCGAGTTCTCCACCTACGCGACGCCCACCATCGTCGGCGAGATCAAGCGCCACTTCCGCGACAAGGGCTGGGCGGTGCGCGTGCCGCGCCGGCTGCAGGAGCTGAAGCTGTCGCTGACCAAGGCGATCAGCGACCTCGCCCAGCGCGAGGGCCGCGCGCCGACCGTCAGCGAGCTGGCCGCGCACCTGCAGATGAGCGAGGAGGAGGTGCTGGAGGGCCTGGAGTCCGCCAACGCCTACTCGACCGTGTCGCTGGACGCCCCCGACTCCGGGGACGAGGACGCCCCCGCCGTCGCCGACTCGCTCGGCATGGTGGACGAGTCGCTGGAGGGCGTCGAGTACCGCGAGTCGCTGAAGCCGCTGCTGGAGAAGCTGCCCGCGCGCGAGAAGAAGATCCTGCTGCTGCGGTTCTTCGGCAACATGACCCAGTCGCAGATCGCGGCCGAGCTCGGCATCTCCCAGATGCACGTGTCCCGGCTGCTGGCCCGCACGCTCGCCCAGCTCCGCGAGGGGCTCACCGCGGACGAGTAGCGGCCTCGTCGTCGTGCTCGCCGTCGTGCTCGTCCCGCCGGTCGTCGTCGCGGTCGCGCACCAGCCAGGCGGTGCTGGGCGGGCTGAGCACGGCGACCAGCGCGAGGACGGCGGCCACGCCCATCGGGATCGCGATGGCGGGCCGGTCGCTCTGCCACAGCGACCACGCGACCGGCAGCGCGAAGAGCTGGGTCAGCACCGTGGGGGCCCGGCTCCACTGGTCGGCGCGCAGCAGGCCGCGGGCGCAGCCGAGCATGCCGAGCCCGCCGGCGAGGGCGAGCACGGTCACCCCGATCGCGCTGGCCGGGTCGACGGCGGCGCCGGTGGCCGTCTCCACGCCGGTGTAGACGCCGAAACCGACGGCGGCGGCGCCCTCCGCGCCCTCCAGGGCGGCGGCGGCCAGCACGGTGATGGGACGCTTCGACACGTCTGAAACCCTACTCGCACCGCCGCGCGGCCCGCTTCCGGGGCGAACGCGGGGCGAACGCACGCGGAACGATCGATACCCTGGCGCCGTGCGCGCCATGCTCATCGCCAACCCCAAGGCGACCTCCACCTCCCGGCGGGCCCGCGACATCCTGATGCGGGCCTTCAGCGGCGACCTCGACCTCGTGCTCGCCGAGACCGGGCACCGCGGCCACGCGACCGAACTGGCGCGGCGGGCCGCCGTCGAGGGCTACGACGTCGTGATCACCCTCGGCGGCGACGGCACCGTGAACGAGGCGGTGAACGGGCTGCTGGCGGAGGGTCCGTCCGCCGACCTGCCCGCGCTCGCGGTGCTGCCGTCCGGGAGCACGAACGTGTTCGTCCGGACGCTCGGGATGCCGTCCGACCCGATCGGCGCGACGCGGGCGGTGCTCGACGCGCTGCGCGCGGGCCGGTACCGCACGATCGGGCTCGGCGCCGCGTCCCATCCGGGCGGGACCGAGCGCTACTTCACGTTCTGCGCGGGCGTCGGGCTCGACGCGGAGGTCGTCCGGGAGGTGGAGCGGCGGCGCGCGGCGGGCGTCCCCGCCTACAACTCCCGTTATGCCACGACGGCGCTCCGCCATTTGCTCACCGGGATGGATCGGCGCCATCCGGCGCTCACTTTGCGGCAACCCGGCCGCCCTCCGAAAAGCGGCCTGTTCCTCGCGTTCATCTCCAATACCGCGCCGTGGACTTTCATGGGGCGGCTGCCGGTGAATCCGAGTCCGATGGCGAACTTCTCGCGCGGCCTCGACGTGTTCGGGATGCGTTCCCTGGACGTCGTGCCGACGCTGGCCGCGGTGGCGCAGATGCTGACCCCGCGGACGCGTCCCGTCCAGGGCCGGCACGTCGTCAACGTGCACGACGCGGCCGAGGTCACGCTGACCGCGGACCGCCCGATGGCCTTCCAACTGGACGGCGACTACCTCGGCGAGCAACGCGAGGTGACGTTCCGGTCCGTGCCGAAGGCCGTCCGTATCGTGATCTGACGACCGACCGGCAGACGGCGGGTCATTCGCGGACGGGTCCGACCCCAGGTGAGAGCCAAGTAACACGGCCGACCCGCGGATGTGACACATGCGACACCCATACTTTGAGAATCCTTTCTCAAAGGTCTTGCGTCGCCCCGTGACGCTTTGACACGCTCAAAGTGCGTCCGCTTGCAAGAGGCCCCGACGCCGCCGGCCTCCTGACCGCGGCGCCGCCGAACATCAACCCCTGGACCTGGCTCACCGCCACCTGGGCGTTCGCGACATGTGAAACCGTTCACAAGAGTGCGTGGACTCGCTCCACCACCCGACGAAGGAGTGGACCGCATGGACTGGCGCCACCGCGCAGCCTGCCGTGACGTGGACCCCGAGCTGTTCTTCCCGATCGGCAACACCGGGCCCGCGATTCTACAGATCGAAGAGGCCAAGCAGGTATGCCGCCGCTGCGACGTGACCGACGCGTGCCTGCGCTGGGCGCTGGAGTCCGGGCAGGAGTCCGGCGTCTGGGGCGGGATGGGCGAGGACGAGCGCCGCGCCCTGAAGCGCCGCACCCGCGCGCACCGCGCCGCCCTCGGCGCCGTCCGCCGCTGACCCCGCCCCGCGTCCGCCCTCCCGAAAACCACCCGCGGGCGGCCTCACCCCCGGGCACTCAGGTCCTGGACGGGTGAGGCCGGCCGTTCTCCAAGGGCACGTCCACCACGACCTCCGTACCGCCGCCGGAACGCGGACGGAAATCGAGACGGCCGCCCAACTCCCCCACGATCAGCGTCCGGACGATCTGCAGCCCGAGGCTGTTGCTGCTCTCCACGTCGAAGTCGCCGGGCAGACCCACCCCGTCGTCGGCGACGACCGTGACGAGGCGCCGCTCCGCCGGCGACTCGTCCTCGCCGTGGCGCCGCGCGGCGACCTCCAGCGTGCCGAACCGGTTCGCCAGCCCGTGCTCCAGGGCGTTCTGCAGCAGCTCGGTGAGCGCCATCGCCAGCGGCGTCGCGATCTCCGCGGGCAGGACGCCGAAGCTGCCCGTCCGCTTCGGGGTGACCTTCGTCTCCGGGGTGGACACCTCCGCCGCCATCGCGATCACCCGGTCCGCGATGTCGTCGAAGTCGATCAGCTCGTCCGGGGTGTGCGACAGGGTCTCGTGGACGATCGCGATCGACCCGACCCGGCGGACGGCCTCGTCCAGCGCGGCCCGGCCCTCGGGGATCTGGAGCCGCCGCGCCTGGAGCCGCAGCAGCGCCGCCACCGTCTGCAGGTTGTTCTTCACCCGGTGGTGGATCTCGCGGATGGTGGCGTCCTTGGTCATCAGCTCGCGGTCGCGCCAGCGCAGCTCCGTCACGTCCCGGCACAGCACGACGGCGCCGATCCGCGTCCCGCCGACGACCAGCGGGATCGTCCGGAGCTGCATGATCGAGCCGCGCGACTCGACCTCCACCTCGCGGGGCGCGCGGCCGGACAGCACGACGCTGAGCGCCTCCTCCATCGGCTCGCCGGTGTCGCACAGCTCGGCGGTGATCCGGCCGAGCGACTCGCCGACGAGGTCGGCCGGGTAGCCGAGCCGCCGGTACGCCGACTGCGCGTTCGGGCTGGCGTAGGTGACGCGGCCCGAGCGGTCCAGCCGCATGAGCCCGTCGCCGACCCGCGGCGAGCGGACCATGTTCGGCTCCTCGCCCGGCGCGGGGAACGTTCCCTCGCAGATCATCGTCGCGAGGTCGCTGGCGCTCTGCAGGTAGGTCAGCTCCAGCCGGGACGGGGTGCGCGCCGAGCTGAGGTTCGTGCTGCGCTGGATCACCCCGAGGATCTTGTCGCCGCGGCGCACCGGGATCGACTCCTCCCGGACGGGGATGCCGCTCCCCCACTCCGGGTCGCCCTCCCGGACGATCCGCCCCTCCCGCCAGGCCACGTCGATCAGGCCGCGGCGGCCCGTCCGGACGACCTTGCCGACGAGGTCCTCCGGGTAGGCGGTCGGCCCGGTCGTCGGCCGCATCTGCGCGATCGCCATCCAGCCGGGGACGGCCTCGTCCGCCGCCGGGACCCGGGCGCCGCGGCCCGCGGGCAGCGCGTCCGCCGACCGCAGCGGCACCCAGAGCAGCAGGTCGGCGAACGACAGGTCGGCGAGGAGCTGCCAGTCCGACACCAGCGCCTGCAGCCACTCCAGGTCCTCCTGGGAGAGGTCGCTCTGGTCGCGGACAAGATCGGTCAAGGTAGGCACGCCACCATCATCGCCGATCGGGTTTGGTGCCGGGGCCGCTGCCGGGCCCGCCGCGCGACCTGGCAGGATGCCGCGCATGACGGTGATGGCTGATCCGCTGGCGAGGCTTCGGGACGCGACCGCGCGGCGCGCCGCGGACGGGCTGCGCCGGACGCTGCGCCCCCGCCCGGCCGCCGGCCCCGGCGGGCTCGTGGACCTCGCGTCCAACGACTACCTCGGGCTCGCGGGCGACCCCCGGCTGGTCGAGGGCGCCGTCGCCGCCGCCCGCGCCTTCGGCACCGGCTCGACCGGATCGCGCCTGGTCACCGGGACGACCGAGCTGCACGCCGAGCTGGACCGGCGGCTCGCCGCGTTCACCGGCAGCGCCGCCGGGCTCGTGTTCTCCTCCGGCTTCCTCGCCAACCTCGGCGCGGTCACCGCGCTCGCCGGGCCGGGCACGCTCGTCGTGTCCGACCAGGTCAACCACGCCTCGCTGGTGGACGCGTGCCGGCTGTCGCGGGCGCGGACGGCGATCGTCCCGCACCGGGACGCCGCCGCCGTCGCGCGGGCGCTCGCCGAGCGCGACGAGGACCACGCGGTCGTCGTCACCGACGCGGTGTTCTCCGTGGACGGCGACCTCGCGCCGCTGCGGGAGCTGCACGCGGCCGCCCGCGCGCACGGCGCGCTGCTCGTGATCGACGAGGCGCACGCGCTCGGCGTCGTCGGCGACCACGGCCGGGGCGCCGCGCACGCCGCCGGGATCGCGGGCGAGCCGGACGTCGTCCTCACCCTCACGCTGTCGAAGTCCCTCGCCGCGCAGGGCGGCGCGGTGTGCGGCCCGGCCGAGGTGATCGAGACCCTGGTGGACACCGGCCGCTCGTTCATCTTCGACACCGGGCTGAACCCGCCCGCCGCGGGCGCCGCGCTCGCCGCGCTCGACGTCCTCGAAGCCGACCCGGCGCCGCCCGTCCGGGCCCGCGAAACCGCGCATCGCATCTCAAACCTCGCGGCCGGTTCCGGCCTGGAGACGGCCGTCCCGGCGGCGGCCGTCGTCCCCGTCTTCCTGGGCGAGCCGCGGGCCGCGGTCCGGGCCGCGGAGATCTGCGCTGAGCACGGGCTCCGCGTCGGCTGCTTCCGCCCGCCCTCGGTGCCGAAGGGGCGGGCGTGCCTGCGCCTCACCGCACGCGCCACACTGGACGAGGCCGACCTCACACTGCTCGGCGCGGCCCTGGCGGAGGTCGCCTCTTCTACCGGCCGTAGTCTTCACACATAACATCGGGGAAAACCGGTGATGAACGTGAGGAGATGCCGTGACGGAGGTCAGGGGCGGGCCCCGGCACGGGGGCGGACTCGAACACGGATACGACCGGGCCTCACTGGCCGACATCGGTAAGCGCCACCCGAACCAGGCGCCCCGCATCCCGAAGTACTACAAGCTCAAAGAGCTCCTCGTCGAGCTGATCCAGTCGCTCCCCCCGGGCAGCCCGCTGCCGCCCGAGCGGACCCTCGCCGAGAAGTACGAGACGTCCCGGACGACCGTCCGGCAGGCGCTCGCCGAGCTCGTCGTCGAGGGGCGTCTCCAGCGCATCCAGGGCAAGGGCACGTTCGTCGCCAAGCCGAAGGTGTCGCAGGAGCTCCAGCTCGTCAGCTACACCGAGGACATGCGGCACCACGGGCTGCGTCCCGAGACCCGCATCCTGGAGGCCGGGTACGTCAGCGCCGACGAGCGCCTCGCCACGCTGCTCTGCATCCGGCCGGGCGGGCGCGTGCTGCGCGTCCACCGGCTCCGCCTCGCCGACGGCGAGCCCATGTCGATCGACACCTCCCACCTGCCCGCCCGCCGCTTCCCCGGCCTGCGCCGCGAGCTGCCCCGGCACCGCTCCCTGTACGAGACGCTCGCCACGGCCTACGACGTCCACCTGACCGAGGCGGAGGAGACGATCGAGACCGTCCTCGCCACCCCGCACGACGCGCAGCTCCTCGGCGTGGACGTCGGCCTCCCGATGCTCCTGCTCTCCCGCCACGCCTTCGACACCACCGGCCAGCCCGTCGAATGGGCCCAGTCCCTCTACCGCGGCGACCGCTACAAGTTCATCACCCGCCTCCGCCGCTAGCCTGGTAGGCGAGTGCGCGACGGTCACGGCCACGGCCTCCAGACACTGAGTGTGACGATTCGCGCACGGTCCGAACACATGTTCCCCTACGATGACCGGAGCAGATCGTGAGGGAAGGATCGCCGAACGTGACCATCCAGACGCTGCCGTCCTACCGGGCGGCACTTCCAGACACGCCCTACGCACTGTGGGCCAGCGGTGAACTCGACGACTTCCTCCACCTCCCCGAGGGTTCTCGGGCCGAGATCATCGGAGGAGAGATCGTCGTGTCCCCCACCCCCACGGTGGCCCACGGCAACATGATCCACCGCGTCTCCAGCGCGATAGACAGGGCGAGGTTCGCCGACGCGTCGTATCCGTGGACCGCGCGGCAGGTGATGACGCTGAACCTCGCGGGCTTCGAGCAGGGCTACATCCCCGACCTGATCGTGGCGGAGGACGGCGTCTTCGAGGCCGCCGGAGCCGCCGACGAGGTCGAGCTCAGGCCGGACGAGATCGAGCTGGTGGTGGAGGTCACGTCGAAGAACCAGGCGGTCTACGACAGGCCGCCGGTCAAGGACGCGAGTCCGCGAAGGCGGACCAAGTGGTGGGGATACGCGCTGGTCGGCATCCCCTACTACCTGCTCATCGACCGGGACCCGAAGGTCGCGAGCACCACCCTCTACTCGATCCCCGACCACGGCTCCCGCGCGTACCTGCACAAGGAGTCCTGGGAGTTCGGCGCGACCGTCCGCCTCCCCGAGCCGTTCGACATCGAGATCAACACCGCCGGGTGGAAGCCGTGGAGGGCGTGACCCGTCCGGGCCGTCTGGGCTAGAGGGTCTGGGAGCTAGAGGGTCTGGGAGAGGGCCTTGATGGGCATCTGGAGGTCGGTCAGGAGGTCCAGGTCCTGCTGGGGCGGGCGGCCGAGGGTCGTCAGGTAGTTGCCGACGATGATGGCGTTGATGCCGCCGAGCATGCCGTCGCGGGTGCCGAGGTCGCCGAGGGTGAGTTCGCGGCCGCCCGCGTAGCGCAGGATGGTGCGGGGCAGGGCCAGCCGGAACGCGGCGATCGTCTTCAGCGCCTCCGTGCCCTCGACCAGCGGGAAGTCGGCGAACGGGGTGCCGGGACGCGGCGCCAGGAAGTTCAGCGGGACCTCGTCGGGCTCCAGTTCGGCGAGCTGGCCGGCGAACTCGGCGCGCTGCTCGATCGTCTCGCCCATGCCGACGATGCCGCCGCAGCACACCTCCATCCCGGCGGCCTTCACCATGCGGAGGGTGTCCCAGCGCTCCTCCCAGGTGTGGGTGGTGACCACCGTGCGGAAGTGGGAGCGGGCCGTCTCCAGGTTGTGGTTGTAGCGGTGGACGCCCATCGCGGCCAGCTCGTCCACCTGGTCCTGGGTGAGCATGCCGAGCGAGCACGCGATGTTGATCTCCACCGCGTCGTTGATCGCCTTGATGCCGTCGCGGACCTGGGACATGAGGCGCTCGTCCGGGCCGCGGACGGCGGCGACGATGCAGAACTCCGTCGCGCCGGTCTTCGCCGTCTCCTTCGCCGCCTCGACCAGCTCGGGGATGTTCAGCCAGACCGCTCGGACGGGCGACTCGAACTTGCCGGACTGCGAGCAGAAGTGGCAGTCCTCCGGGCAGCCGCCGGTCTTCAGCGACACGATGCCCTCCACCTCGACCTCCGGCCCGCAGTGCCGCATCCGCACGTCGTGGGCCAGCGCGAGCAGGTCGCCGACGCGGTCGTCCGGCAGGGTCAGGCACTCCAGCACCTGCCCGGCGGACAGGCCGCGGCCCTCGTCGAGGACCTGGCGGCGCGCGGTTTCGAGGATGTCGGTCACGGATTACTCCTTGTCCAGGCCGTAGCCGTCGCGGAACGCCGCGGCGTCGAACGCGCCGCCGAACGAGGGGGCGAGGCCGCGGTGGGCGGCGACGAGGAACTCCGCCGGGTCCAGCGCGCCCGCGCCCGCGGGCAGGGCGCCCGACAGGGGTCGTGCCGCGATCGTCTCCAGATCACGGATGTTGCTGCGCATGGCGAGGTCGGGGTCGTCCGGCCACGCGCCGATCACCACGCCCGCGAGCTGGACGCCGCGGTGCGCCATCGCCTCCAGGGTCAGCGCCGTGTGGTTGAGCGTGCCGAGGCCGGGACGCGTCACGACGACCACGGCCGCGTCGAGGCGGCGGGCCAGGTCGGCGATCGTGGCGCCCTCGTCGTCGTACCGGACGAGCAGCCCGCCCGCCCCCTCCACCAGCACCAGCCGCGGGCCCGGCCCCGCGTGCTCCGGCGCGGCCAGGGCCCGGACGCGGTCGGCCGCGTCCGCCAGCCGCACCGGCGGCGTCCCGGCGCGGCGGG
>NZ_BCQP01000095.1 GCF_001552135.1 Actinomadura chibensis NBRC 106107 | reverse complement strand
ACCCACCGGGACGGTCAGGCGGTGGCGTGATGGGAGCATCCCCGCGTGCGCGGGGAGCACCACGGCAAGTCGATGAAGGGCGCCGCTGGCCCGGGAGCATCCCCGCGTGCGCGGGGAGCACCACCTGGGAGTGCTCCTGGCCGATTTCCGGAAAGGAGCATCCCCGCGTGCGCGGGGAGCACCCCAGCGGGACCCATCAGGGCACAATCCCGAGTGGAGCATCCCCGCGTGCGCGGGGAGCACCGCCTACGGAGGCTCCTGGGCCTACAGCAACCTGGAGCATCCCCGCGTGCGCGGGGAGCACGCCGCGCCGGAGGTTGCACAGGCCGCAGTGTCGGGAGCATCCCCGCGTGCGCGGGGAGCACGCATGCAACCTCGGTCACATCAACCTTGAGAAGGGAGCATCCCCGCGTGCGCGGGGAGCACTTCTTGATGCAGGGCGGAGTCACCTCCGCCAAGGGAGCATCCCCGCGTGCGCGGGGAGCACTCGAACACAACCTTGACGAGCCTCTTCTTCCCGGGAGCATCCCCGCGTGCGCGGGGAGCACCACACCACCGTTGCCGACATCGCGGCTTGCCAGGGAGCATCCCCGCGTGCGCGGGGAGCACTCGGTGCCGGGGAGGAGGCCCTCGATGCGGAGGGGAGCATCCCCGCGTGCGCGGGGAGCACCCGGCATGGCCGAAAACCTAGGGCCGGTGATCGGGAGCATCCCCGCGTGCGCGGGGAGCACAGGACGCCGAGGACGGCGGCCACCTGACCGGCGGGAGCATCCCCGCGTGCGCGGGGAGCACAAGATCGGCGTCCTGCACTTCGACCGGCACCTGGGAGCATCCCCGCGTGCGCGGGGAGCACTCTGTCTGACCTGGGGCTTTATGGAGCGGTTGGGCCGTTCTGAAGCACTTCTGCTGAAAAGGACATTTCGGGTGGGCGGGTTGATGTCGTATGAGTTGTCTGCGGTTCGCCGGATTTGGTGGCTGGTGAGGAGTTGTGGTCGGCTGGTTCGGCCCGGGGTGTTCGACTCGTGCTCAAGGTCATGATCGGAAGAGTGCTGCCTCGCGGAAGGGTGGGCGGCGGTGCCATCTCTGAGGGTGTCCGGAGATGCGCTGTGTGAGTGGCTCTGGTTGCTGGATCTTAGCGAACTGGCGGTGGCCCGCTTCGGCGCGCGATTTGGTGTTTCGGGGGCATGTCATAGATCTGTCTGGTCTGCCCAATTTATGCAGAGGTGTGGTACTTCCAGTGCCGGTGAGGTTGAGGGCTCAAGTGGCCTCTTGTGGTCGGTGGTGCCGACCGGGAGAAGATGATCGCTTCCATCGTGTTGACTCCGCTTGTGTTCGAAGACGAAGCAGGGGGCGCTTGGCTGCGGGGGCGGCTGTCGGAGGCGGCTCGTCGGGTTTGGGCTAAGCATGATTGGAAGTCAGAAGGGTGGCTGCCGTTGTGGCGGCATCTGGCTGACAGTGGTGCTGTCGCCGGGCTGTTGTGGGATGCCTGGGTTCCTTTCCAGGTCCGCGCGGTGGTGGCTGATTGCCTTCCCGATGGTTTTGAGGATGCTCGTCGGCTGGCGGTGTGGTTGGCGGCGACCCATGACGTCGGTAAGGCGACACCGGCGTTTGCGTGTCAGGTTGATCCGTTGGCGAACAACATGCGCGATGTGGGCTTGGGGATGCCGTCTCGCCAGCGGTTGCCCGACCGGAAGCTGGCCCCTCATGGCCTGGCCGGGCAGGTTCTGTTGCGCGAGTGGCTGGTTGAGCGGGGCTGGCCGCGGTCTGTGACATTGCCGTTCTCGATTGTTGCGGGTGGGCATCACGGGGTGCCGCCGACGAATGCGAGCATCTATGACCTGAATGCGCACCCAGATCTGCTGTGGTCGCCCGGTTGCGAATCGGCGTGGCGAGGCGTCCAGAAGGAGATTCTGGACGCGTGCGCGGTGATGTGCGGAGTTGACGGTCGCCTGGACGATTGGCGTCAGGTGAAGCTTTCGCAATCGGCGCAGGTGGTGCTGACGGGCGTGGTCATCGTTGCCGACTGGATCGCCAGCAATTCCGATCTCTTCCCGTACTTTCCCGATGGCTCGAACGCGAGTGATAAGGAGCGTGTCGAGGCGGCGTGGCGAGGTCTTGCCCTTCCGGCGCCGTGGCGGCCTGCGAAGGCGGAGATGCCCGCGAAGGAGTTGTTCTTCTCGCGATTTGATCTGCCTACCGATGCCCGTATCCGGCCCGTCCAAGAGCGTGCGGTCGAGGTCGCGAAGCGAATGTCGGCGCCGGGGTTGATGGTGATCGAAGCGCCGATGGGGGAGGGGAAGACCGAGGCCGCGCTGGCCGTCGCGGAGGTGTTCGCGGCGCGTTCTGGGGCGGGCGGCGTGTTCGTGGCGTTGCCGACGATGGCCACGGGCAACGCGATGTTTCCGCGGATGCTGCGGTGGCTGCGTCAGGTCCCGGACGCGGACGGTGCCGCGTTGCGGTCGGTGATGCTGGCTCATTCCAAGGCGGCGTTGAACGAGGACTTCGGCGAGCTCGTCAAGGCCGGGCGCCGGGCGGTCGCGGGTGTCGAGGTGGACGGCGACCAAGACGAGTGGCGGCCACTGGACGACAAGCACGTCCGGTCCGCCGAGCTGGTCGCGCACCAGTGGCTGTACGGACGCAAGAAGGCGATGCTGGCCTCGTTCGTCGTGGGGACGATCGACCAGCTGCTCTTCATGGGTTTGAAGAGCCGCCACCTGGCCCTTCGTCATCTGGCGTTGGCGGGCAAGGTCGTCATCATCGACGAGGCGCACGCCTATGACACCTACATGAACTCCTATCTGGACCGGGTGTTGTCATGGCTGGGCGCTTACCGCGTGCCGGTCGTGGTGTTGTCGGCGACGCTTCCCGCACAGCGTCGCCGCGAGCTGGCCGAGGCGTATGCCGGGCCGAAGGCGGCCGACCTCGCCGACGTCGAGGAGGCCACGGGGTATCCGCTGCTGACCGCGATCGAACCGGCGGCGCCCCCGGTGGTCGAGGAAGCGGCGGCGTCGGGTCGGCGCACCGACGTGTGGGCCGAGCCCCTGAGCGACGATCTCGCTGCTCTGGCGGAACGGCTGGAGTACGAGCTGGCCGGTGGCGGTTGCGCACTGGTGGTGCGCAACACGGTCGGACGCGTCCTGGAGACGGCCCAGTACCTGCGGGCCCGGTTCCCGACGGTCACCGTCACCGCCGCGCACGCTCGTTTCGTTGATCTGGACCGGGCCGAGAACGACGCCGAGTTGCTCAGGCTCTTCGGCCCACCGGGAAAGGACGCGGTAGAGCGTCCCGAAAAGCACATCGTGGTGGCCAGTCAGGTCGCCGAACAGTCTTTGGACATCGACTTCGATCTGCTGGTGACGGACCTGTGTCCTGTCGACCTCCTGCTGCAGCGGATGGGCCGTCTGCATCGGCACGAGCGCGGTGAGCGGCAGTGCGAGCGTCCCGAGCGCGTGCGGGTCGCGCGGTGCCTGGTCACGGGTGCGGACTGGGACGCGGCTCCGGTGGAGCCGGTCAAGGGGTCCCAGCGTGTCTACGGGCGGCATGCGCTGCTGCGGTCGGCCGGGGTGCTGGAGCCCTACCTGTCGGGGACGGCGCCGACAGGTCACGTCGTGCGGTTACCCGAGGACATCAGCCCGCTGGTACAGGCGGCCTACGGCACCGGGCCGGTCGGCCCGGCGACGTGGCAGGACGCCATGGAGCACGCGCACAAGGAGCACTTGATCCGGCAGCAGACCTTGCGCGGCAAAGCCTCCGACTTCCAGATAAACGCGGTGGGACGTCCGGGGCGGGCGCTGATCGGCTGGGTGGACGCCGGTGTCGGCGACGCCGACGACACCCGGGCGGGCCGCGCCCAGGTGCGCGACAGCCGGGAGTCGTTGGAGGTGCTGGTCGTGCAGCGCCTCTCCGACGGCACCGTCCGGACGCTGCCGTGGCTGGCTGAGAACGGGGGCCGGGAGCTGCCGACCGAGGCCGTCCCGCCGGGGAACCTGGCGCGGACCGTGGCGGCGTGCGGGCTCCGGCTGCCGTTCCAGTTCTCGATCCCGGACGTGCTGGACCGCGCGATCGAGGAACTGGAGGCCGAGTGCGTCCCGGCCTGGCAGTCCAAGGACAGCCAATGGCTCGCCGGAGAGTTGATCTTGATGCTCGATGAGAACTGTCGGACCCGCCTGGCAGGCTTCGACCTGCTGTACACCCCCGCCGATGGTCTTGAGGTGACGGATGCCCGGTAAGGCGCCATTAGCGGCCTTCGACCTGACCCGCGAGTCGTGGCTGCCGGTACTGCGCGACGACGGTTCCGAGGACGAACTGTCGTTGCTTGACGTCTTCGCACAGGCCGACACGGTGCGGCGTCTGGTCGGGGACGTCCCGACCCAGGAACTGGCGCTGCTGCGCCTGCTGCTGGCGCTTCTGCACGACGTGGTCGACGGCCCCACCGATCTGGATCACTGGCAGCGGCTCTGGGAGGACGGCCTTCCCCTGCACGGGGACGACGGCATCAGCAAGTACCTGGACCGGCACCGCGGCCGCTTCGACCTGCTGCACTCCGAGACGCCGTTCTTCCAGACGGCCGGGCTGCAGACCGCCAAGAAGGAGATCGCGTCCCTGGACCGGCTCGTCGCCGACGTGCCCAACGGGGCGCAGTTCTTCACCATGCGGGCGCGGGGCGTGGAACGGCTGTCGTTCGCCGAGGCCGCCCGGTGGGTCGTCCACGCGCACGCGTTCGACACCTCCGGCATCAAGACCGGCGCGGACAAGGACAAACGCGCCAAGGGCGGCAAGGTCTATCCGCTGGGCGTCGGATGGACGGGGAACCTCGGCGGCGTGTTCGTCGAGGGCGCGAACCTGCGCGAGACCCTGCTGCTGAACCTGATCGCCTTCGACACCGACAACCTCAGAATCGACGCCGATCGGGACCGTCCCGCGTGGCGGCACCCGCCCCCGGACCCGGCGGAGATGGAACCGTTGGAGCTGAGCCGTCGTCCGGCGGGGGTGCGTGACCTGTACACCTGGCAGTCCCGGCGGGTCCGGCTGGCGTTCGACGACGAGGGCGTCCACGGGGTGGTGCTCGCCTACGGCGACCCGCTGAGCCCGCGCAACAAGCACATGCGCGAACCCATGACCAGTTGGCGGCGCAGCCAGGCCCAGGAGAAGAAGCTGGGCGAGGCCCAGGTGTACCTGCCGCGCGAGCACGACCCGGGCAAGAGCGCGTGGCGGGGGCTGGGCGCGCTGGTCGCGGGCCGTCCCCCAGGGGCCGACCAGCGCGATGAGGCCGCCCACATCGTCCGGCCGCGGATCCTGGACTGGGTCGCCCGCCTGACGGTCGAAGGCGACTTCCCCCCCGACTTCCTCATCCGAGCGCGCCTGATCGCGGCACGCTACGGGACCCAGCAGTCGGTGATCGACGAGGTGGTCGACGATTCGGTCGCCATGCCGGTGGTGCTGCTGCACGAGCGCGACACCCGGCTCGGGCAGGCCGCGATCGACGCGGTCGCCGACGCCGACAGGGCCGTGAACGTGCTGGGCGACCTGGCCGCCGATCTCGCGCGGGCCGTCGGCGCCGGTTCCGAGCCCGCCCGAGCCCGGGCCACGGCCCAGGCCTACGGCATGCTGGACGGCTCCTTCCGCGACTGGCTCGCCGCCCTCGACCCGCGACACCCGCCCCAGCCTCAGCGAGCGACCTGGCAGGACAGGGCCCGGAAGATCCTCGCCCGGCTCGGCGCCCAGGAAGTCGCCGACGCCGGCGACGGCGCCTGGGAGGGGCGCGTCGTCCAGACCGGCAAGGGCCAGGAGCTGTGGCTGACGTCCTCGCGCGCCGAGGCGACCTTCGGCTACCGGCTCCGCAAAGCGTTGCCCGGAACCGCTCCCGAACCCGACGAATCGGAGCGGCAAGCACCCAAGGAGCCCATGGAGGCCAGCTCATGACCGCCCCCATCGCAGGCGAGCGGCAGCACGTGTCCGACCTGGTCGGTCAGGTCGTCGGTGACTTCGTTGACGAATTGCAGGACGGCTACCTGCGCGACACCGGCGCCGCGGTCGCCCGCCTGGCCCAGCTGCGCCGCGGCGCGGGCAAGCTGCCGCAGGACGTCCCGGAGCTGTGGGGGCTGACCGGCACCGAGCGGCTCTACCAGGATCAGACGCTCGGCGAGCAGCAGGCCGTCCGCGCCGAGAACGCGTCCTTCCTGGCCGTCACCCTGTACGCCTTGCACCAGCAGTCGCGCACCACGCAGAAGATGCACATCCCGGATGCTGACCTGGGCGCGGCCGTCCGACAACTGATGCCGCCGGACAGGATCGATGAGCCGATCCGGCGGCGGTTCGTCCGGGTGGGGACGGCGGGAAGCCCGGAGGTCCTGGCCTACCGGCTCCGCGAGATCGTCTCCCTGCTGCGCCGCGACTCCATCCCCCTGGACTACGCGCTGCTGGCAAAGAACCTCTACCGCGCCCACACACCGGACGGGCTCGCGCGGGTCCGCCGGCAGTGGGGGCGCGGCTTCCACGCCTACCGGCCGCAAGCAGCCGGACGATCCGAACAGACCCCGCAGGGCGAGGCCGCTGAGGCCACCACCGATGAGGCCACCACCGACAAGGACGTCACATGACCCGCACCATCATCGACCTGCATGTGCTGCAGAGCGTCCCGCCGAGCAACCTCAACCGGGACGACACCGGCACGCCCAAGACGGCCGTCTACGGCGGGGTGCGCCGCGCCCGGGTGTCCAGCCAGGCGTGGAAGCGCGCCACCCGCAGGAGCTTCCACGACCTCCTCGACCCCAGCGAGCTCGGCGTCCGGACCAAGCGGGTCGCCGAACTGCTCGCCGACCGCATCCGCGCGCTGGACGAGTCGATCCCGCGGACCGAGGCGTGGGACCTGGCCGCCGAGACCGTGCAGAACGCGACCGGCTCCAAGATCGAGGTCCCCAAACGCCGCGGCGGCGCCGCCAAGAACGGTGAGGACGAGCCCGCGGCGGCCCCGGAGTCGAAGTACCTGATGTTCCTCAGCGCCCGCCAGCTCGACGGCCTCGCCGAACTCGCCGTCGAGGGCCGCGACGACATCAAGGCCTTCTTCAAGGACAAGGACGCCAAGGCGCGCGCCAAGCAGATCGCCAACGCCCGCCACTCGGTCGACATCGCCCTGTTCGGACGGATGGTCGCCGACGGCGCCGACATCAACGTCGACGCCGCCACCCAGGTCGCGCACGCGCTCAGCGTCCACCAGGTGGAGAACGAGTCCGACTACTACACCGCCGTCGACGACCACAAGAAACGCGAGGACGACGACCTCGGCGCCGGCATGATCGGGACGGTCGAGTTCAACTCCGCCACCCTCTACCGCTACGCCGCCCTCGACGTCGACCGGCTGAGCGACAACCTCGGCAAGGGCCTGCGCGACGGCGAGCCGCTCACCGAGCCGGTCCGCCGCGCGGTGGAGGCGTTCGTGGAGGGCTTCATCACCTCGATGCCGACCGGGAAGGTCAACACGTTCGGCAACCACACCCTGCCGGACGCGGTCGTGGTGAAGATCCGCTCGTCCCGTCCGATCAGCTTCGTTTCCGCGTTCGAGGAGCCCTGCGGACGGGGCGCGGACGGCGGCGGGTTCGTCCAGGAGGCCGCCGCGCGGCTGGCCCGATACGCACCCGAGATCGAGGCCGCCTACGGCGTCGCCGACGACGCCCGGACCTGGGTGCTGCGCGTCGGGAAGAACACCGAGCCGCTGTCGGCCCTCGGCACCCAGGTGTCCCTGCCCGAGCTGGTCAACGCGGTGGGCGAGGAGGTCGCCGGACGTCAGGAACACCAGCGGTGAGCGTCCTGACCATGCAGCTCGCCGGGCCCCTCCAGGCATGGGGGGCGTCGGCGCGGTTCGCGCGCCGCACGACCGAGCAGGCGCCCACCAAGAGCGGCGTCATCGGGATGCTGGCCGCCGCGCTCGGCCGCCGGCGCACCGACGACCTGGCCGACCTGGCCGCGCTGCGCTTCGGTGTGCGCGTCGACCAGCGCGGCGTCCCCGTCCGCGACTACCAGACCGCACAGCATTTCGACACCGGCCGGTCCATGCCGGTCTCCGAACGGTTCTACCTGGCCGACGCGGTGTTCGTCGCCGTGGTCGAAGGCGACGGCGACCTGGTCGAACGCCTGCACCGGGCGTTGCGCGAACCGGTCTTCCCGCCCTACCTCGGACGCCGGTCGTGCCCGCCGTCCCGGCCGATCGAGCTGGCCGTCCACCACGACCAGACCCTCGACGCACGGCTGAAAAACGAGAAGTGGCGCGCATCGTCGTGGCACCAGCGCAAGAGCCGCGAACCGACCGTGGTCCTGGAGACCATCACCGAGTCCGACGGCCCGGACGGTCTGGTCGACACCCTGCGCGACCAGCCGCTCAGCTTCGACCCGCGGCACCGACGCTACGCGCTGCGCGGCGTCCGCCACCGGCCGGTGGAGATCCCCAATCCCGCCGCCGACCACGACCCGACCGCCGTCCTGCGAGGCCAGTGATGTACCTGACGCGCTTTCGCATCAATCCCGAACGGATCGGCGCCCGCAAACTGCTGTCCTCCCCGCAGGTGCTGCACGCGGCCGTCATGTCGTCGTTCGCCGAACTCCCCGATTCGGCCCCGGACGCCCCACGGGTGCTGTGGCGGATCGACCGCGACAATCGCCACCACACCCACCTGTGCATCGTCAGCCCCTACAAGCCCGACCTGACCCACCTGGTCGAACAGGCCGGATGGCCCACCACCGCCCGCTGGGAGACCTACGACTACGGTCCCTTCCTCGACCGTCTCGGCGCGGGCGACCAGTGGGCGTTCCGCCTCACGGCCAACCCGGTCCACTCCGTCCGCACCAAGGACGGCGCACCGACCAAGATCACCGCGCACGTCAGCCCCCGCCACCAGCTGGGCTGGCTGCTGCAACGGCAGGAGACCGGCGGCTTCACCGTCGTCCGCAAACCGTCCGCGCACAAACAGCAGGACGAGCTGGCCCAGCACGAACTGGTCCTCCACAACCGCCGCCAGCTCGCCTTCAAGAAGAGGGGAGCGGGCAAGCCGGTCACCCTGGTCACCGTCACCTACGACGGACGCCTCCAGATCACCGACCCCGACGCCTTCCGCCGCACCCTCACCCACGGACTCGGCAGGGCCAAGGCCTACGGCTGCGGCCTGATGACCCTCGCCCCGGCCTGACCGATGTCCACCGTTGGCAAACGCGGAGCGTCCTCACCGCACGAACTCACCCGGATGAGCGACCGACTCTCGTTCATCTACCTCGAACGCTGCACGCTGCACCGCGAAGACAACGCCATCACCGCCGAAGACGCCGACGGCGTCACGCACATCCCGTCCGCCACCATCGGCACCCTCCTGCTCGGCCCCGGAACCCGCGTTACCCACCAGGCCATGAGCGTCCTGGGCGACAGCGGCGCCGGCGTCGTCTGGGTCGGCGAACAAGGCGTGCGGTTCTACTCCGGCGGACGATCCCTCAACCGCTCCTCCGCCCTCGTCGAAGCCCAGGCGACGGCCTGGGCCAACCGCCGCACGCGCCTGAACGTCGCCCGCGCCATGTACCGCATGCGGTTCCCCGGCGAAGACCCCTTTGGACTCAGCCGCCACGAACTCCTCGGCCGCGAAGGACGACGCGTCAAGGAGCGCTACCGCTACGAGGCGGCCCGCGTCGGCCTCACCTGGAACGGACGCCGCTACGTCCCCGGCGACTTCGACACCGGCGACACCGCCAACCAGGCCGTCACCGCCGCCGCCCAATGCATGTACGGCATCGCCCAGACCACCGTCGCCGCCCTCGGCTGCTCACCCGGCCTCGGATTCATCCACTCCGGCCACGAACTCGCCTTCGTCCTGGACATCGCCGACCTCTACAAGACCGAGGTAGCCATCCCGGTCGCCTTCGACGTCGCGGCCGAAAGCCCCGACGACGTCGGCTCCCGCACCCGCCGCGCCATCCGCGACCGCGTCAACGAAGTCGGCCTCCTCAAACGCTGCGTCCACGACATCAAGCGCCTGCTCATCCCCGACGACACCGCAGACGATCCCACCGGCGACGACACCGACCACGTCACCCTGCAAAGCGACCACGGCATGAACGTCGAGTCCGGACGCAACTACGCCGAAGACGTGCACTGGTGACCATCATCATCCTCACCAACTGCCCCGCCGGCCTCCGCGGCTTCCTCACCCGCTGGCTGATGGAGATCGCCCCCGGCGTCTTCATCGGCGGCCCCTCCGCCCGCATCAGACAGGCCCTCTGGGACGAAGTGCACCAATACGCCGACACCGGCCGCGCCCTGCTCTGCTACACCACCAACAACGAACAGGGCTTCACCTTCGAAACCCGCGACCACAAATGGCACCCCATCGACCACGACGGCCTGACCCTGCTCCGCCGCCCCAAGACCCAGCCGACCATTTCCGCAAAACCCCCGCCCGCAGGCTGGAGCAAGGCCTCCAAACGCCGCCGCTACGGCCGCCGCTGACCAAGCCCCAAACATAGAAAGCACTCCAATACAAGCCAACCTCCCGCCAAACCCACAGGCCCCCAGGCTGCTCCCCACACGCGCGGGGATGGTCCCGCGATCAAGACCGGCGTTCTCACCGCGATCAAGTGCTCCCCACACGCGCGGGGATGGTCCCGCGATCAAGACCGGCGTTCTCACCGCGATCAAGTGCTCCCCACACGCGCGGGGATGGTCCCGCGTCTCGCGTGTAGGCGTTCATCTTCGACGCGTGCTCCCCGCACGCGTGGGGATGGTCCCGACGCGGGAGGGCGGTCGTCCAAGCCGAGCATGTGCTCTCCGCACGCGCGGGGATGGCCCCTCGAAGGGCTCCCTCCTGCCGATGGAAGGGGGTACTCCCCGCGCGCGGGATGGGCCCAGCGTGGACCGGCGCGGGGACTCGGTGACATGGTGCTCCCCGCGTACGCCGGGATGGCTCATTCACGACGAAACTCGAAGTCGAGGTCAATGGCTTCGGCGCCGAAACTGCATGTCAGCGCGGCCGGATTGCTGGCCAAGACCTTCCCGCGCTGATCGCAACGGACCAGGCCGCCAAGCTGACCGGCGCCCGAACTGAAACTATCCGCGAGGCGCTGTCTCCACCTCCGACGCCACCACTGCGCGCCGATCCACAAGATCCCCGCTGAAGGCGTCACCATGGTCGCTCACCAGCGCTTTCGCGTCGGCCGAGCCACGCATGCCTATGACGTTCGTAAATGGCCCCGGCAGGGGGACCACTGGTGGGGTCAGATCGGAACGTGATCACGGTTTGAAATGGCCCCGTGGGACGGCTTGGTTTGCCCCCGAGGCTTGTGCAGTCACGGTTAGTCCGTCGAGAAATCAAGGGATTTGGCTGACCAGGGGAAGGTGCATGCGGCGGTAGCGGTTGAGGACGCTCGGCGGCCCAGTCGGCCGGGAATAAGTCAGGCGCTCACGGAGCCGTCGGGGCTGATACCGGCGCCTTAACAGTGACCATTTAGAACGCCGTCGCAGACCATACTCCAGTTCGGCGGCCGCCGCGTGATCCGGTGGTGGCCGGAGGCTGAATGTGGGAGCCGACCGCCGATTTACCGGGGACCGGTCCCGGGCGGCCACACCTACGATCACCCCATGCTGACGATCCTGCGTTCGAAGCTGGGCATTAGCACTGGCACGTTGCTCGCAGTGTTGACCATGGCGGCGTGCGACGGCTCTTCCCCCGCGCAGCACGCCCCGCGTACCACGCCGCATACCTCCACTGCGCCGACGGCGAAGACCAGCAGCACCGTCACAAATGAAGCCAGCGCGGTGGCGACACAGTGGATGCAGCAGTTCTGCTCCAGTCCGGCCGCGCACGCGGCGGGTTACATCGTCTCCCTCAAAGAGGCCGTCGAGCTGGAAAAGCCACGCGTTGGTGATTTGGAGGGGAATAAGGAGCAGATGCTCAGCACGGCCGGCGGGTTCAAGGGCGAAATGGTCAACAATGCCAAGCAGCTCGCCGCGACCACACCACCCAAGTCCGCCGATGCCGCTGGCGCCCGCCGCTACCTGCTGGACGTCTACCACCGGCTCAATCAAGACCTTTCGTCGGTGGACAAGCGGTTGCGCGCGATCCCGACGACGAACGTTAGCCGGTTCATGGCGGCCTTCACCCCGGCGACCACCGCCCTGATAGCGACGATCAAGCGAAGTCAGCAGGAGATCCAGTCACACCCCATACTCGGACCAGCGTTCAACACGCTGGACTGCTTCGGCGCTGGCAATTGACGTCCTGCTTCGCTCCTCGTCCACCGGCGGCGACCACTAGCTCCCCGGTACGGCCTTCTGAGACCGTGATCTTGTCCTCGGCGTTTGAGGGCCTCCCAGACTGGTGGGCTTCCTCGCAGGAATCGACGGATTTGGCGGCTGGCCACTCATCGATCGCCTTGACGAATGCGCCCATCTGCAGCGCGCTGCGCTGTGGTGTCCGGCGCGGGGCGGGCACCGGCGTCGACAGGGCCTCACGGACTAGCCGCCGATGCACCCCGTACTCACGCGCTAACGCGCGCACGACAACCCCTCCCGCGACGAGTCGTGACGAGAGAAGCGGGATAACTCTTGCTTGGTCAAGACACCTGAAGCCCCTGACGGGTGAGAACACGCCAGGCGTCCCGAACTTAGGTACAAACCTTGCAGCGAGGAACCCCTCATCCGCATCCAGACGGGTATGCTCATCGACATCGGCACCTCGGACAAGTCCAAGAAGAACTTTATGTAACTGCCCTACGCCGACGTCTATGAATTCGCCTGGAAAGAGTGCGCCAACCCACCCCGTCCCCGGTAAAAGGCGATCCCGCCACGCCCTTGCTTCTATTGGCTCGGCCCGGCGAGCAGCGTCCACGAACTCGTGAGACCGTCAAGAACCTGGACTAGTCCAACAGGTCCTGGGTTCCGTCTCGTCCAAGATCTCCCGGCCCACATGCGCTACGCACCAACCGGACTCACCTCGTCGTCCACCTGGAACCGAGGATCGGGCACCTCCGTCTGGACCGACTTCGTCTCTCCGACGTGCAGGCGCCTGCCTTGTCTAGGTAAGGGGAGCCATCCCCGCGTGCGCGGGGAGTACACCAGCCGGGTACCCGCGCGGACGACGCCACCCCCGCGTGCGCGGGGAGCACCCGAGCGCCGTGTGCCTCTCGAAGTCGTCCGGGGGACCACCCCCGCGTGCGCGAGGAGCACCGCGTTGTGGGTCTGCGCCACCTGCGGTCGCCGGGGACCACCCCCGCGTGCGCGGGGAGCACGCGTACCCGAGCCGCTCCTGCAGCCACCCCCGGGGACCACCCCCGCGTGCGCGGGGAGCACTCCGCTAACCGGGCCGCCGCCCGCGCGGACCGAGGACCACCCCCGCGTGCGTGGGGAGCACCTCCCGACCGATCTTGTTGCTGTACGTCCCTAGGGACCACCCCCGCGTGCGCGGGGAGCACGTTCAGCCCTTTCCTGTGACGCGGGCCTGTTCAGGACCACCCCCGCGTGCGCGGGGAGCACTGGGACAAGCACGGGCGCCTGACGATCTCCGAGGGACCACCCCCGCGTGCGCGGGGAGCACCGCAGTGTCGGCGTGGAGGTGACGGCCATGGGGGGACCACCCCCGCGTGCGCGGGGAGCACAACGCCACAGGGATCTCCACCTACCAGAAGGCGGGACCACCCCCGCGTGCGCGGGGAGCACCCGCCCTTCAGCGCGCCGCGGGCGGTGAGGATGGGACCACCCCCGCGTGCGCGGGGAGCACATCTGGATCGCGATCCACACGATCTTGATCGTGGGACCACCCCCGCGTGCGCGGGGAGCACCTTGAGGGCGAGGGCCTGCGCGCCGGGCGGAAGGGACCACCCCCGCGTGCGCGGGGAGCACCCCTTCGAAGTCGCGAAACCGTGGGCCTTGCCGGGACCACCCCCGCGTGCGCGGGGAGCACGACAGCGTCGGCGGTGACGTGGACGCCGAGCCGGGACCACCCCCGCGTGCGCGGGGAGCACATAGCTGAAAGACTGGGGGAGGGGCCGCCCCCGGGACCACCCCCGCGTGCGCGGGGAGCACGCAGCCCACATGACGTCAAGCCGGTCCGGGTTGGGACCACCCCCGCGTGCGCGGGGAGCACGCGGCCGCCGGTGCGGCGGAGGCGTCCGGCTCGGGACCACCCCCGCGTGCGCGGGGAGCACCAGAGAGTGAAATAGGGCTCTGAACAGTAAAGAGGACCACCCCCGCGTGCGCGGGGAGCACGAGCGCATCGTCCGGGGGATCCTCGAAGAGGAGGGACCACCCCCGCGTGCGCGGGGAGCACGGTCGAGGGGCGGGTGACGGGGTGAACATCGAGGGACCACCCCCGCGTGCGCGGGGAGCACAGCACCGCCAGCGGCGCGCCCTCCGGCCACCAGGGACCACCCCCGCGTGCGCGGGGAGCACTCTTCCTGACCTGGGGGTTTAGAGAGCGGTGGGGCTGTTTTGAAGCACTTTTGCGGGTGGGGGCATTTCGGGCAGCCGATTCGGCGTCGCGTGCAGTTGTCCTACTTTCCTGGTTCTGGTCAGAGAAGAGCATATGGGCTGCATCTCTGGTCCACGCTGTTTGGCTCGCCGCCACGGCCGTGATCAGAAGAGACTCGTCCCTGGGAGCGCCGGGCTCATGGGAGACGCGCGTGTCGTCGTGCGCGGGCTACTTGTGTTCCCTGTGCACGCGGGGATGGATGGTCGTCAGGCTCGGGTGCCGCGCAGGCGTATGCCCACGCATCTTGGGTCAGTCCCTCGTCCGTTCCGAGAGTAGCCATGCCTCTTGGTCGTCCAGGCTCGGGACGTCGGACGGCGAGGCGCCCTCGTCGCGCAGTGACGGGTCGTTCCGGCCGGGGCGGGAGGAGGGCTGGTGTGGTGCTGGCCACAGCGCGGGGCCCTTACCTGACGGGTGATCATCGTAGGTGGATTTGCTCCCGAGTCGTTTGTAGAGCCAGGGGATGACGTCGGCCGGGAGCAGTCCGGCGGGCGCCGGTGTCGCGAGCAGTGCAGCCTGCCGCCGAAAGGGCGATGGCGTTGAACAGTGTGTGGCCGATGATGATGGGGCGGCGCGGCAAGGGCAGTTGCTGGCGACTGATCATCGAATGGCCACAAGTAGTGTCCGCTTGACCGGGTGAAGCTCATGCCAAGCCGAACTGTTGGAGGGCCCATGCTCCATTCCGACAGGCTGTCCACGTCTGGGAACCGGCCGCCTACTTCCGCGGCTCCGACGATCCTGGTGACCATCGGCTGCGCGTCCAGTTCTACTGGCGGGTGGCGGTGCACTCCGATGACTAGGGCCGACGGTCCGCGCGGACGATAGCCGGGAGTGCGGTGGCGATGCTGCGACGCCCGGAACGTGGCTCAGCGCGGGGCGAGCTGGCTGTGGTGACCGAGCGCGGCACCGCGTTCTAGTTGGAGATGCTGCTGGCGTGTCGTCGGCAGGTGCGCGAGCCGGGTTCTTCGTCGGCTGATTTTGCGGCCTTCTCAAGGCGGGGGGCGTATCTGTAGGGCGATCATTCTGTGGCTGTGTGGGGGCGACTTCGATCTTCGCGTCGACGGTCAGGCCGACTCCGCTGGGTTGTGCGGGCGACGAATGGTCCGGGGCGGGCCGCCGCATTCGGACAGCCTCCTGGGCCAACCGTCGGCGGGCATGAGGCGTCCTCTTGATCGATATCGCTTTGTGTGATGGAGGCCCGGAATGCGCAGATTACTTGGTGGATTGCTGGCGTTGGTCACGTCGGCCGCTCTTGTCGGGGGGCTCGCCCCGTCCGCGTCGGCCGCGTGCGACACGACGTGGGGCTCCCTGCCGAAGGGCACGCTGAGCGGTCACTCGGAGGGGCCGCTGGAGCGGGTCCGCGCCGGCTCCCAGACCTGCTATGACCGACTGGTCATCGAGGTGGCCGGATCGGGCTTCGGTTACCTGACCCAGTATGTCGACCAGGTGGTCCAGGAGGGGTCGGGCAAGCCGGTCCCGCTGCGCGGCGGCGCCAAGCTGCGAATCATCGTCCAAGCGGCCGCAGCTACAGGATTCCCGGCCAGTTCGCCCAACCTCGCCGACGTCACCGGTTACACGACATTCCGGCAAGTGGCGGGGGCGGGCTCCTTCGAGGGGCAGACGACGATCGGCCTGGGCGTGCGGGCGCAGCTGCCGTTCCGGGTCCTCACGCTCCCGCGCGACGGCGGTGGCACGCGGCTTGTCGTCGACGTGGCCCACACCTGGTAGTCCCGGACACGTCTCGCAGAAGGCCGTCCGGTGGAGGGAGTCAGTCGGGCGGTGGCGGCTCCGCATGCTCGGCGCTGGTCGGCTGCTCTGCGTGCCTGGACGCGTTACCACGCGCCTCAGCCTCGTTCTTGTTGGTTGGTTGAGTGGGAAGTCCAGGCGGCGGCCTTGTTGGCGTAGGTCGTCGCGTGCGGACGGGTGGGCGACCTGGTCGACGATCTGTTCGGGTCTGGAGGCGGCGTCGTGTCCCCAGGCGGTGACGCGCCCTGTTCGCTGACGTTGTAGCTGTGCTGAAAGGAGGTGACGGGTCCGGAGGATGACGGTGGAAATGTCGGCAGGGGAGCGCTAGGACGGACCCCGATGACGGCGTGTCCGCAGTGTGTCGAACCCCGAGTAGACGACTCCGGGTACGCGGCTGGCACTGGCCTGGGCGTACAGGTCGACTTGCAGGGCTGAGATCAGGCGAAGGCGGCGGGCGATGAGGCCGGGGTCGTTGGATTCCTCGGTGTGCAGCATCCGGACGCGTTCGTTGTGCTCGGCCCAGCCGTGCAGTTCGCAGCCGCGAGAGCGAACGAGGCGCGATCAGCCCACCGGACGCGGCGCTCAAAGGTCACCGTCCGCGAAGACCCGGGCGTGCCCGCACGGGCCTCGTCAGACCACGGGGTCGGTCGCCGGATTTCGAGCGAGCGTTTCGGCGCGCTCCTTGATGCCGAGCAGCATTCTGCGTTCCATGATGAGGCTTCCAGGCTCCATGACCAGCAGGTTGAACAACCGGGCCGGGATCGACGCGTGCGGCATCGCGATTCGGTTACGGCTGATCAGCCGACTTCCCTCAGCGCAAGGAATCAGCGCGAACGCCCATACCCAATTGCCGTCCTCGGAGCGGAACACCAGGGCGCGTTCGGGGTCGAGGATCTCCACACGAAGGCGCGGCCCCTTGGGGCCCAGCGGGTACGTCTCCCCGACTCGGAGATTCTGGAACTGGGGGAGAACCTCCTTGGCGCTGTGCATGTCCAGGCCAAGGAGGTTCTCGATCCAGTCATAGGTGTACGCGCCGCCTCTGCCGCTGCCCATCTGGACCAGCCAGGGCCAGACCGCCGTGGCGGGGGCGCGCACCGTGATCGCCCGGGTGGCCACGACGGCCGGTTCGGTCAGCAGATCGTCGCCGGGCAAGGTCATGCCTGCCTCGTCGGCCGTGGCTCCCCAGGTGAGGCACCGCTCGCGCAAGAGCACCGGATAGGCCGCCGCGACGCCCGCCGCCGCCGAACCGAGCCCGATAAGCGCTTTCGCCTTGCTCATTTCGTTCTCCCAAGTCCCGGCTGCCCGGCCGCCCTTCCCTCCACGGCCGCCGCCGCTCACAGACGGGCGGCGACGTGGTCGGCGAGGTCGGCGAGGCGGCAGGTGTAGCCCCATTCGTTGTCGTACCAGCCGAAGACCTTCACCAACTCGCCGTTGGCCTGGGTGAGCGGCGCGTCGAAGACGCAGGAGGCCGGGTCGCCGATCACGTCACGGGACACGATCGGGTGCGTGTTGTACCGCACGATCCCGGCGAGCGGACCGTCCGCGGCGTCGGCGAAGGCCTGGTTGAGCTGCTCGGCGGTGGCCGGACGGTCCAGGACGCAGGCCAGGTCGACCAGGGAGCCGTCCTCGATGGGGACGCGCAGGGCCATGCCGTCGAAGCGTCCGGCCAACTCGGGGATCACCATCCCGACGGAGCGGGCGGCGCCTGTGCTGGTGGGGATGAGGTTCACGGCGGCGGAGCGGGCGCGGTGCAGGTCCTTGTGCGGGGAGTCCAGCAGGTTCTGGTCGTTGGTGTAGCCGTGGACGGTGGTCATGTAGCCCTTGACCACTCCGAACGCGTCGTGCAGGACCTTGGCCATGGGCGCGACGCAGTTCGTCGTGCAGGACGCATTGGAGATGACGGTGTGCCGGTCCGGGTCGTAGACCCGCTGGTTGACGCCCATCACGATCGTGGCGTCCACGTCCTTGCCGGGGGCGGAGAGGATCACCTTGCGCGCGCCGGACTTCAGGTGCGCGGCGGCGTCCTCGCGGCGCCGGAACCGGCCCGTGGACTCGATCACGATCTCGGCTCCGACCGCGCCCCAGTCCAGGTCGGCGGGATCGCGGTGCGCGGTCACGGGGATGCGCCTCCCGTCGACGATCAGGGCGGTGTCGTCGTGGTCGACCGTGCGGCCGAGGCGGCCGTAGGTGGAGTCGTACATCAGCAGGTGCGCGAGTGTCGCGGTATCGGTGATGTCGTTGATCGCGACGATCTCCTGGCCGCGCTCCAGGGCGAGACGCAGGTAGTTGCGGCCGATACGGCCGAATCCGTTGATGCCTATCGGAGTGGTCATCTCGTCTCCCGTTCGCGCGGTTCGGCTTCGACTCCAGGCTCTTCCGGCCGACGGGACGGGCACCAGGGACCTTCGTCGCGACGAGCCGTTCCCCGTACGTGACGAAGAGGGACGTTCGTCCCTAGAGGCGCGCGGGACCGCGGATGTGCACTGTCAGTGAGCGGGGGTAGCCCATTCGAACGGCACGGAGAAGCGGGCGACCGCGCACCGTGCGCCATGTGACGCCGCTTGAGCGGCGCAGGACTGCCCCCACTCCGCCGGACGCCGACGTCGGTCCCGATCGGGAGGGCCGGACGAACGGTTCGGAGACACCGGTCCAGGTGGACGGCGGGCTGGAGCAGCCGCTGCCGCGCGGACAACGAACAACCGGTGTCGCGGTGACCGAGAAGAAGACCGACCCCGAAACAAGGAGGCGTGTCATGCGTGCGCTCGTCTATCACGGACCTGGGAAGAAGGCGTGGGAAGAGGTTCCCAAACCGCAGCTCATCGACGACGGCGACGCGGTCGTCCGGGTGGACGCAGTGACGATCTGCGGCACGGACCTGCACATCCTCAAGGGCGATGTCCCGGCCGTGACGGACGGCCGGATCCTCGGGCACGAGGCGGTCGGGACGGTCGAGGCGGTCGGTCCCGGCGTGCGGACGGTCAAGCCCGGCGACCAGGTGCTGGTGTCGTGCATCACCGCCTGCGGACGGTGCCGGTTCTGCCGCGAGAGCCGCTACGGGCAGTGCCTGGGCGGCGGTGGCTGGATCCTCGGCCACAAGATCGACGGGACGCAGGCCGAGTACGTGCGGGTGCCGTTCGCCGACACCTCCGTCCACCCGCTGCCCGCCGGGGTCCCCGCGCAGGACGTGCTGATGCTGGCCGACATCCTGCCGACCGGCTACGAGGTCGGCGTGCTGAACGGGGCCGTCGGCCCGGGCGACGTCGTGGCCGTGGTGGGCGCGGGCCCGATCGGGCTGGCGGCGATCATGGGTGCGCGGCTGTTCAGCCCGAGCCATGTCATCGCGATCGACCTGGCCGACAGCCGCCTGGACGCGGCCAAGCAGTTCGGCGCCGACGTCACCGTCAACAACTCCCGCGAGGACGCCTTGGCCGCCGTCCGCGACCTGACCGACGGGCTCGGCGCGGACGTGACGGTGGAGGCGGTCGGCGTGCCCGAGGCGTTCGAGCTGACGGTCGCGCTGGCCCGGCCGGGCGGCCGGATCGCCAACATCGGCGTGCACGGCGCCCCGGCGGCGCTGCACCTGGAAGAGCAGTGGATCCGCGACATCACCATCACCACCGGCCTGGTCGACACCTTCTCCACCCCGACCCTGCTCCGCCTGCTGTCGGGCGGCCGACTCGACGCCGGGCGCTTCATCACCCACCACTTCACGCTGGACGAGTTCCCCAGGGCCTACGACGTCTTCGCCGACGCCGCCCACACCGGGGCGCTCAAAGTCGTCCTGACCCGCTGACACCGCCAAAAGGGAGCCGCGGCCGTCAATCGATGGCCGCGGCTCTTTCGCGCCCGTATTCGGCGCGGGCCCCGCACCACGCGCCCCGCACCGGCGAATGATCTCAGGCCGGGCCTTTCGCCGTCCGCGCTGGGCGGACGCGGTTCAGGCGGCCGTTCCGTACCTCACGCCGGTCGGAGAAGGCCCCAGCCGCCTGCCGGTGACGCGCTGGCAGGAGATGCGGACGAACTCGGGGGACGGTCCGCCCGTCCAGGCGCGGAGCGCCTCGCGGGCGTGGTCCCCAGGATCGCGGACGGCCCGTGCCCGGCCGATGACGGTGACCGTCCAGCCCGATGGGCCGGTGGCGTCCAGGTCGTCGGCCTCGAAGGCCACGATCGTGCCGTCGGTGGCGGCGGCCAGACCCGACCCGGGCGGGACGCCCACGACCGCGTCGCCGCCGTCCATGACGAAACCGACCGGCATCACCGCGGGCAACGCCTGTTCGGTGAAGACGACCCTGCCCACCCTCGCCGTGCTCATCAGGTCAAGGCACTCGCCTCGCGTAAGGCTGCGCGGCCCGTCCTTCAGATCCTTCATGACTCCATCGTCTGCTCTGGCCGGGGCGGGGAGGCAGGGGCCATCGTCACCGGCATCAAGCCGTCCGTCCTACCCGGGCCGTTCCGTTCGTCCGGGACCTAGGTCCGTCTCCGTCAGCCGCCCGCCCGCGGCAGGCCTGCCGTCCCGCAACGGGCTCTGCCAGGACGTGCCGGGTTGGATCTCGATGTCCTCGGCGCCGTAGGTGATGTGGATGGGGGAGGCGGCGCCGGGGCGGAGGGCGACGCGGATCAGGTCCTGGCGGCAGGTCAGGTCGATGCCCCAGTGGCCCCGGTAGCGCAGGCCGAGGCGGAGCTCGCCGACCGCGGGGGGCAGGCGCGGCGCGAGATGGAGCGTCCCGCCGTGGGTGCTGATCCCGGCGTAGCAGCGCTGGACGAGGTCGACGGTGCCGGCCATCGCGCCCAGGTGGACGCCCTCGGGGGTGGTGCCGTGCTGCGCGTCGGTGAGGTCGCTGCGCAGCGTGTCCAGGAAGATCTCCCAGGCTTCGTCGCCGTCGGTGTGGGCGAGGATCCAGGCGTGCACCAGCGAGCTGAGCGTCGATCCGTCGCAGGTGCGCGGCAGGTAGTAGGCGATGGTCCGGGCGGCGAGGGCGGGGCCGTGGTCGTAGCCGAGGTGCCGCAGGACGTCGTCGAGTTCGTCGGGCGACAGGACGTAGAAGAGCATGAGCACGTCGGCCTGCTTGGACGCCTTGTAGCGGTTGGGCGTCTCGCCCTCGGCTTCGAGGATCCGGTCCAGCCTGCGGATGTCGCCGTAGCGTTCGCGGTAGCGGTCCCAGTCGAACTCCTCCAGGTCGGCGTAGCCGTCGAACTGGCTGATCACGCCGTCGTGGAACGGGACGTGCGTCTTGGCGGCGACGTCCTCGAACCGGGTGATCTCCTCGCGGGTGAGCGCGAGCCGTTCGCTCAGCTCGGTGCGGCGGTCCTCGGGCAGCAGGGCGAGCGCGTCCAGCGCCCGGCGGATCACCCAGACCGCCAGGACGTTGGTGTAGGCGTTGTCGTCCAGGCCCGGGGTGTCGCGTCCGGGGAGGGCGTCGTGGTACTCGTCGGGGCCCATGACGCCGCGGATCCGGTACCGGTCGGTGGAGCGGTCGTAGTCGGCCAGGTCGGCGAAGAAGCGGGCGACCTCCAGCATGATCTCGGCGCCGTACTCGGCGAGGAACTCCGCGTCCCCGGTGGCCTCGTAGAAGCGCCAGACGTTGTGGGCGATCGCGAGCCCGACGTGCCGCTGCAGGTGGGTGTGGTCGGGCAGCCAGCGTCCCGACCGCGGGTTGAGGTGGACGCGCTGGGTCTCCTCGCGTCCGTCCGCCGCGCTCTGCCACGGGTACATGGCCCCGCGATGCCCGGCGGCGGCCGCGGCGCGGCGTGCCGCGGGCAGCCGCCGCCACCGGTACATCAGCAGCGCGCGGGCGATCTCGGGGAACCGCAGGGTCAGGAACGGCAGGATGAACAGCTCGTCCCAGAAGACGTGGCCGCGGTAGGCCTCGCCGTGCAGGCCGCGGGCGGGGACGCCGACGTCCAGGTCGACGCTGTGCTCCGACACGGTCTGCAGCAGATGGAAGATGTGCAGGTTCAGGACGCGCTGCACCTCGACCTGGTCGACGCTGAGCTGGCACCGCCGCCACAGCCGCGTCCACGCCAGCGTGTGCGCGCCCAGCAGGGCGTCGAAGCCGCCCGCGCCGGTGACGGCCGCCAGCGCGGCCTCCCCGCACTCCTCGACCGCGCGGTCGCGCGAGGTGAACACGGCCACGACCTTCTCGACGGTGACCGGCGCGTTCTCCTGGACGTCGACCGCAAGGTCCTGCCCGGCCCATCCCCGGTCGGCCACGTCGGTGCGGTGGGCCGGGACGGTCGTCCGGGTGCGGGCCGCCATCGCGATCCGGATTTGCGACGAGACCGTCGAGGCGCGCAGGAGCAGCGGTTCAGGACCGCCTTGGGATGTCGGCTCCGCACGAGTCAGATGGTCGCCCGGCAGGTTCCGGTACCGCTCGACGCCCGCGTTGACGACCCGTCCGTCCAGCGCGGACCGGATCCGCAGCGGCCCGGACCAGTCCTCGGCGACGATCGTGGTCTCCAGCGCCGCCAGGTGCGGGTCGTCCATGGACACGATCCGGCGCTGGGCCAGCCGGAACGTCCGCCCGGCCCGGTCGCGCACCCGCACCAGCCGGGTCAGCACGCCGCGCCGGAGATCGAGTTCCTGCCGGTAGGACAGGAGCCGGTCCTCCCGGTGGGCGGCGTCGGCGTCGAACCATTCGCCGTCGTCGGCGCGGAACGTCAGCGGAAGCCAGTTCGGCATGTTCACCAGGTCGGCGTTGTCGGTGCGGCGCCCGCCGATCTCCGCCGGAAGCCGGTCGTAGCAGCCCGCGATGTAGGTCCCGGGGTAGTGGACGCCGTCGGCCGTCGACTCGGGACCCGCGCCGCGGGTGGCGAAACAGCCGTTGCCGAGCGTGCACAGCGCCTCCCGCAGCCCCTCCGTCTCCGGGTCGTAGCCGTCGTAGGCCAGAACCCACCGGCTCATGGCGCCTCCTCGTCCGCCCCGGTCTCTCCCCTGAGGTGCCCGGTGGCGTCACGTTCTCACCGGACGAGCGCCTTCGGCAGTGCCGGACGACCCGAGGCGGGTAGGACCATCGCCTCTCCAAGTACGCGTCCCGACCTGCCGACACTGAAGGAAGCCGGGGCGCGGTGGGAAGGAGTCCCGCTGATGGTCGCTCTGCCTAGGGCCCAACGGCCCAACGTCCTCCTCGGCTACGACGGAACCGACGAGAACGACGTGGCGCTGTGCTGGGCGGTCGAGGAGGCCCGGCTGCGCGGGCTCGACCTGACGATCTGCCACTGCTGGCACTGGCCGTATCCGGAAGGGCATGTGGACCCGGGCGTGCAGGCGATCCTCCAGCGGGCGGGGGAGAACCTGCTCCGCGAGGGCGCCCGCCGGGCTCGTGACCTGGGCGCTCCCGGAAGGGTGCACACGCTGCTGAGGCGGGAGCCGGTGAGCGAGACCCTGGTGTGCGAGTCCGACGACGCGGAGCTGATCGTGGTCGGCTCGCACGAGCGGCACCGCCTGCCCGCCGGGTCGACGGCGATGCAGTTGCCCGCGCGCACGCACCGTCCGGTGCTCGCGGTCCGGCGGTCGGGCGAGCGGCGGGGGCTGGTCGTGGCCGGGGTCGACGGATCGGCGGGCGCGGACGCGGCCCTCGGCTTCGCGATCGAGGAGGCCGCGCTGCGCGAATGCGATCTGCGCGTCGTCTACGGGGCCTGGGAACCGGGCGCCGTGCCCGACTGGGAGCTTGCCCTGTTCACCGACAGGAGCGAACTCTTCGAGGTGAGGGCCGCCAAGCTCGAACAGGCCGTGCGGCCGTGGTGTCACCGGTATCCGAAGGTCCGTGTGGAGACCGCGCTGCTGCTGGAGCGTCCCCGCGAAGCGCTGCTGGGCGCGGCGGCCGAGGCCGACCTGCTCGTGGTGGGAGACCGGGGGACCGGCGGCCTTGACCCCCTGCTGCTGGGCGCGACCAGCTCGGCGATGCTCTATCACGCCGCGTGCACGGTCGCGATCGTCCCGGCGGCCCCGCACACCGCCTGACGGGACCTCCGGTCAGTCGGGTCCCATCCCGCCGTGCCCAGGGCGCCCCTGGGGACCTTGGTCCCGCCGTCGGTGTACCGAACGGACCTGCAGCGCAGGTCAGCGGTGCAGTTGAGTCATAGGTGAAAGCTCAACGACATGATGGAAGGTGAGAGGCGATGGCGCTCTCCGAGCACAAGACCCATGTGGGACGGGAAACCCTGATCCGGGTCGTGCGGCCGCGGCCGCTGACCGAGTCGCCCGCCGCTCGCTACGTCTGGGCGCTGGCCCGGCTGGCGCTCGGCTGGGTGTTCGCCTGGGCGTTCCTGGACAAGATGTTCGGGCTCGGTCACGAGACCCCGGCCGGGAAGGCGTGGATCGACGGCGGCAGCCCGACCGAGGGGTTCCTCAAGCACAGCCCCGCGGGGCCGCTGGCCGGGTTCTACCACGACATCGCGGGCGCGGCCTGGGCCGACTGGCTGTTCATGATCGGGCTGGGCGCGGTCGGCGCGGCGCTGGTCCTGGGGGTCGGGATGCGGATCGCGGCCGTGGCGGGCGCGGCGCTGCTGGTCATGATGTGGTCGGCGGTGCTGCCCCCGGCCAACAACCCGTTCATGGACGACCACCTGGTCTACGCCCTCCTGCTGGTCGGCCTGGCCCTGGTCAGCGCGGGCGACACCCTGGGCCTTGGACGCTGGTGGAGCGGCACCCGCCTCGTCCAGCGCCTCCCCATCCTGAAGTAGACGATCTCGACCGCCAAAGGGCGCCCACCCCGTGGGCGCCCTTTCGCCGTGCCCACGCGGGGTGTTCGGTTAGTCGGGGGAGAGGGTGGGGCGGTGGGGCCAGAGGTGTTGGGTGTTGTGGGGGCGGATGGTGGTGAGGGCTTGGGTGAGGGCGGTGGTCAGTGGTCCGGCGGTGTTGATTGTGGTGGCTTGGGGCCAGGGGTCGGTGTGGGTGGACATGGCGGCGGCGATGGCGGTGTCGGCGTCGGAGGGGTTTCGGGTGCGGGTGCGGATGCGTTCGAAGGTGAGTGTTTGTGGGGCGTGGCAGCGCAGGGCGGTCAGGGTGGCGTGTTCGCGTGCGGCTGTTGCGGTGAGGAGGTCGCGGTGTTGTTGGGAGGTCCAGGAGGCGTCCAGGATGACGGTTTCGCCGTGGCGGAGGAGTCGGGTGGTGTGGTCGGCGAGTTCGTGGTAGGTGCGGTGGTCCCATTGGGGGGTGTAGATGCCGGTGTTGTAGGGGGCGGGGGCGGGGTCGTGGGGGGCGAGTCCGGCGAGTTGTTTGCGGGTGTGGTCGCTGCTGAGCAGGGTGCAGCCGAGTTGGTCGGCCAGGGCGCGGGCCAGGGTGCTTTTGCCGGTGCCGGGCAGGCCGCCGATCAGGATGAGGTCGACTTGGCCGGCGCGTAGGTGGCGGAGTGCGATGTCGGCGTAGGCGCGTGCGTCGGCGGCGGCGCCGGGGTCG
>NZ_BCQP01000094.1 GCF_001552135.1 Actinomadura chibensis NBRC 106107 | reverse complement strand
CAGCGGCCCTTCACGCGCTCAGCGGCCCTTCGGGTGTTCAGCGGGTCTTCGGGTGTTCAGCGGGTCTTCACGCGTCTGCGGGCCCTTCGCGCGCCGGGGCGGATGTCGTATGGCCGGGGTGTCGCATGGCCGGGCGGCGTCGCGTCGCGGTGTCGCGGTCGTGGAGGGGGGACCGTGTCGCTTGTCGCGGTCGGTGGGTTAGAGGGTCGCTAGGAAGTCGAGGGCGATCGTCCAGGCGCGTTCGGCGGACTCGGGGTCGTGGTCGGGGAGGTCGGGGTCGGTGAAGAGGTGCCCGGCGCCCCGGTAGCGGAAGATCTCCACGTCCGCGCCCGCCTTGCGCATGCGCAGGTACCAGGCGTTCAGCCAGTCGGCGGGCTCGTAGGTGTCGGGGTCGGCGACGTGGAGCTGCACGGGGATCTCGGTGGACGCGTCGTCCGCCATGTCGGACGTCCCGTGCATCAGCAGCAGCCCGCCCGCCTTCGCGTCGGCCAACGCGAGGTTCTGCGCGACGGCCGCGCCGAGCGAGAACCCGGCGTAGACGAGCCCGCCCGCGTCCACGAGCGGGGCGGCGGCCGCGACGCCGCGCCGCAGCAGCTCGTCCCGGCCGATGTCGTCCTTGATGGCGGCCCCGTCCTCCGACGTGTCGGCGACACGCCCGTCGTACAGGTCGGGGACGTGGACCTCGTGTCCGGCCGCGCGGAGCCGGTCCGCCGCCTGGTGCACCGCCGGGCGCAGCCCGTACATCGAGTGGAGAAGCAGAATGCGCGCCATCCCCTCACCCTACGACCGGCCGCCGACAGGACGTTCCGCGCCTGACCGGGCCCTCTCCCGGACGCGCCGCCGGCGGGCGCGGGAGTCGGGCGGCGCGTGCCGGGAATCCCCTGGGCCTAGGATCGGTTGACGCGATTGGCAGGGCCGGGCCGTGCCGCGCCGACGGCCATGAGGAAAGGCAGATGCAGTGAGCGACGTCCGTAACGTCATCATCATCGGTTCGGGCCCCGCGGGCTACACGGCTGCCGTCTACGCGGCTCGCGGCGACCTCCGTCCGCTGGTCTTCGAGGGCTCGGTGACCGCCGGCGGCGCGCTGATGAACACGACCGACGTGGAGAACTTCCCCGGCTTCCCGGACGGGATCATGGGCCCCGACCTCATGGACAACCTGCGCAAGCAGGCCGAGCGGTTCGGCGCCGAGCTGATCACCGACGACGTCACCGAGGTCGACCTCACCGCCGACCCGAAGGTCGTGAAGGTCGGCGACGACGTCTACCGCGCGCGGTCGGTGATCGTCGCGACCGGGTCCGGCTACCGCAACCTCGGCCTCCCGGACGAGCAGCGGCTCTCCGGACGCGGCGTCTCCTGGTGCGCGACCTGCGACGGCTTCTTCTTCCGCGAGCAGGACATCGCCGTCGTCGGCGGCGGCGACACGGCCATGGAAGAGGCGATCTTCCTGACCAAGTTCGCCCGCTCGGTGACGGTGATCCACCGCCGCGACGAGCTGCGCGCGTCCAAGATCATGCAGGACCGGGCGTTCGCCAACGAGAAGATCCGCTTCCTGTGGGACAGCGAGGTCGTCTCCATCCAGGGCGAGGACAGGGTCACCGGCGTGACCGTCCGGAACACGAAGTCCGGTGAGCAGTCGGCGCTTGAGATCACCGGCCTGTTCATCGCGATCGGGCACGACCCGCGCAGCGAGCTGTTCGCCGGGCAGTTGGAGACCGACACCGACGGGTACCTCCTGGTGGACGCCCCGTCCACGCGGACGAAGATCCCCGGCGTGTTCGCCTGCGGCGACGTCGTCGACCACGTCTACCGGCAGGCCGTCACCGCCGCGGGCACCGGCTGCGCCGCCGCCATCGACGCCGAGCGCTGGCTCCAGGACCAGGACTCGGAGAAGAAGGACTCCGAGGCCGCCAAGGCGTCCTGACCGAGCCCGGCGCCCCGGGCCTTTGACCCGCGCCTCCGAACCACCGGACCCGCACGAACACCGAAAGGGAACCACCATGAAAGCCGTGACCGACGCCGACTTCGCGTCCGAGGTCCTGGGCAACGACAAGCCCGTTCTCGTCGACTTCTGGGCCGAGTGGTGCGGCCCGTGCCGGATGGTGGCGCCGATCCTGGAGGAGATCTCCAAGGAGCACGGCGACAAGCTCGACATCGTGAAGCTGAACATCGACGAGAACCCGAAGGTGCCGCAGCGGTACGGCGTCATGCAGATCCCGACGATGAACGTCTACAAGGACGGCGAGGTCGTCAAGCAGATCATGGGCGCGAAGCCGAAGGCCGCCCTGCTGCGCGACCTGGCCGAGTTCATCTGAATCGTCCCGGTTCCTCGTCGTCTCCCGCGGCGAGCGCTGAAAGCGTGTGGCCCGCACTCCGCGTCGGAGTGCGGGCCACACGCGTGTGAAACGCGGATGATGATGCCTTGGGACGGCTCAGATCGTCCTAGACGGGACGCAACGCCCCTTCGGGTGTCATGGAGCCCAGCAGCCGTTCCAGCGCCACCTCGACGTCCTCACGCCACGACAGGGCCGACTTCAGCTCCAGCCGCAGCCGCGGGTACCGGTGATGCGGCCGGACGGTCTTGAACCCCACCGAGAGCAGGTAGTCGGCGGGGACCATGCACCCGCCCTCTTCGCCCTTCAGGTCGCCGAACGCCTCGATCGCCTTCACCGTGCGGCGGGTGAGGTCCTTCGCGACGCCCTGGACGAGCATCCGGCCGAGCCCGCCGCCCGCGAACTCCGGCAGGATGTGCGCGGTCATCAGCAGGACCGCGTCCGCGCTGACCGGGCTCGTCGGGAACGCCACCGAGCGCGGCACGTACAGCGGCGGCGCGTACATCACGAAGCCCGCCGGGACGTTGTCGACATACACGATCTTGCCGCAGCTGCCCCACTCCAGCAGCGTGGAGGAGATCCACGCCTCCTTCTCCAGGGCGGGGTCGCCGGTCTCCAGCGCGCGGTCGCGGCCGACCGGGTCCAGCTCCCAGAACACGCAGCCGCGGCAGCGGTGCGGCAGATCACCGAGATTGTCCAGCGTGATGTTGACGAGACGACGCGACACCGGGTCGGCACCCCCTGCTGCGATTCTCGCCCCGCCGTCCCGAACCGGCGGCCGGGACGGCCGTCGGCTGCTCGGGCGGAACGCCACTCCGCGGAAGTCCCCGGCAACATTCCGGGTCCATGGGGCATCGTATCGGACAGGGAACCCCGCGCCCGGACGGCGCGCCCGCCCATGATCGACACCCTCGGCGCGACGCGTCGGAGGGCGACGCACCCGACCGGACGCGACACGCCCCGACGGGCGACACGACCGGACACGCGACACCGCAAGGCAGGCGACACGACCGACCGGCACACGACGCACCGCGCCTCAACGGCGCGCAGCGGAACGCGGCGGCGCGGCACGGCGGTGTGGCACGGCGTGACGGTGAGGTGCGGCGGCTCGTCGGCCGCCCGGTGCGACGTGGCTGGGCGGCGTGGCGGGGCAGGGGTTCTGCGGGATCGGCGCGGGCCGATGCCGTAAGTTGCAGGCAGGCCAGTCCACCACTTCGGAGGTGCCTCGTGGAACAGCACTCGCGTACGGACGTCTACTCCGACCGCTACGCCGCCCGTGCCGCCGGCATGGTGCCCTCGGAGATCCGGGCGCTGTTCGCGATGGTCGCCCGTCCCGAGGTCGTGTCGCTCGCGGGCGGCGCGCCGTACGTGTCGGCCCTCCCCCTCGACGCCGTCGGACGCATGATCGGCGACCTCGTCGCGGGCAAGGGCGCCGAGGTGCTGCAGTACGGCTCCGCGCAGGGCGACGAGCGACTCCGCGAGCACATCTGCGAAGTGATGGCGCTCGAAGGCGTCCAGGCGTCGGCGGACGACGTCGTCGTCACCGTCGGCGCGCAGCAGGCGCTCGACCTCATCACCAAGATCTTCGTCGACCCGGGGGACGTCGTCCTCGCCGAGGCGCCGTCCTACGTCGGCGCGCTCGGCACGTTCGCCGCCTACCAGGCCGACGTGGTGCACGTCCCGCTGGACGAGGCCGGGCTGATCCCCGCCGCCCTCCGCGAGACGCTCGCCCGGCTGCGCCGCGAGGGCCGCCAGGTCAAGTTCCTCTACACCGTCCCGACGTTCCAGAACCCGGCGGGCGTCACGCTCACCACCGCGCGCCGCGCCCAGATCCTGGAGATCTGCGCCGAATACGACGTGCTCGTCGTCGAGGACAACCCGTACGGCCTCCTCGGCTTCGACGCCGACCCCATGCGGGCCCTGCGCGCGGACGACTCCGAACGCGTCATCTACCTCGGCTCGTTCTCCAAGACGATCGCGTCCGGGCTGCGCGTCGGCTGGGTGCTGGCGCCGCACGCGGTGCGGGCGAAGCTCGTCCTGGCCGCCGAGTCGGCGATCCTGTGCCCGTCGAACTTCTCGCAGCTCGCCGTCCGGGAGTACCTCGCGACGCAGCCGTGGCGCGAGCAGATCAAGGACTTCCGCGAGCTCTACCGCGCCCGCCGCGACGCGATGCTCGACGCCCTCGACCAGCTCATGCCGGACGGCTGCACCTGGACGCGTCCCGCGGGCGGCTTCTTCGTCTGGCTGACGCTCCCCGAGGGCCTCGACTCCAAGGCGATGGCGCCGCGCGCGATCGCCGAGCGCGTCGCCTACGTCCCCGGCACCGGCTTCTACGCGGACGGCACCGGACACCGGCACATGCGGCTGTCCTACTGCTTCCCCGAGCCGCACCGGATCCGGGAGGGCGTCCGCCGCCTCGCCGCCGTCATCGAGCAGGAGGTCCGCCTCCGCGACACCTTCGGCGGGACGGTCGCGGGCGGCTCCGTCGGCGTGCAGGCCCCCGGGCCGGACGTCGTCTGAGTGTTTCACGTGAAACACGCCGGCTCTCGGGCGCCCGTTCGGGCGTCCGGGGGTCGGCGCTTTCTTTTGACCACCGTCTAGAGGGGCACCAGCAGTGGAACTCGGGCATGTCGTCGTCCTCGCCGGCGGACTCTCCTACGAGCGCGAGGTCTCGCTCCGCTCCGGCCGCCGCGTCACCGAGGCGCTGCGCGCCCTCGACATCCCCGTCGAGCTCCGCGACGCGGACGCCACGCTCCTCGACTCTCTCACCGACGACCCGCCGGACGCGGTGTTCCCCGTCCTGCACGGCGCGGCGGGGGAGGACGGCTCGATCCGCGACGTCCTCGAACTCCTCGACGTCCGCTACGTCGGCGCGCGCCCGGACGCCTGCCGCGTCGCCTGGGACAAGCCGACCGCCAAGTCCGTGGTGCGCCGGGCCGGGCTCCAGACGCCCGACTCCGTCGCGCTGCCCAAGGAGGTCTTCCACGACCTCGGCGCGTCGTCCGTCCTCGACCAGATCATCCGGAGCCTCGGGCTCCCCCTCTTCGTCAAGCCGACGCGGGGCGGGTCGGCGCTCGGCGCCTCCGTCGTCCAGGAGGCCGCCGACCTCTCCGCCGCGATGGTCGGCTGCTTCGCCTACGGGGACGCCGCCCTCGTGGAGCGCTACGTCCCCGGCACCGAGGTGTCGGTGAGCGTCTTCGAACGCGACGGCGAACCGGTGGCGCTCCCCGCCGTCGAGATCGTCGCCCCCGGCGGCCTGTACGACTACACCGCCCGCTACGACGCCGGGGACACCGAGTTCATCACCCCGGCCCGTCTCGACCCGGACGCCACCGCCCGCGCCACCGCCGCCGCCGTCACGGCCCACCGCGCCCTCGGCCTCCGCGACCTCTCCCGGACCGACCTCATCGTCTCCCCCGACGGCGAGGTCCACTTCCTCGAAGTCAACGTCGCCCCCGGCATGACCGAGACGAGCCTCTTCCCCCGCGCCATCAGCGTCGCCGGACTAGACCTCGGCGAGGTCTGCCGCTCCCTAATCCTCTCCCGCTTCCCCTAACCCCCCGGCCACTCCGCAGTCGAGGCCCCCCGATGTTTCACGGGAAACCTCAACCCCGCCGCCTCTCCGCCGAAGCCCAAACCAAGATCGACCAGCAAGCGCCGTGCCGCACCGTCCACGCCCCGGTGGGAAAAGCCCCGGGCGCTGGCAGGGCCGCCCAGCGCCGCCATCCGCACCACCGCGAAACTCAGCGGCGCCGCTCCTACGCGTAACTCCCGAGCCCGGGGCCCCCACCCGCCTGGACAGGACTCGGCGAGCCCACCATGGGGACTCATGGGCTGCCCGGTGGCCTTCTGCCTTACCGGTGATGCCGCGCTGTCATGAATTACTCACAGGGATGGCTTTCGGGGCCAGTGCTGGACGCCTCAGCGGCGAGATGCCGTGATGCGCCGAGTTGGCTGACTACCCGACACCCCGCACCACCCGCCCGCCGCGCCCGCCCCCGACGCACGCCGTCGACTACCGCCGCCCGTTCCCACCCCTTGCTGCCGTCCGCCCGCTGTCTGCCGCCGTCCGCCGCCTGCGCGGGCTGGGCGCGGTGGGCCCATCGGCGGGGCGGCGCGCGCTCATGTTTCCGCCACCGGCGACCGCATGTTTCACGGGAAACCTCTCGCTGTGGCCCAGTCGTCCGGCTAAGAGCTCCGGCTGCCCCGCGTGCGTGCTTCAGCGGTCAGTCGCGCGGGCGGGCCTCGTGGCGAGAGCGCCCCTCGGCCATGCGTGCGGCCGGATCGTGCGACGGCCCGCATGGCATGCAACGCTCGTCCCTCGACGTGTCACCGTTGCGCCTTTGCCGCGCGGGAAGCCGATGCCGTGTGCGGCCCCTGCCCCCTTGCGCCGCCGCCCCCGTCCTGGGAGCAGTGAGAGCTTCTCGCCGTGTCCCCGCTCAGCCACGGCGCAGCCGACGACCCGTCCCGGAGCAGTAGGAGGTTCTCGCCGCGTTCCCGCCTAGTTCGCGCGTTGCGGCAAAGCCGTCACGGTGTGCGGGAGGACGCGGCGGCGGGGTGTCCGGCTTCCAGTGGGGCGGGGGAGTGATGTTTCACGGGAAACAGCGGCGCCCCGGGAGCAGGGCTTCCGGGGCGCTGGACGGGCGGACGTCAGGGGCCGGTGGGGTCGTCGTCGGGGACCATGGACTTGATGATGCGGTCGAGGTCTTCGAGGGTGGCGAACTCGACCACGATCTTGCCCTTGTTGCGGCCCATGTCGACACGGACCTTGGTCTCGTAGCGGTCGGAGAGCCGGTCGGCGAGCTCCTGGAGGCCGGGGGCGACCGGCTTCTTGCGGCGGCCCTGGCGCGGCGCCTTCGGTTCGTCGTACTCGCGGAGCGCGATCAGCTCTTCGAGCGCGCGGACCGACAGCCCCTCCTGGACGATCCGCTGCGCCAGATGCTCCTGTGCCTCGACGCTGTCGAGCGAGAGGAGCGCGCGCGCGTGCCCGGCGGACAGGACTCCCGCGGCGACCCGGCTCTGCACGGCGGGCGGCAGGTTCAGCAGGCGCAGCGTGTTGGTGATGTGCGGACGCGACCGGCCGATGCGTCCGGCGAGCTGCTCGTGCGTCGCGCCGAAGTCCTGGAGGAGCTGCTGGTACGCGGCCGCCTCCTCCAGCGGGTTGAGCTGCTGCCGGTGGAGGTTCTCCATGAGCGCGTCACGGAGCAGGTCGTTGTCGCCGGTGTCGCGCACGATCGCCGGGATCACGTCCAGCCCGGCGAGCTTGGACGCCCGCCACCGCCGCTCACCCATGATCAGCTCGTAGTCGTGATCGTCCGCCGAGACCTTGCGGACGACGATCGGCTGCAGGAGTCCGACGATGCGGATCGACTCGGCCAGCTCGTTCAGGGCGTCCTCGTCGAACACCTCACGCGGCTGGCGCGGGTTCCGGGTGATGGAGCGGACGGGCAACTCGGCGAAATGGGCGCCCGCGACCGGCTCCAGCCCCAGGTCGGACGACGCCATGCCGTTCGCGCCGGACGGCCCCGTCCCAGCGGCGGACCCCGGCGCGCCGCCGTCGGCGACGGCCGGGTCACCGGGCCCGGGCGGCGGGGGCGGCGGCGGACCCGTCGGAATGAGGGCGCCGAGCCCCTTGCCCAGACCGCGTCGCTGCTGGCTCACTGGACGGCCCCCGCGTGGGCCATCTCGGAGGCGGCCTCGCTGTAGGCGAGCGCGCCGCTCGAACCGGGGTCGTACGTCATGACGGACTGCCCGTAGCTCGGCGCCTCGGACACCCGGACGCTGCGGGGGATGACCGTGTTGAGGACGACGTCGCCGAAGTGGTTCCGCACGTCCTCCGCCACCTGCGCGGCGAGCCGCGTCCTGGCGTCGTACATCGTGAGCAGGATGGTGGACACCTTCAGCTGTTGGTTGAGGTGCGCCTTGACGAGGTCGACGGTCCGGATGAGCTGCCCGAGGCCCTCCAGCGCGTAGTACTCGCACTGGATCGGGATGAGCAGTTCGTCCCCGCCGACGAGCGCGTTCACGGTGAGCAGCCCGAGGGACGGCGGGCAGTCGATCAGGACGTAGTCGAACCGGTCGGTGTCGTAGGCTTCGAGCGCCCGCCGCAGCCGCGACTCGCGGGCCACCTTGGACACGAGCTCGATCTCCGCCCCGGCGAGGTTGAGCGTCGCGGGCGCGCAGTAGAGGTTCGGGATCTCCGGCGCCGGGACGACGATGTCGGCGAACGACATGTCCTCGATCAGCACGTCGTAGATCGACGGGACCTCCGCGTGGTGGTCGACGCCGAGGGCGGTGGACGCGTTCCCCTGCGGGTCGAGGTCGACCACGAGCACCTGGGCGCCGTGCATGGCGAGGGACGCGGCGAGGTTCACCGAGCTGGTGGTCTTGCCTACGCCGCCCTTCTGGTTGGCGATGGTGATGATGCGGCATCTGTCCGGGCGGGGCCACTCCCTGTCCCGGCGGCCGGTCATCGTCCTGACCGTCGTGGCCGTGGTGGCGGCCGTCGTGGTCGACGTTTCACGTGAAACCTTGGCGTCCTTGAGCGCCTCGCGCACGAGTTCTGACTCCCCCTGATTTGGTCCCTTGCGCGGCACCGGCGGCGGCGCGCCGGTGTTCGTCGGTACATAGCCGACGTTCTCCGCGGTTCCGGACGTCGTGATGCCCCACTTCGCGTGACCGGAGGGCGCGGCCCCTGGCGTGGCGGCCGGGTCCGTGTCCCCCGGTGTCCCGGCGACCGCCGTCCGGTCCGCGGCCACGCCGGGTCCGCCCGGGCCGGGCGGCTGTTCGTCGGGGGATTCGTCGGCGCGGTCAGGTCTGCCAAGTCCTGGTCCCGTGCTCATGAAGACCTCTTCCTCGACCCTTTGGCACGCCGGGGTGCGCGCCTCCGTCGTCCGACATTCTCGCCGCCGCCGGCGATCACTCGCACGAGAGTTGTCGGAGGGTCGACCATACCGCGCCCGACTTGAAGCAGTTCGGCGCCGCGCACCCCGTGCCGCTTCAGGACGGGCTCGGCCTCGTCCAGCTCGGCCGCGGCGCGCTCCCCCTTGAGCGCGAGCAGCTCGCCCCCCGGACGAAGCAGCGGAAGCGCCCACTTCGCGAGCCGTTCGAGCGGTGCGACGGCGCGGGCCGTGGCGACGTCCATCGACAGGCGCCCGGCCACCTCCTCGGCCCGCGCCCGGAGCACCTCGACGTTCTCCAGGTCGAGCATCTCGACGCACTCGGTCAGGAACGTCGTCCGGCGCAGCAGCGGTTCGAGCAGGGTGATCCGCAGGTCGGGCCGGACGATCGCGAGCACGATTCCCGGCAGGCCCGCGCCCGAGCCGATGTCGACGACCCGCGCGTCCCGCGGCACCGCGGCCGACACGACCGCGCAGTTGATCAGGTGGCGTTCCCAGAGACGATCGGCCTCGCGGGGCCCGATGAGCCCGCGCTCGACGCCGGCCGTCCCGAGGAACGCCGCATAGCGTTCCGCGACCGGAAGCGCGTCACCGAAAACCTCGCTCGCAATCCCCACCAGACGAATCGTTCCACATAACACGGCGGCGGCGTGCACGTGAAACGGCGTGACGCGGCGTCCGGCCGCCGGGTACCCGCGTAGCGGCGGCAAGGTCGGAGGACCCTTCCGTTATGGCGAGAACCACATGACCCCATCGCATATTCGAGGCACGTGGGGTAGGGGCTTGCGAGGTCGCCCGAATCCCCCTCGGAAGGAGCTCCGACAGATGGGAATCGGAGTCAGTCTCGCATTCATCGCCCTGGGCGCGATCCTGGCGTTCGCGCTGCGCGTCGATCTCAGTGGCGTCGACATTCACCTGGTCGGCTGGATCCTCATCCTGGTCGGCCTGGTCAGCATGGGCTTCACGGTCAAGTACACGCGGCCGCGCCGCCGCGCCGGCCGCATCGCCGGGGTCGACCCCGCCTACGGGGACGAGCCCGGGACGATCGTCCGCGAGGAGCACATCATCGAGGAGCCCGCGCCCGCGGGCCGTCCAGGCGAACGCGTCGAACGTGTGATCGAGCACCCGGCCCCCGACGTGCCGACCGGCCACGTGGCCCAGGATCCGGCCTATGCCCAGGATCCGGCGCACGCGCAGAATCCGGCGGAGGAGAACCGGACAGCCGTGGTGGACAGCGGTACCGCGGTCCCGCAGCGCCGTAGGTGGCGCCGCACGACCGGCCGCTAGAAGAGCGCCGCTCCCGCCCGGTGTGCCGGGGCGGCGCGCACACCGGGCTCCGGGGCCCCGCGTCGATTCCAGGCGCGGGGCCCTCTCCTCTGACCAGCCGGACCCGCTGACCAGCCGGGCCGCTGGCCAGCCAGGCGGCGAAGGTGCCCGTCCCCAAAAGCGCCGGAAAACGCCACGGCCCCGACCGGTGGAGCGGTCGGGGCCGTGGACGGCGAAGGTCAGGCGGGATAGACCACCACGTAGCGGTCGGGCTCCTCGCCCTCGGACTCGCTGCGGAGCCCGGCGGCGGCCACCGCGTCGTGGACGATCTTGCGCTCGAACGGGGTCATCGGGGCGAGCGGCTTCGGCTCGCCCGCCTGCTTGACCTCGTCGGCGACGTCCGTGCCGAGCTTGGTGAGCTCGGCCCGCCGGCGCTCGCGGTACCCGCCGATGTCGAGCATGAGCCGGGTCCGGTTGCCGGTCTGGCGGTGCACGGCCAGCCGGGTCAGCTCCTGCAGCGCCTCCAGCACCTCGCCGCGCTTGCCGACCAGCTCGTCCAGGGAACCGCCGACGACGGCGACGATCGCGCGCTCGCCCTCGACGTCCATGTCGATGTCGCCGTCGTAGTCACCGATGTCCAGGAGGCCCTCGATGTAGTCGGCGGCGATCTCGCCTTCCTGTTCGAGCGCCTGGACGTCGACCTCGGTGGTGTCGGTCTGGCTCAACGGGATCTCCTTCTCCGGCACGTGCTCGGGGTTCAAACTAGCGCTTCGGGGTGCCGCTGCGCTTGCTGCGCGGCTTACGGGTCGGCTGGTTCCGCACGACCTTGGGCTTGGTGTCGGGCTCGTCGTCCACGGGCTCCGGCTCCTTCTTCAGCCGGGCCTTGGCCTTGATCCCGGACGCGGCCTGGCCGTTCTTCGTCCCGGCGGACTTGGCGCCCGGCCTCGTCCCGGCCTTGCCGCCGCCAGGCTTCCCACCCGTCTTGCCAGTGGTGGTGGTGGGCGCGGGCTCGCCGTCCTTACCGGGCGGTGGGTACCGCTTGTAGATGTAGTGCTGCTGGGCCAGGGTCCAACTGTTGGATGTGACCCAGTACATGAGGACGCCCAGCGGGAACCCGAGCCCGAACAGACCGAACAGCGGCGCGAGGAAGACCATCATCTTCTGCGCCTGCATCATCGGGTTGGCGTCATCGGTGACGGGCTGCCGCTTCATGCTGGCCCGGACGGTGAAGAACGTCGTGCAGGAGCTGATCACCACGGCGATGCCGGTGACGATGATGGCGCTCCACACCTTGGGATTGGCGCCCCAGGCGTTCAGGAACGTGTCCGGGATGTGGGCGCCGAAGATGTTCGCGTTCTGGGCGCTCTTGACGAGGTCCCAGTCCATCGCGAAGACGTCGTGGCCTTCCTTGGCGTCCGAGATCCGCTTGAGGGTCTGGAACAGCCCGATGAAGATCGGCATCTGCACCAGGAGGGGGAGGCAGCCCGAGAGCGGGTTGGCGCCGTTCTCCTGGTAGAGCTTCATGACCTCCTGGTTGAGGCGCTGCTTGTCGTTCTTGTATTTCTTACGGAGCGCCTGGACCTTCGGGTTCAGCTCCTGCATCTTCCGCGAAGCGTGGATCTGCTTCACGAACAGAGGGACCAGCAGCAGCCGCAGGAGGACGGTCAGCAGGATGATCGAGCCGCCCCAGGCCCAACCGCTGTCCTCGGGGAGGAAGGTGCTCAGCCCCGTGTGGATCCACACGATGAGCTGAGAGACGATCTCGTACAACCAATCAAGCACCGGGCAGCTCCTTGGGCTCTGCTAGGGCGGGGCCGCTCTCCTCGCGGCCGGAGTTCGAGGGGGCCGCCGTGGACCTCGTCTTCCGCGGCGGCACCGGGTCGTGACCCCCGGGATGGAACGGATGGCACCGCGCTATCCGGCGGGCCGTCAACCAGGTGCCGCGCAGCGCCCCGTGCACCTGGAGCGCCTCCAGGCCGTACGCGCTGCACGTGGGCTGGAACCGGCACTGCTGCCCGAGCAGGGGACTCAAGAAGCGGCGGTAGGCGCGGACGAGAAGGATCAGCAGGCTCGCGACGGGGCCCGGTCGCCCCATCTGATACCGCGAGGGGAGAGCCATCCCCTGCCGACTCCTCATCTCCGCCCCTTGGACGCGGGCCGCAGGAGCCGGTCCAACGCCGACTCGAGATCCGCGGCCAGTTCGCCAGGACGCGCCTTCCCCGCACGGGGGTTGGCGCGTACTACGAGCAGGCTACCCGCTGGGAGCCGGTCCAGGTGCGGGCGCACCAGGTGGCGGAGCCGGCGCCGCACGGAGTTGCGGACGACGGCGTTCCCCACCGGGCGCGCCACGATGAACCCGACGAGCGGCGGTGCCGCGGCGCCGGGCTCCTCGTCCGGGTGGAGCAGATGAACCACGACAGTTGGCCGTCCGGCGCGGCGACCGCGCCGGACGGCCAACGTGAAGTCGTCCCGCCGCCGCATCCGGTTTCCGGACGGCAGCACAGTATGGGTGGGTCAGACCGCGATGCGGGCGCGGCCCTTGCCGCGCCGGTTGGCGAGGATCGCGCGGCCCGCGCGCGTGCGCATGCGCAGCCGGAAGCCGTGCTTCTTGTGGCGGCGACGGTTGTTCGGCTGGAAAGTACGCTTGCTCACTTGAGGCTCCAGTGCTGCGGTCGGTTCGGCGTCATTGTCGGCAAAGGCTCGATAGCTCGCATCGAGGGCCGCGTCCGGTCCCCCGCAGCGGGGGCCCGCCCGAGCCTGCCTGGCGAGGCTGCCGGCGGGCACGCGGCATCTCCGTCGATGCGACTCGACCTCAGAACGTTACGGGCAACCGGCCGCGCGGTCAAACGGAGCGGCCGCTCCAGCGGCGCGGGCGCGCATGGGAACCGCGCGGGCGGGGATGACCCGGGATCGGACTCCGATGGACATGTTGGACGGGATGGCGCCTGTTGCGGGTGTGGCTCACAGCGGTTAAGGTCGTCCGGGCGAGCCGACGCTCCTCCGACGAATTCGCGATCTGATGTCGGCCTTCAGCCCCGCTAACCCCCGTTCAGGAACCACCCCACCACCGGCCCCGCTAAGGCCGGCGCTCTCCCGACCTCGTTCACCGGAACCCGCCTCGTGGGTTTTACACAGGGTGCCCCATGCCTATGCACAGCATGTGGACAACTCTGTGGACAACTCGTGAGAGAGTAAGTCTTTCGCGCCGCGGCCGTGCCCCGTGAGGCCGATCGCGGGCCGTGGGGCGGACGGGCAGACAGGTACTCCGTCGGACGGAGGGGGAGGGGACCTTGCGCATGGACGGTCAGGATCTCGGATCGGTCTGGGCCCGCACCCTGACGGCCCTGTCCGAGAGCGATCTGTCGCCGAGCTACCGCGCATGGCTGCCGATGGTCCGCCCGCTGGCGCTGGTCGAGGGGACGGCACTGCTCGCCGCCCCCAACGAGTTCGCCAAGGACGCCCTCGAAACACGCCTCCGCAACCTCATTACGCAGGCACTTTCGCATGAGCTCGGCCGGGAGATCCGCGTCGCGGTGACCGTCCAGCCGGAGCCTCCGGCGGGTGCGCCGGGGCCGCCCGCGGGCTCGCGGCCGGGTGCGGGGGAGCCGCTGTCGGCGCCGATCCCGGGGCCCGGGGCGGGGCTCGGCATGCACGAGCCGACGCCGTCCTACGGCGATTCCTACTCCGAACGCCCGCCCGACGACCGGGACCGCGAGCGCGAGCGCGACCGTGACCGCGACCGGGAACGTCCGTACGGCGACCAGGGGTACGGCGAACGGTCCGACCGCGCGTACCCGGAGCAGCCGTTCGGTGACCAGGGGTACCGGTCGGGAGTTACCCACAGCCCGGGCGGGCACGGAGGTTATCCACAGGCTGAGGATGACGAGCGCGGCGGTTATCCCCCCGCGCCCCGTCCTCCTTCTTATGGGCCGGGTGGACGCGGCCCCGTCCCGTTCGAGAACCGCGGACCCCAGGGCTACCCCGGTTATGGAAACCAGGAGGGGTTCGGTGGAGAGCCTCCAGGGCGGCCCCCGCACTCGCATCTGAACGACCGGACTCTGGGCCAGCACCGCCCAGGCGGCCGACCCGCTGAACCACAGGGGCGCGAGCCCCAGCACGGCGGGAACGAACCACCGCTGGGCCGTGCGGAAGACACCTTCCCTGGCGGCGACCCGTTCCAAGGTGGAGACCCATCATTCCCCGGCGTCGAGCAGTCTTATGCACCGCCGGAGCAGTACGGCGGCGGAGGTGGCGGCGAGCAGTACCGCGGCGACGAGCCGCCCTACCGGGAGAGCTCCTTCCGGGACGAGGAGAACCCCGACCCGCGCGCCCCCGCACCAGCCCCGAGCGGAGGGGCCGGAGCGTCCGAGCACGCCCGGCTGAACCCCAAGTACACGTTCGAGACGTTCGTCATCGGGTCGTCGAACCGGTTCGCGCACGCGGCGGCCGTCGCGGTCGCCGAGCAGCCCGCCAAGGCGTATAACCCGCTGTTCGTCTATGGCGACTCCGGCCTGGGCAAGACGCACCTGCTCCACGCGATCGGCCACTACGCTCAGAGCCTCTTCAACGGAGCGCGCGTCCGCTACGTGAGCTCCGAGGAGTTCACGAACGACTTCATCAACTCGATCCGCGACGGTAAGGCGGACGGGTTCCGCCGTCGTTACCGGGACGTCGACATCCTCCTCGTCGATGACATCCAGTTCCTGGAGGGCAAGGAACAGACGCAGGAGGAGTTCTTCCACACGTTCAACACGCTCCACAACGCCAGCAAGCAGATCGTCATCTCCAGCGACCGTCCGCCCAAGGAACTGGTCACGCTGGAAGACCGGCTGCGCAACCGGTTCGAATGGGGGCTGACGACGGACGTGCAGCCGCCCGAGTTGGAGACGCGCATCGCGATCCTGCAGAAGAAGGCGCGCCAGGAGGGCCTCGCCGCCCCGCCGGACGTCCTTGAGTTCATCGCCTCGCAGATCGCGACGAACATCCGCGAGCTGGAGGGCGCCCTCATCCGGGTCACCGCGTTCGCGAGCCTGAACCGGCAGTCGGTCGACATGAAGCTCGCCGAGATCGTCCTGAAGGACCTCATCCCGAACGACTCGGGCCCGGAGATCACCGCCGCGATGATCATGGCGCAGACGGTGGAGTACTTCGGCACCACGATCGAGGACCTGTGCGGGCCGTCCAGGTCCCGGATGCTCGTCACCGCCCGGCAGATCGCGATGTACCTGTGCCGCGAGCTGACCGACCTGTCGCTCCCCAAGATCGGACAGCAGTTCGGGGGACGCGACCACACGACCGTCATGCACGCCGAACGCAAGATCCGGTCGCTGATGGCCGAGCGCCGTGCGATATACAACCAGGTCACGGAGCTGACCGGGCGCATCAAGCACCAGGCGCGCAAGCGCTGACCGGCACGCTCGTGCACAGTGTGGACAACCGGCGGCGACGCCTGTGGACGGGACGCGGACGCCTCGTCCACAGCCCGTCCGACGTACAGAAACGACATAAGGCGCGCATCACCAGAGATCCGGAGTCGCTACTCACAAGTTGTGGAAAACTCTGGGGATTTTCGTGGATAACCCGGTGGGCAACCCTTGGAAAAGCTGAGGATGAGGAGTGGACGGATGTGGACCCGCGGCGCACGGGCCCCGCACTCCTGGGGAAAACCAGTGGACGGCCTGGGGACGTCTTGGGGACGTCTTGGGGACGGGCCTGGGGGCGAACGGCCCGATCCGCCGTCCCCCGTACACAGGCGGCCGAAACCCACGGCATACCCGTGGAGAACTCGTGGAAAACCGGGGGATGACATGAGGACGACGTGTGGGGATGATTTCGCCGTCCCCAGGCGGCGCCGCGCCGTCCACCCTCAGTACACAGCCCCGGTGGACAGAAAAACGCGGTCTCACCTGGGAGAACTCGGTCTGTCCACACTATCCACCGCCCCTATTACTAGTACTGCACCTGTTCTCTACTCAAGAAAAGATCCACCTCAAGTCAGGGCCTGGGGACAACCCGCTCCGAGCGCCCGGGCCGAGGCCGGATCACCTCACCCTTGTCCGACACCTGCAGGAGGCGGGTCCCCTTGAAGTTCCGCATCGACAGAGACGCCCTCGCCGACGCCGTCGCCTGGACCGCGCGCACGCTCCCGGTCAGGCCCCCGGTGCCGGTCCTCGCGGGCATGCACATCGTCGCCGGGGGTGAAGGGCAGAGCGACCGGCTGAAGCTCTCCGCGTTCGACTACGAGGTCTCCGCCCAGGTGTCCACGGACATCGACGTCGAGGAGGCGGGCACCGCGCTGGTGTCCGGACGGCTCCTCGCCGAGATCTCGCGCAGTCTTCCTCCCCACCCTGTGGAGGTGACGACCGACGGGGCCAAGGTGATGCTCCGCTGCGGCAGCGCGAAGTTCACACTTCTCACCATGCCTGTGGAGGACTACCCCACGCTGCCGGAGATGCCGCCCGCGGCAGGGTCGGTGGGCAGTGACGAGTTCGCCGCCGCGGTCAGCCAGGTGGCCATCGCCGCTGGGAAGGACGACACCATCCCCATGCTGACCGGGGTGCGTGTGGAGATCGAGGGCGAGACGGTCACGCTCGCGTCCACGGACCGGTACAGGCTGGCCGTCCGCGAGCTGCACTGGAAGCCCGAGCGGCCGGACTTCTCCGCCGTCGCGCTGGTCCCGGCCAAGACCCTCGCCGACACGGCCAAGTCGCTGACCGCGGGCGCCGAGGTGTCGATCGCCCTCGGCGGGACGGGCGGCACCGGCGAGGGCATGATCGGCTTCGAGGGCGGCGGGCGCCGGACGACGTCGCGCCTCCTGGACGGCGACTTCGTCAAGTACCGGTCGCTGCTGCCGAGCGAGTACGCCGGTCTCGCCGAGGTGCAGACGTCCCCGTTCATCGAGGCGGTCAAGCGCGTGTCCCTCGTCGCCGAGCGGAACACGCCCGTGCGGCTCTCGTTCAGCCAGGGCGAGGTGGTCCTGGAGGCCGGGACGGGGGACGAGGCCCAGGCCGTCGAGGCTCTGGAGGCGTCGCTGGAGGGCGAGGACATCGACATCGCGTTCAACCCCGCGTTCCTGCTCGACGGCCTGTCCGCGATCGGCTCGGACGTGGCGCGGCTGTCGTTCACCACGCCGACGAAGCCCGCCGTCCTCACCGGGAAGCCCCCGCAGGACGGCGAGAACCCCAACTACCGTTACCTGATCATGCCCGTGCGGCTGTCCGGGTAAGGACGGCCGGCGGGACGACGATCCGCGGGGGAGCCGCCCTCGCGGCCCGCACGCGCGGGACCGGCGCGTGCGACGACGACGCACAGGACGCACAGGGGAGAGTGAGCTTGCATGGAGCTTGGGATCATCGGCCTGGGCAAGATGGGCGGCAACATGGCCGAGCGGCTGCGCCGCGGCGGTCACACGATCGTCGGCTACGACCGCGATCCGGACGTCAGCGACGTCGGTTCCGTCGAGGAGCTCGTGGAACGGCTGGCGCCGCCGCGCAACGTGTGGGTGATGGTGCCCGCGGGCAAGGCCACCGAGGACACCATCCACAAGCTGGGGGAGGTCCTCCAGCCCGGTGACCTCGTCATCGACGGCGGTAATTCACACTATGTGGACGACCAGAAGCACGGTGAGGAACTCGCCGCGAAGGGCATCGGCTTCGTCGACTGCGGTGTGAGCGGCGGTGTGTGGGGCCTGCAGAACGGCTACGCGCTCATGGTCGGTGGGGACGAGGCCAGCGTGAAGCGCCTGATGCCCATCTTCGAGACGCTCAAGCCAGAAGGCGAATACGGATTCGTCCACTCGGGCAAGGTCGGTGCCGGGCACTTCGTGAAGATGGTCCACAACGGCATCGAGTACGCCATGATGCAGGCGTTCGGCGAGGGCTACGAGCTGATCGAGGCGTCCGACCTCGTCACCAGGGTGCCGGAGACGTTCCTGAGCTGGCAGGAGGGCACGGTCATCCGGTCCTGGCTGCTGGACCTGCTGAACCGGGCCCTGGCGAACGACCCGGAGCTGGACGACCTGCGCGGCTACGCCAACGACTCCGGCGAGGGGCGCTGGACGGTGCAGGCCGCGGTGGAGCACGCCGTCCCGCTGCCCGCCATCACCGCGTCGCTGTTCGCGCGGTTCGCGTCCCGCCAGGACGACTCCCCCGCGATGCGGGTCGTCGCGGCCCTCCGCCAGCAGTTCGGCGGCCACGCCGTCGAGGCCGTGGGCGCGGACTCCCCCGGCGCCGACGTCACCCCGCCCCCCGTCTGAGCAGACCGTCCGGCCCGACCGGCTCGACGGTCGGCGCGATCAGCTCGGTCGGCGCGATCGGCCGGGCGAAGTTATCCACAGTTGCGGCTTGGGCTGTGCGCGGCCGTCGACGTCCCCGATGCTGGGGATCAGACCGGCCGCGAGCTGCCAGAACGCCCCGCGGGCCCGTCCGCCGCGGGGCGTTCGCGCGTCTCGCGGACGCCCTCGGCGCCACGACCGTGGAGGAGACATGGGACGCACGACCACCGCCGACCGCTCGGGCGCGGCTCGGGGGGCGGGCCGACGGCACTCCTCGGCCGGGTGGGTTCTGTGGACGTTGAAGGCTCTACGCTCGTGTCTCGTGCACGTCGCCCACCTCTCCTTGCAGGACTTCCGCTCGTACCCGGCCGCCGAGGTCGCGCTCGGGCCGGGGGTCACCGCGTTCGTGGGCCCGAACGGGCAGGGCAAGACGAACCTGGTCGAGGCCATCGGCTACGTCGCCTCGCACGGCAGCCACCGGGCCTCGACGGACGCGCCGCTCGTCCGGCACGGCGCGCCGCGCGCGATCGTCCGCGCCGGGATCGTCAAGGACGACCGCAAGGCCCTGATCGAGCTGGAGATCAACCCCGGGCGGGCGAACCGGGCGCGGCTCAACCGGTCCCCCGTCCCCCGGCCGCGCGAGATCCTCGGGATGCTGCGGACCGTCCTGTTCGCCCCGGAGGACCTCTCCCTCGTGAAGGGCGACCCGGGGGAGCGGCGCCGCTTCATGGACGAGCTCCTGACCGCCAGGGCGCCCCGGTTCGCGGGCGTGCGGTCCGACTACGACCGCGTCCTCAAGCAACGCAACGCCCTGCTGAAGTCGGCGGCCGCGCACCGGCGCTCCCCCGGCGCCGAGGTGCTCGCGACCCTGGACGTCTGGGACTCCCACCTCGCGCGCACCGGCTCCGAGCTCCTCGCCGCCCGGCTCGACCTCGTCGAGGCGCTCCGCCCGCTCGTCGCCCGCGCCTACGCGGCCCTGGCCCCGGCGGGCGACGCGGCCGACCTGAACTACAAGAGCTCGCTGGGGGACACCGAGTTGTCCACAGACCGTGGAAAACTCGGCGAGCAACTGCTGTCCGCGATGGGCGAGTCGCGCAAGCAGGAGCTGGAGCGGGGGGTAAGCCTCGTCGGCCCGCACCGGGACGAGCTCGTCCTGCGGCTGGGGGAGCTTCCGGCGCGCGGCTATGCGAGCCACGGCGAGTCCTGGTCGTTCGCGCTCGGCCTGCGGCTCGCGGCGTTCGACCTGCTCCGGGCGGATGGCGACGACCCCGTCCTGATCCTGGACGACGTGTTCGCCGAACTCGACACCGGGCGCCGCAGCCGCCTCGCCGAGATGGTCACGCCCGCCGAGCAGGTCCTGATCACCGCGGCCGTGCCCGCCGACGTCCCGGCGGAACTGACAGGGGGTTCCTATACCGTCTCCGACGGCCGGATAACCCGCGACTGACCAGGCGATGACGGAGAAGGGGTGAGGGCGTGAACGACGATCCACAGGGTGTGCACAACTCCCCCGAGTCTGTGCGCATGCCCGCGTCCGACCGTCGGCCCGAGCCAGTGCCCACGTCCGAGTCCGAGCGGCGGCCTGGGCCCGCGTCCGAGGCCGCATCCGAGGCCGCGTCCGCGCCAAGGCCCGAGGGGCCGCCCGCCAAGTCGGGGATCGAGCTGGCTCGCGAGGCCCTCGCCCAGGCGAAGGCGGACGCCCTGAAGCGCGGCACCGTCCCCGGGCAGAAGTCCAGGCGCAAGGGCGGCGGGGCGCGGGGCATCCGGGTGCGCGAGCCCGGACGGGGCGGCGACCCTAAGCCGTTCGGCTCCGCCATCCACGAGCTGCTGGCGTCCCGCGGCTGGGAGCAGCGCGCCGCGGTCGGCGGCGTCTTCGGCAACTGGCCGGGCATCGTCGGCGCCGAACTCGCCGAGCACACCCGTCCCGAGCACTTCGAGGACGGCGAGCTCACCGTCGCCGCCGACTCGACCACCTGGGCGACGCAGCTCCGCCTGCTGTCGTCGACCCTGGTCCGCCGCCTGAACGAGGAATTGGGCCACGGCACCGTCCGCCGCGTAAAAGTGGTGGGCCCCTCCTCGGGCCCCCGCCGCACCGGGGCCTGGCGAGCCCGCTGACCCGCCTCATCCGGGCCGCACACCTGGATGCGAGCCCCCGGCACACCCGCCGGGCCGGGGAGCCCGCCCGAAGTAGCGGGCCCGGTCGGTTGGGGACGGCTCGTTGGGCCCTTGCCGTGGCTCATTAGGGCCTTGCCCGGGGGCTCATTGGACCTTGGGCCTTACCGGGGGCTCGGTTAGGGCCTTGCCAGGGGCTCGTCGGGCCTTGCTGGGACCTTGCCGGGCCTTGCCGGAGGCTTGCTGGGACGGGTGGCTGGGTGCTGCCGGTGTGGGGAGGGCGAGCGGAACCAGGCGCGAGCGGAACCAGGGGCCAGCGGAACCAGGGGCCAGCTGGACCAGGGGGGTCAGCGGGACTGGGGAGGCGGGGGGACCGAGGGCCGAAAGGGACCGGGACCGGGGGCGGAGGGACCGGGGTTGGAAGGAGCGGGGGCGGAGGGACCGGGGCAGACGGACTGGGGCAGACGGACCGGGGCAGTGGGGAGCGGGGGCAGTGGGGAGCGGGGGCAGTGGGGGTGGGGTAGAGGGGGCGGGTCACCTTTGGGAGGGGGGCGGGTGGCGTTGGGGAGGGTGTTCGCTGTCGGTGGGGGGTGGGAGCATCTGGGACAGGGTGTGCGGAGGCGGGCGCGCCGGTATGCGGTACGTAGGCCAGCGGCACGTAGACTAGATAAAACCCCCGGTCCTATGGGGGGATGCATCTCCAGGGCCGATCGGCCGCCACACGCGCACACAGCGCTCGACAGTGCCACTTTCCGCCGTGTGACCCGGTAGAATGAAATCGGTTCAGGATGCTGCGCCGCCAACGGGTGCCCAGGGCTCTGACCGATGCGAAGACCAGAGCACGCGGGCGCCTTCTCATGTGTGTTACGGGGCACACCGTGCCTCCCTCGGGCGCGGAGCGGCAGACATCCCCGGCAGGAGGATCTTCCTTTGGCGTACGACGCTAGTTCGATCACTGTCCTTGAAGGGCTTGAGGCGGTTCGCAAGCGCCCCGGCATGTACATCGGCTCGACCGGTGAGCGCGGCCTGCACCATCTCGTCTACGAGATCGTGGACAACGCCGTCGACGAGGCCCTCGCGGGCTACGCCGACGACATCGTCGTCACGTTGATGGCCGACGGCGGCGTGAGCGTGCTCGACAACGGGCGTGGCATCCCCGTCGGCGAGCATCCTGTGGAAAAGCGTCCGGCGATCGAGCTGGTGCTCACCACGCTCCACGCGGGCGGCAAGTTCGACGGCAAGTCCTACGCCGTCTCGGGCGGGCTGCACGGCGTTGGCTCCGCCGTGGTGAACGCGCTGTCCACCCGGATGGAGGCCGAGGTCCGCACCGACGGCCACGTGTGGCGCCAGTCGTACACGTGGCGCGGGCCCGAGATGGAGCTCCAGAAGGGCGAGCCGACCGACGAGACCGGCACCCTGATCAGTTTCTGGCCGGACGCGGAGATCTTCGAGACCACCGAGTGGAACTTCGAGACCCTGTCCCGCCGCATGCAGGAGTACGCGTTCCTGAACCGCGGCCTGGCGATCACGCTGCGGGACGAGCGCCCCGACCACTCCAACGGCGAGCCCCACGTCGTCCGCTACCACTACGAGGGCGGCATCGAGGACTTCGTCCGCTACATCAACGCGCGCAAGGACGCCGTGCACGAGTCGGTCGTCTACTTCGAGGACGACACCAAGGGCATGTCGATCGAGATCGCCATGCAGTGGAACTCGTCCTACGCCGAGTCCGTCCACACGTTCGCGAACACGATCAACACGGCGGAGGGCGGCACCCACGAGGAGGGGTTCCGCGCGGCGCTGACCACGATCGTCAACCGGTACGCCCGCGACAAGGGCCTGCTGCGCGAGAAGGACGACAACCTCACCGGCGAGGACGTCCGCGAGGGCCTCACCGCGATCATCTCCATCAAGCTGGCCGACCCGCAGTTCGAGGGCCAGACGAAGACGAAGCTCGGCAACACCGAGGCGAAGTCGTTCGTCCAGAAGGCGTGCAACGAGCACCTGCGCGACTGGTTCGAGGAGAACCCGGGCGAGGCCAAGGAGATCATCAACAAGGCGTCGCAGGCCGCGCGGGCGCGGGTGGCGGCGCGGCAGGCGCGCGACCTGACCCGCCGCAAGAGCCTGCTTGAGTCGACGTCGCTGCCGGGCAAGCTGTCGGACTGCCAGTCCACCGACCCCGGCAAGTCCGAGCTGTACATCGTCGAGGGCGACTCGGCGGGCGGCTCGGCGAAGGGCGGCCGCAACCCGCACTTCCAGGCGATCCTGCCGATCCGCGGCAAGATCCTCAATGTCGAGAAGGCCAGGATCGACAAGATCCTGAAGAACAACGAGGTCCAGGCGATCATCACCGCGCTGGGCACCGGCGTGCACGACGAGTTCGACATCACCAGGCTCCGCTACCACAAGATCATCCTGATGTCGGACGCCGACGTCGACGGCCACCACATCAACACGCTCCTGCTCACGCTGCTGTTCCGGTTCATGAAGCCGCTGATCGAGGCCGGCCACGTGTACCTGTCCCAGCCGCCGCTCTACAAGATCAAGTGGGACGCCCGGGGCACCGAGGCCGACTACGCCTACTCCGACGCCGAGCGGGACGCGATCATCGAGGCCGGGGTCGCCGCGGGCAAGCGCGACCCCCGTCCCCGCGACCTGGTGCAGCGCTTCAAGGGCCTCGGCGAGATGAACGCCAACGAGCTGTGGGACACCACCATGGACCCCGACAACCGGGTCCTGCTGCAGGTGCAGCTCGACGACGCAGCCCAGGCGGACGAGCTGTTCAGCGTGCTCATGGGCGAGGAGGTCGAGCCCCGCCGGGAGTTCATCCAGCGCAACGCCAAGGACGTGCGCTTCCTCGACATCTGACGTGCGGGCCTCCGCCTCGGCGGCTCCCAGGCTCCCCGCTCCGGCGGCCTGACTCCCAGAGGCGACCGCACGCGCATCCCACCGAGCAGAAGAGGTCTTCAGAGTGACGGACGTGACCACCGAGGGCGGACACCCGGGCGAACGGATCGAACCGGTCGACATCCAGGTCGAGATGCAGAAGAGCTATCTCGACTACGCGATGTCGGTCATCGTCGCGCGCGCGCTGCCGGAGGTCCGCGACGGCCTCAAGCCCGTCCACCGCCGCGTCCTGTACGCGATGTACGACGGCGGCTACCGGCCCGACCGCGGTTACTTCAAGTGCGCCCGCGTCGTCGGCGACGTCATGGGGAACTACCACCCGCACGGCGACTCCGCCATCTACGACGCCCTGGTCAGGCTCGCGCAGCCCTGGTCGATGCGGTACCCGCTGGTCGACGGCAACGGAAACTTCGGCTCCCGCGGCAACGACCCCGCCGCCGCCATGCGGTACACCGAGTGCCGCATGGCGCCGCTGGCGATGGAGCTGCTCCGCGACATCGACAAGGAGACCGTCGACTTCTCGCCCAACTACGACGGCCGGTCGCAGGAGCCGGACGTCCTGCCGTCGCGGTACCCGAACCTGCTGGTCAACGGGTCCGCCGGCATCGCGGTCGGGATGGCGACCAACATCCCGCCGCACAACCTGCGGGAGGTCGCCGACGGCGTCCGCTGGTACCTCGACAACTACGGCGCGTCCGACGAGGACCTGCTCGAAGCGCTGATCGAGCGCGTGAAGGGCCCCGACTTCCCGACCGCCGGGCTGATCGTCGGCCGCAAGGGCATCGAGGACGCCTACCGCACCGGCCGCGGCTCGATCACCATGCGCGCCGTCGTCGAGGTCGAGGAGATCCAGGGCCGCACCTGCCTCGTCGTCACGGAGCTTCCGTACCAGGTCAACCCGGACAACCTCGCCCTCAAGATCGCCGACGGGGTGAAGGAGGGCAAGCTCGACGGGATCGCCGACGTCCGCGACGAGACGTCCGGCCGGACGGGGCAGCGGCTCGTCATCGTCCTCAAACGGGACGCGGTCGCCAAGGTCGTCCTGAACAACCTGTACAAGCACACCCAGCTGCAGGAGACGTTCGGCGCGAACATGCTCGCGCTGGTCGACGGCGTGCCGCGCACGCTGCGCATCGACCAGTTCGTCCGGCACTGGGTCGCGCACCAGGTCGAGGTCATCGTCCGCCGCACCCGGTTCCTGCTCCGCAAGGCCGAGGAGCGCGCCCACATCCTGCGCGCCCTGCTCAAGGCCCTCGACCGGATCGACGAGGTCATCGCGCTGATCCGGCGGTCGCCGTCGGCGCAGGAGGCGCAGCAGGGCCTGATGAGCCTGCTGGAGATCGACGAGGTCCAGGCGCAGGCCATCCTCGACATGCAGCTCCGCAAGCTCGCCGCCCTGGAGCGCCAGCAGATCACCGATGAGTACGACAAGCTCATGGCGGAGATCGCCGACTACAACGACATCCTGGCCTCGCCCGAGCGGCAGCGCCAGATCGTCGGCGACGAGCTGGCCCCGATCGTCGAGAAGTTCGGCGACGAGCGGCGCACCCAGATCATCCCGTTCGACGGGGACGTCTCCTACGAGGACCTCATCGCCGAAGAGGACGTCGTCGTCACGATCACCCGCGGCGGCTACGCGAAGCGCACCCGCACCGACCTGTACCGGGCGCAGCGGCGCGGCGGCAAGGGCGTCCGCGGCGCGCAGCTCAAGCAGGACGACATCGTCGACCAGTTCTTCGTCACGACGACGCACCACTGGATCCTGTTCTTCACGAACAAGGGCCGCGTCTACCGCGCGAAGGCGTACGAACTGCCCGACGCCGGGCGCGACTCGCGCGGCCAGCACGTCGCGAACCTGCTGGCCTTCCAGCCGGACGAGCACATCGCCCAGGTCATGGACCTGCGCGACTACGACGTCGCGCCGTATCTCGTGATCGGCACGAAGAAGGGCCGGGTCAAGAAGACCGCGCTCCGCGACTTCGACTCGCCGCGCACTGGCGGCATCATCGCGATCAACCTGGTCGAGGACGACGAGGTGATCGCGGCCCGGCTGGTGTCGGCCGACGACAACCTGCTGATGGTGTCCACCGGGGCGCAGGCGATCCGGTTCCGCGCCGACGACGAGTCGCTCCGCCCGATGGGGCGCGCCACGTCCGGCGTGATCGGCATGCGCTTCGAGGAGGACCAGGAAGTCCTGAACATGCTGGTTGCGCAGGATTCGTCCCAGGACGTCCTGGTCGCGACGCAGGGGGGCTATGCCAAGCGGACCCCCGTCGACCAGTACCCGCTGCAAGGACGTGGGGGTAAGGGCGTCCTCACCGCTAAGATCGTGGAATCTCGCGGGATGTTGGTAGGGGCACTGATGGTGGGCCCCGACGACGAGGTCTTCGCGATGACGTCGAACGGCGGAGTGATCCGCACCACAGCGGCGGAGATCAAGCAATCCGGCAGGCAGACCATGGGCGTCCGTCTTATGAACCTCGCGGACGGCGACAGCGTGGTGGCCATCGCGAGGAACGTAGAGTCCATGGAGGACTCGGAAGAAGCCGAAGGGGGCGACGGTGCGTGATGACCGCGACGCCGTCCCCGATCCGCTAGGCCAGGAGGACACGTGAGCACCGAGCCCGGCAAGAACGAGGACGGGCCCGGCACGGGCGCGCCCGGCGGAGGCTCCGGATCGGGCTCAGCGGCGGGCTCGGGCGCGAAGTCCGGGACCCGTTCCGCCGGGAAGTCCGGGGCGAAGCCGGGCAGGTCCAAGCCGGGCCGGTCGGGGAAGACGGTGTCCGCCGCGTCCTCGTCGTCCGGACGGGACGAGACGACCGTCGACATCGGCTCCGGGACGGACGAGACCCGGACCGACCTCTCCCAGGTCGCGGACGACCAGGCCAAGCCGTCCGACACGCCGGAGATCGCCCCCATCAAGGACACGGCCGAGCCTCCGAAGGACGACTCGGGAGCGGACGCGGCCTCGAAGAACACGCCCTCCGCGCCCGGCCCCCGGTCATCGGGGCCCGGCTCCGGGTCGGGCTGGACCAGGCCCGCCGAGCCGTCCGGCTCGGTCTCCAGCGGGCGTTCGGAGTCGTCGAACACGCCGTTCACTCCGGCGGCGTCCCCGTCCGGCCCGGGTGGTTCAGGTGGCTCGGGCGGTTCCGGTGGGTCGAACCGCAAGGGGTTCGCGGGCACCATCCTCAAGGACCGTCCGTCCTCCACCACGGTGGCGCCCGCCAAGACCTCGTCCAAGCCCGCGGTCGCCGGCAAGCCGGCGCGCAAGGCGCAGCTGCAGCTCGCCCGGCTCGAACCGTGGTCGGTGATGAAGTTCAGCTTCGTGATGTCGCTGGTCTGCTTCGTCGTGCTGCTGGTCGCGGTGATCGTCCTGTACACGATCCTGTCCGGGCTCGGCGTGTTCGACGCCATCAGCGACACCATCAACAGCCTCACCAAGGAGCAGGGCGAGACCACCGGGAGCGTCGACGCGGGCAGCTGGTTCTCCTTCTTCCGCGTCTTCGGCTACACCGTGCTCGTGGGCGCGTTGAACGTCCTGCTGATCACCGCGCTCTCCACGGTCGGCTCGGTCATCTACAACCTCGCCGCCGACCTCGTCGGCGGGGTCGAGGTGACCCTGAAGGAGGCCGAGTAATCGATTTCCGGTTGCCCCGCGGGATGGGGTAATCTCTCGTTGCGCCGCCCAGTACAGCGGCACAACCCGGGCCTATAGCTCAGTCGGTTAGAGCGCATCCCTGATAAGGATGAGGCCGGAGGTTCAAGTCCTCCTAGGCCCACCACTCCGCAGACCCCCGCCGGGCACGACGGGGGTCTTCTGCTGTCCGGCGGTCCCCTGGCCTCCTCCGGCTCGGGCTCGGCTGGTGAGTCGCCGTTCCTCGCCTGTTTTCCACAGTCTGTGGAAAACGCATTTCGAGTTGGGCGTCCTGTCCCGGCGCCGATGGGCGGGGCCGCTTGGCGCGACCGTGATCAGTGGACGCCGTCATTCTTCCGCGCCGCGATCTTCCTTGGGCTCAACGACACGTCCGGGCCATCCGGGAAGTGGATGGCGGGGCTGGGCATAGCCGCGGAATCAGGCCCGCCGCGGCCGCAGAGAATCATCGCCGGGTATTGCGGCAGCTAGCGCGCAGGATCGACGTCGCGAACCCTCGGGCCCGCCGTTGGACGCCGAGGTGCATGCCGCCGCGCCTGTCGACCGCCCTCATTTGGGCTCAGCAGGTCGGTGCCCCCCTTGATGGTGGACGACGGCCTTGCGGCAGCGCTTCGCGGGCGGCATGACGGCGTCCGCGGGACGCGTCCGGGCCTCGCGGTATGTCGTGGACGTGGCCGTCTGTGGGCCGTGCGCTGCTGTGGATGAGCGTCACCGGTTGGGGACGTGGCTGGGGATTGTCGGTGGGCAGCGTTATCCACCGTGAGGGCCGGGGTGTGGAGGCCGCCCGTCCACAGTGTGTGTACGGGGTGTGGGGAACCGTCCGGCGGATGCGGTCTTTCGGCTGGTCAGCAGGTTTTCCACGACGTGGACAAGTCGGCGCGGGGGTTGGGGGCAACCTGGGGAAGAATGGTGGACGCGGCGGCGGGCGGCCGTACCCAGGGTGTGCACGGAAGTTATCCACAGGTTGTGGAATCTGTGCATGGCGACTGGCGGGCGCGGATGATGGAGGAGACGGCGCGCGATCCGCCGCCCGGACCCTGAAAAGCCCGACTGTTCTGGGGATTCCGGTGTGGACGCGGGCCTCCGGAACGCCGCTCGACAGGGGGAAGGAGGTGTGTGCGGAGGCATCCCCAACCTGTGGATAACTATCGCTAGAGGTCCTTCGCCACGGGGTGGCGGGGTTGGTAGATCGGGAGTTCGCCGCCGCTCGGCAGCCGGATCGCCGTGAGCAGTCCCCAGCTCTGCTCGGTGATCGGGACGTCGACCTGGACGCCGCGGGCGCCCAGTCCTTCGAGCGTGGACTGGATGTCGTCGCACATCAGGTAGAACTCGTGCCGCGGTTCGCCCTCGGTGGGATGGGCGGCCACCTCGGCCGGTGGCAGCTTGAAGATCAGCCACCCGTGGCCCGCGTCGACGTTCGGGAAGCCGAGGACGTCCCGGATGAACGCGCGGTCCGCCTCGGCGTCGCGGCTGTAGATGATGACGTGTGCCCCATTGATCATGGTCCCCCCTTGACTCTCGCGTCTGTTCCTTCCCCGCGAGGGAACCGAATCGCACCGAGAGCCGTGGTGACCGCAGGGGATGAGGAAGGAGGTGTCCGCTGTTACCTCTACATGGCGCGCAATGTCCGCATGAAATCGATCGCCGCGCCACGCCCGGCGACGCGGTACGACGCACGTGCGCGACGGCTTGCGGCCTGGGGCACGCACGGCTCGAACAGGCCCGCCACCTGCGAACATCAGTTCGAACGCGTGCTACGCTCCCGGCATGGGGCACTTGCTGAACGAGCCGGTGCGCGCCGAGCACGACCAGGCGGGGCGGCTCACCGCGTACGAGTGGCGCGGAGCGCGCTACGCCGTGCAAGAGGTATTGAAGACCTACGGAACGCCCCAGGAGGGCCGGGTCTACCGTGTCCGGATCACGGGCGCCGAAGGCGTGGCGGTAGCGGAGCTGGGCCGTGACGAAGACCGCTGGCGGCTCCGGCACATCTTCTCCGCCTGACCCCCCACCAACCCACCCCATGCCCGCCAACACCAGCACACCCCCCAGCGACACGGGCACAGCCCGCAGCAGCACCGGTACAGCCCCAAGCGCCACGGGCACGCTCCACAGCGACACGGGCACGGTCCCCAGCGAGAGAGGCACAGCCTCCAGCAGCAACGGCACGACTTTGAGCGGCACCGGCACAGCCCTCAGCGACAGAGGCACGCTCCGCAGCGACAGGGGCACAGCCTCCGGCAGCACCGGCACGGCCCTGGGCAGCACCGGCACGGCCCTGGGCAGCAACGGCACCGCCTCGGGCGGCACCGGCACCGCCCCCGGCAGCACCGGCATGGCCACCCGCAGCACCCGCACAGCTCCCAGCGACAGGGGCACGCTCCGCAGTGACACGGGCACAGCCTCCGGCAGCAACGGCACGACCCGCAGCAGCATCGATACGGATTCGGGCAACACCGGCAGCACCGGTACGACCTTTGGCAATGTTGGCTCGCGCTCTGGCAACACCGGTACGCCTTCGGGCAACACCGGTACGCCTTCGGGCAACACCGGTACGCCTTCGGGCAACACCGGGACCG
>NZ_BCQP01000093.1 GCF_001552135.1 Actinomadura chibensis NBRC 106107 | reverse complement strand
GGATGCCGTTCTGGCAGTCGATGACCGCGTCGAACCGTTCCGCGCGGCGCAGGCGGCGGGCCAGCAGCCACGAGAGGACGAGCGGATACACGGTGAACGTGCCGCCGAGGCGGACGAACTCGACGCCCTCGACGCGTCCGCCGCGTTCCTGCCCCGGCGCCCGGCACGTCACGTAGTGGACGCGGGCGCCCTCGGCGGCGAACCTGCGGGCCAGTTCCCAGGCGTAGCGCTCCGCGCCGCCCGCCGCCGGGTGCCACGGGTCCCGCCAGTTGACGATCGCGAGGCGCGGGCCGCCGCTCATCCCGGCTTGACGCCCGGCGCGGCCGGTACGCCGGGCTGCGGAACGGCCACCACCCCGACCGGCGGAGCGAGCGCGGGCCGGAATCCGGCACGCGCCCGGATGCGGGCCAGATCGAGCAGGCATTGCAGGGAATGGCGCCGGACGGAGAACGTCGAGCCGGGACGGTCGCGCCACACCACCGGAATGTCCGTCACGGACGCGCCCCGCCGCACGCAGTGCGCGAGCAGTTCGACGTCGAACGAGAAACCGGCCGTGCGCAGATCCGCCGCGACGGAACGTGCCAACGCGCCGTCGAAGAACTTGAACCCGCACTGGGTGTCGGACACGCCGCCCACGAGGTCACGGACGATCCGGTTGAACGTGATCGCGCCGAGCCGCCGCACCGGCAGCGCGTACCCCTCGACGACCGACCGACCGTGGCGCCTTGACCCCACCACGACCGGGCGGCCCTCGCGCAGCAGGACGATGGCTTCGTCCAACGCCGCGAGGTCTGTTGCCATGTCCGCGTCCATGAAACCCACGAACGGGGCTGCTGTCGAGAGGAGCCCCTCGCGGACCGCCGCGCCCTTGCCGCGCCGCTCGCACCGCAGCAGCCGGACCGGGACCGGGCCCCGGAACGACCGGACGATCCGCGCCGTCCCGTCGGTGCTGGCGTTGTCGACGACGACGACCTCCGCGCGCAGCGGGAGCCCGGCGAGCTTGCCGCACAGCAGGCCGAGCCCGTCCGGCAGCCGCTCGGCCTCGTTGTAGGCGGGGACGACGACCTCCAGGAGGACCGCGCCGCCGACATCGCCGTCACGCCGGGTCGCCATCGGGGCCTACACGTCAGCGCGAGCCGTAGTTGTACAGCGGCTTGATGACGGGGTCCTTCTGGGAGGCGTTCGCGAGTTGCACCGCTGTGAACGATGCTCCGGCGGCCAGCAGCACGCCGACCAGCGCGGCGATGGCGATGCGCATCAGGGGGTCCTTCGACTGCGGGGTTTGATACTGCCGAGTAACGGAAGGCTCAGAGTAGCCCTTGGGACCCGGATTGACCAGGCGACGGCGAGACCGGTGACGGCCCAGGCGGCCACTGCGGGCGCGACCGGGACGCCGTCCCCGGGCGGCGCGGCGGACCCGTCGATCCGGTAGACGGCCAGGTCACGTCCGCGCAGCACTTCCCGCACCTCCCCGGCCGGACGGTGCGCGGCGGTCTCGGCGTCCACCACGACGTACCGCACGCCCGCGGCGCGCAGCGCGGCGGCCGAGGCCGTGGCGGGCGCCAGCCGGACGGCCTTCGGGTCCTCGGGCGCGACGGTCGCGCCGCCCACCGTGACGGCGTCGTTCACGACGACCCGGCGGTGCAGGTAGCGGGGCAGCGGGTCGAGGACGCGGCGGCCGTGGTTCCACGGGTAGCTCCGGTACGCCGCCCACGGCAGGACCAGCACGTCGCCCTTCGCCGGGTCGCCGTCGACGATCCGGCGGGCCCGCGCCCAGTCGTCCGGATACCGGACGGCCCGCAGGTCTCCGGCCGCGCCGAAGGCCAGCGTCGGCAGCAGGAACACCGGGACGGCGACCGCCGCGAGCGCGACGCCGGGCAGCCGCGCGGCGGCGGCGCGGTCGGCGGCCGTCCCGAGCCCGACCGCGACGACGACGGCGAGCGGCGCGACGAACTGCTGGCCGTCCCGCAGCACGGCGAACCCCGGCCACAGGCCGACGAGCCCGTCGAGGACGGGCGCCGCCACCGCGCCGAGCGCCGCCACCGCGAATCCGGCCCCGGCCGCGAACGCCGCGCCCCGTCGCCAGCCGGGCTCGCGGCACCACGCCCCATAGGCGGCGAGCGCGCCGACCACGACGGCCAGCCAGAGGGACGCGGTCACCGGCGTCCCGTACCCGGACGGGACGGTCTCGCCGTTCCACACCCCGCCGAGGGCGAGGAGGCTGCCGAGCGTCCCGAACGGGGTGTCGGCGCGGGCCGCGAACAGGTCGACGGCCGTCCCGTCCGAGGGCAGGCCGCCGGGCCGCAGCAGGCCCGGCACCAGCCACGGCAGGCTCAGCACGGCCACGGCGCCGACCGCCTTCGCGGCGCCGCGCCCCCGCGCGGTCGCGAGCGCGACGACCAGCGCCGTGAGCCCGGAGACGGCGAGCGCCGCGAACCCGCCGATCGCGGCCGGGACCAGGACGCGGACCAGGCGCCGCCCGCCGCCGCGCTCGTCCGCCCGCGCGGCGGCGGCCACCACCCAGGGCAGGGCCGCGTAGCCGAGCAGCAGCGCCCACTGGCCGAGCAGCAGCCGTTCGGCGACGAACGGGTTCCAGGCGTAGCAGACCCCGGCGGCGAGGCGGGGCGCCAGCCGTTCGGACGGCACCAGCGACGCCGCCGACGCGCACGCCATCACGAAGATCGCCAGCAGGACGAGCTTCTGCACCGCGTCCGCCGGGACCACGGTGGCGAGCGCGGTCACGACGGCGTCGCTCGGCACGTGCCGTGGGACGGTCCCGGTCAGCCCGAACGTCAGCCGCGTGAACGCCGGATCGGGCACGAACACCATGTCGTAGGACAGCACGAACCCGGGCGCGAGCCCCGGCCCCAGCGCCGCGAGCCCGAGCCCCAGCCCGGTCAGCGCGGCCACCAGGTGCCGCGTCCGCTCCCTCATGTGGGCTGGACGCTACCTGTTCCTCTGTGGGGGGACGACCCCCACACCCCCCGGCTACCTGGTGGGATCGGGGTCGCGGGGAAGGCCGAGGATGCGCTCGCCGATCACGTTCAGGTTGACCTCGGTGGTGCCGCCGCCGATCGTCATCGCGCGGGACGCGAGCAGGTGGCGGGTCCAGCGGGCGCGCGGGCCGTCCGTCCAGCCGCCGGTCAGGGCGCCGTCCGCGCCGAGCAGGGTGAAGCCGAACTCGGTGACGCGCTGGCCGTGCTCCATCGCCACCAGCTTGCGGACGTTCGCCGTCGCGCCCGGGTCCGTCCCGGAGAGCTGCTTGAGGGTGGCGCGGAGGCCGAGGAGGGCGAACGCGTGCTCGTCGCAGCCGAGGTCGCCGAGCCCGTCGCGGACGAGCGGGTCGCCGTCCACGCCCAGCTCCGCGGCGAGCGCGAGCAGCTTCGGCACGTCCCCGCCGAGCTGGAACGTGCTGGTCAGGCCGACGCGCTCGTTGGCGAGCGTGGTGCGGGCGACGCGCCATCCCGCGTTGACGGGCCCGACGACGAGCTCGTCCGGGACGAAGACGCCGTCGAGGAAGACCTCGTTGAAGACCGCGTCGCCCGTGCATTCGCGCAGCGGCCGGATCTCGATCCCCGGCGACGCCATGTCGACGAGGAAGTAGGTGATGCCGTCGTGCTTCGGACGGTCGGGATCGGTGCGCGCGACGCAGATCCCCCAGTGCGCGTCGCGGGCCAGGGACGTCCAGATCTTCTGGCCGGTGATCGTCCAGCCGCCCTCGGCGCGGACGGCGCGCGTCCGGAGCCCGGCGAGGTCGGAGCCCGCGCCCGGCTCGGAGAAGAGCTGGCACCACACGATCTCCCCGCGCAGCGTCGGCGGGAGGAAGCGCTCCCGCTGCTCGGGCGTCCCGTACTGGACGAGCGACGGGACGACCCACGCCCCGATCATCAGCGGCACCGGCCGCACCCCCGCCGCCGCCAGCTCCCGCTGGATGACGACCTGCTCCAGCGGCCCGGCGTCGCGTCCCCAGGGTTTCGGGAGGTGCGGCGTCACCCAGCCGCCGTCCGCCAGCGCGGCGCGCTGCTCGGCCGGTTCCAGCGCGGCGAGGTCGGCGACGCGGGCGCGGATCTCCTCCTGGAGCGGGGCCGCGTCCTCGGGGAGCTCGACGTCCATGGGACGCCGGACGCCCGCGACCGCCAGCGCGGCGACGTCCGCCCTGTGCTCGCTCGCCCGTCCGAGCAGCGCGCGGAGCGTCAGCGCCCGCCGGTAGAGAAGGTGTGCGTCGTGCTCGTAGGTGTAGCCGATCCCGCCATGGATCTGGATGTTGCCCTCCGCGCACTGGACGGCGGCGTCGGCGGCCAGCACGGCGGCGACGGCGGACGCGTACGAGCGCTGTTCGCGTGTTTCGCGCAGAGCGCGGGCCGCGTCCCAGACGGCCGCCCTGGCGCGTTCGACGGCGATGAGCATCCGCGCGCACCTGTGCTTGACGCCCTGGAACTGCCCGATCGGACGGCCGAACTGCTCGCGCAGTTTCGCGTAGGCGACGGCGTCGTCCAGGGCGCGTCCGGCGACGCCGCACGCCTCGGCCCCGAGGACGACGACCGCCAGCGCCCGCGCGCCGGGCACGTCGAGGACGCGCTCGTCCGGCACGGCCACCCCGTCGACCGTGACCGAGCCGACCGGGCGCGTGATGTCCAGCGACTCCAGCTCGCCCACGGTGACGTCGGCGCGATGGACGGCGACCCACCGCTCACCGGCACGCAGCAGGAAGAGGTCGGCGAAGGGCGCGCCGAGCACGGGCTGAACCGTCCCCGAAACAGTGGAACCGTTCATCTCCAGGGCGCCCGACAGGCCGACCGCCGCCGTGTGGGAGCCGTCCGCCAGGCCCGGGAACAGGGACAGCGCCCCGCAGGCGTCCAGCATCGCCGACGCCAGGACGGTCGGCGTATACGGCCCGGGCACGAGGGCCCGGCCCAGTTCCTCCAGCGCGACCGCCTGTTCGAGCAGGCCGAAGCCCTGCCCGCCCGCGTCCTCGGGAAGGTGCAGGCCGGGCAGGCTCTGCTCGGCGAGCGCGGGCCAGCAGCCGGGATCGGCGTCCCGGACGGTCCGCGCCGTGACGGCCCGCTCGGCGAGCCCCCGCACGGACGCCGCGAGCGCCTCGTGCTCCGCCGTCAACCCGATCGCCATGGCCCCACCTCTCCTCGACGTGGGGCCAGCCTATTAGAACGCGATTCGGCCGAGCGTCGCGGCGCTATGACGCGAGCTTCAACCGGCCGAGGAACTCGTTGATGTCCGGGTACTGCCGCTTGTGCGTGTTCGGCATGGACGCGAACACGACCGCGGGCGCCTTCCGGCCGGTGTCGATCACGGCGGTCGCGACGACCTCGCCGGTCGCCCGCACCCCGGTCCGCCGGTAGGTGAGGTAGGAGGCGACGAGCCAGCCCCGGCGGCCGTCCACGAGCATGGCCTGCGACGCGAGCGGCGCCGACCGGTGCGGGAACGCGTAGTACTGCGCCTCGAACCCCTGCGCGGCGAGGCCCGTGACGTTCTTCACGTCGGCCGGGCCGTGGTAGGAGGCGAGCAGGCTCGGCGGCAGCGTCCCGGTGAGCAGTTGGCCGTACCAGAACTGGGCGCCGTGCCGCTCCGTCACGAGGATCTGCTGCCCGGACCAGCCCGTCGTGCCCAGCTTGTTCTGCTTGGTCGGCACCTGCCACGGCGCGGCGAGGCGCGGGTAGGACAGCCCGGAGCGGACGTCGGCGACCCGGCCGAGCAGCTTGCTCGGACGCCCGGCGAACCGCGCGAGCCGCTTGTCCGGCGGCATCTTGGCCCGTGCCGTCTCCGTGCGCTCGGCGGACGCCGTCCGGCCCGCGTTGCCGCCCGTCTCGGCGGGCTCGTCGTCGCCGCCCTTCAGGAAGTACACGGCCCCGGCGGCGGCGAGCGCCGCGACCAGCAGCCCGACCCCGCCGATCAGGACGAGCCTGGAGCGGCCGCCGCCCTCGTCGAAGACGTCGGGCTCCGGGCGCTCGCGGTACTCCTTGCGCTCGCGGCGCTCCCGGCGCTTGTCCGGCTTGGCGTCGCCGCCCAGCTTGGCGTCGGCGGCGGCCTCGTCGGCCATCCAGTCGGGCATCTGCCAGTTGCCGCTGCTCGGCTTGCCGGGCTTCGCGGGAAGCCCGGCCCCGGTCGGGACGGCGGGCACGTAGTTGTCGTTGCCGCCCTGGTCGGCGGAGTTCTCGTCGAACAGCGAGTCGTCCCATTGGGGCGGGTCGTCGTCCCGGACGGGGGCGACCTTCACGTCGTCCTCGGCGCCGGACTCCTCCGCCGGTCCCTGGCTCCACTCCTCGGCGGGCTCCGGACGCCACTCGGCGTCCTTCCACTCCTCGGCCGGAGCGTCGGTCCGCCAGGAGTCGGCCGCGGGCTTCTCCCAGTCGTCGTCGAGCCGCGGCGCGGGCCGGTCCTCGACCTTGCCCCACACGTCGTGCGACTCCGCCGCCTTCTCTTCCGGCCGCGCCCCGGCGGGCGGCGCCGGGGCCGGCGGGACGGCCTCGGGGTCCGGGAACGTCATCCGCGGGCCGGTCGCGGTGGCGTCCGGCGCCTCGCGGGACTCGTCCCGCGGCTCGCCATCCTTCATCTCGGTCCAGCGCACGCCGCGCTCCCCCTGATCGGACATGCGGCACACGTTACGCGAAGATCAGCCGTCCGGTTCCGGTCACCAATCACACTCAGGACACATCTTCCCATCGACTCAGCGGCTCCCCGCCGGTCCGGCGACACCCGCCGTGACCTGCGGCTCTCCGGCGAGCCTGGCCCTGGCCAGCAGCGTCGCGCCCGCCACGGCGCCCGGCATGGCGAGCACCGCGCCGAGCGGGATGAGGAAGACCACCACGGTCGCGGCGCCGAACCCGAGGACCAGCGGCCGGTTCCGCCGCAGCAGCGCGAACCGCTCCTTGCGCCGGATCCCGCGCCGCTCCAGCGCGACCGACGTCAGCTCCCCTGCCAGGAAATATCCGGACACCAGCCCGGCGACCACCGGCACCACCGTCTGCCCCACCAGCGGCAGGAACCCGCACGCGAAGAACACGACGGCGAAGCACAGCGCGATGACGCCGAGGATCACCGTGTCCTGGATGGCCCGGCCGATCTGGACGAGCAGCGGCACGTCCGGCTCCGGCGGCGCGCCGCCCTCGGACTCCTCGACCCGGACGGCGATCGCCTCGTAGAACGGGTCGCCGACGAGCAGGGTCACCGCCGTGAACGTGATGACGGCGAGGAACAGCGCCGAGCCGAAGATCGCGATCCCGGCGACGACCCGCGCGGACGTCCGCGCGGCGTCGGACCAGCCGTCCGCGAAGCCGGTCGTCCACCCGGCGAGGTCGTCGATCTCGACCGCGAGGAAGACCAGCGCCGCCGCGTACACGACGAGGACGATCAGCGCCGGGATCAGCCCGAACAGCCACTGCGCGGGATGCCGGGCGGTCCAGCCGAGCCCGCGCAGCAGGAATCCGACGCCGGTGAAGAAGTCCTTGAACGCGGACGGCCTCGGCTCGGCGGCCGGGGACGGCGCGAACCGGTTCGGGGGGACGGGCGGCTGCTGCGGGAGGTGCGGCTGGCTCACGCGCCCAAACCCTACCCGGCCAGCAGGTCCGCGGCCTTCTCCCCGATCATGATCGACGGCGCGTTGGTGTTGCCGGTCGGGACGTCCGGCATGATCGAGGCGTCCGCGATCCGCAGCCCGTCGACGCCCCGCACCCGCAGTCGCGGGTCGACGACCGCGTCGTCGTCCACGCCCATCTTGCAGGTGCCCGCCTGGTGGTGGTACGTGACAACGGACTGCCGGACGTAGGAGCGCAGCCCGTCCGCGCTCTTCGCCAGCGGCCCCGGGTACAGCTCGCGCGCCCCCCACGTGCGGCGCAGCTCCGTCGCGCCCAGGATCTCCTGGCACAGCCGGACCGCGACGCCGAGCGCCTCTGCGTCGGCCTCCGCCGACAGCACGCGCGGGTCGATCACGGGCGCGTCCCACGCGGAATGGCTGGACAGCCGCACCTCGCCGCGCGACTCCGGCCGGACCAGCCCCGCCATCAGCGAGACGCCGTGCGGCGGGCCGTCCATCCACGGCTCGTAGAGCGGGACGCCGAAATGCAGCGGCTGGAGGTCGGGCAGCCGGATCCCCGGGCGGCTGCGCCAGAAGAGGTGGCTCTGCGTCGCGGGCAGCCCGCGCGTCAGCGTCGGCGGACGGTCGGTCGAGGCGATCACCGGCACCAGCCAGTGGTCCTGGAGGTTGCGGCCGACGCCGGGCAGGTGGACGACGGCGCCGCCGAGCGCGTCCGCGTCGCCGATCCCGGAGCGCAGCAGCAGCACCGGCGAGCCGATCGCGCCCGCGCACACCACGACCTCGTCGGCGTATCCGCGTTCGGCGGCCCCCTCGCGGATCCACTCGACGCCGGTGCAGCGGCGCCCGTCGAAGAGCAGCCGCCGGGCGTCCGCCTCCGGGACGAGCGTGACGCCGCGCCCGATCACCGGGGCGAGGTAGGCGGCGGCGGTCGTGAGGCGCTTCCCGTCCCGGATCGTGAACTGCATGAAGGACACGCCGTCCTGCCGGGCGCCGTTGTAGTCCGGGTTGAACGGGAGCCCGGTCTGCCGCGCGGCCTCCACGATGGAGCGCTGGACCGGGTCGGGCTCGTAGCCGGTGAGGACGTCCAGCATCCCGGGCCCGCCGCCGTCGAGCCCGTCCGCGCGCGCGAAGAGCGGCCGCACGTCCTCCCAGGACCAGCCCTCGTTGCCGAGCGCGGCCCACCGGTCGTAGTCGGCCGGGTTGCCGCGCACCCAGATCATCGCGTTCAGCGCGTGCGACCCGCCGACGACGCGGCCGCGCGGCAGGTGCAGGAGGCGCCCCTGCGCCTCCTGCTGCGGGACGGTCCGGTACCCCCAGTCGAGCGGCGAGTCCCACAGCTCGTGCATGCGGGCGGGGTCGTCCACGGCGGGCTCGGCGCGGTGCGGGCCCGCCTCGACGACGAGGACGCGGCGCCCGGCGTCGGCGAGCCGCCGCGCGACCACCGAGCCGGCCGAGCCGGCCCCGACGACGATCACGTCGGCCGTCCAGTCGTCGCGCATCGCTGACCTCCCGGGGAGACGAGTGCGCTCAGCGTAGGTTCGCGCGCTCCACCGCGACCGTGATCACCGCAGGTCGTGCCACCACAGACAAGGACTGTTCCGGCACAGCCAAGAACCCGGGCGGCGACGGGGTCCAACCTGCCGTCAACGTCAGTCGGGGGACGACGAGTTGAGTCCGCCCGTGAGCACGGACGGACGACGAAAGGAGTTCCGCCCGTGACCACGGAACGGCAGTCCGGCGCCGAGGCGAAGGACGGTGACGCGACGAAGACCGGCGACGCGGGGAAGGCGGGGGCGCAGCCCCAGGGCCTCGGGCACGCCGCGTCGCTCGCCCAGTCGCGGCTCCCGGTCCTCGCCGTCCGGGCCGGACGCGGCGAGGCGACGAGCGTCCTCGTCGCGACCCTGGTGCTGGTCGCGTTCATCAGCATCCTGCACCCGGACTTCCTCCGCGTCGGGCAGCTCCTCGACACCCTCCAGTCGGCGGTGTACGTCGGGCTCCTCGCCTGCGGCATGGCCTACCTGCTGTCGATGCGCGAGATCGACCTGTCGGTGGGCTCCACGTTCGGGCTGACGGTGATCGCGACCGGCGTGATGATGAACCACGACATCCCGGCGTGGCCCGCGGCGCTGCTCGGGATCGTCCTCGGCATGGCCCTCGGGCTGGTCAACGCGCTGATCGTCCAGTTCGTGGGGATCCCGGCGATCGTCGCGACGCTGGCCACGCTGTCGGTCTTCCGCGGGCTCACCCTCGCGCTGAGCGACGGCCGCCAGGTCACCGGGCTGCCGCTGGAGAGCTCCTTCTTCACCGTGCTCGGCGGGAAGACGCTCGGGGTGCCGACGAGCGTGTGGGTGCTCGTCGCCGTCGCGATCGTGCTCACGCTGGTCCTGCGGTTCACGCCGTTCGGGTACCGGGTGCGCTCGATCGGGTCGAACCCGGACGCCGCGACGTTCTCCGGGATCTCGATCCCGCGCGTCCGGATGCAGGCGCTGGTGCTGATCGGGGGCCTCGCCGGGCTGTCCGGCGTGCTCGGGCTGGCGTTCTTCACCTCCGGGGACCCGAACATCGGCACCGGCTTCGAGCTCCAGGCGATCGCCGCCGCGATCATCGGCGGGACGCCGCTGCGCGGCGGCAGCGCCACCGTCGTCGGCGCCTGCCTCGGCGCCGTGCTCCTCAGCGTCGTCACCAGCGGGTTGCAGTACTTCAACATCCCGGCCAACTGGAGCGCGTTCGCCACCGGCGGCGTCATCCTCGCGGCCGTCGCGCTGGACAGCCTGGTGCGCCGCCGCCGGCGGCGTGAGAGCGCCCGGCTCGGACTCTGAACACCCCCGAGGAGAGCAAACGTGAGGATCAGATCCCTGACCCTGGCCACCGTCCTGATCGGCACCGTCGCGCTGGCGGGGTGCGGGTCGAGCGACTCGGGCGGGTCCGGAAAGAAGAACACCGGCACGCTCAAGATGGCCTTCATATACGCGTCGACGACGCAGAACCCGTTCCAGGAGATGGCGTTCGGCGCGAAGGCGGCGTCGGCGGCCGACGGCAAGGTGACGCTCAACGCCGCCGCGCCGACCGGAGTCAACGGCCCCGCGCAGGTGCAGCTCTTCCGCTCCGCGATCCGCAACTCGAAGGACGGCATCGGGCTGCAGAGCCTCGCCCCCGACCTGTTCGTGCGGCCGCTCGTCCAGGCGGACGACGACGACGTCCCGACCGTCGCCGTGGACGCCGCGCCGCCGCCCGGCACCAAGACCAAGCTGTTCATCGGCAACAGCAACACCGAGGTCGGCCGGGCGCTCGGCCAGGAGTTCATCAAGCACGTCCCGGCGGGCACCAAGGGCGAGGTCGTCATCGGCAACGACATCCCGGGCCTGCGCCTGCTCGAACAGCGCATCGAGGGCCTCACCGAGGTCATCAAGAAGGAGCGGCCGGAGCTGACGATCAAGGGTCCGCTCGACTCGAAGTCCGAGCCGACCGACAACTACAACGCCTGGAACTCGATCGTGAAGGCGAACCCGAACGCCATCGCGTTCCTCGGCGTCGGCGGCCAGGACGGCGTCTCGCTGCCGCTGATCCAGAAGCAGACCGGCCGCAAGTTCCTCGCCGGGTCGTGCGACATCGACCCGGCCGCGCTGAAGGCCGTCAAGGACGGGTCGCTGTTCGCCCTCTCCTCGCCCGAGCACTGGCTGAAGGGCTACGTCGCGCTCCAGCTCATGATCGACGCCAAGCGCAAGGGCACGAAGCTGCCCGAGGGCTGGTGGAACCCCGGCACCCTCGTCATCAACAGCGCCAACATCGACGAGGTCATGAAGCGGCAGGTCAACGAGCAGAGCCGGACCGCGTTCTTCAAGCCGATCGTGGACGAGCAGCTCGCGAACCCGACCAAGTACCTCAAGCCGCTGGACCAGGCGAACTGATGGCCGTCCTGCGCGCACGGGACATCGCCAAGTCCTACGGCGGCGTCACCGCCCTCGCGGACGGGACGATCAGCGTCGAGGCCGGCTCGGTGCACGCCCTGCTCGGCGAGAACGGGGCCGGGAAGTCGACCATGGTGAAGGTGCTGTCCGGGGCGATCCGCCCCGACGGCGGCACCCTCACCCTGGACGGCGACCCCGTCGCCTTCCGCGACACGGCCGACGCCGTCCGGCACGGGGTGGCGGTCGTGTCGCAGGAGCTGAACCTGTTCCCGGACCTCGACGTCCTCGCCAACCTGTACCCGCTGCGGGAGCCGCGGCGCGGCCCGTTCCTGAACCGCCGCGCCATGGCGGACGCGGCCGGGCCGATCCTCAAGCAGCTCGGCCTGGACGTCGGGCTCCGCACGCTCGTCCGCGAGCTGTCGCTCGGGCAGCGGCAGCTCGTCGAGATCGCGCGGGCGCTGCTGTCGGAGCCGCGCGTCCTCGTCCTGGACGAGCCGACGTCCGCGCTCGACCGGGACGGCTCCGACCGCCTGCTCGGCATCCTCCAGGTGCTGCGCGAACGCCAGGTCGGGGTCGTGTTCGTCTCGCACATCCTTGAGGAGGTCATGCAGCTCTGCGACACGATCACGGTGCTGCGCGACGGCCGGACCGTGCTCAGCGGCGCCGACCGGGCCGACCTCGCCATCGACGACATCCTCGCGGCGATGCTCGGGCCGCGGCCGGAGTCGTCGACGACGCCCGTCCCGCAGATCAAGCACGCCGAGGGCGAACTGAGCCTGGAGAACGTGTCCGTCGACGGCGTCCTCGACGACGTCGACCTGCGGGTGCGCGCCGGGGAGGTCGTCGGCGTCGCGGGCCTCGCGGGGGCGGGGCACCTCGCCGTCCTCGAACTGGTCGCCGGGCTGCGGCGGGCGTCGCGGGGGGCCGTCCGGCTGCCCGGCGGGCGCCCGGCGCCGCGCGGGCTGCGGCAGGCGATCGCGGGCGGCGTCGCGGTCGTGTCCGGCGACCGGCGCGGCCGGGGCCTGATGCTGGACCAGCCGATCTGGCAGAACATCGGCCAGGTCCGCTCGATCGGGCTGAGCCGGGACGGCGTGCTCGTCCGCCGCGGCACGCTGCGCACGCGGGCCCGCGGGCACGTCGAGCGGCTGCGCATCCGCTGCCGGGACGTCGACCAGCGGGTGGGCCTGCTGTCCGGCGGCAACCAGCAGAAGGTCGTGCTGGCGAAGTGGCTGGAGGCGTCCCCGGCCGTCCTGCTGCTGGACGACCCGACCCGCGGCGTGGACGTCGGCGCGAAGGCCGAGATCCACGACCTGGTCCGGGGCGCGGCCGCGGACGGGGCCGTCGTCCTGCTCGCGTCCACCGACCTGGACGAGCTCACCGAGGTGTGCCACCGCGTGCTCGTCTTCCACCGGGGCCGGATCGCGGCCCACCTGTCCGGCGACGACCTCGACCAGCACACGATCGTCCGGGTGTCCAACACGGGCGAGCGCCAGTAGCCCCGCACCGGTGGTCGGGGGCCTGCCCGCGCCGTACGGCGCGGGCAGGCCGTCGGGCACCCCGAACGCTCCCAGACCGCTCGGCGCATCTCCCGATCCGTTCAACGAATCGGGGGCCGGAAGAATCCCCACTCTGGGTGTCGATGTTTGGCGCGAGCGTCACCGCCCGGTCGCGACGGCCCGCCGGAGCCACACCCAGCCCGCCAGGAGCAGCCGCTTCCACTCGGGCTGGAGGACCTGTATCAGCAGGTCGTCGCGGACGTCCCGGCATTCCGGGCGCGTGCCCGCCCAGGCGCGGACGAAGGCCGTCATGAACTCCCGGAGGTTCGGGTCGGGGCCGACCGCCGCCGCGAACATCGAGACGATCCGCGGCCGCAGGTCGGGCCGCGCCACCGCCGTCTCCACCCACAGCCCGGCCGCCTGCGGGAAGCCGTCGTAGCCGGGCGACGCCCCGGTCGCGGCGGCGGCCATCGCCACCCGCCACGGGGCCGCGCACGCGCGCGGGTCCACCGCGCCGGGGCCGGTCAGCGTCAGCGCGCATCCGGCCGCGTCCCGGTCCGCCGCGAGGCGCAGGAACAGGGACGTCCCGAGCGACGTCCGGGGAGCGGCCTCCTCGTGCGGACGGTTGTCGGCGTTCCCCGCCCAGGCCAGCGCCGCGCCGACGACCTCGTGCCGGTGGTGGACGGCCAGCTCCGCCGCCGCGTCCAGCGCCACCGCGCGGATCCGCCCGCCGCCCCGGCGGGCGAGATGGTCGATCACCTCAAGGGGCCCGCGCGCCGACCCGGGCGGCAGCAGGTCGAGCATCAGCCGCAGCCCCACCCGGGCCCGGCGCGAGCCGTCCTGACCCATGGTGAGCTGGACCGACGACAGGGACCAGTCCCGCGCGGCGGCGACGACCGCGCGCGGATGGGTGCCCGCCAGGGCCCGCGCCACGTCCAGCACCTCGTCCTGCACCTGCTCGTTGCCGTGGGTGGCGAGGTGCTTGAGCCGGGTCAGGGCGATCGTCACGTGGGTCAGGCCGAGCACCTGGCAGACCCGCACCACGGTCAGCTTCAGGGTCTGCGGCGCCTGCCGGTACCTGGACCACTCGTACAGCGTCCTGCGCACCCGTCCCCCGACCAGGGGGTGCAGGCAGGTCCGGGCGAGCGCGATGTAGGACAGGTCGGCCGACCGGTAGCGGTCCCCCGCCCACGCCTCCGCCATCTGGACGATCTTCTCCACCGAGCCGTGCTCGGCCGCGAGGTCGGCGAAGACCTCGACGAGCTTGCCGCGCAACTCCTGGCTGAGCGTCACGACCTCGTCGGTGGGCAGGGCCGACAGCCAGGACAGCAGGTCCAGGCGCGCGAGCGGGTAGTCGTCCCAGACGTGCCGCAGCACGGACTCGGCGAAACCGTGGCGGCGGAACCCGATGCGCTCGTCGAGGCGGTCCGCGCCGAGCAGCTCGGCCAGCCCGGTGGACGGGCACCACGCCAGCCCGCCGCCCTCCACCCGGATCTTGAGCTGCCGGGCGAGCGACAGCGCGGCCCCGTAGACGCTCGTCTCGTCCGCGGGCGCGATCGTCGCGGCGGCGACCAGCAGCGTCTGGTCCTGGAAGCCCGGATGGTCGGCGAACCAGCCGGTCAACTGCTCCTTCCAGCGCAGGTAGGCCCGCTCGACCTCGCGCTCGTCGGCGGTGGCGACGACGAGGTCGGCGAGCCGCCGCGCGTCCCCGGGCGTCGCGAGCTTCAGCAGCTCGGCGGCGCGCGGCCAGTGCGGCCAGTGCGTGCCGCCGAGGCCGCAGCGCTCCAGCCGGCGCCGGAAGACGGCCAGGGCGGGCGGCGGCTCCACCAGCACCGCCGGGAGGAACTCGGCGTACCCGCGCTGGTCGGCCTCGCCGCCCACGACCAGCAGGAACCCGCCGGACGCGCGGACCGCCTCCAGGCACGACCGCAGCCGCGACTCCCCCTCGTCGGCCGCCCGCACCAGGTAGCCGCGCTCCGCGCCGGAGATCTCCTGGACGTCGTCCTCGCCCGCGGAGAACAGGTGGATCGGCAGGCCGGGACGCAGCTCGCGCAGCGCCGCGATCCCCGTCGTCGCGACGCCCGCGCCCTCGGGCCCGGCGAGCGAGACCGCGTGGTGGCGGCGCAGGACGTCCACGATCACGTCGTGGTTGCGCGCCCGCACGTAGCCCGCGACGCGGTCGGTGATCTCGCCCTCCGACAGGACCATCGACGGGCGTCCGCGCACGAAGCGGAGCTGGTTGACGACGAGGTCGCGGGAGACCGTGTTCCCGATGACGTTCTGGGCGTCGTCGCCGACGACGGTGAGGTCCTCCATCGTCGTCATCGGCGCACCTGCCGGAGGTCGCCGCCGACGGTGTTGCCGATCGCGTTCTGCGCGCCGTCGCCGCTGATCGTGAGGCCGCTGAGGGACGGCCCGGCGGGCCCCGGGCCCCCGGCGTCCCCGGGTCCGTCCGCCGCGCCCGGCGGATCGTCGACGGACGACGGCGTCGGCACGTACAGGTAGGCCGGACGGTCGAACCGCTTCACCCTGACCTGGACCGGGGTGAACTGGCTCTCCCGCAGTCCGGTGCGCCCGCCCGCGACGTAGGTGGCGAACAGCTCCGTGGAGACGATGAAGGCGGTGAAGGTGACCTCCGGGTCGCTGCGGCGCAGGGCGTCCCGCAGCGGGACGGCGTCGAGGAGCCGGTTGACGTCGATGGTCGCCGTCGAGACGCCGGGCGCCTCGGGACGCTCGTCGTCCACGAGCCCGATGTGCAGGGCCGCCCGCAGGCGCAGCCGGAGCCCGCGCGCCCGGAGGCCCGGCGCGACGTCCGCCAGCGCCTTCTGTAACCGGCGCGGGAACGGGTCGATCAGCGCGGGCGCCGCCTCCAGCGGCAGGATCGCGAGGATCCCGTCGCCGGTGCTCTCCATGAACCGGACGTTCTCCCACGTCTCGCCCAGCCCGCTCCCCTGGCAGGCGACCTGGAGGACCCGGCGGATCTTCCGGTGGACCGTCCGGAGGTCGACGTCGCGGTGCGCGCTGAACCTCTCGGCGTCGACGACGAGCAAAGCACGGAACGCTTCCACGGATTCTCCTCAGGACGTCGGTTCTCCCCAACCTTGCGGACGAACCGGCGGAGGCACTGTCGGTTTTCAGACAGAGCCGCGTCCCGATGCGGCCAGCGCGCGCAGCCGGGGCAGGTCGGTGATGACGGTCCGGCCGCGCTCGGTGGTGACGACGCCGAGCGCCCTGAGCCTGGCGAGCTCCCCGGCGACGACGCCGCGCGACAGCCCGACCGCCTGGCCGATCTGCGTCTGGCCGAGCCCGACGTCCACCACGTCGCCGCCGCTGGGGACGCCACCGCCGGGGACGGCGAGCCGCAGCAGCGCCCGGACGACGCGCGGCCCGGCGGGCAGCGCGGCCGTCTCCGCGCGCCACTCCTCCCCTTCGCGCAGGCGCCGCATCGCCCGCCGCAGCAGTTCCTCCTCCGCCCCGGACTCGCGCAGCAGCGCGCGGAACCGGTCGGCGGACAGGGCCCGCACGGCGCACGGGTCGATCGCCACGACCGTCGCGGAGCGGCCGTCCCCGCCGAGCACGCCGACCTCGCCGAGCAGCTCGCCGGGGCCGCGGACGGCGAGGAGCAGCACCTCGCCGTCCGGGAGCGTGAGCAGCGCCTTCACCCGGCCCGACATCAGGAGGAGGACGTGCGAGGCCGGATCGCCCTGCCGGAGCAGGACCTCGCCCGCGCGGCACCGGCGCGGCACCCCGTTCGCGACGAGCAGTTCCCAGGTGCGGGCCGAGACGCCCGCGGGTTCGGGACTCACAGGGCAATGATGCTCCCCCGAGACCCGGTCTGGCAGGAAAATGAAACGCGTTCTAGTATGCGGGGATGAGGTTCACCTATGCCGAGGCGATGACCGATCCGTCGTTCTATCTGCCGCTCGCCAAGGCGGCGGAGGACGCGGGGTACACGAGCATGTCGGTGGCCGACTCGCTCGTCTATCCGAAGGAGTCGGACTCGGTTTATCCCTATACGGCGGACGGGAACCGGGAGTTCCTTGAGGACAAGGCGTTCATCGAGACGTTCACGCTGATCGCGGCGATGGGGGCGGTGACGCGGACGATCCGGTTCACGCCGTTCGTGCTGAAGCTCCCCGTCCGGCCGCCCGTGCTGGTGGCGAAGCAGGCGACCTCGGTCGCGCACCTGACCGGCGGGCGGCTCGGGCTCGGCGTCGGGCTCAGCCCGTGGCGGGAGGACTTCGCGGTCATGGGCGTCCCGTGGGAGCGGCGCGGGCGGCGGATGGACGAGGCGATCGACATCGTCCGGGGGCTGAGCGGCGGCGGCTACTTCGAGTACCACGGCGAGTTCTTCGACGTCCCGCCGGTCAAGATGGCGCCCGCCGGGCCGTTCCCGATCCTCGTCGGCGGGCACAGCGAGGCGGCGCTGCGCCGGGCCGTCGTCCGCGGGGACGGCTGGATGCACGCGGGCGGCGGTGACGACCTCGACGGGCTCCTCGCCGCGCTGAACCGGATCCGCGCGGCGGAGGGAAAGGCGGACGCGCCGTTCGAGATCCACGTGATCTCGCCGGACGCCTACACCCCGGACGGCGTCAAGCGGCTCGAAGACAAGGGCGTCACGGACGTGATCGTCGGCTTCCGCGCGCCCTACCGGAAAGGCCCCGACACCGAACCGCTCGCCAAGAAGATCGAAAAGCTCGGCCGGTTCGCCGAGAACGTCATCGCCCGCGTCTGAAACGAGAACACGTTATAGACATGCATGCCGTCAATTGGCTCGCCCCGGACGACGGCCATCCGGCCCGCCGCGCCGCCCGCGCCTCCATGTCCGCCGTCGCCGCGGGCCGCCGGGCCGACTGGCTCGCGCTCTTCGCCGCGGACGCCCTGGTCGAAGACCCGGTCGGGCCGTCCTTCCTCGACCCCGCGGGCGGCGGCCACCGGGGCCGCGCCGCGCTCGAAGCCTTCTGGGACCGGTTCATCGCCGGCGTCGACGAATTCCGGTTCACCGTCGCCGACTCGTTCGCCAACGGCCCGTGCTGCGCGAACGTCGCCACCATCACGACCGTGACGAACGGCGCCGCGATGACGATCGACTGCGTCATCGTCTACACACTGGACGGCGCCGGGTCGATCACGTCCCTGCGCGCGCACTGGGAGCCCGAGCGCGCCATGGCGACCCTGGGGACGGCCGCCGCGCGCTGACGGTGGCGTATTCTCGCCCGATTGGCGGGCCCGATTCGGCGTGGGCGCACCCGCCGCGCAAGTGCATGGACCATAATTTCCGGGAAAAGAACATCCGCGTCCCGACAGGTCTTTGCAGTTGCATGACGCGTCCGCTGGCGGGCGGCGGCCAACCGTGAGAGAAACGGCGATGACCCCGACAATCAAGGCCGTCCTGTTCGATCTTGACGGCACACTCGTCGATCACGACACCGCGGCCGCGATCGCGCTCACCCAGGCGCTTAGGCCCCTTTCCCCGGCACTCGACCAGGCGCACGCGCGGCGCCGCTGGAAGGAACTCGAAGAAGAGGCGGTCCAGCATTACCTGGCCGGCCGGCTGACGTTCACCGAACAGCGGCGGCTGCGGATCACGTCCCTCGCGTCCGAACTCGGACTCGGCACCTGGGACGCCCGGCGCGCCGACGCGTGGTTCGCCGGCTATCTGCACCATTACGAATCGGCGTGGCGCGTGTATCCGGACGTCCGCCCGATGCTGGCCGTCCTCGCCGAACGGCACCCGCGGCTGCGGCTCGGCGTCCTCACGAATGGCGACGCCGATCAGCAGCGGGAGAAACTCCGCCGGGTCGGGCTCGCCGAAAGACTGCCCGAGATGATCACATCCAGCGAGACCGGCGACACCAAGCCCAGCCCGAAGATCTTCCATGACGGCTGCGCCCGGCTCGGGCTCGCCCCGCCCCAGGTCGCCTATGTCGGGGACCGGCTGCACACCGACGCCATCGCCGCCGCGAAGGCGGGCCTGCGCGGCATCTGGCTCAACCGCAAGGACGACCCGACGCCGACCGGGCCGCCCGTCATCCGGTCCCTCGAAGAACTCCCGGCCCTTCTCGCCCAGGGCGCGTGACCGCGAAGGCGCCGCTAGGGTGCCTCCATGAACGGGGTGAGTTTCGAGCGCCACCGCGACGAGCTCGTCGCGCAGACGAACGCCGTGCGGGAAATGGCGCGGGGCGCCGACCTGCGGGCCGCCGTGCCGTCCTGTCCCGGCTGGAATCTCGGGCAGTTGCTCGGGCACATCGGCGGCGACCACCATTGGGCGGCGGAGGTCGTCCGGACCCGCGCCACCGGGCCCGTCCCGGACGAAATGGTGAACGACCTCGCGGAATACCGCGAAACAGATCACGAGACGCTGGACCGGTGGCTCGCCGAAGGCGCCGCCGAATTGGCGGACGCGCTGCGCGACGCCGCCCCCGAAACACCCGTGTGGTCCCCGTCGGAGGACCATTCCGCCGGGTTCTGGGCGCGGCGGATGCTGTATGAGACCGCCGTCCACCGGGCCGACGTCGCGCTGACGATCGGCGCCGAGTTCACGCTCGCCGCCGATCTCGCGGTCGACGCGCTGGACGAATGGATGGGCTACTCGGTGTACGAGGAGGCCACGTCGGAACCCGGCCTCATCGGCCCCGGCCGGACGCTGCATTTCCACGCGACCGACTCGGCCGAGCCCGCCGAATGGGTCGTCGACCTGAGCACGGAACCGGCGACCTGGCGGCGCGCCCACGAGAAGTCCGCGGTCGCCGTCCGCGGCGCGCTGACGGACCTGCTCCTTTTCGTCTACCGGCGCCCCGGTTTCCGCGACCGGGTGGACGTCAGCGGCGACGAGGCCCTTCTCGACCTCTGGCTGGAACGGGCGGGATTCTGGCTCGAAGCCGAATAGGAAAGCGCGAGACCCAGGCCGGGAAATGGGAGCGGCCTTCCCCCAGTGTCGCCACTGGGGGAAGGCCCTGGGAGAAACGGCGCCGCGGTCAGGGAGCGCCGTTCACGGGTGCCGGACGGTGGCCCCCGTTATGAGCCTGCTGGGATCAGACCTTCTGCCACAGCGCCGGAACGGCCGCCGGGGTCCAGCCGGGCTGGGCCTGGTGGGCCTGGATGCACCGGTAGGTGGCGCCGTTGTAGGTGACGGTGTCGCCCGCGTTGTAGACGGTGCCCGCGGCCCAGGTGCCGGACGGGTCCGGGTCGCCCGGGTCACCGGGGTCGCCGCCGCTGCCGCCGGTGTAGAGGGTGAGGCCGTACGCCGACAGCGCCGGGTTGATCGGCTGGAAGAAGGTCGTGCCGCCGCTGCTGCAGTTGCCGGAGCCGCCGGAGGTCACGCCCTGCGCCTGGGTGCCGGAGATGAACGAGCCGCCGGAGTCACCGGGCTCGGCGCACACGTTCGTCTGGGTCACCCCGTAGACGGTGCCCTCCTGGTAGGTGACGCTGGTGTTGAGCGCCTGGATGCTCCCGCAGTGCCAGCCGGTCGTGGAACCGGAGCGGCACACCTGGGTGCCCGGCTGGGAGACCGTCGAGCCGGTGACGTCCCGGTCCGCGACGGATCCGTAGCCGTTCACCTTCGCGGTCGGGGTCCAGTTGCTGTTCGTCGCGACCCAGGAGTAGTCGTTGCCGGGGAACGTGGATCCCTGGAAGCTCCCCTGCTGGACCTGGTTGTAGCCGCTGGTGGTCGTGCCCGGGCGGCCGCAGTGCCCGGCGCTGGCGAAGCCCGACTGCGTCCCGCGCTTGACCGGGAAGCCGATCGAGCACCGGCCGGAGCCGTTCATGTAGTAGGCGTCGCCGCCGCGCAGGTCGTAGAACGTGCGCGGCTTGATGTTCGAGCGCTTGACCGTGACGGTGTCGGCGCTGAGCCCGGCGGACTTCGCGAAGGCGAGGGCCTTCGCGGGCGTGGCGCTCAGCAGGACGACCTTGTTGGTCTGGACGTCCACGTACCAGACCGGGGCGTGCGACTTCACGCCGCGCTGACTGGCACGATCCAGCTTGGCCTTGGCGGCGTTCAGGTCGGCGAAGCTGTGGCCGACGACCGTCGCCTGCGCGCCCTGGGCCGCGATGGCCGCCACGGCGGAACGGTCCGTCGTCGCGACATGGAGCGTTTCACCGGTCTTGCCGGAGACCCAGCTTCCGCCGTAGCTGCCGGCGAGCTTGAGGCGCAGCTTGCCGGCGGTCACGCCGTTGTCGAACTGGTTGACCAGTGCGCTCTTCGCCTCGGCCGCGGTGAGGCCGAGGTCGCGCTGCATCGCCCGCAGCACGGTGGGCGACACGTTCGCGACCGTGGCCGCGGAGTACGGCGACTGGGCCGGCGCCGCCGGCTTCGCCTGCGCGGTCGCGATGCCCTGGGAGCCGGCCAGGCAGAGCGCACCGGCGGTCAGCACCGCGACGCGCATGCCGCGTCTGTGAGACATGATCTCTCTCCTCGGGGTGGGGGGTGCGGTAAAGGTAGATGCATTCGCATAGGCTGAGAAGCCCTTTCCTGGACCGCGTTCTGGCGAGTTGTCGCCGCTGTCCAAAACTCGCCATCGCACCCACTTGCCGAGCCGCGCGGGACGGGCGCAAAATCGTTCGGCTCTGGTGAGTGCGCGGGCGGCGCCGGTCACGAAAGATGCGTCGGCCGGCGCCGTCCGCACCGGTAAATCTTGCGGATCATGGCGCTCGCCCTCGGCGTACTTGGCCGGTTTGAGACCAGATGAGCTGCGAAGACTTGGCGGCCTTACGCCGTTACTACATAATCCGGTCCATGCTCCCCGGCATCGCTACCAGCGAGAATCCATTCGCGGCTCTGGGCGTCACCGCTCTGCAACAGTCCATTTACACCACGTTGCTCTACCACCCCGGCAGCACATTGAGTGAGCTGGCGGGACTGACGGAACAACCGCGCTCCCGGCTGGCCGGAATCCTCATGGACCTGGAGGCCCTCGGCATGGTCGACGTGGACGTCTCCCCCGACCCCGCCTACTTCCCCTTCCCGCCGGACGCCGTCGTCGAGACGCTGATACGCAAGCGCGAAACGGAGTTCATCCGCGCGCGCATCGAGGCGAAACGGCTCAGCGGCGACCTGCTGGCCATCGAACAGCGCAGCAACCCCGAGAAACTCGTGGAGATCATCGACGGGCTGGACGCGGTGTCGCAGCGCTGGGAACAGGTCCAGCGCGGCGCGGTCAAGCAGATCAAGGCGATCGACAAACCGCCCTACGCGGTCGATCCAGGAGTGCCGAACGAAATCGAGCGGGAACGGCTCGCGAACGGCATAGAGTATCGCGTCATCTACACTCCGGAAGCGCTCGCGATCCCGGAGCGGCTGGAAATGGCGCGGCACGACTGCGGCATCGGCGAACGCGCCCGCATCCTGGAGAACCCGCCCACCAAACTCGTGATCGTCGACGACGAGCTGGCGTTGATGCCGCTGCGCGGCGACGAACCGGGCGTGACCGCGCTGATCCGCCCGTCGACGCTTCTCGACATCCTCATCAGCGTGTTCAACGCGTGCTGGGAACAGGCGACGCCGTTGCACGCCGACGACGACTCGGGCCCGCAGGACGTCTGGCCCCGCCTGTCGGACGTCGACCGGCACCTGCTCACCCTGCTCGCCGCCGGGCTGAAGGACGAGGCGGTCGCCCGGCACACCGGAATGGGCGCGCGGACGGTCAGCCGCCACGTCGCCCGCCTGCTGCGCACGCTCAACGCCCGCACCCGGTTCCAGGCGGGGGTGCACGCCGCGCGGCGCGGGCTGGTCTGACCGGCCCGCGCCGCCCCCGGCACGGACCGGAAGGGGCCATTGTTCCCGCTGCTCAATCGGCATTTTCACCGGAATTCAAAGATCATGTGTAAGATGATCACGTAACCGAAGGGACGGAACTCCCCGCAGCGGCGATCCTCCCCGAGAGGGTTTCCGCGTCCCGGTTCTGCGCCCACTCTCCGACCTCTGTCATCGCACAGAAGGGACTTCAGGTGAGGCGCTGGAGAACAGCCCTGATCAGCATGACCGCGCTCGCGGCGCTGCTCGTCCCCGTTCAGCCGGCCGCCGCCGACCAGGGCGAAAAGCCACGCGACGCCGCGGGGCCTTTCGTCCGGCTCGGCCACAGCAAGACCAAGGCCCCCGCGCGCGAGGCCGCGCTCGTGGACCATTCCGTCACGATTCACGGCATCGACAGGAACGGCGCGCAGGTGGCGCCGGTGGCCACCATCATCGACACCGCGACCGGAACCGAATATCCGCTGAACGTCTCCGGTGACACGCTCACGGGCAGCGTGCCGCCGGGCGACTACAGCCTGACCGCGATCGTCGTCACCGGCGACCCGTGGGTGCCCGACAGCCTGGCGCTCTACGGCAACCCGACGCTGACGGTCGGCGCCGACACCGACATCACCCTGGACGCGCGGACGGCCTCGGAGGTCAAGGCGGTCAGCCCGTCCACGACCGCCACCGAGGTGGACAGCTACGCCCAGATCGTCGACGAGATCGCCGGGCAGGAGATCTCCACGACGCTCAGGGGGAACTCGACGGTCCCGCTGTACGCGTGGCCGTCGGCCAGTACCACCCGGCCGTACCACTTCGTGTACGTGGAGAGCCAGGTCGAACCGCTGACCACCCTGCCGTCGCCGCGCGCCTACAACCTGGCGTTCCCGACGAGCGGGCAGATCCCCTCGACGCTGACGTTCACGGCGACGCCGGCGAGCCTGGCCCTGGTGAACACCACGTACGGGTCGCAGGGCGTGGCGTCCACCAGCCCCGGCCCGCACAGCGTGGTCATCGACTTCGACGGCTTCGGCGGCCGGGAACTGGGGCTCACCCACCCCGCCGACGCGCCCAGCACCCAGCGCGTCTACTACACGGCGGCGGGCGTGCACTGGACGGGGAACTACCTCTACACGCTCGGCCAGCAGGTGGCCGAGAACGACTCCGGGCCGCGCACGTACACCGCCGGGAGCACCTATTCCGAGAATTGGAACAAGGCGGCGTTCGGGCCGACCCTCAGGATCGGGCACGGGCAGGGGCTCTTCGTCACCGCGCCGCTGCTGGCCGACAGTTCCGTGCTGGACCACCAGAACCTGGGCGGGCAGTCCTCGACCGGCACCACCGGCTCTCTCACCCTCTACCGCAACGGCGTGCAGGTCGGGACCAGCACCAATCCGCTGGGCAACAATTGGACCGTGCCGCCGCAGGCCGCCAATTACCGGCTCGACCTCGCGGTGCAGCGCACCGTCGGCTGGTCGAAGTACGCGACCAAGATCAACGCCAGTTGGAAGTTCCCGTCCGCGGAGGGTTCCACCGATCCGTTCGTCGACCAGCACAACGTGCTCCAGCCGCGCATCGGCGGGAATTTCGACACCAGCGGGCGCGCGCCGTCCGGCACCACCTTCCCGCTGGACGTGTACATCCAGCGCCCGCCCGGCGGGACGGCTGTGGCCTCGATCTCGCTGAAGGCGTCCTTCAACGACGGGGCCACCTGGACGACCGTCACGCTCACCCCCAACGGCACCGACCGATGGACGGCCAACGTCACCCACCCCGCCGTCAACAATGGCTATGTGGCACTTCGATTCCAGGCGTCCGACAGTTCCGGATACTCCGTCGACCAGACCGTCACGCGGGCCTACGGCCTGAGCTGACCCGTCTTTAGCACACCGCTCTGAGCGCCTCCCGTCCGGGACGGCGGCGACCCGGGTCCCCCGGCCCCGCCGCTCCCGGACGGGAGGCGTTCGCACGCGCGCCCACAAAAGCTGAATTTCTTTTGCATGCGGTCTCCGAAGCGAACCGCTCGGCCCGGCGCGCCATTCCCTAAAGATCTATGCAAAGGCCACGAATATAAGTCGGCATATCGTCTTACAAACCTACCCAACCGGATCTGTTTTTGCGTGCCGCAGAATCTTCCTTTACTCTCTCCCGACTTTGTGAATGCGTAACTGTCCGTGACGCGTAACAGCGACTGACGCGTCCATTGCCGCAGAGGCGGCATTCCGCCTCAGTCGGACAAGTCGCTCCACCCACGAGATGAGAGGAGTGATGGGTGAACTACGGAGACGAGCTACGACGAGAGATCATGTCGGATGGCACCACCCCGTTGATCGGGGTGTTCGACATGTTCTCCGCCTCCGTGGCCGCAAGGCACTTCAACGGCATGTTCGTGTCGGGATTCGGGTTCGCGGCGTCGTACTACGGGCTGCCCGACATAGGCTTCATCGCCTGGCCCGACATGGTGGCGTTCGTGCAGCGGCTGCGGCTCGCCTTTCCCGGACGGCACCTGCTGGTGGACATCGACGACGGCTACGTGGACCCGGAGGTCGCCTGCCACGTGGTCGAGCAACTGGAAATGATCGGCGCCTCCGGCGTGATCCTGGAGGACCAGCAGCGGCCGCGGCGCTGCGGGCACGTCGACGGCAAGCGCATCCTGCCGCTGGACGAGTACCTCACCAAGCTCGACATGGTGCTGGAGACGCGCCGCGACCTCGTCGTGGTGGCGCGCACCGACGCCACCGAGGAGGAGGAGATCCTCCTGCGCGCGAAGGCGCTGGCGGACACCGACGCCGACGTCATCCTGGTCGACGGCGTCCGGAGCATCGAGCGGATCCGCCAGGTCCGCGAGGTGATCGGCGACAAGCCGCTGCTGTTCAACCAGATCGCGGGCGGCAAGTCGCCGCGCATCTCCCTCCCCGAGCTGGCCGAGCTCGGCGTGAAGGTCGCGATCTACAGCACCCCGTGCCTGTTCGCCGCGCAGAGCGCGATGGAGGACGCGGTCCTCGGCCTCAAGCACAACGACGGGCGGCTGCCCGAGCACACCGAGGGCAGCGTCGGGGTCAAGGAGTCGCTCGCCCTGCTCGAAGCCAACATCAGCCGTAACCACCCCAGGGAGGGACGGGCGCTGACCGACTCACTCGCCTGACCTCCGTCCGGAAGAGCGATATGGCGGCCCGCCACGAGGAGCAGCGAAAGGCAATGCGCATCATCTCCGCGACACTGGCGCGGCTGCACGTCGACCCGTACATCGCGGCGATTCTCTGCTCCGTGGGAATCGCCGCGATGTTCCCGGCGCGCGGCGGCTTCGCCGCGGTCCTCGACCACGCCGGGACGGTCGCGATCACGCTGCTGTTCTTCCTGTACGGCGCCCGGCTGCGCACCGCCGAGACGCTGCGCGGGCTCGGCCACTGGCGGCTGCACACGGCGATCTCCGCGGTCACCTTCCTCGTCTTCCCGGTGCTGGCGCTCTTCTGCCTGCCGCTCGTGCCCGCCCTCCTCAGCGAGCCGCTCTACCAGGGCGTCGTGTTCCTGTGCGTGCTGCCGTCCACGGTGCAGTCGTCGATCACGCTCACGTCGATCGGGCGCGGCAACGAGGCCGGGGCGATCTGCAGCGCCTCGCTGTCCAACCTGCTCGGCGTCGTGCTCACCCCGCTGCTGGCGACGGTGCTGATCTCGGCCGGGGACGGCGGGTTCTCGCTGGAGTCCGTCCGCGACATCGCGCTCCGGCTGCTGCTGCCCTTCCTGCTCGGGCAGGCCGCGCAGCGGTGGATCGGCGACGTCGTCCGGGCGCGGCGCCGCGCCCTGTCCCGCTACGACCGCGCGGTGATCCTGCTGATGGTCTACACCGCGTTCAGCCGCGGCGTCGTCAACGACGTCTGGGACGGGCTCGCGGCCGCCGAGATCGGCGTCCTCGCCCTGGTCATCGCGGCGCTGCTGGCCGTCGCGCTCGCGCTGACGGCGCTCATCTCACGGCTCGGCGGCTTCTCCCGCCCCGACCACGTCACGATGCTCTTCTGCGGTTCACAGAAGAGCCTCGCGAGCGGGCTGCCGATGGCGACCGTCCTGTTCGCGGACGCCGGGATCAGCACCGTCGTGCTCCCGCTGATGCTCTACCACCAGCTCCAGCTGCTCGTCTGCTCGTGGCTCGCGCAGCGCTTCGCGTCGGCGGCCGAGATCGCCGAGCCCGCGCCCGCCGCCGCCTGAACGCGGAACCTTCGTTCCATTCGCGGAGTCCAAGGGGATCACCACCGGTCGAACCCCCCTCTGGAGTCCGTGTGTCCGATTCCGGTCCGCCCGGGCCCGCTCCGCGATGGTGGACGGGCCGCGGGCGGCAAGCCGCCGCCGCGACGATCGCGCTCGTCCTGGCCGTCTCGGCCGCCGTCGCCGTCGCCGTCTCGCGGGACCCCGCCCCTCGGGGCATCTCCGACGGCCCGCTGCTCGCCGCGCCCGCCGGCGCCGACCGCGTCCCCGCCGGACGGGTCGTCACGAAGCTCCCCCGCAACTGCGGGGTGTCGGACGCGACCGCCGCGAGGCTCGCCCCCGGCTCCGGCCGCGACGCCGAGAAGGGGAACGTCTTCAGGCAGGGCGGTCCGGGGAGCTGCATGTGGTACTCCCTCGACGACGGCAAGGCCAAGTGCGGGTTCTGCGTGGGCGACTTCCGGAACGAGCGCGTCCTGTACGTCGACATCACGCTGTCGAAGGGACGCCGCCAGTCGCCGATCACCGAGGCGATGCAGGCGCTGAGCCCGGCCGGGCCGGACCGGGCGGCGAGCCCCGTCCCGCCCAAGCTCGTGGAGGGGCTCGGCGAGGAGGCCACCGCCCGCTACTCGGCGGAGGTCGAGACCGAGGGCGCGGAGGTCGGCTTCCGGGTGGGCAACGCCGTCGTGTCCGTCCGCTACAAGGGGTGGGACGACGTGCGCGGGCGGCGCCGGACGATCCCGGAGAAGACCGCGCTGGACGGCGCCCTCGCCGCGGCGGCCGAGACGGCGAGGAGCATGGGCGCCGCGGCCCGGCCGGTGCTGAGCGCGGTGAAGAACCCGGTCACGCCGCCGCTGCGCGCGGTCCCCAAACCGTGCGACACGGTCCCGGCCCCCACCGTCGACAAGGTCGCGCGCGAGGCGTACCGGCGGCGGGGAAGCGCGACCCTCATCACGACGGCGGCTCCGGCCGGGATGTCCCTGGACGCGTGCGTGTGGAACGCCCGCACGTCCCGCTTCGCGAACGAGGGACGGTCGCGCACGCTCACCGTCTCGCTCGCGGTCGCGGGCGAGCGGCTGCCCGGACTCGGCACGTTCACCGCGACCCGCCAGTTCCTCGGCGTCTACCAGGACCAGCGCGAGGGGAAGTCCCCCGGGCTCGACGCGTTCACCGGTTTCACACCGCTGACCGGGCCGGGCGAGCGCGCCTTCGCGGTGACCAAGGTCCAGCGGGGCGCGTCGGACGGCGACGTCGGCCTGGTGGTCTTTCAGAAACGCAACGTGCTGGTGGAGGTCGCCTACCAGGGCTCCGACGAGGACGTGCCCCTGACCGGGAGGCGGCTGGTCGACAGCGCCTACACGGTCGCCGTCGCGGTGGAGAGGTCGTTGCGATCATGAACTCGTCCGCGCGGACCGCCGACGCGACCGGCGCCGTCGTCTTCGCCTCCATCGTGACGCTGGCGCTCAGCGTCGCCCTGCTCTGGGTGATCCCGACGCCGGGGCCCCTCGACCTGCTGCCCGACCCGCCGTCCGGGCCCGACCGCGTCCCGGCCGGGCCGCTGGTGCGGGCCGTCCCGGCGGGCTGCGCGCTCTCGCCCGCCACCCTCGAACGCCTGGTGGACGGGCCGCGCCTGGTCAAGGACGGCGCCCGGGGCGTGTGCGCGTGGGCGTCGCGGGGCGGGGACGAGCGGTCGGGACGGTACCTGTCCATCGCCGTCGACCTGTCCCCCGACACCTCCGCGACCGCGTACCCGTACCTGCTCGCGACCGGGCGGGCGCCCCTGTCGGCGGCGATGAAGTCGTTCGGCCCCCGGTGGTCCGGCGTCACCGGGCAGGCGGTCACGGGCCTCGGCGACGAGGCGCTCCTCCAGGTGTCGCCGTCCAACGGCGCGACGGTCGTGGCGCGGGTCGGGAACGCGAGGGCCGTCGTCCAGTACACCGCCACCCGCCTGCCGATGCCGGAGGCGGCCGCCCGGGACGGCGCGTTCACCGCCGCCGCGGAGGTCGTCGCCGGGCTCGGCGCGCGGGGCCCGGTCCGTCCGGCGGTCGCGGCCCCCGCGCGGCCCGCGCCGGCGCGGACCATCCCCGACCTGTGCGCCGCCCTGCCGGAGCGGACACTGCGCGACCTGGTCGCGGGCGACGGCGCCGCCGGGGGCTCCGAGTCGGCGCAGACCGGCCTCGCCGTCGAAGGGGCAAGGCAGCGCGGCTGCACCTGGCGGTCGCCGGACCGCGACCTCCGGGTCGCGGTCGCGGTCGTCCCCGGCGCGGGCCCGTTCGACGGTGTGCGGTCGGCCGCCCGCGAGTACGCGATCCGGCACATCGACGCGCGTGCCGAGGAGCCGCTGAGCGTCCGCGACCGGAAGTACTTCCACCCCGTGCCGGGCCTCGGCGACGAGGCGTTCGCGGTCCACGTCCCCGGCGTGGTGCCGGGCACGGTCCTCTTCCGGGACGGCGACGCGCTGGCCCTCGTGACCTACGCGGAGTCCGACGAGCGCAGGCCGCTCAGCGGCGGCGAGGCGCTGCGCGGCGCGTACGCGGCGGCCCGGGAGATCGCCCGGGCGCTGTCGGCCGAGCACTCCTGATCCCTGCGGCGACAAGACGGGGCCGCGCCCGCGTCCTGGCTGGACGCGAGCGCGGCCCGGTCATCACGGGGTCAGGGGCACTTCTTCCAAGCGAAGTGGTAGATGGTCTTCACGCCGCCGTCGGCGGAGTCGAACGACATGAAGCTGGTGGTGTTCGGGTCGGACGTACCCTTGTCGACCCGCAGTTCGGTGTTGATGTTGAAGTTGCGGTCCTCGCCGCAGGGCTTCCAGACGAGGGCGCCCACCGGTGTGCTGTCGGTGAACTGCCAGTTGTCCTCGTACTTGCCCTTGACGGTGTGGCTGACCGGCGTGGTCTGGGCCATGCCCTGGTGGTAGTAGCTCGCGCGCTCCAGGCCGGAGGCGCCGTCGGCCAGGTTGGCGTAGCCGCGGTAGTCGGCGCTGGCGATCGCGTAGGTGAAGCCCTGCGGGATGTGCACGCCGAGGCTGAGCTGGCAGTTCTTGCGCATGTCGGTCGGGTTGGACTTGCCGCCGGCCTGGGCCAGGTAGTCACTGTAGGTGACGGTGAAGGCCGTGTTGTCGCTCGCCGCCGACACGGCGGCGGTGCCCGCGCGGCAGCCCGAGCCGTTGACCGTGAGGACTTCCAGGGTGATCTTCCCCGGCGGCGGCGGGTCGGCCACCGCCGCCTGGGACATCCCCGTGGTCAGCGCCAGGGCCGAGAGGCACGCCGCCGATGCGGTCACTACTTTGCGCACGGTCGTTCTCCTTCAGAGGAGCGAGGGGGTTACACGGGCTAAAGGAGCGTGTCCACGGAATTCCACATTCACGAGGACACCCTCCAATTGACGCGGATCCAGGATCCGAATGGAGGTTAACCAGGGAGCCGACAAGCGTCAATCGTCGGTTTTCAACTCTTTTGAAGCGGAGTGAAATTGACAGGCGAGAAGTCGCCGCCGCACTTGAAACAGAAATATCGGGACAACGGTTCGACATGGCGCGGCCGGGCCCCGGGCAGCCGGTTTGCCCCGGCCCAGCCGGGTAGGCCCAGGCGGGAACGACACAACGGGAATGTTCGGGCATCCGGGGGACGAAGATGCCGACCGATCGACTGCCGCTGGGGTCGACGCCCGCGCGCTGGCTGCTGGCGGTCACGGTGCTGGGCTCCGGCATCGCGTTCCTGGACGGCACCGTCGTCAACGTCGCGCTGCCCGCGATCGGCCGCGACCTCGGCGGCGGGCTCGCCGAACAGCAGTGGGTCCTCGACGGCTACCTGCTGACGCTGAGCGCGCTGCTCCTCGCGGGCGGCGCCGCCGGGGACCGCTACGGCCGCCGCCGCGTGTTCACCGCCGGGCTGGTGGTGTTCACGCTGGCCTCGCTCGGCTGCGGGCTCGCGCCGAGCGGCCACACGCTGATCGTCGCGCGGCTGGTGCAGGGGGTGGGCGCGGCGGCGCTGGTGCCGGGGAGCCTGGCGCTGATCGACGCCGGGATCCGCGAGGAGGACCGCGGCCGCGCGGTCGGCCT
>NZ_BCQP01000092.1 GCF_001552135.1 Actinomadura chibensis NBRC 106107 | reverse complement strand
GCGACACCCCGGCCATACGACATCCGCCCCGGCGCGCGAAGGGCCCGCAGACGCGTGAAGACCCGCTGAACACCCGAAGACCCGCTGAACACCCGAAGGGCCGCTGAGCGCGTGAAGGGCCGCTGAACGCGTGGAGGCCCGCTGAACACCCGAAGGGCCGCTGAGCGCGTGAAGGGCCGCTGAACGCGTGGAGGCCGTGACCGTCCGGGCGGGACGGGCACGGCCTCCGGGGGTGGCACGCGTCAGGCGTTGTCGATCTTCTTCAGGACGTGCTGGTTGGCGGCGGAGCACTCCGGGCCGACGACCCAGACCGTCAGCTTGCCGGTCTGGTCGCCGCGGACGGCGATGACGGTCGCCGGGCCGCCCTCGTAGTCGGCCTGGTCGACGAGGACGGGCTTGCGCTCCCCCACCACGCCGAGCACGCACTCGCGCAGCCGCGCGTCCGGCGAGGCGGACAGGCCGCGCTTCGCCGAGCCGTCCGCCGCGACGGCGCCGACCTGCGCGGCGAGCGTCCCGGCCCGGTAGTGGGTGCCGCTGCGGGCGACCTCGAAGGCCGGGGCGGCGGGCGCGGCGTTCGGCGCCATGCCCTCGGCGGTGCGGGGACGGGCGTTGTCCTGCGGCGGGGTCGCCGCCTGGCCGTGGCCGCCGTCCGCGTCGTCCAGCGCGAGGCTGCCGACCGCCGCTCCGCCGCCGAGCACCACCACGGCCGCCGCGGCGGCCGAGAGGATCCGCCAATGCCGCCTTCCGCGCCGCTCCGCCAGGCTCGCGACCGTGGCGCTGTTCAGCGACTCCGCGGCGATGGCGGTGTCGATGCGCTCGGCCAGTTCGGCGGGCATGGACGGCACGGGTGCCTCCGCCAGGATCCGGGAGACGTCCGCGAGGTCGGCGGATCGTTCACGGCAGTCGGCGCAGGTGTCGAGGTGCGCGTTGACGGAGGCGGCTTCGTCGTCTTCGAGCATTCCCTCGGCCAGGTCGGCGAGGACGTCGTAGTCAAGGTGTGCGGGGTTCACTTGGGCATGCCACCTCCTTCCACACCTCCGACGTTTTTCGGTTCCCGTCGGTTCCGGTGGTGGACCAGAAGGGGGGCGAGGCGGGCCCGTCCCCGCGCGCAGCGGCTCTTGATCGTCCCGGGCGGGACCTCCATCACCTGGGCGGCGTCGTCGACGGAATAGCCCATCATGTCGACGAGGACGAGGGCCGCGCGCTGCTCGAACGGCAGCTGCTCCAGGGCGGTGCGGACGTCGAGGGACACGCCGTGCGCGTCGGTCGGGTCGGGCATCTTCGGCGCGACGGCGTCGAACGTGGCGTCGTCCCCCATCGGCGTCGCCGGGCGGACGGACTTGCGCCGGACGCGGTCCAGGCACGCGTTCACCACGATCCGGTGCAGCCAGGTGGTGACGGCGGCGTCCCCGCGGAACCGTCCGGCCGCGCGGAACGCCGACAGGCAGGCGTCCTGGAGGGCGTCGGCGGCCTCCTCCGGGTCGCCGAGGGTGCGCAGCGCGACGGCCCACATCCGGTCCCGGTGGCGGTGGACCAGTTCGGCGAACGCGTGCGGGTCCCCCTGGGCGTGGCGGTGGAGGAGCTCCTTGTCGGGCACCTCGTCGACGCGACGCATGCTCACCGACGTCATGAGCGACCGCTTTCTCGTTCGGGACGCCGGGCACGGGCCGGCGCCGGGAGCCCGCGACCGGCTGCTGGGGTTGGCACCACGGATTCCTGGGGGCGAAGGGACAATCTGCTCACAGGCACGATACAGACATGCGCCGCCCCACGTCACAGACCGTTCAACGGCGTCCCGACCGGTGGCGGTGACGCCACCGGCGCGGCGGTCGGGCCGCGGTCCTCCCGGGGGAGGCCGCGGCGCCGTCGAACCCGCTGGTGCGCGGGGCGCCCGACCGGGGTCAGTCGGTCGAGCCGAGGACGGAGACCTCGTTGACCTCGGCTCGGATCTGGCCGTCCGACCCGTGCGAGAGCTTGGTGAACCAGAGGAGCACGTACCGTGCCGTGCGCGGCTGCTGGAGCTTGAACGTCACGCTGCCGGCCCCGGCCGTGGCCGTCTCCACCTTCTGCATCGAGCCCGCGTCGGACGTGGCGCCGATCTTCAACTGGATCGTCGCCCCGGCCGACTGGGCGGGAAGCTGGGCCTTGATCTCGCTGACCTTGACCGTCTGGCCCATGTCGAGCAGGAGCCCGAGCCCCTCCTTGAGCCTGCCGAAGTCCGGCGAGGTGTAGTAGGAGCTGCGCCATGCCGTGCCGGCCTTGCCGTCGACGGCGAGCCGGCCCTTCTCCGTGCCCTTGCCGCCGTCCTGGCCGACGGGGTCGACGCCCTCCGCGCTCCGCACCTTGAGCTCGGTGACGGACGGCTTCGCCGGGGCGCTCTGGCGGCCCTTGTCGGTGACGTTGTCGTTCGGGTCGCCCTTGTCGCGGAGGCCGCTCAGCGCCCACGCGCCGAGCCCGACGATGACGGTCAGGGCGGCGGCCGCGACGCCGAGCAGGGCGCGGTTGCCGGACCGTCCCGGCGCGCCGTGCGCGGGCGCCGTCCGGGTGCCGGTGGAACCGGGCGGGGGCGGCGGGGCGTCCCGGCGTCCGCGCACGCGCGGCGGCGGGACGTGCGACGCGGCCTGCTGCTCCGGCTCGGCGGGCGGCCGGTGCGGCTGCGTGGCGCCGGGCGCGGCCGGACGACGCGGCGGCGCCGGACGCGCGGGCGGCTGGGCGTGCCCGAGCCCGGCGAACAGCGGCAGCGGCGTGCGCGGGACGCCGCGCAGCGCCTTCGCGAGATCGGCGGGGGACGCGAGCGCCTCCGCCGTGCCGAGGCCGAGGCAGCGGCAGACGATCGCGTCGATGGCGTGCGAGATCCCGGCCTGGACCTGCCGGGGCGCGTGCGGGACGCCGTCCACGGCGGGCGCAGCGGGCAGCTCGGACCCGGCGGGGTCGCCCGGCCAGTGCGCGGTGAGCGCGGCGTACAGCATCCGGCCGAGGCCGCGGACGTCGTCGCCGCCCGGGTCGTCGGACTGCCGGTCGCCGAGCACGGCGTCGGTCGCGACGCCGAGGATCTTGACGGTGCCGCCGGTCGTCCAGACGAGGTCGCGAGGGGTGAGGCAGAGGTGCGACAGCCCGCCCGCGTGCGCGGCGGAGATCGCCTCGGCCGCCTCGTAGAGCAGGGTCGCGGCGCGTCCGGGCTCCAGCGGGGCCTTGGCGAGCATGCCCTCCAGGGTCTCGCCCGCGACCCACTCGCTGACGACGTACGCGCTTTCGCCGCTGTCGTCGGCGTCGAACACCTGGGTGAGCCGGGGGTCGGTCAGCCTGCTCGCGGCGCGGGCGGACGTGACCGCCTCGGCGATCCGGGGGAACTCGGGGTCGAAGGTGCGGACGGCGACCGCCCGCGCGAGGATCTCGTCGATGGCCTTCCAGAGGGCCGAACCGCCGGAGTCGCTGATGCGCTCCTCCAGCCGGTAGCGGCCGGCGAGGCGCGTGCCGGGCTCGATGACTGACGTGCTCACGGCAACGTCCTGCACAGGTGGTCAGATCCCATGTTCGTGGCGTGGCAGCTTACGCCTCCGACCCTCCTCTTTGCGTTCCCCAGGGTGTCGCCCCGCAAGCCGTAGTCCCCCACATGGTAGTGGCTACACGCCCGGGTGGCTTCCTTATCGCGGCGCGTCCTTTTTACTTTGTCTCGCGGGTTTACCTCGCTTTCCACTGCCGCTACCGCTACAGATGCCAATCGGTCGTACCCGCGTTGCCGTCCGCCCGTCTGGTTCGCGGCGCGCCTCCGTCCGGGGGCCGAACCGGACCGGAGCGAAACCGAGCCGGAGCGTGCCTGGAGCGGGTTTGCGGCGGGTCGGGGAGCGGGTCAGCGGCCGGGGAGGCGGCTCGCGAACGTGGAGATCGCGGTCTGGATCTCGTCCACCCGCATGAGCTTGGCGAAGAGCACGTAGAGCAGGCCGCCGCCCGCCGAGCCGACGACCAGCGCGGCCAGCGCGGGCAGCAGGTTGGCGGTGTCGCCCGCCGCGTCCGCGACGGTGCGGGTCGCGTAGGCGAAGCCGACGAGCGGCCAGATGGCGACGAGCAGCTTCAGGTGCCCGCCGACGATGCGGCGCCCGTCGATGCCGCCGAGCTTGCGGCGCAGCACCAGCCAGCAGGTCAGCGTGCCGACCATGTTCGTGATCGCGAACCCGCCCGCGATGCCGACGACGATCCACTTCACGTCGAGGACGCTGTAGGCCGTGACCGCCACGATGATGTTGGACGTGACGGACACGAGCCCGACCAGCGCGGGCGTCCGGGTGTCGCCGTGCGCGTAGAAGACGCGCAGCATGAGCTGGTAGGTGGAGAACGGCACGAGCGCGATCGCGAACATCTGCATGACGCGGGCGATGACCAGCGCGTCCGCGGGCGAGGTGTTGCCGTGCGCGAACAGCACCGTCGTGATCTCCGGGCCGAGCACCAGCATCAGCGCCGCCGCCGGCATGATGATCACCGAGGACAGCCGCAGCCCGCTGGAGAACGCGGCGCGCACGTCGGCGGTCTTGCCCTCGGCCGCGAACCGGCTCATCCGCGGCAGCAGCGCGGTGATCACCGAGACGCCGACGATGGCGTACGGCAGCTGGAAGAGCTGGTAGCCGTTGAAGTACGGCGTGTACCCGTAGCCCTCGCCGAGGCCCTGCTTGTCGGCGAGCGTCCCGGCCCGGTTCGCGAGGGCGGTGACGACGGCGAGGCCGCACTGGGTGGCGACGACGTAGAGCAGCGTCCATCCGGCCATCCGGCCGACCGTGCCGATCTCGCCGCGCTGGAAGTCCAGGCGGGGCCGCCAGCGGAACCCGACGCGGCGCAGCGACGGCCACAGCGCCACCGTCTGCAGGACGATCCCGCCGGTCGTCCCGATGGACAGCAGCATGAGCTGGCCGTCGGAGATGTTGGACGGGTCGATCCGGCCGGAGGTGATCGCGAGGAACGTGCCGCCGACCGCGATGACTACGAGGTTGTTCAGCACCGGCGCCCACATCGGCGCGCCGAAGCTGCCGCGCGTGTTGAGGATCGCCCCGGCGAACGCGCCGACGCCGTAGAAGAAGATCTGCGGCAGGAAGAACTGCGCGAACAGGATGGCGACCTTGCGCTGGTCGCCGCTGTAGCTGCCCGCGAGGACGTCGATGAACAGCGGCGCGCACAGGATCGCGACGACGGTCAGCACGCCGAGGCCGATCACGGCGAGGGTGAACACGCGCTGCTCGTACCGGTCGCCGTAGGCGCGGTCGCGTTCCTTCGCCTGGACCAGCAGCGGGACGACGACGCTGGTCAGGATCCCGCCGAGCAGGAGGTCGTAGATCTGGTTGGGGATCGTGTTCGCGGTGTTGTAGGCGTTGCCGAGCAGGCCGGTGCCGAGCGCGGCGACGATGACCGCGGTGCGCAGGAAGCCGGTGACGCGGGACGCGAGGGTGCCCACCGCCATGATCGCGCCGGAGCGCAGGATGCCGCCGGAGGCCTGCTTGCCGCCGCCGTCGTCGTCCGGTGCGGGCGGACGGGGCGGGAGGGCGTCGACGACCGTCTCGCCCGGGGTCGGCGGGCCGCCCGGTGCGGTGGTGCCCGGTGCTGGGATGTCAATCGCCGTCTCGGCCGCGTGGCTCCCCGGCGGCGTGCTTCCCGGGCCTGCCGGGCCTCCCGGCCTTCCCGTCGGCGGCCGGTTCGGGTAGCCCGCCGGGTTCCCCGGCCCCGGCCTCCCCTGCGGCCCCTGCGGCGCCGGGTACGTCGGACGCGGCGGCCCCTGCCGCGGGCCATGCGGGGGCGGCCCCTGCGGGCCCTGGGGCGGCGGGCCCTGCGGGGGCGGAACCTGGCCCGGTTGGACCTGGGGCGCGCCCGGGTTCGGAGGGCGCCCCTGCGGGTTGCCCTGGGGATTGCGGCCCTGGCCCGGATGGCCCTGGCCCTGCTCCGGACCCTGGCCCTGCTGCGGGTAGCCCCGCCCCGGGTGACCCGGGTGCTGCGGGGAATTCGACGCCGGGGAGCCCGGGCCCTGCGAACCCGGGGCCGGCGTATCCGTTCCCCTGTTCCGCCGTCCCCGCCGATCCCATTCCGGTCGACCCGTCACCGGCTGCCTCCGCTTTCCGGCGGCGCCTCGCTCTGATGGCCCGCACTCCGACGCCCACGAAGAGTACGGCAAGTCCGGCGCCCGTGATGAGCAGCGCCAGCCGTCCATACCCGGTGGTGCGGACGGTGATGGTCTGCACGTCCCCGAACCTCCGCCCCTTCGAGTTCGGGATCATCAGCTCCAGGTAGACGTGGAAGTTGCCGTTCCCCGACGCCTTCGCCGGTATCCAGCGCTGGGCCCGCTGCCCGGGCCTCAGCTCGATCACCGCCTCCTCCGGGGCGAGCTGTCCGAGCCGCAGTTTCGCCGTGTTCTCGGACGTCGCGACAAGGCGAACCGTCACGGACTGGTCGTTCAGCCTGTTCTCGATGAGGACGGGGAGCCTGCCCGAGCTGCCCCCCATCAGGACGCGTCCGTTCTTCGGCTGGACGATGCGGACGCTCTGCATGTCCCCCGTGACCTGCCTGTTGAGCGCCTCGCGGGCGGCCTTGGCGCGGGCGGGCATCGACCGCCAGGCGACGGAGTCCAGGCGGAGCAGGGCTCGCTCGTAGGAGATCGTGATGTCGCCCGTCATCACGGCCCGGAACGTCGAGGCGCGCTTGGCGATGTCGTGCGTCTGCGCGAGGTGGGCGTCGCCGAGCTCGTGCCACACGTTGGAGTCGGGGAGGCCGTTGAACACCCGGTCCTGCGGCTGCGCGGACTCGATCTTCTTCAGCGGCGTCTCGCGCAGCCAGGCGGCGTCCTTCGTGTAGGTGAGCAGGCGCTCGGCGAGCCCGGGCGCCGGGTCCCAGTGCCGGTCGGGGGCGACGACCACGGAGCGCTGCAGGTTCGGCGCCTCCGCCGCGATCATCGCCGTCTCGGCCAGGAACCGCTGCTCGGTCAGCACCCCGCCGGCCCCGGACCGCGACCCCTGGCTGACGATCTGGCTGAGCTTCTCGTCGTACAGGACGGTCTTCTCGACGCCCTGCTTCGTCTGGAGCGCCGTCGTCGCGTTCGGCGGCGTGCCCGACGCCGGGTTCTGGAACTGCGAACTGCTCATCAGGAACGACCCGCCGCGCTTGAGCTGGTGCTCGGCGAGCTGTTCGAGCGTCCCCGGACCGGCCGCGCCGTACGGCGGCCAGGCGACGCGCGCGTCCGCCGGACGTCCGAGCGCCTGCGTCGCGACACCGGTGTTGCGGGCGTCGAGGGCGACGGCGATGTCGCGCGGCGTCTTGTGCCGGACGAGCGCGACCACGTCCGGGTCGCCGTACGGGACGGTGAAGTAGGGGTCGCCCTTCGACGCCGTCTTCAGGTCGGACAGCCAGCGCGCCGCGACCGGGCTCTTCTCCTTCTTCGCGCCCTTCTTCGCGCCGAACGGCTGGACGACGTAGCCGTCGGACGCGATGCGCTGGGCGTCGTCCATGAGCGCCGGGTCGACCGCCCACGTGACCGGCGTGGCGGTCGAGCCCGCCGCGCTGACGAGCCTGTTGAGGCGTCCGCCGGGGGCCATGTCCTTGGTGAGCTGGTCGTCGAAGAACGTCCCGTCGGTGGTGCGGTGCATGCGGTCGATCAGCGGCCAGACCCAGCTGATCGAGACGGGCTTGAACAGCCGCTTCTGCGGCATGAACGTCAGGAACGTCGTCAGCCCGCCGATGGCCTGCTGCGCCGGGTTCAGCACCTCGACGCCCACCGGATACACGCCCGGCGTGCCGTTCGAGGCGCGCAGCCCGAGCGATTTCGGGGTCGCCTTGAACGACCAGTTCTGCGTCGAGCCGGGCGCGGCGACGTTCGTCAGCGGCTGCGCCTGGGTCGCGTTCGGCAGCAGGTTCGTCTGCCCGGACGAGAACTGGTCGAGCTGGCTGCGGCTGGTGATCGGCTGAGCGCTGTACCGCAGCCGGACGGTGAGCCCGGCGAGCTGCCCCTCCGTCCGGTTCTTCGCGACGCCCGATATCAGGATCTGCGAATTGCCGTGCAGCGTCTTCGGCGTCACCTGAGTGAACGCGAGCCCCACCTGAACCCGCTGCCGCGCGACGGCTCCCGAGAGCTGACCAGCGGAGAGTTCGAGAGACCCGCGACCAGGGGACGCGAGGGCGAGCGAGGGCAGGGCGGTGGGGGCCGCCATCGTGACGCAGGGCAGCAGGGCGGCCAGCGCGACAGCGCGCCTGACCGTTCTCACGCCGTGTCCGACCGAGAGCCGCCTCGCGCCGCGCCGACCGCGCGACCGGCCCCCTCGGGACGGCGGGCATTGATTTCCCGCACCACGGCCCCGATGTTAGTCGGCCACACACCCCCGTCAGGCCGTCCCGCCCGCCTGTAGCCCGTAATGACCCGATGGCCCGTTTTCCCGCCCCGACGACCACCAGCAGGTAACAGGGAAGCGGGGTCAGGCGGCGGGGTGGTGGGGTTCTCGGGCGGGAGGGCCGGGGGACGCGTGGCGGAGGTCGACCGGTTTGGCCTGGCAGAGGGTGTGCAGGGTGCGGAGGCGGATGCCGAGGGCCGTGGACGCTTCGCCGGTCGCGGTGTAGACGACGTCGTCCTCGGGGAGGGCGTCCACTATGTCCTGGTCGATGAGGAGGAGCATGTCGTCCGGCAGGAGCAGGGGGCAGACGAGGCCCGCCGCGTACTCGGTGACGGCGTTGACGACGTCGGCCTGGGCGGGGCGGACGGCACGCGCCCCGGCCGCCACCCGTACGGCCTCTGCCTCCGGCCGCTCCCCGGCGCGGACGATCACCCCCGCGAGGAACCGGTGCCCCGGATGGACGTCGTCGCAGGTGTAGACGCGTGTCACCAGGCACCGGGCGGGCGGGAGGCCGAGCACGGCGGGCAGTTCGTCGGCGTTGGCCAGCGCGATGGGCAGCCGCACGATCTCGTGCACGGTCTCCCATTCGAGCAGCGCGCGGTGGATGGCGAGGGCGTCCTTCATGGTCGGCTCCATCCGTGGGGGCGCACCCCGCTCGCCCCCGGGTCATGGTTTCGATGTCACCCCGTGCTTCGCACTTCGCGGGAACTCCCGCATACCCGGGACGTCCGGCTTAACGCCGCCGCGCGACCGGTAAACCTTCTCGATGCGCCTCTGCCGCACCTGCGGCGGACCGTGGGGCGCGAGGTCCCGCTACCGTTGTCGTGCGGGACCCTCGCCGGCGGTCGCGCCGGCGTCATCGGAGTGCCCAGAACGTAACTCGGGGATCGGGGCATGTGAAGAGCTCCGTCCTCGTCCGGCCCCGCAAGGACTCCGGCGCGGGCCCCGCCGATCGCCGGAAAGTCCTTTGTCATCCCATCTATCAAGGAAATACGCTCGATGGCCGTGCCCAACCGGAACGTGACCCCCGAGGCCTCGCGGCGGACCGCGATCGCCGAACTGCTGCGCCGTATCGCGCCCGTCGCCGACGAGCTCGGCGCCAGGTTCGCGGCGGCCGGTCACGAGCTGGCGCTGGTCGGCGGACCGGTCCGGGACGCGCTGCTGCGCCGCCCGACCAAGGACGTCGACCTCACCACCGACGCGCCGCCCGAGCGCACCCTGGAGATCATCCGCGACTGGGCGGACGCGCACTGGACGATCGGCATCGACTTCGGCACCGTCGGCCTCCGCAAGAACGGCGTCGAGCTGGAGATCACCACCTACCGCAGCGAGTCGTACGACCCGAAGTCGCGCAAGCCGGACGTGTCGTACGGGACGTCCCTCGTCGAGGACCTGCGCCGCCGCGACTTCGCCGTCAACGCCATGGCGGCCCGGCTCCCCGGACACGAGTTCGTCGACCCGTTCGGCGGGCTGGTCGACCTGCAGCGCAAGGTCCTGCGCACGCCCGGCCGTCCCGAGGACTCCTTCAACGACGACCCGCTGCGCATGATGCGCGCCGCCCGGTTCGCGTCGCAGCTCGGCTTCGAGGTCGCGCCGGACGTCGTCCGCGCGATGACGGACATGGCGCCCCGCATCGAGATCGTGTCGGCCGAGCGCGTCCGCGACGAGCTGTCCAAGCTCATCTGCGGCCGGTACCCGCGCCGGGGGCTCGCCCTCCTCGTCGACACCGGCCTCGCCGACCACGTCCTGCCGGAGCTGCCGAAGCTGCGGCTGGAGATCGACGAGCACCACCGGCACAAGGACGTCTACGAGCACTCGCTGATCGTCCTGGAGCAGGCGATCGCGCAGGAGGAGGACGGGCCCGACCTCGTCCTGCGCCTGGCCGCGCTGCTCCACGACATCGGCAAGCCCCGCACCCGGCGCTTCGAGTCGGGTGGACGCGTGTCCTTCCACCACCACGAGGTCGTCGGCGCGAAGATGACGCGCAAGCGGCTGACCGCGCTTCGCTACCCGAAGGACGTCATCGCCGACGTGTCGCGTCTGGTCGAGCTGCACCTCCGTTTCCACGGCTACGGCACCGGCGAGTGGACCGACTCGGCCGTCCGCCGGTACGTCCGCGACGCCGGTCCGCTCCTCTCCCGCCTGCACAAGCTGACCCGCGCCGACTGCACGACCCGCAACCGCCGCAAGGCCGACCGCCTCCGCCGCACCTACGACGACCTGGAACTGCGCATCGAACGCCTCGCGGAGGAAGAGGAACTCGCCGCGATCCGCCCCGAGCTCGACGGCAACGAGATCCAGGAGATCCTGGGCATCCCTCCCGGCCCCCTCGTCGGCAAGGCGTACCGCTTCCTCCTCGACCTCCGCCTGGACCGCGGCCTGATCGGCAAGGAAGCCGCCGAACAAGAACTCCGAACCTGGGCCACCACCGAAACCGAGCCCCCCGAAAGCACACAACCCCCAGCCAACCCGTCCAGGAAAAACCCGCCTGCCACTGACACCTCCAACCACAACGCGCCCAAAAGCAGCGGCCCCAAGGACAACGCGTCAGAGGGGGGTGGGTCGTGATTTCGTTGCAGCTTGGACGGATGAGTCCGCGTGAGGCTGAGCGGATGTTGGCGTTCGATCGCGAGCACATCTGGCACCCGTATTCGCCCATGCCCGCGTCGGCTCCGGTGCAGCCGGTCGTGTCGGCGGACGGGGTGCGGCTCATCCTCGCGGACGGCACCGAGCTGATCGACGGGATGTCGTCGTGGTGGGCGGCCGTCCACGGGTACAACCACCCGAAGCTGAACGCGGCCGTCACCGGGCAGCTCGGCAAGATGGCGCACGTGATGTTCGGGGGGCTCACGCATCCCCCGGCGGTGCGGCTGGCGGAGCGGCTCGTCGAGATCACGCCGGAGCCGCTGACCAAGGTGTTCTTCGCCGACTCCGGATCGGTGGCGGTCGAGGTCGCGATCAAGATGGCGCTCCAGTACTGGCGGTCGCAGGGGCGGCCGGAGCGGCACCGGCTGCTCACCGTCCGCGGCGGGTACCACGGCGACACGTTCGGTGACATGGCCGTGTGCGACCCGGTGAACGGGATGCACCACATCTTCAGCGACGTCCTCGCGCGGCACGTGTTCGCGCCGCCGCCCCCGCTCGGGTACTCCGCCGAGCCCGACGCCGACTACCTGGACGGGCTGGCGCGCCTCGCCGCCGAGCACGCGGACGAGCTCGCCGGGATCATCGTCGAGCCGATCGTCCAGGGCGCCGGGGGCATGCGGTTCTACGCCCCCGAGTACCTGAGCGCGCTGCGTGAGATCGCCGACGAGCACGGCCTCCTGCTCGTCCTGGACGAGATCGCCACCGGCTTCGGCCGGACGGGCGAGCTGTGGGGCTGCGACCACGCCGAGGTCGTCCCCGACATCATGTGCCTCGGCAAGGCGCTGACCGGCGGATACATGACGATGGCGGCCACCCTGTGCACGGACCGCGTCGCCCACGGGATCACCTCGGGCGAGGCGGGCGTCCTCATGCACGGCCCCACCTACATGGCGAACCCGCTGGCCGCGGCGGTCGCGTCCGCGTCCATCGACCTGCTCCTGTCCCGCGACTGGCGGGACGAGGTGGACGCCATCGAGGCCATCCTCACCAGCGAACTGGACGAGGCCGCCAAGTTCCCCGGCGTCGCCGACGTCCGCGTGCTCGGCGCGATCGGGGTGGTGGAGGCGCGCGAGCCGGTGGACGTCCCGTCCGTCCAGGAGATCGCCATGGCGCACGGGGTGTGGCTCCGCCCGTTCGGCAAGCTGATCTACACGATGCCGCCCTACATCTGCACGGACGACGAGGTCCACCACATCGCCGCCGCCCTCACCGCCATCGCCGAGGAGCTCTGAGCGACCCCCACCCCACGACGGAACCGGGCTAGCGGAGTGCGTGGGCTGGGCGGCGGGCCGCCGCCGTGCGGTAGACGACCGCGCCCGCCGCGTACGCCGCGATCACGGCGAGGAGGGTCAGCCCGGCGCTGCCGTCCGAGGGCAGCCAGATCGCGGCCGCCGCTGCCGCCGCCGCGAACATGGCGTTGAACAGCATGTCGTAGACGGCGAACACGCGTCCCCGGTAGGCGTCGTCGATCGTCTCCTGGAGCGTCGTGTCGACGCACAGCTTCACGCCCTGGGACACGACGCCCAGCACGAACGACGCGGCGGCCCAGGAGCGCTCCGCGAACGGCATGCCGAGCGCGAGGAGGCTCAGCGCCGCCAGCCCGAGCAGCCACGCCACCCACGCCTGCTTGCTGATCCGCCGCACCACCGGCGGGGTGATCAGCGCCGCCGCGAAGTACCCGGCGCCGGACACGCCGAGCATCACCGCGAACTTCGCGAGGCCCTCGTCCGGGTCGTCGGCGAAGCTGTTGCGGCACAGCAGCAGCGTCATGATCAGGACGACGCCGTACAGGAACCGGTGGAAGGAGATCGCGCCGAGCGCCAGCGCGGCCTGCGGGCGCCGCGCGATGTGCCGGGCGCCGTCGACCAGGCCGTCCACGACGGTGCCGAGCGCCTCGACCGTCCGCGGCGACGCGCCGCGCGGCGCGCCCGGCGGCGCGTCCTCGGGCGGGTGCGGGCCGAGCAGCGCGCGCGGCAGGGTCGTCGCCATCGTCCCGGCGGCGAGGAACAGGGCCGCCGCCGCGACGAGGATCAGCGCGGTCCCGCCGTCCTCGGAGCCGAAGGTGCGGCGCAGCAGGTAGCCGATGCCGCCGCCGACGAACGCGATGATCGTCCCGGACGTCACCGAGAACGCGTTCGCCGTGACCAGGTGGTCGCGCCGCACCACGTGCGGGAGCGCCGCCGACAGCGCCGAGAGGAAGAACCGGTTCACGCCCAGCACGACGAGGACCCCGGCGAAGAAGCCGAGGCCCTCCCGCCCGGCGGCGGCGAGCGCCGCGACGAGCAGGACGAGGAAGGCCCGCAGGATCGGCGTCCACACGAGGATCTGCCGCCGCTGCCAGCGGTCGATGAACACGCCCGCGAACGGGCCGAGCGCCGAGTAGGGCAGCAGCGTCACGGCGAACGCGGCCGCCGCCTTCGCCGCCGTCGTCTGCCGCTCCGGCGAGAAGAACACGTAACCCGCGAGCGCCACCTGGAAGAGGCCGTCCGTCAACTGCGAGGCGAGCCGCGTCGCGTACAGCCGCCGGAAGTCCCGCCCGCGCAGGATCCCCGGCAGATCCCCAGCCCTCACCTGATCACTCTACCCAGTGCGTTCGTGTCCACCGGCCGTGAGCGAAAGCCGGAAACACTGAGGTCAGGACGTGAGCCAGAGGCGCGTGTAGTCGTAGGTCGCGGTGGTGGGGAGGAAAAGGGCGCCGCGGACGCGGGACGATCGGAAAAGTGTCTGCGAACGATCGAGCAATGGGACGATCGCCGCGTCCGCCATGATCTGCTGGTCGGCCTGCTGCCAGCGGCTCGCCGCGACCGCCGTGTCCGGGGCGGTGAGCGCGGCGTCGATCAGGGCGTTGACCTGCGGGTTGTCGTAGCCGCCGTAGTTGGTGGAGTTCTGCCCGTAGGCGCGTCCGTCGAAGAGCGGCTGGATGATCGAGCGGCCGTTGTTGCCGTACCAGTCGGGCGTCCAGCCGGGTGCGGCGATGTCCCATTCGCCCGCGCGCGCTTTGGCGGGGGTGGCGATCGTCCCGGCGTAGAAGGAACCGCCCGTGTCGGGGCTGAGTTCGGTCTTCACCCCGCAGGCGTCGAGGTTCTCCGCGATCGACTGGGCGATCAGCTTGTGGACGCTGTTCGTCCGGTACGGGAATTTCAGCGTCAGCCCGGTACGGCCCGTCTGGCCGAGCAACTGGCGGCATTTCGCGGGATCACCTGATTCGCCGGGCGTCGGATAGTGGTTGACCGCCGCATACCCGGAGTTTCCAGGCGGAATCACCGTGTGCAGCGGCCGTGCCACCGACGGCCCGCCGACGATCTTGATGAGCGCGCTCCGGTCGACCGCGAACTCCAGCGCGCGCCGGACCGCGCGGTCGCCGAGCGCGCCGCCGTTGTTGGGGCTGCGCGTGTTGAACACCAGGTAGGGGCTGTTGCTCGGCGTCTCCATGATCGCGAAGCGGGAGTCGGCGCGCAGCCGGGGGATCGCGGACGTCGGGACGGGCTGGTCCCACGCGAGGTCGGAGACGCCCTGCTCGATCTGCTGCTGGACGGTCTCCGCCGAGTCCTGCCCGAGGGTGATCTGGATCTTCGCGACATGCCGCTCGCGCAGCGGGTCCGCCGCCGCCTGCCACGCCGGGTTGCGGTCGAGCAGGTACGACAGGCCGGGCCGGTACTCGGCGATCTGGTACGGGCCGTCCGAGATCGTGTTGCGCCGGAGGTCCGGGCCGTCCGGGACGTACCGGTCGTACTCCTGCGGCGCGGCGGCCGTGTACGGGAGCGCGAGCAGGTTGAGGAAGTCGCTGGCCGGACGCTTCAGCCGGAACACCAGCGTCCGGTCGTCCTTCGCGCGGACGCCCTCGATGTCGTGGCCGCGCTGGTAGGCGGCCATCGCGCCGGGGTCCTTCGGGTCGACGGCGGAGAAGCCGCGGCAGTACCCGTCCATGCCCCTGATCGTGGAGACGAAGTAGCCGGTGCCCGCGGACGGCGACGCCGGGTTGCACAGCCGCTCGAACCCGCGGACGAAGTCGTGCGCGGTCACCGCCCGCGCCGGGCGCGTGTTCCACCGCACGCCCTCCCGCAGCCGGACCGTGTAGGTGCGCCGGTCCTTGCTCAGGTCGCCGTTCTCGCGGGTGGGGACGCGCTCGGCGACGTCCGGCCGGACGGGGATCGTCTCCTGGAAGTCGTTGGACGCGCGCGTCCCGAACAGCGTCCGCGCGAACACGCGGGCGAGCCCGTAGGCGCCGACGCTGGCGACGGCCGCGGGGTCGAGGTGCTCGACGTCCGACGAACCGACGATCTTCAGCGTGCCGCCGTCGCGGGGGCGACCCGTGGCGGCGGCGCCCTCGCCGCCGCCGGTGCACCCGGACAGCCCGAGGACGAGCCCCGCCAGACCCGCCGACACCTTGATCATCTCGCGTGCCGTCACGTTCTCACCTCAAGACTCGGAACTTGGCGCGCAGTAACCGGCGGTGTCACAGTAGGGCCAGAGCGTGACAAAGGGCCGGTACATCACCGTTTTCTCTCCAGAAGTAAGGACGCCCTGACAGCGGATGTCCACTGTCAGGGCGTCCTTTGGGAGAGTTGTGACGAGCCTCGCGGCCCCCGTCCCCCCGCGCTCGCGGTCGGTGCCTAGCGGTCGACCTCGCCGCGGATGAACTTCTCCACGGCCTCGTGCGCCTGGTCGTCGTTGTACTGCTCCGGCGGCGACTTCATGAAGTAGGAGGACGCCGACAGGATCGGCCCGCCGATCCCCCGGTCCTTGGCGATCTTCGCGGCGCGCACCGCGTCGATGATCACGCCGGCGGAGTTGGGGGAGTCCCAGACCTCCAGCTTGTACTCCAGGTTGAGGGGCGTGTCGCCGAACGACCTGCCCTCCAGCCGGACGTAGGCCCACTTGCGGTCGTCCAGCCACGGCACGTGGTCGGACGGGCCGATGTGCACGTCGGCCTTCGCCATCTCGTGCGGGATCTGGGACGTGACCGACTGCGTCTTGGAGATCTTCTTGGACTGGAGGCGCTTGCGCTCCAGCATGTTCATGAAGTCCATGTTGCCGCCGAAGTTGAGCTGGTACGTGCGTAGCAGCTCGACCCCGCGGTCCTCGAAGAGGCGGGCCATCACGCGGTGCGTGATGGTCGCGCCGACCTGCGACTTGATGTCGTCGCCCACGATCGGAACGCCCGCGTCGGTGAACTTCCGCGCCCACTCCGGGTCGCTCGCGATGAACACCGGCAGCGCGTTCACGAACGCGACCTTGGCGTCGATCGCGCACTGGGCGTAGAAGCGGTCGGCCTCCTCCGAGCCGACGGGCAGGTACGAGACCAGCACGTCGACCTCGGCGTCCTTGAGGACCTGGACGACGTCGACCGGCTCGGCGTCGGACTCCTCGACCATGTCGAGGTAGTACTCGCCGAGGCCGTCGAAGGTGTGCCCGCGCTGGACGGTCACCCCGGTCGGCGGGACGTCGGCGAACTTGATGGTGTTGTTCTCGCTGGCGTGGATGGCCTCGGACAGGTCCATCCCGACCTTCTTGGCGTCCACGTCGAACGCCGCGACGAACTCCACGTCGCCGACGTGGTATTCGCCGAACTGGACGTGCATCAGGCCGGGCACTCGCGTGTCCGGGGCCGCGTCCTTGTAGAACTCGACACCCTGGACGAGCGAAGAGGCGCAGTTGCCCACACCCACGATGGCCACGCGCACCGAACCCATCCGGTTGCTCCTTCTCTTTTGCGGTTGCGATCCTCGCCCGCCCCGATAGGGCGAACGCCACCTCTGAGCGGGGGACCTGAGGTGGGGTTCACCCGTCCCCAAGTGGGGCCTGCGTCAGCGGCCCCGGTCCCGAGGCTTGTCCTGTTTGTTTTCGTAATGTCTGGCTTGCTGTTCCTGCTCGGCGCGCTCCCGCCCGATGAGCTCGTTGAGCCACCTGACCTCGCGTTCGACCGACTCCAGCCCGTGGTTCTGCAGTTCCAGGGTGTAGGAGTCGACCCGCTCGCGGGTCCGGGCGAGGGCGGCGCGGACGCTCTCCAGGCGCTCCTCCAGCCGGCTGCGCCGGCCTTCGAGGATCCGCAGCCGGACGTCGGCGCGGGTGTGCGAGAAGAAGGCGAAGTGCACGCCGAACCCCTCGTCCTCCCACGACGCCGGACCGGCCTCGGTCAGGAGCCGCTGAAGGCGCTCCTTGCCGTCCGCGGTGAGCTTGTAAACGATCTTCGACCGGCGGCTCTGCAGCGCCAGGGCCGTGCCGGGCTCCTCCGGCCGGTCCTCGACGATCAGCCCGTCCGCGAGGAGCTGCTTGAGGCACGGATAGAGGGACCCGTATGAGAAGGCCCGGAACATGCCGAGCAGGACGTTGAGCCGCTTGCGCAGCTCGTAGCCGTGCATCGGGGACTCGTGCAGCAGGCCGAGCACGGCGAGTTCCAGCACGCCCGCGCCCTTCCTCGCCGCCATCGTCCACCTCCCGCGGAGCCCGATGTCTCCCGCCGATGTCTCGAACCGATGTATCGAGTGAATGTATCGACTCGATACATCGACAAGATACGTAGCGGGAGCCGCCATGGCAAGTGGCGAATCGACGGGGGCTTCTCAGGGAGGCGTCCGGGGCCGTCGGCGAACCGCCGGACGCAGAGCAAATCCGGCGAATTCAGGGTGTATGTGGCGGAAGTGTGTCAAAGTTGCGCGTGGAACCCTGGTCCCGCCGCCCGCGGCGGCCGCGGGACGCAGCCCCGAACGGTGGTGGAAACGAAGGAGGAACAGCCGGCCGCTCCCCCCACGGCAAGGCGCTGACCAGCCAGGACGCAGCCTCGCCGTGCACACGCTCCCCCCGCTCACCAGCCCGCGCAGTACTCTCGGACGGCGCACGAGCCGCACCATCGCCGTGGGATCGCCCCCGGCCCTATGGCAGCAATCGTTGTCCCCCTGTTGATGAGGTCGCGTGAGTAATCCAAGCCAGCCCCGACCGGAACCCGGGTCGCAGTGGCCGGGCGGGCAGCACAGTCCCCGTCCCGGCGAATCCGGCGACCCCGGGCGAACGGGGGCCGCCGACGAGAACCCCGCGCCGGGCACGCCGTCCGGGCCGGAGCAGAACCCGGGCTTCGGGGGCGGCCACGCCGTCCCCGGCGCCGCTCCGACCGCGCCCGGGCCCGCCGTCCCCCCGGAGAGCGCGCCGAGCGGCCCCGCGGGCAGTTGGTCCCCGGCGGGTTCCGGTTCGCCGGGCGGCGCGTCCCCGATGGGGTCGCCGGGCCCGCTGGACGGCCCGAGCATTCTCGGCGGCGGGACGGCCGCAGGCACCCCGGGCGGTCCGAGCGCCCCCGGCAGCATGGGCGGCTTGGGCGGACCCGGCCCGCAGGGCGGTCCGGTTGGGCTTGGCGCGCAGGGCGGTCCGAGTGCTCCTGGTGCGCCTGGTGGCCCCGGTACGCCGAGTGGTCAGGGCGGGTTTGGTGCGCAGGGTGGTCCGGGTGGGCCCGGTGGGTCTGGTCCGCAGGGTCCTAATGGGCCTTTGTTGCCGGACGGACCTGGTGGTGCTGGTTCGGGCAATGGCTTTAGAGCGGGTGGACCTCGTCCCTTGGAGGGACCGGCCGGTCCGGCGAATCCCCATGGGATGGGGTCGTTTGGTGGGCCCGGCGGTTCTCCTGCTGGGCCCGGCGGTGTTCCTATGGGAGCGCCGGGCGGTCCGCCCATGGGCCCGCCGCCCGGTGGGCCGGGACGTGTGCCGGGCAGGCACAGTGCGGGAATGGGCATGGGTCCCGGCATGGCCGGGGCCGGGGCCGGTGGCGCGGCGTTCGGGACATCCGGCAACGGCGTCCGGGACAAGCTGAACGAGCTCGGCAAGCGCGGCCAGGAGCTCGGGTCCAAGGTCACCGCGAGGTTCCGCAGCACCGGCACGCGAGCGGCCCCCCGCTCCGGAGCGCCGGGAGGCCCCGGACGCCCAGGCGGTCCGGGAGGCCCAGGAGGACCTGGCCCGGGTGGACCCGGAGGTCCAGGCGGACCCGGGCGGCCCCCAGCGCCCGATAAGAAGACGTCGTTCGTCGACCACCTGCGCTCCCGCGGCACGGGGTGGCGTCGTTACATTCCGTCCTGGAAGCTCGTCGCCGGTGTCTGCGGCCTCGGCATCGCGGGGTTCGTCACGCTGATCTGGGTGGCGTACGCGAACACGCCGACCCCCGCCGAGCCCACCGTCGCGGGCGTCGAGGACCAGGCGTCCATCTTCTACTACACCGACCGCAGCGAGATCGGACGGATCGGCAAGAAGCGGCAGAGCGTCGAGCTGAAGCAGGTGCCGCCGCACGTCCAGAACGCGGTGCTGGCGGCGGAGAACCGCAGCTTCCGCACCGACCCGGGCTTCTCCATCAAGGGCACGACCCGCGCCGTGTGGGACAACGTGACCGGCGGGTCGGGCGGCGGGTCCACGATCACGCAGCAGCTGGCGAAGAACTACTACTCCGACCCGAACAACCGGACGATGACCCGGAAGTTCAAGGAGCTGTTCATCTCGCTGAAGCTGGAGGACAAGCACTCCAAGGACGAGATCCTCAAGCTCTACCTGAACACCATCTACTTCGGTCGCGACACGTACGGCATCCAGGCGGCGTCCCGCGAGTACTTCGGGACGGACGTGTGGAAGCTGCGTCCGGACCAGGCGGCCGTCCTCGGCGGCATCATCCAGAACCCCAACCGCGACCCAGGCGACAAGGAGAACCTGGCCTGGGTGACGGGCCGCTACCAGTACACGCTCAAGGGCATGGTCTCGATGGGCAAGCTCAGCCAGGCCGACGCGGACAAGTACCTGCAGAAGCTGCCCAGGATCAACAAGGCGGGTACGAGCGACCAGCTCTACGGCGGCCAGCGCGGCTACATGCTGATGCGCGCCAAGGAAGAGCTGCGCCGGATGGGCATCGACAACAAGGAGCTGACGACCAAGGGCCTGCGCGTCTACACGACGTTCGACCGCAGGCGGATGGCGATGGCGAAGCAGGCGGCGGAGCACACCGTCCCGCAGGTGAACCCCGGCAAGCTCGCCAGGAAGAAGATCCGCGTCGGGCTCGTGTCGGTGAATTCGGCGAACGGCGAGGTGATCGCCTTCTACGGCGGTCCGAACTACCTCTCCCAGGCGTTCGACAACGTGTGGCAGGGGTCGGCGCAGGCCGGGTCGGCGATGAAGCCGTACGTCCTCGCGACCGCGCTGAAGCAGAACTACAGCCTGAAGAGCCTGGTCGAGGGACGCTCGAAGATCCCGATCGACCCGAACGGCAACGTCGTGCCGGAGAACGACCCGACCGGCACGAAGGTCCCGAACAGCCACAACGTGGGGCCCGCGGTCAACCTCATCACGGCGACCAAGGACTCGGTGAACACCGCGTTCATCCAGCTCATGGGCAAGGTCGGGATCGAGGAGGTCATCAAGACCGAGACCGACGCCGGGATCTCGCCCGACCTGCTGAAGCCGCACAAGTGCTGCCTGAACCTCGCGCTGGGCGTCAACAACATCCGGCCGATCGAGCAGGCCGCGGGGTACGCGGTGTTCGCCAACGGCGGCACCTACTACCAGCCGCACGTGATCCGGCTCGTGAAGGAGCAGGACAACAAGACGGTCCGGCTGCAGCCGAAGTACGAGCGGCACCGCGTCTTCACCCCGAAGGTCGCCGCGGACGCCACGTACGCGATGCAGCAGGTCATCCGCAGCGGGACGGCGACCGCCGCCGCGCTCCCGGACGGCCGCCAGGCGGCGGGCAAGACCGGCACGACCGACCGGAACGTCTCGTCCTGGTTCATCGGGTACGTGCCGCAGGTCTCCACGGCCGTCACGCTGTACAACGACTCGATCGGCCCGGACAAGCAGAAGCGGTCGGTGATCCTGCCGGGGATCGGCGAGGTGGAGGGCGGCACGATCCCCGCCCGCATCTGGCGGTCCTACATGTCGAACGCGCTGCAGGGCGTCCCGCAGGAGGCGTTCCCGCAGCCCGCGTGGGGCGGGATCGTGCAGAAGTGGGCGAAGCCGCCGAAGAAGAAGGACGACGACCGTCCGCCGTGGTGCAACAGCCCGATCGGTAAGTACGACCCCCGCTGCCAGGGCGACGGTGAGGGCGACGGCGGCGACAAGCCGCCCTGCCAGTCGCCGTTCCCGGACGGGTCCTGCGACCCGAACAAGCCGCCGAGCTTCCCGCCGCCCCGCTGGTGGTGCCAGTTCCACCAGGGCGACCCCGTCTGCCGCATGCGGGGAGGACGCGGCGCCCGGCCGAACTCGGCGGCCGTCTTGCCGCTGCTCCCGCCGACGAGGCCGCCCGAATGAGGGTGAACCGTGCCCGGCGTCCCGTCCGAACCGTCTCGTGGAGGCGGTGTGTGACATGACGCATCTTCACGAGTCGCCGCACGTCGGCGGGCGTGACCGAGCGCCTACGGAGCGCCGGGGCCTGACGAGCCTTGACACGTCGGCCCCCGCGCCTCCGGGTGCGCAGTACTCTCTGACGACGCACAGCCGTATCCCAGTTGATGAGGTCGCGTGAGTAACCGAAGCCGATACGGACCGGAGTACGGAGACGAGCCTGGCCGGCGGGGCGCCCCCCGTACCGGCGGTTCGGGCGCGCCCGCCGGTGCGCCGCGCGGCGGATCGTCCGGCATGCCGGGCCGCGGCCCGCGCACCGGCGGCAGACCGGGCGGGCGAGGCGGCGGCCCCGCGCGGGTCGGCGGCGGCGGTCGCAGACGCGGCGCGCCCGCGCCGATGCGCTCGGGCCCGGGCGGACGCCCCGGCGCCCCGGGCGGACCGGGTGGTCCCGGCGGCCCGGGCGGTCCGGGCGGCGGCGGATACGGACGTCCCGGCGGCGGTCCCGGTGGTCCCGGTGGTCCGGGCGGACCAGGAGGCCCGGGCGGCGGACGCGGCGGTGGCGGCGACGACTTCTGGGGCGACGAGGGCGGCGGCGGACGCGGCCTGCGCGGCCGCGGCGGCCGCCGCGCGAAGCCGGCGGACGGCCAGGACAAGAAGGCGGGCTGGCGGCGGTACGTCCCGTCCTGGAAGATCGTGGTCGCCGTCGTCGCGGTCACGATCCTCGGGCTGGCGGCGCTCGTCATCGTCGCCTACCAGAACACCCCGATGCCGACGGAGGCGCAGCAGGCCGCGATCCGCCAGGAGTCGGTGATCACCTACAAGGACGGCTCCACGCTCGCCCGGATCGGGACGCACCGCGAGGAGATCCCGCTCTCCAAGGTGCCGAAGCACGTCCAGAACGCGGTGCTGGCCGCCGAGGACCGCAACTTCTGGCACGAGCCGGGCATCTCGCCGACCGGCATCGCCGGGGCGATGTTCCGGGCGGCGACGGGCGGCGAGGTCGCGGGCGCGTCCACGCTCACGCAGCAGCTCGCCCGCAACTACTGGGCGGGCCTCAGCCAGGAGCGCACGGTCAGCCGCAAGTTCAAGGAGATCCTCATCTCGGTCCGCATGGGCAAGGAGATGAAGAAGGAGAAGATCCTTGAGCTGTACCTGAACACGGTGGCGTTCGGCCGCGGCTCGTACGGCATCCAGGCGGCCTCGCGCGCCTACTTCCACAAGCCGGTCGACAAGATCAACGAGTCCGAGGCGGCGATGCTCGCCGCGATGATCCAGCGCCCGGAGTACTTCAAGACGTTCGGCTCGGAGTCCGACCCGGCCAAGCAGGCGCTGATCGCCCGCTGGAACTACGTCCTGAACGGGATGGTCGAGAAGCAGTGGCTCGACCCGGGCAAGCGCGCGGCGGCGAAGTTCCCGCAGACCCAGAAGCGGTGGAGCGACGCCCCGAACGACCCGAACGCCGGCTACCTCCAGGACCGCGTCCTCCGCGAGCTGGAGCAGCTCGGCATCGACAAGCCGACGCTGGAGACCGGCGGCCTGAGGATCACGACGACGTTCGACAAGGGCCTCCAGGACTACACGAACAAGGCCGTCGCGCAGATCAAGAAGGAGAACGGGCTCGGCAAGGACATCCAGTTCGGGCTCGCGTCCATCGACCCGAAGACGGGCGGCGTCGTCGCCGCCTACGGCGGTCCGAACTACGCCGCGCAGCAGTTCGACAACTCGTTCCAGGGCTCGGTGCAGCCGGGGTCGTCGTTCAAGCCGATCGTGCTGGCGACGGCGCTGGACCAGGGCGTCAGCCTGCAGACGACGATGGACGGCGGCTACCGCCGGACGATCAACGGCGCGACGTTCACCAACGACAGCCGGTCGGAGAACGGCGTCTACAACCTCAAGCAGATGACGGCGATGTCGATCAACACGGCGTACGTGGAGCTGGGGCAGAAGGTCCAGCTCACGAACGTCATCGACATGGCGAAGAAGATGGGCATCCCGAAGGACACCCCGGGCCTCAACCCGACCTACACCTCCCTCCCGCTCGGCGTCATCGACACGACGCCGGTGACGATGGCGTCGGTGTACTCGACGTTCGCCGCCAACGGCGAGCACCGCAGCCCGCACGTCATCGCGAAGATCACCGACAACCGCGGCCACCCCGTCATGAACAAGTTCAAGAAGTCCCTGGAGAAGCTCCCCTGGCAGAAGCCGGAGCGGGCGTTCTCCGAGGGGGTCGCGCGGGACGCCACGTCCGCGATGCAGGCGGTGGTCACGTCCGGTACCGGTAAGCGCGCGAGCCTCGGCGCCCGTCCGGTCGCGGGCAAGACCGGTACCACGGACGAGAACAAGTCCGCGTGGTTCGTCGGGTACACGCCGGAGCTCGCGACGTCGGCGGCGATGTGGCGGCAGGTGAAGAACAAGCGCGAGTCGCTGGTCGGCGTCGGGAACTACAGCCAGGTCTACGGTGGTACGGTCCCGGCCGACCTGTTCAAGCGGTTCATGATGAAGGCGCTGGAGGGACGGGAGATCACCCCGTTCCCGCCGCCGGTGAACGGCGGGCAGATCGCCCCGTGGGCGAAGCCGAAGCCGACGCCGACCACCTCGACCACGCCGAGCCCGACGACGTCGCCGAAGTGCCGTCCCGGCCAGCCGAACCCGCCGCAGGGCTGCGAGCCGGAGACCCCGAACCCGACCGGGACGCCGACCACCGGCCCCGGCCCGGGTGTGCCCTGCAACGAGTACAACCTGCCGCTCGGCTGCAACCCGGACCTCCCGCCGGACGGCGACAAGTCCTGGTGGTGCGCGAAGCCCGAGCACCGGCAGGACCCCGCCTGCCGCAAGGAGGACCCGCCGAACCCGAACGGCAACTAGCGGCGTCGGCCGCGACGGACGGGCCCGGAGTCGGCGACGGCTCCGGGCCCGCGCCGTGTCCGGGCCCGCGCCGTGTCCGGGCCCGCGCCGTGTCCGGGAGCCGGGATGACCAATAGTCTTGCTGTCCATGTCGTCGTCTTCTGAGAGGGTCGGGATGGCCGCCGCCGGCACGGGCAGCGACATGCCGGACGAGCCCGGCCGGCTCGCCCGCCTCGCGCCGGTGCTGACCGGCGTCACCGTGCTGACCTGCCTGCTCGGCTGGCTGCAGAAGCAGCCGTGCGCGTCCGCGCGGTTCGACTTCATCAAGACGACGACGAACGCGTGCTACACCGACGTCTACCCGCTGTACTACGTGCGCGGGCTGAACGACGGCAAGGTCCCCTATTTCGACTCGTTCGCCGGGTCCGACATCCACCACGTCGAGTATCCGGTGCTGAGCGGCGGCTTCATGCAGGTCGCCGCGTGGCTGGCCCGCCCGTTCGGCGTGGACGGGCGCGGGATGGCCTTCTACAACATCACCGTCCTGCTGCTCGCCGTCCTCGCGGTCGTCGCCGTCCTCGCCACCGCCTACGTCGCCGGACGGCGCTCGCTGCGGGCCGGGCTGATGGTGGCGCTGTCCCCCGCCCTGCTGCTCACCGCGTACATCAACTGGGACCTGCTCGCCGTGGCGCTGTCCGCGCTGGCGGTGGCCGCCTGGTCGGCGCGCCGCCCCGCGCTCGCCGGGACGCTGCTCGGCCTCGCGATCGCCGCGAAGTTCTACCCGCTGCTGTTCCTCGGGCCGCTCGTCCTGCTGTGCGTCCGCGCCGGCCAGTGGCGCCCCATGGGACGGATGCTCGCGGGCGCCGCCGCCGGGTGGCTCGCCGTGAACCTGCCCGTCATGGTCTTCGCGTGGGACGGCTGGAAGGAGTTCTACACCTTCAGCCAGAAACGCGGCGTCGACTGGGGCTCGATCTTCTTCTACCTCCAGTCGCACGGGCTGGACGGCGTCACGTCCGACACCGACCGGCTCAACCTGCTCGGCACCGGGACGTTCCTCGTCCTCGCCCTCGGCATCGCGGTGCTCGCGTTCGCGGCGCCGCGCCGTCCGCGCCTGCCGCAGTTGATGTTCCTCGTGCTGGTCGCGTTCATGCTGCCGAACAAGGTCTGGTCGCCGCAGTACGTGCTGTGGCTGCTGCCGCTCGCGGTGCTGGCGCGCCCGAAGCTGCCCGCGTTCATCGTCTGGCAGCTCGGGGAGATCGTCTACTTCTTCGGGATCTGGTGGTTCCTGCTGTCGGTGTCCGCGCAGACGCCCGGCGCCGACCTCTCCGGCACGGTGTCGGCGGTGCTGAGCTTCGACGCGCCCGCGGGCGGGATCAGCCAGGACGTCTACCACCTGGCGCTGCTCGCCCGGTTCGTGACCGTCCTCGCGCTGGCGGCGCTGGTGGTGCTGGACGTGCTGCGCCCGTCCGGCGACCTCGTCCGGTCGGACGGCTCGGACGACCCGGCGGGCGGTGTCCTCGACGGCGCCCCGGACGTGGTCTCCCTGGGACGCCGGCGTGGCGCGCACCACGCCCGCGTCCCCGTGACTCCTTGACCGTTCCGGGGCCCGTCCTCCTAGACGCGCGAGCGGAGGGCCTCGGTGAACCATTCGAACGCGGGCGCCAGCGTCGGCGGGACCGGCCAGCCGTTGATCGTCGCGAGGAGCTGCCAGTACCGCTCCGCGCGCCGGTCGTTGCCCGCCTCCAGCCGGGCGAGCAGGCCGCGCCGGAACTCGGCGCCGTCCGCCCGGCCGGACGCGGCGGCGAAGGCTCCGGCCAGCTCGTCCACGACGGGACGGGCCGCGTCCGAGCCGGGCGCGATCCCGGCCGCGATGGCGGCGTTCGCCTTCTCCCCGGTCAGCTCGGCGAGCCGCCGCGGATCCTCCGGGACGGCGCCGTTCGCGGCGTCCTCCGCTTGGAACTCCGCCATCCGCCTGACCGCCGCCCGGAACTCGGGGTCGCCGACCAGCTCGGCCAGCTCGACCCAGGCGTCCACCTGCTCGGGCTCCGGGTCGTCGGGCAGTTCCGGCAGCGCGGCCCGCATCTTCGCCGCGAAGTCGGGGTTCAGGTCGAGTCCGGCGAACGCCTCGTCGATGAAGTCGGTGATGATCCGGCGCCGCTCCTCGTCGGACAGCCGGGCGAGCTTGTGCATGAGTTCGACCTCCTCTGGACTGGATCCGCGTTTCGCGACTGCGCGCAGCACGGCCCGGCGGAGCCGGAGCGTGCGGATCTGCACGTCCAGCGCCTCCGCGTGCGCCGCCGCGACCTCCGGCACGCCGACCTCCCGGTCCAGCACCCGCCGGATCGTGCCGAGGTCGACGCCGAGGTCGCGGAGCGTCCGCACCAGGTCGAGGCGCGCGGCGGCCGCGATGTCGTACAGCCGGTAACCGGCCTCGGTACGACCGGACGGCGGCACCACGCCCGCGTCGGAGTAGAACCGGATCGTCCGCACCGGAAGGCCGGTGCGGCGGGCCAGCTCGCCGATCGTGTAGAGGGCGCCGTCGTCCATGCGGACCACCTTCGGGGCTCCAGTCGGTGGAGACTCAACCGGACAATCATCGAGGAGTTCACGATGTCGAGAAGCGTCGCCCTTCCGGACGGGTGGGAACCGGCGGTCCGCGCGGCGGTCGCCGAGGTCAGGCCGGACCTCGCGGGACGTCCGCTGCGTCCGCTCGGGGCCGGTTTCGAAAGCGTCGCCCTGCTCTTGGGGGTTGGTGCGGAAGCGTTCGTGCTCCGTTTCCCGCGCAACGAGGACGGCGCCGAGGGAATCGCGTGCGAGACCCGGCTGCTCCCCGACCTGGCCGAATGGCTGGACCTGCCCATTCCCCGGTTCGCCTTCACCGCCCCGAACCCGCTCGGGCCCGGGACGTTCTGCTGCTATCCGGTCGTGCCCGGCGAGTCGCTGCCGGAGGAGGAATGGCGCGCGCGCGGCCTGCTGGACGAGCCGGGGCCCGTCCGGCAGATGGCGGACGTGATCGAGGCGATCCATTCCTTTCCGGTGGAGCGTGCGCGTCTGCTCGGCGTCCCGGAGGTGGACCTCCGCTCGGAGTTCGCCGGAGACCTTGAGCTGGTGCGCGCCGACGTGGCGCCTCTGCTGCCGGCCGCGCAGGCCGGTGCGCTTCTCTCCGCGTACGAGGACTACCTGGCCGAGGACGCCAATTTCGACGTCCCGCCCACGCTGACCCACGCCGACATCAGCCTGGACCATTTCCTCGTCACCGGGACGCGCGTCACCGGCCTGATCGACTTCGGCGACGTCTGCGTCGGCGACCCCGACTACGACCTGTGCTTCCTGTGGCCGGAGACGAACCGCGAATTCGTCCAGCGGTTGCAGGACCATCGCGGACGTCCGCTGGACGCGCGGCTGGAGGCCAAACTGCGCTTCTGGTCGTTGGCCGACCCGGCGACGGACGTCCTGCACGGGCTGGAGAACGACCTGCCGGACGTCCGCGACGAGGGCCTCCGCCTGCTCAGCACGCTTCTCACGTGAAACACGATCGTGCACGGCGCTGGGCTTGCCGTGCACGATCGTGGGTCCGGGGATCTCAGACGGCGCCGCGGGCCGGGTCGGCGACGGTCGGCTCCGTGCCCTCGCGGCGTGCGCGGCGGACGTCCTGGACGAACTCGCGGGAGAACATCGCGGACAGCGTCGCGATCCCGCCCCGGTGGACGCGGATCTCGCCGTGCCTGATCTCGCCGGTGATCCGGACGCGGCGCCCCGCGCCGTTCTCGCCCGTCCAGTCCTTGACGCGGCCGCGGCCGGGGTAGCTCAGGTCCCAGTGGTCGATGTCGGCGTCCTGCGGGACGAGCAGCTTCAGCATCGAGTGGTCGAGGTTGACCTCGATCTCGATGTCACCGTCCGGGATCCGCGGCGAGCGCAGGTCGAGAACGACCATGCCGCGGCGGGCGCGGACCTCGAAGCGGCGCGCGGCCGTCCAGTGGCCGAGCTTCTTGACCGTCCGGTAGTGGGCGTGGACGCGGGTGGCGTCGTCGGTGGTCGGGGTGGTGGCGTCGTCGGTGGTGGCGTCGGTGGTGTGCGTGGCGTTCATCTCGGTGTTCCTCTCGGAATCGGGCAACTGCCTCGCTCGAAGAGTCGCTCTCTCTGTGAGCTTCTCGGTAAACGAGAGATTAGAGGACGGCTGTGCCCGCTGTCAAGCGCGCCTGCCGCGTCTCTCGCATCACCGCAGGTCAGCGCATCAATGAAGGCCCGTCACGGAGCATCGTGGACGCGGACGGCGCATCCGCTCCCGGACGTCCAGCGGGAATCTCCCCGCCCCTGGGGATAGCCCGAGCGAAGGCGGGGGATGATCGCGCCCGGCGGGACGGGCGGACGCCCCACCCCCGCGAAAACGGACGCGGAGACTGCCGGGAGAGGACGTGGACGCGAACCAAGCACTGACCGAGCTGCTCGCGGGACGGCTGAAGCCGGGCGTCTACCAGTGGCGGACGCCCCCGGTGCCGGGCGCGATCGGCGACACCGCCTGGACCGAGCGCGCCGAGGACGCGGGCTGGCGCGGCTTCCACCTCGACGGCCGCCGCGCCCGCGACGCGGACTCGTTCCTGCGGCTGTGCGCGGACGTCTTCGAACTTCCCCCCGAGGAGGCGCCGGACGGCTGGGCCGCGCTCGGCGACCGCCTCGCAGACCTGTCCTGGACGCCGACGAAGAACGGCTACCTGGTCCTGTACGAGTCGTGGTCCGAACTGGCGGACGCCGACCAGCCCGCGTTCCGGGCGGTGCTCGACGTGTTCGCGCGAGCCGTCCGGACGTGGCGCGACTCGTCCACCCCGATGGTCGTGCTCATCTCCAGCGTCGGCGTGGAGGCGGCGGGCATCCCCCGCCTCGCCTGAGCCCGCCCCGGGCCTCGCGACCAGAAACACGCGAAGTCCCGCAAGTCACGCGAAGGCCCGCAGGGACACGAAAAGGCTCGAAGGCACGGGAAGGCACGCGAAGGCGCGCGAAGGCGCGCGAAGGCGCGCGAATGCACGCGAATGCACGCGAAGGCACGCGAAGGCTCGCATGGACACGCGAAGGCTTGCCCGGAGCCGCGGGCGCGATCGGGATTGCGACGTGCGATCAGAACAGGGGGCGGCGCGGACCGGAGGAAGACCCGGAAAGGAACCCGGCGGCGGGTCTCCCCGCGCCCCCGCCGCGGGTTCCGGTCGACACCATGCGCGTCGTGCGACAGCGCGCGCGACGTACGTCGTGCGTGGCGTCGGCGTGCGCCTTAGTACGTGCTGGTACTGCCCGTCTCGGCGGCGAACCAGGCCACGCCGAGGATGTACAGCACCCAGAAGATGATCCAGCCCGCGGAGACGAGGTAACCGAGGATGAGGCCGGTGACGGCCATGCCGTGGCCGCCCTCGCCCGTCCGCTTCATCTGGCTCTGCGCGACGTGCCCGAAGATGATCGCGAGGATGGACGTCAGACCGCAGGCGAAGAAGCCGATGAGCCCGCACACCAGCGACGCGGTCGCCATGCCGTTGGTCGGACGCACGACCGGGACCGGCGCCGCCCCGTAGTAGTGGTGTTGAACGGCAGGGGGCTGCTGTGCGTAATGCTGGGCGTACGGGTCCTGCGAGCCGTAGCCGTAGGGGTCGTACGGAGGCTGTGCCATGTGCTTCCCGATCGGTTCGCGCGCCCGCCGCCGGAGAATCGCGCGTGCGCTGAGGGGCTGGATTCCGGATTATGCCAGTGTGACGCCACCTTCGGACTTTGTCGTCATGCTGGTCGTCGCGGGGTTAGATGTCGGGAGCGTCCGGCGGGTTCCTGCGTCCGGGAGCGATCTTGACCTTGGCCGGTTCAGAGTTTGGAACGAAGCCAGGAGATGTCGTCGGCCTGGCCCCCGGCCGGGGTCTCCACCACGACGGGCGCGCCTGCCGCCCGCACCACCGCGAGGATCAGTTCCGGGTCGATCGTGCCGCTGCCCAGGTTGGCGTGCCGGTCGGCGCCCGATCCGAAGTCGTCGCGGCTGTCGTTGCAGTGCACCAGGTCGATGCTGCCTGTGATGGCCTTGATCCGGTCGACGGCGTCGACGAGCGCCTCCCCCGCCGCGTGCGCGTGGCAGGTGTCGAGGCAGAAGCCGAGCTTGGACTCAAGGCCCGGGACGCCGGACAGCACGTCCCACAGCCGAGCGATCCGGTCGAACTTGCGCGCCATCGCGTTGCCGCCGCCCGCGGTGTTCTCGATGTAGACCGGTATCGGACACTCGACCCGCTCGAACACCTTGCGCCAGTTCTCGAAGCCCGTCTCGGGGTCGTCGTCCTTCAGCACGTGACCGCCGTGCACGATCAGCGCCTTCGCGCCGATGGACGCGGCCGCCTCCAACTGCTGCGTCAGGTTCTTCCGGCTCGGGATACGGATCCGGTTGTTGGAGGTCGCCACGTTGATCGTGTACGGAGCGTGCACGTACACGTCCACGCCTGAACCCGCCAGCGCCTCGACGCCCTCCGGCAGGACGGGCTTCTTCCACCCCTGCGGATCGCCCAGGAAGAACTGGACGACGTCGGCGCCCACCGCGCGGGCGTTGTCGAGCGGGTCGGTCTGGTCGACGTGGGCTCCGATACGCATGCCCCGAGCCTAGCCGTGCCCTCCGACAACCCACCCCACCAAACCGGCAACCCCCGCCCCGGCCGTCAGCGCGTCCTGTCGGATCGACCGCGGCGACGCGGTCGGTCAGACGGAGAAACCGCCGTGGCTCAGCGCGAACGCGACGCCCAGGAACGAGGTGACCATGCCGATGACGTTCAGCCACCGTTCGTTCGTCGTAGCCGAGATGAGCTGGGAGTACAGCGCGATGGGAAGGCCGATCACCCCCGCGACGGCGCCGGGGAGATGCGTCTGGGGGATCCAGCCCATGATGAGCGCGGCGATGCCGATCGTGACGGCGACCACGGCGAGGACGGCCTGGAGCTTGTGCGGTTCGACCTCCGTGCCGGCCGCCGACCGCTGCTCCGCGCCCGTCGCGTGCCGCTCCGCGCCCGCTGCCTCCTGCGGCATCGGAACCCTCCTCCGGTCATGGCTCCCGCGCGCGAAAAGGGCATATGCCACACACGGGACCGGACGGACCATGCCCTTAAAGGGGTTCCCAACAAGCCCGCTGATCAACCGGCGGGGGCGGGCGGAAAATGTCGGTGGGACACGGTACTGTCGAACATGGATTCGAACACCGGCTCGGTCCGGCCCTCCGAGGGGAAGCGGAGGGAGGAGTCAGGAGGTGCACCGTGGTGACGAAAGCGGAGTTGGGGCTCATCGGCGACGCGGAGCTCGTCGAGGAGCTGTCGCTGCTGACGACCCAGACCGCACGCATGCGCGCCCGCATGGCCGACATCATGGCCGAACTCGAACGACGCCGCTGCGCCCGCCCATCCCGCCCAAGAGCCAACAGATGAGCCGTCCGCGCCCCGGCGTCCCCTGACCCCCGCCCGCCACCGCGCGTACGCCCCCTTCGCGTGCTCGAAGAGACCCAGGCCGAGGTCACCGGAAAAGCGGGCATCCAACTCGCACTGGACACCGCTCATCCGGCACGCCCTCCGGAAGGTTCATCCGGCACGCCCTCCGGAAGGTTCATCCGGGACGTCCTCCGGAAGGTTCGTCCAGGACGCCCTCCGGAAGGTTCATCCGGGACGTCCTCCGACGGGTTCGTCCCGGACATCCTCCGGGAGGTTCGTCCAGGAGGTGGTCCGAAAGGGTCGTCCGGGAGGCGGGCGCGGGCGTCCGGGGCGACGACGTCTACACCGTCCAGGGTGACGGGATGTCCTAGCTCGCCAGCCTCCGGGCTGCCTCGCCGGGTCGCGGCAGGGGCGCGGGGACGCCGGGACGCGGGGGCGATCGGGGGGCGATCGGGGGCGTCCTCGATGTGCGGATGGGGCGGTTGCGTCCGCTGGGCTGGGGGTTCGTTCCGGCAAGCGGCTCGTACATGGCCCATCGTTGGTAACCTGTATCGGTCTCGCGGCGGGCGCGCCCGGCGATCCGGGGTCCGGCGCCGCCGCGGGGGACGCAGTAAGCCCTCCTGTCACGGAGAGACCGTGACCGCATCAGTCCAGAGGAGGTAGGGACACAGCATGCGTCGTTACGAACTCATGGCCATTCTCGACCCCGCCATCGACGAGCGCACCGCCAACACCGCGCTCGACCCGTTCCTGAAGGTCGTCAAGGACGGCGGCGGCAGCGTGGAGAAGGTCGACGTCTGGGGCCGCCGGCGCCTGGCGTACGACATCCAGAAGAAGTCCGAAGGTATCTACGCGGTGATCGACCTTTCGGCCGAGCCTGCCACGGTCAAGGAGCTCGACCGGCAGCTCAACCTGAGCGAGTCGATCCTCCGCACCAAGGTCATCCGCCCCGAGGTCCACTGAGCCCGGCTCAGCCCTCACACCAGCCGGAGCGAGCCCCATGGCAGGCGACACCGTAATCACGATCGTCGGGAACCTCGTCGAGGACCCGAATCTCCGTTTCACCCCGAGCGGCCAGGCGGTCGCGTCCTTCCGCCTCGCCTCGACCCCGCGGTTCTTCGACCGCCAGTCGGGCGACTGGAAGGACGGCGAGGCCCTGTTCCTGACCTGCAACGTCTGGCGGCAGGCGGCCGAGAACGTGGCCGAGACCCTGCAGCGCGGCATGCGGGTGATCGTGCAGGGACGCCTCAAGCAGCGGTCGTACGAGACCCGCGAGGGTGAGAAGCGCACCGTCTTCGAGGTCGAGGTCGACGAGGTCGGCCCGTCGCTCCGCAACGCCACCGCCAAGGTCAACAAGACCCAGCGGCAGGGTGGCGGCGGCGGGTTCGGCGGCGGCCAGGGCGGCGGCGGTGGCTTCGGCGGCGGCGGCCAGGGCGGCGGCGGAGGTTTCGGCGGCGGCGGCCAGCAGCAGGGCGGCGGCTTCGGCGGCGGCCAGCAGGGCGGCGGCGGTCCGGCCGACGACCCCTGGGCCACCAGCGGCGGTGGCGGCGGGGGCTTCTCCGACGACCCGCCGTTCTAACCGGGCCCCGCGCCTCCAGCCGGGCTCCCGTGCCGGGCGGTCCGTCCACGTCGCTCCGGCGATGACCAGCAAGAAACGAACACACGTCCATTCCCGCGTGAGCGGGGCTCTCCCAAAGGAGCACCACGATGGCGAAGCCACCTCCCCGCAAGCCGAAGAAGAAGGTTTGCGTTTTCTGCCAGGAGAAGATCTCCTACGTCGACTACAAGGACACCGGTCTGCTGCGGAAGTTCATCTCCGACCGCGGCAAGATCCGCGCCCGTCGGGTGACCGGCAACTGCACCCAGCACCAGCGGGACGTCGCCACGGCGATCAAGAACGCCCGCGAGATGGCGCTGCTGCCGTACACCAGCACCGCGCGCTGAGGCAGGAGGAACGATCATGAAGCTCATCCTGACCCAGCAGGTCTCCGGGCTCGGCGAGCCCGGCGACGTCATCGACGTCCGCGACGGCTACGGCCGCAACTACCTCGTGCCCCGCGGGTTCGCCATCCGGTGGACGCGCGGCGCCGAGCGGCAGATCGACTCCATCAAGAAGGCGCGTTCGGCCCGCGAGATCGCGACCGTCGAGCACGCCAAGGAAGTCGCCGACCAGCTCAAGGCGCTCCGCGTGACGCTGCGCACCCGCGCCGGCAGCGGCGGCCGCCTGTTCGGCGCCGTGACGGCCGCCGACATCGCCACCGCGGTCCGTGACGCGGACGGCCCCGACCTGGACCGCCGCCGCATCGAGATCGGCAACCCGATCAAGACGGTCGGCACCCACCGGGTCAGCGTCCGCCTGCACTCCGACGTCAGCGCCGCGATCGACGTAAACGTCATCGAAGCCTGACCACCAACACATCCCGACCGGCCCCCGCCGCCCACGGCAGCGGGGGCCGCTCACATCCCACCCACCCCCACTACCACCCCCAACTACGAACCCACGGCCCCACGCCCCGACACCCCGCGCGACCCCCCGCCCCGCGACTTCCCGCTCGGTGGCCTTCCGCCCCACGACTTCCCGCCCTGCGACCTCCCGCTCGGCGGCCTTCCACGAGCCGCCACGCCCCGCGGCCCCCCC
>NZ_BCQP01000091.1 GCF_001552135.1 Actinomadura chibensis NBRC 106107 | reverse complement strand
GGGCGGGGCGCCCGCCCGCCGGTCCGGCGGCGTCCCCGGCGGGTCGTCCGGCGTGCTGACGTGCACCTTCGGCCGCGCGGACGGCTCGCCCCAGGGGGTCAGCGGCACGCTCGGGCCGGTCGCCATCCCGAGGCCCAGCGCGCCGAGGAACACGACCAGCACCGCCCCGGCCGCGAGGCCGAGCCGGCGGCCGAACCGGGCGCGCCCGCCGGACGCGTCGACGAACACGGCGTCGGGCTCCGCCGCGACGGGGATCGTCGTCCCGGCGTCGTCCGGCCCTGGCGGTTCGGTGAGTGGCATGGTGAGCGGCCCGGTGACCGGCGGGACGCCGGTGACGAGCAGCTCGTCGCGGTCGTGCGGGACGTTCCCGATCATCGCCGTCCATCGTCTCGGTGCGGGAGGGGGCGCCCGCCCACGGGGCCGGCCGTGGGGGGTCACTGCTTCAGCGCGAACAGCCGGGTACATGTCACACCGCGACCGGAATCCCTGCACAATGGCCCGGATGGAACGGGCGGACGAGGAACAGCTCGGCCGTGCCCTGCGGGCCGCGCAGGACGGCGACGAGGAGTCCTTCCGCATGCTCTACCGCGACGTCCAGCCCCGGCTGGTGCGCTTCGCGGGCACGCTCGTCGGCGCGGACGCCGAGGACGTGACGTCGGAGGCGTGGCTGCAGATCGCCCGCGACCTGCCGTCCTTCCGCGGCGACCTGGACGGCTTCCGCGGCTGGACGGCGACGATCACCCGGCACCGCGCGCTGGACCACCTGCGCCGCCGGTCCCGGCGGCCCGGGTCCGACCTGCCGGTCGAGGAGCTGCTCACGATGGCCGCCGACGCCGACACCGAGGTCGACGCCCTCGACGGCATCGCCACCCGGGACGCGCTGAGCCTGATCGCCGAGCTGCCCCGCGACCAGGCCGAGGCCGTGATGCTCCGGGTCGTCGTCGGGCTGGACGCGAAGTCGGCGGGCAAGGTCCTCGGCAAGCGTCCCGGCGCCGTCCGGACCGCGTCGTACCGGGGGCTGCGGAGGCTCGCCGAACGGCTGTCCGCGCCCGGCGGGGACGAGCGGGCGGACGGAGCCGGAGACGGAGCCGGAGCCGGAGATGGAGCCGGTGGCGGGGCGGGGGACGCGGCCGAGGGGACAGCGCCCGGCAGCGTTCCCCTCGCCCAGAGTGACAAAACCGGCGGTACGGGCGCTGAAGGGGTGTCATGAGCGACCATCACCAGGCCGGGCACCCGGGCGGGCAGGCCGCACGTCTCGACCGGCGGACCGCGGAGCGGCTGCTGCGCCGCGCGGGCCGCCCGTCCCCCGGCGCCGCCCCGCCGGACCCGCCGGACCCGCTGGACGCGCTGCTCGCCGCCGCCGCCGCGCCCGCCCGGCCGGGCGAGCTGGCGGGCGAGGACGCCGCCGTCGCCGCGTTCCGGGCCGTCCCGCGCCCGGCCCGGCCGTCCCGCGCCGCCGCGCTGCGCCGACTGCTGACGATCAAGGTCGTGGCGATCGTCGGCGGCTCGCTCGTCCTCACCGGCGGCGCCGCCTACGCGACGATCACCGGGCGGCTCCCCGGGCACAGCCCCGCGCCGCCCGCGAGCCCGTCCGGCTACGACCGCGACGGCCACCGGTCCCCGCCCACCCGGTACACGCCGGGCCCGCCGCCCTCGTCCCGGCGGCCCGCCACCCCGACGCCCGCGCCGACGCCGTCGGTGACGGAGAAGCAGCACGGCAAGGCGAACGCGCCCGGGCAGCAGAAGCAGGACCAGAACCAGAAGACCAAGCCGCCGAGGAAGCCGCACCCGACGCCGTCGCGGGGCCCCGGCTACACCAAGAACCCGTCGAACGGGAACCCGGGCAACGGCATCGTCAAGGGCGAGGAGCCGTCCCAGCTCAGCCCCGGCAAGAGCAACGTCGTGATCGGCTAGCCGCGCCCTCCGCCGGACCCGGCGTGCCGGGTCCGGTCGGCCCAGCGTTCCGGGTCGGCCTCCAGCGCGGACCGGTCCCAGCGCGCCAGGTCGGCCGCCGCCTCGTAGGTGCCCTGCAGGAATTCGAGCAGCGCCCGGTCGGGGTCGGGGTCGGTCCGCACCGCCTCGTACGGCAGCAGGAACTGGCCGTTCTCCCGGCTGTAGAACGCGGCGGACGGCCCCACCGGGCGGTCGGCGAACCCGTCCGGCTCGGGGTAGGCGTAGGCGTAGAAGGCGCCCTCGTCGCCGCCGCCCGGCCAGAACCCGCAGCTGCTCAGCTCCTTGGAGTAGCCCTCCTCCATCACCCAGTCGCCGCAGTTCGGGGCGCCGCCGGGGTGGACGGGCGCCTCGCGTCCGGAGAACCGCGTGCAGGCGAGGTCCATCGCGCCCCAGAAGAAGTGCACCGGGCTGACCTTGCCGACGAACCGGGACCTGAACTCGCCCATCACCCGCGCCGCCTGGAGAAGCTGCCGCCAGAACAGGTGGGCGGCGGCCGGGTCGTAGGCGGCGTGCCGGTCGTCCTCGGCGAACGGGATCGCCGGGTCGACCTCGTTCGGCCGCGCCTGGATCGAGGTCTCGATCCCGAGTTCGGCGAGGGCGCGCATCGTCCGGTCGTAGAACTCCGAGACCGGCATCGGCGCCAGGTCGAACCCGCGGACCCCGCCGTCGCTCGCCCGAATCCCCAGCCGGTGCTCGACGAAGTCGAACTCGACGTCGAAGGCCCCCGCGCCGTACGGGACGGCCGACGTGGTCAGCCCGCGCGGGCTCACGTACAGCGTCACCTGCCACCAGTGGTTCACCAGCGGCGCGTGCACGAGCCTGACCTTGCCGACGATCTGCGTCCACATGTGCAGCGTGTCGCGGGTGTCGCGCCAGTCGTCCACGCGCAGCCGCGGCCAGCCGCTCCGCTCAGGTTCCATGCCCCCTCCTCACCCGGACCCATATCCGCTGGACGTGCCCGCCATGCGCGGACCGTCCGGGCGCGGGCCGCTAGAGCTCGACGAACCCGAGCGTCCCGGTGTCGGTCACCGAGCGGTAGTAGCAGGTCGGACGCGCCTCCCCGGACGGCAGCGTGGTGTGGCAGGCGCCGCCGGTCGTCCGGTTGACGAGGTACAGCAGCGAGTTCTGCTCGCAGTTCACGCGGACGTCGACCAGTTCGAGGACGTCCCCGGACGTCGCGCCCTTGCGCCACAGTTCGTTGCGGGACGTCGACCACAGCACGGCGATCCGCTCGTCGAGCGTCGCCTTGAGGGCCTGGTCGTTGGCGTAGCCGATGAACAGGACGTCGCCGCTCGCCGCGTCCTGCAGCACGACGGGGACGACCCGCGCCCCGGTCGCCGCGACGCCCGCGAGCTTGTCGAAGTCCAGAGTGAGCCGGGTGCCTTCTTCGAGTTCGTTCACCCTCACATCCTGCCCGCCCGCGGCACAGGACGCCGCACCGGGGACACGCCGCCGCGCCGGTCAGCGGGCCCGGCGGCGCCATTCCGAGGGGCTGAGGCCGCGGGCGCGCTTGAACGCGACGCTGAACGCGAACGGGTCCGCGTAGCCGACCCGGCGGGCGACGGCGGCGACGGTCGCGTCGGTGTCGCGGAGCAGGTCGGCGCCGAGGCTCATCCGCCAGCCGGTCAGGTAGGTGAGCGGCGGCTCGCCGACCAGGCCGGTGAAGCGCGCCGCGAACCCGGCGCGCGACATCCCGGCCTCGGCCGCGAGCGCGGCGACCGTCCAGCGCCGGGCGGGGTCGTCGTGCAGGACGCGCAGCGCGCCGCCGATCGCGGGGTCGGCGAGCGCCCGGTACCAGGCGGGCGCGTGCTCCGGCCGGGCGCACCAGGCCCGCAGCGCCAGCACGAGGACGAGGTCGAGCAGCCGCCCGAGGACGGCGTCCTGCCCCGGCTCGTCGCGCGCGGTCTCGGCGGCGAGCATGTCCAGCGCGGCGCGGGTGCGGGGACCGGCGGGCACGACGGCGAGCGGCGGCAGCATGGCGAGCAGCCGTCCGGCGGCGTCGCCGCGCAGGTCGTAGACGCCGCGGAGCATGACCGTCGCGCCGGGCAGCCCGTCGCCGTAGGTGCGGGGCCCGATGGGCAGCTCGCAGGCCGTCGGGTCGCCGCCGAGGCGGCGCTTGCCGTCCGCGTCCACCAGCGTCAGCGGCGGGGTGGCCGGGTCGTCGCCGATCGTGTAGCCGCTCGTCCCGCCGACCAGCGCGATGTCGCCCGCCGCGAGCCGGACCGGCGCGGCGCCGGGCTCGTGCGAGCGGAGCCAGGCCCGGCCGCCGAGCGTCGCGGTGACCGTCAGCGGCGGGGCGTCCGTGAACGCCATCGCCCACGGCGGACTCTGGATGAGCTGCTTGACCAGCGCGTTCCCGGCCCGCGCGCGGTGCAGCAGGTCGGTGAGGACGTCCACCCGTCCCACGCTAGACGATCACATGTGCTTTTCGAGCGGGCCGGTCAGGGCAGCAGTGCCAGCTTGCCGACCGTGGAACGGGCCTCCAGCTCCGCGAGCACCTTGGGGCCTTCCGCCAGCCCGTAGGCGGTGGGCTCGCCGGGACCGAGGACGCCGCTCCCGATGAGTCCGAACAGCTCGCCCATGAGCTCGCCGAAGACCTGCGGCGCGGCCTGGATCAGGACGCCGATGTTCAGGCCGATGATCTGGACCTGGTGCCGGTAGACGAGGTCCCAGTTGCTGATCGCGGCTTCGCCGCCCGCGAGGCCGTAGACGACGACCCGGCCGGTGACGCGCCTGGTCGCCGCGAGGCTGGCGGCGAGCGTGGCGCCGCCGACGGACTCCAGCGTGAGGTCGGCGCCCGCGCCGCCGGTCAGCGCGAGGACGTCGGCCGCGATGTCGGCGCCGCGCGAGTCGATGACGTGGTCGGCGCCCAGGGCCCGGACGACCTCGTGCTTGTCCGGCGAGGCGGTGGCGATCACCGTCGCGCCGTAGTGCTTGGCCATCTTCACCGCCGCCTGGCCCGTCCCGCCGGCGGCGGCGTGGATCAGGACCGTCCGCCCCTCGGCGACGCCGCCCAGCGGCCTGAGCGCGGCGAGCGCGGTCGGCCAGTTCACGACCAGGCCGAGCGCCTGCTCGTCGGACCAGCCCGGCGGCACCGGGACCGCGCCCGCCGCGGACAGCACCATGTACTCGGCGAACGCGCCGCCCTGGACGCCGACGCCGACGACGTGGGCGCCGGGCTCCAGGCCGGTCACCCCATCCCCGAGGGCGACGATCTCACCCGTGCCCTCGATGCCCGCGATATAGGGCGGCCGGGGACCGTTCGCGAACGTGCCCCGGGACTGCGAGACGTCGACGAAGTTGACCCCGGCGGCGGTGACGCGGACCAGGACCTCGCCCGGACCCGGGCGCGGCACCGGCGCGTCGGTGACCAGGCGCAGGTCCCGCGGGCCGTCGAGGGACGTCTGCCGCAGGGCGCGCATGGTGGAGGGGATGCTCATGGGGACCGGCTCTCATTTGTTTGTCGAACGATCAAAAAAACGTAACAGGACGCTCCCGCGCAGGTCAAGGTAAAATTGAACGAACGACAAACAAGTCTCGGAGGGACGCCGGATGGCCGCTCGCGGCAGGCCGCGCACATTCGACCCGGACACCGCCCTGCGCCGGGCGCTGGAGGTGTTCTGGGAACACGGCTACGAGGGCACCTCGCTCACCGACCTGTCCCGGGCCATGGGGATCGCCTCGGCCAGCATCTACGCCTGCTTCGGCAGCAAGCAGGAGCTGTTCCGCAAGGTCATGCTGCTCTACGGCACGACCTCGGGCGGGCCGCCGAAGAGGGCGCTGAGCGAGCATCCGGCCACGCGCGCCGCGATCCACGCCATGCTCCGCGCCACCGCCGACCAGATCACCCGCTCCGACGCGCCGCACTACTGCATGCTCATCCTCGCCGCGCCCACCGGCGCCGTGGAGAACCGCGACGTCCGGGAGTTCCTGGCCGACATCCGGCGCGGCCAGCTCGCAGCCGTCAGGGACCGCCTCGCGCAGGGCGTCCGCGACGGCGACCTCGACCTGCCGCCCGCCCGCCTCGACGCCGTCGCCCGCTACTACACCACCGTGGTCCAGGGCATGTCCGTGCAGGCCCGCGACGGCGCCACCCGCGACGAACTGGAGGAGGTCGTCTCCTGCGCGATGGCCGCCTGGGACGCCCTCACCGCCGCGCCCCCGCAACCGGTGGCCTAGCCCTCGCTGGACGATCGCGCTGGACGATCGCAAATGCCTTCGCGACGATCACCCATGTATCGTCCAGCCGTTCGGGAGTTCGCTGGACGGCATGACCACCTATCTCGTCCTCGGCGGCACCGGCAAGACCGGCCGCCGCGTCGCCGACCGCCTCCGCGCGGCCGGCCGGACCGTGCGCACCGCGTCCCGGACCTCCGGCGACGTCCCCTTCGACCTCGCCGACCCCGGCACCTGGGCCGCCGCGCTGGACGGCGTCGCGGCCGTCTACGTCGTGGAACCGAACCCCTATCCGGGCGGGGACCCGGACGCGCGCGGGCGCGTCCCGAGGTTCGTCGCGGCCGCGGGCGCGGCGGGCGTCCGGCGGCTCGTGATGCTGTCCGCGCCCGGCGGGAGCGAGCCGGGCACCCCGCTCTGGGACGCCGAGCGGGCGGTGCGCGACTCCGGCGCCGACTGGACGATCCTCCGTCCCACCTGGTTCTCGCAGAACTTCAGCGAGGCGTTCTTCCTGCGGGGGGTGCTCAGCGGGAGGTTGTCACTGCCGACCGGCGACGGGCGCACCCCGTTCGTCGACGCGGTGGACATCGCGGACGTCGCCGTGTCCGCGCTGACCGGCGCCGACCGGCACGCCGGGCAGGTCTACGACCTCACCGGACCGCGCGCGATCGGCTTCGGCGAGGCCGCCGACCTCATCGGCCGCGCCACCGGGCGCGACGTCCGGTACGCCGACGTCACGCCGGAGGCGTTCGTGGAGGAGCAGGTCGCGGCGGGTCTCCCGGCGCACGCGGCGCGACTGCTCGCGGGTCTGCTCACGATCGTCCGGGACGGCGGCGCGGCCGCCGTCGCGGACGGCGTCGAGAAGGCGCTCGGACGTCCGCCCCGAAGGTTCGAGGACTACGTCGCCGAGACCGCGGCGGCGGGCGCCTGGAGCTAGGCGCGCCGGAAGCTAGGCGCGGTCGGCGGCGCGGCGCGCGAGGATCTCGGCGGTGGCCTCGTCGGCGGGCAGGAACGCTTCGAGGTGCAGCTCGGACACCGTGACATCCACGGCGGTCGCGAACGACGTGAGCGTCGTGATGAGGCGCAGCTCGCCGTCCCGCGTCCGGAGCCGGAGCGGGACGGCGAACCCGAGGTGGTCGGCGCGCGGCTCCACCGGCGGGAGGTAGCCGTCGAGTTCGGCGACGAACTCCTCCAGGACGGGCGACGGGCTCCGCAGCACCAGGTCGCGCAGGTTGGACGTGACGCGCCGTCCCCACTCGGCCAGGTTCGCCACCCGCGGGGCCATGCCGTCCGGGTGGAGGGCGAGGCGCAGCACGTTGACCGGCGGTTCCAGCAGCGCGGGCGCGGCGCCCTCGGCGAGGACGTCGAACGCCGCGTTCGCCGACACCATCTCCCCGTACGCCCGGACGACGACCGCCGGGTACGGCAGGTGCCCGTCGAGGATGCGGTCCAGCGCCTCGCGCACCGGGCCGAGCTCGGGGGCGTCCAGCCCGGACTCGGAGTAGACCGGGGCGTATCCGGCGGTGAGCAGCAGGTCGTTCCGCTCCCGCAGCGACAGGTGTCCGATCCGCCGCAGGAGATGCGCGAGGCGGCGAGGGCGCTCGCCTTTCCCGCGCCGCCGCTTGAGGTGCGCGGCCACCCCGCCCTGATCGCTCGGGTGACCAGGGCGTACGAGATGTTCGTCAAGCCGGGGGAGCACGCCTTCGTCTCGGGCGCGGAGCCGTACGAGCCGATGCCGGGCCTGGTCTGCCTCCGCTGGAAGATGCGCACGACCGGGACCGGAGCGGACGTCGGCGGGGGCTTCGACGTCATCTCCCTGGACGCCGACGGCCGTATCCGCGCCGACCACCAGTTCATCGAGATGGGCTGATCGCGGCTTGACTCTGACGCGCGGGTCAGGGGTTAGCGTCGCGGGGCCGTCGTGGAACCGACCTGGGAGAGTGCCGATGCCCGATACCTCGCGTGAAGTCCGGCTCGCCGTCCGGCCGGACGGCCTGCCGGAGCCGGAGCACTTCACCGTCGTCCAGGTGCCGGTACCGGTGCCGGGGGACGGCGAGGTGCTCGTCCGGAACCGCTTCTTCCACGTCTTCCCCGCCCTGCGGACGGTCATCGCCGGGAGCGTGAAGGGCGCGCCGTTCCCGCCGCTGAACCCCGGCGACGCGCTGTTCGGGAAGGCGGTCGGCGAAGTCGTGTCCGCGCCGGACGGCAGCGGGCTGCGGGCGGGGGACCTCGTCCAGCACTGGCAGGGCTGGCGCGAGTACGCGGCCGTCCCCGCCGACCAGTGCGCGCCGCTGGACGGCGGGCTCCCCGACCCGGCGGCCCACCTCGGCCAGGGCGCGATCGCGTACGCGGCGCTGGTCCGGGACGCGCGGCCGCGCCCCGGCGAGACCGTGTTCGTGTCCGGCGGCGCGGGCGGCGTCGGCTCGGTCGCGGGCCAGGTCGCCCGGTTGCTCGGCGCGGGCCGGGTCGTCGGCAGCACCGGCTCGCCGGAGAAGGCGAAGCGGATGGTCGCCGAACTGGGCTACGACGCCGCCGTGCTGCGCGGGGACGGGTCCTTCGAGGCGCGGCTCGCGGAGGCCGCGCCGGACGGCGTCGACGTGGTCGTGGACAACGTCGGCGGCGAGCAGCTCCGCGCCGCGGTCTCGGTGGCCCGGCCGAGGGCGCGGATCGTCCTGGTCGGGGCGCTGGCGGGGCAGCTCGCGGCGGACCGTCCCGGCACCACGTCCCCGGTCGAGCTGGACACGTTCGAGCTGATCGTCAAGCGGGTCGAGCTGCGCGGCTTCGGCGGCGCGGACCCGGCGCTGGACGCCGAGTGGGCCCGCCGCCTCGGCGGCTGGCTGCGCTCCGGCGAGATCGTCCTGCCCGAGGTCCGGTTCGCGGGCATCGAGAGCGCCCCGCGCGCGTTGCACGAAGCGATCGCAGGACGGCACCTGGGGACCGTCATCGTGGAGCTGTAGCGGCGGCGGTCCCCGGCGGACGACACCGGAGGACTGATGCGGATCAGCGACGCCGCCGCGGCGGCCGGGACCACCCCGCGCGCACTGCGCTTCTACGAGCAGCGCGGACTGCTGCCGCCGCCGGACCGCACGGCGGGCGGGCAGCGCCGCTACGGCCCGGCCGAGGTGCGCCGCGTCCGGACCATCCGCGTGCTCCTGTCGATGGGCCTGACCGTCGAGGACCTCCGCGTCTGCGCCGACATGCTCCACCTGCTGGACGAGAACGGCGGCGCCCCGCCCTCGCCCACGGCCTGCGGGCGCGGCTCCGGCGTCGCCCGGCGGCGGCTGGACGCGCTCGACGCCGAGATCGCCCGGCTCACCGGGCAGCGCGAACGGCTCGCCGCCCGGGTCGGGCTGGTCCCGCAGGACTGAGGTCCCGCCGGACACGAACGGCGGGGCTCCCGACCTTCCGGGAGCCCCGCCCGAATGCTCCGTTCGGTTGGGCTGTTATTTGAGGGTGAGGCCCTGGGACTGGAGCGCCTCGTCCACGGGCTGGAAATAGGACTGGTAGTTGGCCGTGCAGCCGCCCGTCCGCCCGCCGGACGTGATGCCGACGGCGGTGCTCCCGCTCTGCAGCGAGCCGCCGCTGTCGCCCGGCTGCGTGCACGCGGTCGTCTCGATCAGGCCGCTGACCGTGCCCTCCTGGTAGTTGACCGTGCGGTCGTAGCCGACGATCCGGCCGGAGGTGGTGCCGGTGGTCGAGCCCTTCTTGATGACCTGCGACCCGGCGGGCGGCCTGCCGACCTCGGTCAGGTTGGCGTTGGACACCTGCAGCGACCCGTTCGTGACGCGGATCGTCCCGTAGTCGTTGCCCGGGAAACTGCTCGCCTGCGTGGTGCCGATCTGCTCGCCGCCGGACGTCGACCACGTCGTCCCGATGCGGGTGCAGTGCCCGGCCGTCACGACGTAGTCGGCGCCGCCGCCCGTGCCGATCACCGACACCGAGCAGCGCGAGCCGCCGGTCGTGATCGCGTCGCCGGGCCCGAGCATCGGCCGCGCCGCGCCGGGCACGCGCCTGATCCGGACCGTGTCGCCCAGCGCGCGGGCACGTCTGACCAGCGCGTTCGTCGCCGCGTCCCGGTCGTTCGCCGGGACGCTGACCACGACGGCGTTGGCGACCACGTCCACGCCCCAGGCCAGGCCGACCGCTCCGGGGCTGCCCGCGAACCGGTCGAGCGCGCTCTTGGACGCGTCGAGCCGCGCGATGCCGTGCGCGACGACGCGGGGCGTCGCACCGGCGGCGGTCACCCGCCGCGCGGCGGCGGGGGTCGTGACGTTGACGACCAGGCGGCCGTCCCGGTCGACGTAGGCGCCCGCGGCCTCGGCGCCGAGCCGTCCGGTGAGCCGGTCGGCGAACGCGCCGAGCGGCTGCCCGGCCGGGGGGACGGGCCGCGCGGCGGCGGCCGCCGGAACGGTCCCGAACGCGGGAAGCGCGGCCACGGCCGCGACGCCCAGCAGCGGGACCACGCGTTTGAGGTGCACACCTCGGTTCACTTGTCGCCACCTTTCGCCGCCGACCGGCTGGGACCGGCGGCTTCCTCGGGGGTTTGGCGGGGGGACACGCGCCTGGTGGTGGAGGCGCCGTGCGTGGCGACACCGTACGTCGGGCACCTGTCAGTAACCAGGTTTCAACCCCAACAGAAATTCAGACGGCCCGTTGACGCGGACGGCCCGGCCCGCCGGACGGCGCGTCGCCGATACGGGGTGTTCACCTGTGTAAGAAATGCTGTTCTCCTGATGCGGCGGGGGCGGGAGGGCGGTGGCGATGGACGTGCTGCGGCGGCGGCTCGGGGTTTCCGATGCCGTGCTGATCGGGCTCGGGTCGATGATCGGGGCCGGGGTGTTCGCGGCGTTCGCGCCGGCCGCGCGGGCGGCCGGGTCCGGGCTGCTCGTCGGCCTCGGGGCGGCCGCCGTCGTCGCCTACTGCAACGCGACGTCGTCCGCGCGGCTCGCCGCCCGGTACCCCGCGTCCGGCGGTACCTATGTCTACGGCCGGGAACGGCTGGGCCCGTTCTGGGGCTACCTCGCCGGATGGGCGTTCGTGGTCGGCAAGACCGCGTCGTGCGCGGCGATGGCGCTGACCGTCGGGTCGTACGCGTGGCCGGGACATCCGCATGTCGTCGCGGTCGCCGCGGTGGTGCTGCTGACCGGCGTGAACTACCTGGGCGTGGAGAAGTCGGCCTGGCTGACGCGGGTGATCGTCGCGGTCGTGCTGGCCGCGCTCGCCGCCGTGGTGGTCGCCTGCCTCACCTCGTCCGCCGCCGCCGCCGGACGCCTGGACGTCGGCTCGGACACCTCGCCCGGCGGCGTCCTCGAAGCGGCGGGCCTGCTGTTCTTCGCCTTCGCCGGCTACGCGCGCATCGCGACGCTCGGCGAGGAGGTGCGCGACCCGGCCCGGACGATCCCGCGCGCCATCCCGATCGCCCTCGGCATCACGCTGGCCGTGTACGCCGCCGTGGCGGTCGCGGTGCTGTCCGTGCTGGGACCCGGACGGCTGGCCGCCGCGGGGGCGCCGCTCGCCGACGCCGTCGACGCGGCCGGGCTGGCGTCCCTCGTGCCCGCCGTCCGCGCCGCCGCCGCGGTCGCCGCGCTCGGCTCGCTGCTCGCGCTGATCCTCGGCGTCTCCCGCACCACGCTCGCCATGGCCCGCGACCGGCACCTGCCGGGGGCGCTCGCGGCGGTCCATCGGCGGCGCCGGGTGCCGCACCGCGCGGAACTCGCGGTCGGCCTGGTCGTGGCCGTCCTCGCGGCGACGGCCGACCTGCGCGGCGCGATCGGCTTCTCGTCGTTCGGCGTGCTGGCCTACTACGCGATCGCGAACGCGTCCGCCTGGACGCTGCGCCGCGACGAGGGCCGTCCGCCCCGCGCGGTCCCGGTCGCGGGCGCGGCGGGCTGCCTCGTCCTGGCGTTCGCGCTCCCCCCGGCCTCCGTGCTGACCGGCGCGGCCGTGCTCGCCGCGGGCGCCGTCCTCTACCTCGTCCGCCGGCGGTCCGCGTGAGGACGCGGGAAGCGAAACGCCGGGCGGGCCCTTGACGGACCCGCCCGGCGTCACGGTCGTTCGGCCGCTCAGCGCGTCCCGAGCAGGATGGACGTCGGAACCCGAACCGCCACCGGGGGCAGCTTCGGACCGCGCGCGGCGGTGCCCGCCCGGGCGGCCATCGCGCTCGCGTCCGCCGGTCCCCTGGTCGCGACGGCCGGACCGCCGTCGCCCTCGAACGGCTGGACGTCGCCGACGCACACCTTGCCCGCGGGCGGCAGCGTCCCGCTGACGAGGTAGCCCTCGACCGCGTTGGTCACGCACGCCGACGTGCCGTAGGCGGTGTGCCCCCAGCTGTCGCTGGTCAGCAACCGGCTGTTCGGCAGCAGCTTGCTGGACGAGACGGCGTCGTCGTAGTTCGTGGCGGGGTCGTAGTAGTCCCCGACGAACAGGACGGGCGCGTTCGTCTTCCGGTTGAACGGCCCGGTGTAGGCGTCCTCGTCGCGGACCTTCCACGCCTCACCGGCGCACTGGACGCTGCCCCAGCCCCACGCGCGCCCGAAGTAGGGCGCCCGCTTGTCGGACGCCGCCACGGCCGCGGGCCAGCTCCCCGCCTTCTTCGGGTGCAGGCCGTCGGTGCAGACGACGCTGCTGAACGCGTCGAGCCCGTTGTCGTAGGGGAAGTCCTTGGCCGTGACCTTCTCGGCGTCCTTCTTCTGCCGCGCGACCTCGGCCCGGCGCCGCGCGATGGTCGCCGCGAGCGCCTTGCGCGCCTTGGCGGCCTGTGCCGCCGTCGACGTGGACGACGTCGCCTTCCACAGGTCGGTCGCCATGGCGTCGATGAACAGGTAGCCGCTCGGGTCGTACAGGTTGCCGAGCGTCGCGCCGACGAAGTCGGCGTAGGTGACCTTCTCCCCCTCGATGTCGGCGGGCTTCGCCTTCAACCGCTGGGCGAGGACGTCGAAGTTCTTGGCCGGGTCCCCGAACTCGGCGAACTGGCACTTGGCCTTGCCCGCCTTGGCGCAGCGGACGAGGATCTCCTTCAGCGCCTTGTACGCGCCGTCGGCGGAGCGGAGCCGGTCGTCCAGGATCTGGCCGGACGTCTTCTTCGTCCCCGTCCAGGAGACGGGGTTGAGGACGCCGTCCACGACCACGGCGCGCAGCCGGTCCGGGAACATGTTCGCGTAGTACTGGCCGAGCGCCGTGCCGTAGCTGAAGCCGAGGTAGGTCAGCTTCTTGTCGCCGACGGAGCGGCGCAGGACGTCCATGTCGCGCGCCGCCTCGGCGGTGGACATCGCGCCCGCCAGCTTCTTCCCGGTCGTCGAGCAGCCCTTGGCGAGCGCCGTCGCCGACTTGATGTAGGCGGCCTCCTGCTTCGCGCCCACCGGGAACGCGACGTTCAGGCCGTCCAGCGCGAGCGTCTGGTCCTTCGTGGACTTGAAGCAGGCCACGTTGGAGCTGAACCCGATGCCGCGCGGGTCGAACCCGACGACGTCGAACCGGTCGAGGACGTCCGCGCCGAGGAACTGGCCCGCCTGGTAGGCGAGGGCGGTGCCCTGCCCGCCGGGCCCGCCCGGGTTGACGAACAGGCTGCCGACCCTCTTCTTGGCGTTCCGCGCCTTCACTCTCAGGACGGCTATCTCGGTGGTCGCGCCCTTCGGGTCGTCATAGTCCAGAGGCAGCCGGACGGTCGCGCATTCCGCGATCTCGTAGCACTTGTACCAGGCGAGCTTCGGGGTGGGCACACTGTCGACGCGCTTCTTCTCGACCGGGCTCGTCACGTCGCCGGCCCGGGCGCCCGGGCTGGCGAGGGCGGTGACGGCTAAGGCGGGCACGAGCGCCGCACCCGCGATTCCGGCCGCGAGGATCCTGTGTCTGAGGCGCATACGGTTCCCTTCGTGGGGATCGGTGCCTTATCCGCGAAAGGCGCGGATTGGACCACCGATTCTTGTTCGCCCCACCGGCCCCCGTGATCCACCACCGGACCGGACCTCCACCCGGCAAGATCACCCACAAGACCGATTGACGCCTCCCCCCAACCCGCGTTACACCCGCCGCGCGGGATCAAGGGGCGCCGGCGTGGAACCGGCAGTGATCCAGGCCAGAGCGCCCGTGGTGGCGCGACAGCCGCGCCCCCGTGAAGTCGGCCGGGCCGTGGAAGGTCGCGCGGCCCTCGGACGAGCCGGGCAGGCAGAAGTCGGCGCGCTCGAAGACCGCCCCCGCGAAGTCGGTCGTGCCGTGGAACTGGGCGCCGCAGAAGTCGCCGTAGCCGACCGAGACGCCGCTGAGGTCCAGGTCGACGAGCGTCGCGCCGGACAGGTGCAAGGAGAGCTCCGGCCAGCCGCCGGGACGGGCGCGGGAGGCGAGCGCCTCCTGCGCGGCCCGCCGCGCGCGCAACTCCGCGGCCTCCTGCGGCGTCAGCGGCCCGGTGACGGCGAAGGTCAGCGGCACACGCAGGTACTCGCACAGCGCGCGGGCCACCCCCGCGCGGGCCGCCGGCTCGGCGTCGCCGACCGAGGCGAGCAGCTCCACGCCCGCCAACCGCGCGAAAGGGTCGGGGTCGGCCAGCCGACACCGACCAGGGTCGGCGACCAGCTCGCCATCGCGGAGGCGCCAGCCGAAGGGCCACTCGTGGTCGGCGGCCTCGGCGCGGGCACCCGCCAGGTCGACGGTCGGGGCCACCAGGTGGACGGGGCCGCCGAAGGACGCGCCGGTGAAGTCCGCGGCGGCGCCGAACCGGGCCTTGCCGAACCAGGCGTCCGCGGCGAACCCGGCGTCCCGGAAGGTGACCGGACCGGCGAAGCGGGCACCGTCACCGCCCTCGATCCACTCCTGGTAGTCGAAGTCGAGGACGGCCAGCGGCCAGTGCGGATCGTCCTCGTTGGGCTCCTGCCAGGCGGGCGTGACCGCGTTCTCGACGTCGTCCCAGGCGGGGTCCTCCTCCGACAGCCCGTCCTCGCCGCGCCCGAACCACGCCAGATCGGCGAACCGCGCCCCCGCGAACCCGGCCGCGCCCCGGAACCGGGCACGCCCGAACACCGCCGCCCCCGCGAAGGCGGCCCCGCCGAACTCCGCGTCTCCCTCGCACAGCACGCGCTGGAACACCGCCTGCCCGCCGAACCGCGCCCCCGCGAAGTCCACATCGCCGACGAACCGCACGTCGGAGAAGTCCACGGCGCCGAACGCGCATTCCGCGAACCGGCCGTCCACCACGACCGCACCGCGCAGATCGACGTCCAGGCCGCCTCCGGCGCGCAGCAGCTCCGCCAGCGTCCGCCCGAACTCCCGCAGCGCGTCGAGACCCTCACCACCGGTTCGCCACCGCCGACACAGAGCGTCCACCGCCGCCTGCCCGCCCAACCCGCCTCCTAAATGGCCGAAAGGGGCAACTCTACGATCTGGCCGCGCGCGGAATTACACCGTTAGCATTCGGGGGCACGCGACATTGATCGTTTGGACACGCGCCTTCCATGTTGGGTTACGACTGGGCCCTGGTCGATGTGGAGACCTCCGGCTTCCGACCCGCCGAGCACCGCATCCTGTCCATCGCCCTGATGACGATCAATGCCGACGGACGGGTGGCGGCCCAGTTTTCCTCCTTACTGAATCCGGGCTGTGATCCCGGACCCGTCCACGTCCACGGCCTGACCAGCGAACGTCTCGTCGGCTCGCCCAAGTTCGAGCAGATCGGCCCTAGGGTCGCCGCCCTGCTCGACGGCCGCGTGATGGTCGCCCACAACGCGCGTTTCGACTACGACTTCCTCGCGCACGAGTTCGCCCGCGCCGGGCTGCGCCTCCCGGTCGACCAGCGGCTGTGCACCCTCGCCCTCAACCGCCGCCTGTCCCCGCCCACACCCAACATGCGCCTGGGGACACTGGCGGCGCACTACGGCGTCGTCCAGACCAAAGCGCACGACGCGGTGGACGACACCCGCGTCCTGGCCGGAGTGCTGCACGGCTCGCTGACGGCCGCGGCCCGACTAGGCCTCCAGTTGCCGTTAGTGCCCTGCCCACCCCGCCAAACCGCCGTCCGCCCCCGCACCCCCAAAATCCCCTGCGCCTACCGCAACCCCGGACGCCTCACCACCGGCGGCCCACTCGTCCAGGGAATGAAGATCGCCATCACCGGCGACACCCGAACACCCCGCCCCGACCTGACGGCCAAGGCGGCGGCAACGGGACTGAACATGATGTCCACGGTCAGCCGCCACACCAGCGCGCTCGTAACCAACGATCCGACCTCTCGCAGCGCCAAGGCCGAACGCGCGATAGCCGAGCGCGTCCCCACCATCGACGAGCCCACGTTCCTGCGCCTACTCCAGGACGTACGCCCCGGCACCCCCCACAAGCCCCCGACACCCACGGGCCGTCCCACGCCCCCGCCCACACGACCTCCCAAATGCCTGACCGGACGGCGCGTACTCGTCCTGGGCGGCTCACATGACCAGGCCGCGGCGGCACGGCTCCGCGTCACCGAACTCGGCGGCTCCGCCGCCGTCAACCTCTCCGCCAGCGTCACCGACGTCGTCGTCCTTCCGGGCGGAGACACCGACCGGCGCATGACCAGGGTCGATTCCCTCGGCCTGCCCGTCCACGACGAGAATTGGCTGCGGACGCTGAGCCCCTCACCACCCCCTGTGGAACCCAAGCAGCCCGCGATCCCCGTCCTGCCCCGGGGCGGTGCGACCGACCTAGCATCACGCACGACCGCGTGGACCGTCGCCGCGACATGGGCCCACCAGACGACCTGCGAGATCGACGTCGTCGCCTTCGCTCTGGACGCCGACGAACAGGTCTCCCGCGACGAGGACTTCGTGTTCTACGGCGCGCCCGAGACCCCTGACGGCGCCGTCACCCTGTCCGCGGACGGCCCCGCCGAACAGTCGATCATCATCGACACGGCGACCCTCTCCCCGGCGGTGCACAAGGTCGTCATCGCCGCCGCCATCGACGGCACAACGACCTTCGGCGCGGTGGGCGCCATAGAAATCACAGTCGGCCCCAGCGGCAGCGAGGCCCCGCTCGCCCAGGCCACCCTCGACGCAGGAACCACCGAACGCACAATGCTGCTGGCCGAGCTCTACCGCCGCGGCCCGTCCTGGCGCCTACGCGCGATAGGCCAGGGCTACGACCACGGCCTAGCCGACCTGGCCCGCAGCTACGGCCTGGACATAACAGACTGAACGCCCACGATTAAGACGACCGCAACCCCACCCAAGCCCCACCCGCAACCACCAGAAACGCACGACCCGCACCCACCGGGGAAGCACCACCCGCACCACCGGGGAACCACGACCCGCACCCACCGGGCAAGCACCACCCGCACCATCAGGGAAGCGCGACCCGCACCCGGCGGGGAAGCACCACCCGCACCATCAGCAACCAGGAAGAAAGAACGACCCGCACCGAAGTGACAGCCGCACCAAGACAGAGACCGCAACCGGCAGGGGGGCGTGGGGGCGGAGCCCCCCACATCGGGGGTCTGGGGGTCGCCCCCCAGACAAACAGAAAGAGGGAGTGGCCACCCGCGCTCTCCGCGGGTACACCACTCCCAACTCCATCGTGGGCGAGGAGGGATTTGAACCCTCACATCCTTTCGGACACACGGACCTGAACCGTGCGCGTCTGCCGTTCCGCCACCCGCCCGTGGGTGTCGACCCGTTTCGGGTCGCTGAAAAGGCTAGCACGGTCCTAGCAGTGGTTAGGTATCCAGATACTCCGAGCGAACCTTCACACCGATACGATCGTCTACCAGTGGGGAAGGGAGGTGCCCGTGGGCGTCATTCAGCGCTTCGAGCGACGGCTGGAGGGCATGGTCGAAGGAGCCTTCGCCCGTGCCTTCAAGTCCGAGCTGCAGCCGGTCGAGGTGGCCAGTGCTGTGCAGCGCGAGATGGACGATCGGGCGGCGATCGTGGCACAGGGCCGCACGCTCGTTCCGAACGACTTCGTCGTCGAGATCTCTCAGCAGGACGGGCAGCGGCTGCAGGTGTACGCCGACAGCCTGAGCCAGGAGCTGGCGAACCTGGCGCGCGAGTACGCGAAGGAACAGGGGTACTCCTTCGTCGGTCCGGTGCGCGTCCGGTTCGAGAACGCGGGGGATCTCGCCACGGGCATGTTCCGCATCCGGTCCGGGGTGATCCGGGGTTCGACCGTCGAGGGCGGGGAGATCCGGCAGCCGGTGAGCGACGTTCCGCGGGGGGGCCGCGGGGGCGTGTTCGGCGGGCATCCGCGGCTGCTGGTGACCACGGCGGTGGAGGGGGCGGACGCGACCCAGCGCACCTATGAGATCAATACGCCGGTGACCCTGCTCGGTCGCGGCACGGACTGCGACCTGAGACTCGTCGATCCCGGCGTGTCCCGGCACCATGCCGAGATACGCGTAGAAGGTCCCGAAATCGCTCTCGTGGATCTAGGGTCGACCAACGGCTCGTTCGTGAACGGGCAGCCGATCCGGCGGGTCACGCTGGTCGACGGCTCCCGGGTCACGATGGGCCGGACCACCCTTGTGTTCCGCCGCGATAGGGAGTAACCCCGACTCCGATGTCCGAATTCACCCTCACGCTGATCAAGCTGGCGTTCCTCGCGGTCCTCTGGCTGTTCGTCATCGCGGCCGTCGGCGTGATCAGGGCCGACCTGTTCGGCTCGAAGGCCGCGACGAGGGCGGCCAACCGGGCGTCCCAGCCCCGTCCCCCGAAGCCGCGGCAGCAGCCGAAGCCGCAGCGGCAGCCCCGCAGCGCCCAGCACGGCCCCCCGACGAAGCTGGTGGTGGTGCAGGGCGAACGGGCCGGCACCGTCATAGACCTCACCGGGGTCCCTATCACCATCGGTCGGGCGAATGACGCCACGCTCGTTGTGACCGACGACTACGCTTCGAGCCGGCATGCCCGACTTTATGCGCAGGACGGTCAGTGGATCGTGGAAGATCTCGGCTCGACCAATGGGACGTATCTCGGCCGCACGAAGGTGAGCCAGCCGATGCCGGTGCCGCCGGGCGTCCCGGTCCGTATCGGCAAGACCGTGATCGAGCTGCGCAAATGACTCTGGGAATCCGCTACGCCGTGCGCTCCGACGTCGGCATGCTGCGCGAGGGCAACGAGGACTCGGCGTACGCGGGCGCGCACCTGCTCGCGGTGGCCGACGGGATGGGCGGGCACGTCGGCGGCGAGATCGCCAGCGCGGCGGCCATAGAGGCGCTGCGCGCCCTCGACAAGGACCTTCCCGCGACGGAGCTGCTGGCCGCGCTGGAGCACAAGGTCAAGGCGGCGAACGACAACCTGCACCGCATCGTCGAGTCCGACCCCGCCCTGCAGGGCATGGGGACGACCCTCACCGCGATGCTGTGGGCGGGCAACCAGGTCGCGCTCGTCCACATCGGCGACTCGCGCGCCTATCTCCTGCGCGACGGCAGCCTCTTCCAGATCACCCACGACCACACGCTCGTGCAGTCGCTCGTCGACGAGGGCCGGATCAGCCCGGACGAGGCGGCGTCGCACCCCCAGCGCTCTCTGCTGCTGCGCGCGCTCGACGGGCGCGGCGAGGTCGACCCCGACCTGTCGCTGCGCGAGGCGCAGGTCGGCGACCGGTACCTGCTGTGCTCGGACGGCCTGTCCGGCGTCGTCACCGCCGAGACGATCTTCCAGGTGCTGACCGACGTGGACGAGCCCGACCAGGCCGTCCGGCAGCTCATCGACCTCGCGAACCGCGGCGGCGGGCCCGACAACATCACCTGCGTCGTCGCCGACGTGATCGACATGGAGCGGCAGCCGCCGACGGGCGGGCCCGGCCAGGCGGTCGGCGCGGCGGCGAACGCCGCGCCGCCGGAGCCGCCGGGCGGCGGGCCCGGCGCGAACACCACGGTCGCCGACACCCCGGCCGGACGCGCCGCGCAGCTGCGCGACACGATGCCGCAGCCGCCGGTCGCCGTCGACGAGATGCCGCCGCCGCCCGCGCCCGCCCCGCTGAGCGACCCGCGGGGCGGTCCGCCGATGGCGGGCGCGATGCAGGGCGCGCCGATGGGCGGGGCGCGCCGCGGCGGCCGCCGCTGGACGTGGCTGATCGTCGTCGCCGGAGTGGTCGTCGTCGGCCTCGTCGCGGGCGGGTTCGTGCTGGTGCAGAACGTCAGGAACGGCTACTACATCGGCGAGGAGAAGGGGCAGGCGGTGCTCTACCGCGGGACGCCGCAGGGCGTCCTCGGCCTCGACATGTCCCGCAAGGCCGACGCGAAGGACCTCCAGCCGATCACGGTCGTCGACCTCCCGCAGGACCTCCAGCGGCAGGTCAAGGAGACCTACACCGTCGACGGCCCCGCCGACTGGCAGCTCCTGGTCGACCGCGTCTGCAAGTACAGCCTGGTCGACCAGTCCGGCAAGGTCGCCGTCGTGCGCGGCCGGAACCAGCAGAACTGCGTGGAGGACGGGCCGAAGGCCACCTCCCTCCCGGTGGCGGAGCTGCCCGTCTCGGACGCCACGGCGGTCCGGAAGGGCGAGGTGTCGAACCTCATCGGGCGCGCGGCGGCCGACGACCGGCTCCGGCAGCTGACCGAGCGCCGCGACAAGTGCAAGCGGCGCGACCCGTCCATCCGGGACTGTCCCTCCGACGGGGGGAAGTCGTAGATGCAGTCGATCGGGGACCAGATCCGGGCGCACCTGCCCTACCAGCGGCGCAACTCCGCCTCGCTGGCCCTGCTGATCTTCGCGATGGTGCTGACCCTGTCGGCGTTCGCCGAGGTGGGGCTCGCGCGGGACGGCAACCTCCCCGGCGGGCTCTTCGTCTACGGCGGCGGGCTGCTCGTGCTGGCGTTCGCGGCGTTCTTCGTCCAGACGAAGTTCACCCCCTACGCCGACCCGCTGCTGCTGCCGCTGGCGGTCGCGCTGAACGGCATCGGGCTGGCCATGATCTACCGGCTCGACCTCGACACGAGCCACGACCACAAGGTCGCCGCCGCGGCGGGCAAGAAGCTGCTGAAGGACGCCGCCGACGCGCCCGGCCAGCTGATGTGGACGTTCGTCGGCATCGGCCTGTTCGTCGTCGCGGTGCTGCTGATGCGCGACACCGACAAGCCCGACGCCCCGCTGTCCGTCACCCCTAAGACCGCGCAGCGCTACACGTACCTGATCGGCCTCACCGGCGTGATCCTGCTGCTGCTGCCGATCGTCCCCGGCATCGGGATGGAGATCAACGGCGCCCGCGTGTGGATCCACCTCGGTCCGCTGTCCGTCCAGCCGGGCGAGTTCACCAAACTGCTGCTCGTCGTGTTCTTCGCGGGCTACCTGGTGAACAAGCGGCAGGCGATGTCGCTGATCGGGAAGAAGGTCGGGCCGGTCAGCCTGCCGCGGGCCCGCGACCTCGGCCCGATCGTGGTGATCTGGTTCCTCTGCCTGGGCGTGCTGTTCATGCAGAAGGACCTCGGCACCGCGCTGCTGTTCTTCGGCCTGTTCGTGTCGATGCTCTACATCGCGACGCAGCGGGTGTCGTGGGTGTTCATCGGCGTCGGGCTGCTCGCGGTCGGCGTGTTCATCGCGACGCTGCTGCCGTTCATGGGGCACGTCAACCAGCGCATCGACATCTGGCAGAACCCGAAGCCGTACTTCGACGGCGGCTGCCTGCTGGAGAGCGGCAAGGTCGTCCCGGTCAACCCCGACACCGACATCTACAAGAAGTACAAGGCGCAGGGGAACGGCTTCCCGGGCTACGCCGCCTGCGCCGAACTCGGCGGCGAGTACTCCGACAGCGCGCAGCTCATGAAGGGGCTGTTCTCGCTCGGGGAGGGCGGCGTCCTCGGCACCGGCCTCGGCCAGGGCGAACCCTGGCGGACACCGCTGTCCTTCAGCGACTTCATCTTCGACTCGCTCGGGGAGGAACTCGGTCTGACCGGGTTGATGGTGCTGCTGCTGATCTACGCCTTGATCGTCCAACGGGGGATGAAGACCGCCGTCGCGGCGCGGGACCCGTTCCTCAAGCTGTTCGCGGGCGGTGTGTCGTTCGTCCTCGCCCTCCAGGTCTTCGTGATCGTCGGGGGCGTCACGCGGCTCATCCCGCTCACCGGTCTGACGACGCCGTTCCTGTCCCAGGGCGGCTCGTCGCTGATGGCCAACTGGATCCTGATCGCGATCCTGGTGCGGATGAGCCACGACGCGCGCAAGCCCGCCCCGCAGGCGATCCAGGACGAAGGCATGACCCAGATCGTGAGCACGAGGTGAGCTGCCCGTCATGAACATGGACAAGCCGGTCCGGCGGGTGGCGATCTTCGCGATGCTGCTGTTCTTCGGGCTGATGGCGCAGGTCAACTACGTCCAGGGAAGCCAGGCCGAAGACCTGCGCACCGACGCGCGCAACGCCCGGCAGTACGCGGACGTCTTCAACTCGCCGCGCGGCCAGATCTCCGCGGGCGGCGAGGTGCTGGTCGAGTCGAAGGAGACCGGCAAGCCGAACCCGAAGTACGGCCGGACGTACGGGACGCGGCCCGGCGACGGCCCGATCTTCGCGCCGATCACCGGGTACTTCAACGGGAACGCGACGCAGGTCGAGCGGGCCTACAACTCGCTGCTCGGCGGCAAGGACAAGCGGATCACCCAGCAGCGCTGGTTCGACACGTTCATCGGCAAGAAGGCCGAGGGCGCGAACCTGGAGCTGACGATCGACCCGGACGCGCAGCGCGTGGCCTACCAGCGGCTGAAGGAGAAGACCCAGCCGGGCAGGCGCGGCGGCGCCGTGGTGATCGACATCAAGACCGGGGCGATCAAGGTGGCGGCGTCGTGGCCGTCGTTCGACCCGAACGAGGTCGCGCCGCAGACCGGGGAGAAGGGCGCGAAGCGGCTGGAGCAGCTCGACAAGGGCAGCGGCGTGATCAGGCCGCTGGTCGACAACGCGCTCAGCCAGACGTTCCCGCCCGGCTCGTCGTTCAAGACGGTCACCTCGGCGGTGGCGATGGAGCGGCTCGGGCTGAACATCTCCAGCCAGGTGAACACGGGGCAGCTGATCCTGCCGGAGTCGGGACGGCCGCTGCCGAACTCGCACGACAGCGGGAGCTGCGCGGGCTCGGCGCCGCTCAAGGGCGCGTTCGCCGAGTCGTGCAACACCTCGTTCGCGAAGATGGCCCTCGACCTCGGCATCCAGCAGTTGCACGACGGGGCGGCGAAGTTCGGGTTCGGCGAGCGGATCAAGATGGAGCCGGACATGTACGCCGCCGCGAGCGCCGTCCCGGTGTCGGTGACGGACGCGAAGGGCAACAAGATCGAGACCGGCAAGGACGGGACGGCCCGGTCCGGCATCGGGCAGGAGAACGTCCGCGCCACGCCGCTGCAGATGGCGCTGGTCGCCTGCGCCGTCGCCAACGACGGCAAGATCATGAGCCCGTACGTCGTCCAGACGGTCCGCGCGAAGGACCAGAGCGAGCTGTACACCGCGTCGCCGAAGGAGTTCGCGCAGGCGATGAGCGGCGACCACGCGCGGCAGATGCAGGAGATGATGCGCGCGGTGGTCTCCGTGGGCACCGCGAAGAACCTCCAGGGCCGCCAGATCGCGGGCAAGACCGGTACCGCCGAGCAGGACCCGGCGTCCGGCATCCCGAACTCCCGCTGGTTCGTCGGGTTCAGCCCGGTGGAGAACCCGCGGTACGCGTTCGCCGTCGTCACCGAGGGCCCGAACGACGGTGCGACCAACGCCGGGCCGATCGCGGCGGACATCATGGCTAAGGTCTTGAAGAAGTGAGCACGGGCCTCGTCCTGAACGACCGGTACCGGCTGCTGGAGCGGCTGGCGATCGGCGGGATGGGCGAGGTCTGGCGCGCGTCCGACGACGCGGCCGGGTACGAGGTCGCGGTGAAGCTGCTGCGGCGCGAGCTCGGCGGCGACCAGTCGGCGCAGGGGCGGTTCGCGGCGGAGGCGCGGTTCGCGGCCGAGTTGCGGCACCCTGGGATCGCGCGGGCGTACGACTTCGGCGAGCAGGACGGCCGCACGTTCATCGTGATGGAGCTGGTCCCCGGCGAGCCGCTGGACGAGATTCTCGCGCGCGGCGGCGGGCTGCCGGTGGAGGCCGTCCTCGACCTGATGGTGCAGGCCGGGCGGGCGCTGACGGTGGCGCACGAGGCGGGCGTCGTGCACCGGGACGTGAAGCCCGCGAACCTGATGGTCTCCCCGGACGGCGCCCTGAAGATCACCGACTTCGGGATCGCGCGGCGGCTGGCGGGGGCGTCGCAGACGGCGACGGGCATGGTCATGGGGACGGCCCACTACATCTCGCCGGAGCAGGCGCAGGGGCACGACCTGTCCCCGGCGGCGGACCTCTACTCGCTGGGCGTGGTGGCGTACGAGTGCCTGACGGGCGCGCCGCCGTTCGACGGGTCCACGCCGGTGGAGGTGGCGCTCAAGCACGTCCGGGACGCGCCCGCCGCGCTGCCGAACCGCGTGCCGCGCGCCGCCCGCGAGCTGGTCATGCAGATGCTGGCGAAGCATCCGGCGGGACGTCCGGCGGACGCGGGCGAGGTGGTCCGGCGGGCGCTCGGGATCCGCGCGGCGCTGAGCACCGGCCGCCAGGCCCGGGTGGACGCCGGGACCGAGGGACGGCGGCGCCGCTCAGGTGACGGCATCGTTACCGGATCGTCCACATCGCCGGGATTTGACGACTCCGGTGCGGCGGATAGCCTCACCAAGGGGCCGGCGCGCGGGCAACGACGCAGCGCGCTCGCCTACACGTCGGTCGCGGCCGTCCTGCTGGTGGCCTGCGCCCTCGTCATCGGGACGCTGTGGCGCGGGTTCGCCTTCGCGGGCCTCGGCGCCGACGAGCGCGACCCGCCGTCCGGTCCGCCCGCCACGAGGCCGGTCGGGGACCAGCACGTCGGCGACCCGGCCGTCCGTCCGGACGGGCTCCCACGGCACCGGGCCCGCACACCCTGGCCGACTGTGATGCCACGGCATCGGACGCATAGGATCCGTCCGTCAACGCGGGGGGCATGGAGGACGTCCCCCACCCGAGAGCCATCAACGAATCCGCCCCGGGCGACCCCCACCGCCCCAGAGCCACCTGCCCCAGAGCCAACACCCGCACCGACGGAGACCTCCACGACTCCGTCAACTCCGAGCCCGGATCCCTCTGCGACGCAGGACGGGAAGCTAGGTTCGGAGGACAAGGTGTAGACGTACGAGGGAAAGTGCACATATGAGTCAACCTCGGCTGCTCGGCAGCCGCTACGAGCTCGATACGGTGATCGGGCGAGGCGGCATGGCCGAGGTCTACCGTGCCCGGGACCTGCGGTTGGACCGCGTCGTCGCGATCAAGACGCTCCGCTCCGACCTGGCCCGCGACCCGACGTTCCAGGCCCGGTTCCGGCGCGAGGCCCAGTCGGCCGCGTCGCTGAACCACCCCTCGGTCATCGCCGTGTACGACACCGGCGAGGACATGATCGGCGACACCCCCATCCCGTACATCGTCATGGAGTACGTGGACGGGAGCACGCTGCGCGACCTGCTGCGGGAGAACCGCGCGCTGCTGCCCGAGAAGGCCCTTGAGATCACCGACGGGATCCTGCGCGCCCTCGACTACAGCCACCGCGGCGGCATCGTCCACCGCGACATCAAGCCCGCCAACGTGATGCTGACCCGGCAGCACGAGGTCAAGGTCATGGACTTCGGCATCGCCCGCGCCATGGCCGACTCCGCCGCCACCATGACGCAGACCGCGCAGGTCATCGGCACCGCGCAGTACCTGTCGCCGGAGCAGGCGCGCGGCGAGCGGGTCGACGCCCGCAGCGACATCTACTCCACCGGCTGCGTGCTGTACGAGCTGCTCACCGGCAAGCCGCCGTTCACCGGCGACTCCCCGGTCGCGATCGCCTACCAGCACGTCCGGGAGGAGCCCGTCCCGCCGTCGCAGGTCGATCCGCAGATCCCGCAGTGGGCGGACGCGATCGTCCTGAAGGCGATGGCGAAGGAGGCCGACAACCGCTACCAGAACGCGACGGAGTTCCGGCAGGAGATCCAGCGCGTGCTGCAGGGGCAGCCGGTGGCGTCGACGGCCGCGTCCACCATGATGATGGGGGCGCAGCCGCAGGGCACGCAGGTGATGGGCGCCTACCCCGGCGGCGGACCGGCCCGCACCCAGGTGCACCGGCCGGACGACGGGTACGGGCTGCCGCCCGTCCGCTACGACGACGAGCCCGAGCGCCGCGCCGGCGCCGGGAAGAAGGCCGCGCTGTGGGTGGGCCTCGCCATCCTGTTCATCGGCGGCGCGGCCCTGATCGGCTGGAAGATGAGCAGCAGCGGCGGGGGCGGCAGCGACGAGGTCGCCATCCCGCAGAGCATCGTCAACGTGTCGCAGAGCGACGCGTCCGGGCAGCTCACCAAGCTCGGCTTCAAGGTCGGCGAGCCGAAGACCGACTACAGCGACGACGTGCGCCGGGGCTATGTGATCAGCTCCGACCCGCGTCCCGGCACGAACGCGGCGAAGGGCGCGACGGTCACGCTGCTCGTCTCCAAGGGCAAGAGGCCGCCGACGCAGGTCGAGGTGCCGGACGTGACCGGCAAGCCCTACACCGTGGCCAAGGCCATGCTGGAGGAGCGCGGGTTCGAGGTCGAGAAGCGGGTCGAGTCGAGCGACAGCGTCCCCCGGCTCAACGTGATCAACACCGACCCGGCCGGCGGGACGAAGGCCGACAAGGGCGCCAGCGTCACCGTCGTCGTGTCGAACGGCCCGGCCAACCTCAAGGTGCCGGACCTGTTCAACAACAGCCAGCGCGCCGCGTGCGGCAAGCTCCAGCGCCTCGGCCTGCGCTGCGAGGTGAAGAAGGGCGTCGCGCCGCCGGACCGGCAGGTCGCGCCCGGCTTCGTGTTCAACCAGGAGCCGACCCCGGACGCCACGGTCGCCCCCGGCGACACCGTGACGATCTACGTGGCCCAGCAGGCGCCGCCCCCGCCCACCGGCCCGACCGGCACTCCCGAGACCCCGGGCATCCCCGGCTTCCCGGGCGGCAACGGCTGACCGAGCGACCGACGAGGGCCCCGGCCTCCCCTGCGGGAGGATCCGGGGCCCTTTTCGCGTTGAAGTGGGGCCTCTGACCTGCGAGTTCCCAAAATCACCGAGATCTTGAGAAATTTTCGGTTGAAACCCGTAACGTCCCAGGGCGCCGTGACGAAGACCATATCGAGGGCTTCCGCCATTGCCCCCGAGTGGCGGAAGCCCTCTTGTTCTTTGCCCCGCACTCCTCCTTCGGGCCTGGCGGCCCTCCATCGTCGTGCGAGGCGTGCGATCGCCGCATCGCTCCGACTCGCCTTGCGGCTCGCTTCGCGATCAGGTTCTCGCTTCGCTCGAACCTGCCTTCGGACGCGATCGCGACGGTTCAGGCCGTCGCGGGGTTGCCGTGGTGGTTGCTCTGGGCGGTCGTCAGCCAGTTGCGTAGGAGCCGGTGGCCGTGGGCGGAGAGGATCGACTCCGGGTGGAACTGGACGCCCTCGATCGGGCGGGTCCGGTGCCGGAGGCCCATGATCACGCCGCCGGGGGTTCTGGCGGTCACCTCCAGTGGGGCGCGTACGGTCTCCGGGGCCACCGCCAGGGAGTGGTAGCGGGTCGCGGGGAAGCTCGCGGGCAGGCCGTGGAAGACGCCCTCGCCGGTGTGGACGATCTCGCTCGTGGAGCCGTGGACGATCTCCGGCGCGCGGGTCACCGTGGCGCCGTAGGCGTGGGCGATCACCTGGTGGCCGAGGCAGACGCCGAGGAGGGGCGTGCCCCGGCGGTCGGCGTCGCGGACCAGGTCCAGGCAGACGCCCGCGTCGGCGGGGTGGCCGGGGCCGGGGCTCAGCAGGACGCCGTCGGCGTCCGCCGCGTCGGCGAGCGTGACGTCCGAGCGGTCCTTCACCAGGCAGTCGGCGCCCAGCTCCAGCAGGTACTGGACGATGTTGTAAACGAAGCTGTCGTGGTTGTCCACGACCAGGACGCGCATGGTCACCTGGGTTTCGCTGACTGGGTGGGGGTCGGGCCGTCCACCACACCGTGGTCGAACTGGACCTTGGGTTCCACCCACGGGAACACGACGTACCAGAGGACGACCGCGACGGCGACGACCAGGCCGAGCGCCGTGGCCGCCTTGGTCTGCCACGCGCCCGGCAGGCGGCGCCAGATCCACAGATACACGGGGGCCTCCTAGGTCGGCTTCTGGACGCGCGGCACCGCGGCCGCCAGCTCCCCGAAGACGATCATCCGTTCGGCGGCGGAGTACTTCGGGTGGCAGGTGGTGAGGGTGATCATGCGCTTGGTGGGCCTGCGGTTCGGGTGCAGCGGGACGGGCGCCGTCACCTCCACGGCGGACGGCTTCACGATCCTGCGGTCGGTGACGGTGTAGGTGTACTGCTCGTCCCGCGTGTCGATGAGGATCTTGTCGCCGCGGCGCAGTTCGCCGAGGCGGTTGAAGGGCGCGGAGTAGGTCGTCCGGTGGCCGGAGACGACGAAGTTGCCGACCTGGCCGGGCAGCGCCGTGCCGGGGTAGTGGCCGGGGCCCTTGCGCAGGTCCTTCCGCTCGACGCCCTCGATGACGACGTAGTGGTAGCCCTTGCCGAAGCGGGGGATGCGGATCATGGCGAGGCCCTTGCCCAGCTCGACCCGCTCGGTGGTGACCTTGGACGCGCGCCAGTCCTTCATGAGCTCGTCGCCGAGGCGGTTCTGCTGGCCCTCGGTGTAGCGGCCGGTGCCCCACAGCTCGTACGTCACGAAGAGCATGACGATCAGGCCGGCGGTGATGCACAGCTCGCCCATGCCACGGATGAGCGTCCGCAACGCGCGTCCTCTCTACTGGGGGATCCGGTCGGGGGGCACCGTGGCGTGCTTCATCGTCACGTTGCCGGTGTAGGGCGGCAGGGTGGCGCGCTCCACGGTCCGCACCGCGTAGCCGAGCCCGTACGCGCGGACGTACCTGCGGTAGACGGCGATCTCGCGGGACGCGCCGAGCGCCGCGCGCAGCCGCCCCGGGTCGCCGACCGCGGTGATCCGGAACGGCGGCGAGTACACGACGCCCTGGAGGATCAGCGTATTGCCCACGCACCGGACCGCGCTCGTCGAGATGACCCGCTGGTCCATGATCTGGAGGCCGCGGGCGCCGCCCGCCCACAGCGCGTTGACGACGGCCTGCACGTCCGCCTGGTGGACGACGAGGTCGTCCGGACGGGCCCCGCGCGGCGGGTCGCCGTGCTGGGGCGCGTCGTCCAGCGCGACGCGGACGCCGGGACCGGCGAGCGGGGTGAACCCGGCGCGGGCGGCGAGCGCGTCCGCCTCGGCCTGGGCCCGCTTCACGCGGGCATCGTGACGTCCGGCCGCGCGCGATATACCGTCGACCTCGTGGCGGAGCCGCCGGTACTCGGCGCGCTCCTGGCGGCTGCGGCGCTGCTCGGCGGCGATGAGCTCGGTCATCCGGGTGCGGCCCTGCTCGCGCAGGCTCGTGCCGCGGGCCGTGCTCGCGCTCGCCGCGAACAGGGTTCCCGCGAGGAGCGTGAGAACTGGGATGATGCTTCGCCACGCTGGACGCCGTACGCTGCACATCGGCGACTACGCTAACCGACAAACCACCCATGCGCGGACCGGCGCTCCGGCCGCCGGACGCCCGAGGAGACCGACCACCGTGGCCAAGTCCAAAGTGCGCAAGAAGGCCGTTTACACGCCCCCGCAGAAGTCGAAGACCCCGGAGGTCAGCCCGCGCTGGCTGGTGCCGACCATGGTGGGGCTGTGGCTCGTCGGCCTGATCTGGATCGCCGTCTTCTACGTGACGGCGAGCACCGGCACCGACGTGCCCTTCATGTCCGACCTGCACAACTGGAACCTGGGGATCGGCTTCGCCGCCATCATCCTCGGCGTGGTGCTCTCGACCCGCTGGCGCTGACGCCCGGGTTATCCACAGGCTGGGAGGCTCCCGGGCGGGTTTTCCCCAGGTTTTCCACAGGCCGCGGCGGGCAGGCGAGGACGCCGCCGCGGTGACCCCCGAGGGGGTGTGCGCGCGGCGGCGTCCGCACGACGCCGGACGTGACGCTAGACGGACGGGCTGAGCTCCGCCGTCCGGACGAGCACGAGCGCGGCGAGCAGCGCGAGCGTGACCAGTGGCGCGCCCACATGGAAGAGGGTGCGCCGCGCGGCCGGCGCGTACGCGTAGGCGGCGGCGAGCGCCGCGCCGACGACGAGCCCGCCGACGTGCCCCTGCCAGGAGATGTTCGGCACCGAGAAGGTGATCACCAGGTTGATCACCAGCAGCACCACGATCGGGCCGACCGACCCGCCGAGCCTGCGGCCGATCACGAAGAACGCGCCGAACAGGCCGAAGATCGCGCCGGACGCGCCGACCGCCGAGTCGCCCGGGGCGCCGACCAGGTACAGCAGCACCGAGCCGCCGAGGCCGGACAGCAGGTACAGGGCGAGGAAGCGCCACCGTCCGAGCACCTGCTCCAGCGCGGGCCCGATCGCCCACAGCGCCCACATGTTGAACAGGATGTGGGTGACGCCGAAGCTGCCGCCGCGCTGGTGCAGGAACATCGTCGTGAGCAGCCGGTACCACTCGCCCTCGGCGACGCCGCCGACCTCGCCGTCCGGGAGCACGCCGCGGCCGAGCATCATGAACTCCCAGACGACCCGCCACGACGACAGCTCGGCGAGGTAGGCCAGCACGCACGCGCCGATCAGCGTGTAGGTGACGACCGGCACGGCGGTCGCGGAGCCCCGCGCGCCGAGGACCGTCCGGGGGACGGCCCGGCGGACGCCCTGGTTGCCCGCCCGGACGCACTCCACGCACTGGTGGCCGACGGCCGCGTCCCGCATGCACTCGGGGCAGATGAAGCGGTCGCACCGCGTGCAGCGCACGTACGTCTCCCGCCCCGGGTGCCGGTAGCAGGTGGGCACCGAGGTCTCGGGGGCGGGACCGTGTTCTGTGGTCATCTGGGGCTCCGTTGTGCCGTGCGGCGATTCACCCGTCCTGGGCTTGCATCACCCGTCCTGGGCTTACACCGTATGCAACGACTAGCGCCGTTCGATCGTCACCGACTGGAGGACCACGTCCTGCTTCGGGCGGTCGCCGCGTCCGGTCTCGACCTTGCCGATCCGGTCGACGACGTCGGTGCCCTCGATGACCTTGCCGAAGATGGTGTGGCGGCCGGTGAGGTGCTGGGTCTGCCCGACGCTCAGCGTGATGAAGAACTGGGAGCCGTTCGTCCCGGGCCCGGCGTTGGCCATCGCCAGCAGGTAGGGCTTGTTGAACTTCAGGTCGGGGTGGAACTCGTCCTTGAACTCGTAGCCGGGGCCGCCGGTGCCGGTGCCGAGCGGGTCACCGCCCTGGATCATGAACTTGTCGATCACGCGGTGGAAGATCGTCCCGTTGTAGAGCGGGTCGGTGGACTTCTGGCCGGTCCGCGGATCGTGCCAGGTCCGGGTGCCCTCCGCCAGTTCGACGAAGTTCGCCACCGTATCCGGGGCCTGCTCCGGGTAGAGCTGGGCGACGATCTTGCCCTCGGACGTGTTCAGGGTCGCGAAGATCTCGTTGGCCACGCTGGCCGCCTCCTCGTGAGTCTGGTGTGCTCTCTGTGCCGTACACGGCGGGTCGCGGTCATGCCCGAACCCGTCACGCTGTGTGGCCGTTCTGTCGCGCGCACAAGGTTTACCCCCCGGTCCTTGGGAAGGCTGCATGACAGGACCTCGCAAACAGGGAGGTTAGCGTGTCCCTAATGATCAGATTCCGCGGCAAGCCGCAGGAGGAGGTTCGGAGCGGGCTCGGCCGCGCCCAGGAGGCGGCCAGGCTCGGCGCCGAACGGGCCCGCCGGGGCGCGTCCTCCGCGGTGGAGCGGATCGGGCCCGTCGCGGGTGAGCGGGTGATGATGGCCCGCGGGTGGAGCGCGCCGCGCCTCCGCCGGGCGGCCCGGTACGTCGAGACCGGGCTCGCGCCCCGGGTGAGCTCGTTCCTGAGCGGCGTCGCGCACCGGGTGGAGCCGCCGAAGCGGTCCGGTCCCGGACGCGGCGCGATGATGGCCATGCTGGGGACGGTCGCCGCCGTCGGCGTGGCCGGCGCGGTCGCGACCCGGCGCGGCGTCATCCGCGACCTCGCGGGCGGTTCCGGCGACCGGTCGGGCGACGCCACCTCGGCGGACGCCATGACGGTCTCCGGCTCCGACGTCGACGGCCAGGTGCACTCGCCGCACTGACCCCGTCCACGGACGCCTCGCCGGAGGGCCCGGCCTTCGCGAAGGCCGGGCCCTCCGGCGTGTCCGGGTTCGCTACCACCCGGTACGGTGAACGCCATGTCGCCGAACGGGCCGGACCGGCTGGACCGGCCGCTCCAGCCGCCGCGCCGGACGCTCGCGGCCCGCGCCAGGCTGCGGGCCCGCCGGGGCGTGCACGGGGCCGTCCACCGCGCCTGGGAGTGGGTGCGGCGGCACGGCGAGATCACCCCGGAGACGCCCGGCCGCCGCAGGTTCGCCTACCTCGGCGAGGGCGCGTGCATCGCGTTCCCGGTCGGCGCGATCTACGGCGAGCCGTGGATCTCGATCGGCGACCACACCCTGGTCGGGACGCACGTGACGATCTCGGCCGGGTTCGTCCCGGGGCTCGACCTCGGGCCGGACGTCATCGTCCGGATCGGCGGGAGCTGCTCGCTCGGCCGCGGCACGCACATCGTCGGCCACCAGTCGATCGAGATCGGCGACGACGTGTTCACCGGCCCGAACGTCTACATCACCGACCAGAACCACACCTATGGCGACCTCGACACCCCCATCGGGCGGCAGTGGCCGGAGAACAACCCGGTCGTGATCGGCGACGGCTGCTGGATCGGCACCGGCGCGATCATCCTGCCGGGCACCCGGCTCGGCCGGAACGTCGCGGTCGCGGGCGGCGCCGTGGTGCGCGGCGAGTTCCCCGACCACGCGGTGATCGGCGGCGTCCCGGCGAAGGTGCTGCGCAGCCACGACGCCGAGCACGGGTGGCGGCCGCCGCTGCGCACCGATTCGCTGATGTCCCTGGACGAGCTGGCCGCCCTCTCCGTCGACGGCCTGGAGGGCCTCCAGATCCTCCAGGACAAGCTGCGCGAGCAGCGGCGTCCGGCGCCCGACGGCGGCGTCCTCCGCGAAGAGGCGGGCTGACCCGGGCTCATCCGGCGAGCCGCCGCGCGAGGCGGGGCAGCAGGCGCAGCGCGTTGCCGCGGACGATCGCGCGGTGCGCGCGTCCGTCTACCCCGGGGTCGCGGTCGAAGTCGGCGGTGTTGATCCGGACCTCCTTCGCCGAGTTGGCGGGCCAGTCGGTGCCGAACAGGACGCGTTCCGCGCCCACCGCCGCGAGCAGGGTCGGCGTCGCGTAGGGCGACGTCGGCAGCGCCGTGTCGTAGTGGAAGCGGCGCAGCGCGGGGCGGATCTTCGCCGGGTCGGGGCCGTCGTCCTCGCGGCCCCAGCGCTCGGCGCGTCCGGCCATGTAGGGCAGGAACCCGCCGCCGTGGGACAGGATGATCGACACGTTCGGGTAGCGGTCGAGCGCCCCCGTGGAGATGAGGCTGAGGGCGGTGCGGGTGGTGTCGAGCAGGAAGTCGCCGAGCCAGTCGCCGACCTCCGGCACCTCGACGATGCCCTTCGGCGCGACGGGGTGGGTGAACACGACGGCGCGGCGCCGGTCCAGCTCGGCGAAGAGGGGCGCGAACATCCGGTGCCCGAGGTAGTGCCCGGCGGCGGAGGTGTTGAGCAGGATGCCGTCCGCGCCGAGGACGTCCAGCGCGTGCGCGGCCTGCTCCACGGCCAGGTCGGGGTGGAGCATCGCGACGTTGGCGAAGAAGCCGAACCGGGTGGGGTGCTCGCGCACGAGTTCCGCGAGCGACTCGTTGCACACCTGGACGCCGGAGACGGCGGTCCTGCGGTCCTGGAACACCTCGGCCGGGACGGGCGCCGACGCGACGCCCACGGCGATCCCGTTGGCGTTCATGGTGCGGAGCGTGCTCCGCAGGGTCCACCGGGCCCAGGACGGGCCGCCGGTCGGCGGGAGCAGGCCCTGCGCGACGGCCCACTCCCGCATCTTCGGCGGGACGGCGTGGTGGTGCGTGTCGATCCGGTCGCGCGCCGGGCGCCGGTCGCTCGCGGCGGCTCCCGCGGCCGGGACGGCGCCGAGCGGGACGGTGGCCGCCGCGGCGGCGAGCCCGGACATCTTCAGGGCGTGGCGGCGGGATATTTCGGACATCCGCGTCTCTCCTTGCTCGGTCGAGGGTGCCGCCCACCTTGGACCTCACGAGAAAGTCTCAGATGAGAGTATATCAAACGGTCCTACCATGGAGGCATGCTCGACGATCTGCTCGAACGCCTCCTGGCCGGGGACGGCGACGCCCGGCACGTGGGGCTCGGCATGCTGCTCGCCGCCGCGCACAACAGCAGCCGGGCGCGCGTCAACGACGAGCTGCGGGCGCTCGGGATCGACGTCCGCGAGTTCTCGCTGCTGTTCGCGCTGGAGCTGTACGGGCCGTCCAGCCAGCGGCGCCTCATCGACCTCACGGGCATCGACAAGTCCACGATGGTGCGCGCCGTCGACGACCTGGAGGAGGCGGGCCTCGTCACGCGCGAGCGGACCCCGCACGACCGCCGCGCCTACTCGGTGACGCTGACCGCCGACGGCCGCCGGACCTTCGCCGCGGCCCGCCGCGCCGCCGCCGAGGTGGGCGACCGGCTCTTCGGCGGGTTCACCGGGCCCGAACGCGACCAGCTCGTCGCGCTGCTCCGCCGCCTCGCCGAAGCCCCGGGCGACGGGCGCTAGCGGAGCAGCAGGAACGCGACGACCGCCGCCAGCAGCCCGGCGAGCGGAACCAGCGTGTAGATGAGGACGAGAGCCTCCTCGCCGGGACGCTCGACCGGCTCGTAGCCGAGGACGCCCCGGCTGTAGATCGTGCGCGGCGTCGTGTAGTAGAGCAGGACGGGACGTCCCGGACGCGTGTCCACCGTGATCTCGGCCAGCCCCGACCGCACGCCCCAGTACGAGAGCCAGACGCGGATCGGCCACTCGCCGGGCGGCACGCTGATCGGGTTGTCGCCGACGCGCAGGTCCGCCCGGGTGTCGCCGATGCGCGCCCGGACCGGCAGCGGCCGGGGCCCGCGGCCGTCCGGCGGCGCCGCGAACGGCGGCTGGACGCGGATCACCACCGGCACCGCCGACCCGTATCCGTGAGACATCGACGCCGACCCCCCTCACGGGCGCCGCGCGCGGGCGCCCACCGGCCGGTCCGTCCGGCCGCTACAGGCTTCGACGCCGTCCCGGACCACCCGGGTTTGCAAAGAAACGGCAGCCCCGCCCAGGTGGGCGGGGCT
>NZ_BCQP01000090.1 GCF_001552135.1 Actinomadura chibensis NBRC 106107 | reverse complement strand
AGTTCGCCGAGCAGGACCTCGTCTACGCGGGCACCGGCACCGGCATCTGGGAAGGGTCGAACCTGACGATCGGGACGACCCAGTCCGGCGGCCAGTACACCCTGAGCGACCCGGCCCGCCCGGGGCTGACCTGCGGCGACTACAGCGGCAAGCAGATCTTCTCCGGTCCGGACGACATCTGGGGCAGCACGTCCAAGACGAGCAAGGAGGCCGGCTGCGTCGACGTCATGTACGCCGCCGCCGGCTTCTGGGACCTGCTGAAGTCCTACGGCCGCAACGGCCTCAACGGCAGCGGCCGCTGGTCCCCGGCGTACGTCGGCCTCAACCAGGTCAACGCCTACTGGACGGGCGGCGAAGCCGACTTCGGCCACAACAACCAGAACCAGTGGATCACCTCGACCGACGTCGTGGACCACGAGTTCGGCCACGGCCTGGACAACTTCACCCCGGGCAGCATGTCCGGCGGCGGAACCCAGGAGTTCGTGGGCGACGTGTGGGGCGCGTCCGTCGAGGCGTTCCTGAACAACCCGGCCGACACTCCCGACTACACCGTCGGCGAGCTGGTCAACCTCACCGGCAGCGGGCCGATCCGCAACATGTACAACCCGTCGCTGGTCAACAACGACCCGAACTGCTGGTCCACGTCCGTCCCGCAGATGGAGGTGCACAAGGCGGCCGGGCCCGGCAACCACTGGTTCTACCTGCTCGCCGAGGGCTCCAACCCCGGCGGCGGCAAGCCGACCAGCCCGACCTGCAACAACAGCCAGGTCACCGGTGTCGGCGTGGCGACCGCCTCGAAGATCTTCTACAACGCGATGGCGATGAAGACCTCCGGTACCAGCTACCCCCGGTACCGCGTCCTGACGCTGTCCGCCGCGAAGAACCTCGACCCGACCTGCGGTCTGTTCAACAAGACCAAGGCGGCGTGGGACGCGGTCAGCCTCGGCGCGCAGTCCGGCGAGCCGACCTGCACCGCGGCCGGCTGACGCTGACCGGTTGACGCTGACACAGCGGTGCCGGAGCCGGCCGGGCTGAGCGCGACTCCCGGCCGCACGCACCAGGACATGTTCGGCCCGGCCCTCCGCCGATGGGGATGGACGGCCGGGGCCGGGTCGGACATTTCGATTCCGCCGAGATCGGCATTGCGATTACCGGACCGCCAGGGCGCACATCGCCCCGGCGGTCCTTCGCACGTTTAAGATCAGGCGGCACGCGCGGGCGAGGCCGCCGGGCTTCGCCGAGGCGCCGCCGCCGGACGGCCCCGCGCCGGAGCCGACCGCGGGCTTGTCGCGCCCTGTCGCGACTGGTCACGCGACTGGTCACACCGCTCTTCGAGGACGCGCACGGTGCCGCGCGCCGACTTCCGGGCCGCCGCCCGCCCGGCCATTCCGGGCGCGCGACCGGGGGCGGCTTCACGGCTTTCCCGGCCGATCATCCACCGCCCGCATGAACGAATATCTTGCTATATAGCAGCCAATTCTCCGCCCGCCATTCGCGTCCGGATGAAGATCATAAATCGGTCCGGTGAGAGCCCGTCGGCGCGGGGAGCGGTGCGACGTACCGGCCGGCCGGTCGTGACGGCTCCGGCGCGCTCTCGGAGAGGGCTCCGGACGGACGATCCGGCCCGCGCGGAGGCGCAGCCTGGGGACGCCGCCCGCCGCGGCCCGGGCAGGTTCCTGGTGGGCAAGATTTTGTTTTCGTTGCGTGCAAAAGGTGCGGCCCCATATGTTGGATTCGCCATCACGCGATGCCTGCCATTAGGCGGTTGCGGCTTTATGCGCGGGTGCCCGTCCCCCCGGCCGAGGATGGCGCGTCGCAGGTGATGGGGAGGCCAAATGACCTGGGGAGATCATGCAGCCCGAACCGGCAGCCGCGTCGAGTTCCGCGCCCGAGAGTCCCGCCGACGGCGTGCGGCGCCTCGTGGTCGAGGCGGTGAGCCATTCCATGCGGTCGGTCCAGGGCGCCGAACATGGTGAGTTGCACCTTTACCTCTCGCTGCTGCAGGACCGGCTGCCCGTCTACGTCGGCACCGTCGCCGACCTCCTCGCGCACGCCGGGAACGCGGGCGTCCGCAAGAACCTGCTGATGGTCGCGGAGGCGACCATCAACTTCTACTGCGAGGTCCTCGCCGCCAAGGTCGCGGTGGTGGCCAGCCCGGCGCAGCTCGTCCGGCTGCGGCAGGTGATGCGGCCGCGCCAGCTCGGCCCCCACCAGGCGGAGCAGGCGGTCGCCGGCTACCTGCGGCAGGAGCAGGAGCTCGGCCGGGTCGCCGCGGACGCGGACCCGGTCGGCGCCGCCCGCCTGCTGATCGGCGCCTGCCTCAACTACGCCTTCACGCTCCTGCTCCTCGGCGACGACGCGCTGCCGCCCCGGCACGAGTACGCCGCCGGCCTCATCCAGGGAATGCGCGTGACCCCCTGATCGCGAGCTGAACTGCGCGATCGTCCAACGGCGTTGATCGAGCGGTGATCGGCCGGTGCGGTCGGCGAACGGTCGGTTCGGCGCGTCCGGTGGCCGCCGACCATCCGGAATGCACCAACAAACGGGGGCAATCTTCGCGAACACCCCGTTCATCGCAAGCGGTGATCCGTTCGGCGGAGGCCGTCGTACTGCTCGCCGCGCCAGGCGCGTGGCTCGGCGCACCGCCCCGGCCGTCCCCCCTGACCAGCGGACATGATCATGCGATGCTCCGGCCGACGACGTCGAGCGGTCGAGGGGCGACCACCAGGCCCCCCGGAAGGCCGACGACCGGCCCACCGGCCTCGACCGGGAAGGGGATGCGGCGATGCGAGCGAAGCGGCGAATGACCTGGGCGGGCGGACGGAGGCGGAGCTGGCGTCTGTCGCTCGGAGCCGCGGTCTTCGTGCTGGGCGGAATGGCGGTCGCCCCCGGCGCCAGCGCGGCCGGGAAAGGGGCGGCCGCGCCGGACCAGTGCGAGTACACCGTCCAGAAGGACGTGCCGGCCACCATGCGCGACGGGACCGTCCTGCGCTCCAACGTGTTCACCCCGAAGGGCGACGGTGATTTCCCCGTCATCCTGATGCGGCTGCCCTACAACAAGGAGGGCGCCGAGAACATCTTCTACGCCAACCCCGACCGCTACGCCTCCGCCTGCTACCTCGTCGTGGTCCAGGACGTCCGCGGCCAGTACAAGTCGGACGGCGAGTTCTACGCCTACAAGTACGAGGCCGAAGACGGCTACGACACCATCGAATGGTCCGCGAAACTGCCGCACTCGAACGGCAAGGTCGGCATGTACGGGTTCTCGTATCCGGGGCTCACGCAATGGCTTCCGGCGACCCTCACGCCACCGCATCTGGTCACCATCGTCCCGGCGTTCACCTCGTCCGACATCTACGACGGCTGGACCTATGAGGGCGGCGCGCTGTACCAGTCGTTCACCGAGGACTGGCCGCTGAGCTTCCTCGCCAGGGGCGCCATCCAGCGCCTTCCCGACTATCCGAAGCTGTCGGCGGAGATGAGCCAGGCGTCGCGGGCGCTGTTCGCCAAGTGGTACTGGCATATGCCGCTGAACGAATTCCCGCCGCTCTACCCGAAGGACAAGCGGGTCGCGCGGTACTTCTACGACTGGGTCGACCACCCGAGCTTCGACTCGTACTGGAAGCGGTGGAGCATCCGCGAGAAGTACCCGAAGGTCACCGTCCCGGCCCTGAACTACGGCGGCTGGTCGGACATCTTCCTGAACGGCACGGTCGAGAACTTCGCCGGAATGCGGGCCCGCGGCGGTTCGGCCACCGCCAGGAACGGCACGAAACTGCTCGTCGGTCCGTGGACGCACGGCAGTTCCGGCAGCCGGGTCGGCGCGCTCGACTACGGCCCGGAGGCGGTCGTCTCGATCGACGAGGTCCAGTTCCGCTGGTTCGACCACTGGCTGAAGGGCGTCGACAACGGCGTGGACAAGGACCCCGCCGTGAAGATATTCGTGATGGGCGCGAACAAGTGGCGCACCGCCGACTCCTGGCCGATCCCCGGCACCGCGTTCACCGAGTACTACCTGCACAGCAACGGCGACGCCAACACGGTGACCGGCGGCGGCACGCTCAGCACCACCGCGCCGGCCGCCGAGACGCCCGACCGGTACCGCTACGACCCGGAGAACCCGGTGCCGAGCTTCGGCGGGCGGTTCCAGAGCTCGGTGCCCGGCGGCCCGCAGGACCAGCGGCTCATCGAGCAGCGGCCGGACGTCCTCGTCTACACCACGCCACGGCTGGCGACGGACACCGAGGTCACCGGACCGATCTCGGTGACGCTCTACGCCTCGTCCTCGGCCCGCGACACCGACTGGACGGCGAAGATCACCGACGTCGGGCCGGACGGCACCTCGATGCTCGTCCGGGACGGGATCCAGCGCGCCCGGTACCGGGTGTCGCTCGAACGCCCGTCGCTGATCCGTCCCGGCAAGGTCTACAAGTACACGATCAAGCTGTGGCCGACCAGCAACGTGTTCAAGGCGGGCCACCGCCTCCGGCTGGAGATCTCCAGCAGCAACTTCCCGATGTACGACCGCAACCCGAACACGGGGGCGGAGTTCGGCACCGGTGACCGGACGAAGCCCGCCGCGCAGACGATCTACCACGACGCCGAGCACCCGTCCTCGGTCACCCTGCCGATCATCCCGACTCCGATCGACTGACGGACGATCGACTGACGGACGGAGGCATCCGCACCTGACGAGGTGCCCGGGCGGGAACGCCCGGGCACCTTGTTCGCGTCCGCCCGTCTCAGCTGATACGCGCGGCCACCCGCCGCCCGGGGCGGACGGCGGACGCGGGCGCCGCCGCCGTGGTCGTGCTCCGCGCGCTCCGCAGGATGCTGACGCTCACGGCCAGCGTCCAGAGACTCCAGAGCGCGCCCATGCTGGCCGTGGTGCCCCAGCCCTGCGCGCTGTAGAAGTCGGCCGCGTCGTCGCCGAAGTACACCGCCGGGACGAACGCCAGGTTGATCGCGGCGACGACGAACGCCGACCGCCCCACCCACCTCGGCAGCAGGCCGAGCCGCAAGACGGTGATCCCGAAGGCGACCAGGAACAGCGCCATGAGCAGCCGCGAGATCCCGCCCTGCATCAGGTACTGCGCCGCAGCGAACGGACCCTCCGTCGTGGTGTCGATGTCGTGCTCGACGGAGATGGCCGCCCCGACCTCCATGGATTGCGGGACGAACACCATGGCGACCCATAGCAGTCCCGCCATCTGGACGACCGTCCCCAGCCAGTCGTGCGCCGGGCTGACCCGGACGATGAGCTGGCGGAGCCCGATGAAGTAGACGACGTACAGGGTGCAGCCGGTGATGCCGATGAGGCCGCGGGTGAGGATGTTCCAGTCCGGCGGCGCCCCGGAGTAGAGGAAGTAGAGCGGCACCTGGACGATGATGAACAGGCTTGCGACCACGCCGAACAGGCCGGCGTATCTGCGGATTGATGCCTCGCTCACGGCGAGCCTCCTTCACGGGCCCTTCCGGACCCGGTCGTCCGGACCGGTGCGCGGCGGCGCGCGGCCCAAGAACTGGACGAGACGTCTCGTCTTGTTTCGCCTCGACGATAGGAAGCCGCCACCCCTCTGTCAAGACGCACCGTCTCGTCTCGTATGATTCGGGGTATGAGCATGCCGAACGAGCAGCGGCGCAGCGAGCGGTCGCGCCAGGCGATCCTCGCCGCGGCCCTCGACCTCTGCCGGGAGCGCGGCCTCGCGCGGACGACGGTCGAGGAGATCGCCAAGCGGGCCGGGGTCGGCAAGCAGACGATCTACCGCTGGTGGGGGTCCAAGGCGGCCGTCGTCCAGGAGGCGCTCAACGAGCGCGTGAACAGCACGACCGACTTCCCGGACACCGGCGATTTGCGCGCCGACCTGCGCACCCAGATGGGCGTCGTCGCGAAGGCGTTCGCCAGCCCGGAGTTCGCGCCGTACGTCGGCCTCATCGCGGCCGCGCAGGAGGATCCCGAGATCGCCGCGTCGCTCCGGAAGATCATGATCGAGCCGCGGGTCCGGGCCTGCGCGGAACGGCTGCGGCGCGGGCGGGAGAAGGGGCAGTTGCGCGCGGACGTCGACGTGGACGCCGTCGTCGAAATGCTGTACGCGCCCCTGTACTACCGCCTCCTCCTGCACACCCGTCCGGTCACGCCCGAGCAGGTGGCGGGCATCATCGACATGGCCTTCGAGGGGCTGGCGCCGTCCGGCCGCGACGGGGCGGACGACCGGTAGCCCCCGGTGACGTGGCCGGTGACTAGGGTGCCTGAGCCGCGCCGAAGGCGGGTTCAGCGCCGGAAGCGTCCGGTCTTCGGCCATCTTTCCGCCGGGACGCCTTGCGCTTCGCTAGAGGTAATAATACCTTTAGAGGCATGGCAGCAGATCGGTACAAGCCAGGGGAGCCCTTCTTCACCGACGAACAGCTCGCCATCTTGAAGAAGGAGGGCCAGATCCTCCAGCGCCCTGCGAAGCACCTGTTCTTCAAGGAGGGCGAGTGGACCAACTTCGTGCTCGTCCCCCTCAAAGGGCACCTGAAGGTGACGAAGGGCGCGCCCGAGCGGCTCATCGGCATCCGGAAGGGCCTGCAGCCCGTCGGTGAGTCCTCGGCCCGGTACGGCTCGCCGCGTTCGGCCAACGTCTGGTCGATCCGGGACGTCGAGGTCCTGCACCTGTCCGCGACGCAGTGGAACGACTTCGTCGACGAGAACCCGCGCGTCCTCGACGCCCTCATCTACATGCTGACCAGCCGCCTGGGGGAGGCCGACACCCGGCTGACCCACACCGAGCTCGCCGCCGAGCCGCGCCTCGCCCTGGCCCTCCAGGAGCTCATCGAGAGCGGCATCGGCGACGAGATCGCCACCGGTGTGCAGCTGGAACTCGACCACGAGGAGCTGGCGCAGGTCTCCGGCCTGTCCGTGGAGTCCGTGAAGAAGATCATGAAGATCTTCCGGGACGGCAACCTCGTCCGCACCGGCCGGCGCCGGGTGATCATCCAGGACGTCCCGTTCCTCCGCAGGATCGCCACCGGCGACCGGACCGCCTCAGCTCGAAGGGACACGGCGGAATGACCCACGACAAAGGCTCGCCCGCCGGACTGCTGGAGCACCCCCTGCTCAGACGGCTCGCCGCCATGGACCTCGACCCCGACGACTTCGTCATCTTCGGCAGCGGCCCGCTCCTCGCGCACGGCCTGCGCAGCAGCCTGAGCGACCTCGACATCGTCGCCCGCAACGAGGTCTGGGACTACGCCTACGTCCGCGGCGTGCACGGCCGCGGCCGGTACAGCGGCGACACGATCGTCTCGCTGTGGGGCGGACGGCTCCACTTCTCCCAGCGGTGGATCCCCGGCGCCCGCCCCGCCGACGAGCTCATCGACGACGCCGACGTGTTCGCCGGGCTCCGGTTCGCGCCGCTGCGGGACGTCCTGGCCTACAAGCTGCGCCTGCGCCGCCCGAAGGATCTTCTGGACATCCCCGCCCTGAGCGGACGGCTGCGAGAGGAGGCCGACTATGGCACGCGTGCCAGTAGCCAGTGATCGGCTCGTGGTCGTCCTGCCCGACTTCCTCACCATGTTCTCCACGGCCGAACGCGCCGACCTGCTGGAACGGGGTCGGCGGCGGATCTGGCCCGCCGGGACGGCGCTGTACAGGCAGGGCGACAGCGACACCACGGTCATGATCGTTCTGTCCGGCGAAGTGGAGGTCGGATCCGGTGACGCCGACCAGCCGCCGCACGTCTCGGGGCCCGGCGCCCTGCTCGGAGCGGTCTCGGCGCTCGGCCGCCGGCCCCGCTCGGCCACCGCCGTCGCGCTGACGTCCGTCCAGGCGGCGGTGATTCCCGTGGAGGAGTTCGAGGAGTTCCTGCTGAGCCGGCGCGGCGACACCGCGTTCCAAATACTGCGGATCCTCTGCGAGCGGTTCGCCCGCGCGGATGCGCTGCCGCCCTAGCCCTAGCCCTTGTCCGCCGAGGCGGCCCCTTGGGGTCAGCAAGAGGCCGCCGTAACGGCTACCCCCGTCCATCCCGTGCGAACAGAATGTCTGGGAGTCCACCCATGAGCGTACAACGAACACCCAGCGAAGACACCCGTCCCGTCGGTGACTGGCGATGAACCTGCAGGTGACCGGGAGCGACCCGCCTCCGGCTCGAGCGGTCCGGCGTGTTCGTTCCGGTGCGCGTCCTGCTCTCCACGTCCGTCGTCCCTAGCATCCCGAGGCTCCGCACCGGACCGGCCCGGACATCGCGTCCGACCCCGCGGCCGGTCTGGTAAGGGCAGAATGGGGCCATGACCACGACCGGGGCCGACTATTCCTGGGTGCCGGAGTTCCGGCGCGGACATCTCGTGAACGGCTACTGCCTCACGCTGATCCACCGGGTCACCCCCAGGGAATTCCTTGACCGCGTCGGCGCCGAGTTCCAGGGAGAACGCGCCGGGTTCGACGCGTTCAATGACGCCGACTCCGACTTCCAGGACGACCAGGATCTCTGGGGCGACCAGTTCTTCGTCGGCGCGGCCCCCGCCCCCGGAGGCGACTGGACGTTCGCCCTGGAGATCAACGGCGGGATCGAGTCGCAGACCGACGCCCTGGCCTACGCCACCCGAGGGACCACGGCGATCACGCATTCGGCGGGCGCCGCGGCCATGAACCATTTCTCCTGGTGGGAGGACGGCGAGCTGCGCACCCGCTTCGAGCGTCCCGCCGAGCGGACGGGCGGTAGCCCCGATGCCCTGGTCGAGGCGATGGCCCGGAGCGGCCTCGACGTCGAGCACGGACGGTCCGCGGCGGCCGCGGACCTCTTCGCCCTCGCCGAGAACGTGTCGGGAATCCGTTTCGGCCCGGAGGTGCTGGAACGGGCCGTGTACCTGACCGGAATCGTCGACGTCCCGGCCGAAGCCTGGCAGCGGATCGTCATCCACACCCAGGACGCGAGCGGCCGCCCCGAGCAAGTGGAAATCACCAATCCCGACGGTGAATGACCGCGGCATCGCGCGGGCCCCGGCCGGTGACGCCACCGGCCGGGGCCCGTATTCAGGCGGACATCGTCAGGATGTTCTGATGGTGCACTCCGGTGCGTTGACGTTGCATTGATCGTCGAAATACGGCGTCTCGACCCAGTAGGCGTCTCCGTCCAGGAGCCGTGACTTGGCGGGCAGGCCGCCGACGCCTCCACCGGCGCCCGTGTTCTGGTTCAGCGGGATCGCGCCTCGCCCGCAGGGCTCGTTCCACGTGACCGGCGTCCCGTAGCCCGGATCGAGCCACAGTTCCCAACTGCCCGTGATCTTGGTCGCGTAGAACTGCACGCAGGCGATGCCGGAGATCTGCTTGTTGCCCGCACTCTCCAGCGTGGCCGCGAACGGATACTCGTCGCAGCTCGAACTCTCCCTGGGCCCGAGGGGACCCCGGTCGGCGTCGGGATGCGGCATATATGTGCCGTCGCAGACGAACCCGCGGTTCTGCTGCTGCGTCGCCGGGTTCTCGATCCGGTGGAGCGGCGTCTTGCCGTGCTTGGCGCTGCCGGGGTGGGAGGACAGCCTGTTCATGAGCTCCCAGTACATCGCCGCCGCCGCGGGGAACTTCTTCACATTGATCGTGTAGGTGGGGATGAACTTCGAGAAGGCGCAGCCCTCGTTGCCGCCGACCTCGTTGTCGCATCTGATTCCCAGCGCCTTGGTGGACCAGGTGTGCGAGCTCGACTTCTCGCCGCCGCTCCCGAGTGAGGTGAAGTGCGTGTCGGAGGCGCCGATCGTCACGACGTCGTGCCGGGGAGTGGTGCTTCCCGACTTGTTCCACTCGAATGTGTACGTGGTGCTCGCCACGTGCTTCTCGGTGAAGAGCCACGTGAACGGCAGGCCGTTCCCGGTGGTGGATTTGAGCTTGCATTCGCCGCTGCACGCGTAGTTGAAGTGGAAGGTGACCGACTCGGCCTTCGGCGCGATGAGGACCGGCACCATGGAGAACTTCATCTGGAAGGTGGTGCTCTTCTTGTTCAGCAGCACCTCCCACTGCCCGACGAAGACGCCGAGCGTCTCCGTGGTGCCGTCCGTCGTCACCGTGTACGTCATCTCGTTGAGATGCTCGCAGGACGCGAACCGGTTGAAGATGGTCTGGTTCACGCCGCACGAATCGTCGATGAGCCGGGTGTGGGGCAGCACCGACCTGCCCTTGAGCGTCGTCGGCGTCACCGGCTTGATCGTGAAGCAGTACCGCTTGTTGGGATCGCTCTTCGAGGTCTCGCAGTTCTGTGTCGGGGCGGTGTTCAACGCCGGCGGCTGGTTGAGCCCGCTGGGCGCGGCCTGCGGGGGGTCTTCGTTCTCCGTCTGGTCCTCGGGTTCCGGGGCGTTCGGGTCGGGGTCGGGCAGATGGATCACGGGCGCCGAGCCGACGAAGTCGCTGGGCGCGAAGGCCACCGCGTCGAAGGCGACGTCCTTCTCGCCGTTGCCGCCCGCGAGCCAGTTCGTGAGCCGCACGGCCGGTTTCACGCCCTTGAATCCGAAGGCTCCGAGTTCGACCCAGTGGTTCGTCCCGTTGGTGTCCTGCGGGATCGTGACCCTCCGCGTGCCGCGCGCGGTGATGACCTCGTAGGTCGCCGCGGACACCTGGGCCCCGTGGTCGGGGATGTGCACGAAGACCCTGCCGTTCGGCTTGCTCAACTCGGTGTTCAGCCGCCAGGTGCCCGTGACCCTCAATCTGTCGTAATTGGAGGACGTGTCGCGGCCGTGCGCGAACCAGAAGTGGCTGTCGTAGCCCCCGCCCAGCTGATGCAGGTCGATCTTGGACGATTCCGAGCCGTAGTCGAACGAGAAGGAGCCGCTCGACGCCTTGGGGACCGCGCATCCCGGACGGTGGATCGGGGTGTCGTCCGGGACGTCGTCGACGATGAGGGCGTCCCCGGGCAGGCCGTTCACCGTGCAGTTCGGCGGATAGGCCGTCCCGTCGGCCTGCTCCGGATAGTTGGCCGGCGGATCGAACCGCCATATCTCATGTCCGCACACGTTGGAGACGCAGCTCTTCCAGCTCGTCGGGAGGTGCCACCAGCAGTGCAGGTCGGCGCGCGTGCAGGCGCCCATGCCCGGGTCGTTGGAGTCGTTGGGCCCGATCTTGCCCGGATCGCAGTCGTTCCCGGAATTGCAGAACAGGTTCTCCGGCGGCTGGACCGTTGCGCGGCTTCCGGTCGTGTTCCACCATGCCGCGCGGAAGCCCACCACCATCGTCCCGGGGGATTCCAGCCCCTGGAGCGGGTGCCCGGCCCATCCGAGGACCTTTTCCTGGTAGGGCCAGTCCTGGGGATGGGCGGCGTGCGAATAGTCGTCCTTGGTGCCGTCCGCGCTGGACAGGAACGGCGGGCGGTTGGCCTTCCACAGCGGGTTCGCGGGGTTGTTGGTGAACCCAACGCCCCAGGTTCCCGCGTTCTTCGGCGCGTCGCTCGCCGGGTAGAAGCCGGAATTGTAGGCCCAGAGGGCGAAATACCAGGTCTCCATCCATTGCGGGTCGGCGTTGTCGATCCGCAGTCCCGCGTTGTAGGTCTGGTTCCACTTGTCGATGAGGATGTTGACGCCCGCGGCGATGTTGGCGGTGTAGTCCAGCGCGATCGCCTGCTGCTGCTTGCTCGTCTTGGCGACCTCGCCCGGCTTCTCCTTTCCGGGCAGCCGCATGCCGTCGGTCACCTGGGTGATGCCGTATCCGCAGTCGGCCGCCGCCCAGTCGATCGCCCACGGGTCCTGCTGCTGGCCGTCGGGGGAGTACTTGATGCCGTAGTAATTGCCGATCAGCGGGTTCCCGGTGACGCCGGGGACGACGAAACGGGCCGCCTGCCACATGTTGGATTCCTGCGCGGTGACCCCGAGCATCACCTGCATGGGAACGCGTCCGCCGCCCGCCAGCGAATGGAGCGGGAACATGTCCGGGTCCTGCGGATGGTAGGCGGGCATCCCCAGGTTCTTCCAGTTCGCGGGCCGGGAGATGTGGTAATTGAGATTTCCGCTGACCGCCATGTTCACCGCCCACTCCACCTGGCGCGGCTTGGGCTGCATGGTCTGCTTCGCGGGGTCGTTGCGCGGCACGGAACATGTGCGCGCGTCGTCGACGGTTCCCGAGCGCGAACGGGATTTGCCTCCGGCTCCGTTCGGCGTCTTCGCGGGTGCCGGGAGTGCCGGAGACAAACGATGACCCTGAACGGTGGGAGCCAGACCGTCCTGCCCCGGCAGGACGTGGAATTCAGACGACTTTCCGGTGGACAGGCTGAGCAGGTTGATCCTCGCGACGCGCTGGTTGGCCGAGAGCCGCGCCAGGCCGCGCGGATCCCGGCCGTCGCTCCACGCGGTCCTGGTGATCAGCGCCTCGCCGCGCGTGGAGGCGACGGCGTCGCGGGGCGCGTCGCCGCGGACGACGACCGTCCCGGGCAGTCCCGCCGCCGGTTCGGCCCCGCCCGTGACGAACACCTTGCCGTCCGCGCTGCTGGTCAGGTCGATGCCGGTCAGCGGACCGGACGCCAGCGCGGCGGGCTTGGCCGCCCTGGCGTCCGGGTGGGCGACGGCCCCGGCGGCGACGCGCATGACCCGCGCCTGCGCCTGCGGCTGCTGCGGCGGCGCGGCCTGGGCGGAAGCGGCGGGACGGTCCATGTACACCACGCCGCCCTGGGCGTCGGGTTTGAGCAGGAACGGAATTCCGCCGGTGAAGGCGAGCGGAGTCCGTTTTCCCGCATCGGTGATCTTCACCAGGCGGGCCGAATCGGCGGCGACGATGGAGTCGCCGACGGGAATGGCGGAGGTGACCTCGCCTTTGAGCTGGATCGGGTCGGCGAGCTTCGCCGTGGCGGCGTTCAACTTGATCAACTGGGTGGCGTTCTTGGTCTCCCCGCCGAGCCGGGTGAGCACCGCCGTCTCTCCGAGCCCGCAGCCCGGGCTGAAATAGGCCAGCGACACCTGGCGGTCGAGTTTGGTCACCTTGCCGGTGTCGAGGTCGATGACGGCGGCGAACGCGCCCCGGGCCATCAGTTCGGCCTTGTTGGTGAAAGTGCGCGGCGCGTACGCGACGACCGCGCGGCGGCCCGAACCGGTGACGCACGCGTTGCCGATCCACATGTCGGCGTCGAATCCGGGTTCGGACAGGGAGGCGGCGGTCCGCCAGGTGTAGCCGGACTTCTTGTCCGCGATCAGGAAATGGAAGCCTTCGGCGTCGCTGGAGGTCGTCCAGGCGCGGTCGGAGGACCGGTCCCAGTTCGGGCCGAGGAGCGCGGTTCGTTGAGGCGGGCTGACCGTGGTGGGACCGGCCGCCGGGTTCGGCGGCCGGGCCCCGGCCGAGGGTGTGGACGGCGGTGCGGACGGTGGTGCGGGGGCGGCGATGGCCGTTCCCGTCGTTAACGTGGCCATTGCCGCGAGGATGGCGGTGGCCGTGCGTGCCCTGTGTCTCACCTGTTCTCCTATCCATGGAGGCGAAGACGCGTGTGAATGGCATGCAGGGTTGATCGGCGGGGAGAAAGGGACGCTTTGATACGCGGTTCTTTCCGCGAGCGTTGTTCGCCCTGGTGAGTAGGCGGGCCGGGCCTGCTCACCCCGATGAGCCCGCCCGGTGATCCCGCGGCGGGAGAAGTGGCCTGAGCGTCAGGCGTATTGCGTCAGCGCTGGAAGCGACCCGTTTGGGTAATCGCTAACGGCGGCGCTCGGTGTACGGCGGGATTTTGCGCATAAGGGACTCCCTCGAATGGAACCGTGCAGGGCCCTCGTGCGAGGTGGGAGGTCGAGAGCTGATCAACTATGCAGTCATTCGGACGAATCAGTCAAGGGCGTAAGATGACCTTGACGCGCCGATTCCTGACCGGACGCGGACGCCCCGAAATGTTTACGGGACGGCGTTCTCCGCCGCGTGCCGGCTCGCCGCGAGCGCTGATTGTCGAGGCCGATGCTCACCTGCGAAGAGCCTCCACGGGCTCGATCCGGGAGGCCCGCCACGCGGGATAGAGCCCGGCGACCAGACCGGTGAGGGCGCCGATCAGCGGCGCGGGCAGGACGGTCACGGAGGCCAGGACCGGCGTCCACTCCTGGACGATCGCGATGGCGAGGACGGTCGCCACGCCGAGGCTCGTCCCGACCAGGCCGCCGAGGAGGCCGAGGGTGGCGGACTCGGTGAGGAACTGGGCGGCGATGTGGCGGCGATGCGCGCCGAGTGAGCGGCGCAGCCCGATCTCGCCGGTCCGTTCCATCACCGCGACGAGGGTGGTGTTGGCGATTCCGACGGCGCCCACGATGAGGCAGATGGAGGCCAGCGCCAGGAACAGGCCGGAGAGGTCGGTCTTCACCTGGTCCTTGAGGTGCTCGGGGTCGGGCGGTGCGGTGACCTTGAACCGGTCGGGCTGGTCGGGCCGGATGGCCAGGGCGGCCTGCTTGGCGATCAACTGCGCCGCGCCGAGCCTGGTTTCGATGAGCACCTTCGGGTGCTCGTCGTTCCTGCCGCTCGGCGGGCCCCAGAGGTCGATCACGGTGGAGGACGGGATCAGGACCGACAGCAGCGCTTCGGGCTGGCGGTCGACCCCGTCGACGATGCCGATGACGGTGAGCGCCGTGTCCCCGACGAAGATGGCGGGCTGGGTGTCGAGCCGGGTGATGCCGAGTTTGGCCGCGGCCCCTTTCCCCAGCACGGCCACCCTTTGCCGCGTCCTTTGATGAAAGGCGTCGAACAGCCTGCCCGAACCGACGGTGGCGTGGGCGGCTTTGAGATAGCCCGGCGATACCGCCATCACGTTCAACGGCTCCCCCTCGCCGCGGGTCAGGGACGGAGGCCGCGCCGCGACCAGAGACGCGCCGTCCCCGATGGAGGGGATCGGCGCCCTGAAGTAGACGCCCGCATTGACCACGCCGTTGAGGCGGGTGAGGCGCTGTTCGGTGTCGGCCGGGAATCCGGGGCCCGCGACGTCGGGATCGGCGGGCGAGTCCTCGACGAGGACCTCGGTCGCGGCGAGCGCGGTGAACCGTTTGGAGATCTGCCCCGACGCGGTCGCGGTGAGGCCGAGGACCGCCACGAACGCCGCTATTCCGAGAATGGTCCCGAGAACGGTCAGGCCGGTCCGCCCGGGACGGGTGAGCATTCCGGAGAGGGCCTCGTCCAGCAGGTCCCGGGCGGAGAGCCGGGTCGGCTGGACGGGGGCGGCGCGGCGCTTGCGGCGCATCCGAACACTTCGAGCGAGGCCGCCTTTCATGATGGGGTCTGCGTCTGGACGGTCCCCCGCGCGAGGGCGGCGGGGTCGGCCTCGGTGAGCGCGCCGTCCCGGATGACGATCGACCGCTGTCCGCGCGCGGCGACGCCGGGATCGTGGGTGACGACCAGCACCGTGAAACCCTCGGCGTGCAATTCGTCGATCAGGGCGAGCACGGTCGCCGCGGTGGCGGTGTCGAGGTTCCCGGTCGGCTCGTCGCAGAGGAGCAGGCTCGGCCGGTTCACCAGCGCGCGGGCGATGGCGACCCGCTGCCGTTCGCCGCCCGACAACTGCCCGGCCATGGCGTGGCTCCGGTGTCCGAGCCCGACCCGCTGGAGCGTTTCGGTGGCCCGCTCGATCCGGCGCCCGCGCGGAGAACCGGTGTACAGCAGCGCCAGCATCACGTTCTCGACCGCGCTGCGGCGCGGCATCAGGTGGAACGACTGGAAGACGAACCCGAGCCTGCGGCCGCGCAGCGAGGTCCGATCCTGGTCGGACAACGCCCCGGTGTCGATCCCGTCGAGCCGGTAGGCCCCTCCGCTCGGACGGTCGAGCAGTCCCGCGATATTCAGGAATGTCGATTTCCCGGAGCCGGACGGGCCGACGACGGTGACGTATTCACCGGGCGAGACCGTGAGGTGTGAGGGCCGGAGGGCGGTGACGGGGGGCGGTCCGGGATAGGTCTTGGAGACCGCGTCGAACGCGATGACCGGCGGCCGGGGCGCGGTCATTTCCCGACCACGACCCTGTCGCCCTCGGCCAGGCCGGAGCCTTTCACTTCCACGAATCCGCCGCCAGTCGCGCCCGTGGTCACCGCTATCCGCCGCTGTTCGTCGCCGGGCCCGAGCCTCATGACCTGGGTGCTGCCGTCGGCGACCGCGTAGACCGCCGACGCGGGGACGACGAGCACGGGGCCGTCCGTGCTGGCGGCCTCGATCGTCAGGCGCACATCCTGCCCGGCGAGCTTCTCGGGCAACGGGCGCCGGCCTGTGACCTTGAACGGATATCCGGGCGCGTCCGCGCCTTCGCCGCCTTCGTTGAAGGCGCCGATGGACGAGACCGACCCCTGCACGGTGACGCCGTTCTCGTCGCTGAAGATCTTCACCGGTTTCCCGGTGCTCACCAGTCTGCGGTCGGCTCCGCTGAGGGTTCCGCGCACCACCAGTTCACCGGCCGCCAGCGTGCACACCGCCCCCTTGACCTCGGCGCCCAACCCGGCCCTCACCCGCGTGACCCGCGCGGGGAACTTCGGGACGAACACCACCTCCCCCGACTTGAGAAGGGTCTCGGTCCTGGGCTTGCCTTTGGCGGAGGTGAGCGGGGCCTTGCGGGGATCCGCAGGCCCGTCTCCGCCGCCTTCCGGCGCCGCGGTTCTGTTGACGGGTTCGTAGCCCTTGTCGACGAACAGTTTCCGCACCGCCGCCTGGGTGGACGAACCGAACGTCCCGACCCGGTCGGTGATCGTGTAGCCGATCTCCCTGAGCGCGGCCTGCAACTGTTTGACGTCCGGCCCTTTGACCCCCGGCTGGATGTCCCGATAGGCCGGGATGAAGCCGCGGAGCGCGATGACGGGGCGTCCCGAAACCTCCGCGACGACCGTTCCGGGTTTGATCCGCTGCCCCGTTCTGACGGTTCGGCGGGTGATCACCGCCTTTCCCTCTCCGGACACGGTGGGGACGACCTCGATGGCCTTTCCCGGCGCGACCGTCCCGCGGACGACCACCGTCTCGGTCAGGACGCGCCGTTCCACGACCGCCGACAGGACCGAGGGCTTCGGCGCCCGTGCGTCGGCGGCGACCTGCTGCGGTGACTTGATCAGCGCGGACGCGGCGATGCCGCCGACCGAGACGGCGACCGCGGCGAGCGCGCCGCCGAGCAGCAGCCGCCTGCCGCGGCGCGCGCCCGGAAACGGCGCGGGACTCGTCGCTTCGGCGTCGTCGCCGCGGTCGGCCGGGAGGCCAGGGGGAGTGGAAGCCATGAGGCGGAATGCCCGTCTGATCGAGGAAGTCGGGAGCGGCGACCCGTGCTCGCCGAGTGCGGGAGTCGCCCCGCGCGTCAGCCGCCCGCCGCGCGGGCATTGCTCAGGAGCACCTGATCATTCTTCTTGGCTTCGAGGAGTTGGGGCTCCATCTTGGCGATGGTCTGCTTCTGGTAGGCGGTCTCGACCGCGACCCAGATGCCGTAGAGGTTCGTCTCTTTCCGGCAGGCCGCGTCGGCCTTGGCCACGGCGATCTGGTCCGGCTTCGCGGGCGCGCGGTTGATTCCGTCGGCGCCGACCTGCGCCCAGCGGGGATCGGTCATCGCCGCCCGCGGGCTCTTGTAGGTGAATCCGGACCGGCTCATGCACGCGCTCCATTTGGCGAGCCCGGCCGTGAACCTGGAATCGGCCTCGGTCTTCTGCGTCGCCTGGAACGCCAGCATCCGCGTGTCGAGCTTCTTCGTCACCCCGCTGGTGATCTGCCGTTCCGCCTCGGCGTCGCAGCCGCCCGCCGGAACGGCGCGGCCGTTCACCGAGCGGACGTTTCCGAAGAGGACGTCCATCGCCTTCTGCCGGTAGCTCTCGGGTATCGGCCGGGACTTGCCCTTCCTGGTCTCGCGGACGTCGACCAGGTCGCGGTACCCGAGCGAGCCCGCGAGCCGCGGGTCGAGGTAGCTGAGGTAGCGGTTGGAAGCGCGGATGGGCACCTGTGGCCCGAGGTCCGAGAGGAACACGTTTCCAAGGATTTTGCGAATGCAGGATTGGGCCGCGGCGCGGCGGCCGCGCTGGACCGTGACCAGGTCGTCGTCGCTCAGCATGTACTGATCCATCGGAAAGCTGACGTTCCGGCCGTCGATGACCGGCACCGGACCGAGGGCGGGTTCGCGCTCCTTCGCCTCCGACGCCGATGACGAGCAGGAACTCAACGCGATCAGAGCCACCGCCGCGGCGGTGGCCGTGTACAACCTTGCCAATGCCTTGTCATGCCTTTCTCACGGAGCGGACCTGGCGTGGCCTTCCCGAGGGAACGCCGCGCCAGGCCGGCGTCAGTCAGTCAATGTCCGGGCTTCGGTATCACTGGAATGACTGCGCCTTGCTGCCGTTGCATCCGTACATCCAGACCTGGATGCCGTCGGTGCTCGCTCCGGGGTCATCGATGCAGAGGTTGACGTCGGTGCGGGCGGACTTGATGGCGAACCAGCCGCCGCCGAGGCTGTAGGTGCGCCATTGGACATTGGCCTGGTTGACCCGCTGCCATACGTCGACCTTCGTCTTGGCGCCGCCCCAGCCGTGGTCGTCGATGGAGTAGTTGGTGTTGGCCCACGGGTAGATGTACAGCCCGTAGGAGCCGTTCGCCTTGCCCCAGTTGGCCCGCGGGTTGTCGCGGGGGTCGAAGCCGAGCTCCACCGGAGCGCCGTTGCGGGGGGTGTCGGCGTACACGCCGAGGTAACTGCCGTCGGCCCGGTTGTAGTAGGTCTCCGCGTTCGCGGCCGCCGCCATGCCGAGCGCACATCCCGTACCGGCCAGCCCGACGACCGTCGCCCTGAGGACAATTCTGTGCACTTTGCGCACTCCTTCGTACCCAGTGGTTGTTGGTTGCGGGGCTGAGGGAAAGCGCAACACGGCGGCCGGGGCCGGGCAAGATCAGTTGATCATTCTTTGCTGTTTCGTTATCTATGCTGTTGGCCCATGATACAAAATGGACAGTCCAAACACGGCTACGGTGCGTACCCGGCCGACTCGCCAGACTGACAAAACCGCGAAACGCGCCTAATCAACGGCCATTACCCCCGCAGTTCAGTGGAAACTGGGGCGGCAATAGACGTCCATTGCCGCGCGCCCCCTTAGACGGCCTGCGCCCCCCGGTGGGAACCTTCCAACCGTGACCGCCGACGACCTCGCCGCCCCGCCCCGGGCGGCCTGGGAAGGAGCCGAGCCCCGATGACCCACGACCACACCCCGCCCGACGCCATGGCGGAACAGGCGCGCCGCGAACAGGACCTCCTCGAACGGGTGCTGCGCTCGTTCGACGACTGCGCCGACGCCCGGCTCGGGGAACTGATGCGGGCGCTGGTGCGGCATCTGCACGCCTTTCTCCGCGAGGTCCGGCTCACCGAGGAGGAATGGCGTAAGGGCATCGAGTTCCTCACCCGGGTCGGCCACATCACCGACGACGTGCGGCAGGAGTTCATCCTGCTCTCGGACGTCCTCGGCGCGTCCATGCAGATGATCACGATGAACAACCCGGCTCACGGCGACGCCACCGAGGCGACCGTCCTCGGCCCGTTCTTCGTCGCCGGCGCGCCCCGGATCGAACTCGGCGGTGACGTCGCCGCGGGCGCGCCGGGCGAACCGTGCTGGGTGGAGGGGACCGTCCGCGACACCGCGGGTGCCCCCGTCCCCGGCGCCAGGATCGAGGTGTGGGAGGCCGACGCAGACGGCCGCTACGACGTGCAGTACGACGACGACCGCACCAGGGGACGGGCCCACCTCTTCACCGGCCCGGACGGGGAGTACCGGTTCTGGGCGACCACGCCGACCCCGTACCCGATCCCGCACGACGGCCCGGTGGGCGCGCTGCTCGCCGCCGTCGGCCGCTCTCCGATGCGCGCCTCCCACCTGCACTTCCTGGTGAAGGCGGACGGCTACCGGACGCTGGTCACGCACGTCTTCGTGCGAGGCGACGGCCTGCTGGAGTCCGACACCGTCTTCGGCGTGCGGGACTCGCTGGTCAAGGACTTCGAAAGGCGCCCGGCCGGCGCGCCGACGCCCGACGGCCGCGTGCTCGACGGCGCCTGGTCGAAGGTCCGGTTCGACATCGTCCTGGCCCCCGCTGAGGAGTGATCATCACCGCGCCGGGCGTGACCCGTTTCGGCCAGTCGGGATTTCCCGCGGACGTCTACCGCCACCATGGCTTCGGCACCGGACGCCACATATCGCGACGCAGAGGAAGTTCGCGGACCGTCTCATGGGCAAGGGAAATCCACCGGCCGTGCGCCGGATCAGCTTCGTCGTCGATCTGGAGGCCTATTCCAGACGGACCGCGCCCGAGCAGGTCGACGCTCAGGGACGGCTCCTGTGGAGCATGGTCAACGCGCTTCGCGCCGCGGGGCTCGGCCCCGCCACGTGCGCCCGCCAGGACCAGGGCGACGGGCAGTTGATCATCCTTCCGGCGGGCATCAACGAGGCCCATGTGCTGCCGACCGTCATCCGTGCCGTGCACAGCGCCCTGCACCAGGTCAACTCCCGGCCGGGCAGGGCGGGCCGGCTGCGGATGCGGATGGCGCTGGCGCAGGGACCGGTGCAGATCGCCTTGACCGGCTACGTCGGGACCGGCGTGGTCGCGGCCTGCCGGATGCTCGACTCCGATCCGCCGCGCAAGGCGCTCAAGCGCAACGGGGACGCCGACCTGGTGGTCATCGTGTCCGACGATCTGTACGACCAGGTCTTCTCCCAGAACTATGACGGCACCCTCGGGGCGCCTGACTTCCAACCCGTCCAGGTCGTCCTGCGCTCCAAGGGCTACCGGGCGCGTGCCTGGCTGCACGTCCCCGGCGCACGCCCCGCCCCCGGGCTCGTCCCCGACTTCACCGGCGCCTATGAGGAGGAGACCCGCGTGCGCTGGCTCGCCGCGGCCGCCGTGCCCGCCGCCGGAGCCGGGCTCTGGTGGGCGTCCCACGACACGGACGATCTCGCGGAACCGGCGGACCAGGCCGACCAGCCGGACCAGCCGGACCACGCGGGCCAGACGGATCAGGCTTACGCGGCCGACCACGTCGATCACGGCGTGCGGCAGCCCTACGAGGACACCGCCCATATCGAACCCCAGGACCCGGTCGATCCCACCCCGGACTGGCCGCAGGACCCGGTGACCGGCCAGGAGTACGTCGCCTACAACCCGCTGGATCCGGACCCCCACTACGGGCAGCCCTACGACCTCGACCTCGATCCGATCGACACCTCGTTCGACCTTCCCGAGAGCGGCCTCGGCGACAGCGACCCGAGTCCCTGAGGGGTCTTTGGCCGATTCCAGACTCCCTGCATGAAATCCGCGGCACGGCCCGTCCAAGAAGCCGAGGACGGGCGACGTGGGGGAGAGCCGCATGGGGCGCTGGACGCTGGCGATCGACTTCGGGACCAGCTTCACCACCGCCGTGACGGCGGTGGACGGGAACGTCGTGCCGGTCGAGATCGCCAACAGCCGCTATCTGCCGTCCACCGTCGCGATGGAGGACGGCGGCGCGCTGCTCACCGGCCCGGAGGCCCTCCAGCGTGCCCGGCACGAGCCCGAGAGCGCGGTCCGGCTGCCCAAACGGGCGCTGGTCGCCGGACCCAAGGTCAGGCTCGGCGGACGCACCGTCGCCACCACCGATCTCGTGGCCGCCGTGCTCGGCCGGGCCGCGGCCGAGGCGCGCGCGGCGCACGGCGGCGCCGAGCCCGCGGAGACCACCCTCACCCATCCGGCCGGCTGGTGCGACGACCAGCTCGCGGCGCTGCGGAAGGCCGCTGCCGCGGCGGGGCTGGGCACGGTGCGCCTGGTCGCCGAGCCCATCGCCGCGGCGGCGCACTACGTGGTCGGCTGCGCGGCCGCCGAATGCCGGGCCGCGTCCCGGCTCGACCTGCCCGACGGCGCGTACCTGGCGGTGTACGACCTCGGCGGGGGCACCTTCGACACCGCGGTCGTTCAGCGCGCGGGCGCGGGGTTCGTCCTCGTCGGCGAGCCCGGCGGAGACCCCGCGCTGGGCGGCGAGGACTTCGACGAGCGCCTGCTCGAACTGCTGGCCGAACGCGCCGCCGACCGCGACCCCGACGCCTTCGACGCCCTGGACCCCGCGGTCGGCGGCCCGCCCGCCCGCCGCGCCCGCGTCATGCTGCGACGCGACATCACCGAGGCGAAACAGGCCCTGTCCCGCCGCGTCACCGTGGACCTCGCGATCCCCGGCTTCCCGGCGACCTTCCGCGTCACCCGGCGCGAGTTCACCGAGATCATCGAGGCCGATCTGCGGCGCACCGCCGACCTGCTGCGGGCCACCGTGACCGGTGCGGGCCTGGACCCGTCCGACCTGGCCGCGGTCGCGCTCGCGGGCGGATCCAGCCGGGTCCCGAGGGTCGCCGAACTGATCGCGGAGACCTTCGGAGCCCTTCCGCTCATGGCGCCCGACCCCAAGTCCTCCGTCGCCCACGGCGCGCTGCTCGAACCCGTCCACGAAACGCCTCCGCCTCCATCCCCGCCACCACCGGCCTCCTCGGACGGTGGCACGGCCGAGGCGAAACCCCTGTGGATCGACCCTGACCCAGACGGATTCCTGCCGGAGGAATGGTGAAAATCGTCATGCTCGGCCACACCTCGGCCGGAAAGACCACCTACGTCTCGCTCATGTACGACACGATGCGCGCGGGCGTCGAGGGCTTCACGCTCCGCACCGCGGACCCCTACCACCACCGGGCGCTGTCGGACGCCGCGGACGCCATCCGCCGCGGCCGCTACCCCGACGTGAGCCACCAGCGGGCCAGCTACGACCTCGTCCTGCAGCACAAGGGCACCGACGTCTTCCCCTTCACCTGGCGCGACTACCGGGGCGGCGCGCTGCGGGAGAAGGGCGCCGACAGCGCGCAGGCCCGCGAACTCCACGCCGACCTGGACGACGCCGACGCGATCGTGCTGTTCGCCGACGCCCAGCGCCTCGCGACGGCGCCGGTCGCCGCCACGGAGGCCGCCACCCTCGTCACCCACGTCATGCGGGCGGTCGCCCGCAGGGGCGACGACGACGGGCTCCTCCCGGTCCTGGTGGTCTTCACCAAGTGCGATCTGGTCGCGCTGACCGACGAGACGGCGAGCCAACTCAGCGCCCCCTTCCAGCAGTTCCTGGAAGGGGTCAACCGGTCGCCGTCCGCGCTCGGCGCGATGGTCGGGGTGTCGTGCGGTCCGAGCCCGGTCAACCTGGAGCTGCCCGTCCTGACCTGCCTGTGCGTCGGCCTCCTCAGCAGGGTCCACACGCTGGACGCGCTCGTGCGCGCGTATTCCGAGCGCGCCGAGAACCTGGCGGCCAGGGACACGATCGGCGACCGCGTCACCAGCTGGTTCAAGGGCGAGCCGTCCTTCGCCGAGCTCGCCCAGCGCGACTTCCGGCAGGCCCGGGAGGAGCTGGCCCGCCTCCAGCCGCTCGTGGAGCCCAGCGAGCGGCTGCAGGCGGTCATCGAGCGGGCCTTCGACCTCGCCGACGATTCCTGACCGAGCCCGAGGAGAGCACCCATGAAGATCCCGGAGATCAAGCTGACCATGCTGGGAGCGACCGGCTCCGGCAAGACGACCCTGATGCATGGCATGTACGCGATGCTCGCGTCCGGCGTGCACGGATACCACCTGTTCACGCAGGACCCGGACGACCACCTCGACCTGATGGAGGCCTGGGGGACGCTGCTCCAGCACGGCGAGCTGCCGCCGCCGACCCCCGAGAAGCCGACGTCGTACGAGATGGTCTTCAACTACGGTCTTGAGGCCCTGCTGCACCTGGACTTCGTGGACTTCCGCGGCGGCGCGGGGACCGAGTCCGGCCGGAAGGCGGGCGCCCACGAGGACATCGGGATGCTCCGGGCCCGGCTCGCCGAGTCCAACAGCATCTATCTCGTCCTGGACGGCAGGCACGTCGGCGACTGGGTGAAGAACGGCTGCCCGCCGATGCAGGCGGTCGGGCCGATGAGCATCGCCGTGATCGGCCGCGCCATCCTGGACCTGTTCCAGAGGTCCAGGGACGAGGGCCGGCCGCGGCCGTCGCTGGTCGTGATCATCACCAAGAGCGACGTGCTGGCGGAGACCAGCGGGCTGTCGCGGCAGGACGCCATGCGCATGATGATCAAGAACATGCGGGACCTGGTGCCCTTCGCCTACTACGACGGCGTCACCGCGATGATCTGCCCCGTCCAGCTCGGCGAGTTCGGCCTGGACGCGGGCACCGCGGTGGACCGCAGCAAGGTGAAGCCGATCTTCGTCCACAAACCGCTGATCTTCTCCCTGATGCACTACCTGACCGAGCAGATCGCCTTCGACCAGCAGAACCTGGAGGGCCTGCGGGCGGGTCAGGCCCAGGCGCGCAAAGAGCTGGAGGAGCTGAACACCGGCTTCCGCAGGCACTTCCGCGGTGACCGGATCAGGCGCAAGAGCGGCGAGATCGACTTCGCCGACGACGAGATCAGCGGCCTGCGCAAGGACCTCGGCACCGCCCAGCAGCGCGCCGCGCAGCTCATGGGCGAGCTGGACCGGCTCCCGATCATCAGGGACGGGGAGGAGGTCAAATGATCCAGTGGTCGCCGGTCGTCTACGGCCGCACCCACCTGGTCGACCAGTGGCGGCGCGCCTGGCCCGCCGACGTGCCGCTCGACGGCTGGGCCGAGCGCGCCATGACCGACGTGATCGACGGGGGGAGGGGCCTGACCCGCTGGGTCGGGGACGAGAACCGGCAGGCCCCCCGCTTCCTGCTGGCGCGCGGCGGGAGCGGTACGGGCGGCACGCTGGTCGGCGTCGCCTGCCGGGCCCGTCTCCTCAGCGACTCCCTGTACATCGAGCAGCAGGGGGAGCGCGAGCTCTACTGCTTCGTCGGCTGGTACGGCGCGGGCCGCTTCACCGGGGAACTGCCGCCGCTGGCGGAGCTGACCGAGAACTTCCCGGTGTGGGCGGGGGCTGTGTACAAGCGGTTCATGGAACCCGTCTGGATGCTTCCGCAGGGCAGGTTCGGCCTGGAGCGGACCACGCCCGAACCCGCCCCGTGGGCGTCGCCCGCCGGGAAAGAGGTCCGGGGAACGCTTCACGTGGAGCGGAACGCCCTGGTCCAGGTCCCCGCGAGCTGGGCGGACGCCGTCTGGGACAGGGCGGCCGTCACGACCGCCGACTTCGCCCTCGCCACGGGCTGGTGGAAGGCGACGGAACGGCTGAGCGAGAACCTCACCCACGTGTGCGTCGAAGGCATCGAGCGGGAGCGGACCGTCCCGAGGCCCCCGCCCCCGCCGCCGCCTTCATCCGGTCCGGCGCCGCGTCGGCCGGTCCCGCCCCGCGCCGCCCAGCACCAACCCAGGCGTCCTCCCCGGGAACCTCGCCGTGACGGCTTCTCCCGGGACCTGAAGGGACTCGTCGGAGGCGTGGCCGATCGCATCGGCAATCCCTTCTCCCGCGGTGACGACGCCGAGCCGCGGGAGGATCTGGGCTTCGGCGGCGACCCGGCGGCGGCGCAGCGGCGCGCGGAGGAGGCCGCGTGGCTCAGCGAGGAGGAACGCGCCGGGCTCCGCGACGCGCGGGAGCGCTACGACCAAGCCCTGGAGGACGCCCGCGAGGCCCACCGCAGGGCCGAGGACGCCAGGTGGGAACTCAACAGGATCCAGCGGCGGCTGGGGCTCGCGGAGACCGGCGCCGCCTCCGGTCTCGGGCCCGGCTCCGGCTCCGGTTCCGAGGATGGTCGCGACCGGTCCGCGCGGAGGGCCGGGCCCCCGCGGAAGCCGGTGCCGAGGCCCGAACTCCCACCGCGCCGCAACTCCGCCGACGACGGCGACCCCTGGGGGGAGAGCCCATGACCGAGATGCGGCATCCACTCGCGGCCCGGGTACGGGCGCTGTGCCGCGACATCGCCGACGCCGTCGCCGCGCTGGGCGACCCCGCCACCCGGGACCGGACCGCCGACGCCATCCGGGCCGAGAGCGGACGCGCGGACGCGGGCGCCGCCGGGATCGTCGTGGTCGGCGAGAAGAAGCGCGGCAAGAGCTCGCTGATCAACGCGCTGGTCGGGCACCCCGGCCTGCTGCCGGTGGAGGTGGACGTGGCCACCAGCGTCCACCTGGCCGTCGGGTACGCGCCCGAGCCGCAGGCCGAGGCCGTCCTGACCGGGCGCCCGGAGCCCCTCCGCATCACCCTTGACGAGGTCGCCGCCTACGGCGCCCTCGATCCCGAGACCGGCGAGGAGAGCCGCGACGACGTCGAGCACGTCCGCGTGGGCGTGCCGTCCCCGATGCTGCGCGCGGGGCTGGTGCTCATCGACACGCCGGGCGTCGGGGGCCTGGTCTCCGGGCACGCCCAGATCACCTTGGCGGCGCTCAACCGGGCGGACGCGCTCGTCTTCGTCGTCAACGGCTCCATGGAGCTGACCCGGTCCGAGTTGACGTTCCTCACCCGCGCCACCGAGCGGATCGCGACCGTCCTGTTCGTCCTGACCCAGATCGACAAGTACGACAACTGGCGAGAGATCCTGGAGCGCAACCGCAAGCTGCTCGCGGAGCACGCCCCCCGGTACGCCTCCGCGCCCTGGTACGCGGTGAGCAGCCGCGCCGGGATCGAGGCGATCGCCGCCCGCCGGTCCGGGGACGAGGAGAAGGCGGCCCGCCTTGAGGAGGCGTCCGGCATCGGGGAGCTGCGCGCGATGCTCGCCGAACGGGTCGCGCCCCGCGCCCAGCAGGTGCGGCTGGGCAACGCCCTGCACGTGGCGGTCCCGGAGGCCGAACGGCTCGCGGCGGCGATGGAGCGGCGGCTGCGGTCGCTCGAGCACGATCCGGACCTGGAGCGCGAGGTCCGCGACCGGCGCGACCGGCTGCGGGAGCTGCAGGGCGCCGACGCGCGCTGGCGGCGGACGCTGGCGCGCCGGACCCGCGAGCTGGAGCGGCGGCTGCGGCTGGGCTTCCAGCGCTCGGTCAACGACCTGCGTGCCCTCGCCGAGGAGAAGATCGCGGTGAGCAGCGGCGCCGAGGTGGTCCGCGAGCTGCCCGGCGACCTGGAGACCGGCATCCAGGGAATCTGGATGGAACTGCAGAACAACGCGTCCGCCGGAATACGGGAGACCGCGGCCGAGATCGGCCGTGAGTTCGCCGACGTCGACGCGGAGGTGACCGGCGACCTGACGCTGCCGGAACGGCTCCGCTCGCTGCCGGCGATGCAGTCCAGCACCGACGACTCGCACGGGCCGCTGGCGGTGATCGAGCGGGTCATGCCGGGATGGGGCGCCGGCACCCTGGTCATGGTGGGGCTGAGCGCGCTCACCCAGACGCTGCTGCTGCCGGTCGCCGCGGGGATCGGGCTGCTGGCGCTGCTCAGCGGACGGCGCAAGCGGCGCGAGGAGCTGCGGCGGGTCCGCGGCGACGCCACCAAGTACGTCAACCGGCTGGTGGTGGAGCTCAACACCGAGATCCCGCCGAGGATCTCGGCGACCGTCGACGACCTCGGCGAGCGGCTCGCCGAGGCGATCACCGACCGGGTGCGGGACCAGCGGGAGCGGCTTGAGGCCGAGCTCGCCGCGCACCAGAACGACCTGCGCGCCGCCAAGGAGACGCTCGCCCGCGACCGCGGGCAGGTGCGGGCGGCGCTGGCGCGGCTGCGCGACCTCACCGAGCGGGCGGCCGCGCTCCGCCGGGAACTGGAGGCCGGCTGATGTCCCTCGGCGAGGGCGCGCCTCCGGAGCCGGACGTCTCGGCCGCGAGGGCCCGTGCGGATCGCCGGCACCTGCTGGCGGTCTGCATGGACATGGCGGACCGCCTGCGGGACGGCCGGTCCGCGCTGTTCGAGCGGCTCAACCGGGGACTGGCCGAGATCGGCGTCCGGGTGGTCATGCCCGACGGGGCGCCGTTCGACGAGCGGGCGCACCAGGCGCTGGGCCGCGAGAAGACCACGGACGCACGCAAGGACATGACGGTGGCCAGCACCGAGTTCGCCGGATACGTGGACGCCGACGGCACGGTGCTGCGCCGGGCGCAGGTGTACGTCTACCGGGTCGCCGGCGCGGGCCCGGCGGAAGACCCGAGCGAAGTTCGAAGGAAGGCCGGGGAATGAAGGCACAGCGGACCGCGATCATCGCTTTTCTCCTGGGCGGCGCGGCGGGCGCCCTGGCCGGGCAGGCGCTGCCCGGCGGCCTTCGCCGCCGCGGGCGGGCGCCGTCCGGTGACGGCTGGACGGAGGTCGACTACCGCGGCATCGCCGACGGACGGGACCACCGGGACGGCCGGGCCGCCGAGCAGCGGCGCGCTCTCATCGAGGCCTGCATCGGGATCGCCGACCACGCGCGCGACGGCGACCCGGCGCTCTGGCGGCGCGTGACCGACGCCCTGGCCAAGGTGGGCGTCACCACGGTCGTCCCCGACGGCGCGCCGTTCGACCCCGGGATCCACAACGCGCTGCACGACGAGCCCACCGACGACCCCGCCCGCCACCTCACCGTCGCCGCCACCGACAAGCCCGGCTACGCCGACGGCGGCGACTGGCTGCGCCGTCCCGTGGTCGTCGTCTACCGTCACGGCGCCGACACCGACAGCGGTGCCGACGCCGATTGAACCGATGGCCCCTTGCTAGCCCTCCGGGCTCCCGCCTTCTCCGGTTCGCTGGTCCCGCAGCAGTCGGCGTAGCGATTCGGCGTCGCCGCGCAGGGCGGCGATCTCGTCGAGGCGGCGGCGGGCCTCCTCGCGCCGCGGGGCCAGCACGGCCTCGGACTCGGCGCGGTTGGCCTGCGCCTCGGCGAGCTCCTCGTGCAGTCGCAGCTGCCGCTCGGCGAGGCGGTCGGACGCCGCTCGCTCCAGGTCGGTCAGCACCTGCCGCAGCGCGTCCTGGAGGGCGGGCGGCAGCGCGGACCGCTGCTGCGCGATGACCTGGTCGACATACGCCTCCAGCGCCTTGCGTCCTCGGCCTTTGAAGTAGCGCCTGACCCCGAGGGTCACCAGCGTGACCGCCCCGGCGGCGACGCCGATCACCGCGAGCGGTCCCGCCTTCGGGTGCCTGCGCACGAAACCGCCGACCCCCGCGGCCGCGTTGCCGAGCGCCGCGCCGGCGGGCTTGGCGCCCTTCCGCGCGGTGTCCCGCAACCACTGGATCTGCTCGGCCCGCTCGGCCTCGGCCGCCTCATCGTCCTCCCGGGGTTCGATCTCCAGGGCCGGGTCGGCCCCGGCGCTCTCCGCAGCCGCCGGCTCCCCGGTCTCCGCGTGCCCCTCCGATTCCGCGGAGGTCGAAGACGTGAAGCCGCCGAGCTGGGACGGGACGACCGCCACGCCGTGCACGCCGAATTCCTCGGCCAGCCCGTCCACGATGGCCGACGCCCTGTCGTAGAGGAGGTTCTCCAGCTCCATTCCGAGCCCGCGGATGCCGTCGGCCAGGTCGCGCGGAACCTCGGTCTGGACGTCCTTGCCGCCCGCCCGGACGGCGTCGTGCGCCGTGTCGCGCAGCGTGTTCAGGCGCTCCTCCGTCCGGGCGCGCAGGTCCCGCTCCAGGGCGCCGACGCGCTCGCCGAGCCTGCCGCGCCACGCGGCGTCGCGCGACTGCAGGACGATGAGCTCCTGCTGGCGGCGGCGGATCTCACCGTCGAGCGCCCCGTCCTTGGACAGCGACCGGGCGAGGTCCCGCTGCCGCCCGTCGAGCCGGTCGAGGGCGGCGGCCCCGGTGTCGAGCAGTCCGCCGAGCCGGCCGGCCTGGATCCGCTGGAGGGTCCTGTCGCGCAGCTCGGTGGACAGCGCGTCGTAGCGGCTCCTGTCCCGCAGCCCGGCCGCGAACTCCGGGTCGCTTTCGGCGGCGCGGTCGGCGTCGGACTTGTATCGGCTGCTGACCGGGAACCAGGGCGCGTCCATGAACCGCGGAGCGTGCCGGGCGAGCAGCTCCAGGTCGCGGTCGAGCGTCGTCCGCCAGTGCGGATGGAGGTCGATCTTCGTGAGGGCGAACAGCACCGTCCCGGTCCGTTCGCTCGCGCGGGTCAGGAACTCCAGTTCGGACCGGCTGAGCTCCATCGACCCGTTGACCACGAACAGCAGCGCGTCGGCACGCTCCAGGGCGGCCAGGGTGATGGCCGAGTGCCCGGCCAGCAGCCCGCCGACGCCCGGGGTGTCGATCAGGCCGAGGCCGCCGGCCAGCAGGTCGGCGGGGAGCTGGATCTCCACCCCGGTCACTTCGGGATGGCGCTCCTCGCCGGTGTCGGGGTCGACCGCGCCGTACTCCGCGATCTCCGCGAAGGGGATCTGCCTGGCGTCCTCCCCGAGGACCCACGCCAGGTCCTTCGGGCCGTAGCCGACCGACAGGTGCACGCTGGTGGCCACGTCCGCGTCGACGGGCAGCAGATCGGGGCGGTCCAGCAGCGCGTTGATGAGCGAGCTCTTGCCCCGCTTCTTCTCGCCCACGACCACCACGGTCGATCCCGGGTGCGCCGCCGACGCCGTCTGGCCGCGGAGCAGCGCGGAGTCCTCCAGCGCACCCGTGCGGACGCAGAGCGAGGTGATCCGCTCGGTGAGTTTCAGGACGTCGTCGGTCAGCGGATGCCGTGGCACGACGGCCATGGACACCTCCAGGGGAAGGGGGCGTAAGGTCCTCGCTTACTTGGACGTGGCCGGGCTCGCCGACTGTTGCAGCCCTCAGCCGTCCAATAGCGGGCCGATCCGATCGCGCCGCCCGGAGGGGCGGATGCTCCCGCAGCGACCGGTGGGGACCACGCGCCGGTCGACCTTCGCCACATTCCGGTGATGGTCGTGCATCTTCCTGGTGAGGCCAGCCATCCTTGACATGTGACGGTTCGACGAGTGCGGGATCCGGCGGAGGCTGCCATGACTCACACCGCGTCCCCGCGGTCGACGGGATCGGAACCCCAGCGGCCGTGGCCGCGCGGGACGCTCCTGGCGAAGCTGCCCCCCGCGAGCCGGACGCGCCTGATGGAACTGGGGTCCCAGCGCGTCTACGAGCATGGCGAGGTGCTGCTGTACGAGCAGGAACGCTCGACGCACGTGGTGCTGCTGCTCGGCGGCTTCGCCAAGGTCACCTCCAACCTCGGCGACGGCCGGGTGGCCCTGCTCGGCATCCGGATGGCCGGCGACACCGTGGGCGAGATGGCCGCGCTGGACGGCTCCCCGCGCGCGGCGACCGTGACGGCCTGCGGCCGCCTGCTCGTCCGCACCATCCCGCGGGAGGAGTTCATCGCGCTGCTGCGGGACCTGCCGGATGTGAACATCAACGTGTCGGGTGTGATCAGCCGGCGGCTCCGCTGGGCCAACCGCAGACGAGTCGACTTCTACGGCTACCCGACCCGCGTCCGGCTCGCGCGCATCCTGGTCGACCTCGCCGCGACCTACGGCCACGCGGCGGACGAGGGCATCGTCTTCGACATCGAGCTCACCCAGGACGAGCTCGGCGCGATGGCCGGGGCCGACGCCGACACGGCGGGCAGGGAACTGCGCAAACTGAAGTCGGACGGCCTGATCGGCACCGGCTACCGGCGGACCGCCATCCTCGACCTGAAGGCCCTGCGGGCCATGGCCAGGCTGGCCGACGGCGGGCATGCGGGCTGATTTCCAGCCAGGTGCATGAAATTCCCCCATCCGCACCGTCCAAGAGAGGTAGGCGGATGGAAGGGGAGACCCCCATGGCGTGCGGAACGCTGATGATCGACACCGGTCGCCCGCCACGGCCGGTGCGATGACGACGACGGTCGCGGACGGTCCGCTGTCGAGCAGGCTGCGGGCGCTCTGCGCGCGGACCGCGCCGCTGCTGGAGCCGGGCCCCGCCGCCGACGGGCTGGCCGCCGTCACGGCGAGGCTCGGCGAGCCCGGCCTGCGGCTGGCGGTCGGCGGCCGCGTCAAGGCGGGGAAGTCCACGCTGGTCAACGCGCTGCTGGGACATCGCCTGGCCGCCACCGCCGCCACCGAGTGCACGCTGCTCGTGACCTGGTTCCGTGACTCGTTCGTCAACCGCGTCCAGGTGCGTCACCACGACGGCAGGGTCGTCTACGTGCCGGGCAGGCCGGGCGGCGGGGTGCCCGACGATCCGGGCGACCTGGGCTTTCCGCCCGGGGAGATCGCCGAACTGGTGGTGGAGGTCCCCAACGAGAACCTCGCCTCCGGCTACACGCTGGTCGACACCCCCGGAATGGACGCGCTGAGCGGCCTGGACGCGATGTCGATGGCCGCTCTCGCCCGCGCCGACGCCCTGCTGTACGTGACCCCGCACCCCGGCGAGAACGACCGGGACGCGCTGGAGGCGCTGCGCCGCAAGGCCGACCGGCACATCACGGCCCTCAACGTGCTGGGCGTCCTCAGCAGGGTGGACGAACTCGGCGACGGGACCGGCGACCCGTGGCCGAGGGCGCGCAAGGTCGCCGCCCGCTACGGGGAGCGCCTGTCCGGCGTCGCCGCGCGGGTGATCCCCGTCGTCGGCCTCCTCGCCGAGACCGCCCGGGGGGACCACTACTCCGACGCCGACACGGCGTCGCTGCACCGCCTGGCGGCCGCCGCCCCAGAGGACCTCGACGGGGCCCTCTACTCCGCGGACTTCTTCATGTCCTGGGACGACGCCCCCATCACCAGCACGGAACGCGAACGGCTCCTCGGACTCCTCGGCCGCTATGGCATCGCGACCGCGGTCGAGGCCGTCCAGCGGGGGGCGGCGAGCAGCGCGGAGATCCTGGCGGACCTGCGGCGGCACAGCGGCGTCGACGATCTTCTCGACCAGATCCGCGAGCACTTCGGCACCAGGGCGGACCGCCTCCGCGCCGCCTCCGCCGCGGCGCTGCTGGAGGAGGTGTGCGCGCTCGGGCGCGGACGAGAGGAGACCGCCGCCCTCACCGCGCTGCGTTCCCAGCTGACCGACCTGCGCCGCCATCCGCTCATGCGGCAGACCGCCCTCGCCACCGCCCTGGTCGCGATGGCCTCGGGTGCCCTGGTCCTGCCGGACGACGACCAGGGAGCCCTCGTCCGCCTCGCCACCGGGCAGGACGCGGCCGCCTGCCTCGGCCTGCCGCCGGACGCGCCGTCACCGGCCGTGTGCGAGGCCGCCGGCAAGGAGATCCGGCGCTGGCAGGTCCACGAATGGTCCGACTCCCGCGTCGTCCAGCGGCACGCCGAGACCGCCCGCGAGGTGTGCGAGGCGTTCTACTTCGCGGCGGAGGAAGGCATCGGATGACGGCCGTCGAACAACACCACGCGCACTTCGCCCGGCCGTGCCTCGGGCCGCGCTTTCGGCCGCGCCTCGGGTCGTGCCGAGAGCGCACGCCGCGCCCGAAGAATGCGCGTCTGGACGGTGGTGAGCGGAACACCTTCGAGATCCGCGACCTCCCGATAAGACAGGCCGACGGCGACGTGCAGGACGAGGGCGCGACGCTTGGCGGGTGACAGCTTTACCAGCAACGCGCGGCAGTATTCGCGATCGATCGTCTGCTCGGCGGGGCCGGGCAGCGGCGGGAGCAAATGCTCCAGCTCGCCGACGCCGATCGGATCCGGACGGCGTTCCCGCGACCGGCGCTGATCGAGGGCCGCGTTGGTGGCGATCGAGTAGAGCCAGGTGCCCACTTGCGAGCGTCCGTCGAATCGCGCAAGCCCCGCCATGGCCTTCACCCAGCATTCCTGAAGGGCGTCCTGGGCGTCCTCCGCGTCCTTGGTGATCCGCAGGCACACCCGCAGGAGCCGCGGCTCATGCCTGCGCACCAACTCGGCGAACGCCCCCTGGTCGCCGCGCTGGAAACAGCCCACAAGATTTTTGTCGTCCATGCCAGCAATCCGGACATATGGCATGGCATGCCGTACCGCGCTCCCCGTCACAGCCGCCTCCCGTTCTGGCCCCTTGGGAAGCATTATGTCCGCGTTGCGTCCCACCAGATTCCGGCAATTGACGGCTTCTTCAAGAACAATCTTGCCGACTTCCCCGTCTGCACCCAAAAGCCCTGTTCAGCCCATGGTTCTGCGCTCCCGCTCGGCGGTCGGAGCTGGCTGGCAGGAAGGGGCCACCGTCCAGATCCGGTCACCGTCTTGTAAGCCAGCCGACGCGCATTTTATATCGATCGCAGGGAGAATTATGTGGAGAGGGACGTCCATGCCAGAGAAGACCTGGGGCGACGGCGAGTACACCGAAGACGACGTCATCGAGTCGGCCGATCACACCGGCTACACATCTGTCTCCGATTACGTCCACGACGAGAACGCCCTAGCTCCCGACCCCGTCGATGATTTCGCCACCGACGTCGGCTCGGACGACTACGGCGTAGAAACTGACTTCTAGGGATCCCGGCATTCTCAACGGATGACCTTGACCGCATCCCCAGACCAGTCCCGTGGCGATCAACGATGTAGTCCGCCCGGCATTCCTGCTTAGCCGCCAACGCCGCCGATAGATGACGCGAGCTGATACTGAAAACGCATGCTACCCGCCGCGCCCTCAAAGGATGCGGCCCGCGCCACCGAGCGATCGCAACCATTCGCGCAATTCCGTTCACACTTCCTTAATCCCAAGAGTCCGTTCGAGAGTCGGAACCCCGGCCGTTGTCGTTAATCGACCGCGGATTGCCTCCGCCGCCGCGCTCCAACTGACCCTCGGAGACCCAGAGGATTCACAGCGCGACATCACCCTTCTGTGGGCACGTTGACGGCGGAAAACCGCCAGAGCTTCGCAGGCGATGACTGTTGGCTGGGACGCACTTCCACTGCGTTCCCCACCAACAGGACGGAATCGATGTCCATAGTCGGCACAGCCCCGTCGTCCCGCTCGTCGATGACGGGCTGGGCGGCGGTGCTCTCGGTGACGATGGGGATCTTCTCGATCGTCACCACGGAGATCCTGCCGATCGGGCTGCTGACGTCCATCGGCTCCGGCTTCGCCGTCTCCGACGGGACGGCCGGGCTGATGATGGCCATGCCCGGCTACCTGGCGGCGATCGCGGCTCCCACGGTCACCGTCGCCACGGCGCGGATCGACCGGCGGCTGATGCTGTGCGCCTGCATGTTCCTGCTGGCGTCGGCGAACTTCATCGCGGCCGCCGCGCCGGGCTACTGGGCGATGCTCCTCTCACGCGTGCTGGTCGGGATCGTCATCGGCGGCTTCTGGTCGATCGGCGCGGGGCTGGCGGACCGGCTGGTGCCCGAACCCTCGACGCGCCGGGCGACCGCGGTGATCTTCTCGGCCGTCCCGTTGGGATCGGTTCTCGGCGTGCCGCTGGGGACCTTGATCGGGGACTTGGCGGGATGGCGGGCCAGCTTCGTGGTGATGGGCGTGCTGTCCACCATGGTGCTCGTGGCGCTCGCCGTCCTGGTGCCACCACTGCCCGCCGAGCAGGTCACCCGGCTCACCATGCTGCGCGGCATGATCCAGAACGCGGGCACCCGTTTCGCGCTCCTGCTGACCTTCCTGGTCGTCATGGCGCATTTCGGCACCTACACATATGTAACGCCGTTCCTTGAGCGAGTAACGCACGTGCCGCCAGAATTGATCACAGTGTTCCTGCTGGCTTACGGCATCGCCGGGATCCTCGGCAATTTCCTGTGCGGCGCGACCGTAGCCCGCCACCCGTACGCGACCTTCGGCGCCGCCGGAGCCCTCATCGCCGTCGCCACACTGACGTTTCCACTCCTCGGCCAATGGGACGCGGGCGCAATCGCACTACTCATCGTGTGGGGCGTCGGCTACGGCGCAGTTCCGGTCTGTTCGCAGACTCTGTTCGTCAGGGCGGCCCCGCATGCACCGGAGGCCGCGTCCGTGCTCTTCACGGCATCGTTCCAAGCGACGCTCTCGACCGGTGCCCTTATGGGAGGCGTCGTCGTGGACCGCACGTCCCCATCGACGGTCATGCTCCTGGGAGGGCTTACGGCCAGCGTCATGGCGACGACTGTGCTTTCTCGCAGGGCGCGTCGCACGTCCACCTGATCAGACTCAGCAAAGACCGGCCCCAACGACGAACGTTGGCCCTGCTGTTCAACAGCAATCGTCCCCACAATTCCCAACCAGGCGCCCCACGGTCTCGGACGGCCGTCAAGAACCCTCCGGGCAAAAGCACGTCGGCAAGCACAGCTTCCTCGACCCCTTGACCCGCCGGGCGGTGGGCCCATCCCCGCGTACGCGCGGAGCACTGTAAGGCACGGGATGTCTCATGCCTGGAAGCAGGACCATCCCCGCGTACGCGGGACCATCCCCGCGTACGCGGGGAGCACCCGGCCACGATCCAGTTCGAGGCGAACATCCT
>NZ_BCQP01000089.1 GCF_001552135.1 Actinomadura chibensis NBRC 106107 | reverse complement strand
CCCCCGGCAGCACCCGCACGGCTCCGAGCGACAGGGGCACGTTCCGTAGTGACACGGGCACAGCCCCTGGCGACACCCGCACGGCCCTGGGCAGCAGCGGCACGACTTCGGGTAACACCGGCATGGCCCCCAGCGACAGGGGCACGCTCCGCAGCGACAGGGGCACGGCCTCCAGCAATACCAGCACGACTCCCGGCAGCACCGGCACGACCCCCGGCAACACCGGCACCACTCTGGGCAGCGTTGGCTCGGATCTGGGCAACACCGGTTCGGATCTGGGCAACACCGGTTCGGACCCGGGCAACAGCGGTGCGGCTCCCGGCAGTAACGGGACGGCCCCCAGTGACAGGGGCATAGCCTCCGGCAGCACCGGTACCGCCCTTGGCAACGTTGGCTCGGACACTGGCAACGGTGGCTTGGGTCTTGGCGGCGGTGGTTCGGAGCGTGGGAATGGTGCTTCTGGCGCTCTTCGTGGCTTGGCCGTTGGTGCGCGTGGTGGGGCTCTCGGGCGGCGGGGGGATGGGGGCGAGCGGCGGAGGGAGCGGGATCGGGTTGTTTGGACGCGGGTCGGCGGGGTTCAAGGCGGGCCGCTCGATCTGCTGACGGCTCGGATCGGGCGGCGGCACTACGCGCCGCACATCCACGATCAGTATGCGATCGGGGTGACGGTCGACGGGCTGGAGACGATGCGCTATCGCGGCGAGCGCGTCTACTCGGGGGCCGGGAGCGTCGTGGTTGTCGAGCCGGGTGAGGCGCATACCGGTGGCCCGGCGCGGGAGGAGGGGTTCGCGTACCTGTGCGTCTATCCCGATCCTGAGTTGCTGGGGGCCGTGCTGACGGACGGCCCGGAGCCGTCGCCGCTGTGGCCGCACTTCCGGGAGCCGATCATCGGCGACGTCGGGCTCGGTGAGGAGTTGCGGCTCGCCCACCGCGCGCTGCGGCTCGGCGAGGATCCGCTCGAAGGCGAGTCCCGGCTGCTCGGGGTGCTCGGCGCGCTCGTCCGGCGGCATGCGGGGCCGGGGCGTCCGGCGGCGGATCCGGGGCGGCGCGGCGCCGACGCGCGGCGGATCGCGTGCGCCGTCGCGGAGCGGCTGTCGGACGAGCTGACCGCCCCGCCGACGCTCGCCGAGGTCGCCGCCGACCTGGAGATGTCCCGCTACCAGTTGCTGCGGACGTTCCGGGACGTCGTCGGCATGCCGCCGTACGCGTGGCTCGCCCAGCACCGGGTGACGCGGGCCCGCGCGCTGCTGGACACCGGGCACCGTCCCGCAGAGGCCGCGGCACTCGTCGGGTTCGCCGACCAGGCGCACCTGACCCGCTGGTTCCGGCGTGTGGTGGGCGTCACGCCCGGCGCGTACCGCAACAGCGTTCAAGACGTCGGCGGGCGGCGGCGCGCATCCTGAACCTGTCCGCGAGGCCACCCGCCGCGGACCGGAACGGGGAAACGGAGGTGTCGGTATGAGTCGCCGCGGCTGGGTGCTGTTCGCGCTGATGAGCGTGCTGTGGGGCGTCCCCTACCTGATGATCAAAGTGGCCGTCGAGGGCGTCTCGGTGCCCATGGTGGTCTTCGCGCGGACCGCGCTCGGCGCCGCCGTCCTGCTGCCGCTGGCGATCCGCGCCGGACGGCTGGACGTGGTGCGCCGCCACTGGCGTCCGCTGCTGGCGTTCACGGCGGTGGAGATCCTCGGCCCGTGGGCGCTGCTGTCGGACGCCGAGAACCGGCTGACCAGCTCCATGACCGGGTTGCTGATCGCCGCCGTCCCGATCATCGCCGTGGTGGTGGCCAGGCTCACCGGCGACGCGGAGCGGCTCGGCGCGCTGCGCTGGGCCGGGCTGCTGATCGGCCTGGTCGGCGTCGGCGTCCTGGCCGGACCGCACCTCGGCGGCGGCAGCGCGTGGGCGATCGGCGAGGTCATGCTGGTCGCGGTCGGCTACGCCATCGCCCCGGTGATCACGACGCGTCGCTTGCGGGACCTCCCGAGCCTGCAACTGGCCGCGTTCGCCCTCGCCATCGCCGCCGTCGTCTACGCCGGTCCCGCGGCCGCCACCTGGCCGGACGAGATGCCGAGCGGCCGCGTCCTCGCCGCGCTCGTCGGCCTCGGCCTGATCTGCACGGCGCTGGCGTTCATCGTCTTCTTCGAGCTGATCCGCGAGGTCGGGACGTCCAGGGGGATGGTGTTCACCTACGTCAACCCGGCCGTCGCCGTGGTCGCGGGCGTCGTGTTCCTCAGCGAGCCGCTGACCGGGACGATCCTCGCGTCCTTCGCACTGATCCTCGGCGGCTCCGTCCTGGCCACCGCCCGCCGCTCCCCGGCGTCGGGCTCGGCGTCGGGCTCGGAGCCGTCCTCGGCGTCGGGCTCGGCGTCGGGGGTGGGGGCGGCCGCGCGGCAGCAGCCGGGTCCCCATCCTGAGGAAGCTCCCACCGCCTGACCCCGGCCTGAGGCGGACGCTCTCAGGCGAGGGGCCTGCTCCGCGCTGAACGTCTGTCGGGGGCGTCCACCGGCCTGACCTGAGGGTTAGGCCGGTGGTCTTCCGGCGCCAGGGGATTCCAGGGGACGGCTTCTGGCAATGAAGCCGGGCTCGGAAAGCGATTCGGGAGGGGCTTAGGGAGGACGCGAGAGCACCCCCCGAACCTTCTTGTTAGCGCAGGGTTACCTTGAATTCGGCGGCGGGTGTCGTGTTGCCCGCCGTGTCTATGGCGCGGTATTCGATGGTGTGGCGGCCCTTGCCGAGTTTGCCGTAGGTGAGGCTGTCGATGACCGTGCCGTTCTCGGTGAAGAGCCAGGGGGCGGACGAGTCGGTCGGCCAGCCGAAATAGTTGAACCAGCCGTCCCCGTCCACGCGGAACTCGGACACCACGACGCCCGCGTGGTCGTCGGCGCCGGTCAGGCGCATGGTGAACGGTCCGTCGAAGACGTATTCGGGTGTGCGTCCAGGACGAACCCGAGTGGCCTTGGAGAGCTCGTATTTCACCGTCGGAGGCTCGGCGTCGATCGTCCAGGCGCGGGTCTTGGAGCCGACGCGGGCGACGAGCTGGTGCGTGCCTTCGGTGAGATGGAAACGGCCGAGATCGATGTCCCGGTCGCCGCCCTCCACGCGGCGTCCGTCCAATTCCCAGCGGACGGACGGCACACTCCGCACCGGATGCGTCGTCTCGGCGTAGACCACCGAGTCGGCGCCCACCGGTTTGTCGGTCGGCGTGGACGAACTGAAATCGACCGGCACGTCGCCGGGCGGAGTCTGCACATTGGTGTCGACCGTCCAGGTGCGAATCTGGGTGAGCGCGGCGGACGACCGGACGGCCGGGTCCCGGACGAAGCCGGTCGGGTCGACGACCGTCGCCTGAACGGTGTGCGTGCCCTTCTCCAAGTGCAACTGCGAAAGGTCGAGGCTCGCGCTATTCCCCGCGCCGTTCCTCCCGCGATTCCCCGCGGGATTCCGTACCAGTTTCCCGTCTACCGTCCAGGTGATGGCGAGCTGGTGGCCGGTCGGGTGCATCGCCTCCACCCACAGGACGCGGTCGGCGCCGACCGGGACGTCGGTCGGCGTGTGGGCCTGGACGAGGTTGACCTTCGCCGATATCCGCTGCGTCATCCGCTCGCGGGAGACCTGGTCGAAGTAGTAGCCGAGCGTCTTCATCATCGAGTGCTGGCTCGGCCTCCAGACGCCCTTACTGAAATAGAGGCCGCCCTCGTAGCGTCCTATGGTGCCCCCGGATTCGCTCCGTTCGCCCAGCCACCGCCACCACTTCGTCTTCTGCGTCTTCATCTCCTGCTCGGTCAGCAGAGTGTGGTGAACGGAGTCGGGCTCAGGACCGGTGTACGTCCCGCCAGGCACGCCGCGTTGGTAGTAGTCGTACTCGTCCTGCAGCCCACCCAGTGAGTGGCCCAATTCGTGCGGTGCGATGAGGGCGGACATCGCGTTCCCGCCCGACGCGGTGGCGTACGCCCCGCCCGCACCTCCATAGGTGTCGCTGTTGGCGAGCGCGAGGATCTGACGGTTCGCTACAGAGGCCCCTGGGACGAGGTCGGCATACGTCTTGGCCGCCGCGGAATCCATGACGAGAAGACGCTGAACGCCGTCCGCGCGGCAACCGCTCCAGAACGCCATGCGCAACGGTGTCGTCCGGCGTGGGGACGACAGTGACGGGTCACAGCTCACCCCAGACTCACCGGACGGAATCTCCACCGCGTACACGTTGATATAGCTGCGGTACGACTTGAACGGCTCGATCGTCCACAGGTCGTTGAGGTGCTCGGCGAGGTTGGCGCGGAACTTCGGCATGTCGGCGGGCGTGTAACCGTCCCCGAGGATGACCAGGTTGAAGCGCTTGGCGGGGTCGCCGGTGACCTGGACCGGCACCACGGTCGCGTCGGCGGGGTCCGCGGCCCGCGCGGGGACCGCCGCCAGGGCCAGCACGGTCGCGACCGCCGCCCCGACCGCCGTCGCCCTACTTCCCGCCGTTCCGATCGCTCCCGTCCTACCCGTCGTGCCGGTCGTCCACATGCGCAGACCTCCTCGGGAGGGCGCTGCGCGGCAGGCGAGTGGCCGCCCGGGAGGACGCGAGCGCCGCACACCCCACTGATCAAGCGGGGCTGCCCGGATTATCACCTGGAGATCCGGTTTTGTCGCCACCCTGGCCCGTCCCCGCCCCCCGGTCATCTCTTGTCGCGTTGGCCCTGGGCGAGGGCGCGGGTGATGCGCGGGCCGCCCGCCCGGCGTTGCACCGCCGCGGACAGAACGGGCGCGACCCCGCCGAGCCGCGCGCCGAGCCGCAGGCCGAGCGGTGCGACGTCCACTTCGGCGATGTTCCGCTCGACGGCCCGGACGGTCGCCCGCGCGACGTCGCGCGGCGTCCGCGTGCCGATGCCGCGCGGCAGCGTGACCCCGGCGTCGGCGAACATGCCCGCGTCCCGGATGAAGCCGGGGAACACGGTCGACACGCCGACGCCGTGCGGGCGCAGGTCCTCGCGCAGGGCGAGGGCGAACCCGCGCATGCCGAACTTCGTCGCGTTATAGAGGGACGCGTGCCCGGACGCCGACTTCCCGGACAGCGACGACACGAACACCAGATGCCCGCGGCCACGATCGGCCATTCGCGCGCTCGCGAGCTTCGCCATCACGATCGGGGCCCGCAGGTTCACGTCCAGCACCCGGTCGATCTCGGTGATCGAGTAGTCGGGCAGCAGGCCGGACGCGGGAAGCGCGGCGTTCGCGACGAGGACGTCCACCTGCCCCGCCTCGTCCAGCAGCCGTTCGGCGGACGCGCGGTCGGCCAGGTCGGCGACGATGGCCCGGCCGCCGAGCCGGTCGGCGAGCGGTTCGAGGACGTCCGCGCGGCGGCCCGTCAGGACCACCCGTCCGCCCCGGTCGGCGACCGCTCGCGCCAGCGCCCGTCCGATCCCGCCGGTCGCCCCGGTGACGAGGACGTTCGCTCCGCGCAGTTCCATGCGGAGATGATGGCGGATCGCGTCGCCGCAGACCACGAGTGCCTACATTCCGCTCCGCCACAGCACCAGGATGATCGTCGCCAGCACCAGCCCGGCCGCGCCGAGCGGGACGTCCCCCAACGCGATCACCGCCACGCAGCCGGACGCGATGACGCCCGCGGCCACCACCACGCCGCGTCCCCCGGACGGCGCCCGGTGCGGCCCTTCCGCCGCTTCCGCCGTTTTCGGCGCTTTCGGCGCGCCCGGCTCGAACTCGCGTTCCCAGCGCCGGAAGTCGTCCTCCGCCATCCAATCTCCCGCTAGGTCGTCCCCAGGATCGCGCGGCCGGACGGGCGTCCCGCCGAGCTGCGGCGGGGGTCGTGCCGCCCACACCGGATTGGACAGCTGGTCCGATACCGGTGAGGGGGTGCGGATCGCCCGGGAACGGTTGCTAGGCTGCGGAGAGCCTGGGGGAAGCAGACGTTGAGGTAAGACATTCCCCCGGGTTTGACTGCATAGTCGAGGTGAAGGGGTCCCACCGTGAAGAAGCTGCTCATTTTGGCCGTCGTCGCACTCGGTGGCTTCGCTGTCTGGCGCCGGCTGCAGCAGGACCGCGCCGAGCTGGACCTGTGGACCGAGGCCACGTCGTCCGACAACTGACGTTCCCGTCCGCCTGCCCGCGAGAGCCTGAGCCCGTGCGGGCCGACCGAGGATGGAAGCGTTCACCGAGACGACGGCGATAAAGGCCCCGGCGTGAACGAAGCAGAGCCGATCACCCTCGCCTGCCTCGATCTCGCCGGGACCACTGTCGCGGACGACGACACCGTCCACACCGCCTTCGCCGAGGCGATCGCCGCCCTGGGGATCGTCTCCGGCACGGCGGCCTACGACCGTGCCGTCGCCCGTTTCCGCGACTCGCGGGGCGCGTCGAAGCTCGGCGTCTTCCGCTCGCTCTTCGACGAGGCCCGCGCCCAGGCCGCGCACCTGGCGTTCGAGCGCTCCTACGCCGACCTCGTCGACCGCCGCGGCCTGCACCCCGTCCCCGGCGCGGACGACGCCCTGCTGCGCCTCCGCGACGCCGGTGTACGCGTCTGCCTGCTCACCGGCTTCAGCCGCAGCACGCAGGCCCGCGTCATCGACGCCCTCGGCTGGTGGGACCGCGCCGACCTGACCCTCTGCCCGGAGGACGTCCCGCGCGGACGGCCATGGCCCGACCTCGTCCTGTCCGCCGCCCTCCGCCTCGGCGTGGACGACGTCCGCCACATCGCCGTCTGCGGCGACACCGCCAACGACATGCTCGCGGGCCGCCGCTCGGGCGCGTCGATCGTCGCCGGAGTCCTGACCGGCGCCCACGACCGCGACCGCCTCCTCACTGCCGGCGCCACCCACGTCCTCCCCAGCATCGCGTCCTTCCCCACCCTCGTGCTCCCCACGCCGCTACCGGCCGAGCACGGCTAGTCGGCTTCGCACCCCGCACTGCCGCTCCCCGGTCAATCGGCATACGAGACCGGTGACTCCCGAGGCCACCCGCCCCGGGCCTATTGCCTCCGCTGAAAACGAGCCGCTCAACTGCGGCCCCCCGAACCTGCCCGCCCGTCGGTTGGACGCCGCCGCACCGCCCTTGCGCTCGATCCGACGGACGGGGCCCGCGTGAACCGTCCGCCCGCCCCACGCGTCACAGGACCAGGCCCCCCGCCGCGGACCACCGAGACGGGAGCCTTCCATGCGGACCCGCTTACTGCTCGTCGCAACCGCCGTCGTCCTCGCCGCGGGGTGCGAGCCCGCGGAGTCGTCACCGGCCGCGCCACCCGTGACGGTCACGAAGACGGCGACGCCGGACGCCGCCGACTCGACCCCCACCCCGGTCGCGGAGCCGTCCACCTCGAAACCGGCCGCGCGCAAGATCCGGGTGCCGGACGTCGTCGGCCACAACCACCAGGCCGCGCAGAACGAGATGCAGGCCGCGGGCCTCTTCATGCTCCACGAGGTCGACGCCACCGGGCAGGGACGGATGCTCCTGTGGGACCGAAACTGGGTCGTCGTCCGGCAGCGCCCCGCGCCGGGCACGCGCGTCCCCGAAACAGCGACGATCACCCTCTACTCGAAGAAGATCGGCGAATAACCACCCGCGCCGAGACCGGCCCCCGCCCTCCCTCGCGGAGCGCGGGGCCGTCGCCAAACGACGAGCCCGCATCCAGGTTCGGCAAACGCCGACCGCGCACCTCGATTCGGCCACCAGAACCCATGCCCTCCGAGCCCCGCCCTGCCCACCAACGCCGGTGCCCCACCGACCGCCGACCACAGGTAGGCTTGTGCCGCCGCAAGGGGCCTTAGCTCAGTTGGTAGAGCACCGGCTTTGCAAGCCGGGTGTCAGGGGTTCGAATCCCCTAGGCTCCACCTACTCGGAAGCCCAGGTCGGAACCAGAGTTTCGATCTGGGCTTCTGGCTTGTGGGTGGGCTCAGTGTTTTGTTTGGTATCTGGTCAGGAGTACGTCGCCGGGGAAGGTGCGGGTTTCTACCAGGGTCAGGTTCACCCAGCTTTGCAGCGTGGTGAAGAACGGGGCGCCGCCGCCTAGGAGGACTGGGTGGGTGACGATCTCGTACTCGTCGATCAGTCCGGCTTGCATGACCGCTGCGGCGAGTGTTGGGCCGCCGACTCTCATCGGGCCGCCGTCCTCGGCCTTGAGGCGGGTGATCTCGGCGATCGCGTCGCCGGTGACCAGGCGGGTGTTCCAGTCGACCTTGTCGATCGTTGAGGAGAACACGACCTTCGGCGTGTCCCGCCAGTTCTGCGCGAACTCGATCTGTGCCGGGGTGGCGCCCGGCTGCTGGTCGCCGGTCGGCCAGTAGGAGCTCATGGTCTCCCACAGTCGGCGCCCGTACAGGAACAGGCTGATCGCCCGCTCCTGGTCGAGCCACCACTGGAACAGCTCATCGCTCGGCTCGCTCCAGCCGAGGTCGTCGCCGGGCGCGGAAATGTAGCCGTCCAGGGACAGGTTCATGCCGTAGATCAGTTTCCGCACAGCGCCATGCCTTTCGTCAGCCGGTGTCGGAAGAGTAGACCAGTCGAGCGGCGGAAACTCATCGGTGCCTGTCCGTACGGACCCGGCATCTGACTCTCGCTCAAGACTTCCGAGCCGCTCGCCCCGTACGTCTTGGTTCGTGGTGGCGGCCGGTGTCCTCATGCAGTGGCCTTCGGGTCTTCTGAGCGACGTCGAACCCAGACGTTTCATCCCAGGGCACGGCTGACCAGACACTCTCCACGATGGTCCAAATTCGTTCGACCAGCGCCCAGTCCGGTCGCTCTCCGCTCAGCGTGATGATCGCAAGAAGGTCGCTGCCCCAGACGCCGTGCTCATCATCCGGGTCCGCGGCTATGACTGTCTCGGCGATGAACCGAACGCCGACGTGGATTTCCAGGAGGAGATCGTCGAAGAGTCTTTCGGGGCCCTCGGGGGACGTCGCCAGCCTGAACGCGGCGATCGCTTCCTGTTCAGGCCCCTCCCACTGAACTGGCCCCGGGCGAGGAGGGCCGATGTACTCGCCATAGAGGCCTGACCCGTCCTCAAGAAGCGCGTCCAGGACACGGTCCATGGCCGCCGCGCCGTTCTCCTCGTCTGCTCTGCAGAAGAAGCTGAGCTGGTATGCCAACAGTGACCATCCTTGATCTTTGCCTAGTCCGGGTTGCGGGGCAGCCTGCCGTTTGGGAACGGGTCTAATGGGTGGTCACGCCTGGCGCGCCTGGGATGCGCATGGCGCACTGGCAGCGGTGTATCGGCCAACGGCCCAAGTGGCCCTTTCATACGCCGAGCAGATGCGGCCTGGAAATGGTCAGGCGGGGTCGAGGGGGCGGGGGCGGCTCTCGCGGCGGAGGACGATCGCACGGCGGGTCAGGTTGATCAGAGCGACGAGGATGATGAACGCGCCGGGGACCGTCGTCGGCTCCGTCCACCACATGATTCGGCCGATGATCAGAGTGGCCCCTATTGCCAAGTAGAGGAATGCCAGCGCCAACGCGGCGCGTGTGGAGGGGAGTCGCCTTCCGCGAGGACGGCCTTCGGAGTCGAAGAGCATGCGGTCCTCAAGGCGCATCAGTGCGTCCCACAGCCGTTTCATGCAGGCCTCCTTGGCCGGAGTCCACCGGGGGGAGCGGGCCGAGGGTATCTGACCTGTTCCGCGTCCGTCCTGTAGATCCAGTATGGACGACGTCGTGTTCCTCTGGTTAAGGCCAGGACTTCTAGTTTGCTCGCCACGCTGGGGGACGAATACGGCCAGGCCTTTTCCCGCATGTCGCGGGACAGACCTCGGAACCGCCAACCACCGACTAACGAAAACCGTGGGAACTGGAACGTTTCATCCGGTCGCTCCGCTCTCCCCGCCGCGGTCGCGGGATTCCAGGATCTTTCTCACGGTGGTCAGTTCGTCGCGTATCGCTTCCAATGATTCGGCGATGCGCAGGAGCGGGTCGGGTGGCGGCGCCGGTGCGGCCGGGCGCCCGGCGTCCGCATCGGCGCCCGCGTCCGGGACGACGTACCCGGCGAGTTCCATGAGCTGCCAGTAGCCGAGGTCGAGGACGCCCGCGAGCCGGTGCAGCACGCGCGGCGACGGCGTCCCGACGAAGCCGCTCTCCAGCTTGAACAGGTAGCCGGTGGAGATGTCGGCCGCCGCGGCGGCGGCCTGGGTGGACAGGCGGCGGGACTCCCGGGCCGCGCGCAGGGTGTCGCCCATGCGCCGGGTGGGCCGCGGCGTCTGCCGGTTCGATTCTTGCTTGCTCACGTTCACTATGGTAGTCACATTCACTATGGGAATCAATCGTGAGACGTCATCGCGGAGCCGCGCGGCGCTCACCGTCGCGTCCCTCGGACTCGCCACGGACGCCCTCGTGTACGGCATGGCCGTGCCGGTGCTGCCGAAGATCGCGACCGAGCACGGCAGCCGCCCGCTCGGCGTCGGGGTCATGTTCGCCGTCTACGCGGCGGCCCTCGTCGCCGCCACTCCGGCGGCCGGGCTCTGGGTCGACCGGCAGGGCAACCGGCGGCCGCTGCTGGCGGGCGTCGCGGGCCTCGCCGCCGCGACGGCGCTGTTCGCCTTCGCCCGCGATCCGTCGCTGCTCATCCTGGCCAGAGCCTTGCAGGGCGCCGCTGCGGGCATCGTCTGGACGGCCGGCCTCGCCCTCATCGCCGCCACCCACGGACCGGCCGAGCGGGGCAAGGCGATGGGCATCGCGCTGTCCACGTTCGCGGTCGGCACGCTGCTCGGCCCCCCGCTCGGCGGCCTGCTCGCCGGGTGGTTCGACCCGCGCGTCCCGTTCCTGCTGGCCTGCGCGCTGGCGCTGGCGGACGGGGCGGTCCGCTGGTTCCTCGTCCCGGCCGACACCGGTCCGGCGGTGCGCGGCGGCATCCGCGAGGTGCGCGGCCGTCCGGGACTCGCGCTGGTCGCGCTGCTCACCGCGACGGGAGCGGCGCTGATCGCGTTCATGGAACCGATCCTGCCGCTGCATCTGTTCACTACGGAGAATGCCGGAACCGGCGAGATCGGGCTCGTGTTCGGCGCGGCGGGCGTCGCCGCGGCGGTCGCGCCGTCGCTCGCCGGGTACGCGCTGGCGCGGCTCGCGCCCGGCGTCGTCGCCGGGACGGGCTGCGTCGTCGCCGCGGTCGCGCTGCTCCTGCTCGGCGGTCCGCTGGACGGCGTCGTCCAGAGCGCCGTCGGCCTCGCGCTCGTGACGGGCGGCGCGTCGCTCGTGCTCACGCCGACCGTGACCGTCATGTCGCGGATAGCCGAGTCGCGGCAGCCGCCGGTCTACGGGGCGGTGTACGCGGTCTACACGCTGGCCTACACCGGTGGCCTCGCCGTCGCGCCGTTCGGGGCGGGCTGGGCCATGCAGGGGCTCGGCTTCGACGGGGCCGCCCGGACGGCCGCCGCCGTCGCGGCGCTGCTGACCGTGCTCGTGTTCGCGTGGGGACGGCGGTATCCGGCGCGGCCACCGGCCGATTCCGTGGAAACCGCCGCCGGGAAATCCTCCGGCGCCAATCTCGGCTGACCGGCTCCCGGCCGCGCTTTCCTGATTGCGGGGTGTATCCACTACGGAAAACCGGGATGGAGAAAACGCCGGTGGCGGCGTTCGCGATGTCCGGCAGCCGCGCCCGACCGCGCGAAGAAGGCCGACGAGCTGCAACGGCGCACCCGCGATGCGGCGGCGGGCGGGCCGGTCGAGGCGTATCCGATCGGCGCGTCCGCGATCGCCGACGGCCGGTCCGACGCGGAGTTGCGCGGCCAGGAGGTCGCGCGGAGCATCGGCATCCCGATCGGCTTGATCGCGTTGCTGCTGGCATTCGGCGCGGTCGTCGCGGCGGTGTACTCCCGGCCGTCGCGGCGGTGCTCCCGGCCGTCGCGGCGGTGCTCCCGGCCGTCGCGGCGGTGCTCCCGGTCGTGGCGGCGGTGCTCCCGGTCGTGGCGGCGGCGGCATCCGTCGCGGTGTGCACCGCGCTCCTCGGACTGCTCGCCAGGGCCCTCAACCTGGACGGGTGCGTCACCGTCGTCGCCACTGTGATCGGCGTCGGCATCGACTCTTTTCGTGATCGGCACCCCGCGCTTCCTCCAGCCGAATGCGCGGCCGCCCCTCGCCTCGCGGTGGGGCGGCCGCATGCCCGCTACCGTCCCGGAGTGCTCCGGGATTCGGCGCCCTTGGCGAAGGCGGCGCGGAAGGTGATCGGCCCGAAGACGCCGTCCGCTCCGATCCCCTTGCGCTGCTGGAACGCCTTGACGGCCTTCGCGGTCGCCGGGCCGTACTGCCCGTCCGCGACGAGCGACCGGCTCTGCAGCACCTTCATCGCGTACTGAAGGCCCTTGACCTGCGAGTGCCGCCCGCTGCCCTGGCCGACCACGCCGCCGTCACGCTGGAGCGCGCCCCAGGTCTCGACGTCGAGCCGTCCCGACTTCGGCAGGTGACGCGCGCCCTGGTAGTTCTTCAGCGCGGCCCCGAGGTCGGCGGGCCACCCCTCCCCGGCGGACGTCGGGGCGCAGGTGCGGTAGTAGCCGAGCTGCACCAGGAAGCAGCGCGCGGACGCGATCCGGTAGTCGCTGTCGCCGGGCCCGAGCACGACCCACGGCTGCTCCTGGATCGCCCGGGCGACCGCCGGGTCGGTGCCCGGCCCATCGGCGCTGGCGACGCCCAGCCCGGCGCCCAGCGTGAGGAGCGCGACGGCGACGCCGAGCCCCGCCCTGATCAAGATCTTCATTCGTGGAATCCCCTAATCCGCTCGATCGGATCCTGTGCTCCGGTGTGATGCGGATCGTTCGAGAATTGTTCTAGATAATCTTGGTAAATGGCGATGATCCATGACGAACGAGACCGGGAATGGGTTTACCGCTTGCCGAACAATTTACCTTCCCGAGCCGGGTTTCGGCGCTGCGGTCGGCATCGGGACGCCCGGCCGTTTCCTGGAGTACCACTGCCCGTCAGGCGTCACCGTGACCCCGAAGCGGGAGGTCGGTGCGGCCTGACCGTCGAAGCCGACACCGTCGTCGCGTCACGGCGGCCGCGGGGACGGTACCGGCAAGCTTTCGCCACTATTTGGCGACCTGCCCGGAAAAGGCGCCATGGCGCGGTCAAGTGCGAGCATCCGCCGGTCCATTTATCCGCCGAAGTCGCCGCCCCCACCCGATATGCTCCGCCCGCTTTCTCGGGATATGCCGTGAATAACCGCAGATCAGCCCCATGATCGGCGGTCGCCGCGGAGTTATGATCGCAATCGGGATCCGGGTGAGAAACGGTCCCCGCGATTCAGGGACGCGCGTCCGGCGCCGTCCGAAGCCCATCCCGCCCGGCCGGGAAACGGCGATGGGACGCAAGCGAGGAGGCACCGTGACCCAGGCCGAGCAAGAGTCCGTCCCGCAGACCCCGCGCGCGGTCGCCGACCCGGCCCCGCTCGGGCTGGCGGCGTTCGCGCTGACGACGTTCCTGCTGTCCGCCAAGAACGCGGCGTGGACGGACGGCACCGACGCCTGGCTCGGCTACGCGCTCGCCTACGGCGGCCTCGTCCAGATCCTGGCCGGAATGTGGGAGTTCCGGAACCGGAACGTGTTCGGGGCCACGGCCTTCGGGTCCTACGGCGGCTTCTGGCTCGGCCTCGGCCTGTACGTCGCGCTGGTCTCGGGCGCGGCGACCGCCGCGCAGCAGGCCAACGACCTCGGCTGGATCCTGCTCGCCTTCGCGATCTTCAACACGTACATGATGCTGTGGAGCGCGGAGGTCAACCAGGCCGTCTTCGCCGTGTTCGTCACGCTTGAGGCGACCGAGATCATCCTCTTCATCGGGAACTTCGCGACCAGCCCCACCACGATCAAGATCGGCGGCTACATCGGCGTGCTGACCGCGGTCTGCGCCTGGTACGCCTCCGCCGCCGGCCTGATCAACAACATGCTCGGCCGGACGTTCCTGCCCGTCGGGCGGCCGCTCCTCCACCAGCTCATCCCCGGCACCGCCCGCCACTGACCCCGGCCCCGGCCGGACATGGACAGCGCCCCGCGCGCTCCCGCCGCCTCGCATACGTTGAATCGAAACGGGGTGGGAAGGCTGGCGGCGCATGCAGCGGTTGGACGACGAGCAGGTCGAACGGATCCTCGCCATGGTGGACGCGTCCGCCGCGGCCGTCGCCCCCGACGAGCGCGACGACTCGTTCGACGACTACGCCGACCTCATGCGCACCGAGCGCGTCCTCCCCGGCACCGAGTCACACCCCGTGGACGACAGCGCCGCCGGAGTCGCGGACGCCCTCATCTTCCTCGGAATGGGCCTCACGTTCCTCGGACAGGTGGCCTTCACCGTCCTGAACGTCGCCACCAACATGGCCATTGAGCGCGGTGTCGAGAACGCCGTCACCTACCTGCGCAAGAAGTTCCGCAAAGAAGAGATCGTCGACAACGTCATGGACGAACTGCCCCTGCCACCCGAGGTGGACGCGGGCGAACTGCGCACCGTGATAGTCATCCAGGTGACCGTGCTGCTCGACGGCGACGACGCCCAATGACCGAGGCGGCCCAGCTCCGCCATCTCCGCCTCACGGACCGCGCTTTACGCGCCGTCATCGCCGCCCCCTACGCGCTGTTCGTGCCGATGCTCATGACGATCGACCATTACGGCGACTCACCCCTGCATCCCGCGGGTGAACTCCTGCTCGCACTCGGCGTCGTCACCGTCATCTGCCTGGCGGTCTTCGCTTTCCTGATCCGGGAATGGGCGGCCTGGTCGTACGAATACCGCCACGGCGGCCGCCTCCGACGCCCGATCGACTGGGACCACCGCTGGGACGGCGTCCGCCGCGCCCTGGAGAACTCCGGCCTGGACATCGACACGATCGCCGCCTACGCCGTCTTCAGAACCCACTTCAACCTGGAGACGCTGCACCCGCCCAGCCGCAGCCTGGGCGTCCTCGGCGTGTTCGCCGACTGGGGCGCCCGGCACAACCGCAAACTGATCGTCTCCGGCGCCACCGCCGGAGTCGCCATCGCCGTGGCCGGAGAACTATGGCCAGGCTGGTACGACCGCCCGCCGTTCTGGATCGGGGTGGGCGTCGCGACAACCGTCCTCATGCCCTTCGCGATATGGAACGGCTGGTCGCAGTACCGCCTGAACGCCCGCCGCCCGGAAAGCGTCGTGTTGATCCCCACTCAGTGGCGCTCCCGCCTGAGCGGCGACACCCCCACGGCCACCGCCGTTTTCCTGCACGAGGTCTCCCACGTCCGCCACCACGACGTAGCCCGCCGCCGCGTCATCGCCCTCTACGCGCACTTCGCCCAGTTCGGCGCTTTCTTGAACGCGGGAATGGCGTTCACCGTCCAGGGCTCCGAGGGCCCGCTCTTCGCCCTCTTCGTCATCATGGCCGTGAGCGGAATCCTCGCCGTCCGCCGGGCCCGCACAGCCCTCCTCCTGGTCGAGGAACTACGCGCGGACGCCGAAGCCTGCACCGACGAACCGACCCGTAAAGCCATGCACCTCTTCCTGGACAACCTGCCAACCCCAACCCGCCAAACCGCCCTGCGAAGCCGCGTTCTAACCACCCCTTGGAAGCTCAGCGTCCTATTCCCAGCCCACAAAGCCATAGCCCTAATGACCCTAGGCAACGCCGTCCCCCTCCTAACCCTCTTCACCCTCCTCTGGACAGGCACCGTCCCTCCGGCTCCAGACCTCTAACAACCAGTGGACGCCGCACCACCTAAACTGCGCCCATGCCCGTACCGGACGTGATCCCGATCAAGCATGAGCCCGACTTCCACACCGACACCATCGGCACCTACCGAGCGGGCCAGTTCTTCGCCCCCGTAACCGGCGCATACCCCAAGGACCACAACCCCGGCCCGGACTGGCAGACGCAACTGCGCTGGTACGCCGTCCTGCACAGATTCGACGCCGCAGGCTTCCACACAGGCTCAGAAGTCTGGTCGGCAGGCCCGAACCAGAAAGACCGCCGAGACGCGACCCAACGCGCACAAGCCAACTCTCCGAATGGCTGACCGCCCTCCCCGCCCGCACCTACGGCGACATAGCGATCCGCCCGTTCCAACTAGTAGTCGACGAAATAACATTCGGCCTGCTCATAGAGAAAAGACGCGGCCGACGAACCTGGGCCGAACTCCACCCCCAGGGCCTAGGTTTCGCCCCACCTTGGGACGGCCTGTACAGCACATAACTCACCCGTCCGCCCTACCAAGACGACGTCGGCGCCTACTCCAAGGACCATCCCCCTGAACCCAGTCCCGGCATCCGCGAACGACACAATCGGCGCAGGCCACAAAGATGACCGGAGAGGCCACCGCCTTAGCGGACGCAAGAGGGCAACCGACCCCCACCGCCCTACTCAACCGCTGGTGGCTACTGTGCTCCGCATGACGCACGCCGATATCGAGATCACCGCTGAGTTGGTGCGCGACCTCCTGCGCGACCAACACCCCGACCTGGCCGACCACCCAGTGACCCTCGGCGCGCGTGGCTGGGACAACCAACTGTGGCGACTCGGTGACGACCTAGCCGTCCGCCTGCCCTGGGCAACGGAGTCCGCAGACGAACTCCTACGCAAGGAGCACGCCTGGCTACCCACCCTCGCCCCGCGCCTCCCGCTCCCCGTCCCCATTCCCCAACGTCTAGGCGAGCCCTCCGCACGTTTTCCGCGCCCCTGGATCGTCACAACGTGGGTCCCAGGCGAACCAGCCGACCGCGCCCCCATCCACGCCCTAGATTCGGCGACCGCCCTGGCCGCCTTCCTAATGGCACTCCATCAGCCGGCCCCCGAACAGGCCCCCACCGGCCGAAACCGCGGAGGCAACCTCTCTAACCACTCCGAAGGCTTCGCCACCCAACTAGCCACCGCCACCGAACTGGGCCTAATCCCAGACCCCGACGCCGTCCGCGCGATCTGGGAGGACGCCGCCGCAGCGCCCCCTACACAGGCCCGGCCCTATGGCTCCACGGTGACCTGCACCCAGCGAACGTCCTCACCACGAACGGCACCATCAGCGGCGTAATCGACTGGGGCGACCTCTTCGCAGGCGACCCGGCCTACGACCTAGCAGCCGCCTGGATCCTCCTACCAGACGGCACCATCGACACCTTCCACGCCACCTACCACCCGACCCCAGACTCCGCGACCTTGCGCCGAGCCCGCGGCTGGGCACTAACCCGAGCCCTAACCGGCATCCTCATAGGCCACGCCGCCACCCAAGGCCACCCCGGCGGCAAACCCACCTGGGCCCCACCCGCCCAAACGTCCCTAACCCGCCTAACCAAACCTCACCCCTAGCCGAACACCTTGTACAACCAAGTCCTCGTCGACCCCTCACGAGGGTCCGCAACCCACCCGAGGTCCCCAAGATCCTCCGGCACACGTCCATCCCGACCACCAAGAACGTGTAGGGCCATCTGCTCGCCGACGCCCAGCGAGCAGCAGCCGAGGCCACGAGCGGTCCTCTCCGCAAGAGGGCCCTTCCATGATCGGAACTTCTGACCGCAGAGTCCAAACGATCACTGCCGCCGTCCAACCCCGTTCACCCGAATCCGAGATCATCCAACCCCGTGGTCGGTTCTCGTCAGAACGGTACGGTCTCGACCCGGTAGCCCTCATCGTCGAGATCTCCGTAGTGAAGCACGGCCTCGGTCGGCCGCAGACTGGCCGTTCGAAGCACCGGACGGATGGCCTGTAGCAGTGCCCCGGCATCAGGCCCAGAGAGATAGATCTCTGCGGCGCCCTGGCCGAACTCGTGACCGTCGACTTCACCGTCACCCGATGCTTCAAGGCATTCATCAAGCTGATGAGCCAGCGCGTAGATCGCTTTTCGTTCCGGCGCGGTGCCGTACCCGTCGCCAGTGAACGAGAACTTCAAGAACACAGCGTGCTCGGTAGACAACATGGGCTCCCTGAGGGGGCAATGGACTCGCGAACAGAGTAGAGACGTTGCACGTCGGCGTCCCACACCCGCGTCAACCAGACGAGGCACCCCAGCAAGCGCGTCGCGCTGGCGTGGCCAAGCAGGCCGTCCGGCGACCGGCGCCCACGCCGCACGCGCGCGGGCGGCCAAGCGCGGGACCGCGCCAGCAACCCAAGCGCCGCCGCCCCTTGATCCCAACAGCGCAATTCGGCAGGGACCGCTCGGCTCGGGCACGCTGACCCGTCCAGCACGCTCCCCCTCTCCGCGCACATGACCAACCAGCAGCTCGCTGAGACAACCGAGACCTTCGCCAGGCGGGCGGAGGACGCGGCCTAGCTCGGGTGCGCTGTAAGCCCCCCTGCGGAAGGGGCGAGGTGACGAGTGTCGCGATGGACCACCAGTGGTCCATGTCGGGTCCCTTCCGAGGGCGGTGTACGCGGTAGCTTGCGAGCGGGACCGAGGCGCTACCTTCGCCCCGGTCCCTCAGATCACCGGTCGGTGATCTGCTTATGGTGGCGGCCGCTCGTCGGGCGGGTCACGGCCCAGGACTTCACGTCCCCCCACACGGTCCGCTTGGGCGCGCCGGACGGGTCGATGATCCCGATGACCATCTGGGCGGACTTGGACTTGCCCGTTCCCTGCGCGCCCGGAACATCAGGACCTGGTGCGGAAGGTCGGGATGAACGCGGCCACCCGCCACGCTGCCAGCAACCGAAAACCGGTCGCGTCCATGTTCAGCAACTCGGCCAGGCTCGCCAGGCCGTCGCCGTCACGGAGCGGCTCGGGTAGTGGCTTCATCCCCCGGACCGCCGGAACAGCACGGGCGAGCGGGACTCCCGGGACCAGCCGTCCGCCCCGACAATCACGCATCGCCGTCCGGCGCCCCGAGGTCAACCACGCTCCGGCCGTCATGCCTGACGACGCGCAGCCGCAGAACGTCGTCCTGCTCGTCAACGCCCCGACCATCGACCCCAAGCCACCCCGTGAGCTGACGAAGGACGAGGTTCACGCTCTGCTCGACGTCCGATCACCGGCCCTAGCCCTACTGGCCGCTGCTGCTCCTGAGCGCGTTGCTACATAGAAGATCCAAAAGGCCCCCTCCGAAGATCGGAAGGGGCCTTTGAGCTGAGCGCACCCGAAGGGATTCGAACCCCTAACCTTCTGATCCGTAGAAACCGGCCGCCCCGCCTCGGACGGCTGCACCCCAGGTCAGAGCGTGCGCCACTGGTCGTGAGTGCTAGTGCCTGTAAGCCTCTGTTGCGGTACTTCTCTGCTGTACCGCAGCGTTCGTGGAAGTTGGACAGTCGATGGCGTGACACTCGCCGGCGAACGTTATCCGTCTTCGACTTTGACTTCGGCGCGGCAGGGATAGCACTCGTGACACGGCCAGATCTGTGCCGGGCCGCCACCCTCGTTGCTGGCGTCGAGGTCCACTGAGCGATGCCCCGCCATTGAGGGGCGGCGCTCGCTGAGCGCCGCCCCTCAATGGCTTAGATGATTGTGCCGTGAATCAGCTGCAGTAGCTGCTCGCGGAGGTCGGCTGGTATCACCAGCCACAAGGACCCCATGATGCGCAGCGTCCACAGCAGCTTATCCGGCTGGAGTAGTCGACGCCACTCGCTTAGCCTGCTACGCTGTGAAGTTGTCCTGCGTTGTTCAGACCGCTGGATGTGACGAGGAGCTCCCTCCAGGTGGCCGCCTGGATTCCGGGGGCTCCTTCGTCGTGTCGGGCAGCGCTTATCCGGCGCGTCGCGTGACCTCCTGTCCGCTGGCTGACTCACCATTGGCCTCCACTTCCGGGCCGGACATCGCCGGGCCCTGATCACGGTCGGTCATGTTCAGCCGACCTGGGGTCTGCTCAATGCCAGGTTCGTCCTCATCTTGGTGCGGGGCGCTGGCACTGGAGATCGGGTAGTAGTAAACGCCCTTGCGGCGACGGCAAAGGTCTCCACGGGCAAACCAATAGCCAAGGGCGTTGCTGACCTTCTGAGCCGCGACGTCGACGCCGATACCTGAGAGTCTTTCCACGACCTCTGGCGCCGTAAAGGTCTCCCCCGGCGTCAGGACTCGCCACACCAATCGCCGCAGCGGGATGTCTGACAGATCGTCAGCGGTGGATCGGACGAGCGGTGCGCCTCGCTGGGGCTCCGCCAGCTCGACCAGCTCACTACAGGCGATCACCAGCTCCGTTGGGAGATCTGCCTCCATTCCAGCCGCGCGGAGGGTCTTGACCGCGTCCTGCAGCGCTCGAAGGTCCTCTACCAGTCTTTGGACTTTCGGTGCTCTGCTTGGCTCAGCCATAGCCGCCATCGTTCCCGCCTCCCTTCGCCACCCCGGACGTTCCGAAGACTACACCCGACTCACGGAAACGTGAAACTGACTGTCGAGGACTGTGACCACTGCGCGCCACTGACACTGCCAGCGGATCGTAGCGTTGTACAGTGTGACAGGCGTGGACGAAGGCGTGGGTAGTTGAAGATCAGGTTGAGGCTCGCTTCTACCGAGCGTGAAAGATTCTGATATCAGTGACTCGACGCACGTAGCCAACAAGCATGCTCGCCGACCAGCCGCCTGGTTTGAGGAGGGCGACAAGATGGGCAAGGTGCTGCGAATGCTGCAGCTGAGAATCCGCACTGATCAGGGGTGGCAGGACCCGCCTTACGACCTCGACGCGCAGATCGTAGCAATCACTGGTCCAGCCGACACTGGCAAGACCTCGTTCGCAGAATCCTTGCGTTTTGGTCTCGGCGATGACTTCCATGACTGGCGTGGAGTGGTCGACCTACACCTGCGGGAGGTCGCGCTTGAGATCCGGCTCGGCAACCGCACCTACACCCTGCGCCGCGCCCGCTCAAGCAGCAGCATCGTGACGGTCACCGACGAGGTTGGCGACTTGGAGGGCCGCTTCCCTGTCCGCGCTAGCGCCGGCAACACCAGTCTTTCCGATTGGCTGTTGAACGAACTCGGCCTGGCTGAAGACTTCAGGGCTACCGGCGGCCGGCTGGACTTCCACAGCGGGATCCTGCCGTTCCTGTTCCTCGATCAAGATCATATCGACCAGTACGTCATCATGCCCGAGAATCGCGACGATGTCCGCGTCACCGCCCTCAAGCTCATGCTCGGACTCACTAACCCCGCTCGACAGGCTAGGCTCACCCAGATTCGCCGGTTAGAGGCCGAGATCCGCAGCCGTGAGAACAGGGCCAGAGTCGTCGAACGGTTCCTCAGCGAGCACCGCGTCACTACCGCTTCTGCGGTGCAGGACGAGCTTGCTGCCATGGCCACCCGCCGCGCCGAAGCCGAGCAGCGCGTGCAAGAGCTCCGTGCCGCCGCCAGTGCTGGCATTGCTGACGCTCAACAGTGGCAAACTCGGTTGCGCGAAGCGAACACCGCGGTCGCACGGGCCGAGATCGATCTCGCTGATAAACGCAAGAAACACGAGAAAGCCCAAAATGACCTGGACAAAGTCAATGAGCTGCTGCGCGCCCTAAGCATAATCGAGGATGCCGACCCAGCAGACCGCACAACCTTGGAGCTCTACTCCGAGAAGAACTGTATTTCGTGCGCGCAGCCCCTAGACATGCAGCGGGAGCCCGGTGCATGTCAGCAATGCGGCCAACCTTTGCCAGGTCACAAGCAACTCGCCCGCCGCGTTCGTCTGCAACAGCAACATCAGGAAGCCGAGGGCGAACTCACCGCAACCGAAGATCAACTCAGCGTTGCCCAGCTCGTGGCGGACAAAGCCTCTGCGGCCTTGGGTGAACTGCTCGCGCTCAATCACGAGCAAACCAAGGACGCAGTCGCTCCCCATCTTGACGCTGTTGCAGCGGCCTCCGCCGAACTGGCGAGAATTGTCCAACGCATCACCGACCTGCGCGAACTCGCCGAATCGCTGCAGCGGTTGACCGAGGAGCGCACTCAAATCGCCGAGTTGCGCAGCAAGCGGGATGCCCTCGCCGCAGAGTCAGACGATCCCGATGTCGGAATCTTCCGACCCGAGCAGGTCTTTGATTGGCTAAACGAGGCGTTCCACGAAACACTCAAAACCATAGAACTCCCCGGATACCAAGGTCGAGCCTACATTGACCCCGACCTCCTCCTTCCCTATATCGACGGCATGCCTTTCAAGGCCCGTGGAGGCGGCGGTCGCACCGCAGTCTCGATTGCCTATAGCCTCACTCTGCTCACCGAGGCGATCGAAGATGACCTCACGACCCTTCCAGGGATGCTCGTAATCGACTCTCCCAAGAAGGGGCTTGGAGCCACCAACAAGGAGGATCGCCAGTTCGCCCGCCGCGTCTACTCGCGCTTCATCGAAGCTATGCGGCGTCGAGGCCTCAGCAGCGATGGGCGGTACGAACGCCCCTTCCAGCTCATTATTATCGATAACGACAAGCCTATCGTTCCTGGCGTAAAAATCATTCACGAGTTCACGCGAGAGAGTGGATTCATCAAGAAACTACCCAAAGCAGGCAGTGGCCAAGAAATACTCTTTGAGTAAGCTTCTTCTCAATTGGTCTGCGTCACCAAACGTTCTTCTAGTTTGGATAGGACGACCGCCGGGCTTGCGATATCAGCCAGTCAGTGCGCACTCAAGGGCCTGCAACCTGGAAGCTGCTGAGCCTTCATCACGAGCCTCACGTCATTGCGAGCTTCAAGAATAAGATCTGCACCCATCCAGATCCATCCGCTGACCTGCTGAGCAACCCTCACGAGGCACTTGGGTCCCGCCCTCGTCCAGGCTTGCCAAGACCGCCATTAGGACCCGCCTAGCGAGGCTCAGCACTTTGCGCCGACCGGTCCGGGGTGCTCGTTCGCGCGAACGGCGCGCAACCCCGTGACGGACAGTCTCGCGCGAACGAGCACCCCGGCTCGCGGGGGTCCAGGGGGCGGCGCAGCCCCCTGGTTCGAGCTCGCGCAACCGCTCTTACTCACAGGGCGCTCTTCGGCCGCTGACGTTCACCACCAACCGTGCTGCCGCGGCATCGACTGCCCAGTACTCCGGTGCCTGATGAAGAGGACCAGTAGCCACCAGATCTTGATGGACCACCATAGGAGCCATACCTCGGCGACCAAAATCCACCAGAATAGGATGAAGGGGGCAATCAGCAGAGCACCACACCCGGCATTGCCTTTCCTTCCGCCAAGGGGAATGCCTCCCCCGAGAGAGAACGGCCCCGGCAATGGGATAGCCCAACGCAGACGCACACTAGCCTCCTTCAGACTGACACCCTTGCGGGGAAGCACTAGGAAGTTGGCAGAGTGTATCGATTGCTGAGACTCACAAGCTGTTGTTCTGACAAGTCACGTCTTCCTGGTTCATGCCAACTTGGTCGCTATTCAGCGTTCGGCGCGCTTAGATCATGATCTTTCGTTTGTCGTGCCGCGCTCGTGGGCGGCCGTGCACGGCGGCGCGAGACGGGACCGGACGGGACAGGCCGCATGCCCGGCTCGCAGAGCCGGGCGCGGCCGCCCGGCGACCCGCGCCAGCGGGGCGCCCTTGAAGACGTAGAGAAAGTTCTCATCCAGGGATCGGGTAGCTCGGCTGAGCCTAGGTCTCGTGGGCATGCGGCGGCCCCTGGCTTCCTGCTCGGCGGTGGGCCGGAGGCTGCCAGGGGCCGTCTACGGGTGGGCGGTCTCAGGTTGGGTGGGAGTAGCCCATGTTGAAGCCTCCGGCGACAAGGGCTGTGTGGACCTCGCTCACGCGGCGGGGGCCGATGTGGCGAACCTCCCCCAGCTTGTTGTGTCGGAGCATGTGGATGAGCTGGCCGATGTTCTCGACGTCGGCGTCGTGGTGGCGGAGGGCGTTGGTGATCCGTGCCGAGAGTTTCAGGCATGAGATCGGGCAGGTCAGCAAGTGGTTCTCGTGTGGTGGCCAGGCGGGCGAGAGGTGGGTGGGGTTGTTGGGGATGGCGCTGCGGGCGGTGCTGGTCAGCAAGGCGATCAGGTCGCCAACGGTGTGGACGCCCAGGCAGCTCATCGGGCAGTCGACGGTCACGTCTGAGTGGTTGGGGTGGTGGTCGCTTCCGCTCATCTGTGGGGCCATGGGTGTGTCCTTGCGCTGATGATCTGTTCGCGTAGTTGCCGGAGGCCGGGGGCCGACAGCAGGCACACGCCGGTGCGCAGGGGCACCATGGCCCAGAACTCCCCGGTTTGTTCGCCGTACCAGGCGCTCACGCCCGGGAACTGGTGGGTGAGGCTTCGGGCGGCGCGCTGGCGGTCACCGTTGGTGGTCATGGTCGGTGACCGCCACCGTCGCGGGGTCGGTGCCGTTGAGTCGTCGCCAGATGAGGCGTTCGACTTCGGGGACGGCCTTGGCGACGTCGGAGCAGGGGATGGGGGCGGCGCTTCCGCGGACGAGGTAGACCCAGCGGCCGAAGTGGGTGGCGGTGAGTTCCACCGCCGTGGTCGGGGCGTGGTTGGTGGGCGCGACGCGGAGCGTGGTCGGGGAGACGTGGAAGCGTCGGGTCGTGCGCCATCCCCGGTCGGTGAGCGCGAGGGCCAGGCGGTCCAGGTGCCACATCGCCAGGCGGTCGTGGCGGTCGCGGGTGCTGACCCATCGCACGAACCTGTGGGCGCGGCGGCTCCACAGCCTCAGCGTCAGCGCGGACTCATCGATCATCAGCCATCCGCCCCTTCGAGGGCCAGGACGCGGCCGATCCGCTCGGCGGCGCGTTCGGGTTCGCGCAGCGGACACAGCGGTTCGAGCTCGGGCTCGGCGTTGCGGGTCGGGCCGGACCAGACCCAGTGCCACCACAGGTCACCGTCCGGGCCGTGCGGACGGCACCTGACCTCCTGCCGCAAGCCGGGGCTCATCATCTGGCCTTGAGGGTCGTCGGGTGCTGGTTCCCCGTCCGGGTTCATGGCCATGACGGCGTCCTGGCCCCACGGCTTGGCTACAAGGCCGCGCCTGTCCAGCTCGGCTATCAGGGCGACTGCTCCGTCCCGCCACTTGCGTTGCCCGGCCGGTGGGCTTGGGTGCGCGTCCGCTGCGCCTCTCCATGGGGCGTCTTGTGGAACAGACATCGAGGTCCCTTCGGATGGTCCTCATTGAGGTGATCGGCTAGAGGCTCGCGGTGATCTTGCTGATCAGAGGCAAGGTCTCGCGATCGGTACTCAAAGTACTGGTGTAGTATTTCAAGTACAAGCCACTTCACGTACTTGCGCCGCACAATAAGTACTGGTCTCGTAGAGATCGACGAAGGAGGGGGCCGATGTTCGGCTTGGTGGTCCGGTTCACCTGCAAGGATGAGGCGAACGCCCGCGCGTTCGACCAGCTCGTGGCCGATACGGTCGAAAAGATCGAGACGGAGGAACCGGGCACTCTGGTCTACGCGGTCCACAAGGTCGACGGGCAACCGCTACAGCGGATCTTCTATGAGCTGTACCGGGACCGGGCGGCGTTCGACGCGCACGAGCAGCAAGAGCACACCCGGCGCTTCCTCGCTGCCCGTCAGGAACTGCTCGCCTCGGTGGAGGTCGACTGGTTGGACCTCCAAGTAGGTAAGGGAACGAAACGGTGAGCACGGAGTATCAGAGGGCCCTAGGGCGGCGGATCGCTCAGGAGCGCAAGCGGCGGGGGTTGTCTCAACCAGAGCTCGCGCGGCTGGTCGATCGGTCGGTTGCCTGGGTGTCCCAGGTAGAGCGCGGTGTGCGCAAGGTCGACCGGATGTCGGTCTTGGAAAAGGTCGCCGAGGTGCTGGAGCTACCGCTCTCCGAGCTGGCGGCCGAGGCTCCAGTGGTTGCGGCGACGACCGAGGAGCAACCGGGATCGGCTGGGCTGCGCCTCGTCCTTTCGGGCGCTCACTCCTTGCAGGCCATGCTGCACTCGGCGCCCGTCCCGCCTACGGCAGAGATCAGGCCGCGGGTGGAGCGGGCCTGGGAGCTGACCCATGAGAGCCAGTACTTGGAGCTGGCGGATCTGCTGCGTGGGCTTGTGCCTGCGCTGGAGTCGGCTGTGCGATCAGCGCCGGACGAGCGGCGGGCCGAGTTGTTCGACCTGCTGGCGGTGACTTATCAGGCGTGCTCGGCGGCGTTGTCCAAGCTCGGCGAGCCAGAGGCCGCCTGGATCGCCGCTGACCGAGCCATCGTGTCGGCTGAGCGTGCGGGCGATGCGCTGATGATGGCCGCCGGCGCCTTCCGGCTCGGGTTCGTCTTCCTGAGCGCGCGGCACTTCGACCAAGTCGAGGAGAACGCGCGGACTGCTGCTGAGGCGCTGTGGTTCCTAGTCGACCAGGGCAAGCGTGAAGCCATGTCGTTGTGGGGCGGGTTGACGCTGCAACGGGCTGTGGCGGCTTCGCGGCTGAATCAGGCGAACGTGGCGTATGAGCATCTGGCGCGGGCTCGCGAGATCGCCGAACGTCTGGGGGACGGACGCAACGACTACAACACTGAGTTCGGCCCGGCGAACGTCGCGCTTCATGAGGTCGCCGTGGCGGTCGAGCTGGGGGACGCCGGTCACGCTCTCCGAGTGGGCGGCGAGGTGGACACCTCGACCTTGTCCGGGGAGCGTCGGGCGCGGCTGCAGATCGACATGGCGCGGGCGCACGCTCAGCGGCGTCAGGTCGACGAAGCCCTTGCGGCGCTGCTGGAGGCCGAGTCGATCACGCCGGAGCAGATACGGAACCACCGGATCGTGCGTCAGGTCGTGTCCGACCTGCTGACCATGCAAGATCCGCCGTCCTCTGACCTGCGAGAACTCGCCGACAAGGTGGGAGCGTAGAAAAAGTACGTGCCCTAGTACTTGAAGTACTAGCAGAAACCCTGAGTACGGGGTAGCGTTCGTGTTGACGCTGAAGCACTCCTGGCGGAGGTGACGGCCCAACACGAACGCTCTTCGTATTTCAGGGGCGGAAAGCCGCTCTTGAACGGCAAGACAGGCCACAAATGAAAGTGGCCTGAGCGGGAGACCCGCCCAGGCCGGATGCGGTTAGCACCCTAGTTGGCGCTTTGATGCTACCTCGTCCGTCCCATGGCGTGTGTGCTCCCTCAGATCCATAACGCCTGCTCAGCAGGCGGACGAGAGGTGTATTCAGCATGCGCAACATTCCGGTGGACGTGTCGGCGCTGTCGTTCGTGTGCGTGTCCGCGCCGCGTCCCAAGGTCGTCAATCAGGACACGGGGGAGGTGAAGACCGACCGCAACGGCCAGACCGTGTTCACGGTGGGTCTGTCGGCGGCCGATGAGTCGGGGCGGGTGGACCTGCTCAACGTCGCGGTGGTCGGCGACCAGTCGGTGGGTATCGGGGAGATCGTCACGCCGGTCGGGCTGGTGGCCTTCCCGTGGGAGGCCGTTCTGGGTGGTGAGAAGCGGTTCGGTGTTGCCTTCCGCGCCGACCGCATCGCGCCGGTCTCGGCGACCGGTCCTGCTGGTCCGTCCGCTTCGGCGGGCGTGGCCTGAACGGCGGCCCGGTCATGACTGACATGGTCCTGGTGCTCGGGGTCCTGGCCGCTGCGGCGGCCGGGCTCTGGGCCTGGCGCCGGTTCCACCCGGTGTCGTTCTGGTACGGCATCGCCTTCCCGGCGCGTGCGGTGCTGGTGTACCTGACCTGGCATCACGTCGCCTCCGGGTGCAAGCTCACCCGCAACCGGCGGCGGTTCCGCCTCACCCTGGACGCCGTCCCTGTCGTCGGGTCGGCATCTCGGTCCGCCGCGACCGTGGTCCAGCAGCGGCGGCGGGTGCGGCGAGTCGACGTCGAGCGCGCGCCCCGTCTGGGTGTGCTTCGGCCTACTCGGCTCGGGTGGCGGATGCGGCTTCGGCTGCATGACGGGCAGGTCCCGGCCGACTACGAACGCGCGGCCGAGGGGATCGCGCACGCCTGGCGGGTTCACTCAGTGCGCGTGGTCGATGTGCGGCCCGGCTTCGTCACTCTGTGGGCGACGATGCGCGACCCACTGGTGGACGTGGCCACCGAACCCGAAACCGGCGAACTGCTGCGGGTGCGTCCCGGCAAGCTGGAAAACGGGCACGACTGGGTGATCGACTTTCGGACGGTCCCCCACTGGTTGAACGCTGGCGCGACGCAGTCAGGCAAGTCGAACCTGGCCAATGCGCTGATCAAGGGGTTAGCTCCACAGCCTGTCGCGTTGGTGGGGTTCGACCTTAAGGGCGGTGTCGAGTTCACTCCGTACGCGCCTCGGCTCTCGGCCCTGGCGACCACCCGCAAAGAGTCGGTCGACCTGCTGGCCGACCTGATCGGCGAAGTAGAGACCCGCATGGCCGATTGCCGCGCCCACGGGGCTCGGAACGTGTGGACGCTTCCCGAACCGCTGCGGCCGGTGCCCGTCATCGTCCTGGTGGACGAGGTCGCCGAACTGTTCCTGATGGCCGACAAGTCTGAGAAAGACGAGGTCTCCAGGACAGCTACCGCCCTGCTGCGGCTCGCCCAGCTCGGCCGCGCCTTCGCCATCCACCTGGTGGTGTGCGGGCAGCGCATCGGGTCCGACCTGGGACCAGGGGTCACCGCGTTGCGTGCGCAGTTGTCCGGGCGGGTGTGCCATCGGGTCAACGATCCGGAAACCGCGAACATGACGCTCGGCGACCTCGACCCGGCCGCGCTGGACGCCGCCCGTGCCACCCCCGCCGAGACTCCGGGGGTGTGCGTGGTGGCTGGGCAAGACGGCTCCTGGCACCGGGCCCGGTCGGTCTACGTCCCTGAATCCGCGGCTGAGCAAGCCGCCCGTGACTACGCCCACCTGACTCCCGACTGGGATGGCCTTGTCCGGCGTCACCTGACCGCGTCCGGCGCTGCCTAAGCACGGTCGCTCTCCTTCGTCGACTTCCTCAACGGCTCGGCGTGAGCCCTCGATTGCGCCACGTCCTTACCCGACCTGTGCCCGAACCCGCTCCTGGAGGCTCTCCGATGTCCGTCCGCGTCCTGGCCGTCCGTCCTCGGCTCGTCCCCATTCCGTCCTTCCCGGCCTTGGGTTCGTCCCGGCCGTCCGCGGTCTTGTTCGTGTCGTCCTCGTCGGGCACGTCGCCTGTGCGGGTCGGGTGGGACGAGTTGCGGGGTCTGGACGTGGCGGTGTGCTTCTCGTGCGCCGAGTCGTTCGCCTCGTCGCACGTGGCCGGGGTGGATGACTGGGCGGACGGGCATCGGTGTGACGCCGAACTGGCCGCGCTACTGGCCCTGGTCACCTCCCGGCGGGCGGCATGACCCGCCGCATTCTCGGGCCGCTGGCCGACTCCGGGCCGGTGGTGGTGCTGGCGGGGATCGCGGCGGCGGGGTCGTTCACCCACATCCGCGACACCGCCACCGAACACGGCCAAACCGGGTGGATGGCCTGGGCCATCGCGGTCTGCATCGACCTCACCTGCGTGATGGCGGCCGGGGAACGCCAGCGCGACAAGCGCACCGGGCGGGCAACGGGTCGGTTGTCGTGGCCGACGCTCGTCCTGGTCGGCGGCGTCCTGCTCTCCTTGGCCGCCAACCTCGCACAAGCCGACCCAACCGTCTGGGGCTGGTTCACCGCAGGCACTCCGGCGGGCGCGTTCCTGGTCGCCGTCTCCATGCTCGAACGCCGCAACACCAACACTACGACAACGGCCCGGCCTACACCGATCCCGCACTCCTTCGGCCGCCCGTCCTCAATGCCCTCCCCATCCCCGGCGGTCTCATCGTCCGGGTCGCCCTCGTCGCCGTGGGTGGTGTGGGAGGACGACCGTCCCCGCGCCTCGACGGTCCGGGACGACACCGACAAGGACCAGGACGAGCAGGACGACCAGACCTCGATCCCCGTTCCCGCCGCCTCGTCCGCGTCCTCGTCCCGGCCTCCGGCGCCCTCATCAGCGTCCGGACCGGCCGGGCCGCTGGTGGAGTTCGCGCGCCGGGTCGCAGTCGAACACCAGAACGAGCACGGGCGGCCCATCACCCGCGACGCGCTCCGCGCCCGCCTCGGCGTGTCCAACCAACTCGCCTCCGACCTGCTCCGCCAGATCCGCACCGAACACGCCCGCACCGAAACCGCATCCGTCGCCTAAGCCCGGCTGGAGGACATCCGCCATGACCCTCAACCCGATCGTGCAGACCACACCGCCGGTGCCCGGTGATTTTCGGCTCGTCGTGGGCTGGGTGTGCGGGACCTGCGGCGGGGGCGGCGTCGCCTCCGACGGGTCCACCTGCCCCGACTGCAACGGCCACGGCCACACCACCTGACAAGGGGACACCGCTGATGTTTCTGCGCCGCTGCGCCTTCATCGCCATGTGGGGCGTGCTGGGCCTGTACCTGATCCGGCACCCCGAAACCGCCGCCGACACCACCCGCGCCCTCGGCCATGGCCTGGCCTTCGCCGCCGATGCCCTGGCTCGTTTCACCTCGGCCCTCTGACAGTCCGGATACCCGGCGTGGCCGCAGTCGCCGGCAAGCACACAGCGACCACGCCGGGCCCGTCCCCGACCATCCGCAACCACGGACAGGGAGACCCGCCCATCGTGCCCGAACCCGCACCGCCACCGCTCATCAACGGCCCGGCCGCACGCGACATGGCCACCCGCTACAACCGGACCGACTTCCGCGCCTGGGCCCGTCGCGCCCACGCCACCGGAGGATGCGCCCAACCCATCCACCTGCGCGGAAGAGTCGAGTATCGAGACTCGCTGACCGGTGCTCTCCTGCATCGCTACTCCACGGCACAAGAACCGAGCGGCTCGCTGCGCGTGGCGTGCAAGACCCGCCGGGCGTCTCGCTGCCCGGCCTGCGCCGAGGTCTACCGCGCCGACACCTACCAACTCATCCGCGCCGGACTCGTCGGTGGCAAGGGAGTCGCGGCGTCGGTCAGTGCCCATCCGACGGCGTTCGTCACCCTGACCGCACCCTCGTTCGGTGCCGTGCACTCCCGGCGGACCGGTGCCGGTGGCGGGGTGTCCGCCTGTCACCCGCGCCGCAACGGCGGAATGTGCTTGCACGGTCGCCCGGTCTCGTGCACCGTCCGGCACTCCGCCGACGACACTCGGCTTGGGCAACCCATCTGCGACGACTGCTTCGACTACGCCGGGGCCGTGCTGTGGAATGCCCACGCTCCCGAACTCTGGCGCCGCTTCACCATGGCCTTCCGCCGGTACGTGGCACGGTCGGCCGGGCTGCGAGTGTCCGACCTGCGCGAGGTCCTCACCGTCTCCTTCGCCAAGGTCGCCGAATACCAACGGCGCGGCCTGGTCCATTTCCACGCCGTAATCCGCTTCGACGGACCCGGCGGCCCCGACGCTGCGCCTCCGGCCTGGGCGACGCACGAACTACTCAAGGCCGGTGTCGACCACGCGGCGAGCGCGGTCAAGGTCTCAACCTCGGCGGCGGGGGACGTCCCGGCCAAGGATCACGTCTGGGGCTCACAGACCGACGTACGCCCTATTTCGAGCACTGGGGAACTCACTGATCAGGCGGTGGCTGGCTACATCGCCAAATACGCCACCAAGGCCGCCGAATGCGTCGGCACCCTCGACCGCCGGATACGTCCCACCGACGACCCGGCCGACCTGCCCGTGTCCGCACACGCCCGACGGCTGATCATCGAATGCCTCCACTTGAGTTCCCTGGAGGAATTTGCCGAACTCCGACTGGCCGAATGGGCGCACATGCTCGGCTTCCGCGGCCACTTCTCCACCAAATCGCGCCGCTACTCCACCACCCTCGGCCGCCTGCGCGCAGAGAGGATCGCGCATAACGAGAAAGGACACCAGATCACCACTGGTCGGCTGCCCTTTGACGATGACGAAGTCCTCGTCATTGCCGATTGGCGTTACGTCGGCCAGGGCCTCACTCCTGGTGAAGCGCTGCTGACCGCCGCGCTCACCGGACAGCGAATGCCGTCGCTGCATGCATCGCCCTAAGACCCGGACGGGTCGCTCGCTCGGTTCCTGTTCCACGCCTGGAGGCGTTGACGTGTCAGAACTCGTCCTCACGGTCGATGAAGCGGCCGACCGGCTCCGCGTTAGCCGCTGGACGCTCTACAACCTCATCCGCTCCAACCAACTCCGCACGCTCAAGATCGGCCGCCGCCGTCTCGTCCCCGTCGACGCAATCGCCGAACTCCTCAACGAACTCATGGAGGACGTCGCCTGATGCCCAGCACCACATCCGCCGTCCCCGAAGAGCCGGAGGACGGAAAGAAGCGCAAGAGCACCCGCAGTCGAGCCAACGGGGAAGGCTCCATCTACCCCTACCGCAACGGTTACGCCGCCTACGCCTGGGTGACCACCCCCGCCGGGGAACGCACACGGAAATACGTCTACGGCAAGACCCGCGACATCGTCCATGACAAATACATCAAGCTTCTCAACGAAGCCAAGCAACGCCCGATCGCTACTAGGATGCCGACCGTAGAGCAGTACCTCACCTACTGGCTCACGGACGTGATCGAACCGAACCGGGAGCCGAACACCTATTCACACTATGAGCTGATGTCTCGGCTTCATGTCATCCCCGGCCTGGGTAAGAAGCGGCTCGACCGGCTCACCGTGCGGGACGTTCAGAAGTGGCTGAACGGTGTTCCCGGCAAGTGCCAGTGCTGCGCCCAGGGCAAGGACGCGCGACGTCCCAAAGAGCACAAGAACCCGCGCAAGCGGCAACGGTGCTGCGCCATCGGGCAGTGCTGCAAGGACTACCCGAGTCGACGGACCATCACCGCAGCACGCAACACGCTCCGGGCCGCACTGAACCAGGCGCGGACGGAAGAGATCATCTCCCGCAACGTCGCCGCCCTCGCCAAGGTCCCGACCGCGCGGAAGCGGACCCGCAAAGCATCCACGTGGACCGTGGAAGAAGCGCGGCGGTTCCTCGAATACGCCAGGGAAGCCAACGACCCGCTATACGCCGCGTGGGTGCTCATCCTCGTCATGGGCATGCGCAAGGGCGAAGTGTTCGGCCTCCGCTGGGCAGACATCGACTTCAAGGCCGACGAACTGACCATCGAATGGCAGCTACAGCGCGTCGGATCCCGCCTCATCCACAAGGAGCGCACCAAGACCGACGGCTCTACCGACGTGCTACCGCTGCCATCGGTGTGCACCTCGGCGCTGCGTGTGCGAGAGCGCCAGCTCGCCGAGGCTCGGGACACGGCTGGCGACGACTGGCAGGCAAACGACCTCGTCTTCACCACACGGACTGGCCGGGCGATCGAACCACGCAACGTCAACCGCGCGTTCGAGTCGCGGTGTGCCGCCGCGGGCGTCCGGGTGATCCGGGTGCATGACACGCGGCACACGTGCGGCAAGCTGCTGGCCGCGCTCGACGTCCACCCTCGCGTGGCGATGCAGATCCTCAGGCACAGCCGGATCAGCATCACGATGGAGATCTACACGGAGGTTCCGTCGGAGGACACTCGGGCGGCCCTCAAGCGGCTCGGGGACCACCTGCGGCAGGCTGGCGGCGACAGTGGCGAGGCGTCCGTGTAGCTGTACTTCGCTGCTGTACCTGCTACTACGAAGGCCCCTTCCATGATCGGAAGGGGCCTTTGAGCTGGGCGCACCCGAAGGGATTCGAACCCCTAACCTTCTGATCCGTAGTCAGATGCTCTATCCGTTGAGCTACGGGTGCCTGCCGGGATTACTGTACCGGCTCCGTGGGGCTGACTGCGAATCGGTTGCGGTACAGGTCGGCGTGGGAGTGTGACTTGAGTCACGGAACTCTTTGTGGTGGACGGGTGTCAAAGGGGTCATCGGGACGGGTGTGACCTGAGAGTCTGGCCCGTCCGGAAGATCCGAAACCCCCTGAAGGAGAATCCTCATGCGCATGTCCGCCACCACGCTGGTCGGCGTCGTCGCCGTCGGTGGCCTGATGCTCGCTTCCACGGGATGCGGGGCGATCGACGCCGTCGCCGGTGGCAAGAAGCGCACCGCCTGCAAGAACATCGAGACGGAGCTGCGGAGCTTCTCCACCGGAAGCATGTCGATGACGTCGCCCAGCGGTGCGTCCTCGACCGCCCAGAAGTTCACCGACACTGCCGCCAAGGTGCGGTCGGAGGGGCAGAGCGCCGGCGGGGACGTCGCGTCCGCCGCCACGGCGTTCGCCGGGGACCTCGACAACACGGCGGAGATGCTGCGGAAGCTGAGCTCCGGCGACACGTCGTCCATCGGGCAGCCCGACACCGCGGCCATGCAGCGGCACGGGAACGACCTCGCCGAGGCCTGCGGGTTCAGCGCGTTCCGCCTGGGCTGACGTCCGGCGATCCGCTCCTGCGGCCCCAGGGGCGGACGTTCGGTAAAGGTCGTCGCGTCGCGGCGGCGACTCGGACTATGCTGCTCGTCGGGCTTTGCCGGTTGGTGCGCTGAACCGGTAGCCTGTCTGGGCCTGAAGGCTCTGGAGGATTCGCCTAGTCCGGTCTATGGCGCCGCACTGCTAATGCGGTTTGGGTTCACGCCCATCCGGGGTTCAAATCCCCGATCCTCCGCCACCTGACAAGGGCTTTGCGTGAGATTGCGATCTTGTGCAAGGCCCTTGTCGCATTCCAGGGGTCTGTTTTCGCGGCTGCTGTGCTGCCCCGGTGCCGCTGTCCGAGTCCGTCGAGGTAGAGGGGACGGCGGGGCGTGTTTCTTCAGTGGCAGGGGCGGGGGCAGGGGAGGCCGAGGGTTAGGGCTGTGCCGACTGTTAGGTGCATTCCGAGGAGGACCAGGCGGCTGGTTAGGTCGGTGCCGCTGGTCAGGGGGCCTGTTAGGGAGAGCGCCAGAGTGGTCAGGGCGATTATGCGGAACGTCCGGGTGGGGTGGCGGACGGTGCGTTCGAGCAGGGCGAGGAGGGCCCAGGCGGCCAGGCCGGCGGTCAGGGCGGTGGCCGCGACGGCGGCCGGGCCGATGTGGCCGCCTTGGCGGACGGTGAGGTCGGTGCCGGGCCAGGGGGCGTTGACGGCCCACAGGAGGAGGGCGCCGGTTGTCGCGGCGGTGACGGTGATCGCGCGGCCCTTGCGTCGGGCGGTGGGCTTGTTGTTCGTCATGGGAGGAGATTCGCGGTTCGGGTTGGGGTGGTGCATCGGTCGGTGGGGCTCGTCGATGCCTGCTTAGGGGGAGGTGACCACCAACTTTGGAAGGTGTTGGTGTCTGGTTTGTGCCGGTTAGCCTCGCCGGGTGAACAGGTTCTCCCTTGGGTCGAGAGTCGGCGCCGGCGTCCAGGCCGTGGTCTTGGGTGTGTCCGGGGTGCTGGTCGCGATCACGGTCCTCGTGTGGTGGGGTGGGCGCGCGGCCGGGCCGCTGCTGGTGGTCGATGTCGTGGCGGGTGTGCTGAGCTGGGTGTTGACGCCGTTGACGCTGCGGCGGCCGGTCGCCGTCGCGGGGGTGCTCACGGTGCTGGCCGCGGTGTCGCCGGCGGCCAGCCCGCCGGCCACGATCGGTGCTCTGCAGGTGGCGTGGCATCGGCGCTTTCCGGTTTCGATCGCGGTGGCGGCGGCGGGGGTTGGTGCGCACGCGGTCCGGGGGGCCTGGCGGCCCAACGGCGGGTTGCCTTACGGGTGGTGGCTGGTGCTCGTCATCGCGGGTTACGGTGCGCTGCTTGGGTGGGGCGCGTGGGCGCAGGCTCGTGCCGCGCTGGTCCGTTCGCTGCGGGAGCGGGCCCGGCGCGCCGAGGCGGAGCAGGGGCGCCGGGTGGCGGAGGCGCGCATGCTGGAGCGCCGCCGGATCGCGCGGGAGATGCATGACGTCCTCGCGCACCGGCTGTCGCTGCTGGCCACGTTCGCGGGCGCGATGGAGTACCGGCCGGACGCCTCGCCGGAGAGGTTGTCCCAGGCTGCGGGGGTCGTCCGGGACGGGGTGCACCAGGCGCTAGAGGAACTGCGGGACGTGATCTCGCTGCTGCGCGACGACGACCCGGCGACCGGCGAGGGCAATCGTCCGCAGCCGGTGCTGGCCGACGTCCCGCGCCTGGTCGAGGAGTCCCGGGGCGCCGGTACCGAGGTGCTGCTGCGTGAGGCGGTGGACGATCCGGCCGAGGCGCCGCCCGCCGTGGCGCGGACGGCGTACCGGGTCGTCCAGGAGGGGCTGACCAATGCGCGCAAGCATGCGGTCGGGCAGCCGGTCCGGGTCGTCCTGCGTGGTGGGCCCGGCGCGGGGCTGGAGGTCGACGTCCGGAACGCGCTGGCGGCGGAGCGCTCGGTGTCCGCGTGGTCCGGGGGTGCGGGGCTGGTGGGGCTCACCGAGCGGGTGCACCTGGCGGGCGGACGGCTCGACCACCAGACGGTCGACGGGGAGTTCCGGCTGCACGCGTCGATACCATGGCCCGCGTGAATCCCCCGGTGCGCGTCCTCGTCGTCGACGACGACGCGCTCGTCCGCGCCGGGCTG
>NZ_BCQP01000088.1 GCF_001552135.1 Actinomadura chibensis NBRC 106107 | reverse complement strand
GCCGGGGCCGTCGGCTGGACCGGCGTCTGGGCGGGCACGGCAGCGGCCGCGCCGGCCGGAGCGCCCGGGTCCGGCGGCGGCCTCGCGCGGTTCACCGGCCAGCGCGTCGCCTGGGGCGCCTGCCCGGAGGACGCCGCCGACCTGAGGGAGGCGGGCGCGCAGTGCGCGGAGGTCTCCGTCCCGCTCGACTACGCCGCCCCGGACGGCGCCACGATCAAGCTCGCGGTCTCCAGGATCAGGGCGAAGGACCGGGCGCACCGGCGCGGCGTCCTGCTGGCCAACCCGGGCGGGCCCGGCGGGCCCGGCCTCGAGTACGCGGCCTCCCTGCGGCCCGCGATGAAGGACGCGGCCGACCGCTACGACCTGATCGGCTTCGACCCGCGCTTCGTCGGGCGCAGCACTCCGATCTACTGCGGCCTCTCCCCGAAGGCGCAGGCGACGCACTCGCGGCGGGAGGCGTTCGAGGCGTCCGTCCGGAGCGCGCGGGAGACGGCGCAGCGCTGCTACGAGCACGGGGACAACGCCGCGCTGCTGCCGCACGCGTCCAGCCGCAACGTCGCCCGCGACATGGACCTGATCCGGGCCGTCCTCGGTGAACGCAGGCTGTCGTACTTCGGCACCTCCTACGGCGCGGACCTGGGCGCGGTCTTCACGCAGATGTTCCCGGACCGCTCCGACCGGATCGTGATCGACAGCGTCACCGACCCGACGAAGACGCAGTACGAGAACTTCCAGGCCGGGGGACCGGCGCAGGAGCGCGCCCTGGACGAGTGGGCCGCCTGGACGTCCGAGCGCGCCGCGCGGTACCGCCTCGGCACGACGCCCCGCGGGGTCAGGACGACCGTGGAGCGGCTGTCCGCCCGCGTGGACAAGGGCCCGATCCGGCTCGGCGACTATTACGTGGACGCGAACGTGCTGGGCCTGCTCACGCGCCAGTTCGTCAACAACGAGGAGCACAACGAGCTTCTCGCGAGGGCCATGCGCAATTTCGTCGACGCGGCCGAGGGACGGCAGGTCCAGCCCATTCCCGAGCTGAAGATGTGGCTCGAACTGTTCAACAAGCCGGACCCGGCGATGGACAACGCCTTCAACAGCGGAAACGCGTTCTTCTGCGGGGACGGCGGCTGGCCCGCCGGGGGATGGCCGTCCGATCCCGAGCAGTATTGGCGGAGCATCCAACAGGCCCGGCACACGCAGCCGGTGTTCGCGGCGACGGCCAACGCCATTTTCCCCTGCCCGTTCTGGAAGACCGCGCCGCGTGAGGCGGGCACCGCGATCGGAAACAGGGTCCCGGTGCTGATCTTGCAGGCCAGGCGGGACAACAACGTCCCCTATCCGGGCGCCGTCTCCCTGCACCGGAGGCTCGAAGGCTCGCGGCTGATCTCCGCCGACATCCGCTCGCACGGCGTGTACGCGCGCGGCGTCGACGGGCTGACGCCCGTGCCCTGCGCGGACGACGCCGTCAACGCCTACCTGCGCACCGGCGTCCTGCCCGCCGCCGACATCGACTGCCCGAAGCCGGGGGCGACCCGATGAGCAGGCGCGCCGTCGCCGCGCTCACCGCGGGCGCCCTGCTGGCGGGGCTGCTGCCGTCCGCCGCCGCCGCGGCCCAGCCGGGCCGCGGCGGCCTCCAGGGCGACGTCGACGCGATCCGGGCGACCGGCGCGACGGGGGTGCTCGCCGAAGTGCTGACGGCCTCCGGCGCGGAGGCCGCCCGCGCCGGTGTCGCCGACCTGCGGACGGGGCGGCCCGTTCCCTGGAATTCCTATTTCCATGTCGGCAGCGACACCAAGACGTACACCTCGGTGGTCGCGCTCCAACTCGTGGGCGAAGGAAAGCTCCGGCTGACCGACACCGTCGAAAAATGGCTGCCGGGGGTGGTCCGGGGGAAAGGGAACGACGGCCGGAGAATCACCGTCAAAAATCTTCTCCGGCACACCAGCGGGCTGAACGATTATGTGGCGGTCCAACTCGGCGACGGCGGCGACTTCACCCCGGAGAAGTACCGGGAGAACCGTTTCCGGGTGTCCACTCCGGAGGCGAAGGTGGCGGCGGCGATGACCGAGCCGCCGCTGTGGGTTCCGGACATGTCCAACCCGGCCGAGGAGACCCATTGGGGCTACTCCAACACCAATTATGTGCTGGCCGGACTGATCATCGAGAAGGTCACCGGCCATCCCTGGGAGCAGGAGGTCCACGACCGGGTCATCGAGCCGCTCGGGCTGCGGCACACGATCACGCCGGGCACCTCGGCGTACGTCCCGCAGCCGAGCGCGACCGCGTACACGCGGTTCCCCGGACGCGAGGAACTGACCGACACGTCGATCAGCGTGAGCGGCGGCGCGGACGGCGCGATCATCAGCACCCCGCGCGACCACGCGACGTTCCTGCGCGCCCTGCTGGGCGGGCGGCTGCTCGCCCCGGCGCAGCTCGCGCAGATGAAGGAGACCGTCCCGGCGGACGACTGGATCCTCGCGGACGGCGTCCGGTACGGGCTCGGCCTCGCCTGGCGGCCCGTCCGGGGCTGCGCGGGCGGGGTCTGGTTCCACGGCGGCACCTTCTTCGGCGTCATCTCCGAGTCCGGAGTGAGCGCGGACGGGCGGCGCGCCGCGAGCGCCGCCGTGTCCACCTACCGGCCCGGCGACCCGGCCCAGGACGACCAGGACAGGGCGTCGCTGCGGCTGGTCGACCGCGCGGTCTGCGGCGCCGGGTAGCCCGGCGACGCCGCTGATCAACGGCCCGGACGGGCGGCTCGGCCGCCTCGTCCGGGCCGTTTCGCCGTCCTCGCCAGGGGATTCTCCCCCAGACGTAAGCATCTCCTGACTTGACCGTTTGGTATCCGCTGGGCGGTTGTCCGAAATTCTCATGGAACGTGCCGCAATGTCGTGCCGGGCCCGTCCCGCTCTGGATCGCTACGGACGGGGAACGGCGCAGGTCGCGCGCCGTCGTGCGGTCCGCGGGGTGGGACGGATCGATGGGGCGCGGGGGACGCGAGGGTGCGTCCGGCGCGTGTGGTGGGTCCCTTAACGGAAGGGGTTACCGCTCGGTAGTCGTGCGCCGATTTACCGGTGTGCTGACTTAATTTACGTAACGGAGACATGGTTGTGTCCGATCGTTCACATCCGGAACTGAGACACATCATGCATTTGCCGGTATGTTGCGGTGTGCTCGTCTTCCGATGGCAATCGCGATTGTTGAGATGATCCTCTGGCATAAGGAGGAGTGCGGTGACCGGAGCGGAAACAATTTCCCACGATGAGTTGCAATCGTGGCTTCTTGACAGGATCGCCTTCTACCTCGACAGGCCGGCGGAAAACATCGACCCGACGGTCGAGCTCGCCCGGTACGGCGTCGACTCGGTGTACGCGATCAGCATCATCAGCGACATCGAGGACCACCTCCAGGTCGAGGTCGACGTGGCCGAGGCCAGGCGCCGGGAGACGGTCACCGCCCTCACCGACTACCTGCTCGAACTCGTCGGGTGATGGGCGGTCCACCGCTCGCCGGGCCCGCCCGGACCTTCATGGTGGTGCTCGGCGACAGCGTGGCCGAGGGCCAGGACGACCCGGACCCGGCGGGCGGCTGGCTCGGCTGGGCCGGGCGGCTGGCCCGCCACCTGGGCGTTCCCGGTGACGAGCTGCTCAACGCGTCCGACCCGGGGGCGAAGGTCGACGACGTGGTGCGCGACCAGCTCCCGGCCGTCCGGGAGCTGAGCCCGCGCCTCGTCGTGCTCGGCTGCGGCATGAACGACGCGCTGCGCGGCTACGATCCCGCGGTCGCCGCCGCCTGCCTGGACGAGCTGTTCGGCTGGGCCGTCGGGCGCGGCGCGGTCGCGCTCGCGATCCCGGTGCCCCGGCCGCCGCTGCTCGACCTCGCCCCCATGTCGCAGTTCCGCAAGACGCGGACGGTCCAGCGCATTCACGACTTCAACGCGGAGCTGGCCCGGGCCGGCGCCGACTTCGGAATGCCGTTCCCGGCGCGCGAGTCGGTGGCGAAGGTCGCCGACCCCGCGCTGTGGAGCGCCGATGGAATCCACCTGAACCCGAGGGGCCACGCCTATGTCGCGGAGGTGATCGCGGACATCGCGCGCAGCCTGCTCGGTGAGCGGGCGATCTGAGCTCGGGGCCATTCCAAGACTGGGACAGAGATGAACGGACAATCCACCTTCGCCCGTGTTTCCCAGCCGCTGACGCTCATACCGCTCGCGCCGGTACTGCTCGTCCAGGCATGGCGGACGGCGCGCCGCACCCCCCGCCTCGACCCCGCGGCGGGGGACGAGCACGGCTTCGCGCGGGCCGCCGGGACGGGCGGGCAGGGGCCCGCGTACCGCGTCGTCGTGATCGGCGAGTCCACGGCCGTGGGCGTCGGCGCGTCCCGGCACGCGGAGGCGCTGCCCGGCTTCCTCGCCGAGGCCCTGCGCGACCGGCTGCGCCGCGGCGTCGCGTGGTCGGTGTCCGGCGAGAGCGGCGCGACGGCCCGCCGGGTCGCGACCGGGCTCGTCCCGCCGCCCGGCGACGACCGGACCGACCTCGTGGTGCTCGCGGTCGGGATCAACGACCTGATCAGACGGCGCCCGCTGCGCCGCTGGGCGGCCGACCTCGCCGACCTGCTCGGCGTGCTGCGCGGCCGGTACGCGGGCGCGACGCTCGTCGTCGCGGGCATGCCGCCCGTGCACCGGTTCCCCGCCGTCCCGCAGCCGCTGCGGCTCGTGCTCGGCGCGCGGGCGCGGGCGATGGACCGGATCATGCGCGACACCGCCCGCGCCGCGGGCGCCGTCCACGCTCCCATGGACGAGGCGATGGCGCGCGACCGCGCGCTGTTCGCCGCCGACGGCTTCCACCCGTCCCCCGCCGGTTACCGGGCCTGGGCCGAGGGCCTCGCCCGCGCCGCCGTCCCCGCCGGGGCCGCGCGGTGACCCGTCCGCCAGGCGATCGAAGGGAGCAGCACAGGTGACGGTCTCCGGAACGTTCCGGACGGCGGTGGAGGCGAAGGACCTCGCCGCGATCGCGGGCGCGCTCGACCCCGGGATCGAGTTCCTCAGCCCGGTGATGGTGAAGCCCTATCTCGGGCGCGACTCGGTGATGGCGCTGCTGGGCGTCCTGCTGGAGGTGTTCGAGGAGTTCCGCTACACCGACGAGCTGGTCAGCCGCCCGCCGGACGGTCCGGCGCAGGCGCTGGTGTTCTCCGCGCGGGTGGCGGGCAAGGCCGTGCAGGGCCTCGACCTGCTGAGGTTCGGCGAGGACGGCCTGGTCACCGGGCTGACGGTGATGGTCCGCCCGCTGCCCGCCGCGATGACGCTCGCCCGCGTGGTCGGGCGGCGCATGGAGGAGGCGGGCACCGAGGCGGGCACCGAGGCGGGCACGGAGGCGAACGGGGCGGGGGGACAGGGGGAGACAGGGGGCACGTCCGGCCTGCCCGCAACGGAGCAGGCACAGCCGTAGGGAGCCGGCGCAGCCAAAGGGAGTCGAAGAAACGATGGACAGCAAGGTCCCCGCACACCCCGCACAGCACCCCGCGCGTCCCGGGAACCCCCCGGACCCCGTGCGCGCCGCCGACCGGGCGGACCCGGCCGGTCCCGCCGCGCCGTCCGCCGACCCGCCGGACGCGCCGCGGCGCGCGTCCCCGCCCGGGCGGGCGAGGCTGTCCCCGGCGCACCGGATCGCCGCCGACCTGGACGGCTACCTCGGCGACCCGATGGACGAGGCGGCCGGCCCGTTCTCCTACAAGGCGATCGTGGAGGCGGAGGAGCGCGACGAGATCCCGCCGGGCGCCGTGGACGCCGTCCGCGCCTGGGGCTTCCCGAAGTACCTGGTGCCGAGCGTGCTCGGCGGACGGCTGTCCACCCTGGAGGAGCTGTTCCTCGTCACCCGGGGCATCTCGCGGCGCAGCGTCACCGTCGCCGTGATGTACGGGTCGGGGCTGCTCGCGGTGAACCCGGTGTGGCTGTGGGGCGACGAGCGGCAGCGCCGGACGGTCGCCGACGGCGTCCTCGTCGGCGACCTGGCCTGCTTCGGCGTCTCGGAGGCCGACCACGGCAGCGACGTGATGGCCTCGGAGTCGGAGGCGGAGTTCGACGGCGACGAGCTGGTGCTGACCGGGACGAAGTGGCCGGTCGGCAACGCCACCCGGGGCCGTTTCGTCACCACCTACGCCCGCACCGGCGCCCGCGACTTCTCGCTCATCCTGGTCGACAAGCGCGAGCTGGACCCGAAGGTCTGGTCGACGCTGCCGCCGGTGCGGACGGTCGGGCTGCGCGGCCACGACCTGAGCGGCGTGGTGTTCGTCGGGGCGCGCGTCCCGGCCGACCGGGTGATCGGGCGGCGCGGGTCGGGGCTCGTCCAGACGCTCAAGACGTTGCAGATCACCCGGACGGCGATCGCGGCGCTGTCGGTCGGGACGATGGACGCGGTCGTCCGCATCGGGATGGAGTACGCGCGGTCCCGCACCCTGTACGGGGCGGACATCTACCAGATCCCGGTCATCCGCGACCACCTGGTGAAGGCGCACCTGGACCTGCTGATCGCCGAGTGCACGACGCTCCCGGTGGCGCGGGCGCTGACCGTCGCGCCGGGGCGGCTGAGCCTGTGGTCGTCGATCGTGAAGTACTTCGTCCCGGTGATGGGGGAGGAGGTCGTCGCCAGCATCGGGACGGTCCTCGCCGCGCGCGGCTACCTGCGCGAGGGCGTCGCGCACGGGGTGTTCCAGAAGCTGCAGCGCGACCACGCGATCGCGAGCATCTTCGAGGGCACCACGCACGTGAACCTCGCCAACGTCGCGGCGCAGTTGCCGTTCCTCGTCCGTCCGCCGGAGGAGACGGGCAAGGAGGAGGCGCTGCTCACCGACCTGTTCCGCTGGACGCGGACCCCGCCCGCGTGGGCGCCGGACGGCCGCCTGCTCCAGCTCACCAACGAGGGCCGCGACGAGATCGGCCAGCGCTTCGAGGAGATCTCCGAGGAGCTGCTGGCGGCGGCGAACGCGCACGCCGCGCCCGGCGTCGCGGCCGAGCTGAAGGACCTGATGTCCACGGTCGGCGGCCTGCGCGCCCGGCTGGAGGAGGGCATCCGCGCCGACGAGGGCGACACGACCTCGGTGGCGGCGCTGGCCCGCGCCAAGCGGTACTGCGAGCTGCACGCGATGATGTCGTGCGTCCTGACCTGGCTGCACAACCGGCACGAGTTCGGCGGCCCGTTCGCCGACGGGCAGTGGCTCGTGCTGTGCCTGCAACGCCTGCTGCAACGCTCGCAGCCCGACATGGTCCTGTCGGAGGAGTTCCTCCCGCCGGTCGAGGACGTCATGTTCCGCGGCTTCGACGAGCGGCGCTGGTTCTCCCTGCTGTCCCTGGCCGAACTGCTGCCCGACGAAGAGGACGAGTGATGACCGATGCGCGCGCATCAGGACTTCGTGTCACTCGTCCGGGAGAACATCCGGGAACACGGTGACGACCGGTCGTTCGTCTTCATCAGCGAGGAACGGGGACGCAAGTACAAGGAGAACGTCCTCGGGTTCGCCGAACTCGACCGGATGGCCCGCGCGCTCGCCTGCCGCCTGGAGTCGCGCGGCCTGCGGGACGGGGCCGTCCTCCTCCTCTACCCGGAGGGGCTGGAGTTCCTCAAGGCGTTCCTCGGGTGCCTGTACGCGCGGGTCGTCGCCGTTCCCGCGCCCTTACCCGCCCTGGACGCCGGACGCTTCGACCGCACCCGCCGCATCATCGACGACGCGGGCGTCTCGCTGATCCTCACCGACGCCGCACACCGCGACGGCATCGCCGCGTGGCTCGCGGACGCCGGACTCAAGGGGCGCGTCCACTGCCTCGACACCGAGAGCACGACGGTCGGCGACCCCGGCGACTGGGAGCCGCCGGAGTTCGACCGGGGCACGCTCGCCTTCCTCCAGTACACGTCCGGGTCGACCAGCGAGCCGAAGGGCGTGATGGTCACCCACGGCAACCTGCTCAGCAACGGCGAGGAGATCAAGCGGAGGATCGAGGGGACGTCCGACACGGTGGGCGTCGGCTGGGTGCCGCACTACCACGACATGGGGCTGGTCGGTCAGTTCCTCCAGCCGCTGTATCTCGGCTGCCGGTACGTGTTCACGTCGCCGATCACGTTCATCAAGCGTCCCGTGCTGTGGCTTGAGCTGATCAGCCGCTACCGGGGCACGATCACCGTCGCCCCGAACTTCGGCTACGAGCTGGCGGTGCGCCGCGTCACCGACGCGCAGCTGGACGGCCTCGACCTGTCGTCGCTGCGCGTGGTGAAGAACGGCGCGGAGCCGGTCCGGGCCGCGACGCTGGAGCGGATGGCCGAGCGGTTCGCCCCGGCGGGGTTCCGTCCGGCCATGTGGATGCCCTGCTACGGGATGGCCGAGACGACGCTGCTGATCACCGCCGCGCCGCTCGGCGGCGGGCCGCTCGTGCGCGGGTTCGACGCGGGCGCGCTCGCCCTCGGCCGCGCCGTCCCCGCCGCCGACGGGGCGGCCCGCAGGCTGGTGAGCTGCGGACGTCCCGTCACCCTGGACGTGAGCGTCGTCGACCCCGAGACCCGCGCCCGCCTCCCGGACGGCCTGGTCGGCGAGATCTGGGTGCGCGGCGGCAGCGTCGCGGCCGGGTACTGGGCGAACCCGGCGGCGACCGGCGCGGCGTTCGGCGCCCGCACGTCCGGCGGCGACGGCCCCTACCTGCGGACGGGCGACCTCGGCTTCCGCTTCGACGGCGAGCTGTACGTCACCGGGCGGATCAAGGACCTCATCATCGTCAACGGCCGCAACATCCACGCCCACGACGTCGAGGAGGCCGCCCGGGAGGCGCACCCCGCCGCCCTCGCCGCCGCCGCGTTCACCGTCGACGCCGGCGACGCGGAGCACGTCGTGGTCGTCCAGGAGATCAGCACCAGGGCCGCCGCCGGGACGCCCCTGGACGAGCTGGCCTCGCTCGTCAAGGCGAGGGTCGCCCGCGCGTTCGGCCTGCCCGCGCTGAGCGTCGTCCTCGCCGGGCGCGGCACGGTCCGGCGGACGACCAGCGGCAAGACGCAGCGCGGCCTCACCCGGGAGGCGTTCCTCGGCGGGGACGCCGCCGCCCTGGCGGGCGACGTCGAGCCCGCGGTCGCGGAGCTGTTCCCGGCGCTCGCCCCCGGCCGGGCGACGCCCGCCTGACCCAGAGGTGAACATCCGGTGAACCCGAAAATCCGCCCTTACCAATACTAGTCAAAAGCATGACTAATCATGTCGTTGTCTGCTAACGTCGGCCTCACCCTGAGTCAAGGCGGGGAGAGAAGGCCGATGGCGCTACGTCACGCGGTGCTGGCGGCGCTGCTCGATGGCGAGTACAGCGGCTACCAGCTGGCCAAGATCTTTGATTTGTCGGTCTCCAACTTCTGGCACGCCGTACCGCAGCAGCTCTACTCGGAGCTGTCGAGGTTGGAGACCGAAGGACTGATCAGCGGTCGGCAGGTCATCCAGCACGACCGTCCCAACAAGCGCGTGTACACCGTCACGAAGGCCGGCGTCGAGGAGCTGGAGCGGTTCGCGACCGCCCCGGCCAAGCCGGGGATCATCCGCGAGAACCTGCTCGTGATGGTCCAGGCGGTCGACCACATCTCCGCGCCCGCCGTCATCGCGCAGCTCGAAGACCGGGCGGTGGCGTCCGCCGCCAAGATCGAGGTCTTCGAGCGCACCCTGAAGCACCTGCGCGGCGACCTCGACGAAGAGACCTTCCTGCGCGTCGGCACCCCGGTCGGGCCGTACCTGACCTGCCTGCGGGGCCTGCGCTTCGAGCAGGAGAACTACGAGTGGTTCACCAGCACCGCCCGGCTGCTGCGCAGCCGGACGGGCACCCGTGCGGAGGAGGGGGAGCCGTCATGAGAGCCGTCATGGCGGGCCGCCCGTCCTCGCCCGGCACCGTGCCGCCGCATGCCCGGACTGCGGCGGCCACGGCGCCAACCCCCCGCGCCCGTCCCGGCGCCGCGCCCCCGCGGCTCCGGACCGGGCCGACACGCCTTAGTCAAGGAGGCGTTCACCATGTCGGGCGAACACCACACCATCGAACTCCCTAGCACCCTTCCCCCACCCCACGAGGCGACCGAGCCGAGCGGAGCGGGCCAGGCCGACGGCGCGTCCCGGCCGAACGGCCTGCGCGCCATGGATGAGCCCGCGGTCCTGCTGGGCGAGCTGACGCTGCCCGCCGAGCGGGAGTCCGTCCCGCGGGCGCGGCGGTTCGGCCGGTCCGTCGCGGCGAACTCCGGCATCGGGCACACCGGCGACGACGCCGAGGTCCTCGTCTCCGAACTCGTCACGAACGCCGTCCGGCACGCGCCGATCCCCGGGGCCGCGCTGCGGCTGCGGCTGCTGCGCGCCGGGTCCCGGCTCCGCATCGAGGTGCACGACCACAGCGCCGCCGTCCCGCGGCAGCGCGAGGTCGACCTGATGGAGGAGACGGGACGGGGCTGGTTCCTCGTGGCGGTCCTCGCCGACCGGCACGGCACCGACCACACCCCGTCCGGCAAGTCGGTCTGGTGCGAGATACGGGCCTGGCCGCGGGACGAGCGTCCCGGGCACTGAGCGGTCCTTCGCCGCCCCCAAGGTAGTTCCGGGGGGTGTGGGGGGTCGCCCCCCCACAAGGGCTCGTCACGGCGATGGGATGCATCATGCCCGTTGAGTACTTCCACGCGGACGGGCGACCGGCCACGGCCGCCGAGGCCCAGCAGATGCTGCTGGACGTGCGGGGACGCCTGCTCGCGCAGGACGTCATCCGCGTCGGCGCCGTCGTGGTGGTCGTCTCGACCTGGTTCACGGTGGTCGATCTCGGCCGCGCCGCCAACGGCAGGCCGCTGCTCTGGCAGACCATCGTGTCCGACACCTCCATGCACGCCGACATCGGGCAGTACACGACGCGGGACGGCGCCGCGCGCGGGCACGCGCGCGCCGTCGAGATGATCACCGGCCGCCTGCGCGGCCTGGTGGCCCGCGCCGCCCTGGACGAGGCGCACCCCTAGCCGCCGCTCCGGCGGCGACGCGGTGAGCCGTGTCCTGGACGACCCGTGCCCACGAACCGAAACGACCGACACGAGCGGGCCGAACAGCCGGGCCCGTCCCCCGCACAAGGTTGTGATCTGATGGTTGGCGAAGGCCGGCCGGCGGACGCCCACGCGGCCGCCCCGAACAGTGCACCCCCTGGCCCCGACGTCCCGGCGGACCCCGGCCGCGGGCCGCGGCGGCGGCGTCCGATCCGGCTGCGGATCACGGCGCTGCTGCTGGTCCCGCTGGTGTCCCTCATCACCCTGTGGGCGTTCGCCGCGAACATCACGCTAGGCGACGCGTTCGACAAGTACGACTTCTCGACGACGTACGAGAAGGTGGGCCTCCCCGGCATCAACCTGGTGAACCTGCTCCAGGCGGAGCGGTCCTTAAGCGTCGTCGCGCTCGCCACCCGCGACGACGCCGCCAGGCAGAAGCTCACCGGGCTGCGGTCGCGGGTGAGCGCCACGGAGGCGTCCTTCCGCCGGACGGCGCTGTCGAAGGAGGCGCAGGACGCGGCCCGTCCCGAGACCAAGCAGCGGCTCGCCGCCGCGATCAGGGCGCTGGACCGGGTGCCGCAGCTCCGCGCCGAGGTGGACGCGGGCGCCGCCGAGCCGCTCGCCGTGATCAACTCCTACAGCACCGTCCTGGACCAGGTCATCGCGGTGTTCAACGGCCTCGTGTCGGTGAACGACGTCGCGATCCTCACCCAGGGCAAGGCGCTGATCAGCCTCGGCAACGCCCGCGCGTACATGCTGCGCGAGGACTCGCTCGTCACCGCCGCGATGGCGCGGAACGGGCGGCTGACCCCGGCCGAGCACACCGCGTTCGTGCAGTGGGCGGCGGAGGGGCGGCGCGAGTTCGACGCCGGGCTCGCCGACCTGAACGACGAGATCAGCGGGCCGCTGCGGCAGCTCGCCGCGTCCGACGGGTTCCGCCGCTACCGGGCCGCCGAGACCGCGATCGTCAACGCGCGCGGCGACCGGCTGCCGGCCGCCGCCGCCGACTGGCAGGCCACCACGCAGCTGCTGTCGCAGGCGTGGGCGCAGAAGGTCACGCAGGCGAGCCTCGCGCTCAACGAGATGGCCGAGCCGATCGGCAAGCGGATCGTGATGCGGCTCGTCCTCGCGGGCGGCTTCGGGCTGCTCGCGGTCGTCGCGTCGATCGTGCTGTCGCTGCTCGCGGCGCGCAGCCTGTCCCGCGAGCTGCGCGGGCTCCAGCGCGCCGCGCTGCACCTCGCCGACGACCGGCTGCCGGACGTCGTGGCCCGGCTGCGGCGCGGCGAGGAGGTGGACGTCAGCGCGGAGGCGCCGCCGCTCGTCATCGGCAAGACCAAGGAGGTCGCCCGGGTCGGGGACGCGTTCACGAAGGTGCAGCACACCGCGATCGAGACCGCCGTCCGCGAGTCGTACCTGCGGCAGGGCATCAGCCGCGTGTTCCTCAACGTCGCGTGGCGCAGCCAGTCGCTGCTGCACCGCCAGCTCCGGATGCTGGACGAGATGGAGCGCAGCGCGTCCGACCCGAAGGCGCTGGAGGACCTGTTCCGGCTCGACCACCTCACCACGCGCATGCGGCGGCACGCGGAGGGCCTCGTGATCCTGTCCGGGACGTCGCCGGGGCGCGGGTGGAGCCGTCCCGTCCACGTCGAGGACGTGCTGCGCGCCGCCGTCGCCGAGGTCGAGGACTACACCCGGGTGGAGGTCGTCGTGCTGGGCGGCGGCGCCGCGCTGATCGGCGAGGCCGTCGCGGACATCATTCACCTGCTCGCCGAGCTGATCGAGAACGCCACGGTGTTCTCGCCCGCGCCGACCGAGGTGCTCGTGCGCGGGGAGATGGGCGCGAACGGGTTCGCCGTCGACGTCGTCGACAGGGGCATCGGGCTCGACCAGTCCGAGCTGGACGCGCTGAACCTGCGGCTGGCCCGGCCGCCGGAGTTCGACCTCGCCGTCACCGACCGGCTCGGCCTGTTCGTCGTCGGCCGCCTCGCCGGGCGGCACGGTATCAGGGTCGCGTTGCAGCCGTCGCTGTACGGAGGGGTCAGCGCGGTCGTGCTGATCCCGCGCCGCCTGATCGTGGACGTCGAGCAGCCCGACGACGAGGACGCCCCCGCCGCCGCTGCGCCCGCCGCGCAGGGCAACGGCGCCGCGCAGGGCAACGGCGCCGCGCCGACCAACGGCACGCTCGCGCGGACCGGGCTGCGGAACTGGCCCACGCCGGACGCGTCCGCGTCGACGGCGATGCTGAACGCGCCCGTGTACGACACGTCCGTCCCCGACACCGCTTTCCGTGAGACCGCCGTCCGCGACACGGCGCCCGAGACGCCGGCCGTCCCCGAGGGACTGCCGGAGTACGACGCGACGGTGGGGTTCGACGCGCCGTCCTCGCACGAGGAACGGCCCTCGTACGACCGGTACGAGACCCCGCCGACGTACGAGACCCCACCGTCGTCGTCGTACGGGCCGCCGCCGTTCGAGCAGTGGAACGACCAGCCGTACGAGCCGGGCGCGGAGCCCGCGTTCGACGCGACGCGCCCGTTCCCGGCGTCCGGCGGGCCGGCGCCCGCGTCGTTCGGCGAGACGCAGGCCCGGGCGGGCGGCGGCGGGCGGGCCCCGCTGCCGCGCCGGGTGCGCGGCGGCAACCTCGCGCCGCAGCTCAGGGACGCGCTGCCGCCCGGCGACGGGCCGTTCGGGGCGCCGCCGGCCGACCCGCCGCCCGCCGCGGCCCCGGCCGGCGACGCGGTCGCCGCGTGGGAGGAGCGCTCGGCGGAGGCGTCCCGCGACCTGTTCGCGTCCCTGCAGGCGGGCTGGCTGCGCGGCCGCGACGACGACGAAGGACCAGGCGGACCCGCCGACGACACGGAGGAGAGAGCATGACGCAGCAGCAGGGAGTCGCGGCCGAGCTGAACTTCCTCCTGGACGACCTCGTCGACCGGGTGCCGCAGATCCGCAAGGTGGTCGTCCTGTCCCGGGACGGCCTCGTGATGGGCATGTCGCGCGGCGTCGGCCGCGAGGACGCCGAGTACCTCGCCGCGCTCGCGGCCGGGTTCCACAGCCTCGCCGCCGGGGCGCGCCCGCAGCTCGCCTCCGGCGAGATCCGGCAGACGATGATCGAGATGGAGAACGGCCTGTTCTTCGTCGTCCCGGCCGGGGCGAACAGCTGCCTGGCCCTGCTCAGCGAGGTCGGCGCGAACGCGGGCCTTGTCGCCTACGAGATGACGATGCTGGTCAAGCGGGTCGGGCGGCAGCTCTCCACGGGCCTCAGGCGGGGCGGGCCCGGACCGGGAGCCGGGTGACCCGCGATGGACCCCGGCGACACGCCCGGCGCCCCCGCGCGGGACCACGGGGCGCCCGGCCGGGAGCGGTGGCTGGACGCGGCCGCCGGTCCCATCGTCCGGCCCTACGCGGTGACGCGCGGGCGCACCCGGCCGAGCGGCGAGCCGCTGGACATCGTGACGATCCTCGTCGCGACCGGCCGGCGGCCCGCCGAGCCCGGCCGGCTCGCCCGCCCGCAGCGCCGGATGCTGGCGCTGTGCCGCCGCCCGTACGCCCTCGCCGACCTGGCGTCCGACCTGGACCTGCCGTTCGGCGTGATCCGGGTGCTGGCGGGCGACCTGCTCGACTCGGGGCTCCTGGACGTCCAGCGGTGGTCCGCGCCCGCCGCCGCGCCGTCCCCCGGGGCGGACGCCGGTGCGCCGCCGCCCGCCACCGTCCCGCCGCATCTGGACCAGAACCTGCTCAGGAGGGTGCTCGATGAGCTCCGCGCGCTCTAACTCCCCGGAGGCCCCCGAGGCCCCCGCCGACGAGCGGCTGGACGGCCCGCGCGTCGCGCTGAAGATCCTCGTCGCCGGCGGGTTCGGCGTCGGGAAGACGACGCTGGTCGGCGCGGTCAGCGAGATCCGGCCGCTGCGCACCGAGGAGGCGCTGACCGACGTCGGCGCCGCCGTGGACGACCTCGACGGCGTCGCCGCGAAGACCACCACGACCGTCGCGATGGACTTCGGCCGCATCACCCTGCGGGACGGCGTCGCCGTCTACCTGTTCGGGACGCCGGGCCAGGAGCGCTTCTGGTTCATGTGGAACGAGCTGTCGCGCGGGGCGCTCGGCGCGGTCGTCCTCGCCGACACGCGGCGGCTGATGGCGAGCTTCGCCTCGATCGACTACTTCGAGCGGAAGGGGACGCCGTTCGTCGTCGCGGTCAACTGCTTCGACGACGCCGACCGCTACGAGCCGCCGGAGATCCGGACGGCCCTCGACATCGACCCGCACGTCCCCGTCCTGCTGTGCGACGCGCGCCGGACGGGGTCGGCGAAGGAGGTGCTGGTGTCCCTCGTCGAGCACGCGCTGCGGCTCGCCGGCGGCGCCGGCAGGCGCGGCTAGCCGCCCGGGCGGCGGGGCCCGGGGCGGCCTGGAGCGTCCGGGCGGGGGCTACTCCTCGCCCGGACGCGGCGGCCCCATGACGATCTCGTCGACCGCGACGTCGTGCCCCTCGGCGCAGCGGACCTGCGACGTCACGGCCTCGCCGCAGCCCGCGTGGGTGAGCCTGACCTGGCGCCCCTCGTCGCCGGGCAGGTACGTCTCGCCCCATTCCATGAGGCCGACGAGCGTGGGCGCGAGGTCCTGGCCCATCTTCGTCAGGTGGTACTCGTAGCGGGTGCGCTGCCCCGGCTCCTGGTACGGCTCCCGGCTGAGCAGCCCGGCCTTGACGAGGTGCCGCAGCCGGGCCGTCACCGCGGACTCGGTCATCTCCAGGTTGCGGACGAAGTCGCCGAAGCGGTTGGTCCCGAAGTACGCCTCGCTCAGCACGAGGACCGCCGACGGGGGACCGAGCGCGGCCAGCGTCCGCGCGACCGGGCAGTTCTGCATCGACCAGGCGTCGCGGTCGGCGAAATGCCCCTCAAGTGCGATTGTCACGCGCCCACTATAAACCTGCTGACTTGGCTTGACCAAAGTCAGCCTGCTCGCTAGCCTCCCTGACTATGGTGGAACAAAGTCAGGTACCCGCGCTCGGGGGCCGGCGGGTGCGGCCCGGGCTGGTGCTCGCGGTGCTGTCCGTCGCGTCCTTCATGGCGGGCCTCGACCTGTTCATCGTCAACGTCGCCTTCAACGACATCGGCCGCGACTTCGCGGGCGCGCCGATGTCCGACCTGTCCTGGGTGCTGAACGGCTTCGCCATCGTGTTCGCCGCGCTGCTCGTCCCGCTCGGCCGGCTCGCCGACCGGTACGGCCGCAAGCCCGGGCTCCTGCTCGGCCTCGCCGTCTTCACGCTCGCGTCGCAGGCGTGCGCGATGGCGCCGTCCCTGTGGTGGCTGGTCGCGTTCCGGGTGCTGCAGGCCGCGGGCGCGGCGGCGCTCATCCCGACGAGCCTCGGGCTCCTGCTCTCCGCCTACCCGGCCGAGCGGCGCGGCGGCGCCGTGCGGGTCTGGTCGGCGGCGTCCGCGCTCGCCGCGGCGGCCGGGCCCGCGGTCGGCGGCGTGCTCGTCGAGCTGTCCTGGCGGTGGGTGTTCGAGGTGAACGTCCCGATCGGGATCCTCGCGATCCTGCTGGCGTGGCGGTTCGTCCCCGACTCGCGGGAGGGCGTCACGGCCCGCGTCCCCGACCTGCCGGGCACGGCCGTGCTCACCGCCGCGATCGCGGTGCTCGCGCTCGCCGTCGTCAAGATCAACGACTGGCCGGGGGAGCAGACCGTGCTCGCCTGCGGCGCCGCGCTGCTCGGCCTCGCCTGGTTCTGGCTGCGGTCGCTGCGCCACCCCGCGCCCGTGATCGAGCCGTCGCTGCTCGCCGTGCGCACCTTCTCCTGGTCGAACGCCGCGATCCTGCTGTTCACCGTCGCGTTCGCCGCCAACCTCCTGCTCGGCGTGCTGTGGATGCAGCAGGTCTGGCACTACTCCGCCATCACGACCGGGCTCGCCGTCGCGCCCGGCCCGCTGATGGTCCCGATCATGGCGCTGGTCGCCGGACGGCTGGCCGCCGCGCGCGTCCCGGTCGGTCTGATCACCGCCGCCGGGTGCATGCTCTGCGCGTTCGGCGTCGTCATGATCGCGATGAGCCTCGGCCCGGCGCCCGCTTACGCGTCCGAGCTGCTGCCGGGCTGGCTCATCGGCGGGACGGGCGTCGGCCTCGCCCTCCCCACCATCCTGTCCGCCGCCGCCGTGGAGCTGCCGCCGCACCGGTACGCGACCGGCAGCGCCGTCCTGAACATGAGCAGGCAGATCGGGAGCGTCCTCGGCGTGAGCCTCGCGGTCGCCGTCCTCGGCGCCCCGCGCGGCTACCCGGACGTCCACGACGCCTACGTCGACGCTTGGCTGATGGTCGGCGGGTTCATGGCGATCGCAGCGATCGCCGCCCTTGGCATGACCCCGCGTAAGCCACGGCCTTCCCCATCCCCCGTCCCCGAGACAGAAACGGAAGTGGTCGCCGGTACTTCATAATTCCTCGCCTTGACACACGGGGCACGGGCGAAACCTTGACCCGGACCTTCATCGGCCCGGTTCGTCCGGACGGCCCCGCTCACACAACAGGCACCTCCATCCGGAGGAGGTGCCTGTTGTGCATTTCTCAGCCCCGGATCGCGGTGATCAGGACGAGGACCAGCGTCGCGACCGCGAACAGGCCGTGCCCCATCACGACCGGGATGGGGAAGCCGCGCTCGGCCGGGACCGCCGTCTCGCCCACGTCCGGGACGCGGGAGCCCAGCCAGCGGGCGAACATCACGAACCCGAGGAGCGCCACCGGGAGCAGGAGCCCGAACGCCGTCCAGGCGAGCGCGGCCGTGTCGGTGACCACGTAGACGATCCAGACGACCAGGCCCGTGGCGGCGAGCGCGAAGTGCCCGAAGATCACCGGGACGGGGAGCCGGGACGCCCCGTCCCCCCGCGCCCCGCCGCGCGAGATCCAGGTGCCGAGCATGAAGAAGCCGCCGAGCGCGGTGACGAGCCAGGTGGCGAGTGCGGCGATGTTCATCGTTGTCCTTCGCGGTTGGAGGTGGGAGTGGACGCGGCGGGAGGGGCGGCGAACCCCTCGGCCTGGGTGGTCTCGTCGGCGACGCGGACGCCGTACCGGTAGGCGAGCCGCCCGCCGAGGAAGCCCGACACGGCGAGGGCCGCGAGCGCCACGGCGGACAGGGCGATCCGCACGGGCGCCACGGCCCCGCCCACCTCTCCCATGCGCCATCCGAACCCGGCCGCGTAGGCGCCGGTGACGGCGAGGTTCAGGGACATGTGGACGAGCGCCGTCCGGAACGCGCGGGTGCCGGGCGGGATGGCGAGCAGGTCCAGGAAGCCGGTCGCGGCGGCGGCGAGCGCCCCGGCGACCCCGATGCCGATCAGCCACAGCGAGCCCCTGGCCGCGAACCCCGGGTCGGCGACGAAATGCGAGGCGACGTCGAACACGAGGCTGGCGATCCAGGCCCCGATCGGCACCGTCACGAGGATCGGGTGCACGGGATGGCCGTAGCTCCCGGCGAGCGCGCTCACCGGACGTTTGGCGAGGTGCTGCGGATCGTCCATGACGACCTCCTATTTCACCAACAAGTATTGGTGTTATAGCAGAGGCAGGTCAACGGTGCTTGGAGGCGAGTCCGATTCACCAAGACTTCTATGCGATACCGTGACCGCGGGCTAGGGTGGTGCGGTGACCTCTGACTCCGCCGCCCTGGAGGCCGCCGCGATCCTGAGCGACGACTTGCGGCGCGGCATGTACGCGTTCATCCGCTCGGCCGGGGCGCCGGTGACCCGGGACGAGGCCGCCGCCAGCGTCGGGATCTCCCGCAAGCTCGCCGCGTTCCACCTGGACAAGCTCGTCGACGCGGGCCTGCTGCGGGCGCGCTACGCGGCGCCGTCCGGCGTCCGGCGGGTGGGGCGGGCGCCGAAGGTGTACGAGCCGTCCGGGGTGGAGGTGCGGGTCAGCATCCCGCAGCGCGAGCACGGGCTGCTCGCGAGCATCCTGCTGGACGCGGTGCGCGGCCACGGCGCGGCGGAGAGCGCGCGGGACGCGGCGCTCCGCGCGGCGGGGGAGCGCGGCCGGGCGCTCGGGGCGGCGGAGGGCCGTCCCGTCCGGGGCGGGCGGCTCGGCGCGGAGCGGGCCCTCACTCGCGCGGCGGAGATCCTCGCGCGGCACGGGTTCGAGCCCGACCGGGTGGAGGCCGCGCGGCTGCGGCTGCGCAACTGCCCGTTCCACCCGCTGGCGCAGGACGACCCCGACCTGGTGTGCGCGGTCAACCACGCGTTCCTGTCCGGTGTGGTGGACGGTCTCGGCGCCGACTCCATCGAGGCGGCGCTCGCCCCGCACACCGGGCACTGCTGCGTCGAGTTCGGGCCCGCGCCCGGCTGACGGCGGCCGGGCCGCGCCGGGGCACTGCCGACGCGGTCCCGGCCGCTCTATGGTTACGGCGTGATGGTTTCTGCGGAATGCCGGACTAGTCCCGGCGACGCCTCCCGCTCACCGCGCCGGATCGGCCCGGACGGAGCGCGACCGTGCGGGTAGCCGTTCGGGTGGCCGGGCGGGCCGCGGCGGCGTGCGTCCTCGCGGGCGGCCTGCTGGCGGCGTGCGGGCAGGGCGGCGGCGGATCGCTGCTGGACAAGTCGACGCTGGTCGTCGGCGTGCGCCCGGACCTGCCCGGGCTCGGCCTGCGCCGCGCGGACGGCGGGTTCGAGGGCTTCGACATCGACGTCGCCCGCTACATGGCCGACCGGCTCGGCAAGAAGGTGCGGTTCGTCAAGGTGCTGTCGGCCGAGCGGATCCCGGCGCTGACGTCGGGACGCGCCGACATGGTCCTCGCGACGCTGTCGGTCACGCCCGAGCGCAAGACGCAGGTTGCGTTCGCGGGGCCGTACTCGATGTCCTTCCAGGACGTCCTGGTGCGGTCGGACGAGCGCGGCGTCAGGGGCGTCCGCGACCTGAAGGGCCGCAGGTTCTGCGGGGTCGAGGGCTCGGACCCGGTGAAGCGGCTGCTGGCGATCAACGGGATGACCGCGCGGATCGTCAAGGCCGGGGACTACGACGAGTGCATGGCGATGATCAAGCAGCGCCGGGTGGACGCGATCACCACGAACGACGTGATCCTGGCCGGGCTGATCCGCCGGGAGGGCGGCGGGTTCCGGCTGGTCGACGCGCGGATCAGCGAGCAGAACACCGGCATCGGGCTGCGCCGCGGCGACCTCGACGGCTGCGAGGCGCTGAACCGGGCCATCACCCGCATGTACCAGGACGGGACGGCCGCCAGGCTGATGAACAAGTGGTTCGGCGGCACCGGCCTCAACCTGTCGACGATCGAGATCCCCCAGTTCGAGGGCTGCGACTAGGGCCTTCGCCGGGACCACCGAGCGGGGCGCGGCGGGCGTCGAGCTCCCGGTCAGGCGCGCACGGTCGCGAGGACGCGGGTCAGTTGGTCGGCGACCTCGGGGGACAGGCCGCGCTCGCGCCGCCGGGTGGCGATCCGTGTCCGGAGCTGCGCGACGCGCCGGTTCACGTCGGCCTTCCTGTTCGCGTCGAGGTCGGCCTCCAGGCCGGTGATCGCGGCGTCGAGGTCGATGGCGACGTCGGAGCGGATCTTCCCGGCGGCGTAGCCGCGGCTGACGATCGGATGCATCCGGCCGAGCGCGGACCGCGCGCGGCCCGTCCCGCGCGGCGGCGTCTGGACGCTCCCCGTCGCCGCCGGGACGACCACCGGCGCCCGCGGCCCGGACGTGAGGACCGCCACCCCCGCCGTGACCGGGATCGCGGCGACGACCGCGACCGCGGCGAGCCGAGCGCCCGCGCCGTGCCCGCGCCGCCGCCGATGCCCGGCCGGGCGCAGCGCTCGCGTCCGGTGATCGCGGGACGGCTCCCGGTCGGTGCCGAGCCGCTGGGTCGGGGCGAAGGCGGTGGGCGGGCCGAAGGCGGCATTGGCCGGGCCCGGATCGCGTTGGAGCAGGGCGGCGACCTTCGTCGCGGACGGCCCGTCCGCCGCCGTCGCGTCCAGGCACAGCGCGGCGACCGGCGCCGGGCCACCGGACGTCCCGGGCGGCAGGCACGCCGAGATGAGGGCGCCGAGCGCGCGGACGTCGGCGGCCAGGTCCGCGCCGGACGCGGACGCGCCCCCGGCCCCGAGGCCGATGACCTTGGGGTCCCCGTCCACGAGCATGACCTTGCCGGGGGACAGCCGCCCGTGCGCGACCCCGGCGGCGTGCGCGGCGTCGAGCGCCCCGGCGACCCGCTCGGCGACGTCCGCCGTCTCGGCCACGGACAGCGGGCCGTGGCGGAGCAGGTCGGCGAGCGTCACGCCGTCGAGGAACTCGGTCACGGCGTAGGCGACGGCGCGTCCGGACCGGCCGCGCGCCCGGTCGCTGTCGTAGACGGTCTCCAGCGCGGGGTGGCCGAGCCCGGCGGCGCGGCCCACGCCCTGCTCGAACGCGCGGTGCGCGGCGGCGCTCCGGGACGCGGCGAGCTTGACCGCGACGGTCCGGCCGAGCAGCTCGTCGCGCGCCCGCCAGACCTCCGTCATCCCGCCGCGGTCGAGGCGCTCCACGAGCAGGTAGCGCTCCGTCAGCCGCACGCCCGATTCCACTCGAACCAACCTCGTCGCACGTCCAGGCCGGGCTCCGTCTCCGGCGTGCCAGGTGATACGTGCGGACGCCGCCTCGCGGTTCGACCGGTCAGACGCCCGCCGGGGAGCGCTCGGCGCGCCATTCGGCGAGCAGCTCGCCGAGCCGCTCCTCGTACCGGGCGACGTTCGCGGTCTTGACGTCCTCGTATCCGCGGATCATGTCGGGCAGTTCCGCGATCCGCACCGCGGCGTCGAGCCTTTCGGGGCCCTCCGCGAGCCCGGCGACCAGCTCGTTCACGACGGCGACGTAGCCGGTGACGAGGCGGCGCTCGGCGCGGCGCTGCGCGGTCGCGCCGAACGGGTCGAACGGGGTGCCGCGCAGCCGCCGCATCGCGCGCAGCGCGCGGAACGCCGGGCGCGCCGTCCGCCCGAGCGCGATCTTCCGGTCCACCCCGACCGCGCGGAGCAGCGGCGGATGCAGCATGTACCGGACGGACGCGCCCGTCCCGAACCGCTCCTCCACCCGGCGTGCCAGCTCGGGGTCGAGGTGCAGGCGCGCGACCTCGTACTCGTCCTTGTAGGCCATCAGCTTGTAGAGGTTGCGCGCGACGGCCGTCGCGAGCCGCCGCCCGTCCGCGCCCGCCTTCTCCTCGGCGGCGGCGACGCGCATGACGGCGGCGAGGTACCGCTCGGCGAGCGCCAGGTCCTGGTAGGCGGCGAGGTCCGGGACGCGGATCCGCAGCACGCGGGCCAGCTCCCCGTCCGCGCCGGACGCCTCGACCAGGCGCGTCGCGGCGTCGGCGGTGCCGTCCAGCGGGCGCGGCGCCGGAGCCGGCGGCGCCGCCGCCGGTTCCGCCGCCCACTCCGGTTCGAGGACGAGCCGCCGCCCCGCCCGGAACGCCCGCACGTTCGCCTCCACCTGGACGCCGTTCAGCGCGAGCGCCCGCTCGATCGCCTCCGCCGACAGCGGCAGCAGCCCCGCCTGGTAGGCCGCGCCGACCACGACGAAGTTGGCGGTCGTCGTGCTCCCGAACCAGCGTTCGGCGAGGCCGAGGGCGTCGAGCGCGACGAGCCGGTCCGCGTCGGTGTGGTCGGCGATCCGCCGGACCAGCGCCGCGCTCGGCGGCAGCGCCGCCGCCGTGTCGGTGATCATGCGTCCGGTCGGGACCTCGCTGGTCGACACGACGGCGGCGGTCCGGCCGGGCGCGCAGCGGCGCAGGTTCGGCTCGGACGTCCCGGCGAGCGAGTCGAACACGAGGTAGGCGTCCGCGCCGCCCGCCCCGACCATGCCGGGACGGTCCGCTCCGCCGTCCCCGATCCGCAGGTGCGACACGACCGCGCCCGCCTTCTGGCTGAGCCCGGTCTGGTCGAGCGCGCGGGCGTGCCGCCCGTCGAGGAGGGCCGCCATGGCGAGCACCTGGTTGACGGTCACGACGCCCGTCCCGCCGATGCCGACGAGCAGGACGTCCGCGCGCTCCGGCCGCCGCGCCGGTTCGGCAAGTTCCCCGATCTCCGGCAGGCGCTTCTTCTCGGCCCGCGTGCCGGGGGTGACGGTGATGAAGGACGGGCAGTCGCCGTCCACGCAGGAGTAGTCCTTGTTGCAGGACGTCTGGTTGATCTGCGTCTTGCGGCCGAACTCCGTCTCGACCGGCTCCACGCTCAGGCAGTTGGACTTCACGCCGCAGTCGCCGCAGCCCTCGCACACCGCCTCGTTGATCAGCACGCGCGTCGCCGGGTCGGGGACGAGCCCGCGCTTGCGCTTGCGCCGCGTCTCCGCCGCGCACGCCTGGTCGTAGAGCAGCACGGTCACGCCGGGGGTCGCGCGCAGCTCGCGCTGGACGGCGTCCAGGTCGTCGCGGTGCCGGACGCGGACGCCGGGCGCCCAGTCCGTCCCGCGCGGGTACCGGGACGGGTCGTCCGCCACCACGGCGATCTTCGCGACGCCCTCGGCGGCCAGCATCCGGGTGATCGCCGCCGGGTCGGAGCCGCCGTCCGCGTCCTGCCCGCCGGTCATCGCCACGGCCGCGTTGTAGAGGATCTTGAAGGTGATGTTCGTGTCCGCCGCGACGGCCTGCCGCACGGCGAGGCTGCCCGAGTGGAAGAACGTTCCATCGCCGAGGTTCTGGAAGAGGTGCTCGGTGTCGCTGAACGGCGCAGCGCCGACCCACATCGCGCCCTCGCCGCCCATCTGCGTGGTGCCGATGCTGCGGTCCTGGAACACGGTCATCACGTGGCAGCCGATCCCGCTCGCGGCGAGCGACCCGTCCGGGACGACCGTCGACCGGTTGTGGGGGCACCCCGAGCAGAAATAGGGGGTCCGCGCCGCGGTCCCGAGCAGGTTGATCTTCGGTTTGCCGGGGCGGAGCACGGGGTCGCGCAGGTCGAGGTGCTCCGCGCCGAGGCGGTCGGCGAGCAGGCGGGCCAGGGCCTTGGTGATCCGGTCCGCGTCCAGGCCGCCGTCCGCCGGGACGAGCGGGGCCCCGTCCGGCCCGTTCTTCCCGTACACGGCCGGACGCTCCGCCAGGTCGTACAGGACGTCCCGGAACTGGGTCTCGACGAACGCCCGCTTCTCCTCCACCACGACGATCTCGCGGAGCCCGCGCGCGAACTCCCGCGCCCGGCCCGCGTCCAGTGGATGGATCAGCGCGAGCCGCAGCAGCCGCACGCCCCGCCGCTCCAGCGCCGCGTCGTCCAGCCCGAGCCGGTCGAGGGATTCGCGCAGCTCAAGGTAGGTGCGACCGGCGGCGACCAGGCCGATCACCGCGTCCCCGGCGGCGCCCTCGATCCGGTCGAGCCCGTTGGCGGCGGTGTAGGCTGTGGCCGCCTGCAGCCGTCCCTGCAGGACCTCACCCTCCAGCGACGTCGTGTCCTTGAGGTCCACGCCCGGACGGCGGGTCGGCCTCCACGGGCGCCCCTGCCAGGTGAACTCCGGGAACACCGGGTCGGGGACGGGTTCGACGTCCACGGTCTCGTGCGAGTCGGCGACGTCGGTGACGAGCTTGAACCCGGTCCACGCGCCGCTGAACCGCGACATCTCGAACCCGTGCCGGCCGAGGCGCAGCACGTCCCCGACCGACGCCGGGACGAGCACCGGCATGAACGCCTCCGCGAGCGCGCCCTCCGTCGCCGACGGCAGCGTCGACGACTTGCACGACGGGTCGTCGCCCACCACGGCGAGCACCCCGCCCCGCGCGGACGTCCCGAGCCAGTTGGCGTGCTTGAACGCGTCCAGCGACCGGTCGACGCCCGGTGCCTTCCCGTACCAGAGGCCGAAGACGCCCTCGAAGCGCGGCCCCGGCAGGTGCTCCACGAGCTGCGACCCGTAGACGGCCGTCGCCGCCAGCTCCTCGTTCACGCCCGGCACGAACCGGATGCCGTTGGCGCCGAGGAGGTCCGCGTCGCGCATGAGCTGCTGGTCGAGGCCGCCGAGCGGCGACCCACGGTAGCCGGACACGAACCCGGCGGTCGTCCAGCCGCGCCGGGCGTCCGCGCGCCGCTGGTCGAGCAGCAGCCGGACGAGCGCGTGGACGCCGCCGATCGCGATCCGTCCCCGGTCGAGTTCCAGCCGGTCGCGGAGAGGAGAAGCGAGGGTGCTCATTCCTGCATTAGCCCGCCCCGGTGAGCGGTGTGCAAGATGATCGGACGATAATTGAGCAGATTGCTCAAATCGTCCCCGGGCCGCTGAGGGAGGCTGCGCATTATGACCCGCCTCACCCTGCTCGACCTGCAGGTCCTCCGCCGCCTGGTGGAGCAGCCGCGGATCGGCGTCACCGAGCTGGCCGCCAGGCTCGGCATCGCCCGCAACACCGCGCACGCCCGCGTCGAACGCCTCGAACGCGACGGCGTCATCGGGCACCGGGGCCGGGAGGTCGACCTCGCCGCGCTCGGGTTCGAGCTGACCGCGTTCGTCACGCTGGAGGTCGCGCAGGGCAGGCTCCGCGAGGCGGCCGTCGCGCTCGCCGCGATCCCGCGCGTGCTGGAGGTGCTCGGCATCACCGGGGAGGGCGACCTGCTGGTCCGCGCCGCCGCGCCGGGCGCCAGGGAGCTGCACGAGGTGATCGACTCGATCCTCGCGTGCCCCGGCGTCCGGCGCAGCCACACCTCGATCGTGCTGACCCACCAGGTCCCGTTCCGCATCGGCCCCCTCCTGGAGGACGAGGAGAGGCGCGCCCGGTCCGCCGACCGGTAGCGCCGTTCAGTCGGCGAAGACGCCGGACGTCGCGTTCACGAACGTCGCCGTGATCGCGCCCGCCGCGTCCGAGGCGAGGAACGCCGCCGTCCCGGCGACCTGGTCGAGGGTGGGGGAGCGGCGCAGCATCCGCATCCCGGCGAGCTGCTCGAACAGGCCCTCGCGGGCGGCGTCGTCCAGGTCCATGCCGGTGGCGGCGAGCTTCTCGCGGGTCAGCGTCTCGGGGAGCCCGGCCGTCCAGATGCCTACGACGCGGACGCCGCTCGGGCCCGCCTCCTGCGCCAGGTTCCGGACGAGCGCGTCCATCGCCGCGTCGGCCGGGCCCGTCCCGCCCATCATCGGGCTCCCCTTCGCGGACCCGCTGTTCAGCGCCAGCACCACCCCGGAGCCCTGCGCCGACATGAGCTTCGCCGCCGTCCGCGCGGTGAGGAAGTTCGCGGTGATCGCGGTGGTGACGGGGCGGAGGAAGTCCTCGGCGGGCATCTCGGTCAGCGGGACGCCGTGCATGTCGCCGCGCGAGACGAGGTTGAAGGACACGTCGAGGCTCCCGGCCCGCTCGACCACGCCCTCCGCGTGCGCCCGGACGGCCCGCTCGTCCAGCGCGTCGACGACGGCGACCTCGGCGCGCCCGCCCGCCGCCGCGATGTCGGCGGCCACCGCCTCCAGGGTCTGCCGGGTGCGGCCCGCCAGGTGGACGGTCGCCCCGTGCCGGGCGAAGGTCCGGGCGACGGCCGAGCCGATCGAACCGGCGGCGCCGTAGATGATCGCGTTCTTGTTCTCCAGCATCGCGCTGCTCCGTTTCGTCGTTTTCGTCGTTGCGAACGGATGTTGAGACGCGGGCGCGCGGAAAACTAATCGGTCAGCGTCAGCGGGAGCCCGAACGCGGGGAACAGGTGCGGCTCGAACGACGTGATCTCGGCGATCAGACCGTCCTCGACGCGGAGGACGTCGAGGACCTGCGCCCGGTACACGCGCGTCCCCGGACGCTGCACGTACCCGCCGAGCGCGGGCTGCCCGTTCGCCCGCGTCGGCAGGTGCCGCCAGCGCCCGAAGTACGCCGGCGACGCCGGGTCGAACGTCTGGGCCAGCATCGTCAGGATGGCGTCGCGGCCGCCGAACCACAGCGGGTTCGGGGGCATGGTGATCCGCGCGTCCGCGCGGAGCATCGCGGCCATCGCGCTCATGTCGCCGTCGGCGGCGGCGCGCATGTAGCGGTCGAGCAGGGCGCGCTCCGCCTCGGACGGGTCCGCGCCGCGCGCCCACTCCCGCCGCCGCTCCGGCAGACGCTCGCGCAGCGCGGGACGCGCCCGCTGCAACGCGCTGGTCACCGAGGCCACGGTCAGGTCGAGCGCCTGCGCGGTGTCGGCGGCGGGCCAGCCGAGCACGTCCCGCATGATCAGGACGGCGCGCTGCCGGGGCGGCAGGTGCTGGATCGCGGCGAGGAACACCAGCTCAAGCGTCTCCGCCGACTCGGCCGCCGCCTCCGGGTCCTCGTCCGGGAACGGCTGCAGCCAGGGCAGGAACGATCCCGCCGCCACCCCGTCGCTCGGCGGGACCGGCGACGGCCCGTACGGCCGCGGCCGCCGCTCGTCGCGCCGCAGGAAGTCAAGGCTCGCGTTCGTGGCGATCTTGTAGAGCCAGGCGCGGAGGCTGGCGCGGCCCTCGAACCCGTCCCGGTGCTTCCACGCCTTCAGCAGCGTCTCCTGGACGAGGTCCTCCGAGTCGTCGTAGGAGCCGACCATGCGGTAGCAGTGCACCTGGAGTTCCCGCCGGTACGGCTCGACGAGATCGGCGAACGACCATTCGTCGCTCGTCCGCACGGCGGCGGCCTCATCCGATTCCGTAACGCCGGTCTCCGTGACGCCGGAATTCGTCACGGGTTCGGGCGTGACGGTTCGCGACGCGTCCCGCGCGACCCGCGCGATGCTCCGGAGCCTGCGGACCGACGACGAGAGGCTCTCCACACCCGAATAGAACGGCTCCGGCTTCTCCGGGACGAGCCCCTTCACCTGACGCTCGATCTCCGAGATGAGCTGCTGGACGCCGCCGCTGGTCGCCTGCCGCGTCCGGTACGCCTTCTGGCGGCAGGCCGCCGAACAGTAGACCGACGCCCGTCCCGGCTTCCCACCCGCCGCCGGAAGGCTCTTCCCGCACGTCCGGCACACATTCCCCGCCACGCGCCCGAGCCTAACCCCGCCGCGATGAGTTTCGCGCCGGACGCGGGTCTGCCCTTGTGACCGCTGGAGACGCCACGGAGGACGCCATGCCGAACACCCCGGAGACCGGCCGCCCGCCCATCGTCGACCTCGCCGCCTGGCAGGCCGCGCGCGACGAACTGCTCGTCCGCGAGAAGGCCCACACCCGCGAGGGCGACGCCATCGCCGCGGCCCGCCGCCGCCTCCCGATGGTCGAGTTCGACGGGACGGTCGACGTCGTCGGCCCGGACGGCCCCGTCCCGTTCCTCGACCTGTTCCAGGGCCGCGACGAACTGGTGGTCTACAAGCACATGTGGTGGGACGGCGCGCCCCACCAAGGCCAGTGCGAGGGCTGCACCACCACGGCCTGGCACATCAAGGACGCCGTCTACCTCAACGCGCGCGGCGTCTCGTACGCCGTCCTGACCACGGGCCCCTGGGACGAGGTGGCCCCGTACCTCGAATTCATGGGCTACACCGAACCCTGGTACTCGGTGCGCGGCGTGGACGGCCCGGCGGGCGGCCCGATGGGATACATCACCGTCTATCTGCGCGACGGCGACCGCACTTTCCTCACCTATTCCACGACGGGACGCGGAAACGAGCGGGTCAACGCCTCCCTGGGCCTCCTCGACATGACGCCCTACGGGCGCGGCGAGGCGTGGGAGGACGTCCCCGAAGGCTGGCCCGAGGGCGGCCACGCGTGCTGGACCTGGCGTTCCGACGCGGACGGAAACCCGAACTGGGGCCCGACGAGCCGTCCCGTCCCCCAATGGACCCGCCCCGGCGCGACCCCCATGGAAACCCTCGGCCGAACGGGCGGCCACCCCTAGGGCTTGCGGAGGACGCCGCCGTATTCGGTGAGGTCGCTGCCCAGCTTGGACGCGCCCGCGTAGCGCTTCAGCTCGGCGGGCACCGGGGCGAGCCGGGGCTGCTCCAGGTCGGGACGCCAGTTCACGACGTCGACCAGGCCGGGCTCGACGGGCTCCAGGTTCGCCGGGAGGAGGGCGTTGGTCTCGGCACGGTCCCGGGTCCGCCAGCGGAGACCGGCGCCGTTGGAGCGGGCGTCGATGTCGGCGGCGCGCTCGCGGTCGGAGCAGACGATCTGCGTGAACGCCAGGTGGCTGCCGGGGACGGCCCGGTCGATGACGGTGCTCAGGATGCGGGCCGGGTCGTCTTCGTCGAGCAGGTGGTGGCCGACGGACAGGAACAGGACGGCCAGCGGCTCCTTGAAGTCGATGAGGCGCTCCACGTCCGGGTGGGCGAGGATCGCCTCCTGGTCGCACATGTCCGCGGTGATCACGGCGGTGGAGTCGTCGTCGGCGAGCAGCGCGCGGGCGTGCACGAGGACGATCGGGTCGATGTCGACGTAGACCACGCGGGTGTCGGACGCGAACCTCCGCGCGACCTGGTGCACGTTGTCATTGGTCGGCAGCCCGCAGCCCATGTCGAGGAACTGCCGGATCCCGGCCTCCTGCGCCAAATACCGGACGGCCCGGTACAGGAAAAGCCGGTTCTGCCTGGCCAGGTCGATGAACTCGGGGAACTCCGGCAGGTTCTGCAACATGAACTGCCGGTCGGCCTCGTAGTGGTCCTTGCCGCCAAGGGCCCAGCCGTAGATGCGGGCGGCCGTGGGCACGTCGTGGTGAATCTCGGTGGGAATGTCCTCGGCTGCGGCCACGGCGTACTCCTGAGCGTCCATACAAGCGGATTATCCAGCATTCCAGGCTAGCGGCCCATAGCTCGTTTCCAGGTGGAAACCCGACAAAAACGATCTTGGGTGACCGCGACCATGCCGGTCCAGACCAGCGTGCCCGGTGGACCAGTCCAACGACCGCCCCTTCCGCAACGCGATGACCAGCGAGGCCGCGCCTTCCCCGGGATCCGGCGCGGCCCCCGGGACACCCGCCGACGTGCTTGAGAACGCGTCCCGAAGACAATGGCGCGTTCCGGCCTGTAACGCGCCACAGTTTGGCGAGTCCGAGCCAGCCCCCGCCGAAACCCCCCCAACGACATCGACCTGGCGAACGAAGCCCCCGCGAAACCGCGGAGGCCACCAACCCTCCAGCCCGTCCACGACGCCCAGGTCCGGGTAGTACCCGAGGCATGCGGCTCGGCAGGTCGTTACCGCGCATCCCCCAGCCGGTGATCGGCCCACTGCCGGGCGGCGTCGGCGTGCTCTTTCGCCCACTCGGCGTCGTTGGCGGCGAGGTTGAGCGTCCATTTGTCGGCGAAGACGCGGCTGAACAGATCGATGGCCGCCTTGTCGGCATTCGTCCACGCGGGGAATCGGGCGAGCCACCTCTCCGCCTCGGCGGGCGTATGCCCGGCCTTCAGCAGCCAGGGAATGAGCAGCGCCAGTTCCAGGAATGCGGCACCGCGGCCGATGAACGTCCAGTCCACCAACCAGACCGATCCGTCGTCACCGAGCAGGACGTTGGCGGGGTTGAGATCGGCGTGCAGCAACGTGTCCCCGGCGAGCGCGCTCACGTCGGCGATCGCCTCCCAGCGTCGCTCGACGCGCTTGCGTTCGAGCACCGGCGGGAGCGGATGGGCCTGGAGGCCGTCGATGACCTTCGCCAGGACGTCCAGGTCCGCCGATCCTGGCGCAAAGTCGGCGTGGCGGGCCTGGACGTGCTCAAAGGCCAGGACGAGCCACCCCCCGGCCTCCACCGTCCAGTGAAGCCGGGGAGCGTACTCGGTGACGTGCGGATTGATCGCCGCTTCCCAGCGCAGTGACCGGACCTCCGGGCCATCAGCGTCGGGCCCGGCCTTGCGCGCGGCCTTGAGAAACAGCCGCCCGCCCCCGACGTGGACGGTCACGGCGATGTCGGCGTGGTTGCCCGCGGGCGCGGGCTCGACCCCGTGGATCGCCCCGGTGCGCGCCGTGATCGCCCCAAGCACCTCGGACGGCAGTGCGGCCCAGTCGCTACGCATTGATCAATCCCCGTCGTCGGATCAGGCGGTGCGCGGCGGCCGCGCGCAGTTCCCGGTCGCACACCTCGGCGAAGGTGCGGGCGCGCATCATCCAGCGGTGCCCCGCTCGGCTGCGGCACGGGTTCATGGCAGGAAGAAGGTCAGCTCGTTCGCGCCGACGTGGGTGATGGACTGCCGTCCATCGCGGACGCGCATCCGGAACGCCTGCGGGCCCGGCCGTCCGGCCAGGTCCCAGGCATCCCATGCGGCTTCGACGGCGTCCCACAATCGCGCCGGTCCGGCTTGGCGGACGAGGTGCCCGTGAACGCGGTCGGGAACGAGTGTGGCGGTCGCGCCCGTGGTGACGTCGACCAGGTGCAGGACGTCTCCGCCGCCGGTGAGCAGTTGGGCGTTCGGTGCGGCGAGTTGGGCGAGGAAACGGCCGAAGAACCCTTCACCCGTGGCTTCGTCCAGGCGATGGGGGCTGTGCCGGACCGGACGTGGCGGGGCGTCGCTGGTGAGGCTGGCCCAGTGTCCGGGGTTGCCGGGGTCGGGACGTTCGTGGGTGCGGGCCGCCATGAACGAGATGGTCCCGTCGAGCAGCGGGCCCTCGGCGGTGTGGGCGTCGCTGACCGTGAGCAGGACGCGGGCATACCCGTAGAGCCACCCCGACAGCGTGGTGAGGATCTTCCCGCCCGGCTTGGCCTGCGCCAGCCACGGGGCGGGGACGGCGCGGACCGAGCACGCGGCGACGATGCGGTCGAACGGTGCCGAGGGCCAGTAGCCGTACAGGCCGTCCGCGACGGCCAGGTCCGGGTAGTACCCGCAGCCGTAGAGCGCGTCGGCGGCCTGGGCCAGCCGGTCCTTGTCGACCTCGACGGAGGTGACGTCGCCGTTGTCGCCGAGGCGTTCGCAGGCCAGTGCCGTGGAGTAGCCGGTACCGGTACCGATCTCCAGGACGTTGTGGCCGTCGCGCAGGTCGGCGTCCAGCCACATCCGCAGCACCAACGACGGCAGCGTGGACGACGAGGTGGGCGCGCCGCCGACCCTGGGGGCGGGACGGTCCCAGCGGGGTTCGTCGGCGTCGAACTGGGTGATCAACGTCTGGTCGCGGTATACCTCGCGCAGCCACCGCTCCCGGTCGGTGGAGGCGGTGACCGGTTCCCACACGGTCAACCCGTCCGCGTTGCAGCCGTTCTCGGCGTAGAAGCCGGGCACGAACCGGTGCCTTGGGACGGCCTGGACCGCGCGGTCCCACGCCGGGTCGTTCAGAAGCCCGCCCGCGGCGAGGGAATCAGCGAGCCTCCGGCGCAAGCGCTCGACTTCGGGGCTGGCGGTGGCGTCGGACGGCGTCGGCATAGTTCATCATCCTGCCTGCAAGAGCGCGGCGAAGGAGTCGGCGATGTCCTCGGCGTCGGGCAGGAAACCCCATTGTCCGCTGGGGTTGCATTCGATCCAGTGCCACCGCCCCCGTTCGTCGACGGCGAAGTCGAAGCAGCCGAACACGAGGCCGAACAGGTCCAGATATCGGTACAAGGTCTGCCGGATGGGCTCGGGGACGCCGACCGGCTCATAGGTCAGTTGGTTCCAGTCACCGGCCCTCCAGTCCAACGGCGCGCCCGGCGCGCGGACCAAGTGCGCGTGGACGCGGTCGCCGACCACGGTGACCCGCGCGTCCGTCTTGTTCTGGATCTCCGCCTGGAACAGATGCGGAGCGGCGGCGATCGATTCATCGAGTTCGTCGGGGCCGACGCGCTGTGTCCAGATGGCCCCGGTCTCGCCATCGCTGGACGGCACGCCCCGGAACGTCTTGTAGACCACGGGGGCGTGGTCGGCGGCGAACCGGCGCGCCCCGGCCAGGTCATTGGTGATCAGCGTGGGCGGCACCGCGAAACCCAGGTCCGCGGCTGCCCGCAACTGTTCCGGCTTGTACTCGGCACGCGCGGTGGCCGCCGGGGGATTCACGTGGGGGACGGGCAGCGCCGCGATCAGGCCCGCCAGGCCGTGGCGCGCCTCGGCGACCGCGAACCTGCGGATCCGGTCGGGGAGGCCCCGGTACCTCCAGCGGCCCGGCCTGCGGTGGTACACCGCCCGCACCCGTCCCAGGTCCAGTTCCCGGGACGCGGTCCGCAGCGTCCCATCCCATCCGCCGTCGCCGCCGCCGATGCGGGCCGCGAACCGCAGCCCGCTCCCGCTCGTGGCGGCGCCGTCAGGGCCGCTCTCAGGGTCGATGTCGGCGGGGTCGATCCTGACGACCTGGACGCCTCTGCGATTGAGCGCGGCGATCACCATGTCGGCGGTGACGTCCTCCAAGCTGGTGATCACCAGCACCGGCCCATCGTCCCGTCCGCGCGGGCGGCTCAATCGGAGTCGTAGTCGGTGGTGGTGTCGTCTTGGTCCCGTGCTTACCCGCCTCGATGACCTGACCGTCACCGTCGAGATACCGGGCGATCTGCGTACGCGGGTCTAGTTCGACGCGATGCCAGTCGGGCGGTGAGATCGGGAGCCGGTCGGTCACCCTCGTCCATCCCCAAGGAACCCGGGCGGTGCCGCCGGTGCTGGCGTCCACGGTGCTCTCCTCCAGGCAGAGGTACTTCCCGTCGTCATCATCCTCGACCACGCGAGAAAGCACCACACTTTCCGACGGGAATGGCGCTAGCGCCGGTCAGAGAGGGACCGGCGCTAGACGCGCGTCACGCATTCTTGATCAGGCGGGTGAAGTGGTCGAGGGCAGCGGGCGTTAGGACGATCTTCGGGCCATTCGGATTCTTGCTGTCGCGGATGGCGATGAAGTCGTTGATGCGGGCGAGCTCGACGCAGGCACCGCCGTTGGAGGTGCTACGGGACGCCTTGCGCCAGGCGGCGGTGTTCAGGTCCATCTGCTGACCCCTTCAAGAATCGGCTGAATGATTGCGCCCGAGAATTGGGTGGGACGCCCCTGCCTGGCGGGCTAAGGGCGTCCCTATGTTGCTTAGGCGTTCTTGAGGGTTTGAACGAGGTGCCGGAGGTTTTCGGGGGAGAGAAGGAGCTTGGGACCGTCAGGGTTTTTGCTGTCGCGGATGGCGAGGGTGGCGCCGAGGCGGGCGAGCTCGATGCAGTTGCCGCCGTTGTTGGAGCTGTGGCTGGACTTGCGCCAGAGGGTGGTGTTCGGGGCCATGGGGGTTAGGCGTTCTTGATGTGGCGGGTGAGGGAGGCGAGGGCTTGAGGGGTGAGGAGGAGTCTGGGGCCGTGGGGGTCTTTGCTGTCGCGGATGGCGACGACGTTGTCGATGCGGGCGAGTTCGATGCAGTCGCCGCCGTTGTTGGAGCTGCGGCTGGACTTGCGCCACGCGGCGGTGCTCAGGTCCATTTTTCTTTCGCCACCTTTGCTATCAGTTCGAGGGACTGGTCCACGGGGTACGCGGCGGACTGAATGGCCGAGAACAGCTCGGTGAGCCGTTTGATTTCGAGGCGATCGGTGGTCGTGTCGCCGTCGAAGGCGTTGTCTTTGTACCCTACCTCGGTCCCGTCGGGAAGCGCTCCGATGGCGAAGGCTCCGCCGATTCCCTCGTGCAGACGAAGCGGGGCGATCTGGATGCGGACGAGACGGGACGATGCCGCAAGAAGGTGTTGGAGTTGGTCACGCATCACCTGGGGGTCGTCGGCACCGCGGTAGAGCACGCTCTCGTCCAACACGTACATCAGGTTGGGCGGGGTGTCGCGGGTGAGGACGTCCTGCCGTGCGAGGCGGGTCTCTATGGCGGGCTCGTCGTTGTCGAGCAGGTGGGCGACGTAGGCCGGGGTCTGGAGGAGACCTGGGATGACCAGCGGTTGGTAGCTTCGGATGGCGTCGAACTTCGTTTCCTGCATGGCCCAGTCGGTGAACCAGGCCGGGACCACGTTGGTGCCCTTGTAGAGGCCGTCCCAGAGGTGGACGAGGGCCTCGCGGGTGTCGAGGACGCGGTCGGCCTGGATGGCCAGGATGCGGTCGGGGCGGGTCTCGCCGCGCTCTATGCCGCCGATCGTGCTTTTCGCGTAGGGCGCCTGGTCGCGGATCATCTCGCACAGGGCGGCGATGCTCAGGCCCGCCGCCTCCCGGTACCGGCGCAATTCGGAGCCGAATAGCGCGTTCGGCGACTCCCAGGGGCGCAGGTCGTTCGGCCGTTGTCCCATCGCTTTCTCCCTTGGGCTCGGATGACCGGCGATGGCCGGTCATGGGCGGCAGTGGCCACGGCCGCGCCGGTGATGGACACGCATCGTGGCTTTGGCGTTGCACAGCGTTACACAGGATGCATCATTTCTGCCACCGGATTCCCGAAGCAAAAAAAATTCGGAGGTTTCCATGATCGATATCGGGATGGTGTTGGGGGTGATCTCAATCGAATCTTCCGCGCGCGCGCCAGAAGTTGCACGGAAATGGGTGGCTGCCTTGTATCAGAGGCGTTGCCTAGGGGACGACTATGTCGCGCGTACCGTGGTCACCGAATTGGTTACGAACGTCCACAAGCACACAGACACGAAGCGTGTTTCCGTGCGACTTCTCTTGGAGGACGGTCTCCGGGTGGAGGTCGCGGACGGTTCCGCTGTGCTCCCGGTCGTCCAGGACTGGGACGACACTGCGGAAACGGGTCGCGGGCTCCTGATGCTGGGTGCGCTCGTCCAGGAATGGGGTGTCCGGCCACTGGCCGATGGCGGGAAGGTGACGTGGGCGCGGCTCGGCGAATGAAGGTGGCGCGTTGGCCCGGTGTGGTGTGGTGGTGGCGTATTCGCCATGGCCACACCACGGCGGAACACCATCTGGACGTACTGGCGTCCCAGATGAGCGATCGCGGATGGGCTCATCTGAAGATCTACGTGGAGTGGCCCCCGACCCTCTGGGTCTTCGCCAAGGGGCATGAGGGCGCCGCCTTGAGCGTCACGGCGAACCGGGAGGACGGGCGGTGGGTCTACCAGATCCTTTGTTCGATCGAGTACCCGTGCCATGCGGTCGCGCAGGTGGCCGACTTCCTGGACGACCTCCTCCGCGACCGCACGTTCAACCGGTCTCCGCGGTCTCGGAGCGGCGCAGGAGGAGGACGGCCACGTCGTCCTCAGCCAGGTCGCGGCCTATGAGCGCGGCCATCACCGCCGCGCCGACCTGCTCCGGCGGGCCCGCGTAGACCGCCTTGCGGAGCCGGGCGATGCCCTCGTCCAGGGACTCTCCGCGCCGTTCCACCAGGCCGTCGGTGTAGAAGCAGAGGAGCGCGCCCGGGGGAAGGTCGATGGTGGTGGTGCGGCGGGGGTTTATCTCCTCCAGGCCGATCAGGACGTCGGTCTCCGCGGCAAGGCACCGAGCCGGGGCCCCCGGCTCGGCGAGCAGCGGGGGGCAGTGCCCGGCCGAGGAGATCCGCACCCGCTCGATGCCGGGGTCGAACACCGCGTACAGCACGGTCGCCGTCGCGTCCGGCTCGAAGTGCAGCATCTTGCGGTTCAGCTTGAGGAGGACCTCGGCGGGATCGGTGGTCTCCAGCGCGTAGGCGCGCAGCGCGCTGCGCATCCGGCCCATGACCACGGCGGACGGGAGGCCGTGGCCCGCCACGTCCCCCATCACGACGCCGATCTCGCCGGACGGCAGGGTGAACACGTCGTACCAGTCGCCGCCCACGGTCTCCTTGCCCGGACGGTAGCGCGCGCTCAGCTCCATCCCCGGGATCTCCGGCAGGGCGGCCGGGACCAGGCTGCGCTGGAGCTCCATGGCTCCGGCCCGCTCCGCCCGCCCGAGCATGAGCTGCACCGCCATCGCGGCGGGCGTGGCGGCGTGCTGCAGCAGCTCGACGTCCTCGGCGCCGAACCTGCGCGGGGTCACCGTCCCGACGTGCATGACGCCGACGAGCGTCCCCTCGCTGATGAGCGGGACGCCGAGCAGCGAGTGCAGGCCGCGCTGCATCAGCAGCGGGTTGAACACGTTGGCCTTGCGCACGTCGGAGATCACGATGGGCCGCCGCTCGACCGCGACGCGCCCGGCGAAGCCGTACCCCAGCGGGACGTGCGCGGCCTGGACGACCTCCTCCTCTATCCCCTTCGCGGCCGCCGCGACGAGGAAGCGCTTCTGGCGGTCGAGAAGCAGCACGACGGCGGTGTCCGCGCCGAGGGCCTGGCGGACGCGCTCAAGCAGGACATCGAGGAACTCGTCGATGTCCATATGGGCGAAGGCCCGGTCGGTGATGGCCCGGATGTCCGCCAGCCGGTCGGCGACGGCGTCCGCGGGCTCGGTCGTCTGCTCCACCGGGAAACTGTATGCCGGAAAGTGTCTGCTTAGTACAGTTTGTAATGGTCGTAACACCGGCGTACTCCGTTGGCAATTTCCAGATCTTCGCGGGCCGTGATCACAAGCGTGCGGACGGCCGCGCCCGCGTGGGTGAGGTCGGCGTCGCCGTCCGCGGCCGCGTTGCGGTCCGGGTCGACGCCGACGCCGAGATGGGCGAGGTCGGCCGCCAGGCGCATCCGGACGGACGCGTCGTGCTCCCCGACCCCGCCCGTGAAGACGAGCGCGTCCAGCCCGCCCAGGGACGCCGTCATCGCGGCGGCGCAGGCGCGCAGCCGGTGGTGGTAGACGTCCAGGGCCGCGAGGGCAGTGATGTCGCGCTGTTCGGCCAGGGCCCGGATCCGGCGCATGTCGCCCGTCCCGGTGAGGCCGCGCAGCCCGGATTCGCTTTCGAGCGCCGCGTTGACGTCCTGCGCGGAGAGCCCGTGCTTGATCAGCCACAGTGGGATGCCCGGGTCGATGCTGCCCGCGCGGGACGCCATGACCAGGCCCTCCAGCGGCGTGAAGCCCATGGTCGTGTCGATCGAGCGCCCTTCGGCGACCGCGCACAGGGACGCGCCCGAGCCGAGGTGGCACACCACCATCCGCAGCGAGGACGGGGGAACGCCGAGCAGTTCGCCCGTCCGGCGGACGGCGTAGGAGAACGACAGGCCGTGGAAGCCGTAGCGGCGCAGCCCGAACCGCTCGCGCCATTCGGCGGGCAGCGCGTAGGTCGCGGCGGCGGCCGGGAGGGTGGCGTGGAAGGCGGTGTCGAAGCAGGCCACGGCGGGGACGCCGGGCAGCGCGCCGGTGATCTCGGCGAGCGCGTGCAGGGACGCGGGCTGGTGCAGCGGGGCCAGGTCGGCGAGGTCGCGCAGCCGCTCGGTGACGGCCGCGTCGATCGGGACGGGCTCGGTGTAGTCGGTGCCGCCGTGCACGAAGCGGACGCCGATCGCGTCGGGTTTGGGCATTCCGGCGGCCAGGTCGGCCATCTCGTGCCCCGCGCCGGAGTCCTCGGCGAGGACGGCGTCGTCGTGGTCGAGCAGGCTTATCTTCAGGCTGCTCGATCCGGGGTTGACGGTGAGGACCCTCACTGCGGCCACGTCCAGTTCTGGATCTCGGGGGCGTCCTGGCCGTGTTCGCGGGTGTAGGCGCGCAGGCGGAGGCGTTCGTCGGCCATGCGCTGCCTGATGTGGGCGACGCGTCCGCCCAGGGACGGGACGCGGTCGATGACGTCCATGACCAGGTGGAAGCGGTCCAGGTCGTTGAGCATGACCATGTCGAACGGCGTGGTGGTCGTCCCCTCCTCCTTGTAGCCGCGGACGTGCAGGTTGTGGTGCCCGGCGCGGCGGTAGGTGAGCCGGTGGATCAGGTACGGGTACCCGTGGAAGGCGAAGATGACCGGCTTGTCGGTGGTGAACAGCGCGTCGAACTCGGTGTCGGACAGCCCGTGCGGGTGCTCCTCGACCGGTTGCAACCGCATGAGGTC
>NZ_BCQP01000087.1 GCF_001552135.1 Actinomadura chibensis NBRC 106107 | reverse complement strand
CTGGTCGCCCTCTAGCGACCGGTTCGGTCGTACGCGGTCGGCGTCCCGGGCCGCCCGCGTCACGGGCCGCCGCGCCCGGCCCCGGCCCCCGCCCCGTCAGCGGCCCGAGCTGGAGAAGTGCTGGTAGTCGCGGGCGCCGCTCCACACGCCGCCCCAGCCCCACCCGATCGAGGCGAACGCCTTCACGACCTTGTCGCCGCGGTGGATGACGCCCGGGTCGTCGTTGCCGCGATCCTTGTATTTGGCGCATTTCTTGTGGGCGACGTGCCCGTCCGCGTAGACGTACGGGTTCTGGCACGGGTTGATGTCGATGGCGAGCCCGTACGCGTGCTGGGAGAACGAGCTCGACCCCGTCGCGGGACGGCAGTTGAACGCCGACGTGTTGTTGGCCTCGATCGAGTCGAAGTCGCTGCCCTTGTACTTGTCGACCGGCTCCATGCGCTCGATCGGGTAGCGCATCTTGTACAGCTTCCGGAACACCGAGACGAGGTCGTCCGCGGCCTTGGCGTTGACGACGAGCCGCCCGCCCGTGTGGGGTTTGTCGTCCATGCCCCAGTAGGTCATCTCGATCATCCGCAGCCCGGACGGCGACACCGGGCAGCCGCGCCGCCACGAGTACTTCAGGTCGCCCGCCGTGACGCGCTTGACCGCCGCCTGGAACTCCTGCTTCGTCGGCGTCGCGGACGGGCCGGACGGCGACGCGGCCGTCCCGGACGGGGTCGCGGGCGGCGACGACTCGCGGGACCCGCCCCCGCCGCCGCCGCACCCGGCCGCCACGACGGCGAGCACAGCGCCGACCGCAACCGGCAGCGCGCGGCGCGCGGACCGGCGTTCAGGCGTTCTACCTGGCATGTTTCCAAGCATGGCATGCCGTGCGCCGTGCGCGGGCCACCCTGGATTCGCTACCGTGCGTTTGACGGCGCGCCCGCTGGAAAGGGGCCGGGACGGACGGGCCGTGAACTCATCCGTCCGCCGGGCATGTCGCCGGCGGTGACCGGCCCCAGGGAGCCGGCATGGCGGAACGGCAGGAGCGGGACCTTCCGAGCCTCGAAGACGAGATCTTCGCCGTGGCGCACAACGTGGAGGTCGATCAGGCGGGACGCGCGGAGGCGCGCCCGGACTGGGCGGAGGCCGTCGCGGAGCGCGGACGCGCGTTCCTCGGCCGCGACGTGAAGGCGCTCGGCGCGGGGTTCGGGATCTTCCTGCTCGTGGACTTCGTGATGATGTACGGGCCGCTGATGACGAGCCGCCGGCCGAGCCTGCTGCCGCAGTTCATCACGCTGATCATGCTGGCGTTCGGGCTCGGCGGCCTGCTGGTCTGGAAGGTCGGCGGGCGCTGGCGGACGTTCGGCCAGGGCATGATGCTGGCCTGGGTGTTCCTGACCCTGGTATCGGTGGGCTTCCTGACGGGCGTGACCGTCCCGCTGTAAGGCTCGGCCGAGTCGCGGGGCCGCGCGTGCGGGGTCAGCTCGACGGGCCGAGCCGCTTGAGGACGAGGTTGAACGCCCGTCCGATGGCCGCCAGGTCGTCGGGGTCGATGACGTCGATGAAGAACGTCCGGACGGTCTCGACGTGGTCGCGGGCGGCCCGGTCGAGCGCCGCGAAGCCCTCGTCGGTGAGGTGCGCGTAGACGCCGCGCTTGTCGTTCGGGCAGCTGTCCCGCTTGACCAGGCCCTTGGACTCCAAGCGCGAGCAGGTGTGGGACAGCCTGCTGCGCGACTGGCTGGCGTTCTCGGCGAGCTCGGCCATGCGCAGCCGCCGCTCGGGCGCCTCGGAGAGCCGGACGAGGATCTCGTACTCCGAGACCGACAGGCCGTGCTTGGTCTTGAGGTCGCGGTCCATGATCTCGGTGAGCCGGACGCTGCCGTCGACGTATGCCCGCCAATCGCGCTGCTGGGTGGCATCGAGCCAGCGAGGTTCGCTCATTCTTACGAGTATAGAGTATGTTGAACGTTCAACTAACGCTCGCCATCTTCACAGTAGCAGGGGGTTGCGGGCGCCCCGCTCGGAAATAGTTGAATCATCAACTAGGTTGTGGGGTGCAGTGCACCGCCCCGAGGCGTGGACGGGCACCCGAGAGATGGAGGACCCATGCCCGCCGTGACGGCCGACCCGCTGACCCTCCCCCGCCTGCCCCAACTGCCCGCCACGGAGACCGACTGGCGCCGCGTGGCGAAGGTCGTGACCGCGAGCCGCCAGCTTGAGGGAGAGGGCTTCGAGGTCAGGCGCCCCTTCCCCGGGATGGACCTGTCCCTCGCCGACCCGTTCCTGCTCCTCGACCACATGGGCGCCGTCGAGTACGCGCCGGGCGAGGCGCGCGGCACGCCCTGGCACCCGCACCGCGGGTTCGAGACCGTCACCTACATCATCGACGGCGCGTTCCAGCACCAGGACACCACCGGCGGGGGCGGGCTCATCTCCGACGGCGCGACCCAGTGGATGACGGCCGCGTCCGGCATCCAGCACATCGAGCAGCCGCCGCCCGACCTCGTCGCCAAGGGCGGTCTGTTCCACGGCGTCCAGCTCTGGGTGAACCTGCCGCGCTCCCAGAAATGGCTGCCGCCGCGTTACCAGGACATCAAGGCCCGGGACGTCACGCTCCTGGCCTCCGAGGACGGGTCGTCCCTGGTCCGCGTCATCGCCGGGTCGGTGGGCCGGGCACGACGGGCCGGGCGTCACCTACACGCCGATCAACTACCTGCACGCGACGGTCGCGCCGGGCGCGCGGCTCGCGCTGCCCTGGCCGCGCGACTTCAACGCGCTGGTGTACGTCCTGTCCGGGCGGGGGACGGCGGGCGTCGAGCGGGCCGGGCTGGACGAGGGGCAGCTCGCCGTCTTCGCCGGTTCGCACCACGGGGGCGAGGCGGACGGGCTGGTCGTCCAGGCCGCCGAGCGCCAGCCGGTCGCGAGCGCGAACGGGTGGGAGATCCTCGTCCTCGGCGGGCTGCCGATCCGGGAGCCGATCGCGCGGTACGGGCCGTTCGTCATGAACACCCGGGACGAGATCGTCCAGGCGTTCGAGGACTTCCAGGCCGGACGCATGGGGACCGTCCCGGCGGAGCAGGTCCCGCACCGGTCGGCCGCCGACGAGAGCCTCTGAACCACGGTGTGACCTGCGCGGACGCCGCGCTCCCGGTCGGCTGCCGGGGGCGCGGCCCGGGTCGCGCGGAGAACGTCGGGGGAAGTTGCGGGGTTCGGGTGACGCGCGCGGAGCCATGCGCTAGTGTGTTCGAATAGTCGAACAGAAGTTCGACCGCTCACTCGAACACGCGCTCGCCCGGGGAGGCGACATGGTCGCGACGATGGCCGCGAAGGGGGTGCAGAGCCCCGCGCACCGCGTCCGGCGGCACGAGCCGCACGCGACACGCCGCAGCGGTTTCTACGCAAATCTACGGCCCCAGCTATATCGCCTCATAGAGTCCGACAGCGTGGACCCCGTGCGCAATCCCTACGCCCCCGGCGCCGGTCAGCGTCCCCCGGAGCTGGCCGGCCGCGACCGTGAGCTGAGGCAGTTCGAGGTCGTGCTCGAACGGGTGGCCCGCGGCCGTCCCGAGCGCAGCATGATCGTCACCGGGCTGCGCGGCGTGGGCAAGACCGTGCTGCTCAACGCGTTCCGGTCGATGGCGATCCAGCGACTGTGGGGCACGGGCAAGATCGAGGCCCGGCCCGACCAGTCGATCCGGCGTCCGGTCGCCTCGGCGCTGCACCGGGCCGTCCGCGAGCTGGCGCCCCGGCACCGCGCGCCCGACCGCATCGAGGAGTTCCTCGGCGTGCTCAAGGCGTTCGCGCAGTCCGAGCCCGAGCCGCCGTCGGGCAAGGCGAAGGCGCGGGCGCACCGCTGGCAGCCCGGCATCGACGTGCCCGCGGCGCGGGGCCGGGCCGACTCCGGCGACCTGGAGATCGACCTGACCGAGCTGTTCGTCGACGCCGCGTCCGTCGCCACCGACGTGGGCGCCGGCATCGCCCTCTTCGTGGACGAGATGCAGGACGTCCCGGCCGACGACGTGTCCGCGCTGTGCGCCGCGTGCCACGAGCTGTCGCAGGTCGGCGGCCCGCTGATCGTGGTCGGCGCGGGGCTGCCGCACCTCCCGGCGGTCCTGTCGGCCAGCAAGTCCTACTCCGAGCGGCTGTTCCGGTACGCCCGCATCGACCGGCTCGACCGCGAATCCGCCGACCACGCGCTGCTCGCCCCCGCCGAGCGCGAGGAGGTCACCTTCACCGAGGAGGCCCTCGACGCGCTGTACGGCGCGGCCGACGGCTACCCGTACTTCGTGCAGGCGTACGCCAAGGTCGTCTGGGACGTCGCGCCCGACACCCCGATCACCGCCGACGACATCAAGGTCGCCGCCCCCGAGGCGGAGAGCGAACTGGCGGTCGGCTTCTTCGGCAGCCGCTACGAGCGCGCCACCCCGGCCGAGCGCGACTACATGCGCGCCATGGCCATGCTCGGCGACGACCCGGTACCGACCGCCTCGGTCGCCGACGAACTGGGCCGCAAGCCGTCCAGCCTGTCACCCGCCCGCGACGGCCTCATCAAAAAGGGCCTCATCTACAGCGCCGAACGCGGCATGGTCGCCTTCACCGTCCCCCACTTCGGCAAGTTCCTCCGCTCCCAACCCACCTAACCCCACCAACCCCGTTCACTCACCTACACCCCACCCGCCCTACCAACCGCCTGTCCCACTCACCAACCGTCCTACTGACCGCCCTGCTGGTCGCTCCAACCGTCCTACTGACCGCCCTGGTGGTCGCTCGCCCTGCTGAGCACCCACCCCGCTGACCGCCCGCCCGTTGTCCACTCGCCTGCACTCCACCCGTCCTACCGACCGGCCCTCCGGCTGATCGACCGTCCTGTTGGCGGCTCACCCTGTGGGCCCCTCGCCTGTTGTCCATTCGTCCGCTGACCGACCGTCCTGCTGTCCGGCCGTCTTGTTGTCGCTTGTCGTCGGCCTGCTCTGCTGTACGCCTTCCCTTGTTGTCTGCCTGTCCTGCTGTGCGGCCGACCTGGCGGTATGGCTCCTGCTCGTCCATTCGGTGCTTTCGCCCAGCCCGCGTACGGCTTGCGCGTCGACTGGGTTGCGTGCGGTTGGGGCTTGGGTGGGGTTTGGTTTTATGCGGGTTTCTAGGTTGGTGGCTAGAGAGGCGTAGAGAGTTGCATGGAGGTGTGACGGTTGTTGAGTATTTGGCTTTCTAGTGGTGGTTCTAGAAAGCCATAGATTTTGCTCGGCTGCCTTCTGGCGCCTTCTATTCGTCTCTAGGGAATTCTGTAGAGAGCCGTAGAGAGTTGAAGTCGGTGTCGGCGGGGTCAGCTGGGTATGACCGGTCCGGCGCGTCCGGCCGGGCGCGTTTCGACTCGGACTCCGACCTCGGGGGAAAGATGAGCGACGACCGCTTCCGTGGCCAGGACCTCTACAACGAGCACGACGACGATGACGACGACGACATGTCCGCGATGCAGCAGGATCAGGGCGGGCGGGTGCCCGACCCCGAGTCCGGCCCCGACTACGCCTACACCCCGGGATGGGACGACCATCCGTCCGACATGGGGAGCGGTGCGCCGCCGCCGCGGCCCGAAGACGCGCCCGAGGACGACCTCGACGCCGAGGACGAACTCGCCGTCTACGACGACCAGTTCCCGGAGGACGACGCCCCCGAGTCCGACTGGTGAGCCCCCGGCCGCCGCTATGAGGTGGAGGAAAGGGCCGCCTCCGCGGTGAGGACGGCCGAGCGGACCGTCCTGTCGCGTTCGGCGGTGGAGACGGCGAACACGATCTCGACGTCGCGTTCGTCCAGCCGGGCCGGGAAGACCACGAAGCGCCAGCAGCCCTCGCGCCACACGTCCAGCGGGACGGCGCTCGCGATGAGGTTCTCGTGCTCGGCCCACGCCGGGCTGTCGTAGAGCGTCGCGAACGTCTCCTCGACGGGGCTGCGCCGCCGCTCGCACGGCGTCGCCGGACGTCCCGGCCCGTGCGGCAGCCCGCCCCCGCCGAGCAGCCCGCTCCGCCGCAGCAGCGCCGACAGCTCCGGGGACAGCGCCGCGAACAGGCCGAGCTCCACCACGAGGACGAGACCCACCTGCGCCTGGACGTCCAGCAGCACGTCGACCCCGGCGAGCGGCGCGCCGAGCGACGCGACGGCGGCGGCGGTGAACAGCAGCGCGCGCAGCACGCTGCGCCGTCCGACCTTCTTGCCGCTCAGCCCGCCGAAGCAGCCGCATCCGGCGTCCGGACGGCGCACCCGCAGCTCGCCGACCACCCACGTCGCCGCGGCGAACACGACCGTCGTCGCCAGCCGCACCGACAGGTGCGAGGTCAGCAGCAGCGCCAGGCCGAGCAGGCCCTCGCCGAGCCCGACCCCGACCGTCATCCGGCGGCCGCCGCGCGCCGTCGTCAGCCGGGCCAGCCCGGCGGGCACCGGCACGCCGTGCACGTGGTCGGGCTCGCCCGACGCCTCCTCCCGGATGGTCAGCTTCGCGAGGCACGCGACGAGCAGCACGGCCGCGAGCAGCAGCACCTGCGTGTTCTGGAACACGGTCACCATGACACGGCCCTCCCCGCCGTCCCGACCGGCCGGACGGCGGCGTTGAAGCACCCGGACTCCAGTTCGCCGCCGAGCCCCGCGAACGCGGCGGGGGTCAGCTCCACGATCCGCCCGCGCGGCGTGGCGTCGCAGTCGACGCACCGGTCGCAGTACCGGGCCGCCGTGCAGCCGCACTCCACGACCGGCACCGCGGCGGCGCGCCCGCCGCACTCGTTGTGCACGACGACCTCGCTGCCGAGGGACAGGTAGGGGAACGCGACGCAGCCGGACGGTGCGTCCGCGCAGCCCCCGGCGTCCCCCTCCGGGTCGACCGCCGGGTAGGCCGCGCCGTGCGTCGCGTCCGGCGCGTCCACCGCCCGCTCGTCCGCGCCGCCGAACCAGGTCGCCGTCCCGCGCAGCACCTCGGGCACGGGCGCGGTGACCTCCGGCGCGGCGAGGTCGTCGGCCCGGTAGCCGGGCTGGGACGTGCCGGGACGCACCGCCCGCGGCCCGTCCGAGGACGCGACGCAGATCACGTCGATCAGGTAGCCGGGCTCCAGCCGCGGATGCCGGACGAGCACCCGCTCCAGCGCGTTCGGCGGGATCGCGACCCGGGTGCGGCCGCGGTGCGGGCCCATGTCGACGTCGACGGAGTCCCGCCCGCACGCGAGGATCGTGCCGGTCACGCGGCTGATCCCCACCCAGACCCGATCGGCCCCGTACACGCCCCCGATCCGTCCAACACCCTCAACAGCGCTGGCCCCGCCAGGGGGCTCGGCGCCGGTGGTGCCGCCGACGCCGTTGGCGGCCTTCAGGCGGACGATCACCGGGCGGCCCGGGCGGAGGGCGGTGTGGCCCGCGCGGCCGCCGTGCCAGACCACCGTCGCCTCGCCCATCGCGATTCGCGTCTCGCCGCCGCCGGGCGCGCCGAGCACGAGCAGATGCGGGCTGGCGTCGAGGACGATCCCTGTCACGACGCGCAGTGGACGTCCGGCGCCGTCGGGGATCCCGCCGGCCGCGGACGCGCCGAGCACGGCGGTCCGGTATCTGCGGCGGTTCGCTCCACGGCGGTGGGGTGGCGGCATCGCGGGGCTCCGGGGATCGATCATCACTCAGGGCGACTGCTGTTAGGACAGTGAGTCAAGAGTCACGCGCGGTGACCAGAGCTGTCGACGGATTTGTCGCGATAAGTCAGCCGGTGGAGGAAGTTCGATGCACCTGGGTTGAGGATTATGAACTGGTTGACCCGGAAATATTCAATCTGTAGGACCGAAATTACGATCGACATGCGATCGTCAGACGTACAGGAGTGCGCTCGGCTCGCCCGGCCGGAGCGGCTCCCCAACCCCTGGTTCCGGTGGTGAGGTGAACGCGACACGGCAGGAGGAGTTCCACGCGTACGTCGCGGAACGCCGTCCCGTGCTGCTCCGCGCCGCGAGGCGGCTGACCGGCGACCGGGCCGAGGCGGAGGCCGAGGACCTCCTCCAGGCCGCGCTGGCCAAGACCTACCTCGCCTGGGACCGCATCGCGGACCGCGCCGCCGTCGACGGCTACGTCCGCCGGGCCATGGTCAACACGCAGATCTCCTGGTGGCGGCGCCAGAAGCTGGACGTCTACCCGACCGACCGGCTGCCCGACCGTCCCGCCGACGACGACCACGCCGGACGCAGCGAGACCCGCGACGTGCTCACCCGCGCGCTGCGCCGCCTCCCCGAGCGGCAGCGCCTCGCCGTCATGCTCCGCTACTACGAGGACATGTCCGAACGCGAGATCGCCGAGACGCTCGGCGTCAGCGTCGGCACGGTCAAGTCCACCGTCTCCAGGGCGATGACGAAACTTCGGGAGTTCCTCGCCATCACCCCCTGACACCCGCACCTCCCCCCAATTCGGGCGTTCAAGTGGTGCGGACGGGGGTCGGGGGTGTATGCAAGGTGGGCTGAATGTCCGGACGATCCCATGGTGGCGGACGCCCCATGCCGGTGCCGGGAGCGTGGATGCCAAGGTTGTCGCCCTCCGCACATGTGGCCGACCGCAAGCTGGTCAAAGGGCTGAACGAGGGGGACGAGGCGGCGCTCGCCGCGCTCTACGACGAGTACGGTGAGCGCATTCACGACTACGTTCTGTCGATGTCCGGCGAGGAGAAGATCGCCGCGGACATCGTGCACGACACGTTCATCGACGCCGCCCGGCGCGCGCCCCGGATGCGCGACCACATGCAGCTCGGCTCGTGGCTGTACGGGGCGGCGCGGCGGCGCTGCGTCCGGCGCGGCCGGGCGAAGATCCTCTTCTGGGACCGGAACGCCGAGTTCTCCGACGTCCCGTTCCTGACCCGGGGGGAGCCGGAGGGGCCCGTCCCGGACTGGCCGCCGTCCGACGAGCTGCACGGCCTGCTGCGCGCGAGCCTCGGCCGGTTGGAGCCGGTCGACCAGGAGGTGTCGCTGCTGGCGTTCCGGCACGGGCTGCGCCCGGCCCGGCTCGGCGCGGCGCTCGGACTGTCCCCGCGGCGGGCCGCGCTGCGGATCCGGCGCGCCCGAACGGAGCTGGAGGCCGCGCTCCAGAAGGAGGTCGACCGCGCGAACCGGGCGTGCGCGGTGTCGGGCGCGTCCGACGCGTCGGCGGCGACCGTGTCGTCGGGCGAGCGGGAGGACGCGCGGTCCACGGCGGTCGCCGTCCTCGCGGCCCGGACCCCGCCGCGCAGCGACGAGGAGGCCGAGCCGCCCGCCCCGCCCGCGCCGGACCGGCCGATCGAACGGGCGCTCCGGCGGATCCTGCGCCGGAACGCGGAGGCGGCGCCGGTCGACCCCGCCACGGCACGGCACGCGGCGGGCTGCCCGGCCTGCGTCCGGCGCGGCCGGGTGACGGCCGTCGCGCTGCTCGGCCGCGCGCCCGCCCCGGTGCTGCCCGCCGCGCTGCGGCACCGCGTCATGCACACCGCGACGGACCCGGAGCTCGCGGGCTACCGGGCCGACATCGCCGCGCGCGGCGGTGCGCTCACCCCGGCCGGGCTGCCGAGCCAGCCGGACGTGCCGTCCGCGTTCACCCGCCGCTGGCTGGTCACCGGCGGCGCCATGGCGGTGGCGCTGGGCGCCGCGGTCGCCGCCGTCCTCGCGATGGGCCCCGGCATCGGCACCTGGACGCCGTTCCGCCCCGCGCCGCAGCCCGACATCACGCACGAGCGGCCACCGGACGCCGACGGGCGCGGCGGCGCCCCGACCGGCGGGCCCGGCGGAGGCGGCGGAGGCACCCCGGGACACGCCGGGCAGCCGCCCGTCTCCCCGCAGACGGACGACCGCACGAAGGACCCGTCGCACTCGCCGCAGCAGCCCCCGTCGTCGCAGGCCCCGGCGGGCCCGGGCACGCTCGTCGTGAACCCGGCCAAGGTCGAGATGTACGGGACGAAGACCGCCCAGCTCACCCTCGCGGCGAAGAGCGGCCCCGTGGCGTGGACGGCGGTGACGTCGACGAACCAGCTCGCCCTGTCCGAGACGCGGGGCGACATGCGCGCCGACGGCACGACCACGCTGACCCTCACGCTCCGCACCGCGATCATCGGCCTGCCCGGCAAGGGCAGCCTCACGTTCACCGACTCCGAAGGCGCCCAGCACACGGTGAACGTCGTCTGGGGCACCACGATCCTCTAGCCCCCGCCCGCCCCGCGCGGGGTCTGATCGTTTCCTGATCCCCTTCCGCGCTGCCTGGACATGCGCCGCTCCATCCCTTGGACAGGGCGCTCACCTGCGCATATACGCTGGTTGTGCAATGCAAAATCATGTGTTGCAAAACTGGCGCCGGTCTTGGGAGTCCGCATAACCTCCACGGCAACCGGCATGGATGTCCGGTTACCTGCTCTGTGGGGTTAATGAGGTCCAATGTACGATCTGCTGGTTCGCGGGGGGACGGTGCTGGACGGCGCCGGCGGTCCCGCGCGCCGTGCGGACGTCGCGGTCTCCGGTTCCCGGATCGCCGCGGTGGACGTCCTGCCGGACGCCGCGGCGGCCACGGTGATCGACGCCACCGGCCGGTACGTCATGCCGGGCTTCATCGACACCCACGTGCACGGCGACGCCTCCGTCCTCGACCCCGACGTGCAGTTCGCGGCCCTGCGGCAGGGCGTCACGACGTTCGTCCTCGGGCAGGACGGCGTCTCCTTCGCACCCGCGACCCCCGCGACCCTCCGGTACGTCAGCCGCTACTTCGCGCCCGTCAACGGCACCCACCCGGGGCTGGACGGCGGGCCGGTGTCGGTCGCCGACCTGCTGGCCACCTACGACCGCGGGACCGCGCTCAACACCGTCTACCTGCTCCCCCACGGGACGATCCGGCACGGCGTCATGGGCACCGACCGCCGCGCGCCCGAGCGGGACGAGCTCGACGCCATGCGCGCCCTGGTCGAGCGGGGCCTGTCCGAGGGCGCGGCAGGGCTGTCGACCGGCCTGGAGTACGTGCCCGGCGCCTACGCCAGGGCCGACGAGGTCGCGGCGCTCTGCGCGCCGGTCGGCGCGGCCGGACTGCCGTACGTCACGCACATGCGCGGCTACGAGTCGCTGGCCGCGACCGCGATGGCCGAGGTGCTGGAGATCGCCCGCGCCGGACGCGTCGCCCCGCACGTCTCGCACTACCACGGCCCCGGCGCCGAGCTGGTCGCGCTCGTCGACGGAGCCCGCGCCGAGGGCATCGACCTGACCTTCGACAGCTACCCCTACCTGCGCGGGTCGAGCACGCTGACGCTGGTCACGCTGCCGTCCTGGCTGCCGATCGCCGACCTCGACGCGACCCTGGACGCGCTCACCGACCCCGGCATCCGGGAGCGGCTGGAGCGCGAATGGGACGAGGCCCCGATCTGGCACCGGATCACGCTGTCGCACGTCCCGGCCGACGAGTTCCGCTGGGCCGAGGGCATGGCGCTGCCCGCGGCGGCGGAGCGGGCCGGGCAGCAGCCCGCCGAGTTCTGCTGCGACCTGCTCGTCGCCACGAGGCTTGAGGCGGGCTGCGTGTTCGCCCAGCCGCCGACCAACAGCGAGGAGTCGGTCCGGGCGCTGCTCAGGCATCCCGCGCAGACGACCGGCTCCGACGCCATCTACCAGGGCGGACACCCCCACCCGCGCGGCTGGGGCGCGTTCGCGAGGATGCTCGGCCGGCACGTCCGCGACCTCGGGGACTGGACGTGGGAGCAGGCCGCCGTCCACCTCTCGGGCCGCGCCGCCGACCGGTTCCGGTTGCGCGACCGCGGCCGGGTCGAACCGGGACGCGCCGCCGACCTGGTCGTCCTCGATCCCGACGCGGTCGCCGACCGGGCCACCTACGAACGGCCGCGGACGCCCGCGGACGGCGTCGAGCACGTCGTGGTCAACGGCGTGCCCGTCCTCAGCGGCGGCGTCCTCACCGACGACGCGACGCACCATCCTCCGGGCCGGGCGCTCAAACCCGCCTGACCCCGGAGGTCACAGAACTCCCCCCGCCCATCTCGCCGGAGCCCGTCCCGGGTTCCGGACAGTCACAAGGAGAACCCCCATGAACGGTAGGTTCACGCGCGCCGTCGTGGCCATCACGGCGGTGGGCGCGCTGGCCGCGACCGCCGCGTGCGGCGTCGACTCCGGCGACGGCAAGTCCGACGACAAGTCGGGCGGCAAGGCCAAGGCGCTCAAGGTCGGCTGGTCCACGATCTACCTGACCCCGTCCTGGATGCAGCAGACCGACAAGATGATCAAGGACGACGTCCAGAAGCTCAAGGGCGAGGGCAAGGTCGCCGACTACCAGGTGTTCAACGCCAACGGCGACACGTCCCAGCAGATCGCCCAGATCCGGGCCATGATCCAGCAGAAGTACGACGTGATCCTGGTGGACGCGGGCTCCTCCACGGCGCTGAACCCGGCGCTGGAGCAGGCCGTCAACGCGGGCATCACCGTCGCCAACTTCGACAGCCTGGTCACCTCCGAGAAGGTCGTGCGCGTCGGCACCGACCAGAAGGAGTGGGGCCGGATGATGGGCGAGTGGCTCGGCGAGAAGCTGGGCGGCAAGGGCAAGATCATCGCCTTCAACGGCCCGGCGGGCGTCGCGGTCAGCGAGGAGCGCTGGCAGGGCGCCCAGGAGGGGCTGAAGAAGTACCCGGGCATCAAGGTCGCCGCGAACGTCCACAGCGAGTACAACCTCGCCCCGGCCGCGCAGGCGTTCGCCTCGGCGTACTCGGCGAACCCCGACATCGACGGCGTGTTCTCGCAGGGCGGCGCGCTGTCGGCCGCCGCGCTCCAGACGCTGATCAAGCAGAAGAAGAAGCTCGTCCCGATCACCGGCGAGAACTACAACGGGTTCCTGAAGCTGTGGAAGGACAACAAGGCGAACGGGTTCTCGTCGCTGTCCACCGCGCAGCCGAACTACCTCGGCGTGATCGCGCTGCGCGCGGCGGTCGCCAAGGCCGGCGGCGGCACGGTCCCGAACCAGATCACCGTCCCGCTGCCCAAGATCACGGACGACACCCTGGACCAGTACGTCAAGCCGGACCAGCCGGACGACTCCTACCCGATCCAGGAGCTGCCGCAGTCCGAGATCGACAAGCTGATCGGCAAGTAGCGATGACGCTCCTGGCCGTCGAGCGGGTCTCGAAGTCCTTCGCGGGCAACCGGGTCCTCAACGAGGTGAGCTTCGACGTCCGCGCGGGCGAGGTGCTCGCCCTCGTCGGGGAGAACGGCGCGGGCAAGAGCACGGTGCTCGGGCTGATCACCGGATTGCTGGCGCCCGATTCCGGACGTGTCGTGTACGACGGAGAGCCCGTCACGTCCTGGTCGCCGCACCGGGCCCGCGAGGTCGGGATCGGCTCGGTGCACCAGGAGCTCAGCCTCAACCCGCACCAGACCGTCGCCGAGAACGTGTTCCTTGGCCAGTGGCCGTCGCGGCGCGGGTTCGTCCTGCGCCGCGACCTCGCCCGGCGGGCGCGGCCGCTGCTGGAGCGCGTCGGGCTGGACGTCGACCCGATGACCCGGGCCGGACGCCTCCCGCTCGGCCGCCAGCAGCTCGTCGAGCTGGCCAAGGCGCTGGCCTCGAAACCGCGCCTGCTGATCCTGGACGAGGCCACGTCCGCGCTGGACGACGACCAGGTCAAGGGCGTCTTCACGGTCGTGGACGAGCTGCGCGCGGCCGGCTCGTCCGTGGTCATCGTCAGCCACCGGATGGGCGAGCTGTTCGCCGTCGCCGACCGGCTGACCGTCCTCAAGGACGGCGAGGTCATGGCGACCCGCGAGCGCGCGGAGACCGACCACGACGACATCGTCCGGCTGATGATCGGACGTGAGCTGTCCGACCTGTTCCCGCCGAAGGCGGGCGAGGTCGCGGCGCCGGTCGAGGGCGACGACGCGCTCGCGATCCCGTCCGAGGAGGCCATCGCCTCCGACAAGGCCGCCGCCGAGGAGACCCCAGCGGCGCCGCCCGTCCCGGCGGGCAAGCCGGTGCTGAGCGCGCGGGGGCTGACCGTCCCCGGCGCCTGCGCGGGCGTCGACCTGGACCTGGAGCCCGGCCGGATCATCGGCCTCGGCGGGCTCCAGGGGCAGGGCCAGCGGGCCGTGCTCCGCGCCCTGTTCGGCCTGGTCAAGCACACCGGACGGATCGAGCTCGACGGGCGTCCCGCGCGCCTGGCGTCCCCGCGCGAGGCGATCCGCTCCAAGATCGCCTACGTGCCGGAGGACCGCAAGGTCGAGGGGCTGCACGTGGCGCAGACCGTCCGGGCGAACCTGTCCCTGACCAACCTGGACGTCGTCACGCCCGCGAAGCGGCTGACCACCGTCGACCGCGGCGCGGAGGCGCGGCTCGTCGACGACCTCGTCGAGCGGATGCGGATCAAGGTGACCGGTCCGGACCAGGAGGCGCGCCGGCTGTCCGGCGGCAACCAGCAGAAGGTCGCGCTGGCCCGCTGGCTGCCGTCCAGGCCGCGCGTGCTGCTGCTCGCCGAGCCGACCCGCGGCATCGACGTCGGCACCAAGCGGGAGATCTACCACCTGCTCCGCAGGCTCGCCGACAGCGGCGTCGCGGTGCTGGTCACGTCGGGAGACACCATGGAACTTGTCGGCCTCTGCGACGAGGTCGCCGTCATGTACGAGGGCGCCGTCGTCGACCGGCTGGCGGGCGCCGACCTCACCGAGGAGCGGCTCGTCCGCGCCTCCGTCACCGGCACGGAGGCGAACCACGGTGGGGGGACGACCCCCCACACCCCCCGAAAGGGGTCAGGGGCGAATGTCTGAACGCCTGACCGGCGCACTGCGCGGCAACCTGGACGTGGCGGGCCTCGGCGCGCTGCTGGTCGTCCTGCTCGCCGCGTACAGCCACTACGACTCGGAGCTGTTCACCCCGGCGTCGATCACGATCCTGTCGGCGCAGTTCCTGCCGCTGATCCTGGCGGCGATGGGGCAGAGCACCGTCATGCTGGCGGGCGGCATCGACCTGTCGCTCGGCTCGGTGCTGGCGCTCGCGATGGCGGTGTTCGCCGTCCGCGCGGAGGACGGCGTCGTCGTCGCCGGGCTGCTGGCCCTGGCCGCCGCCGCCTCGACGGGCGCCGCCAACGGCGTGCTCGTCGCCTACGCGGGGCTGCCGCCGATCATCGTGACGCTGGCGGCGTCGTTCCTGTGGGGCGGGGTCACGCTGGTGGTCCTGCCGCAGCCGGGCGGGCACGTCCCGTCCGGGCTGGTCGACGCCTACAACAACGGGTGGAACGGGCTCGCGCTGCCCGTCCTCGTGATCGTGGCCGTCCTCGTGCTGTGGAAGGCGGTCCGGACGACCCGGTTCGGCCTCTCGCTGTACGCGGTCGGCGGCAACGAGCACGGCGCGTACGCGAGCGGCATCGGCACCCGCAAGGTGAAGATCGCGGCCTACGCGCTGGCGGGCGTGTTCGTCGGGCTCGCCGGGATCGGCCTCGCGATCCAGACCGGGTCCGGGGACGCGACGATCGGCGCCCCGTACACGCTCAACTCGATCGCCGCGTCCGTGCTCGCCGGGGTCAGCTTCTTCGGCGGCGTCGGGCAGATGCGCGCGACCGTGCTGGCCGCGCTGCTGATCGGGCTGCTGACGAACCTGCTGCTGTTCACCGGCCTGTCGCCGTTCTACCAGCTCATCCTGCAAGGGGCGGTGCTGATCGTGGCGATCGCCGTCAAGACGTTCGCGACGCGGGAGAGGACGGACTGATGACCGCGATTCCCCTGCCGCGGGGGCTCCGCGACAACCGGGCCGCCTGGGCGTTCGGCGTCCTGCTCGTGACGTGGATCGGCGCGATCCTGTTCGCGAAGGGCTTCGACAGCGTGTCGAGCGTCCGGTACCTGGTGCAGACGGCCGCGTTCCTCGGCATCGTCGGCGTCGGGCAGACGCTCGTGGTCATGATGAGCGGGATCGACCTGTCGGTGTCCGGCGTCGTCGCGCTGTCGGCGGTGGTGTGCGCGCAGGTCGCGTCCGGGTCCGGCGGGACGACCGGCGTCGTCGTCGCGCTCGTCGCGAGCGTCCTCGTCGGCGTCGCGAACGCGGCCGGGGTGACCTGGCTGCGGGTGCCGCCCATGGTCATGACGCTCGCCACCGGGACGATCGTCGCGGGCGCGCTGCTCGTCTACACCAACGGGTCGCCGAAGTCGGCGAAGGTGCCGCTGCTCGCGTCGCTCGCCAACGACCGCGTGGCCGGGGTGCCGCTCGCGTTCCTGCTCTGGCTCGGGATCACCGCGGTCGCCGTGTGGCTGCTGCACGCGTCCCGGATCGGACGGTACGTGTTCGCGCTCGGCAACGGGGAGCGGGCGTCGCGGGCGTCCGGGGTGCCGCTCGCGCGGACCGCGTTCGTCGCCTACGGCGCGTGCTCGCTGCTCGCCGGGGTGGCCGGGCTGGTGCTGCTCGGGTTCACCTCCACCAGTTCGCTCACGATGGGCAACCCGTACCAGCTGCTGTCGATCGCGTCGGTGGTGCTCGGCGGGACGTCCATCCTCGGCGGGCGCGGCCACGTGCTCGGCACCGTCGCGGGCGCGCTGATGCTGACGCTGCTCACGGCGCTGCTGGCGTCGTGGAACATGTCCGAGGGGGCGCGGCAGATCGTGCTGGGCCTGCTGATCATCGGGCTGCTGCTCGCCTACGCGCGGGAACGGCGGTCCTGATGTCGAACTCGGGGGAGCTTCTACGGGACATGGTCGGCATCCCCAGCGTCAACCCGCGGGGTGGGGCGGGTGACGGGGAGGCCGCTGTCGCGGCGTACGTCCGCGACTGGTTCGCCGGGCGCGGCATCAAGGCCGAGGTTCGGGAGGTGTCGCCGGGACGTCCGAACGTCGTCGCGACCGTGCCGGGACGCGACCCGCGCGTCGTCCTGCTGGAGTCGCATCTCGACACGGTCGAGACCGACGGCATGACCGTGGACCCGTTCGCCGGGACGGTCCGCGACGGCCGCCTGTACGGGCGCGGCGCGTGCGACGCGAAGGGGCCGCTGGCGGCGTTCATGCTGGCGGCGGCCGGGCTGGCGGCCGGTCCGCCGCCGCCGTTCGGGGTCGTCGTCGCCGGGGTGATGGACGAGGAGCACGCCTACCAGGGCGTCCTCGGCCTGATCTCCGACCTCGCCGGCACGGAGGTCGTCGGCGCGATCGTCGGGGAGCCGACCGGGCTCGTCCCGGCGACGGCGCACAAGGGGTGCGTGCGGTACACCGTCCGGACGCTGGGGAGGGCCGGGCACAGCTCGCGCCCGGACGAGGCCGTCAACGCGGTCACCCTCATGTCCCGCGTGATCGACCACATCGCCGGGACCGCGCCGGACGCCGCGCCGCACCCGCTGCTCGGCCCGGCGACCCGCTGCGTCACCCGGATCAGGGGCGGGGACGGGCCGAACACCGTCCCCGGCCGCTGCGAGATCGACGTGGACCGCCGCACCCTGCCCGGGGAGGACCCCCTGGAGGTGTGGCGCCGCGACCGCGCCGAGCTGACCGCCCTCCTGCCCGGCCAGGTCGAGGTGGACGACCCGTTCACCGTCGACTACGCCCTCGACACCCCGGCGACGAGCCCGGTGCCCGCCGCGCTGTGCGCCGCGCTCGAACGGGCGGGGCTGCCCGCGTCCGTCCAGGGGATGCCGTTCGGGACGGACGCGAGCAAGCTCGCCCGCGCGGGCGTCCCGTCGGTCGTGTTCGGGCCCGGCTCGATCGCCGACGCGCACTCGGCCGCCGAGTCCGTGGCGCTCGCGGACGTGGACGCCGCCGCCCGGCTGGTCGTCGACACCGTCCGCTCCCTCGGCGAGGGGGCGGCATGAGCATGCGGCTGACGCAGCACGTCGAACTCGTCGGCAGCGGAGCCGCCGGGTTCGACCTCACCGACCCGCTCGACTGCCACGTCTACCTCGTGCGCGGGTCGCGGGGCGCGGCGCTCGTCGACGCGGGCGCCGGGACGTCCGCCGGGCTGCTCGCGCGGCGGCTGCGCACCGCCGCCGCACCGGCGGGGGAGCGGCACCTGCTGCTCACCCACGGGCACGCCGACCACGCGGGCGGCGCCGCCGCCGTCGCGCGGGACGTGCCGGGGATCGCCGTCCGCGCGGGGGCGCCGGCGAGCGACTGGATCGCGTCCGGCGCGGAGGACAAGCTCAGCGTCGACCGCGGCAAGGCGGCCGGGGTGTACCCGCCGGAGTACGCGTTCGAGGCGTGCCCGGCGGTGCGTCCCATCGCCGACGGGGAGCGGGTCGACCTCGGCGGCGGGGTCGTCCTCACCGCGATCGCCACGCCGGGGCACGCCGACGGGCACACCTGCTACCTGCTCGACGCGCCCGAGGGCCGCGCCCTGTTCTCCGGCGACTGCGTGTTCACCGGCGGGCGGATCTCGCTGCAGAACCTGCACGACGCGCGCGTCCCCGAGTACGCGGCCAGCCTGGCGCGCCTCGCCGCGCTGGAGATCGACATACTGCTGCCGGGCCACCACGAGATCTCACTCGCCCGCGCCGGGCGGCACCTCGCGGCGGCCCGCGACGTTATCACCCGTGGACTGCTTCCGGGGAGCACGACATGAGCATCGACGAGACCGTGCCCGGCAAGGCCGCGGCGAAGCCCGCGCGGAACCAGTCGTCGTCGCTGCGCCGGGCGCTCGCGGTGCTCGACCACGTCCGCGACCACGCCGACGCGCGCGGCGTGTCCCTCACCCAGATCGCCGACGACCTCGGCCTCAGCAAGAGCACCGTGCTGCGCCTCGCCGCCCCGCTGATCGACGGCGACCTGCTCACCCGCGACCGCGAGACGGGCTGGTTCCGGCTCGGGCACGGCGCGCTGCGGCTCGGGCAGGCGTACCTGTCGTCGCTGGACGTGCGGTCCGTCGCCGCCGACCCGCTGCGCCGCCTCCAGCACGTCGTGGGGGAGACGTGCCACCTCGTCGTCTACGACGCGCCCGAGGTCGTCTACATCGACAAGGTGGAGAACGAGCACAACGTCCGGATGGCGTCCCGCGTCGGGATGCGGATGCCCGCCTACCGGACGGCCGTCGGCAAGGCCATCCTCGCCTGGCTCGGCGACGACGACTTCCAGCTCGTCGTCGCCGCCGGGCTCACCCCGCGCACCGAGCGGACGATCACCGACCCGGCCCGGCTCGCGGCCGAGCTGGAGCGCGTCCGGCTCTCCGGGTACGCCGTGGACGACCGGGAGAACGAGCCCGAGGTGCGCTGCGTCGCCGCGCCGATCTTCGACCACACCGACCGGGCCGTCGGGGCGCTCAGCGTGTCCGGGCTGACGTCCCGGATGACGCCCGCGCGGGTGCGGGAGGTCGGGCCGATGGTCGAGCGGACGGGCCTGGAGATCTCCCGCGTGCTGGGCTCGTCCCGGCAGCCGCGCCGCCGTCCCGAGCGGCCCCTCGACCGGCCACTCGACCGGGCGCTCGACCGTCCCGCCGAGCGCAGCAGTACCGACCGTGATCCGCATGGAGGGAACCAGCCGTGAACCTCACGATTCCGGACGAGTACGTCGACTGGCGGACGAAGGGCTTCTGGCAGCCCGGCCCGGCCGTCCCGTACGCGGAGTTCGCCGCCGCCCGGCACCCGCTGTTCGGCGGCCCGTTCACCTGGCCGCTCATGGTCCTGCGCAGATCGGCGCTGGAACACAACATCGCCGAGCTGGCCGCGTTCTGCGCCCGGCACGACCTGGCCTTCGCGCCGCACGGCAAGACGACCATGGCGCCGTCGCTGTTCCAGACCCAGCTCGACGCGGGCGCCTGGGGCATCACCGCCGCGACCGCCAACCAGGTCCTCGCCTACCGGACGTTCGGCGTCCCGCGGATCCTGCTGGCCAACGAGCTGCTCGACCCGACCGCGCTGCACTGGCTCGGCGGCGAGGTCGGCCGCGGCATGGAGTTCCTGCTGTACGCCGACTCGCTCGAAGGCGTCGCCGCGCTCTCCGCCGCCGCCGGGCCGCGCCCGTTCCGGGTGCTCGTCGAGTTCGGCCACCCGAACGGGCGGACCGGGTGCCGCACCGTCGAGGAGCTGACCGCCGTCGCGCGCGCCGTCGCCGCCTCCCCCGGCACCGAACTGGCGGGCGTCGCGGGCTACGAGGGCGGGCTGCCGGACGTCGCGGCCGCGGGCGCCTACCTCGGGACGCTCCGCGACGTGACCGCCGAGCTGTCCAAGACCGGGCTGCTGCCGCGCGAGGTCGTCGTCACGGCGGGCGGCAGCGCGTACTTCGACCAGGTCGCGGAGCGGCTGTCCGGGGACTGGCTGCCCGGGCACGAGCTGACCGTGATCCTGCGCAGCGGCGCCTACGTGACGCACGACGACGGCATCTACACCGAGCGGACGCCGTTCACCCGCCTGCCCGGCTCGCTGGACGCCGCGCTGGAGATCTGGGCGCAGGTCACGTCCGTCCCGGAGGAGGGGCTCGCGATCGTCGGGATGGGCAAGCGTGAGGCGCCCTACGACGCGGGGCTGCCCGTCCCGCTGCGCGTCCGGCGGCGGGACGGGACCGTCCTGCCCGCGGACGGCCTGCGCGTCACCGACACCAACGACCACCACGCCTACGTGGCGGTGGAGGGGCCGTCCCCGCGGCCGGGCGACCTGATCTGCTTCGGGATCTCCCACCCCTGCACGGCCTTCGACAAATGGCAGGTCATCCCGGTCGTCGACGACGACCATACGGTGACCGACCTGATCCGCACCTACTTCTGACCCGTTGAACCCCCCTTCGAGAGGACGACCATGACCCCCCGCTTGGCGCCGGGAGGCGCGCTGACGGCCACCGGCGTCGTCGCGGTCGTGCGCGGCACCGACCCCACCCGCGTGACCGGCGTCCTGGACACCCTGGTCGCCGCCGGCATCCGCTGCCTGGAGATCACCCTCAACACTCCCGGCGCGCTGGACGCGCTGCGCGCCGCCCGCGACCGGTACCCCGACGACGTCGAGCTCGGCGCCGGGACGGTCCGGACGCCCGCCGACGCGTCCGCCGCCGTCGACGCGGGCGCGTCCTTCCTGGTGGCCCCGGACACGGACGCCGAGGTCGCCGTGAAGGCCCACGACCTGGGCGTCCCCTACTACCCCGGCGCGCTCACGCCCAGCGAGGTCGCCCGCGCCTGGGACCTCGGCGCCACCGCCGTCAAGGTCTTCCCCGCCCACCTGTTCGGACCCGAGTACCTGCGCGACCTCGCCGAGCCGTTCCGCGACATCGCGCTCCTGCCGACCGGCGGCGTCCGTCCGGGCAACGCGGGCGACTACGTCCGCGCGGGCGCGATCGGCGTCGGCGTCGGCGGCTCCCTGATCGGCGACGCCCTCGACGGCGGCTCGCTGACCGCCATGGCCGACCGCGCCTACCGCGTCCTCAACGGCGTCCGCACGGCCCGCCTCCAGGCCACCGCCCCGCCGCCCCCGGAAGCCCCGTCCCGATGACCGGAGCGGAGCGAGGATCATCGGGGCGGCCCCCGGGGGTCCGAGGGTCGTCCCCCGGAGAAGAGCGCCCGATGACCACAGCGGAACAAGCATCACCGGGACGGCCCCCGAGAGGCCGGGGGCCGTCCCCCGCGGAAACGGGCCCGATGACCGGAGCGGAACAGGACTCAGCGGGGTCTCCCTCGGCCGGGGTCGATCTCGTGACGTTCGGGGAGACGATGGCGCGGCTGGAGAACCCGGTCGTCGGGCCGATGCGGCACGCGCGGACGCTCGACCTCGGGATCGGCGGCGCCGAGTCGAACACGGCGATCGGGCTGCGCCGCCTCGGCGCCACCGCCGCCTGGTTCGGCCGGGTCGGCGACGACGAGTTCGGCCGTCTCATCACGACGGCGCTCGCGGGCGAGGGCGTCCGCATCGACCACGCCGTCGTGGACGAGTCGGCCCCCACCGCGCTGCTGTTCAAGGAGCGCCGGTCGGGGACGCTCACCCGCGTCCAGTACTACCGGACGGGCAGCGCGGGCTCCCGGCTCGGCCCGGCCGACGTCCCGCACGCGCTGATCAGGTCGGCGCGCGTCCTGCACGTCACCGGGATCACGGCGGCGATCAGCCCGACCGCCCGCGCCGCGCTGGACGACGCCGTCGAGACGGCCCGGGACGCGGGCGTCCCCGTCTCCCTCGACCTGAACTACCGCAGCGCCCTGTGGTCCCCGGACGAGGCCGGTGAGTGCCTGCGCGACCTGGTGAAACGCGCCGACCTCGTGTTCGCGACCGAGGCCGAGGCGCGGCTCGTCGTGGCCGCCGACGACCCGGCCGGGCTCGCCGCCGGGCTCGCCGCGCTCGGCCCGCGCGACGCGCTGGTCAAGCGGGGCGCGGCCGGGGTGGTCGCGTCCTGCGCGGGAACGTTGCATGTCCAGCCCGCGCACCGGGTCCCGGTGATCGACCCGGTCGGGGCGGGGGACGCGTTCGCCGCCGGGTACCTCGCCGAGTTCGTGCGGGGCCGCCCGGTCGCCGAGCGGCTCGCCACCGCGACGGCCGCGGGCGCGTACGCGGTCACCGTCCGCGGCGACTGGGAGGGTCTCCCGAGCCGCCGTGATCTCGACCTGCTGAAATCGACCGAAGACACCGTCACCCGATGAGGAGAGCCATGAGCAAGCGCGAACTTCGCAGCGCGGCGGCGCCCGCACCCCTCGGCACCTACTCGCAGGCCCTCGTGGTCGGCGACTTCGTGTACACGTCCGGGATGGGCCCGATCGACCCGAAGACCGGCGAGGTCGTCGGCGACGACGTCGCCTCGCAGACCAGGCAGACCCTCGCGAACCTGACCGCCGTCCTCGCCGAGCACGGCCTCGGCCTGGACGACGTGGTGAAGTCGACCGTCCACCTCCAGGAGCTGCACCGCGACTTCGCCGCCTACGACGAGGTGTACCGCGCGCACTTCAACCAGCCGTACCCGGTGCGGACGACCGTGGGCTCCGACCTGATGAACATCCTGGTCGAAATCGACTTCGTCGCCTACAAGAAGAGCTGATGGATTCATCCCTCTATGTCCTGGTCGAGGATCTGCGCGGCGACGGTGACGACGTCGCGCGGGTCCTCTCCCATGGCGTCACGTCCATCACGATCGGCGCCGCGTACCACCGCGCCCGCGACGTGACGCCCCACGGCCGCACCCGCGTCACCATGCGCCACGACGGGGTCCACTTCCCCTTGGACGACGCTTTCGACGGCCTCCGCCTGACCCCGCCCGTGCAGAAGGGCGCGGAACGCGAACCCGTGCGGGCTCTCCGGGAGCGGACGCGCGAGCTGGGCGTGCCCCTCCACGGGTGGGGCGTCTTCCTGCACAACACCACGCTCGGCCTCGCCTTCCCGGACGTGACGCAGGAGAACTGCTTCGGCGACCGTGCCGCGCCCGCCGACCTGTGCCCGTCCAACCCGGACGTGCGCGCGTACGCGGTCGCGCTGGGCCGCGCCATCGCCCGCCAGGGCGTGGACTCCGTCGTCGCCGAGTCCCTCCATTTCGGGACGTTCCAGCACGGCTACCACCACGAGCGCTCCTTCGTCGAGCTCGGACCGGCCGCCGAGTTCGCGCTGGGCCTGTGCTTCTGCGCGCACTGCCGCGAGCGCGTCCCGCACGCCGACGCCGCGCGCGACGCCGCGTCGCGGCTGGCCGCGTCCGTCCTGGACGGCGGCCCGCCGGTCGACGCGATCCCGGACGTCCTCACCGACTACGCGCACGCCCGCACGCCGGTCGTCACGTCGCTCGCCGCCGACGTCGCCGCCGCCGTGGCGGAAGAGGGCTCCCGGCTGACCTTCCTCGACCTGACCGGCGCCGTGAAGGGCTACGCGGACGGACGCCCCACCGGCGACCCGGCCGCCGCGTCCGCCTGGCGGATCGGCGTCGACCCGTCCGGCGTGGGCAAGGTCGTCCCGTCGTACGCGGTGCTCTGCTACGCGTCCGACGAGGCCCGCGTGGCGGAGGACGTCGCCGCCTACCGCACCGCGCTCGGCTCGGCCACGACGCTGCGCGCCGTCCTCCGCCCCGGCATCCCGGACACGGTCTCGGCCGACCACCTGGCCGCCAAGGTGACCGCCGCCCGAACCTCGGGCGCCGACACGGTCGACTACTACCAGTACGGCCTGGCCCCCTTGCCCGTCCTGGACCGCATCCCCGACTAACACCCAGCCACCCGCCCGGCCACCCCCAAGCCAGCGAGGCCGACACCCGACCGACACCACGAGCAAGCCCCGACCGACACCACGGAAAGGCGCGCCGGGCACCGCGGCAAGGCGTGGCGGGCACCGTGGACAAGCCGCGACCCGCACCGCGGACAAGCCGCGACCCGCACCACGGACAAGGCACGACCCGCACCGCCGGGCAAGCCGCGACCCGCACCGCCGGGCAAGCCGCGACGCGCACCGCCGGGCAAGGCGCGACCGGCACCGCGGGCAAGGCGCGACCGGCGCTGCGGGCAAGGCGCGACCGACACCGTGGGCAGGGGGCGGCCAGGTGTGGCGGGCGGGTGGTGGGGGCCGGGTGCGATGGGCGGTCGTGGTGGGGTGGGTCAGGGGACGGTTTGGGCGGCGGCGTCCAGGCGTTCGGTGATTTCGCGTAGGACGTGGTGCAGGTCGGCCAGCTCAGCCTGGGTGAGGCCGGTCGCCGCGAGGACGCGGCGGGGGACGTCCACGGCCCGGGCGCGCAGGGCGGCGCCGCGGTCGGTGAGGTGCACCGAGACCGAGCGCTCGTCCTCGCGGCCGCGGCGGCGGGTCACGAGACCGGCCGTCTCCAGCCGGGTGAGCAGGGGAGACAGCGTGCCCGAGTCGAGGCGGAGGCGCTCGCCGAGCCGCTTCACCGTGGGCCCGTCCTCCTCCCAGAGGACGATCATGACGAGGTACTGCGGGTAGGTCAGGCCGAGGCCGCGGAGCTCCGCGCGGTAGAGCGCGTCGAAGGCGCGCGAGGTCGCGTGCAGGACGAAGCAGACCTGCCCGTCCAGTGCCAGTGGATCGTCGCCGGTCCCCGTCATGGCCCCATCCTACGGGCGCGCGCCCGTTCGGTTGCCCGCAACCGATTCCCCCGTTTCCCATGATCAGGGCCCCGGCAGGGTCGGGGCGAGGCCGAACGCCGAGAAGACCCGCGCGTCGGTGAAGACGACGTTGCGCGCGACCCGGCCGCCCTCCACGGTGAGGACCTGCAAGGTGTGGAGCCGGTAGACGCCGTCGCTCAGGAGGTAGGCGACGAGGGCGGGCTGCCCGTTGGCGGTCGTCCGGACCATGCGCCAGCCGGTGCCGCGCCACTCGAACAAGCGCACCATGAAGAGCCCGTAGGAGTGCCTCCCCCGGTACCAGTGCGGGACGGGCGGCATCTCCAGCGCCGCGTCGTCGGTCAGCAGCGTCACGAGGGCGCCGACGTCCGCCGTCTCGAACGACCGGACGTACCGGTCGAGCAGGTCGTTGACGGCGGCGTCGTCCGGCTCGGCGACCTCCTCCTCGGTCACCGCGACGCCGGACAGCCCGGCCCGCGCCCGCTGCAGCGCGCTGTTCACGGCGGCCGCCGACGTCTCCAGCAGCTCCGCCGTCTCCGCCGCGCTGAACTCCAGGACGTCCCGCAGGATCAGCACGGCCCGCTGCTTCGGCGGCAGCACCTGCATCGCCGCGATCAGCGCCAGCCGCAGGCTGCCCCGCCGCGCGACCCGCGACGCCGGATCGTCGAGCAGGGCGTCCGGGAAGGGCTGCAGCCACGGCACGTCCAGCGCCGGGGCGAGCGGGAACTCCGCCTCGCCCGGCTCCGGCCCGCCGACCATGGACGGCAGCGGCCGCCGCGCCCGCCCCTTCAACGCCGTCAGGCACGCGTTCGTCGCGATCTTGTAGAGCCAGGTCCGGACGGACGCCCGCCGCTCGTCGTACCGGTCCCAGGCCCGCCAGGCGCGCAGCATCGTCTCCTGGACGAGGTCCTCCGCCTCGTGCACCGAACCGAGCATCCGGTAGCAGTGCACCAGGAGCTCCTTCCGGTACGCCCCCACCGCCGACTCGAAGTCGTCGTCGATCACGTGCCCCCTCCGCCTAGTGCGCGGGCGCGTTGGCGTAGGCGGCCACGAGCCACCGCCCGTCCCGCCTCGACAGCACCCACGTGGCGAGCCGTTCCCCCTCGGCCGACACCTCGCTCTCCCCCGCCATCACGATGCCCGCCCGGCTGACGATCACCGCCGTGTCGCCGTGGACGCGCGTGTCGCGCGGCTCGTCCACGGCGCGCGACCCCTTCAGCGGCCCGGCGAACCCGGCCGCCATGTACTCGCGGACCGCCTCCCGCCCCTGGTGGAACACGCCGGGCATGACGACGGTCGCGTCGTCGGTGTAGTGGTCGGCGAACGCGGCGGCGTCACCGTCCGCCCAGGCCTTGTACATCTGGTCGAACATGGCGCGGACTTCGGACTCGGTGCTGTTCATCGAACGCTCCTTCTGATCGGTCGGCGGTATGTACCGCCCGATCACCCCCGACTCATCGGTCACCGCCGGAAATTTCTTGGAGCGTGTTCGCGAGGCGCTTCGGCGCGGACAGCCGCCACCCCTCGACGACCAGTTCGGCCAGGTGGTCTGGGTCGACGTTGGGCAGCTTGACCTCGACCCAGGCGAAGCGTCCGCTCGTCCAGGAGGGGGAGAAGGTCTCGGGGTCGTCGGCGACGAGGGCGGCCTGCTCCTCCCTCGTCGCCTTCACCATGATCGACTGCTTGGCCTCGCTGAGGTAGCAGAAGCCCTTGTCCCGCACGCGGAAGCCCGTCATCTCCGCGAAGGACTCGCGCTCGGTCACCTCCGGCAGCCCGAGCACCAGCTCCAGGAACTCCTCGACGCTCATGCCCCAAGGCGTACCACCCGCCTCGGACGTTCTCGGCCCGGCGCGTCCGCCCGGACGCTCCGGATCAGCGGCTGACCGGCGTCTCCCGCCCGAGCCGCGCCAGCTTCTCCGGGTTCCGGACGACGTACAGCCCGGTCACCAGCCCGTCGTCGATCCGGACCGCCACGACGTCGTCGATCTCCCCGCCGATCCGGACGATCAGCGCGGGCCACCCGTTGACCTGCGCCACCTCGACCGTCGCGAGCCCGCCCAGCTTCGGCAGCCCGACCGACAGCAGGCGCGCGACCTTCTCCGCGCCGACCACCGGCTGCGGCACGGCCTGGACGACCCCGCCGCCGTCCCCGAGGAGGACGACGTCCGGCGCGAGGACGTCGAGCAGCCCCCGCAGGTCGCCCGTCTCGATCGCCACCTGGAACGCCGCGAGCGCGCCCCGCGTCTGCGCCGCCGACACGTCCCCGCGCGGCCGCCGCTCGGCGACATGCGCCCGCGCGCGGTGCGCGATCTGCCGGACGGCCGCCGGGTTCTTCCCGACGGCCTCCGCGATCTCGTCGTACCCGAGGTCGAACACCTCGCGCAGCACGAACACCGCCCGCTCGGTCGGCTTCAGCGTCTCCAGGACGAGCAGCATCGCCATCGAGACGCTGTCGGCGAGCTCGACGTCCTCCGCCACGTCGGGCGTCGTCAGCAGCGGCTCCGGCAGCCACGGCCCGACATAGGACTCCTTGCGGCGGCCGAGCGTGCGCAACCGCGACAGCGCCTGCCGGGTGGTGATCCGCACCAGGTAGGCGCGCTGGTCCCGCACCGTCGCGAGGTCGACGCCCGCCCAGCGCAGCCAGGTCTCCTGGAGGACGTCCTCGGCGTCGGCGGCCGACCCGAGCATCTCGTACGCGACGGTGAAGAGCAGGTTCCGGTGGGCGACGAACGCCTCGGTGGCGGCGTCCATCCGACCGTCCTGGCCGCGCTCCCCATCCTGGCCGGGCTCCCCTGATCCTTCGCTCATGGTCTGCTCCCCCCGTTCGTCATTCGACACGCCGCACACAAGATGCTCGGTCCCCTCGTTCTGTGACATCCGGGGCCCGGTGACATACGGCACACCTCCACGCCGTCACAAGCGCGAGGTCATCGGCATCTTGTGGTCGTCCAACCGGAACCCACGAGTGAGGACGACGTCATGGAACCTCGCATCGACCTGATGACCAACGAGATCGGCGCCAAGATCGCCAGGCGGATGGCGGGCGCGCACACGGTGATCGCGGAGTCGCCGCTGCCGAAGGCCGTCCAGGACCTGGTCATGCTGCGGGCCAGCCAGATCAACGGCTGCGGCCTCTGCGTCGACCTCCACACCAAGGAGGCGGCGGCGGCCGGGGAGACGACGGTCCGGCTCAGCCTGGTCGCGGCGTGGCGCGAGACGACGGTGTTCACCGAGGCGGAGCGCGCCGCGCTGGCGCTCGCCGAGGAGGGCACGCGCCTCGCGGACGCCCACCACGGCGTGTCCGACGCGACGTGGGAAAGGGTGCGCGAGCACTACGACGACGACCAGATCGCGGCGCTCGTCTCGCTGGTCGCCCTCATCAACGCCGCCAACCGGCTCAACGTCATCGTGCGCAACAAGGGCGGCTCCTACGAGCCCGGAATGTTCGCCGCCGCGGTGAGCTGAAAGCGGTCGCTAGGACGCGCTCGGCCAGGAGTCGAGACGGCGGCGCATTTCCGCGTCGTATTCGTCCATGGGCGGCAGGCCCATTTCGGCGCGCCGCTCGTCCAGGCCGTCCGGGTCTTCGATCGGCCGCGGCCCGAACCCCGACTCGGTCTCGGTGTACTGGGTCCCGTACCGCTGCGGACGACCGGCGTTGACCCGGACGCGGTCCTCCAGATAGGCGAGGTGTTTCCGATCGGCGTCGCCGCGCGCGACCGCGTCCCGCAGGGCCAGCAGGAGGCGGCGCTGCGCGCGGCGCCGCCGGTCCGCGTGCTGGGCGAGCAGCCAGGCGGCGTCGGCGGCCCGCGCCCCGACCAGGGCGTTGCCCGGCCAGCCGTGCCGCCGGACGACGCGGTCCAGCCAGGCCGCGTTCCTGTCGTCGACCCAGAGGAAACGCAAGGCCCGGAAAGGGGACCGGTAATGGCGGGGCGTCGACGTCCGGACCCTCTGGTCGCGGGCGGCCCGGCGTAACAGATCGGCTCGCAGCGTCCCGTTCACCGCTCCACTATCGTCCCTTGACCCCCGTCCGGCCTATGGGGTCTCGCCCGCGGCGGCGGCGCGCCGGGCGGCAGTTTCGCGGGGGTCGTCCACGCGCAGCGGATCGGCCCCCGTGTCGGTGTGATGCGCCGTTGTGTAGAAGCGCACCTCGTGCCCGTCGGGGTCGTGCAGCTCGGGCAATATCCAGCCGATGGTCGCGAAATGCACCCCCGCGTGGGATTCGCCCAGCGCGGTCAGCCGCGCGGCGAGTTCCTCGATCGCGGATTTGCCGGGGACGCCGATGGCGAAGTAGTCGAACCCCGCCGCGGCGACGGCCCGCTCGGGGTCGAGGCGAAGGGCCAGCATCGGCCCGCCCGCCGGATGCCGCAGCGCGTACCCCATCAGCGTGCCCTGTTCTACGAACTCGATGTCGACCTCGTATCCGAGCCTGGAGCGGTACCACTCCAGGGACCGGGCCAGGTCGGTGACCGGGAGCTTCAGGTGGTGGACGCCGTCCAGCCGGGGCGGGCCCGAGCCGTCCGCGGGTGAAGCGGCGCTGCGATCCCCCATCGCGATCTCCTTGCAGTCGGAGTGCATTGATGCAGTTATACTGCAATGCATGTCCGACCCCGTCAAGCCCGATCTGCGCGCCGCCCGTGTCGCCGAGACCGAGGAGAAGATCCTCAAGGCCGCCACCGAACTGTTCGTCAAGCACGGCTACGCCGGGACCACGCTGGCCGCCGTCGCCGACCGCGCCCGGGTCGGGGCGCGCACGGTCTACGTCCGGTTCGGCACCAAGGCGGCCCTGCTCAAACGGGCCGTCGACGTCGCCTTCGCCGGGGACACCGCGCCGGTCGACGTCCGCCACCGCGACTGGTTCACCCGCGCCGAGACCGCCCCCACCGCCGCCGAACGCCTCGCCGCGCTCGCGACGGGGAGCAGCCGGATGCTGGCCCGCGCCGGGGACGTCCTCGCCGTCGCCCTGGAGGCCGCCGCGACCGAACCCGAGCTCGCCGCCGCCGCGCAGGCTGGCCGCGAGGCCACCCGCGCCAACATCGCCGCCTTCTGGGCCAAGATGGCGGACGACGGCCTGCTACCCGGCGGCCGCGACCGCGACCTCGGCTGGCTGACCGACACGGCGTCGCTGCTCGTCCACGCCGAGACCTACCTGCTGGCCCGCGCCATGATGGGCTGGACGCCCGCCGCCCACGAGCGCTGGCTCACCACGTCCCTCACCGCGCTGATCAGCGCGGACCCAGCGAGCCCTCCGCCGCCGCCTCCACCGCCGCCGGGCCGCCCGGCCGCGGCTCCTTGAGCTCGACGAAGATCGAGTGCGTGGGGGTGTCGCCGATGTTCTCCCCGGCGTGCTCCTGGGCGTCCAGCCAGCGCGCCTGCCCGGCGCGCAGTTCGAGCTCCACCTGCCGTCCGCCCGACGTGAGCCGCCGCGTGAACGAGCTCAACGTGACCATGACGCTGTCCGGATGGCCGTGCGGGCTGGTCCGGTCGCCCGGCGCGTCCCGGTACTCCAGGACGCGGACGCGCTCGTTCTCGAAGATCACCGTGTAGAGGCCGGGATCGGTGACGGTGGGGTCCTGCTGCATGGCCGCCTCGCTCGGCTCGCCGGTCAGGAGAGGGGACCGCAGTCCCATGGGACGACGGTACCATTATGGAGATGTCAGTACCATATGAGTCGACCGGACGCCGCGAGCAGAAGTCCCGCACCCGCGAGGCGCTGGTCGCGTCCACCCGCGCCCTCATGGCCCGTGGGCTGACCCCGACCGTCGAGGAGGCGGCCGCCGCCGCGCGCGTCTCCCGGACGACGGCCTACCGCTACTTCCCGAACCAGCGCGCCCTGCTGCTCGGCGCGCACCCGGAGACCCGGCAGGCGTCGCTGCTCCCCGACGACGCCCCGATCGATCCGCGGGCACGGCTCGACCTGGCGATGCGGGCCTTCACCGACCTCACCGTCGAATGGGAGCCGCAACTGCGCGCCTCGCTGCGGCTGTCGCTGGAGCCCGGCGCGGAGCAGCCGCCGCTCCGCCAGGGCCGCGCCGTCGCCTGGATCGAGGACGCCCTCGCCCCGCTCCGCGAGTCCCGTCCGGACGTCGACGTCCATCGGCTGGCCGTGGCGATCCGCTCGGCGACCGGCATCGAGGCGCTGATCTGGCTCACCGACATCGCCGGGCTCTCCCGCGAGGAGGCGACCGCCCTGATGCGCCGATCGGCGCACGCCCTCCTTCAGGCGGCGCTCACCGACCAAGCCTGATCAGCCGTCCCCGCGGAGGCGGGCGGGCCGGGAACGGGTCGGCGGCGCGCCCGCCACCGGCCGCTCCCCGGACGGCGCCGACCACCAGGCGCCCTCGCCGCCGGTGAGCGCGGGCAGCGCCGCCTCCGCCTCGGCGGCGCGGGCGGCCGGGATCTCGCCCTTGATCGTCCAGCCGTCCGCATCGGACGCGCCGGGCACGCCGGGCACGCCGGGTACGGGCTCGACGGACGTGGCGCCGACCGCGCCGAGCGCCGCGAGGACGGGACTGAGCGCGTCGCCCGGCACCTCCGCCTCGAACACGTGGCACGGCTCGAAGACGCGGGTGCCCGCGCGGGCGAGGGCGTCCATCAGAACCAGCGGGGTGAGGCCCCGGAAGTCGCCGGCGGTGCTGATCGGCGCGGCGAACCCGGACCGGGTCAGCGTCACGGCGCAGTCGGTGACCGGCCACCCGCGCAGCCCCTCTTCCAGGGTGCCGTGGACGGTCTCCTCGATCGCCCGGTCGAAGGCGTGCGGCAGCGCGCCCAACTCGGTCTCCCGCCGGAACGTGTTCCCGGCGCCGCGCGGCGCGGGTTCGACGCGCAGGCCGATCGTCGCCCAGAACTCCGGCACGCGGCGCCGCCAGTCCATCTCCTCCACGGCCTCGCCCACCCCGGCGGGACGTTCGGTGTAGACGGTCCGGCTCTCCTCGAAGACCGCCTCGATCCCGGCCTCGGCACGCAGCCGGGCGGCGACGACCTCCTTCTGCACCTCCCCGTACAGCAGGACGGACGTCGCACCGGACGGCGCGGGCCGCGCCCGCAGCAGCGGGTCCTCGTCGGCGAGGTCGAGGAGCGCGGCGCGCAGCCGTCCCGCGTCGGCCGGGCGGCGGGCGCGCACGATCGTCTCCAGCGACGGCGGCGGGAACGGCGGCACGTCCCGGCCGGGCGGCCCGATCCGGTCGCCGACCCGCACCCCGGCGAGGCCCCGCACCCGCGCGATGTTCCCGGCGGTCAGGACGTCGTCGCCGGGCGCTCCGGCGACGTCCAGGCCGGTGATCCGCCCGCCGCCGCGCCCGCCCGCGAAGGCGACCCGCTCGCGGACCCGCAGCTCGCCGGAGAACAGCCGCAGCCACGCGACCCGCTCGCCGGACGCGGCGCGCTCGACGGCGAAGACGGAGCCGCGCGTCCCGCCGTCGCCGGGCGCGGCCGGGGGCAGCAGCGAGCCGAGGCCGCGCAGCAGGTCGGGGACGCCGGCGCCGGTCCGCGCCGAGCCGAAGTACAGCGGCTGGACGGCGCAGGCGGCGGTCTGCGCGCGCAGCGACGCCCGCAGGGTCTCCGGCGGCGTCGCGCGGTCGTGTACGAAGTCGGCGAGCACGCGGTCGTCGCCGTCCGCCAGGATCTCGGCCGAGGGCGCGCACGGCTCGACCCGTCCGGCCCGCACGCGGTTCAGCGGGACGGGCCGCGCCGCCAGCCTGCGCTCGACGGCGGCGAGCACGCCGTCCGGGTCCGCGCCCACCAGGTCGATCTTGTTCACGAAGATCAGGGTGGGCAGTGCCAGCGCGCGCAGGGCCCGCATCAGCACGCGGGTCCGCGCCTGGACGCCGTCGGTCGCCGACAGCACCAGCACGGCGCCGTCCAGGACCCCGAGGGCCCGTTCGACCTCGGCGCCGAAGTCGGCGTGGCCGGGTGTGTCGATCAGGTTGACCCGCAGCGCGCCTAGCTGGAACGACACGACGGCGGACCTGATGGTTATGCCGCGCTGGCGTTCCAGTTCGCCGCGGTCGGTCTGGGTGTCACCGGCGTCGACGCTGCCGAGCCTCCCGATCGCGCCGGTGTCGTACAGCAGCCGCTCGGTCAGGCTGGTCTTTCCCGCGTCAACATGCGCGAGGATGCCGAGGTTGAGGATGGGCATGGGCGGAGGTGTCCTCGAAAGCTCTCGTCCGGAATGGGCGCTGTGAGTTCTCGAAGACCTGGCGCATCTCGCCTCCGCTGCTCGTCCGGCACGGCTCCGCCGTGATCACCGCCATGCTGCCAGCGTGCCCGCGCGCCGCCCACCCGTTTTTCGCGGGCCCGGCGCGACGGGAACGGGCCGGGGCGCCGACGCGCCCCGGCCCGTCCGCGGAGACCTAGCCGAACGCGGGCATCAGCTCGTCGTGGATCAGCCGGAGCTGGCCGTCCACGCCGGGGACGCCGGTGAGCTCGCGTCCGGTGAACGACTTCACCAGCCCAGGGTCGGTGATCGCGCAGATCATGTGGTTGACGCCGGTCGGCGCGATGTCGCTCGCGATCCGCGCCCGGACCTCCTCCGGCGTTCCCGCCAGCGACAGCTTCTCGGTGATCTCGGGCGTGGTCAGCTCGATCGCCTTCGCGAGGTCGCCGTTGCCGATGGCCTGGACGATCGGGATCATGTCCGCCGGGTCGACGCCGTTGCGCTCCAGCTGCTCGGCGGGCATCGCCGACGCGTACAGCCCGACCATGCTGCGGGCCGCCTCCTTCGCGGCGGCCGAGTCGGGGCCGACCGCGAACACGACCCAGGCGCCGATGTCGAGCGTCCGCCAGTCCTTGCCCGCGCGCTCGGCGCCCTTCCGGACATGCTCGACCGCGTACTCGTAGGCGCGGCGCGAGTAGCTCAGCGCGTGGTGCACGCCGTCGGACAGCTCACCGGCCGCCTCGAACGACTTCGGCCCGCGCATCGCGCCGATCTTGACCGGCAGCCGCTCCTGGACGGGACGCGCGAACGTGAACAGCCCGTCGTAGGAGTAGAACTCGCCGTCGCGGGTGATGGCGCCCTCATCCAGCAGGGTCCGGACGACCGCGACGGCCTCCTTCACCCGGGTGAGCGGCTTGGTCGTCGTCCAGTCGATCTTGTACTGGGCGAGCACGCCGAAGTTCCCGCTGCCGAGGACGACCTCGGCGCGCCCGCCGGTCAGCTCGTCGAGCGTCGCCGCCGCCTGCGCGATCAGCGACGGCTCGCGCAGCGTCACCGCCGAGACGGACGGGCCGAGGCGGATCCGCGACGTGCTCGCCGCGGCGGCGGCGAACAGCAGCCAGAGGTCCTTGTGCCACGGCTCGTCGGCCGCGTACACCGCGTGGAAGCCGAGCTCGTCGGCCAGCGCGATGGATGCCAGCGACTCCGAGAGGGGGTAGTCGGGGAGCATGGCGTAGCTGAACTTCACGGGGAAACGTCTCCTTGTGGTGCGCCCCTTCGCGCACGGTATCGGGGGATACGGGAGATCGTAGGTGCTCCGGAGTGACCGGAGGATCACTTCTCGTGACGTTCCTCGTGTTTCGTCCGGGCGGACGAGCGGGGCCGGGAGACCGGACCGTGCGGGGCACCCGAGAGGGTGACGGCCCGGCCCCACTGCCTCCATGATGGGCCCGGAGGGGCCGGTCCGGCGCGTCCGGAACCGGCCTACCGTCAGGCTGGACGGCGCCCACCCTCCACCTCACCAGGCGGAACGGTACGACTCCACGTCCTTCGTCCGGGACGGGTTCCGCGGCAGGCACGTCCCGCGAACCGCCAGGTTGGCCATGGACGGCAGCGCCAGCCCGCTCTGCGAGGTGCTCGCCTCAGGCGGAGTCTTCCTTGGTCGGAACGCCGCTGCCCTGGTACGAACCGAGGTCCTCGACGAGTTCGAGCAGTTCGGGATGGTCGGCGAACCGGTCGGCGTGCACCTGCGCGATCTTGGCGTCGATCTCCGGGTCGGGGTCGTCGGTGAGGTCCTGGGAGATCATCTTGGCGACCAGCGGCAGCCCGACCGCGTCGATCCGGCGGTGCAGCGGCGCGTACATGTAGGTGCGGTAGGCGTCGACGTCCTTGAGCGCGTACATCGCTCCGTAGTCGAATTCACCGCCGATGTCCCGGCCGACCAGGAAGAACTCGACGACGTCCAACTCGCGGCCCATCTGGCGCAGCAGGTCGAGCGCCTGCTCGACCTTGTCGGCGGGGACGTCCGGCTTCATGGCGATCCGGATCTGGTGGTAGATCACGACGGCTCTCCTCGGCCCTTGATGCGACTAGTGGTTGCGTTAAGCACTGTAAGTCGGTCGGGCAGCTTAAAGCAACAACTCGTTGCTTTAAGCTTTGAGCTTAACGCGCCATCGGGTTGCGTCTAGCCTTTGCAGCGCTCTAACCTGCGAGGATGGCAGGGGATCCGCTCCACGAGGTGGAGCATCTGCGCGTCGACGCCGCCACCGCCCGGCCCGGCGGCCGGACGGCCCGCGTCGGCGAGGCGGTGATCGACGCGACCATCGCCGAACTCGGCGAGGTCGGCTACACCGCGCTCCGCATCGACGCGGTGGCCGAGCGCGCGGGCGTCAACAAGAGCACGATCTACCGCCGCTGGGGGACGAAGGCGGGCCTCGTCTCCACCGCGATCATCGAGCGCCGCGGCGAGCTCGCCCCACCGGCCGACACCGGCACCCTGCGCGGCGACCTGATCGAACTGCTCAAGCAGATCCGGCTCAGTTTCCAGACGCCGTGGATCGTCGCGCTGATCCGCGAGTCCCGTCCGCGCACCGCCGACAGCGCCGAACTGTACGAACTCCTCGACAGATTCTGGCCCGCCCGTTTCCGCGCCTCCGGAGCCATCTTCGAACGCGCCGTCGAGCGCGGCGAACTGCCGCCCGGAACCGACTCCCAATTCCTCCTGGAAATGATTTCGGGGCCGCTCTACTTCCACCTGTTCATACTCGGCCGCCCCCTCGACGACGCCTTCCTCGAAAAGACGGCCGACTTCGCCCTCAAGGGCGCTGGAGTTCGCCTTCCGAACCCGTGACCAGGTCGTGGACCTCCTCCAGGGACCAGGTGCCCTCGCCTCCGGTGATCTGGAGGAGCGCGTGGGAACGGAGGTGGATTTCGGTTTCGCCGTACGGGAGCGAGAGTGTCCGAACAGGGGTCAGAGCGGCGTCGAGGTGGACGAGGCCGAAAGCGTCCCCGCTGCGGAACAGCACAGGTCCCGGCGGGCCCAGATAACGCACCACCGCGGTTCGGTCACCCGCTATGGAATGCTCGAACGGCCGGACGTGACCCGTTGGCGGAACGGCGTCCTGTTCTTCGATTCGGGCACGGGCGCCGTCCACGTCGGCTTGTTCCAGGGGCGTCACGTCGATCCGCCAGTCCGCTCCGGGAGCGGTTCTCACCTGGAGCAGCGCGTGTGCCGGAACGGCGAACGTGCTGCGGTTCGGCGGGGACTCGCCGCTCGGCAGCGGGCCGTGCGCATCGGTGGACGCGACCGGATCGCAGCCATGGGGCGCGACCAGGTCAGGCCCATAAAGGTGGACCTGGTGGGCTTGCCCGCTCGGACATGTCACGACGCCGATTCCGGGCGGGCCCTGGTAGTTGAGCACTTCGGTCCCGCTGCCGGTGGCCGAGCCGACGAATCCGCGTGCGCGTTCAGGGCCGCTGATCGTGACGGTCCAGCGTCCCTCGGACTCGACGTACAGGAACCTTTTCGTGAGCGCCTTGCCGGAAATCGACCGGTCGTTCAGAACGGTCGTGGCGGGCGTGGCTCCGGGCCCGCACTCCACCACCGGGACGCCCTCGCCGAACTCGGTGCGGCGAAGCCAGGCGCGCAGCGTCCCCGGGCCCTCGTTCACGAACTCGGCGAGCACCGGATGGGAAAGCCGTCCCTTGATCTTGACGCGCATTCCGCCGACGCCGCGATGTGTGATGACCTCGCCGTAATGACCGTGTTCGGCGGGCGCGGGTTCCTTCAGCGCGAGCGTCTCGTCCGCGGCCAGCCAGCGGTCGAGGTCGGCGGCCACCCGGCGCGGCTCCTTCACCCGCAGGCGCAACCAGCGGACCGGACGGCCCTGCTGGGGTATTCCCCTCCCCGGTTCCAGGTCCTTCAAGGCCAACATGACCCAGAACCAGTTCCCCCACCGCAGCCGACGCGCGGGAAGGGAAATGGCGTCCCGCATCTGAAGGGTGAGGTTGAGTTCTTCCCGGAAAGGCGTCAAATGGGCGACGCCGTCCTCGATCCGGCCACGCCCCGGCTCTTCGCCGTAGTGGATCGCCGCGATCGCGGTGCGCGGAATTCGCAGCGCCTTCCAGAGCAGCAGCCCGTCCCGGATGACGATCTCGTCATCGGTGACCCACATCCGGGGCCGTACCGTCACCAGCCTGAGCGTCTGGGTCGCCGCGCCCACGAGGGCGACCGCGAGGAGAGGCGCCCACAATCCCGCGACCAGTTCGGCCAGGGTGGTCGCCTTGTTGAACTTCACCCAGATCACACCGAACAGCGGCAGCGACGCCACCAGTGAGAGCAGGCCGACGATCCCGGCCAGGGTCCGCCCGATGGACCTGGGCATCTTCACCCTGATCTTGGACGATTTCGGCCGCGCCGCCCAGCCCCACCGATCCCGTTCGGCGAGCGCCCCCAGCGCGCCCATCGCGGAATTTCCGCGTCCTTTCGCCGCCCGTTTCCGCGCCGCGCGAGAAGGCCGTGTCAGGTGAACGCCCCGCAGCACGGCGGCGGACAAGGCCGTCCCGAAGCCACCGGTGATAGTCGCCAAAATCCCGGCGCCGACCGCCGGCCACCACTCGGGCGACCCGCCTTCCAATTGGACGAAGCGCCCCGAACCGACGTCGAGCGCGGGAACCACGTCCCCGTAATCGAGGGAATGGCCGCCGTCCCCTCTCAGCTCGACTCCCTCCCGGGTGACCTGGAAGATGCTGCCGGTCGTGAACGTGCCGGTCCAGACGCAGTCGCCCTTCGGGCACGACTGCGATTGCACGATGAACGTGCCCGGCACCCCCTCGCCCTTCGCGGCGCGCCTGGTGGCCGTGGCCTCGTCCACCGCGAAGCCGAAGGCGAAGGTCCAGACCATCAGGAACCCGATGCCGACGAGAAGCTGGGCGACGGGCATTCGCCAGAGGTAGTTGAAGACGTACTTCTCCGCGGCCCGGTCGACCTCGCGTCCTCCGCCCATCCCCGCCCCGTCCCCACCCCGCCCCGCCGCCGTCTCACCGAGCCGGACGGCACATTCCTCGCCAAAAAGGATCATACGGCGAAGCGGGAAACTCGAATGCGTTAACGACGCCGCGCATTCGCCATTGACTCGGCCGGGCCCGAGCCGCGCGGACCGGTCAGGCGAGACCGGCGTCGTGGGCGAGCAGCGCTATCTGGGTGCGGTTGCCGAGGTCGAGCTTGGTCAGGATGTGCGACACGTGGGATTTCACGGTGGCCAGGGTCATGTCGAGCTCGGCGGCTATCTCGGCGTTGTTGCGCCCCTGGCCGATCTCCACCACCACGTCGTGCTCGCGCGGGCTGAGCGCCGCGAGCGTCGCCTTGGCCCGGGCGTACGCCCCGGCCTGGACGGCGGCCCGGTCCATCAGCCGCCGGGTGATCCGCGGGGACAGGATCGGCTCGCCCGCCACGACCTGCCGGACCGCCTCGACGATCCGGGCGGGCGGGGTGTCCTTCAGCAGGAAGCCGCTGGCCCCGGCGCGCAGCGCGTGCAGGATGTTCTCGTCGGTGTCGAACGTGGTCAGCACGATGACCTCGGGCGGCCGCGGGCGCGCCCGCAGGCGGCGGGTCGCGGTGATGCCGTCGACCCGGGGCATGCGCAGGTCCATCAGCACGACGTCGGGGGCGTGCGCGTCGGCCGCCGCCGACACCCGGTCGCCGTCGTCGGCCTCGCCGACCACCGCGATGCCCGCGGCGCCGTCGAGCATCATGGTCAGCCCGGCGCGGACGAGCGCGTCGTCGTCGACGACGAGGACGCGCACCGGGGGATTCACGCGGGCCATGGTATCGACGCGTGCAGCCGGAACT
>NZ_BCQP01000086.1 GCF_001552135.1 Actinomadura chibensis NBRC 106107 | reverse complement strand
CCACCGGTGCGCCGAGCGGGTGCTGCGGGTGGTGCGCGACTCGTGGACCGGCCGGCCGCCGCTGGAGCGGGCCTTCGTCTCCCACGAGGCGCTGCTGCTCGACTACGAGCGGCCGCTGGTGCGGGGCGACTACGCCGCCTCGGCGCACTCGGTGTGGATCGGGGACCGCACCCGCCAGCCCGACGGCCGGCACGTCGCCTTCGCGCGCTCCGTCGTCAACACCGTCGGCGTCAAGATCGGGCCGGTCGTCGGCCCGGCGGAGGCCGTCCGGCTCAGCCGCCTGCTCAATCCCGACGGCGAGGACGGCAGGCTGCTGTTCATCGTCCGGCTCGGCAGCACGCGGGTGCGCCGCCTCCTGCCCGAGATGGTGGCGGAGGTCGCGCGGCGGGGTAGGCCGGTCGTGTGGCTGTGCGACCCGATGCACGGCAACACGATGCGCATCGGAAGGGGGCCGAAGACCCGGCTCATGGAGGCGATCCTGGACGAGGTCGTGGCGTTCGTCCGCGTCATGCGGGCCCATCGGGGCCACCCGGCCGGGCTGCATCTTGAGATGACCCCCGAGGACGTCACGGAGTGCACCACCGCGCCCGCGCCGTTCCGCCCGCCGCCCGAGCTGCCGCACTACCGCACGGCCTGCGACCCCCGGCTGAACGCGGCGCAGGCCGCGGAGGTGGTCGAGCGCTTCGCCGCCCTACTCTGAGGAAGGAAGGACCGATGGGCTTCGACGGCATCCCGCGCAAGGCGTTCGACTTCTACAAGGAGTTGGAGGCCGACAACACGCGCGAGCACTGGCACGCGCACAAGGCCGACTACGACGGCGCGGTCCGCGAACCGATGCAGACGCTCTTGGACGAACTGGAGGACGAGTTCGGCCCGGCCAAGCTCTTCCGCCCCCAGCGCGACACCCGGTTCAGCAACGACAAGTCGCCCTACAAGACGAACCAGGGCGCCACCATCGGCGACAAGGGCCCCGCGGGCTACTACCTGCAACTCGGCGCCGACGGCCTGTTCGTCGGCGGCGGCTTCCACGCCTTCACCCCCGACAGCACCGCGGCCTACCGGGCCGCCGTCGCCGACGACGCGTCGGGCGCCGAGGCGCAGGCGATCGTGGACCGGCTGCGCGAGAAGGGGTTCTCCCTGGTCGGCGAGCGGGTCAAGACCCAGCCGCGCGGCTACTCGGCCGACCACCCGCGGATCGAGCTGATCCGGTGCAAGTCGCTGGGCGCCGAGAAGCGCGTCCCCAAGACGAAGGCGACCAGAAGGCAGGCCCTGACCACCGTCCGCGACATCCTGCGCGACCTACGCCCCTTGGTCGAATGGCTCACCACGTACACCGGGCAGTGAAACCCTGACACCCGCCGACCACTCGACACGATCAGGACGATCTGCCACCATCGGTGCATAGGGTGACGCCGTCCCGGGCGGGGGCCGATCAGGCTACCAAGACGGCGAGTGAGCGAGTGCATCCAGATGCACGGTGCTTCTTTGACCTTGTTTGGTCTCATCATGGCGGCCGGGTTCCCGTGTGGTCTCGAGATCCCGAACGGCGAGCGGTCCGCGGTCCGTGCTTCGAGGCAGTCCTGGCGGGGAAACAGCGGGGGCGCGCGATTTACGCGCCTTCCCTCCAGCCTCCGGGGTATCGGGGAATCATCAAATCCCGGCGCCCCACGTTCAACCGAAATGACCCTACCGCGTTGGTTTTGGCGGGCGCTTTTTCAGTCTTCGGCGTCCGCCCGGGCCCTCGGGCCGTCTGGGAGGACGGCCCGAGGGCCCTTCTTCGGCCGCGGACTCAGCGGGTTCGATAAGGGGCGCGGACGCCCGCTCACCAGCGGTACCACCGGCCGCGGCGGCCGCCGGCGCCGCTCGGCCGGACCACGAAGCCGATCAGCCAGAGCACCAGGACGGCGATCGCGATCCACCACAGTGCTTTCAACGCGAAACCCGCGCCGGCAAGGACGATAATCAGCAGAAGAACCAGTAGCAGCGGAACCATGTGTGCACCTCCGGCCCCGGATATGCCCTTCCGGGACCGAACTATTCCACGCCCTTACCCCGATTTTTACCCCCGCCGCACCGAAGCGAATGGACGGGCCCCGGAGAGCCGGGGACGCCCTCAGCCGGGGTCGCGGCGCAGCACGATGAGGGCGACGTCGTCCTCGCGCGGGCCGAACTCGGCGATGATGCGGTCGCTGAACTTCTCCAGGTCGTCGTCCATGTGGGCGGCGACGGCGCGCAGCCGGTCGAGGTTGGCGCCGAGGGGCACGCCGCGCTCCTCGACCAGCCCGTCGGTGATCAGCACGACGGCGCCGCCGGGCGGCACCGTCAGCTCCTCGCTCCCGACGTGGCTGACGGGGAAGCCGAGCAGCAGACCGCCGCGACCGCCGTACTCGACCCGTCCTTCCGCGATGTGCAGGGGCGGCGGATGCCCGGCGTTGGCCACCCGCAGCGCACCCGTCCGGGGGTCCAGGGTCATCAGGCACATGGTGGCCGTCTGATCGTCGTGGTAGCGCTGCAGCACGTCGTTGAGGAGTCCGAGGATCGCGACGGCGTCGTGGCCCTCCTCGGCGAAGGCGCGCAGCGCGTGCCGCAGCTCGGCCATCACGGTGGCGGCGTGCAGGGAGTGGCCCTGGACGTCCCCGATCGCGATCAGCACCTCCTCGCCCCGGTCGATGACCTCGTAGAAGTCGCCGCCGACCTCCGCCTGGTCGCTGGCGGGCTCGTAGCGGACGGCGAACGTCCAGCCCGGCACGACCGGCCGGGACGCCGGCAGCAGGCTGCGCTGGAGGGTCAGCGAGATCAGGTGCTCCACGGTGTAGGAGCGCAGCGCCTCCATGGCGAGGACGAGCGTCTGCCCGAGCTGGCGCAGCAGGTTGGCGTCGTCCTCGTCGGCCGCCCCGCGCGCCCCGATCGCGACGCCGATCGGGGGGCGGTCCGGCTTGATCCGCGAGGTGACGAGCAGGACGTCGTCCTCGATGACGGCGTCCGGCAGCAGCTCGTTCCACCGCTCGGCGGAGACCCGCGCGACCCGGGTGCCGGTGTCCTCGCCGAGCCCGGTCAGCCCCGCCAGCCGGTCGGGCATGCCGGGCGGGCACGGCAGGGACCGCGGCGCGCCGCCGGAGGCGACGGTCCGCCTCATCCGGCCGTCCGGGGGCAGCAGGAACACGGCCGCGGGCGCGGCGAAGATCTCGACGGCGCCGCGCGCCGCGATCACCGCGAGCGCGTCGAAGGTCTCGGCGGCGTTGACGGCGAGCGACGTCCGGGTGAAGGCGGCCATCCGGTCGGCGATGCGCTCGGCCCGGCGCCGGGCCCCGTAGTAGCGCAGCACCGCCTCGGCGGTGGCGATGAACTCGCCCGGATCGATCGGGTCGGTCATGTAGGCGTCGGCGCCGCGCTGCAGCCCGTCGGTGCGGTCGGCGACGTCGACGGCCGTGGCGGAGATGTGGATCACCGGCAGCGACGCCGTGGCGGGCGAGCCCTTGATCTGCTCGCAGACCTCCATGCCGTTGACGTCGGGGAGCTGGATGTCCAGGACGACCAGGTCCACCTCGTGTCCGGCGAGCCGCTCCCAGACCTGCGCGGCGGAGGCGGCCTCGACGACGGTGTGGCCGGCGCGGCGCAGCCAGCTCCCGATGATGTAGCGCTTGGTGTCGTTGTCGTCGACGACCAGGGTCGTGTACGAAGGGCTGTCGCTCATCTGTCGCTCATCCGTCATTCCCTTGTGAACGCTGTGCGCGGGCGCGCGACACCGCGTCGGCGAGCATCATCGGGGAGAGCTGGTCCTCCGCCAGGACCGCGTCGGCGTGCCCCGGCCCGGAGCCGTCCGGCCGGGCGCCGTCGGCGTGGACCAGCACGACGACGGTCCCCGGCGCCGGCCGCGCCAGCGCGGCGGCGACGTCGGAGTCCGGCAGGTTCGGCCCGAGCAGGACGAGGCCGGGCGGGTCCGCGGCGAGCAGGTCGCGGGCGGCGGCCCCGTCCGCGGCCTCGCTGACCCGCTCCGCGGCGCCGTGCAGCAGGCCGCGCAGGGCCCGCCGGGCGGCCTCGTCGGCGTCGGCGACCAGCACGTGGCCGAGCCCGAGCTCGGCGAGGCTCCGCTGCGGGGGCAGCCGCAGCGTCACCGTGGTCCCGGCGCCGGGCTCGCTGGTCAGCAGGAGGTCGCCGCCGAGCGCGCGGGCGAGGTGCCGGGAGTAGGGCAGGCCGAGTCCGGTCCCGCCGCGCTTGCCGCCCGGCACCTGGTAGAACTCCTCGAAGACGCGCTCCTGCTCGCCGGGCGGGATGCCCACGCCGGTGTCGGCGACGACGAACTCCAGGTGCTCCGGGGTCTGCCGGACGGTCAGCCGCACCTCCCCCTCGTCGGTGAACTTCAGGCCGTTGGCGAGGAGGTTCCGCAGGATGCGGGTCAGCATCTCCTCGTCGGTGACGACGTCGGTGGGCGCGGCGGGGTCGGCCTCCGTCCGCAGCTCCACCCGCGGCGGCTGCGCCATCGGGGCGAGCAGCTCCGACAGCCGCCGCAGCAGGACGGGCGTGCGCACCACGCCGCGGCGCGGCGCGAGCCGGCCCTGTTCGGCCTTGGCCATGTCCAGCAGCTCGCCCACCAGCGACAGCAGCGTCTGCCCGGCGTCGGCGATCAGGGAGATCTGGTGCCGCTGCTCCCCGGTGAGGGACTCGGCGGCGGGGTCGAGCAGCAGCCGGGTGAGGCCGATGACCGCGTTGACCGGGGTCCGCAGCTCGTGGCTGACGTTGGCCCAGAACCGGTTCTTGGCCGCGCCCGCCTCGCTGAGCTGCTCGGTCTTCTCCTCCAGTTCGGCGTACAGCGCCACAACGCCCCGGTTGGTCTCCTCCAACTCCACGGAGAGCTCGTTGTAGAGCGCCATGACGCCCTGGTTGGTCTCCTCCAGCTCGGCGTTGAGCACCCGGAGTTCCTCGCGCTGCCGCCGGACGTCCTCCAGCGCCTCGACCAGGTCGGCGTTCTGGGCCCGCAGCTCCTCCAGAGCCGGGATGGGACGAAGCCGCCGGAGCGTGCCGCGCAGCTCGTCCAGCGCCGGGCCGTCCACCGCGAGCCCGGCGGGGTGCAGGTTCTTGCGCAGGCGGACGCCCCGCCCGGACGGCGGCCCCACGTCCTCGACCCGGTCGAGCAGGCGCGCGGCGGCGGCGTCCCCCGCGCGCGGGCGGTCCACGCCCCCGGCGGGCTCGGCGTCCAGCTCCACCACCAGGCCGGGCGGATGCCCGCCGTCCAGGAGGAAGACCACGGTGACCTCACCGGCGTGGGCGAACAGCTCGCGGCCCACCTCGCTGAGCGCCGTGGCGACGCGGACCTGGTCCTGCGCGTCCAGCCCGACGGCGGCGGCGACCCGCCGGCCGGCCTGCCGGACGGCGAAGACGCCCTCCTCGTCCGATATCCGCAACCGCAGCAGCTCCTCGGCCACGCCTCACCTCCACCCGGCGGTGGTCACGGCGAGGACGCCGCGGTCGTCGTGCCGCACCCCCGCCTCGCGCAGCAGGTCGGCGGCGAGCAGCAGCGGGTCGCGGTCGAGGCCGGGGCGGCCCGCGACGTCCCACCGGCCGGTCAGCCCGTCGGAGTGCAGCACCACCGCGGCCCCCGGCGGCAGCTCGTACACCTGTTCGCGCAGCCGCCTCGCCTGCGCCCCCGCGATGCCGGGGACGGAGACCAGGCCCTGCCGGCGGTCGGGTCCGATGATCCATCCGGCGACGTTGCCGAGCCCCGCGAACCGCACGACGCCCCGGCCGGGGTCGACGGCGGCCACCGCGACCGCGCCGCCGCGCGTCGCGGCCAGCCGCCGGTGCACCCGTTCCAGGAGGTCGGCGGGCCCGGCGGGCAGCGCCGCCTCGCGCACCGCCGCGACGGCCTCCCACGCCACCCGCGCCGCCATCGGTCCGTGCCCGAGCCCGTCGCAGAGCATCGCGTAGATCGTGCCGCCGTCCACCCGGGCGACGTAGGCGTCGCCGCACTCCTCCTCGCCCTCGATCGGGCGCGTCAGCCCGGCGAAGGGCAGCCGGGACGGCGCCATCGCGGCGCCCTCTTCGCCGCGCGCGCGCAGGAAGCGGGCGAACAGCACGGTGCCGGACCGCGGGAGCGAGTGGACGCCGCTGTGGTCGGCGAGCCTCTCGATGGCCCCGAGGCCGATGCCGAGGGTGCCTGCCGTGGAGTACCCGTCCAGGCGGGAGCCGGGGACGTCGCGCATGCCGGGGCCCCGGTCCAGGCAGAGGATCTCCAACGCGGCGTCGTCGCCCGCCCGGACCACCTGGACCAGCATCTCGCCGCGCACGGCGTGTTTCGCCAGGTTGGTGGCGGCCTCGGTGACCGCGATCTGGATCTGGCCCAGGCGGTCCGCGCCGAACCCGAGCCGTCCGGCGAGCCGGGCGGCGTGGCGCCGCATCCCGGCGGCGGAGCTCGGCTCCTCCACCCGCGCCCACACCGCGTCGCCGGCGGGCGGGCTGCCCAACCAGCCGGTGGGCGTCAGCGGACCCACTTCGCCACCGTCACCGTGGTGCCCTCGCCGACCGCGGTCTCCAGCGCGAACTCGTCGACCAGCCGCCGCGTGCCCGGCAGGCCGAGGCCGAGGCCGCCGCCGGTCGTCCATCCCTCGGTGAGCGCCTGGCCGACGTCGGGGATCCCCGGGCCCTTGTCGGTGAACACGAGCCGGACACCGGCCCGGCCGCGCGCGTTGACGACCCGCTCGACCCGGGCGGAGCCTCCGCCGCCGTGGACGAAGGTGTTGCGGGCCAGCTCGCTGGCCGCGGTGACGATCTTGGTCTGGTCCACCAGCGACATGCCGACCGCCGCGGCGGCGGCCCGGACGCTCTGCCGGACCTGGACCACGTCCTCGTTGGAGGCGATGGGCAGCTCGTCGCCCGGCGAAGGCGTCACCGGCCGTCCAAGGCGGCCGGACCGGCGGCGGGCAGCGGCGCGCCGAGCAGCCGCATGCCCTTCTCCAGGTCCAGCGCCGTCCGCACCCCGCCGAGGGAGAGCCCGAGCTCCACCAGGGTGATCGCCACGGCGGGACGCATGCCCACCACCACGGTCTCGGCGTCCATCAGCCGCGACATCGAGGCGATGGTGGCGAACATCCGCCCGATGAAGGAGTCCACGATGTCGACCGCGGTGATGTCGATGATCACGCCGCGGGCGCCGGTGGCGACGATCCGCTCGGCCAGGTCCTCCTGCAATGCGAGGACGGTCTGGTCCTGCAAGTCGACCTGGATCGACACCAGCAGGACGTCACCGATCTTGAGAATCGGCACGCGCTCCATCAGGCGTCCGTCCGCTCGCCCGGGCGTGCACCGCTCTTGGCCAGCGCGTACGCGAGGGCGTCGGCCAGGGTCGCCTTGGTGGCGATCTCGCCGAACTCGACCCCGAGCGCCACGATCGTCTGGGCGATCTGCGGCCGGATCCCGGAGATCACGCATTCGGTGCCCATCAGCCGGGCGGCCATCACCGTCTTCAGCAGGTGCTGGGCGACCTCGGTGTCGACGGCGGGCACTCCCGTGATGTCGAGGATCGCGATCTGCGACCCCGTCTCGACGAGGCGCTCCAGCAGCGACTCCATGACCACCTGGGTGCGGGCCGAGTCCAGCGTGCCGACCAGGGGGACGCCGAGGATGCCGTCCCACAGCTTCACCACCGGCGTGGACAGTTCAAGCAACTGCTCCATCTGGTCGGCGATGACCTGCTCGCGGGCGGCGGCGTAGGTCTCGAAGGTCACGAGCCCCAGCTCGTCCACCCGGGCGGAGAACCCGGCGAACTCGGCGTAGGCCGCGGTGTCGGCGGACGCCTCGACCCGCTCCAGCACCGCCTGCTTGAGCGCGAAGACGCTGGTCGCGGTCTCGGTGGGGGTGAACCCCCGGCGGGCGCGGCTGCGCGACATCTCCGCCAGCGCTGACCGCAGCTCCCCGGCGGCCTCGCCGCGCTCATCGGCCGGGCCGCCGAGGACGGCCCGCTCGATGAGCGCGTACAGCTCGCCCAGCTCCACCCTCAGCTCGTCCGCCGTGAGCCGCCCGCGCATGTTCCCGGCGACGATCTCCACCCAGCGGCCGAGCAGCGTCTCCCGCTCCGATTTCAGCAGCGTCGAAAGACGCGTGCCGTCCGACGCACCGGTCATCGGCCGTACTCCCCTCCATCACGCGCGAGCCCGCTCGACGTCGCGCGACAGTGCCGCCCGCACAGTACCGTCCTTGCCCGAGCATTACGGACATGAAGGGCGGAAAGGCCGTCGGCCGCCCCGACGCCGCCCCGCGGGTTCGTCACGCCTGGTGCGAGGCGGCGACCGCCTCGTCGACCGTGGGGTGGAAGACGAAGACCTGGTCGAGTCCGATGATCGTGAAGACCTGGAGGAGATCGGGGTTGAGGCCGGCGATCAGCAGCCGGCCGCCGGTCGGCTTCGAGCGCTTGTAGGCGTTGACGAGCACGGTGACGCCGGTGGAGTCGCAGTAGGCGAGATCGGACAGGTCGAGCACGACGCCCTGACCGGCGGTGAACGGGACCTTCTCCAGGGCCTCCCGCAACCGCGGGGCGGTGTGGTGGTCGAGGTCTCCGGCGACGCGTAGAACGGGGACGTCGTCGTCCCGGATCGGGCGGTCGATGGTGAGGTCGTATTGCGTCACCGAGAGGACTCCTGAGGGGAGGGTGCCGGCCGGACGGTGGACGGGTTCGCCCATAAGCTGCTCTATCCTACTTTTTCTACGCATCACCTCTTCCCCGCCTTCGGGGGAAGCGAGACGAGTGGAGAGGGCGACGCGGAAGGACGTCCGGTGACGCAATCTGACGGTCGTGAAGGTCGTGGGGAGGCCGACGCCGGGACGGACGCGTTCGCCGCCGACGCGGAGGTCGGCCGCCATCTCGCCGCGGTCGACTGGACGGCGACCCCGCTCGGCCCGCCTGCCGCCTGGCCGCAGAGCCTGCGGACGGCCGTGAGCATCCTGCTGTCGTCACGCTTCTCGATGTGGATGGCGTGGGGTCCGGAGCTGACCTTCTTCTGCAACACCGCGTACCGGCGCGACACCCTCGGCCGCAAGTACCCCTGGGCGCTGGGCCGTCCGGCCCGCGAGGTGTGGGCCGAGATCTGGGACGACATCGGCCCGCGGATCGACACCGTCCTCACCACGGCGCGGGCGACCTGGGACGAGGCGCTGCTGCTCTTCCTGGAGCGGTCGGGGTACACCGAGGAGACGTATCACACGTTCTCCTACAGTCCGCTGCGGGACGACGCGGGCGCCGTGGTCGGCATGCTGTGCGTGGTCAGCGAGGACACCGAGCGCGTCATCGGCCAGCGGCGGATGGCGACGCTGCGCGACCTCGGCTCCGACCCCAGCGTGGTGCGCGCCGAGTCCGAGGCGCTGGCCTTCGCCCACCGGCAGCTCGACCGCAACCGCCTGGACCTCCCGTTCACGCTGACCTACCTGTTCGACGGCGGGTCGGCTCGGCTGGCGGGCGCGACCGGGATCTCCCCGGGGCATCCGGCCGCGCCGCTCCATCTGCCCGTGGACGCCCCCGAGGACCCCGACGACCCCGACGACGACTCCGAGGGCGGCTCCGGGACGCGGGCGGTGTGGCCCGCGGCGGCGCTGGCCCGGGGCGAATCGGCGCTGGTGCCGCTCGACGGCGGCCCGTTCACCGGGCTGGCGACCGGGGGGTGGCCGCTGCCGCCCGTCCAGGCGCTCGCGGTGCCGCTGCTGCGGCAGGGCGACGCGCCGTACGGGTTCCTCGTGGCCGGGCTGAACCGGTACCGGCCGCTGGACGAGGGCTACCGCGGGTTCGTGGAGCTGACCGCCGGGCACCTCGCGGCGGGCGTCGCCGGAGCCCGCAGCTACCAGGCCCAGCAGCGGCGGGCCGAGGAGCTCGCCGAGCTGGACCGCGCGAAGACCACCTTCTTCTCCAACATCAGCCACGAGTTCCGCACCCCCCTCACCCTGATCATGGGGCCGGTGGAGGAGCTGCGCGGGCGGCTGGCGGACGCCGACGAGGACGTGCGGCAGGACCTTGAGGTCGTCCGCCGCAACGGGCTGCGGCTCGGCAAGCTGGTCAACACCCTGCTGGACTTCTCCCGCATCGAGGCCGGCCGGATGCGGGCGACCTACGAGCCCACCGACCTGTCGGCGATCACCGCCGAGCTGGCCAGCGTCTTCCGCTCCGCCGTCGACCGGGCGGGCCTCAGCCTCGACGTCGACTGCCCCCCGCTGCCCGAGCCGGTGCACCTCGACCACGGCATGTGGGAGAAGGTGGTCCTCAACCTGCTCAGCAACGCGCTGAAGTTCACCTTCGACGGCGGCATCCGCGTCTCGGTCCGCGCCGGGGACGGGTACGCCCTGGTCACCGTCGCCGACACCGGGGTCGGCGTGCCCGAGGAGGAGATGCCGCGGCTGTTCGAGCGGTTCCACCGCATCGAGAACGCCCGCGCCCGCTCCAACGAGGGCAGCGGCATCGGCCTCGCCCTGGTCAAGGAGCTCGTCGGCCTGCACGGCGGCGCCATCGCCGCCGACAGCCGCGAGGGCGAGGGCACCCGCTTCACCATCCGGCTGCCGTTCGGGACGGCCCACCTGCCGCCCGGCGCCATCGGCTCGCGGGGGGCGGCCCCGGCGGTGTCGTCCACCGCCGACCCCTACGTCCAGGAGGTGCTGCGCTGGCTGCCCGGCGAGCCCACCGGACGCGACCCCGGCGCGCCGCCCGGCGCGGCCGCGGACCCGGCTCCCGGTCCGGCGTCCGGTCCGGCGTCCGCCGGGGTGCACGCCGCGCCTGCGACGGTGCTGGTCGCCGACGACAACGGCGACATGCGCGAGTACCTAGGGCGGCTGCTGCGCGGCGCCGGTTACCGCGTCGACACCGTCACCGACGGCCGGGCCGCGCTGGAGGCGGTGCGCCGGGACGCCCCCGACCTGGTGGTCAGCGACGTGATGATGCCCCACTTGAACGGGCTGGAGCTGGTGGCCGAGCTGCGCGCCGACCCGCGCACCGCGGCGGTGCCGGTGCTGCTGCTGTCGGCCCGCGCGGGCCAGGAGGCGTCGATCGAGGGGCTGCGCGCGGGCGCGGACGACTACCTGCTCAAGCCCTTCGCCGCCGCCGAGCTGCTCGCCCGGGTCTGGGCGAACCTGGAACTGGCACGGATGCGCAACCACCATGCCCGCTGGCGCTCGGCGCTGGTCGACTCGCTCCAGGAGGCGTTCTTCGTCTGCGACGAGGACGGCGCCGTCATCGAGATCAACGCCGCGTTCACCGGCATCCTCGGCTACGGGCCGGAAGATCTGCCCTATCCGCCGGTGCACCCGTGGTGGCCGAGCGAGAGCGCCGACCCGGAGGCGCACCGGGCGGCCTCCGACGCCTTCGCCTCCCTCCTGGACAGGCCGCACGGCACCCACACCATCCCCGTGGACCACCGCGACGGGCACCGGCTGTGGATCAGCGCGTCCTTCAACCACGTCCACGACCCCGACACCGGGCGGCGCGTCGTCGTCGGGACCTTCCGCGACGTCACCGCCGAGCACTACGCCATCCAGCGGGAGAGCGCCCTCGCCGCGCTCAGCCTGCGCCTCGCCGGCGCCGCCGGCCTGGCGGACGCCCTGGACGGCGCGCTCGACGAACTGCGGAGGCTGTGGCGCGCACGGCGGGTCCTCGCCGTCCTGTTCCGGGACGCCGCGCCGCCCGCCCTCACCAGCACCGACCGGCACCTGACCTGGCGGGCGCTGCCCGAGCGGAGGCGCGGCGAACTGGACGCCCTGCGCGACCACCCCACGCTCACCCCGTCGGCGGAGCATCCGGCCGCCATCACCCTGGAACACCCCGAGGGGACCCTGGCGGTCTGGGTCGAGCTGAGCGAGCGGCGCCCCTTCACCGACCAGGACCAGGTGCTGCTGACGCTGCTGGCGGGGCACATCGCGCAGGGACTCGTCCGCGCCCACCAGATCGACCAGCAGCGCGACGCCGCGCTCGCGCTCCAGCGCGCCATCCTCGGCCCCTCGCGGCTGCCGGAGGGGTTCGCCGTCCGCTACGAGCCCGCGGCCAGCCCGCTGGAGGTGGGCGGCGACTGGTACGACACCTTCGACCTCCCCGACGGCCGCATCGGCATCGTCGTGGGCGACTGCGTCGGCCGCGGCCTGGAGGCGGCCACCGTCATGGGCCAGCTGCGCAGCGCCTGCCGCGCCCTCCTGCTCCAGAACTCCAGCCCCGCCGACACCCTCATGGCGCTCGACCGGTTCGCCGCGGGCGTCTCCGGGGCGGCCTGCACGACGGTCTTCTGCGGCGTCCTCGACCCCGCCACCGGCGGCCTCACCTACTCCAGCGCCGGGCACCCGCCCGCGATCCTCGCCCACCGCGACGGCGGCGTCGAACTGCTCGCGGACGGCCGGTCGGTGCCGCTCGCCGTCAGGCCCGGCCGGCCCCGGCCGAGCGCCGAGACCGTCATCCCGGCCCGCGCCACCGTCCTGCTGTACACCGACGGCCTCGTCGAGCGGCGGCGCCGCGCCCTGACCGAGGGCATCGCCCAGGCGGGCCGCACCGTCCAGGACGGCCGCGACCAGGCCCTCGACGACCTCGCCACCCGCATCATGGGCCTGCTGGCGCCGCCCGGCGGCTACGACGACGACGTCGCGCTGCTGCTGTACCGGCACCCCGCCCCGCTGGAGGTGTCCTTCCCCGCCGAGTCCTCCCAGCTCGCGCCCGTCCGCGAGGCCCTGCGCGACTGGCTCGCCCGGTGCCAGCTTTCCCGGCGCACGGCGCAGAGCGTCCTCGTGGCCGCCGGGGAGGCCTGCGCGAACGCCATCGAGCACGGGCACCGGCACACCCCCGGCCGCACCGTCAGGCTGCGCGCCGAGGTCGACGTGGAGCGGCTGCACCTGACCGTCGCCGACTCGGGCCGGTGGCGGACCCCGCGCCCCGATCCCGACTCCGACCGCGGCCGCGGCACCGCCCTGATGCGCGCGATGATGCAGCAGCTCACGATCACGCCCGGACCCGACGGCACCACCGTCCGCATGCACACCAGGATCGAGCCATGACCGCACCCCTGACCCTCACGACCGGTCGGCGCCCGGACGGCACCCCGCTCCTGACGGCCGCCGGTGAGATCGACATGAGCAACAGCGAGGCGTTCGCCGCCGCCGTCGCCTCGGCCCTCGACGGCGACGGCGGCGACGGCGGCGACGGCCGCCTCGTCGTGGACCTCCGCGCCGTCGAATACCTCGACAGCGCGGGGCTGAGCGTCCTCTTCGCGCACGCCGAGCGCCTGGAGCTGATCGCTCCGCCCCTCCTGGAGCCCGTCCTCACCCTGTCGGGGCTCGGCGAGCTGACGACCGTCAGGACCGTCCCGCCCACCGACCCCCGCTGAGCCGCGCCCGCCCTGTTGACCGCCCTGAGAGGATCACGGGTATGCGCGTCGCAGCGGCACAGGCCCGATGCCCCTGGCTCGACCCCGCCGCCGGGGTCGCCAAGGTCCTGGAGTTCCTGCACCGGGCCGCCGCGGACCGGATCGACCTGGTCGCCTTCCCCGAGACGTTCCTGTCGGGCTATCCGTTCTGGGTCGAGCGGACCGGCGGGGCCAGGTTCGACGACCCCGACCAGAAACGCGCCTACGCCGCCTACCTGGACGCCGCCGTCGAGCTCGACGGCCCCGAGCTGCGCGTGATCGCCGAGGCCGTCCGCGACCTGAAGGTCTTCACCTACCTCGGCGTCACCGAGCGCGTCCGCGGAACCGTCTACTGCACGCTCGTCGCGATCTCCCCGGACGGCGGGATCGTCGGCGCCCACCGCAAGCTGATGCCCACGCACGAGGAGCGCCTGGTCTGGGGCGTCGGCGACGGGCACGGCCTGCGCACCCACCGGGTCGGCGGGCTCGCCGTCGGCGGCCTGGTCTGCTGGGAGAACTGGATGCCGCTGGCCCGGCACGCCCTCTACGCCCAGGGCGAGGACCTGCACGTCTCGGTCTGGCCCGGCTCGTCCCGCCTCACCGGCGACATCACCCGGTTCATCGCCCTCGAAGGCCGCGTCTACTCCCTGGCCGCCGGGGCCCTGTTCTCCTACGCCGACATCCCCGCCGGCTTCCCCTTCCGCGACGAGCTCGCCGACCAGGCGTCCCGCTACGACGGCGGCTCGGCCGTCGCCGGGCCCGACGGCCGGTGGGTCGTCCCGCCCGTCTCGGGCGACGAGCGGCTCGTCACCGCCGACATCGACCCGGCCGCCGTCCGCGCCGAACGCCAGAACTTCGACCCCGCCGGCCACTACGCGCGGGCCGACGTCCTCCGCCTCCGCGTCGACCGCCGCCGTCCCGCCCCGGCGGAGTTCGTCGACTGACGGCCCGCCGCCGTCCTCAGTTCCTGACGAGGATGAGGACGTCCGCGACCTCGCTGTCGTCCTCGTCCGTGGAGGGCCGGTTCAGGGCCGCTTCGCCGTCCTGGAAGGCGATCAGGACGTGGTAGAGGTCGGCCAGCAGCCGCATGTGCTCCTGGTGCAGCGTGGCGTCCATCAGGGTGAAGAGGGCGAGGATCTCCATGCGCACGCAGGCGAGCTCGGTGAAGTCGACGGGCTTCTCTCTGGAGATCGCCTGCCGGACCAGCCTGACGATGTTGTCCGGCAGCCCGGCCAGCGAACCGGCGCTCCGGTCGTCGAACGGCGGCGACAGCGACGACATCGCCGGGGCGAGTGTGGTCTCCGCTAGATGGAGGAAATACTCGATGGGCCATTCCCTCCAGGAGGCCCAGGCCGTCAGGTCCTCCCTGATGTCGCTGATGACCTGCTCGAATCCCGGCCGGTTGCGCGTCGCCTCCTCGGGATGGCGGGCGTTCCAGTACCGGCGGAGGTGACGGAAGGCGGTCATGATCGCGTCCAGCGCCTCCCGGTCCGAACGCTGGGCGAACCTGACCGCGAGATCCAGGTACAGGACGCTGCCGTCGATCCGGTTGGACGACCGGACGCGGTCGAAGTCGCCCATCCCCTCCACCGGGAGGTCCTGGGAGGGGGCGAACAGGACGCGCTCGAGTTCGCCCTCCAGCTCGCCGACATAGGAGGCCGTCGCCTCGCGGCTCAGTCTCAGCGCCTCGGTGAGCGTCTCGATCAGCGTGCGGATACGGGCCTCGATCGCGGGCCCGTCGGTCGCGGGGGTGCGCTGGAGGTCGAAGTGGAGCTCGTCGGCGCGGACGCGGATCTGCTCGGCCGCCCGCTGGAGGACCGTCGCCTGCGCGCGCCGCTCGCGCCCGCTCCGGTTGAGGCGGCGGACGACCCCGGTGAGCAGGTTCCGGGCGGTGGCGACCTCCACGTCGAACTCGGTCACGAGATCCCGCCGCGCCAGGAGCGCTTCACCGGACATCCCTTCCAGGAGCCGCGCCTTCGCCACGCATCGATCGAGTGAGCGCATCGAGGCCAGCGCCAGCATCCTCAGGGTGCGGTCACCGCCGTCGGCCGCGGACTCGGCCCCGGTCTCGGCCCCGAGCGCCCGGGCGACGGTGTAGACATGGCCGAACGCGAGCAGCTGATCCGGATGGCTGCTGAACGCCAGTTCCCGGTGGCCCCGGGTCGGGTCCAGGTCGGGACCCGGAAAGCTCATCCACCTTCCGGCCCAGCCGTAGAAGGGCCGTTCGCCCACCACCCGCTGGTGCCGCAGGCGCTCCGGGTCGTCCTTGATCCACACCGCGTGCGTGGCCACCTCGGGGATGAGTTCGGTCGCGGAGTCCCCGAGCTCGGCCGCCGTCGGCAGCCGGTAGGTGGTGCCGTCGTCGAAGAGCGCGTTCAGCCAGCCCAGAAAGCGCTGGTTGTCGTCCGGCCAGAGCCCAGACGCCGGGGTCTCCGCGTCGTTCTCGTCGGCGCGCGGCAGGGCCAGCGGGGTGTGCAGTCCGGCCGCGCGCTCATCCCGGACGAACTGGGCGTAGAGCTGGCGGCTGACGGGATGCGCGCAGACGGTCGTGCCGTCCACCGTCCAGACGACCTCGCGCAGTGCCCTCGACGCGCGGACGCCGGTGATCAGCCGCCGCTGCGCGTCGTCCGCGAACTCCCGGACCTGGAGAAGTTCCTCAAGGTCGCGCCGGACGTCGGGATCGACCTCCAGCGCCTGCTCGGCGCAGTCGAACCCGAGCGACAGGGACCGGACGGTCGCCCGGGCCAGGCAGGCGGCGATGACCGGCGTCGCGTCCACCTCGGCGGCCCAGAGCAGCGTCGTCTCCCGCCACCACGGGTTGTCGACGTTGTCGACGATCAGGCGGAGGCACTCCGGCTGCTGGCCGATCTGCGCGGCCGCGAGGTACTCCTGCAGCGTGAGGTGCGCGAACGAGTAGACGCCCTGCTCGCGTTCCACCAGGAGCCCGCTCTTGCGCGCCTCGTCCAGGAACGTCTTCGGCGCGACGTTCTGGGACACGCCGCGCAGGACCTGCGCGATGGCGCGGTCGGCCTCCCCGACGCGCATGTCGCGCTTCTCGGCGCGCATCATGGCGAGGGCCAGGGCGCGGGCGACGCGCTCCTTCTGCGCGCCGCGGAGCCCGGTGGCGTCCTTGAGCCCGCGCGCCTCCTGCCTGCGGTGCAGCAGGACGTCGCACATCTCGCGGTAGAGCCCGGACCGGCTGCCCGGCAGCTCCCCCCGGTACCGGTGCACGTTCGCGATCATCGTGAGCAGCAGCGGATTGGCCGCCAGGTCGTAGAGGGCCGGGGTGCCGCGCAGGCGGCCGAGCAGGTCGTCGGCCTTGCCGGACGCCATCCGCTGGATGTGCGGGCCGGAGCTTCCGAGCGCCCGGCACTCGATCGCGTAGTACCAGCCGCGGAGGAAGCGCGACACCTGGTCGCCGGTGAACCGCCGCACCTGGAGCACCTCCGCCGACCCCAGCGGGTTGGACAGGTACCCGTGCGGGCGCGAGGTGAGCACGTACCGGTTGTCGGGGAACCGCTCGATCTGCCGTTTGATCCAGGCCACCACGCGGACGCGGTCGTCCTCGTCGGCGACCTCGTCGAGGCCGTCCATCAGGACGACGCAGCCGCCCCTGTCCAGCCTGCGTTCGAGCCAGGAGGCGGGGATCTTCCCGGCGAGCCAGCCCGCCGCCGCCGCGACCTCGGCCAGCCCGCTCGGCTCCTCGGCGAGGATCGCCCCCGCGTGGTCGCGCATGTACAGCAGGACGGGTAACGCCTGCCTCCCGAACAGCCTGCGCTCGCATAACCGCAGCGCGGTGTGCCGGACGAGCGTCGTCTTCCCCGACCCCGGCCCGCCGATCACGGCGTGCACCCGGCGCGACCTGTCGGTGAGGAACGACTCAAGGGTCCTGCGCTCGCCCGGCTGCTCGGTCACCGCGCCGATGTACTTCTCCCGGGCGGTCTCCTGCGACGGTTTGGGGGCCAGGCTGACATCGACGTAGACCTGCCGCATCCCCATCACGAACTCGCTCTGCGTGGCGATGCCGACGATCTCCATGTGGGCGACGCTGGCGCGGAGCTGGCGGAGGTAGACCCCGCTGCGTCCGCTCGCGATCGGCGACTGCTCGGGGGCGCGCGACCCCGCCGCGAAGACCTCGCCGTAGAGCGCGGCGAGGACGGCGACGGCGAGCGCGACGTAGGCCCACCGCAAGCTCACCGTGCCCGCGTTGAGCACCTGGTTGGCGGCGACCGACGCGGCGACCGCGAGCGCGGCCAGGGTGACGATGCGCGCGACCCGACGGATCTTGTTCACCTGGTCTCCTCACCGGTTGAGGCGATCAGAGCACGCGCCCGGCCTTGATCGGGACGAACGAGACACCTTCGTTAGATGCGCCGCTGCGGAGGAAGGTGCCGGAACCGGCCATACGGCGTCGGCCGATATCCGGTCGGCGCCGTGCGTGGCAGAGTCGGCTGCGTGGCCGACCGTGAGCGACGTGCCGAGCTGTGCGCCGTGCTGGCGGAGCGTGTGAGGCTTGCGGCCGCGGGCGGGGACGCCGCCGCGCTGCTGGAGCCGGAGGTCACCCGGCAGATCCGTGAGCTGTCCGCCCTCCTGGACCAGGAGGGCTTCGGGGATGAGGAGCTGCCCGCTCGTCGCGCGCTGGGCTGGGCGCACTGGCTGCGGGCCCACGCGGGCCCCGCCGACGGGGAGGCCGACGGGGAGCCCGACGATGCCGAGTTGCAGGCCGTGTTCGGCCTCCTCTTCGCCCCCTTCCTGGAAGGCGCCGATCTCGAGGGCCTGCCGGGGGACCTGATCGCCTGGCTGGTCGGAACGGTCACGGTCGGCGCCATCGGCATGCTGGAGGCCGCCCACGCCTCGCCCGATCCCGGCCTGGCCGATCGGGCGGTCGACGTGTGGCGGCGGTTCGTGCGGGCCCTGCCCGAGGACGACCCCCGGGGGATCGCCGCCACGGCCAACCTCGGAGCCGCCCTCAACCATCGCTTCGGCCTGTCCGCGGACGTGGCGGACCTGGACGAGTCGGCGGACCGGCTGGAACGCGCGGTCGAGGCCATGGGCGCGCTGCCCGCCGAGCACCGGGCCGCCCTGCTGACCAACCTCGGCAACGCGCTGCGCTTCCGGTACCTGCACACGGGGCGGCGGGCGGACCTGGACCGGGCGCTGGAGGTCGGCCGGACGGCGGTGGCCGTCGCGGATCCCGCCGCCGCGGTCGGACGGCAGGCCCTGTCCAACCTCGGCGACACCCTGCAGATGGTGTTCGACGAGACGGACGAGTCGTCCGTCCTGGAAGAGGCCGTAGAGGTCGGCCGCCGAGCGGTGGCCGCCGAGCCCGACGGCCGGGGATGGGCGGTGGCGGCCTCCAACCTGGGCAACGCGCTGCGGGTCCGGTTCGCGCGCCTGGGCGCGCCGGAGGATCTGGACGAGGCGGTCGCCGTCCTCGAACGCGCCCGGCGGGCCGGCGATGGGGGTCCGGCGCGGGCCCTGGCCACGTGCAATCTCGCCGGGGCGCTCCATGACCGGTACAGGTCGTCCCGGAACACGGGCGATCTCGACCGGGCGGTGGATCTCGCCCAGGAGGCCCTGACGGGCGCCTCCGGCGGCTCTCCCGACCGTCCGATCGTGCTGACCATCCTCGCCGAGGCCCTCCGCGACCGGTACGCGCTCACCGGCCGGAGGACGGACCTGGACGAGGCCGTCTCGTACGCCGAGCAGGCGGCGGCCTCCACCGGCGACGACCACCCCCAGGCGGGACAGCGGCAGGTGCACGCCACGGACCTGCGCGGGCACCGGTTCGGGATCACGGCGGCGCCCAAGGACCTGGACGCCGCCGTCGCCGACGTCCGGCGACGGCTCGCCGACGCCGCCCCCGGCGAGCGTCCGCTGCTGCTGAACGAGCTCAGCCACGTCCTCTACTCCCGCTACCAGCGCGGCGGGGCCCTGCCGGATCTCGAGGACGCGATCGGCTCGCTCCGGGACGCGATCGCGGCGGTCCCGGCCGTCGACGCGCGGCACGGCCCGTTCATGCTCCTCAACCTCAGCACCCTGCTGCAGACCCGCGCCGAGCACGCGGACCGGTTCGGCGGCGCCGACGAGGCGGTGAGCGCGGCCCGGCAGGCCCTCGGGATGGTCGAGGCGGACGACCCGCAGCGGCCGTCCTTCCTGCTCGTCCTGGCCGACGCCCTGCAGGGCCGGTTCACCCGCACGGGGCGGCGGGCCGATCTGGACGAGGCGCTGGCGTTCTACCGCGAGGCGGTCGCGTCGGCCCCCGACGCCCCTCTGGTCGGGACGGTGGAGGCCAACATGGCCCTCGCCCTGACGTGCAGGGCCGACCACACCGGCGGACCGGACGCCGTGGCCGACCTGGACGAGGCGATCGGCGTCCTCGCACGGCTGGTACACGACGTGCCCGTCGGCCACGTGCGGCGCCCCGCGTTGAACGGCAACCTGGGCAACGCCCTGCACGCTCGCCACGAGCGCACCGGGGCGCCCGCCGATCTGGACGCGGCGCTGCTCGCGTGGCGCGCGGCTCTGGAGGCCACGCCGAACGACCATCCCGACCACGCGAAGTTCGCCGTGAACCTCGGCCGCGCGCTGCGGTCGCGTTTCGCGCGTGAGGGACGCGACGCCGACCGCGCGGAGGCCGTCGAGCTCCTCGTCGGCGCCGCGGGCATGTCCGCGGCCGCGCCTCCCGTCCGCGCGGCGGCGGCCCGGTATGCAAGCGAGCTGCTCGCCACCTCGCAGCCCGCACTCGCCCAGCAACTCCTGGAGCAGACGATGATGCTGCCCCAGGTCCCGCCGTGGTGGCAGGAACGCCCGCCCGACGGCCATTCCGCGGACCGGCCGCCCGCCGACTCCGTGGTGGACGGTCTCTCCCCGCGGCATCCGGAGGAGCACCCCAGCGAGAACCCGCCGCTTCCGGTGTCGGCGTATTTACCGATCAGGGTTCTGCGGGGGACGGCCACCCGCGTGTACATCTGCGAGACCGCGTTCCCCCGGGACGGCTCCATCGTCGCGGTCAAACGCCTCGACAAGCCGTTCACCGAAATCAAGAACCTGCCCGAGATGTTCATGCGGGAGTGCTACCTGTGGCTCCGGCTGGGCGGTCATCCGAATCTCGTGCAGGTAATCCATGTGCATTACTCCCCTCAGGACGTTCCGCTTCTCGTCATGGAGTATCTGCCGCGGTCGCTGCGGAGCCTGCTGAGAGGTGAGCCCCTCCCGGAAGAGGAGGTGATGCCGCTGGCCCTGAACATCCTCGACGGGCTGATCCACGCCCTTTCCACGCTGGAGGGCTTCGTCCACGGGGACCTCAAGCCCGAGAACGTCCTGATCTCCTCCGACGGCGTCGCCAAGCTGACCGACCTCGGGCTCTCCCGCTCGGCGGAGGAGGCGCTGATCTCCGCGACCATGGAGGACTTCGTCCCGTCGAGCGGCGCGGCGGCCTCCCTCAGCCTGGAGGGCACCGCCCTCTACATGGCGCCCGAACAAGTACTGGGCAGACCGGCGAGCGTTTACAGCGACGTCTATTCGTGGGCCTGCATGGTCTACGAACTGCTCACCGGCTCTCCCGTCTACGGACGGCCGGACGGCAACGAGAGTTACCGTCAGCGCCACCTCACCGCCGAACCCGAACGTCCCGACGACGTCGATCCGCGATTGTCCGAGCTCGTTCTCGAATGCCTGGAGAAGGACCCGGAGAACCGGCCCCACCCGCGTGACGTCCGGTCGCGGCTCGCGGCCGTGATGGCGTCGCGCGGCCTCCCGACCGAGCAGCCGCGGGCCGCGCAACCGGACATCGGGCTGGCCTATGCGGCCGCGCAGGGTCTTTCTCGCCTCGGCTTCCATGAGGAAGGGCTTGAGGCGGCCCGCGAACTCCGGGAAAGGACCGTCGAATTCCCCGAAGTGTGGGCGATGTGCGGAATCCTCATGGCGGGCTGCCTGACCGAGTCGTCGCGTTACCAGGAGGCGGCGGACATCCTCGAAGAGGTGCGGGCCCGGCAGGCCGAGTACTCCGAGACGGCGCGCTCCGCCCTTCTCTCGGAGCGGGCGGCGGTGGCCATGGGCAGGTCGCACCAGCTCATGCTCGAAGCCCGGCGGCTCTCCGAGGAGGCGCTGAGCCTGGCGCCGGACACCGGCAGGACGTGGTTCAACCTGGCCACGATCCGCTACGCGCTGCGGGACGTGGACGGCGCGATCGAGGCCATGGACCGCTCGCTGCTGTTCTCCAAGTCGACGCAGTCCTTCGTCAGGGTCGTCTCGTGGCTCTCCGAGGCGCGACGGCACCGCGAAGCGATCAACTACGCCCACCTCGCGGTCGCGCGGCATCCGCAGGACGGGGCCGCCTACGGCGCGCGGACGACGGCCTTCCTGCGCTCGGTCCTCGACGCGACCAGCGGGCTCGCGCCCGTGGAGGCGCAGCTCGAACAGGCGCTCGCCGACGCCGACCTGGCGCGCCGGTACGGGATCTCCGCCGACGTCGGCGGCCAGATCAGCGGACTTCTCGACGAGGTCTGGAAACGGGTGCGGGCGCAGGACTCACCGGAGGATTGAGTGGCAGAGCAGCTCTTCGACTTCGTCTACCTCTCCGACCAGAAGCTCATGGGCCCGCTCCTGGACGCGGCGAGATCCCGGCGACGCTTCGGCCTGCTCAAGGGCGAGATCAAGGCGCCGTTCGTCACCCTGAACGTGGAGTCCGCGCAGCCCGCCGCCGGGGACGCCGCGACGCAGCTCGACAGGCTCCGGAAGATCGTCGGCCAGATCGACGGGAAGAGCCTGCCCTACCAGGACGCGAAGGCCCGCCCCGGCGACTGGATCTACCTCAAGACGCCCATGAACCACTGCATCCTGGGCGGTCCCTATTTCAACCTGCCGGTGCTCTTCGCCGATCACAAGGACCGGCTGCCCGACCCGTCGACGCGGGTCCTGCTGCACGGCTCGTCCCGGCATCTGCGGACCAGGCCGAGGACCATCGACGTCAGCCCGGACGTGGAACGCCTGAGCGCGGCGCCGAGCGGCGGCGAATTCGTCTACGAACTGGCCGACAACGTCGCCGAAGTGCTCCGGGCGATGCGGGCGTCGCCGGACCCCCTGGTCGCGCCGGCGGAGACGGGGAGCCCGCTGGCCTCGGGCCTCACCCGGATCATCAAGGCCCTGGACCGGCGATTCGACGCCGGCACGGCGACCTGGCTGGAGGGGTTCGCCAGGGTCACCGCGGCGGTACCGGCGGGAGGCCGCCTCGGCGAGGCGAAGCGCCTGATCCTGGCCACCCCGCTCTACGTCGAATACGCGCCCGCCCCCGACGAGCCGCCCCCGGAAGAGTGACACCACCGCGCCGCACGGCTGGCAGGTCATGTGGACGGACCCGGCGGCGGCCGCGCAGGGCCCCGCGGAGCCCGCCGGCGCGGTCCGGTCGCGGCCGCGTTCCGCCTGTGAGCTGCGGCATTGGTTACAGCTTGTAGCATGGGCCCGTGAGCGAGAGGGAGTCCCGGGGGGCCGCCGCGGGATTGCGCGCGGCGGGGGTCGCGCGGACCCGGAGCGCCATCGTCGCCGCGGCCCGCAAGAATCTGATCGAGGTCGGCTACCACCGGCTGAGCCTGGAGCAGGTCGCCGCGGACGCCGGAATCACCCGGGTCACCATCTACCGCCAGTTCACGTCGAAGCTCGGGCTGCTCGAAGCGGTCGCCGACGACCTGGCCCAGCGCGCCCAGGTGGTGCGCGGCCTGGAGACCGCCTCAGCCATGGCCGACCCGGCCGCCGCGTTCCGGGCCATGGTCGCGGAGCTGTGCCGGTTCTGGGGCACCGATCCCGACCTGTTCCGCAGGCTGATCGGCCTCGCCGCCGTGGACCCGGCGGCCGGGCGGGTCGTCGGGAGCCGGGAGCAGTGGCGCTACGACCAGGTCACCGCGTTCGTCCGCAGGCTGGCCGACGACCGGCGCCTGCGCGGCGACGCCGACATCGACCGGTCCGTCACCGCGATCGGGACCGTCACCGGGTTCGTGCCGTGCGACGAGATGGCGACCCGTCTCAAGGTCCGCCACGACCAGGTGGACGGCCTCGTCATCACGCTGCTCAACGGGGTCGTCCGCCTCGACTAGGACGGGGTGGCCGCCCCGCGCGGGGCCGTGATCCACCAGACGGCGAGGGCGGCCGCGGCCAGCCCGGCGCCGAGGAGGCAGATCCCGGACCACCCGGCGGCGCCGTAGACGAACGCGGCCGACGCCGACCCGGCCACCCCGCCGAGGAAGAACGCGAGCATGTAGGCGGTGTTGATCCGGCTCCGCGCCTCCGGGTCCAGCGCGAAGACGGTGCGCTGGTGGTTGATGTGGGCGCCCTGGAAACCGGCGTCGAGCAGCAAGATGCCGACGACGAGCGCGGCCACCGAGGTGCCGCCGAGGGCGAGCGGCCCCCAGCTCGCGAGCGCCACGGCCAGCGAGACCGTGACGGTGCGGCCGCTGTGGCCGCGGTCGCCGAGGCGTCCCGCCAGCGGGGCGACCGCCGCTCCGGCGACGCCGAAGAGCCCGAACAGGCCGATGGTCGTCGCCTCGTAGTCGTAGGGCGGGTCGGTGAGGAGGAAGGCCATCGGCGTCCACAGCACGGTGAAACCGGCGAACTGGAGGAAGGCCAGCATCATGCGGCGGCGCAGCTCCGGCTCGGACGCCACCAGCGCCGGCACCGACCCGAGGAGGGCGCGGTAGCCGCTCCGCCGCGCCGGCGGCGAGGGCGGCAGTACCCGGTTCAGCAGGACCGCGAGGACGGCCATCAGCGCCGCCGCGATCACGAAGATCAGCCGGAACCCGGCCAGCCCGGCCGCGAACCCGCTGAGCGTGCGCGCGGAGAGCGTGCCGATCAGCAGGCCGCTCGTCACGAAGCCGACGACGTGCCCGCGCTCGTCGGGCCCCGCCAGGGAGGCGGCGAGCGGGATCAGGATCTGGGCGCACACCGACATCATCGCCAGCCCGGCCAGCGCCAGGGCCAGCACGGGAAGCGCCGGCGCGGCTGCGCAGCCGAGGGCCACCGCACCGGCGAGCAGGAGCATGACCGTCACCAGCCGGCGCCGCTCCAGCAGGTCGCCGAGCGGCACGAGCAGCACGAGGCCGACCACGTAGCCCACGTTCGCGCCGGCCACCAGCAGGCCCGCCGCCGCGTCGGACACGCCGAACTCGTCGGCCACCAGGCCCAGCAGCGGCTCGATGTAGAACCGGTTCGCGACCGCCGCGCCGACCGCGGCGGCCAGCAGGACCATCAGCAGCCGGGACATGCGGTCCCGTCCGGGCTGCTCGGCTGTCGTCACCCGCTGCTGACCGGCGGCCATCCGGACACCTCCGATGATACAAGTCGTTTCATTGGATACTCGTTGTATCACGAACCGGCGGGGGCTCTCACCAACAGGTGAGGTTCGTAATGCGGTCATTGCAGGAAGTAATCGAAAGTGGGTTGATATAGCTGACGGTGTTAATCCGATGACTGTGGGTGGCGATGGTGCGAGGCGAGGATGCCAGGGCGCACGACGAGGTGCTTCACCTGGCGGCCGGGGCGGCCGATGTGGTGCTGGGCGGGATGCGGGGCCTGGTCCGCCGCCTTCCCGGGCTGGGCGAGGTCCGGCAGGAGCTGCGGACGCGGGGCGAGCTGGCGCTGCGGCGGAACGCGCAGGCGCCGTCGGCGCACATGGAGGTCCTGGCCCGGCGGGTGAGCGAGCGCGGCGCCCGGCCCGGGCGGGACGATGGGTGACCTCCGGGTCCGCGTCGACCGGGCCTTACAGGAGTTCGTCGAGTCCGAGATCGCGGCGCTGACGGCGCTGGACGACGAGCTGGCGCCCGTGGCCGAGCAGTTGCGCGCCTCGGTCGCCGGGGGCAAGCGGATCCGCCCGGCGTTCTGCTACTGGGGGTGGCGGGCGGCCGGGCAGCCCGACGCCGACCAGATGGTGCGGGCGGCCGCGGCGCTGGAGCTGGTGCACGCGGCGGCGATCGTCCACGACGACATCATCGACCGGAGCCCGCTGCGGCGCGGCCGGGTCACCGCGCACGCCAGGCTCGGCGACGGCCTGGCCATCATGGTCGGCGACCTGCTGCTGGCGTGGGCGGGCGAGCTGTTCCACACCTCGGGCCTGCCGCGCGCGTTCCTGGCCCGGGCCGTGTCGGCGTGGACGGCGATGGGCCGCGAGCTGATCGCGGGCGAGTGCCTGGAGATCCTGCGGACCGGGGCCGCGCCGGACGTCGGCCTGTCGCTCCAGGTCGTCCGGCTGAAGACCGGCTCGTACACGATCGAGTGGCCGCTGCGGATCGGCGCCGTCCTCGGCGGCGCCGCGCCCGGGGTGCTGACCGCGCTCGCCGCGTACGCCCGGCCGCTGGGCGAGGCGTTCCAGCTGCGCGACGACCTGTGGGGCGTGTTCGGCGACCCCGCCGAGACCGGCAAGTCGGCGCAGGACGACCTGACCGGCCGCAAACCGACCGCGCTGCTCGCGCTCACGCTGGAGCGGGCCGACGGCGGCGACCGCTCCCAGCTGCGGGAACTGCTGAAGGAGCCCGTCCCGGCGGACGAGACCGCGCGGATCCGCCAGATCATGGACCGCTCGGGCGCCCGCGACCAGGTCCGGCAGATGATCGACGACCGTGCCGCCGCGGCGCGGGCGGCGCTGGCACGCGCCCGCCTGCCGGCCGAGGCCGCAGCCGCCCTGACCCGACTGATCACCGAGGTGACCGCTGATGTCTGAAACCGCCGCCCAGACCGCCCCGTCCGCCGAACCCGGCCCCGCCGCCGACCCCGGCCCGTCCGCCGAACCGGGCCCGGCCGCCGGGAACGGGCGGTACACCGACGCCTACCTGGACTCGCTGCGCCTCAAGGGCGACGAGCTCGCCGACGCCACCGTCGACGCCCTGTTCGCCAGCGGGGAGGTGCCCAGGTTCAACACGCTGATGCGCTGGTTCACCACCTCCGGGCAGGAGCTGCCCGCGGGGCTCCCGGCCGCCGCCCGCGACTACCTGGAGGCCACGGCCAGACCGCCGGAGTGGGTGGACTGGGCGATGATGGAGCAGGCGCGGCAGTTCTTCATCGACAACGACGTGCACATCTCGACGGCGCTGTCGTTCGCGGCCATGCCCGCGTGCTACATGATCCCGCACGGGGCCCGGCTGCTGTCGGCCACCCACTCGCTGGACTACCCGGCACGGCGGATGGCGGAGACCGGCCAGTTCACCGTCTACCTCATGCAGCCCGACGCGTTCGAGGCGGGCGGCCGGTTCCTGCCCGCCGCGCAGAAGGTCCGGCTGCTGCACGCGACCATCCGCCGCCACCTGCGCGAGGGTGGCCACTGGCCCGAGCCCGTGGCGATCTGCCAGGAGGATATGCTCGGCGCGCTGATGATGTTCAGCATCCAGGTCCTGGACGCCCTGCACCGCCTCGGCGTCCACATCACCCCGGGCGGCGCCGAGTCCTATTACTACGCGTGGAAGGTCGTGGGCACGATCCTGGGCTGCGACCCGGACGACATCCCGCCCGACCTGGAGGCCGCGCGCGAGTTCTCCGACCGGTACATGACGCGCTACATGGGTCCGTCGCGCGAGGGCGTCCACCTGACCCGGCAACTGATCGAGATGTACGAGGAGGTCGTCCCCGGCACCCTGCTGGACCCGATCGTCCCGGCGCTCATCCGCTACCTGGTCGGCGACACGGCGGCCGACTGGCTCCAGGTCCCCCGCTCCTCCTTCGACACCCTCATCAAGGCCGCGCCCGCCCTGCTGGGCGTCATCGAGCGCTTCGAGGACCGCGGGCCCTGGGCGGCCCAGATGTCCGACCGGCTCGGCCGCCTGGTCACCCATTTGGAATTGTCCTCACTGACCCGCGGCCGCGTCATGCACTACGCCATTCCCGAAGAACTGAAGCCCGCCCACGGAATCCCCACCCCCGCCGACCGCTGGACCCCGCCCCCGCCCATCGACCACCTGTAGCGAGTCGGTTCCCGGATCCCGTCAACCCTTTTGCGTCCGCGCGCAAGCGTGTGGTGCGGCCGAGCCGTGTCCGGCGATGCTCGAAGCCCGCCGCACAACGGCGGCGGACCACAAAGGGGAAGGGGGAGAAAGGCATGAAAAGCCTACTTTCACGACGGGTCGGGACGAGCGCCGCGGTCTTCGCGTTCGGCGCCGCGATGGCGGCGGGCGGGGCGACCGCGGCGAGCGCCGCGAGCACGCCGAGCACGATTAGCGCGCCGAGCACGGCGACGTCGGCCCGGCAGGACGCGGGCACGGCGGTCGCGGGCACGGGGGCCTGCACGACCGGCATGGTCTGCCTGTGGGGGAAGCCCAACTACGATCCGCCGCTGGTCACGCGGAGGCCGCCGGTCACCCGCACGTACTGGGACGTGGGGACGATCGGGGCCGTGTCCGGCTACAACGCCACCGAGCAGGGCCAGATCCTCTGGAAGAGCGTCGAGGGCTGCAGGAGCCGCACGGGCCCGAACGTCTACATCCGGCCGTACACCAAGTTCTCGGACATCAGGCCGAGGCTCGGGTGGCGCGGCGGGTTCTGCCTCACCCACTCGTGATCGCGCCCGCCCGGACGGAATAGCGGTCGCGCCGAGGTGATTCGCGGGGACGCTTAATGGGGGTGCCGGACCCCGACCTGGAACGAGCTCGAACGCTCGATCTCCAGGGCACCCTCATTCCGTCCCGTCCACCCGGAAAGCGTCAGCGCCGACCGTTCTGGGCGACGTATTGGGCGACGGCCTTGGCGAGGAAGGGCTCCAAGGGCTGCCCGGCGGCGGGGTCGTCCGAAAGCAGAAGCGGCGTGGCGTTCTCGCCCTTGCCGAAACAGGCGATGCGCCCGGTCTCGACGCCCGTGGCCGGGTCGAGGACGAACGGATTCCCGTCCGCCCACATCACCTGCTGGTCGGCCGCGAGGCCCGTCCGGAGCCGCGCCTTGCGCAGCTTCTTGTTCTTCTGCGGGTTCTGCGAGAGGGGGTAGTCGGGCAGCAGCGGCTGCAAGCGGGCCGCCGGGTACGCGCGGGCCTCGGCGTCCAGCGCGAAGGGCCCGAGCGGCCAGCGGCGGCCGACGACCACGACGCGCCCGGCGAGGACGAGTCCCCAGAGCTCCAACCGCTGGTTGGGCTTGCGCGCCTCCAGCACGGGGACGGGCGGGACGCCGGCGTCCCGAAGGTGGCGCGCCGCCGCCGACAGCAGGTCCTGGACGCGGGCGACGACCCGCTGCCACTCGGGGAGTTCGCCGTGCCGCCGGGCGGTCTCACGCGCCGCGTGCGCCGCCGCCCGCGCGTCGATCCTGCGCCGCTCGGCCGACACCAGATCATCGAAGTCGGACACGTCGCCGTCCTCTCACGTCGCGGGCCTGGGAGCACCGCACGCACGGCGGCCGGCCCCTAGACGATCGCACACCCGGGCAAGGCGGCGCCCCCGGGAAATGCCGGGTGGTGCGGGCGAAACCGGATCGTGGATCATTCCGGCATGAAGCTGATCGGCGGGCTGGCGGCGCCCGCGCTGCCGACGACCCCGGCGGGGGTCGAGCTGTGCGCGGTGGCGGTGTTCGCGGGCGTGCGCGTGGTGAACCTCGCGCAGTTCGCCGTCGCGTCCCCGGTCGCCCTGCGGGAGGCGACCGCGCCGGTCCTGCTGCTCGCGGTCCTCGGCGGCTACCTGGCCGAGTCGGCGGCGATCGGCGCGGTCGTGGTGCGCGCCCGCGCCTACCGCGACCGCCGCTGGGGCTGGGCCGACACGGTGACCGCCGGGGCGGTGCTGCTGGCCCAGCCGCTGTTCACCGCCGCGCCCGACCGCACGGGGAGCTGGACGGCGTGGGGCTTCGCCTGCACGTTGAGCACCGCCGTGGGAGCGGCGGTCGTGTTCACGCGGCGGCGGCACGTCGCGGCCGCCGTCGCCGTGCTCGCCGGGTGCTACCTCGCCGCGACCCTGCCGGGGGCGGCGGAAGGCTCGGCGGCGACCGCGCTGGGCAACGCGTTCGCCTACGCCGGGTTCGCGGTGCTGGCCCGGCTCCTGGTCGGCTACCTGCGGCGGCTGGCGGGTGACGCGGAGCGCGCGCGGGCGGAGGCGGCGCGGGCGGCGGCCGAGGCGGCGCGGCTGCGGGAGCGGGAACGGCAGCAGCGGCTCCTGCACGACAACGTCAGCGTGCTGCGCCTGTTCGCGGGCGGAGGCGTCCCCGAGGAACTGGACGGGCCGCTGCGCGAGCGGGCGGCGGCGCTGGCCAACCGGGTCCGCGCCTTCCTGGGCGACCCGGCGGGCGACCCGGCGGCGGGCGCGGGCGAGCCCGCCCCGTCGCTCGTCTCGGTGCTGCGGGCGGCGGTCGGCGACTACCGGGACCTGCCCGTCGAGACCAGCCTGGACCTGGCCGACGGCGTCCCGCTGCCGGAGCCCGCCGCCGGGGCGGTCCGCGCGGCCGTGGGCACCCTGCTGGCGAACGTGCGGATGCACGCGGGCGCCTCGCACGTCGTCGTGCACGCCGACGCCGATCCCGCCGGAGGCGAGTGGGAGGTGACCGTCGCCGACGACGGCCGCGGGTTCGACCCGGCCGCGACGCCGCGCGGGTTCGGGCTGCGCGTCCAGGTCGAGCGGGCGCTGGCGGCGCACGGGATCGCCGCGCGCGTGGACTCGGTCCCCGGCGACGGGACGCGGGTCACGCTGCGCGGCCCCCTGCCCGCCTCCGCGCAGGACGCCGAGCCGGAGGGCGCGCCGTGACGGGCGGGCCGCGCGTGCGGGTCGCGGCGATCGACGACGACACCCTCATCCGGGACGGCCTCCGGGTCCTCGTGCCGGGCCTGGACGTCGTGGCCGCGTGCCGGGACGTGGCGGAGTTCCTGGCCGTCCGTCCGCGCGTGGAGGTGGTCCTGCTCGACCTCACGCTGACCGGCACCGCGACCGATCCCGTCCTCCAGGGGACGGACGCGGTGGCGGCGCTCGCCGCGGACGGGTGGCGGGTCCTCGTCTACACCAACGAGCGGCGCCGCGCCGTCCTGGTCGCGTGCCTGAACGCGGGGGCGCGCGGAATCGTCCACAAGGCCGAGCCGCTGCCGGTGCTCGGCGCTGCCGCCGCCGACGTCGCGGCCGGGCGGATCGTCATCACCCAGGCCCTGACCGGGCTCGCGGAGCTGGCCGGACGGCGCGGACGCCTGCCCGGCCTGTCGCCCCGGGAACGGGACGTGCTGGCCGGACGGGCGCGCGGCGAGTCGTTCCGCGGCATCGCGCGCCGCCTGTTCATCACCGAGAAGACCGCGGCCGGATACATGGACCAGGTCAAGCACAAGTTCGCCGCCTACCTGCGCGAGCATTCGCCCGCGGACCTGGAGCGCGCGCTCGGGCTGGAACCGTCCGGGCTCGCCGACCGGCACCCGCGCGACGCGCCTCCGTAGCCCTCCCGCGCTTCACGCACCGGCTCCCACCCATTTCGCCATCGCCATCCCCACCCCGCCGACGCCTCGTCCGCGGACCGTCAGCGCAAGGAGCCGCATGCCGTCCTCAGCCCTTCCCCGTCCGCGGCGCGGCGCCCCCGGGTGGCGCGGCCCTCTCGCCGTGGGAGTGCTCGTGATCGCGTTCCTGTGCGTCCTCGCCCCGGCCGCGCGCGCCGACGCCCCGCCGCTGCGCGCCACCCCCGCGCACCCGACCAACCGCGAACCCGTGACGATCAGCGGCAGGTTCGAGGGGGCCGCCCCGGGCCTCAGCGTCCTGCTGCAACGCGAGGACGGCATGTTCGGCGGCGAATGGGCGCCCGCCGCGTCGACCACGACGCGGAAGGGCGGTTCGTTCGCCTTCCGCCTCGGCCGCGTCGACGGCGACGAGACGTACCGGGCGGTGCTGTCCGGCGGCGGGACGCGCCGCAGGCTCTCCAAGGAGTTCGAGCTCGGCGTCCGGTACGAGTCGGTCGACCGGCGGTGGGTCCGCGGGGACGCCGCCGGAAACCGCGAGACGCTCTTCGCCTGCTTCGACTCGGACGGCGACGAGTGCGCGAGCGACGACGACGCCAACGCCTCCCCCACCTGGCTGATCGGCGTCCTCGTCCTGTGCCTCCTCGGCGGCGCCGCGCTGGTGGTGTGGGGCGCGATGGCGCTGCCCAAGAAGGTGAGGGCTCCGGCGGCCGTCGGCGGCCTGGTCGCCTGGGTGCCGCTGTTCCACAACCTGGCCTTCGGCTACGCGATCCCCCGCGTCGGGATGGAGCACAACGCCATCCTCGTCACGTTCCTGTACCCGCTGTACCTGCTCGTCCTGCTGTTCGGCGTCGCCGTGATGGTCGGTTACCCGTTCCTCATGGCCGGGCTGATGCGGGCGGACGTCATGCCGCACGGCCGTCCGGGCCGGGCCGGGCTGTTCGGCGTCGTGCTCGCCGTCCTCGTGGTCTGGGGGGAGGTCTACAGGCGCGCGCCCGCCGTGGCGGCCGGGCCGTTCGAGGTGAGGACGCGGTGGCTCAACGACGCGGTGCACACCTGGACGCTGGAGTGGCCGCTCTCCGTGCTCTGGGCGGTCCTGGAGTTCTTCGCCACGCCGGCGGGGCTCGTCTCGTTCGGCGCGCTGGCCCTCGTGTCCGTGCTGCTGCCCGCCCCGCGCGGCCTGGCGGGCACGACCGCGCTGGCGCTGGCGCACGGCACGGCCGCCAACGTGTCGGCCGTCATCGTGGGCAGCGCCGCCGTCGCCGTCATCTCGATCGTCGCGTTCGCGGTCCTCGTCCTGGCGGCGGTCGTGCTGATGGCCTACGTCATGTTCTCCATCCTGGTGGCCTTCACGACCGCCGCCATGCTCGCCTACCTCTTCAAACGCTGAACCTTCACCGGGCTCGGCCGAGCGCTTCGCGGAGGATGCGGACGGCCCTCGGCCCCACTCCGTGCAGTGCCAGCAGTTCGGCGTCGGGCAGGGCGGCGACCTGGGCGAGGGTGGTGATGCCCGCGCCGCTCAGGGCCCGGGTGGCGGGTCCTCCGATGGCCTTGGGCAGGTCGCCGACCTCGCCCGGCTTCGCCCTGCCCGCGGCGGCGACCCGGGCCGCCAGCGGCTCCGGCGCGTGCGCGAGCCAGGCGCGGCGCACCCAGTGGTTGAGCTGCTGGCCGTTGACGTCCCCGATCGGGATGCGCACGCCGGTCGGCGCCGCGCCCTGGGTCAGCGGCCGCGCCGTCGGATGTGCGGCGAGGGCCTCGCCCGCGTCCGGCGCGGGGAGCCGGAGCTCCACCGCGCCGTTCTCGTCCACCGACGCGAACCGCTTCCCGCCCACCGTGAACGCGACGATTCCGGACTCGACGACTTGCTCAGCGGTCTCGGGATAGGAAAGGGCGGCCTTGCGGAGTTGGGCGAGAGTCGTCATGGGCCCAACCTAGCCGGGCGGGTGCAGGCGAACGTCGGCGACGACATCGAGGCCGGTGCCATTGGACAGCCAGGCGCGCAGGTCGGAGCGTTTGATTTTCTTGGACGCCGTGTAGGTGAGCGCGCGGACGAAGACCAGCCGGTTCAGGCGGGCCCATTCGCCGATGCGCTCGTCCACCAGGCCGCGCAGTTCGCGGGCCAGGTCCGCCGGGTCGGAGTTCTCGTCGCGCACGACGACGAACGCGACGGGCACCTCCGTGTAGAACGCGTCGGGGGCGGCGACGACGGCGCTGCGTTCGACGGCCGGATGGTGGCCCAGGACGTGTTCGACGTCGATTCCGGAGAGGCTGTCGCCGCCGACGTTGATGATGTCGTCGGTGCGCCCGGCGATCCACAGGTAGCCGTCTTCGTCGACGCGTCCGGCGTCGGAGGTGTCGTAATAGCCGGGGAAGTTCGTGAGGTAGGTGTCGATGAATCGCCGGTCGTCATTCCACAATGTGGTCAGGCAGCCGGGCGGCAGTGGCAGTTTCACGGCGAGGTGGCCCCGCTCCCCCGCCGGTAATGGTCGGCCGTCGTCGTCCAGGACCTCGATCCGGTAGCCGGGCAGCGGCCGGGCCACCGAGCCGGGCTTGACCGGCAGGAGGCCGGAGCCCAGGCAGTTGGACGCGATGGGCCATCCGGTCTCGGTCTGCCACCAGTTGTCGATGACGGGGCAGCCGAAGTACTCGCCCGTCCAGGCCATGAGGTCCGGCTCGACCCGTTCGCTGGCGAGGAACACCGCGCGCAGCGGCGAGCCGTCCGCCCCGAACGGCCGAGGCCGGGGGGACGCCCGGCGGATGCGGCGCAGCGTCATGGGCGTGGTGAAGAGGACGCCCACCCCGTACTCGGAGATGATCCGCGGGAACGCCGAGGAACCGGAGGCGTCGACCGGCGGTCCCTCGTGGACGACGGTGGTGGCGCCGCTGACGAGCGCGCCGTAGACGGTGAACGAGTGGCCCATCACCCAGCCGGGGTGCGAGTCGGTCCAGAAGACGTCGCCCGCGCCGACGCCGAAGACGTTCTCGACGGCCCAGCGCAGCGCGGTGAGGTAGCCGCCGGTGTCGCGGGTGACGGCCTTCGGCCGCGCGGTCGAACCCGAGGTGTAGAGCAGGTAGAGCGGGTGGACGGACGGCACGTGGACGAGCCGCGACGGCGCCGCCGCCGACTCGGCGACGAGGGCGCTCCAGTCGAGGTCGCGTCCGGCGGCGAGCGTCCACCGGCCCGCCTCCGGGCGCCGCAGGACCACGATGTGGCGCGGCCGGTGGGCGGCCCCGGCGAGAGCGCCTTCGACGAGCGGCTGGTAGTCGGCGGCGTCCGGCCCGTCGAACCCGCCGGACGCGGTGAGGACGATCGAGGGCCGGGCATCGTCGACGCGGTCCCGCAGCACGCTCACCGGCACCGACGTGACCACCACCGAATGGGTGAGCCCGAGCCGCGCGCAGGCGAGCATCGCGACGACGGTCTCCGCGATCGCGGGCATGAAGATCAGTACCGTGTCGCCGGGGGTCGGGCGGAGGCCGTCGAGGGCCGCGGCGAACGCCACGACCTCCCGGTGCAGGCGGCGGTAGGTGTAGACGTCCTTGGCGCCGGTCCGCGGGCTGTCGAAGATCAGCGCGGGGGTGTCGCCGCGGCCTTCGGCGAGGTGGACGTCCAGGCAGTTCTCCGCGGCGTTGAGCGTCCCGTCCGGAAACCAGCGGTAGAGCGGAGCCTCGGACGCGTCCAGCGGCTTCCCCCACGGCTTCTCCCAGACGAGCTTTCCCGCCTGACGCTCCCAGAAGGCCTCGGGGTCTTCCGTCCATTCGGTGCGGGCCTCTTCGTACGACATCCGGCGCCCCTCTCCACAAAGTGGTGACACCTGTCGGTAGCACACCGCCGGGGGATCCGGAACCGTCCTCCCGGCGGCCCGACCCGCCCGCGGCGGACGAGACGGCGAAAAATCGTTGGATCGGCTGGTCCGGAGGTTGTTAGGGTCGGGGAGTCCTATTGGTCATGGTCGGCTTCCGTGCCTAGAGAGTCAGGTTTTATGCCCCGGTCAGCGCCGAGCGCGCTTACCCATGCCCTGGGCCGTTCCTGCCTCTGAGAGTCCTCTCCCCGGCCGGACGGCCAGGGTCGCTGTGCGCGGCGATCCAGCAAGGCGCGTTCGGCGCTTCCTTGCTGCTGTTCCATGACCGATCGGCAAGGAGGACCCTGCTGTGTCCAAGGACGTCTCACGCTCCGTACTCAGCACCGAAACATTCGACTGCGTTCGCTGCGGCCTGAACGTGGCGGCGCTCGCCCCGGACGGCGCCCGGCGCAACCACTGCCCGAGCTGCCTGCACTCCCGGCACGTCCTCGACCGCGAGGGCGGACGGCCGCGGTGCGGGTCGCAGATGGCGCCGATCTCGATCGCGGTGCTGCGGAACGGCGACTGGATGGTCGTCCACCGCTGCACGCGGTGCGGCGAGCTCACGTCCAACCCGATCAGCGGTGACGACAACCAGTTCATCCTGATGCGGATGGCCGTGCGGCCGCTGGCGCAACCGCCGTTCCCGCTCGAACCCTTCGGCGATCTCTGAGGCGCGCGTGCCACGGCGAAAACACCGAAGGGAAAGAGTCCAGCGGCGCAAGGCCGGGCCGACCGGGCGGCGCGACGCGTTCCGGTGCGTCGGCTGCCGCCTCGACGTCCCGGCGGGCGCGCCGGGGACCGAGCACCGCAACCACTGCCCGCACTGCCTGACCAGCCTGCACCTCGACGGCCTGACGCCGGGCGACCGGCGGGCGGGCTGCGGCGGGCGGATGGTCCCGCTCAGCCTCACCGTGCGGCCGGACGGTGAATGGATGCTCATCCATCACTGCCTGTCGTGCGGCGGGCTGAGCGTCAACCGCATCGCGGGCGACGACAACGCGCTCGCCCTGCTCCGCATCGCCGTGCGTCCCCTCCGGGACGAGCGGCTGCGGGCGGGCCTGCGAAGGGTCGGCTGAAACACGGTGGGCGCCCTCCGCCACGGCGGGGGGCGCCCACCCGTCGAGGGCCGCTCAGCCCAGGGTCCAGGTGCACGCCATGTCGTCCCCGGTGGCGGCCAGGACCTTGCCGTCCGGGCTGAACGCCACGCCGTGGGCGTACTCCTTGAACCGTCCCTTGAGGGTGAGGACGCTGCGTCCGGTGGCCGCATCCCACAATCGGACCGTCTTGTCTCCGCTCCCGGTGGCGATGGTCATGCCGTCCGGGCTGAACGCCACTCCCCTGATGCCTTCCGTGTGGCCCCGGAGGGTGGCGGTGGGGCGGCCGGTGGCGACGTCCCAAAGCCGCACCGTCTTGTCGTCTCCGGCCGTGGCGAGGGTCTTACTGTCAGGGCTGAACGCCACGGCGTACACGATGCCCTTGTGGCCTCGGAGGGTGGCCGTGGTGGTGCCGCGGGCCACGTCCCACAGACGTGCGGTGCCGTCGGCGCTGGAGGTGGCGAGGGTCCTGCCGTCCGGCGCGAACGCCACGGACTCCAGGAAGCTGGTGTGGCCGATGAGCGTGGCGGTGGTGCGGACGTCGGCCACCTCCCACAGCCGCACCGTCGCCTCACCGGCGGCCGTGGCCAGGGTCCCGCCGTCCGGGCTGAAGGCCACCCCGTTGACCGAGTACTTCTGACCGGTGAGCGTGGCCGTGCGGCGGGCGGTCGCGACGTCCCACAGCATCGCCGCGTCCGAGCCGGTGGCGAGCGTCCTGCCGTCCGGGCTGAACGCCACGGACTGGACGAAGGAGGCGCTACCGGTGAGGGTGGCGACGGCGCGGCCGGTGCTCACGTCCCACAGCCGCGCCGTCTTGTCGCCGCTGCCGGTGGCCAGGGTCCTGCCGTCGGGGCTGAACGCCACCGAGGTCGCCCATTCGGTGTGACCGGTGAACGTCCGCGCGTCGGTCGCCGTCCGGACAACATGCGGACTCGGGGAGGACGATTGCGGCACCGCGCCGTTGCGGCTGGCGGCCCCGGCCGGTTTCGCCGACGGTTCGGGCCACAGGGCCGCCGTCACGCCAGTACCGGCGGCGACGGCCGCGAGGGCGCCGAGACCGCCGAACAGGACGGTCCGCCGGGACCACCGGGCGGGGGTCCCGGCCCGCTCCGCCGGGCGGGTCGGGTCGACCGACGCCGGGCCGGGCAGCGTCGTCTCCACGGCGGGAGGCACCGCGACGGTGTCCTCGGGCGGGGCCTCGCTCGGAGGTTCGGCGGGCGGAGCCGGGGTCTGGAGATCGGTCAGGACCCGGGCCAGCGCCCGGCCCGCGGCCCCGGCGTCCGGGCGCCGGGCGGGGTCCTTGACCAGGAGCGCGTCGAGGACGGCGGCAAGCGGCCCGGCGTGCTCCGCCGGGCGGGGCTCCCCCGTGAGGATCGCGGCGTACACCGCCGTCAGCGTCGGCCCGTCGAACGGCGGGACCCCTTCGACGGCCGCGTAGAGCGTCGCGCCCAGCGACCACACGTCGCTGGCCGCCACGGGACGGCCCTCGATCTGCTCGGGCGCCATGTAGCGCGGCGTGCCCATGGCCATGCCGGAGAGCGTCAGCACGGTGGCGTCGGCCATGCCCGCGACGCCGAAGTCGGTGATGACCGGACGGTCCCCGGCCAGCAGCACGTTGTCCGGTTTGAGGTCGCGGTGCAGGACACCGGCCGCGTGCGCCGCCGCCCATCACGATCGCCGGTGCGCCCTGATGCTCCACCACGTCGTGGACGGTGACGATCCCCGGATGGTTGAGGCGGGCCGCGGCGCGGGCCTCGCGCATCATCCGTCCGATCAGCAGTTCGCGCTGCTCGTCGGCGACGCCCGCCGGAAGGAGGATCTCCTTGACGGCGACCTCGCGGTCGAGCACCTCGTCGCGGCTGCGCCAGACCCGCCCCATCCCGCCCAATACCGGCCTGGCTCGCCTGGGCAACCACCATGGGTACGGGACGGCATCGGGCGCACCGCGCCATGCACTATGTCACTCGTCCGTTACCGATTGCAGTGGTGTGACTGTCGGTAAGGGGGCGTGATTCCCACGGGTGGGCTAGATGGCAGGAATATCGGCCCTTTCCTAGCCTCGTAGCGAGCGGCTATTTACGGTGCGTAGCCAACCTGGAGGTCGCATGGCGTCGCCCACCCTCCCCGGACACGTCGTCGTCATCATGGACGGCGCCGCCCACTGGGCCCGCTACCGCGGCCTGGCCCTCTCCCCTGACACCGTGCCGGTGGACGCGGCGTTGGAGGCGGTGGTCGACGCCGCACTCCAGCAGGGCGTGTCCTTCCTGACGCTCGTGCCGCCGCCCGAAGCGGAGGAGGACGCGGCATGGATGCTGGTGGACCCCCTGCTGGACGTCCTCGGCGCGCAACGCCTGCACCGCCAGGGCGTCCGGATCAGGACGCTGGGCGACACGTCCGGCCTCCCCGAGGAGACGGCCGCGCGACTCGTCCGGGCCGGTGAGCTCCCGGACGGCGGCACCGCGCTGCACCTGACCGTGGCCGTCGGCCATGACGGCCGCGCCGAGCTGCTGGACGACGTCCGCGCTCTGCTCGCCGCCGGGCGCGGTTCCACCTCCGACGCCCTGCACCGGCGACTGCACGGTGACGATGGCCTGCCCTTGGTCGATCTGGTCATCCGGACCGGCGGCCAGCACCGCCTGTCGCACGTGCTGCCCTGGCACTGCGCCGACGCCGAGCTGATCTTCCTGGACGTCCTGTGGCCCGACTTCACCACCGAGCATTTCCGGCGGGCCCTGGAGCTCTACCACCTGCGGCGGCGACACCAGGAGGAGTGGCACCCGTCCGGCGACCTCCACGGCGCGGGCGCGTCCCGCCTCGACGCACCCGACCTGGCGCCGTTCGAGGCGGACCTGCACGACGCCGGTCCGATGCGCGCGGCCGTGGCCGGGGGGCGGGAGGGAATGGACGGGCGCCGGATCGTCCCGTCCCTGACCGGTGTCGGCGGGCTGGTCACGCTGCCCGTCGCGGTCACGGTGCATCTCGGCGGCAACCTGGTGGACAACCTGCACGACACGGCCCGGTTCGCCAAGGCCCGCCTGGCTCGGGCCCTGCTCGGGCATCCGCAAGACGAGGCCGCGGAACGCGTCCCGATGCCCGGCGACCTGGCGGGCCCGGTCACCGACCCGGGCTGCGGGCGCACGTGGGCGGCGGCGTCCGAGACGGTGACGTCCGCGGGGCCGGGCGGCCCGTCCGGTCGGCCGGGGCCGTGATCCGCGCGCCACGCTCTCACCGCCGCCGCGCGGCGGATCGGCGAGGAGAGTAGATGACGTCCGCGAACACCGTCCGGCACGTGGCCTGCATCATGGACGGCAACGGCCGCTGGGCCGCGAACCGCGGACTGGAACGCATACACGGTCACCTGGCATCCATGCCCGCGCTGGAAGCGGTCGTGGACGCCGCGCTCGCCGAAGGCGTGCCCTGGCTGACGTTGTTCGCCTTCTCCACCGAGAACTGGTCGCGTCCGGCGGGCGAGGTCGGATTCCTGATGGGCGCCCTGGCCAACAGGATCATCGACAACAGCCTTTCCCGCTTTCACGCCAAGGGAGTGCGGGTGCGGATGCTGGGCGCGATGGAAGGCCACGTCTCCGACGACCTGGTGGCGAAGATCCGGCACGCCGAGGAGATCACCCGCGGCAACGCCGAACTGAACCTGACCATGGCCGTCGGCTACGGCGGCCGCCGCGATCTGGTGCACGCCGCCCGCGCGCTGGCCGCCGCCGGGATCCCGCCCGACGACATCACCCCCGAGGTGTTCGCCGCGCACCTCCAGGACCCCGACCTGCCCGACGTGGACCTGCTGATCCGCTCGGGCGGCGAGCAGCGGCTGTCGGACTTCCTGCTCTGGCACTGCGCCCACGCCGAACTGGTGTTCCTGGACGTCCTCTGGCCCGACTTCCGCGCCGAGCACTTCCGCCACGCCCTGGAGGTCCACCGGCGGCGCCGCCTCGGCGACGTCGCCGCCCCGCGGGCCGCCGCCGGGGGCGGCGCGGTCGTTCCCAAGGTGATCACCCTGCCCGGCGTCATGGCGCTCCACCTGACCGGCGGGCTGCTGGGCACCGTGCGCGGCACGATGCGCGCCGCCGCCACCCACCTCGGCGCCGCCCCACCCCCGCCGGGCCCTCCACCACCACCCGGCCCGCCCCGCTGACCTGGGCGCTCGCCTTCTTGGCGGTGGCCGTTCATGTGGCGGCCGCGGGCCTGTTCGCGATCGCCGCGTTCCTTACGCCCGCTCTTGCTTATGGCTCCGCCCTCCTGTTCGTCGCATGAGCGAGGGTGACTCGGAAGGTCGTGTGTTCGTCGGTGATGAGTTCGGCGTGGCCGTGGTGGGCGGTGGCGACCGCTTGGACGATGGCCAGGCCGAGG
>NZ_BCQP01000085.1 GCF_001552135.1 Actinomadura chibensis NBRC 106107 | reverse complement strand
GTGCGGCCTCCGGCCTTGGCGGCCTACGGCCGCCCGCCCCGTGCCCCGCCGCTTGGCGTCTCCGGTCGCACGACTCGTGTTCCGGTGGTGGGCGCCTCCGGCGTGGCGCCCTGTGCACCGGCGGCGGGGCTTTGGGGCGTGACCGGTGGGTTTTCTGGGTGCGGGGGTAGGTGTCATTTCGGGTGGCCTCATTGACGGATCCTTCCGGAGGAAATACTTTCTGGGGAAAGTAAATGGGAGGCTCGTCATGGTGACCTACCAGTACCGATGCCCGCGCTGCGGGCCCTTCGACCTCGCGCTGCCGATGGGCGGGGCGCGTCCCGAGCGGCGCTGCGCGCACTGCGACGGGACCGCGCGCCGGGTGTGGACGGCGCCCTCGCTCACCCGTCCCGGCGCCCCGCTGACCCGGGCGCTGGACGCCCAGGAGGCGAGCAGGCACGAGCCCCGGGTCGTGTCGGCGCCGCCTCCGGCGCGGCGGCGACCCGCCCCGCCGTCCGACCCGCGCCACGCCCTGCTCCCGCGGCCCTGAGGAGGACGCCATGGCGAGCGTGGGCCTGCTCTACGTCGGCGCGGTGCTCTTCCTCAACGCGATGATGATGCTCGGCCGCGTCGAGGCGCGGGCCGCGGCCGTGCTGAACCTGTTCGTCGGCACGATGCAGGTGGTCCTGCCGACGATCCTGCTGGTCAACGCGGGGGACAACGTACCGGCCATCGCCGCGGCGGCGGGCATCTACCTGTTCGGCTTCACCTACCTCTACGTCGGCGTCGGCCTGCTCGCCGGGCTCGACACCACCGGCGTCGGCTGGTTCTCGCTGTTCGTGTCCGTGGTCGCGATCGTGTTCGCGGGGATCAACTTCTTCGACGCCAAGGACCACCCGTTCGGGGTCATCTGGCTCTGCTGGTCCTTCCTGTGGTTCCTGTTCTTCCTCGTCCTCGGGCTCAAGCGGGACGAGCTCACCGCCTTCACCGGCTGGGTGACCCTCGCCGCGGCGTGGGGCACGGCGGTGCTGCCCGCGTTCCTGCTGCTGACCGACCACTACTCGACGTCCGGCGCGTTCGCGGCGGTCTTCGCCGTCGCCGCCGTGTTCGTCGTCGCCGGGCTGTGGGTCGTCGCCCGGCCGCGGCGCGGCGCCGCCGCGCCCGCCCCCGGAGCCTGACCGCACCGGCGGTCCAGAAGTTCACACGGCAAACAATTCAGGAGGCAAGGCAATGCCCGAAGTCGTCTTCAGCGTCGACCAGGCCCGCTCCATGCGCGAGCAGGCCACGCCCGGCCACAACCGCTGGCATCCCGACATCCCGGCGGCGGCGACCGTCCGTCCGGGCGCGGAGTTCCGCGTGGAGTGCCGCGAATGGACGGACGGCCAGATCGGCAACAACGACTCCGCAAACGACGTGCGCGACGTCGACCTGTCGCCGTGCCACATGCTGAGCGGCCCGATCGCGGTCGAGGGCGCCGAGCCCGGCGACCTGCTCGTGGTCGACATCCTCGACATCGGGCCCGTCCCGCAGGAGACCGGGCCGCGGCCCGGCCAGGGGTGGGGCTACACCGGGATCTTCGCCAAGCAGAACGGCGGCGGCTTCCTCACCGACCACTACCCGGACGCCTACAAGGCCATCTGGGACTTCCACGGCCAGCAGGCGACGTCCCGCCACATTCCCGGCGTGCGGTTCACCGGCATCACGCACCCGGGGCTGTTCGGGACGGCGCCGTCCCCCGAGCTGCTCGCCCGGTGGAACGCCCGCGAGCAGGCGCTGATCGACACCGACCCGACCCGGGTGCCGCCGCTCGCGCTGCCGCCGCTGCCGGAGGGCGTCCTCGCCGGGAACCTCACGGGGGACGCGCTCGCCAAGGTCGGCGCGGAGGGGGCGCGGACCGTCCCGCCGCGCGAGAACGGCGGCAACCACGACATCAAGAACTTCACGCGCGGCGCCCGCGTGTTCTACCCGGTGCACGTCGCGGGCGGCCTGCTGTCCGGCGGCGACCTGCACTTCAGCCAGGGCGACGGCGAGATCACCTTCTGCGGCGCCATCGAGATGGGCGGCTTCATCGACTTCCACGTCGACCTCATCAAGGGCGGCATGGAGAAGTACGGCGTCACCAACAACCCGATCTTCATGCCCGGCAACGTGGAGCCGCGCTACTCGGAGTTCGTGTCGTTCATCGGCATCTCGGTGGACCACGACACCGACACCAACCTGTACAACGACGCGACCGTCGCCTACCGCAACGCCTGCCTGAACGCCATCGAGTACCTGAAGACGTTCGGCTACAGCGGCGAGCAGGCCTACCTGCTGCTCGGCGCCGCGCCGATCGAGGGACGGGTCAGCGGCGTCGTCGACATCCCGAACGCCTGCTGCTCGCTCTACCTGCCGACCGAGATCTTCGACTTCGACATCCGCCCGACGGCCGACGGCCCGCGCCGCGCCGACCGCGGGCAGTGCGCCGTGTCGTCCTGACCCGTGTCGTCCTTACCTTCTGATCGTGGCGGCCCGGCCGTCTCGCAGGCACTAGAACGCCCCGTGTCGTGCCGTGCGAGGTGGCCGGGCCGCCGCCTTACGTTGTCCGATTCTCCTTGCGGCGGACGAACTTCAGCCCGGACCAGTCGTCCCCGAGCGCGGCGACCTTCACGTCCACGACGCCGAGCGGCAGGAAGACGTCGCGCAGGTCGTTCTCGGTGATGTCGCTGACGTGCCCGGCGGCCCTGCGCGGCCAGGCGATCCAGAGCATGGCGTGGTCGGCCAGGTCGGTGACCAGATCCGGCCCCTCGGCCGCGAGGTCGCCGAGCTCCCGGAAGAATGCCACGGTGACGTCGGCGTCCGCGGGCCCGCCGGCGGCGACCGCGCAACCGTCGGGGAGGTCCGGAACCGTCCACGATTCCGGACGATGGGTGAGCCGCACCCGGTGACCGGCCTTGATGCCGATCTTCTTGGCGAGCGGTGTGCCGGAGTATCCCGAGGTGGTCACGGGCCCACCGTAGCCCGCCGATCGTCCGCCGCACCGCCTACCGGGTTGGAGACGTTCATGACCACCGAATCGCGCGCCGCCGGGACGCTGGCGGACGAGACCGTCCTGCTCGCCCTCCAGGAGATCACCGAGGACCTCGCCCGGACGGCGGCCGGGGACGCGCCCCTCGACGCGGGCGAGGCGGAGGCGCTGGTCGGCGCGCTGCTCGGCGAGGGCGGCGGGGTCCCCCGGGTCGTCCCGCGCGACGACCTCGCGCTGCCGCGCCGCCTGCTCGACCACCTCGCGGCCGACCCGGACACCGGCGCCGCGACCGCCGCCGTCCTCGCCGACCCGCCCGCCGACGACCGGCTCGGCGTCGAGACGGCGCTCGCCGGGACGGTCGCGCTCGCCGCGCTGGTCGGCTGGCTCCAGACGAAGGTGGAGGTCCGCATCAAGCGGCGGGACGGGAAGACGGAGTTCGAGTTCCGGCTGTCGAAGGCCGCCGCGCCGCCCGCGCTGATCCGCGAGCTGGCGGCCACCGTCTCCCGGCTGCTCAGTGGACCGGTCGGCGGGCGGAACGAGCTCCCGCCGCCGGAGAACGACCGGGCCGAATGAGTTCCACGCTCCCGAAGGTCCAGTTCCTGTGGATGGTGGAGGAGGACGAGGCCCGCAAGAGCGCGGTGTCGCAGATCACCGTCGTGCCGCGGGCGAAGGCGGCGGAGACGCTCGCCGAGTTCGCGCGCGAGGCGGCGGACGGCGACGCCGGCGCGGCCAACTGCCACGGGGTGTGCCTCGGCGCGCTCGGCCGCACCGAGGAGGCGATCGCGGCGTTCCGCGCGGCGCTGGCCGCGCATCCCCGCTCCTTCATGGCGAGGTTCAACCTGGCGAAGTGCTGTTTCGAGAGCGGCCAGCTCCGGCTCGCGATGCGGGAGTTGCGGACCGCGGAGGAGCACGCGGAGGGGACGGTCTACCAGCGGTTGATCCGGCAGGTGTCACGCGGCCTCACCTCCTGGGTCGAGGACCGGACCCGGCAGGCGGCCTTCCTGCGGCTGAGAACGGCGATGCTGCGTGAGCGCGTGGACCGGGGGATCGCCGAACCGGGCGACGCGCTCGGTCTGGGAAGGGCGCTCATAGAACTGTCGGCCGAGCACGGCGACGAGACCCCGCCGGGCGAGGTGGTGGCCGTCCTGGAGCGCGCGCACGAAGAGGACCCGTCCGACGCGGCCGCGCTCGAACTCCTGGCGGGCGCGCTGGCGATGGGCGGGCCGTCGGAACGGCTCACCGAGGTCTTCCGGGAACTGGAGGCGGTCGCCCCGCATTCGTCGCTGCTGGAGCGGATCAGGTCGGCCGCGACCGCCGGGCCGCGGCCGGTCGACCAGGCGCGGATCCAGCGGCTCACGCAGGACGCGATCGGCGACGGCCCCGAGGCGGCCGCCGCCGTCGACGACCTGCGCGACCTCTCCCGCGCCGCGCCGAACGACCTGAACCTCCGGCTGGTCCTCATGATGGCGGTGACGACGCGCGACGGCGGGCTGCCCGAGGCGCTCGACCTCGCGGAGCGCCTGGTCGCCGATTCCGATTCCCACACCACGCATTTCAACGTCGCCCAGGTCCACTGGGCCAACGGCGACGTGGAGAGGGCGCAGCACCATGTGCGGAGGGCGTTCGACCTGGCGTCCGACGACGGCGAACGGCAGGACGTCATGAACCTGGTCGCCTTCCTCCGGGAGCGCGGACCGCGTGGGTGAGCGAGAGCGCCGGCTCGTCCGGCTCCTGTTCGCGGCCGAGTCCGCCGAGCACGTCCAGCGGCTGCTGCACGGCGCCCGCGAGATGGCCGCGCTCATCGCCGAACTGGACGCCGCCGCGTCCGCCTACGCCGACGACGGCCTCACCGCCCACGCGGACCTGGCCCGCCATTTCGCGGACGCCGCCCGCGAGATCCAGGGGCGGGGCTTCCACGAGTCGTTCCGCGAGAGCGAGCGGCGCGCGGCCGAACCGCCGCCGCTGGACGAGCGCGGGGTCGCCGACTTCCTGGTCTACACCCGCGCCAAACGCACCAAGCCCGGCCTGCTGGCGAAATTCCTCCACATGCGAGGGCGCGGCGTCGACGCCGGAGCGCTGCTGTCGAAGATGCGCCCGCCGCTGACGCCGGGGACCGGCGCGGAACTCGAAGCCGGAATCGCCCTGCTCATGCTCAGCGCCGACAAGCGGCACCGCGCGGACGCCAGGGCCGCCTGGATCGCCGAATGCCACCGGCGCGGCCTCGGCCACCAGGCCGCGCGGCACCGCCGCGGGCTCGAACGCTCCCTTTCCGGCGGCGACGGCGAGGAGACGCTGCGGACGGCTCTGAACGGCCTCGGCGACCACCTGTGGGGAATCGGCCTCATCGAGCCGTCCCTCGCCGCGTACCGCGACGCGCTCGCCGTGCCGGTCAAGTTCCTGGAGGCCGGGGGCCTCGCCAGGGCCATGTCCGGGGATCGGCTGGCGCGCAAGCTCCGCGGCCTCGGCCGGATCCGCGAGGCCATCGAGGTGCTCGCCGGGACCGAACTCGTCCTGACCGACCTCGGCCTGCTGGCCGGGATGCCGGGCGTGTGGGGCCTGGCCGCGCGGCGGCGCGTCCTGTACGGGCTGCTCCTGGAGGACCTGCGGGAGTACGACCGGGGGCGGCACGCCTACGAGGAGGCCGTGCGACTGGCCGAGCGGGCGGGCGACGACGCGGTCGCCTTCGAGGCGTGGTCGTACGTCGCCGGGTCGCACGGCAAGGCCGGGCGGGTCCGCGCCGCCGTCCGGGAGAACCGCCGCATCCTCGACTGGACGCGCTCGCGGCCGGGCTTCGAGGGCCCGGCGCTGAACAACCTCGGCGAGGTGCTGGCCTCGTCCGGGCGGCGGGCGGAGGCGGCCCGCTGCTTCCGGCGGGTCGTCGACATCCACGACGCGGCCCCGCGGCCGGGCTTCGGGGCAGCGCTCGCCTGGTTCGGGCTCGGCGACCTGGCGGCGAGCGGCGGCGACGCGCGGGAGGCCGAGGACGCCTTCCTGCGCGCGCTCGACGTCGCCGACGCCGTGGGCCGCCGCCGCGAAGGGCTGGTCATGCTGCTCAGCCGCCTGCACCGCCTCCGCGGCCGCGACGAGCTGAAGCGGCGGCTGATCGCCGAGGCCGAGGCCGATCCCGCCTGGCTGGTCGTCAACGTGGGGCGGCAGGCCGAGGCCCGGCGGCTCGCGGCGCTCGGCGACCACGCGGGCGCGCGGGCCGTCCTCCGCGACCTGTACCGGCGCGCGACCGCCAGGACCGCGGACGCCGTCGAGGTCGGCCACATCCGGGACGCGTTGGCCCGCGCGCTCGCCGACGGCGCCCCCGCCGACCGGCGGGAGGCGTTCGACCTGCTCTGGGCGGACCGCGACGCGTCCGCCACCGACCTGCTCGTCGACCTGCTCTGCCGCGCCGACCCGCCGGACGCGCTCCCGGACGACCGCACCGCGCACGAGCTGGCGTTCGACCTGCTGGAAGAGGCCAAGTGCCGGAACGTCCTGCCGCACCTCGCCGCCGCGTCGTTCTCCGCGCCCGCCGCGGTCCCGGCCGACCTCGCCCGCCGCGAGGCCGAGCTGCTCAAGGAGCGCCGGGACGCCGCCGACTCGACGGCCGTCCTCGCCCGCGAACGGCTGCGCGGCATCGAGGAGTCCCTGGCCGAGGTCTGGTCGCGGATGGAGCCGTACGACGCCCGGTACGTCCGGTTGCGCCGCGCCCATCCCGCGACGCTGCGGGAACTGCGCCGCGAGCTCGCGGGCGACACCGACACGACCCTCGTCTCGTTCCGCGTCGGCACGGACGACACCATCGTCTTCACCTACACCCCGCGCACCGACCGGTTGTCGGTGACGCGCGTCCCCGTGAACTCCGCCGAGATCTCGGACGCGGCGCACCGGCTGGAGCGCGCGTTCAACGGCGCGCCCGACGAGTTCCCGCCGCTGGCCCCGCTGCCGCCCCGCCGCCCGTGGAAGCGCGACCTCGCCTTCCTGGACGACCTCGGAGCCCGGCTGACGGGCTTCCTCGCGAACGTGCCGCCGGGCGACCATCTGCTGGTGTCACCCGACGGGCCCCTGCACGCCGTCCCGTTGCACGCGCTCCCGGTCGGCGGCGAGCCGCTGGTCCTCCGCCACGCCGTCACCCACGTTTCCGCCGCCAGCGCGCTCCTCTACACCGGACGGCGGCGGGACGGCGGGCCGCGTCCCGGCGCCGCGTTCTGCGCCGCCGTCGCCGCCGTCGAGGACCCCGACCCGGACGCCGTCGAGGGCGACGCGGCCCTGTTCACCTCGATCGGCCGCGCGGTCGACGAGGTCCACGGACGGGCGGCCACGCGCGACGCCGTCCTGGCCGGCCTGCGCTCGCGGGAACTGGCGCACATCACCTGCCACGGCCACTACGACTCCTACCACCCGCTGGATTCGGGCCTGCTCCTCTCGGACGGAACCGACCGGCCCAGCCGCGTCCCCGCCCAGATGCCGATGGACAAGCGGCTGCGGCACACGCTCACGGTCGGCGACATGGCCGGGGCCGGGATCGACGTCGGCCTCATCGTGCTCCGGGCCTGCTCGACCAACCGGTACGACCCCGTCGAGCAGGTGACGAGCCTCGCCAACGTCCTGCTGTTCGCGGGGGCGCGAAGCGTCATCGCCACCCTGTGGAACGTCGACCGGACGAGCTCCGGCCGCCTCCTCGCCGCGTTCTACCGCCGCCTCGCCGAGAACCCCGGCGAACCGCTCTGGCGGAACTTCTGGGCCGCGCAACGCGAGCTGATCGAGTCGCCCCGGGATCCCTGGGAGGCCCACCCCTTCCACTGGGCCCCGTTCGTCCTGATCGGCGACTGGCGCTGACGTGCCCGGGTCCGGGGACCGGCGCTAGGAGAGCGCCTCCAGGCCGCCCGCGATCGACAGGAGGCGGTGCTCGTCGTAGTGGCGTCCGATGAGCTGGATCCCGGCCGGGCGGCCCTTCGGCGCGGTGCCCGGCGGGACGGACACCGCCGGGTGCCCGGTGTGGTTGGCCAGCGAGGTCAGCCGGACCATGGCGGCGACGGCCTCCTCGGGACGTCCGGCCAGCTCCACCACCGTCCGCCCCATCTCGGGCGGGTCGATGGCGAGGGTCGGCAGCGCGACGGCGTCGACCCGGCCGAGGGCCCGGTCGACCTCGGCCCGCAGCGCCGGACGGCCCCGCTGGGCGGTCAGGTACTCCTCCGTGGTGACCATGGCCCCGGCGGCGATGCCGTCCTTCATCGGCGGCTCGTAGCGGTCCTCGGCCGTGCCGAAGCGGCGCAGGTGGTAGGCCGCCATCTCGGCGGACAGCACCGGCCAGTGCACGGCCTTCACCCGCTCTTGGTCGGGCAGCTCCACCCCGACGATCTCCGCGCCCGCGTCGGCCGCGGCGGCGAGGGCGGCGCGGAAGTCGGCCAGCAGGTGCGGGTCGGTGACGCTCAGGTACTCCTCGGACGGCACGCCGAGGCGCACGCCATCGAGCCCGGCCGCGAAGGGCGCGGTCCCGGTGCCGCTGAGCAGGACGTCCAGCAGCGCCGCGACGTCGGCGGCGGTGCGCCCGATCGGGCCCGCGTGGTCGAGCGACCAGGCCAGCGGGACGATCCCGTCGGTCGGCACCAGCCCGTAGGTCGGCTTGAGCCCGACGACCGCGCAGCACGCCGCCGGGATCCGCACGCTGCCGCCGGTGTCGGTGCCGACCGCCGCGAAGCACATCCCGGCCTGGACGGCGGCCGCCGACCCGCCGCTGGAGCCGCCCGCCGTCCGCGTCCGGTCGAACGGGTTGCGGGCCGGGCCGAGCGTGGTGAGCGCGAACTCGTCCATGGTGGTCGTGCCGACGATCACGGCCCCGGCCTGCTTCAGCGCGCCGACCAGCGTCGCGTCCCGGCCCGCGCGCCGCCCTTCGAGGACGCGCGAGCCCGCGTCCTGCGGCAGGCCCGCCAGCGCGACCATGCTCTTCACCGCGACGGGGACGCCGTCGAGCGGGCCGAGCGGCGTGCCGCGCGCCAGCCGCGCCGTCGCCGCGCGCGCCTCCTCGCGGGCCTCGTCCGCGCGGACGTGCGCGAATGCCCGCAGGTCCGGGTCGGCCTCGACGCGGCGGAGCGCGTCGTCGGTCGCGTCCATCGGGGTGGCCTCGCCGCGCGAGTACAGCTCGCGCAACTCGCGGATGGTCAGGTCTTCGGGCAGGACGGTGGGCATCGGGACCTCCTAGACGCTTTCGGAATCGGCGTGCCAGACCGGCTCCGCGCCGACCCAGGTGGAAAGGACGGGGACGTCCGCGAGCGCCTCCGGCTCGACGCGCAGCGGGTCCTCGCCGAGCACGGTGAAGTCGGCGAGGCGGCCCACGGTGACGCGGCCCTTGTCCTCTGCCTCGCCGGACGCCGCCGCCGACCCGGCGGTGTAGACCTCCAGCGCCTCGTACGGGGTGAGCCGCTGGTCGGGGCCGAGGACGGTCCCGTCCTGGGCCCGGCGCGTCGTCATCGACCGGAGCGCGAACAGCGGCTCCAGCGGGCCGCACGGGTAGTCGGACGACCCGGCCACCGTGATCCCCGCGTCGCGGAACGTCCGGTGCGGGGAGATGCGCGCGGCGCGCTCCGTCCCGTAGTGCCGGACGAGGTTGTGTCCGTGGTAGGAGATGAACGCGCCGAACGGCACCGGGATCACGCCGAGCCGCCGGATCCGCTCCACCAGCTCGGGATCGACGACCGAGCAGTGCTCGATGCGGTGCGTCTGGCCGGGACGCGGGGGAGTGGCGGCGGACGCGGCCTCGATCGCGTCCAGCACCTTGGCGATCGCGAGGTCGCCGTTGGCGTGGACGGCGAGGCGGCTGCCCGCCGCGTGCACCCGGTGGACGACCTCGGCGATCTCCTCGTCCGGCATGACCTGGATCCCGGCCGTCCGCTCGCCGAGCGCGCCGAGGTAGGGCGCGCGGCACAGGCACGTCCCGCCGGACACCGCGCCGTCCGTCATCATCTTCACGCCGCTGAACCGCAGCGTCGGGTCGCCGAAGCCGGTGCGCATGCCGAGGGCCCGCGCGGGCTCGAAGAACTCGTACCAGAGCAGCATCCCGACGCGGGCGGTGAGCGCGCCCGCGTCCCGCGCCGCCTGGTAGAGCGCCCAGTCGGCGGGGTGGACCATCGCGTCGGTCACCGAGGTGATCCCGGCGGCGTTCATCCTCGCGAGCATGCGGCGCAGCGACTCGACCCGCGCGTCCATCGTCGGCTGCGGTACCAGCGGCGGGCGCGACCCGTGCCCGAGATAGCCCTCCATCCACGCCCGCTCGTACAGGACGCCGGTCAGCCGACCGCCGTCGCGCACCAGCTCGCCGCCTACCGGGTCGGGAGTCGTCTCGTCGTACCCGGCCGCCGCCAGCGCGCGCGAGTTCGCGACGGCGCCGTGGTAGGAGTAGTGGATGATCAGCACCGGGTGCCGGGTGGAGACCCGGTCGAGCAGCGCCCGGTCGACGGCCCGCCCGTCCTCGGTGCGGGACACGTCGAAGTTGTGCCCGACGACCCACTCGCCCTCGGGCGTCCGCGCGGCCCGTTCGGCGAGCGCCCGCCGCACCTCCTCGGCGCTGCCGGTGACCGGCGGGGCGAGGTCGACGTAGAGGCCGCCGTCCGCCAGCACGGACGGGTGGGCGTGCGCGTCGTCGAACCCGGGCAGCAGGACGCCGGAGCCGAGGTCGACGTCCGCCGCGTCCGGGAAGCGGTCGCGCAGCTCGCGGCGCGTCCCGACGGCGGCGACGCGCTCGCCGAGGGTGGCGACGGCCTCGGGCTCGTCGCCGTTCATGGTGATGATCCGGCGGGCCGAGAAGATCTTCGCTCGGGACGCGCTGGACGGGCTCATACGAGCCCCGCCGAGTCGAGCAGCTTGAGCACGGGCACTCCGATCAGGGTGATGACGGTCATCGACATGACGCTGCCGATGAACGGATGGAAGTCGGCGGGCAGCCGCACCGCGATGGCGCGGGCCAGCGGCGGCCCCGCGGCCGCCCCCGCCGCCGACACGAGGACGATCACCGGCCAGCCCCCGCCGACCGCGATCACGCCCGCCGGGACGAGCGAGACGACCGGCACGAACGTCGGGTACCAGCCGTGCCGCCGCCACCGCTCCGAGTGCAGCCACACGCCGAGCACGGCCGTGAGGATCTGCGCGGTGAGCAGGTCGGGGAACACGCCGCTGCCGTACGCGGGCCCGGCCGTGTTGACCGCCCAGGCCAGCACCGCGCCGCCGACCAGGCCGAGCGACGCCCACTCGTTCCCGTAGAACTGCGCCTCGCTGAAGTCGGCGAGCGCCCGGCGCGGCAGCCACGCCCTCGGCTCGCCCTGGGCGGCGGCGGGTTCGGGAGCGGGCGGCGGGACGGTCATCCAGGGCAGCCCCCGGCAGACCGCGAACGCGAGCAGTGCCCCGACCCACATGCCGGTGACGTTCCCGATCACCGCCGGGAGATCCAGCGGCGTGCAGAAGCGCTCGACCACGAGGATCGACACCGGCGTCGTGAGGACGGCCCCGAGCCCGGCGGCGGTCAGCGCGACCCGCCACCCGGCCCCGTACACGAGGACGACCGACGGGGCCACCGACACGAACGGCACGAACGTCGGCTGCCAGCGGTCGGGCGCGAGCGTCCAGCCCCACAGCAGGTTGGACAGCAGCAGCGCGAGCCCGGACGCGGCGAGCAGCCAGGGCCACAGGCCGGTGCCGTAGGCGATGTCGAACCCCCTGGCCCGCAGCCGGCGGCGCGCCGCGTAGTGCGCGCCCGCCGCGAACAGCAGGAGCCCGAGCCCGGCGAGCGAGGTCTTGTAGAACTGCGCCTCGTTGGTGTCGCCCAGGACCCAGACGGCCCAGGCGCGCAGGCCGCGCCCGGCGGGGCTCGCGGCCTCCGGCGGGGCGGCGGGCAGGCCGTCCTCGAACGCCTTCATGATCACGTTGAGCAGGACGGCGCCGCCGCACAGGGACACGAGCCAGGCGACCGGCCGCGTCCGCGGCGGGGTGAGGACCTCGGTCGCCATGCGCGCACCTCCCGGCTCGGAACCCGTCTGAGCAAACGTTTGGCTATAACGTTTGCACAATAAGAGACTGCTAACCTGGGGCCTGTCAAGAGCCGTGCGCGGAATCGTCCGGCGAGTGGATGGCCAGGGGATTCGGGTGGTCATGCGAGGGGCGGGCCGGCAGGAGGCCGCCGATCCGGCGCCGCGGGCGACGGCCGGCCGGGCGACGCTGAAGACGATCGCCGAACTGACCGGGCTTCACGTGTCGACGGTCTCCCGGGTGCTGAACGGCACGACCAGCGGGGCGCGGGCCGCGTCGGCGGCGACCGCCGAGCGGGTCCGCCAGGTCGCCCGCGAAGTCGGCTACGTGCCCGACATCCAGGCGGCCGGGCTGCGGCGGCAGAGCACCCGGCTGCTCGGCGTCATGATGGCGCGGCTGACCGACCAGGTCCTCGCCTCGATCTACGAGGGCGTCGAGCGGGCCGCGACCCGGCACGGCTTCCACACCATGGTCAGCAACTCCTGGGACGACCCCGCCACCCGCCAGGCGCACGTCGAGATGCTGCTGTCCCGCCGGGTCGATGCGATGATCTTCGGGGACGCGCATGTGGACGGCGCGTTCGTCGCCGACTTCGCCGCCTACGGCGTCCCGTTCGTGCTGGTCAACCGGCGCGCCGCCGACCACCCCTCGGTCACCTGCGACGACCTGCTCGGCGGCCGGCTCGCCGCCGAGCACCTCTACACGCTCGGGCACCGCCGGGTCGGGGTCGTGGCCGGGCTGCCGTACGCGGCCAACGGCATCGACCGCACGGCCGCCTTCACCCGCTACTTCGCCGAGCGCGGCCACCCGGTGCCGGGGCACCGGGTCGTCCACGCGAGCTTCGACGCGGCGGGCGGCGCGCTCGCCGCCGAACGCCTGCTCGCCGACGACCCCCACCCGTCGGCGATCTTCGCGGTGAGCGACTTCGCCGCCATCGGCGTCCTCGGGGTGCTCCGCGAGCGCGGCCTGCGCGCCGGACGGGACGTCGCCGTCGTCGGCTTCAACGACGTGCCGATCGCCGCGCAGCTCACGATCCCGCTGAGCAGCGTCCGCTCGCCGATGGAGCAGGTGGGGGCGCAGGGCGTCGACCTGCTCGTCCGCATGATGCGCGGCGGGGAGCCCGAGCGGGTCACGCTGCCGCCCGAGCTCCAGGTCCGCGAATCGAGCGCCCGCCCCTACACGGGCGGCTGACCGTCCTCAGCGCACCTCGGGGATCACCTCGGCGGCGAACCGCTCCATCTGCTCGGCGTCGTCGAAGAGCGGGGTGAGGAGGACGAGTTCGGCGCCCGCGTCCACCACGTCGCGGATTCCGCGCACGCATTCCTCCGGCGGGCCGGTGACGGCGACGGGCAGCAGGTCGCCCAGCCCGTAAAGGCGCCCGAGGGCGGCGGCCGACCTTTCCCGCGCGCGGTCGGCGTCGTCGTCCATTCCGACGTAGACGCGTTTGGCGATGCGGAATCCGGCGGTGTCGCGGTCGGATTCCGCGAGCGCCTCCCGGACGATCCCCACCTGCTCGGCGAATTTCTCGGTCGTCGTCGAACCGGCCCCGAAGAACCCGTCGCCGTGCGCGACCGCGCGGCGCAGCGCGTTCGGATGCCGGGCGCCGAACCAGATCGGCGGATGCGGCTTCTGGAACGGCTTCGGTTCCATCGCGGCGTCCTGGAGCTGCCAGAAACGGCCGTCGAAATCAATGGACGGCTGCGTCCAGCACGCCTTCATCAGGTTCAGTCCCTCGACGAACCGGGTGATCAGGCCCTCCGGGTCGACGTTGAACGCCGAGAACATCCGGCCCTGCCCGCCCGAGCCGACGCCGACCTCGACGCGTCCCCGGCTGAGCTGGTCCAGCGTGCTCAGGCTCTTCGCCAGATGGACGGGGCTGTGCAGCGGCGTCACGAACACCGAGCAGCCGAGCCGGATCCGCTCGGTGCACGCGGCGGCGAACGTCATCGCCTCCAGCGGGCTGGAGCGGGCCGCGTTCCCGAGCACCTGCTCCTGCGTCCAGGCGCTGTCGAAATCGAGTTCCTCGGCCCGCCGCATGAACGCGCGGAACCCGTCCGGGTCGAACTTGTGGTCGTCGAGGTCCTGCGGAATGGAAATGGCGAATCGCATATCAGCTACCGGTATTCGTGAGTGGCCGGTCCGGCCGGTACGGAGCGAGTTCGGGCACGGGATCGCCGTCGATCTCGCGGTCGATCAGCGCGGCGAGATGGGGCGCGAGCGTTATCCCGCTGTGGGTGACGGCGGTGTAGAGGCCGGGCGCCTGCGGGCCGATCAGCGGATATCCGTCGACCGGCAGCGGACGGACGCAGCGCCGCATTTCCGCGATGTCGGCGTCCAGCCCCGGAATGACGGCCCGGCCGCGGGTGAGCAGTTCCGCGCCGACCTCGCGGACGCGGTCCGGCGAGACGGACTCGTCGATTCCGGCGTCCAGGTCGACGGCCTCCAGCACCAGCCCTCCGTTTCCCGCCGCCCGCGCGGACAGCCCGGGCGCGTGGACGAGTCCGTTCAGCACGGTATCCGTCGCCGTGGTCGTCGCGACGAGGCAGGGTGCGGCCGAGCCGGGCGCGGCCGGGTCGACCAGCGGGAGGGTGAGCCCGGCGGTGGCGAGGAGCGCGGGACCGTGCCGCCCCGCCGCGCAGACGGTGAGGTCGGCGGGCACGTCCCGGCCGTCGTCCAGCCGGACGCCGGTCACCCGGTCGCCGTCGAGTGTGAGGCGGGCGGCGCGGTGTCCGGTGACGACCTCCGCGCCCGCCTCCTCCGCGCGCCGCACGAGGCTCCGCGCGGCCGGTTCCCCACGGATATGGCCCTCGTCCGGGAAATGCGCGATGAACGCGTCGTCCGGGACCCGGATATGCGGTTCGATCGCGCGGAGCCCTCCGGCGTCGATCCGCTCGGCGGCATAGCCCAGCGCGGTAAGGCGCCTTACCCGCTCGGCTAATTCGGCCTTCGCGCCGCCGGTCGCCCACACGGTGTTCCCCGTGGGGCGGTACCAGTCAGGGTCGCCGAGCCCGGCGGCCAGCTCCCGCCAGGCGCGCAGGGCCTCCGTCCGGAACCGGTGGTACACCGGGTCGCGAGGATCATTCGCGTTCAGCCAGGCATAACTCGTGCCGGACGTCCCCGCCCCCGGCGACAGCCCCTCGACGATCGTGATCCGGCGGTCCGGACGGGTGAGCCGGTCGGCCAGCGCGGCCCCCACGATCCCCGCGCCGACGATGAGAATCCGCATGCCACCACCCTGGCACCCGTTCCCGGCGGCGGACAGCCCCGCCCCCGGCGGCGAGTGCCATAACCCACGGCTATAGGCGGGTGGGATTGGGCATCGCCCCCCGCTCGGGTCAGCATGTGATGGAGTCCACAACCCGAGGAAGTGGCACGATGCACTCCGAACCATCGTCGGCGTCAAGCGCCCGACCGCGCACGGATCAACAGAGCGACGACGACCTCTGCGATCAGGAACTGGCCCGGATCAGGGCCGAGTTCAACAGTACGCCGGCGGGCGGATGGGGGATCGTGCTCGACCGCCGCAGCCGCCGCTGGACCGCCGTGCGCGGCATCGGCGGCGGCAGCCTGATCGTCCACGCGGGCAGCGCCGACGAACTCCGCGAACGCATCACCACCGGTCAGTGGACGATGGGCGCCGTTCCGGGCGCTCGCTGACCCCGAGGAGCGCGGCGACGACCGTCTCCCAGTCGGCCCGCTCCAACCCGTGCCCGGCTCCCTCCAGCGGGACGAGCGCCGCGTCCGGAATGACGTCCGCGAGCGCCTCCCCATGGCCGATCGGAAACATCGGATCGGCCGTTCCGTGAAGCACCACCGTGGGCACGGCGACGGCGGACAGCGCTCCCCATTCCCGGTCGCCGTCCGGAAGGGCGTCGTGGTTGCGCGCGGCCGCGAAGTCGCGGGCCCGCGCCACGTCCCGGCGGACGAGGTCCCGCGCCGCGTCCTCGTCGAAGGGCCGCTCGGCCCCGGCGAGCATCCGCGCGAAACCGACCTGGTACTCGACCACCGAGTCGGGGTCGGACCAGTCGACCTCGGCGGTGGACAGGAAACGTCCGAACGCCTCGGCGGGCGGCGGCAGCTCGCGTCCCGTCGGCACCGCGGCCGACGTGCTGACGAGCGTCAGCGACAGCACGCGGTCCGGCCGGCCGAGGGCGAGGAGCTGCGCCAGCCCCCCGCCCGCCGAGACGCCGGCGACGTGCGCGGCGGGGACGCCGAACGCGTCGAGCACCCCCGCCGCGTCATCGACCAGGTCGGCGCCGGTGTACCCGGGACGTCCCGGCGCCGAGCGCCCGGTGTCGCGGTGGTCGTAGCGGAGCACGTGCCGCCCGCCGGCCGCGACGCGGCGGCAGAACTCCCCGTCCCACCACAGCATCGACGCGCCGAGGCCCATCACGAGGAGGACCGTGGGATCGGCCGGGTCGCCGAACTCCTCGGCGCAGAGTTCCACGCCGTTCGCCTGGATGAAACGTTCCGGCATAGCGTCGCGCTAGGGCTTGCGGCCGACGGCGCAGTAGAAGTCCATGTCGCGGTCGGCGTAGAGGGTGCCGGGGTCGGGACGCCATTTCGGCAGCGGGACGAGCCCCGGCTCCAGCATTTCCAGCTTGTCGAAGAAGCGCGTCAGCCCGGCGGCGCTGCGCATCACGATCGGGGTCGCGCCGCTGTCGTTCCATTTCCGGGCGACCTCGTCCATCGCCTCGGTGTTGGACTCGTTGCTCGGGCAGGCGATGGCGAGATGGCTGCCCGCCGGGAACGGCTCCAGCAGCCGGTCCACGACCGTGTACGCCTCGTCGGTGACGCTGAACTCCAGAATGCCCATGAGCGTGATGAGGACGGGCTTGGAGAAGTCGAGCGTGCGTTCCGCCTCGGTCAGGATCGTGTCGGGGTCGTGCAGATTGGCGTCGATGTAATCGGTGGCGCCCTCGGGCGAACTGGTGAGCAGAGCCCGCGCGTGCGCCAGCACGATCGGGTCGTTGTCGACGTACACGACCCGGCTTTCCGGGGCGAGCCGCTGCGCGACCTGGTGGGTGTTGTCGTTGGTGGGAATTCCGGTGCCGATGTCGAGGAACTGCCGGACGCCGTCGCCGATCACGTGGCGGACGAGGCGGCCGAGGAACTCCCGGTCGGCGCGGGCCCACAGCACCACCTCGGGAATAGTCTCTTCCAGCTGGTCGCCCACTTCCTGGTCGGCGGGGTAGTGGTCCTTTCCGCCGAGCCAGTAGTCCCACACCCGGGCCGGGTGCGCCACGCTCGTGTCGATCTGGATCTCCGGCTCCTGGCCGGGGGCGTACGGGTCGCCGGTCACGACTTCGCCTCCCACTGTCGCGGTCGTTCGGGGCTGCGCCCATCGGGCATGACGCGTGCTGGGCGCCAATTCTCGTCCGGTCGTCGGGAATGTGCAATGAAAGTGGCGACCGGGAAAGAAATTGACTCGACGTGCGGGCTCCGGCCGGCCGTGCGGGTTCCGGCTAGCGGAGCGCGTCGAGCAGCTCCCGCAGCACGCGCTCGGTGTCGGCGGGCGGGGCCGCGTTGACCGACAGCCGGTCCAGGTGCCGCTTGTAGACCTGGAGGTCGGCGGTCTTGTCGAGGTAGAGCGCGCTGGTCAGCTGCTCCATGTAGACGACGTCGGGCAGGTCGGGCTCGGCGAACCGCAGCAGCGAGAACGGGCCGACCATCGCCGTCATGGCGCTGCGCGCGGGCGGCACGATCTGCAGCGTGACGCGCTTGGAGCGCACCGCGTCGAGCAGGGCGCCGAGCTGGTCGCGCATGGTGTCGGCCTCGCCGATCGGGCGGCGCAGGGCCGCCTCGTCCACCAGCGCCCACACCTGCGGGGGCGCGGCGCCGGCGAGGATCCGCTGCCGCCGCATCAGCACGTTCACCCGGCACTCGATCTCGTTCGAGGACGCCATCGGATGCCTGATCTGGAGCGCGGCGCGGGCGTAGTCCTCGGTCTGGAGCAGTTCGGGGACGAGCCGCGTCTCGTGCACGCGCAGCGTCGCCGCCGCCTCCTCCAGCCCGATGTACACCTCGAACCAGGGCGGCAGGATGTCGCTGTAGCTCTGCCACCAGCCGGGCCGGTTGGCCCGCTCGGCCAGGTCGAGGAGCGGCTCGCGCTCGTCGTCGGCCAGCACGCCGTACAGCGTGAGCAGGTCGGCGACGTCGCGCTTCTTGAACCCGACCCGGCCGAGCTCCAACCGGCTGATCTTGGACGCGGAGGCGCGGATCGCCTCGCCCGCGTCCCGGGGTGAGATCCCCCGCGCCTCGCGCAGCCGCCGCAACTGGCCGCCGAGCAGGATGCGCAGCACCGTCGGGCCGCTCACGGCGGGATGGTGGACGAGTCGTCGCGGCTCCGGGACGCCGTCCGGTCGGGGTGCGTTCACTTCCGCTCCTACGCCTACGGTGCGGCGCGTGTCGACAGCGTTCTGTGACGTCCAGCGTAGTGCCGACACGCCGCCGAAGCGGGCGACTTTGCGCTTCAGTGACGCAGACCTCCCGCGGCCGTGCGGTCGCCCGTCCGGCTACCCGTCCGGCCGCCCGGCCGGTCGAGCGACCGGCTGAGCGGGGACGTCGTCGAGGTCGGGGAGCACCCGGAGGGCGACCTCCAGCGCGATGTCCAGGATGTCGCCCTCCTCGGCGCCGAGCTCCTGCCCGGTCATCACCGCGATGTTGACGCTGAGCACCGCCATCCGCGCGCGGATCCGGTCGCGGACGGACGCCTCCGGCCCGATCAGGATCGTTACCAGCTCGGTCAGCCGGCTCGCCATGCCGGTGCGCAGCGGCGCCAGCGCCTTGATCGACTCCTGGTTGGCGACGGCGAGCCTGATCAGCTCCATCCGCCGGTGCCGGGTGGCGTTCGCCCACCGGGTGAGCACCTCGCGGCGCAGGTCGGGGGACGCCGGCTGGGACGCGGCCCAGGAGATGATCTCGTCCCAGGTGGCGAGGTGCTCCTCGAACAGCGTCCGGATGATCTCCTCTTTGCTGCTGAAGTGGTAGTAGAGGGCGGGTTTGGTGATCTGCAGCTGCTCGGCGATCTCCCGCATGGTGGTGGCCTCGTAGCCGTTCCTGGTGAACAGCGCGAGCGCGACCTTCTCGATCTCGGCCTTGGTCTCGCTGCCGGTGCGCCGACGGTAGACCTCCGTCGGCGGACTCATCGGCAAGGTCCGGTGGTACCGGCGGTGAATTCAGGCAACTTCATCAGCCTCACGAAGACGGACGGAGTGCGCGCGTTCCGCGCGCTGGAGCTCCTCGGGTGTGGTCTCCACCCGCGCCATGCAGACGCGGAGGAAGGGTGGCGCCATCAGCGAGGTCACGATGGCTACCAGAATGATGATGGTGTACATCTCGGCGCTCAGGACGCCGAGCCGCAGACCCACCATCGCGATGATGACCTCGATGACGCCGCGTGCGTTCATCCCGGCGCCGAGCGCGGCCGCCTCCCAGTGCCCGAGCCTGCTGAGCCGGGCGCCGAGGTAGGCGCCGAGGAACTTGCCGACCACCGCTGCGGCCAGCACGCTCACCCCGACGAGCAGGACCTTCGGACGGCCGAGCGCGGTGAGGTCCATGCGGAGCCCGGCGGTGGCGAAGAACAGCGGCGCGAAGACGGCCCGGACGACGCCGCGCAGCGGGCCGAGCTTCGCGTGGTCCAGGGCCGGGCTCCGGCCGATCACCATGCCGGCCACGAGCGCGCCGAACACCGCCTCCAGCTTCATCGCCTGGGTGGCGGCGGAGCTGAGCAGGAGGAGCGTCGTCACGACGGCGATCGTGGTGCCGCTGCCGCCGCCCGCCCGGCGGTCGGAGGCGTCCGCCAGCCGCAGCGCCCGGCCGACCAGCGGGTAGGCCACCACCGCGCACACGATGACGAGGCCGAGGTAGCCGAAGGAGAGCGCGACCTCGCCCGCCCGGACCCCCGTCGTCGCCATGGCGGACACGACCGACAGCAGCAGCCAGCCGACGATGTCGTCGATCAGCACCGCGCTCAGCGTCAGCTGCCCGATGTCGCGCTGGAGGAGGTTCATGTCCATCAGCGTCTTGGCGAGCACCGGGATGGCGCTCACCCCCATCGCGACGCCGAGGAAGAGCACGAACGTGCTCCGGTCGGCGCCGTCCGGGACGAGCGACTCCGGCAGGGCGAGCCCCGTGAGGACGCCGAGCGAGAGCGGGATGACGATCCCCGCGATGCTGACCCGCGCCGCGGTGAACCCGTAGCGGCGGGCGAGCCCGAGGTCCATGGAGATGCCGGTGAGGCCGACGAGCAGCAGCACGCCGATCTGCCCGGCCGCGTCCAGGAGGTGGAACTGCGCGACGCTCCGCGGCAGCAGCCAGTCCGACAGGCCGGGGGAGAGCTGCGCGAGGACGGACGGCCCCGCGAGCACCCCGGCGCACAGCTCGCCGACGATCGGCGGCAGTTTCAGCCGGGACGCCAGTTCACCGAGCAGCAGGGCCAGCAGGAGCAGCAACGCCACCTGCAACAGGAAGATCATGAATTCGCGCGCCCCGAGGGGCGCCACCGGGCCGACCGCGAATACCATTTTCCTCCTCGGCCGAACGCGCCGTTATCGGTCGAAAATCAGTGCCCGAATCATATAAGCGTGATTTTCGGCGCAGAACCCCTATTCGGCGGAATCGCGACCCTTGTCCCAGCCGTCTAGGGGTTGTCGTCCGGTCGCGCTGAGTCAGCCCTCGGGGCGGCCCGTCGCGTGCTCTCCCGGACCGGCGCAGTGCGCGGCCAGCTCGGGCTCCCCGCCTCCCGTGTGCAGCCTGCCAGGCAGGTCGGACCGCCGGTTCACGTTGAGCTTCCGGTACACCCGGGTGAGGTGCTGTTCGACCGTGCTGACCGTGATGAAAAGGATGCTGGCGATCTGCCGATTGGTGTGGCCGCGTGCGGCCAGGTCGGCGACCCGCCGTTCCGCGCCGCTCAGCTCCTCCGGCGAGTGGCCGCCGCCGAGATCGTCTTCGTCCGCTTCCAGGGAAACGTCCGTCGCCATTTCCGGGGGCGGAATAGGGATCGGCGACAACTGTTCTTCCGGCACGCCGCATTCCTCGGCGAGGCGGCGCGCCCGGGCGGCCGTCTCCGCCGCCTCGGCCCGCTGGCCGAGCAACTGGTGGGCCCGGCTCAGCGCGGCGAGCGCCCGGGCCAGCTCCCAGCGGTCGCCGCACTTGTCGAGGGTGGCGACCGCGTCCTTCAGCAGGGGGAGCCGGTCGACCGGGTCGCTGGCGGCGGCGAGCACCCCGAGCGAGATCCCCCGCACCTGGGCGTGCTCCGGGGCCAGCCGCGCGAGCTGCTCGTGGACGAGCCCGCGCGCCTGCCGCCGGCGTCCCATGGCGAGCAGGGCGCGGGCGGCGTCGGTCCGCCACGGGACGAGGATGGGCAGGTCGAGCCCCCACTTCACCATCAGCTCGCCGCACATCTCGAAGTCGCCGAGCGCGGCCTGCCCGTTGTCGGTGGCGAGCTTGCACCGCCCCCTGGCCTGCATGTAGTGCAGGCCGAGCGGGGTGCGCAGCAGCACCTCCGGCACCGGCATCGCGAGGTAGCGGGCGGCCTCCAGGTACTTGCCGAGCGCGGTCGTCGCCACCAGCATGATCGTCACCGGCAGGCCGATGAACATGCCCCAGTCCTGCGGGGAGATCAGGTTCAGCGCGGTCCGCGCGGACGTCTCGGCGGCGGCCATCCGGCCCTGCCGGACCTCGATCGCGCCCCGGATCGCCCACAGCAGCGCCTGCTGCGCGAGCGCGTGCCGGTTCGCCGGGGTCATGATCAGGGCGTCGCACCACAGCGCGGCCTTGTCCAGCTCGCCCGCGAAGATCAGCGCCGCGACGGCCGCGAACGTGGAGGCCATCGGGGTGTTGCTCCACTGCGCGCCCTGGAGCACCTGCTCGGCGGCAACGACGGTGTTGTCGTCGATGTCGCCGTCCAGCGCGTCGGTGAGCACGTCGGCGGCGCGCAGTTGGCCGAGCGCGCGGAACGACACGAGCCCGGCGGGCTGGGGAACGCTCCAATCGGGTCGCAACGCCCCAAGGTGCTCGGGGAACAAGCAGCACACCCAGAGCCGCAGCGTTTCGAGCCCGACCTGGGCCTCGTCGTCGGGCGTGCCCTGCGCCGGACGCCGTTCGAGGACGGTCAGCAGCCCGACCACCTCGTCGAGCCGCCCGTGCCAGATCAGGTGCCCGATCAGGGCGGACACGTCCGGCCAGCTCAGCCGTCCCTCCTGCGCGTGCAGGATGAGCTCGGGCAGGTGCCGGGCGGCGGCCGACGGCGAGACCCGCCACTCGGCGCGGACCAGCGCGGCCTTCAGCGCCGCCCGCTGCTCGTCGTTGGTCGCGAGGTCGTGCGCGCGCCGCAGGAACTCCAGCGCCCGGCCGATCGCGCCGTGCTGGAGGGCCTCCTGCGCCGCGTCCTCCAGGACGGGGACGACCCACGGCTCGTCGATCTGGTCGGCGCCGAGCAGGTGCTGCGCCAGCACCGTCACCGACGCCCCGTGGTCGTGCAGGACGCGGGCCGCGCGCTGGTGCATCGCGGCCCGGTCGGCGGCGGTGATCGTGTCGGAGATCGCGGCCCGGACGGCGTCGTGCCGGAACCGCCCGCCGGTGAGCAGGCCGACCGCGGTCAGGGTGCCGACGGCCCGGCCGACGGACTCGGGGTCGAGGTCGAGCACCTCGGCGAGCGCCGCCGGGGCGACCTCCTCGCCCAGCAGGTTCAGCGCGCGGGCGACCTGCATGGTCTGGCTGCCGCACCGGTACAGGCACGCGGTCACGGCCTGGGTGAACGCGTCGCCGAGCGGGACCTCCGACGACACCGCGCCCTCGGCCACGGAGGTGGGGAGGTGGTCGTCCAGCAGGGCGTGCACGAGCAGCGGGTTGCCGCCGCTCAGCGTGTGGAAGGTCGGCGCCAGCCGGAGCGCGGCGGCCCGCCCGTAGGTGGTTTCGAGCAGCCCCGCCACCCCCTGCTCGGAGAGCAGCCCGAGCCGGATGGTGCGGCAGTGCGGCTGCCGGGAGAGTTCCGCGCGGAACTGCAGATAGTGGCCTTGGACGCGCCGGTCGCACTGGCTGAGGATGATCAGCAGCCGGGTGGTGCGCATTCGCCGGACCAGGTAAAGCAGGCACTCCAGGGAGAACGGGTCGGCGTAGTGGACGTCGTCGATCCCGATGATCACCTGGCGGTTCTCGGCCAGGTGGAGGATGAGGTTGCAGAGGCCGCGCAGCACATGCGGCGGCGTTCCGATCGTCGGCTGCTCGGGGGACCCTGCCCGCACGGCGGAGTGGACGCCCTCGTCGATCAGCCGGGCGACGCGTTCGGCGGCCTCGGGCGGCAGTTCCATGCCGTGGAAGAGCTGCGCGATGACGCCTAGGGGCTGCCCCAGTTCGGTGCGCGAGGCGATGGCCTCGAGAAATACGGCCCCGCCATCTCTGACCTGCTCGGCGAACTCCTGGAGCAGGGCTGTCTTTCCGGTCGCGGGCGCCCCGCTGATCAGCGCCAGTGAGCCGTCGCCGTCCCCCTGGCCGGCGAATGCGTCGGTGAGCATACGAAGATCGTTATCTCGTTCGACCAGCCTCATGAGGAGCCCCCGGTCAAGTTCCCGCACGTAACCGAACCGAATTCTAATTTCCTGCGCGGCCGCCCCGCACGGTGCCCGGCATCACGCTTAATTACCGGTAAGTCTATCAGCGGGCCTCTGGCGCGACCAGCGGTGATGTGTGCGCGGAATGGATCGGACGCCGCCCGCCGACGCTCTGAGCAGGTATTCGCAAAGGTTGACCGGGAGTGGACTGAGATCTGGGAACTTGATCACAGCGGCGGGATGGATTCGTTTCGGCCATCGAGTACCGGCGTTGTGGCCGGGCCCCATCCGGGAGGCCGATGTTATGGCAGCCGCTGACGCCTCTCCGCCCCCTGAATCGCCTTAGGGGTGGAGTAAGGGTGCTAGGGGTGTTCCGTTACAAACCGTGATATTCGCATCATTGATGCGGTGTGGTCGACACGGACCACCTTCGGGAGTTGGAGGGTCTGTCAAATGAGTGGAGCTGACAGCAGGTCCGCCGGCGCTCGCGCGGCGGAGCCCGGAACGGTGGAGGCCGCCCTCGTCGGCGGCCCCGCGGACATCCCCGAATCGACGCGCCGGTGCCGGGCGGACGCCGGCGCGCGGACGATCAAACTGGCCCACCGCGGCGGATACGAGCACTTCGAGTTGGTCGACGCGGCCGACCCGGCCGACCCGGCCGCGGACGGCCCCGCGATCTTCCGGTGGACCACCAGGACCAAGATCGCCGAGTGACGAGGCCGGTCCACAGGCCGAGAAAGGACCAGCACATGCCACGCTCCCGCGAGGACGACCGTTGGATACGCCGGTTTCATCCGGACGGTCCCGGTGACGTCCAGCTCGTATGCTTCCCGCACGCGGGCGGTTCGGCGAGCTACTACTTCCCGATGTCGAAGGCGATGCCGCCGGAGATCGACGCGCTCGTCCTGCAGTACCCGGGGCGCCAGGACCGCCGTCACGAGCCGCCCGTCGACAGCGTCCCCCGCCTGGCCGACCAGATCTTCGCCGTGCTCGCGGACCGGCTGTCGCCGCGGTTCGCGTTCTTCGGCCACAGCATGGGCGCGGTCGTCGCGTACGAGGTGGCGCGCCGGTTCGCCGCCGAGCGGGGCACGGCGCCGCTGTGGTTCTTCGCCTCCGGGCGGCGGGCCCCGTCGCGGCGGCGGCCCGGGACCGTCCACACGATGGACGACGCCGAGCTGATCGCCGAGCTCGGCCGGGTCGGCGGCACCGACGCGCGGCTGCTGCGCGACGAGGAGCTGCTCGCGTCCATCCTCCCGGCGGTGCGCAACGACTACCGGGCCATCGAGCGCTACGCGTGGACGCCCGGACCACCGGTGGACTGCCCCGTCACCGTCCTCGTCGGCGAGTCGGACCCGCAGACCACGGTGGACGAGGCCATCGCGTGGCAGGAGCACTTCACGGGGACGTGCGACCTGCGCGTCTTCCCCGGCGGGCACTTCTACCTTGAGGACGCGTCCGCCGAGGTGATCGACACGGTCGTCGGAACGCTCGGCGCCGCCCGGGCGCTTGGGGGGAGCAGGGCGTGAGATACGAGCTACTCGGACCGATGCGGCTGGTCGACGGGACGGGGACGTCCGCGATCAGCGCGCGCAAGGTCGAGACGGTGCTGGCGGTGCTGCTGATCCGCTCCGACCAGGTCGTCTCGTTCGACCGGCTGATGGCCGAGATATGGGGCGACGGACTGCCCCGCCGGGCCACCGCCGGGCTGCACGTCTACGTCTCCCAGCTCCGCAAGTTCCTGCGCCGGCCGGGCCGGACGGACAGCCCGGTCGCCACGCGGGTGTCGGGCTACATCCTGCACAAGGGCGTCGACGAGATCGACTTCCACGTGTTCCTCCAGCTCATGAACCAGGGGCGGGCGCACCTGCGGGAGTGCCGCCACGCGGAGGCCATCGCCTGCTTCGACGACGCGCTGAACCTGTGGCGTGGACCGGTCCTCGGGGGCCTGCGGTCCGGCCCGATCGTCGACGGCTTCGTCACGTGGCTCACCGAGTCGCGGCTGGAGTGCATGGAGCTGATGATCGACGCGCAGCTGCAGCTCGGCCGGCACCGCGAGCTGGTCGGGCGGCTCTACTCGCTGGTCGCAGAGAATCCTCTGCGGGAGACCTTCTACCGTCAGCTGATGCTCGCCCTGTACCGGTCGGAGCGCCAGGCGGACGCGCTGAAGGTCTATCAGACGGCGCGGTACACGCTCAGCCAGGAGCTGGGCCTCGAACCGTGCCGGGCGCTGCAGGATCTCCAGCGGGCGATCCTCGCCGGTGATCGCGGGCTCGACGCCTGCGCCATCTGAGCGCGGCCCGGGCCGTCCCCGCCTCCCCTGCGACAGGGAGGCGGGGATCGTCGGTGCGAGGGGCCCGGGCGGGGGTCAGCCGCGGTTCCGGGAGAGGCGGCCGCGGGCGCGTTCGGCCTTCAGGAGCAGGCCGATCAGCCCGCTCGCCGGGGAGCGGACGTTCCGGCAGCGGAACAGGGACGCGACCGTCCAGAGCTGCGTCTCCCGCTGGTGGCCCGGGCAGCCGTGGACGTCGTCGTGCTCGACGAGGTCGAGCCGCCGCACGTTCTCCCGCAGCAGCCGGACGTCCTCCGGCGGGATGATCTCGTCGCGGAGGCTCGCGGTGTAGCAGACGGGGACGTCCAGCTTCTGCAGCCGCGCGGCCGACAGCGCCCAGTCGGCGAGCCCGCCCGCGACCTCGCCGGACGGGACGCCGATCATGTGCGCGAGGGCGTCCACGGTGATCCGGGGGAGCCGCCGCTGCCAGCCGGCGTCGGTGAAGAAGGCCCCGACCGGCGCGCCGACCGTGATCACGCCGCGCAGCCTCGGGTCCTCGGCGGCGCAGCGCAGCGCCATGTGCCCGCTGAAGCTGAGCGCGATCGCGTAGGTGTCGGCGACGTCGGCGCGCCCGGCGACGGCGTCGAGGACCGCGGGCAGCATCCGCCACGAGTCCGGCCCGTAGCGCAGGCCGTTCTCGCCGGTGCCGGGCATCTCGGTGACGAGCCCGGCGACGCCGAGCCGCCGCATCCCGGTGAGCAGCGGCGCCCACTGCTCCTTGACGGTGACGATCCCGCCCATGATCACCAGGAGCGGCTTCGGGTCGGCGGCCGACAGGCCGCTCGCCCAGCACCGGACCGTCCCGCCGTCCGCCTCGATGGTGAGCAGCTCGACGTCCTGCCGCTCGCCCGCCCACCGGTCGATGGAGCGGACGCCGCGTTCCAGCGCGTCCTGGCGGGCGGGGCCGTCCACGAACGGGAACCTGGCCATGGTGTAGTAGCGGGCGGCGTCGAGGTGGCGGCCGCGCCGCTCCAGCGCCTCGCCCGCGCGGACCCATTCGCCGACCCAGCTCCCCGGGCCGCCGCCCTCGTCCGCCTCGATCCGGTCGAGCAGGTCGCGGTAGCCCTTGATGCGCTGGCCCTGGGCGTGCGCGCCGACGTACCGCTTCAGTTCTGCGACGTCGTTCATCCCCGCTCCTCCCCGGCCGCCGGGGCGAGGTCGGGGGCCGGGTCGGCGGCGGGCTTGACCGTCTCCAGGGCGTCGCGGAGTTCGGCGAGGACGTCGGCCGCCTCGGCGCCGTCGACGACCCGGTGGTCGAAGGTCAGGTTCAGCCGCATGACCGGCGCGACCGCGACCCGCCCGTCCCGGACGACCGGGCGGTCCGCGGTGCGGCCGAGCCCGAGCGTGATCGTCGTCCCGCCGACCGAGTGGAAGCCGTCGACGGGGCGGTGCGCGAGGGACGTGACGGCGAACGTGCCCATGGTCGCGGCGCGGCGGCCGAGCGGCCGCACCCCGGCGCGGAACGCCAGCGTGCCGAGTGGCCAGGGGAGCCGCCGCAGCAGCCGGGCCCCGGCGAACTCCGGCATCGTCTCGGGGTCGCCGTCGCGGAACCGGTCGAGCTGCTCTTGGACGTCGTCCAGGCTCGCGTTCTCCAGGCCGGTCAGCACGGCGGACAGGACGACGCGCTCGCCGTTCACCGTCCGGTCCATGGTGAACTTGCCGTTCACGGTGTCGTACCGGGCGACCTTCGGCCGGACGCGGCCGCGGATCGCCGCGTTCGCGGCGGGATGCGCGGCGAGCACCCGCGCGGCGGCGTGCAGCACGTACGCCGTGGTCGAGTAGTGGCGGCCCGCGGCGTGCCCGGCCGCGCGGTGCGCCCGGACGCCGGTCATGTCGACCTCGGTGTCGAGGTGGACCGGCGCGAACGAGCGGATCTCGTCGAGGAAGCGCAGCGTGGGGCGGCGCTCGCGGGCGATCGGGGCGGTGCTCACGGCGCCGTCGTCCGGGTGCCCGCGCGGGTGCCCGTCCGGGTGTCCGTGCGGGCCAGCCCGAAGATCTCGGTGAGCGTGCTCGCCTCCAGGAACCAGCTCAGCGGCAGGCTGCGGCCGGTCCGCCGCTCCAGCAGGGTGAGCAGGGAGAGGACGTGCACGGAGTCCCAGCCGGGGACCTGGTCGAGCGGCGCGGCCAGGTCCTCCTCGGTCACGGACAGTCCGAGCTCCTCGCGCAGCAGCGCGCGGAACTCCTCGATGGTGTTCACGAACCTTCGCCTCCAAGGCCGTTGATCAGATGGATGTGCTCCGGGGGGTCTGGGATGCCGGCGAGGTCGTGGTCGAAGCGCGCGGCCGTCCCGTCGCCCTGCCCGCCGGGCGCCGCCGGGACGAAGCCGTTGCGCTGGTAGAAGTCCGCGACCTTGCCGTTCTTCGGGCTCGCCCGGTAGTGCCCGGACGCCCGGGCGGCGCCGGAGGCGCGGGCGTGCGCGAGGACGGCCGCGAGGCACGCCTGCTCGATGCCGCGGGAGAACACCCGGCAGCTCAGCAGGAAGTTGTCGATGTGCAGCGTCGCGCCGTCGCGGCGCAGGAACAGCGCGCCGACGACGCCGTGCTCGCCGAACCGGTCGCCCGCCTCGACGGCGAGGACGGTCGTGTCCGGGCCGTCCAGCAGGGCCCGGACCTCCGACGGCTGGAGCCTGACCGTGGTCAGGTTGAACTGGTTGGTCCGCAGCGTGATCTGCGAGAGGCGCGGGACCTGCGCCTCGTCCGCCTCCGCGATCCGGACGGTGAGGTCCAGGCCGCGCAGGTAGTCGGCGAGGGAGTCGAAGGTGTCGAGGAAGTCCTTGCGGTCGAGTTCGGCGCGGTAGCGGCCGACGCGGGCGTGGTCCTCCTCGGTCAGCGTGCGGGCGTCGAACCAGCCGTCCCGGAGCAGGGCCTCGACGTGCAGGGCGGGCTCCTCGTCCACCGCGACGACGGCGACGCCGGGCAGCGCGTGCCGGACGAGGCCGCGCTCGTAGGGGCTGTCGTCCACGAACACGAACGAGTCGACGCCGATGCCGAGCGCGGCGGCCAGCTCGGTGAGGTTCTCGTGCTTCGGCCGCCAGTTCGCCACGACGCGGACGAGGTCGTCCTCGCGCAGCGTCATGCCGGGCAGGTCGCGGAACGCGGCGGCGACCGGCTCGGGGTCGTTCTTGCTGACGGCGGCGAGCAGGACGCCCTGCGCGCCGAGCTGCTTGACGACCCGCTGGAACGCGGCGAACGCCTCGCCCCGGTAGCCGTCCGCGACCTCGATGCCCTCGGGCCCGGCCTCGCCGACGATGCCGCCCCAGACGGTCCCGTCCAGGTCGAGGACGAGTGCCTTCTTCGTCCGTCCGGTGACGTGCCGGGCGAGGTGCCCGACCTGGCGCGCGTACCGGGCGAGCAGGCCGGGCGACAGGTGCGCCTTCGCGTACTGGCTCAGCCTCGGGTCGGTCGCGGGCTCGCCCTCGGCGACCAGCGGGTCCAGGTCGAGGACGGTCACCGCCGGGAACCGCTCCGCGAGCCGCAGCAGCCGGACGTTGAACTCCCGCCATAGCACGCCGAGCCGGGCCCGCGAGCCGTGGTCGACGAGCTGGGCGGCGAAGCGGTGCGGCAGCGGGACGGTGTTGAGCACCAGCGTCCCGCGCCCCGACTCCTGGAACCGCTCCGCGAGCCGCTCGACCAGGTCGGCCTTCTCGCGGGTGGCGCGCTCCACGTCGTCCGGGCGCCACGGCGCCGGCAGCTCGTCGAACACGACCATGTGGTCGAGCACGCAGAGCGTCAGGTCGGGCTCGGCCGCGTACAGGTCGCCGTCCGGGTCGCCGAGGTCGAACACCCACCGGTCGAAGTCGGACACGAGCGGGCGGGCGAGCAGGCCGTGCCTCGCCAGCTCGGCGGTGAGCGGCGGGACGAGCTGCGCCAGCGTCCCGTGCCCGGTGACGGCGACGGTCACGGCGGGGACGCCGGGGTGGGCGGCGGCGACCTCGTCCGGGTCGAGCCGGGCGAGCAGCCGCCCGGCGGTGACCAGCTCGGCGCCGGACATCCCGGCGAGCAGCCCCGGCACGGCCGGGTAGCGGTCCACGAGCTTGCCGGTGCGGTGCAGGTCGAGCAGGGTCTCTCGGTCGTCGGGAGCGTCCATGGGGTCAGCTCTTCTCCAGTGCGAAGCCCGCTTTGATCCACTTGCTGGACTCGATGGCGACGGCGGCGGCGCGGTCGCCCGCGACCATCCGCGGCAGCGCCCGTTCGAGCTGGAAGAACGGCAGCGCGTTGCCGGTGTTGCCGGTCTCGGCGACGCAGGAGACCTCGTGCGCGCCGGGCACGTCGAGCCGCTCGACGATGCGGGCCGTCATCCGCCCGGAGAGCTGCGGCGGCAGGAGGTAGTCGAGGTCGGACTCCTTCCAGCCGAGGTCGTCGAGCAGCTCGTCGAGCGCCTCCGCCGCGAGGCCCGGGACGGACTCCTCGATCGCCTTGTAGTCCTCGCCGATCGGCCGGTCACCGCCGGTGCGCCCGCGCTCGCCGTACCAGGCGACGGTCTGCCCCGGCGCACGGCCCAGCCCGGCGAGCTTCAGCAGCACCCCGCGCAGCACGGCCCGGCCGGGCGCGGGACCCGTGCCGAGCACCATCGCGCCCGCGCCGTCCCCGAACAGCACGCCGTTGATCTGCTCGGCGGGGGTGAGGGTGGCGGGGTCGACGGTCACGTCCAGGTGCTTGGCGCAGGAGTCGGCGCCGATGACGAGGGCGGTCCGGCCGCGTCCGGCGCGCAGGAGCTGGCAGGCGACGTCGATCGCCTGCACCGCGCCCGTGCAGCCGGACTGGAGCTGGTAGGCGGGCAGCCCGTCGATGCCGAGCCGGTCCGCGACCATGTTGACGGTGGCGGGCATGAGCATGTCCGGGGACGACGTCGCCAGCACCATCAGGTCGACCTCGCCGGGGTCGACGCCCGCGTCCTCCAGCGCCTTGCGGCCCGCCGCCGCGCCGAGGTCGGTGAGCGTGTGCCGGACCTCCCCGGTGCCGAGGTCGACGGCGAAGTGCCTGGTCCGGGTGCCGACGAAGTCGTCGATCCAGGTCTCCCAGGCGCTCGGCATGGAGAACCGGCGGGTCAGCGTCGCGTTGTCGACGGCGGGGCCCGGAAGTGTCGTCGCGACCGAGCGAAGCCGGATGTCGGGGACGGTCATCGGGCACCTTTCCTGGGCGTCTGCGGCTCGTGATCCATCGTGGGACGCCGGGCTAAAGCGCCCCTTGTTCGCCGTTCGTCCCGGCGCCGCCGCCCGTGCCCGGAACGTTGAGCGTCTCGTCGATGAGGCTGAACATCTCGTCGTCGGACGCGGTGCTGAGCCGTCCGGCCAGCTCGCTCGCGGCCCGGCCCGCGGGCTGCGTCGCACCGGTCAGCCTGGTCAGCAGCCCGGACAGCCGGCCGGTCAGCTCGTCGCGCAGCTCGGGGGAGAGCGTCGCGAGCGAGCCCTCCAGCCGGTCGAGCTCCGCGAGGACGGGCGGCCGCGCGTCGCCGCCCGCGCCGAGCCGGTCGCCGAGCCGGTCGCGGAGGTAGTCGGCGAGGGTGTCGGGCGTCGGGTAGTCGAACAGGAGCGTCGTCGGCAGCCGCAGCCCGACCGCGCGCTTCAGCCGGTTGCGCAGCTCGACGGCGGTGAGGGAGTCGAAGCCGAGGTCCATGAAGCCCCGGTCGGCGTCCACCGCCGCGTGCCCGCCGTGCCCGAGGACGGCCGCGGCCTGCGACCTCACCAGGTCCAGCAGGACCGCGCGCCGCTCGGTGCCGGACATCCCGGCGAGCCGCGCGGTGAGCTGCGGCGCCGCCGTCCCCGCGCGCCGGGCCGGGGCGCGGACGAGGTCGCCGAACAGCGGCGGGAGCGTCCCGTCCTCGGCGCGGGCGCGCAGCGCGGCCCGGTCCAGGTTCAGCGGGACGAGCACCGGCGGCGCCCCGGCGGCGAGCGCCCGGTCCAGCAGGCGCAGGGCGTCCTCGGTGGGCAGCGGCAGGATCCCGTTCCGGGTGAGGCGGGAGCGGTCGGCGGCGTCGAGCCCGCCGGTCATGCCGCTGTCGGTCGCCCACAGGCCCCACGGCAGCGCGACGCCGGGCAGGCCGCGGTCGCGGCGGTGCCGGGCGAGCGCGTCGAGGTAGGCGTTGGCGGCGGCGTAGTTGCCCTGCCCCGCGTTGCCGAGCGTCCCGGCGGCGGACGAGAACAGCACGAACGCGTCCAGGTCGCCGGTGAGCTCGTGCAGGTTCCAGGCGGCGTCGACCTTCGGCCGCAGCACGGCGTCCAGCCGCTCCGGAGTGAGGGAGGTCAGGACGCCGTCGTCGAGGAGCCCGGCCGCGTGCACCACGGCGGTGAGCGGATGCTCGGCCGGGACGCCGCCGAGCAGGGCGGCGAGCGCGTCCCGGTCGGCGGTGTCGCAGGCGGCGACGGTGACGTGGGCGTCGAGGTCGTCCAGCGCGTGCGCGCCCTCGGCGTCCGGGCCGCGGCGGCTGACGAGCAGCAGATGCCGGACGCCGTGCCGCTCGACGAGGTGGCGGGCGACGAGCGTGCCGAGCGTCCCGGTGCCGCCGGTGATCAGGACGGTGCCGTCCGGGTCGAGCGCGGTCCCGGCGGCGTCGTCGGCCGCCGCCGGGGCGAGGCGCGGCACGCGCGGCGCCCCGTCCCGCAGCGCGACCTGCGGCTCGCCGCTCGCGACGGCCGCCCGGACCGCCGCGTCGCCGGACGCGTCGTCCACGTCGATGATCTGGACGCGCTCGGGGTGCTCCGCCTGCGCGCTGCGGACCAGTCCCCACAGCGCGGCGGCGGGCAGGTCGCGGACGGCCTCGCCGCCGTCCGCCGCCAGCGCGCCGTGCGTGAGCACGACGAGCCGCGTGTCGGCGAACGCGTCGTCGGCCAGCCAGTCCTGGAGGAGGGCGAGCATCGCGCGGGTGAGCGCGTGCGCCTCGGCGGCGGGGTCGCCGCCGCCCGACCGCCAGGACGTGGCGACGAACTCGGGCGCCGGGGTCCCGGCGGCGATCGCGTCGCGGAGTTCGGCGACGTCCAGTTGGTCGGGGGTGAGGATCGCGAGGTCCCCGTCCGGCGCGGTGTCCGGTGCGGTAACGGGCTTCCAGACCGGCTCGAACAGCGACTCCGCGGTCGACGGCCGCGACGCCCGCGTGAACAGCTCGTCCCCGGCGGGGCGCGTGCTCAGCGACTGGACGGACACGACCGGCAGCCCGTTCTCGTCCGTCGCGGCCAGCTCCAGCGAGTCCGGCCCGGTCGCGGTGATCCGCACCCGCAGCGCCGTCGCGCCCGTCGCGGACAGCGTGACGCCCGACCACGCGAACGGCAGCGCGAGCGCGTCGCCGCGCTGCGCGAACGGGTGCAGCGCGGCGTCCAGCAGCGCGGGATGGACCGCGAACGCGGCCGCGTCCGGGACGTCCTCGGGCAGCCTGACCTCGGCGTACAGGTCGTCGCCGTGCTCCCACAGGGCGGCGAGGCCCTGGAAGGCGGGGCCGTAGGGGAGGCCGAGCGCGGCGAGGCGGTCGTAGGCGTCGGCCGGGTCGAGCGGCGCGGCGTCCGGCGGCGGCGCCGTGCCCGCCCCGCCCTGCTCGTTCTCGTCGGCGGTGCGCAGGACGCCCGCCGCGTTGCGGGTCCAGCCGTCCCGCTCGCCCGGACGGTCGGCGGGCCGCGAATGGACGGTGAAGTCGTGGCGTCCGTCCGTCCCGGACGGGTTGGTCACGATCCGGACCTGGACGGCGCCGTCGTCCGGCAGCACCAGCGGCGCGTGCAGCACCAGCTCGTCGATCGTGTCGCAGCCGAGGTGGTGGGCGGCGTGCAGGACGAGGTCCGCGTACGCGGCGCCCGGCAGCACGACGGCGTCGTGCACCCGGTGGTCGGCGAGCCAGGGGTGGGCGTCCAGCGAGACCTGCCCGGTGAACAGGTGGCCCTTCTCGTCCGGCAGCTCGATCACGGCGGCGAGGAACGGGTGGCGGGTCGCGGCGAGCCCGGCCCGGCCGAGGTCCCCGGCGGGCGGGGGCGGCTGGATCCAGTACCGCCGGTGCTCGAACGGGTAGGTCGGGACGTCGGCGTTGTGGTGGGTGCGGGCGCTGAGCCCGCCGTGCCAGTCCGCGGGCACCTCCGCGGGCGGGTCGGGCGGGGTCGCGCCGGACGCGAACGCGTCCAGGTCGCGGAGCAGCCCGGCGGTGTCGGCGGCGGTGAACGTCGCCGTGTGGTCGAACGTGCTGCGCCCGACGGTGAGGGTGTAGGCGATCTCGGCCAGGTCCGCGTCGGGGTTCTCCCGGACGAACCCGGCCAGCCGCGCCGCCTGCTCCCGCAGCGCCGTCCCGGTCTTCGCCGACAGCACCACCGGCAGCGGGCCCTCGACCGCGGGCGCGGCGGGCTCCGGCTCGGGCGCCTCGGCGAGGATCAGGTGGGCGTTGGTGCCGCTGATCCCGAACGACGAGACCGCCGCGTGCCGGGGCCGGTCCGCGTCCGGCCAGGGGATCGTGTCGGTGAGCAGGCCGACCGCGCCGCTCGACCAGTCGACGTGCGGGGACGGCTCGTCCGCGTGCAGGGTCTTCGGCAGCGTCCGGTGGCGGAGCGCCTCGACCATCTTGATGACCCCGGCGATCCCGGCGGCGGCCTGGGCGTGCCCGATGTTCGACTTGATGGAGCCGAGCCACAGCGGCCGGTCCGCCGGGCGCTCCCGCCCGTATGTGGCGAGGAGGGCCTGCGCCTCGATCGGGTCGCCGAGGACGGTGCCCGTCCCGTGCCCCTCGACGGCGTCGACGTCGGCCGGGTCGAGCCCGGCGTCGGCGAGCGCGGCCCGGATGACGCGCTGCTGCGACGGGCCGTTCGGCGCGGTCAGCCCGTTGCTGGCGCCGTCCTGGTTGACCGCCGAGCCCTTGATCACCGCGAGCACGGGGTGCCCGGCGGCGAGGGCGTCCGACAGCCGCTCGACGATGACGAGTCCGACGCCCTCGCCCCAGCCGGTGCCGTCCGCGGACGCGGCGAACGACTTGCACCGGCCGTCCGGGGACAGGCCGCGCTGGCGGCTGAACTCCACGAACGTGTCCGTCGTGGACATGACCGTGACGCCGCCCGCGAGCGCCCGGTCGCACTCGCCGTTGCGCAGCGACTGGACGGCCAGGTGCAGCGCGACCAGCGACGACGAGCACGCCGTGTCGACGCTGACCGCCGGGCCCTCCAGCCCGAACGTGAACGCCAGCCGCCCGGACGCGACGCTGCCCGCGCTGCCCGTGCTCAGATAGCCTTCGAGGCCGTCCGGCGCCCGGTGCAGCCGCGACGCGTAGTCGTTGTACATGACGCCGACGAACGCGCCGGTGCGGGTGCCGCGCAGCGTCGCGGGGACGATCCCGGCCCGCTCCATCGCCTCCCACGCGGTCTCCAGCAGGAGCCGCTGCTGCGGGTCGGTGGCGAGCGCCTCGCGCGGGGAGACGCCGAAGAAGTCGGCGTCGAACTCGTCGGCGTCGTGGAGGAAGCCGCCGCCGCGCGCGTACAGCTTGCCGGGGGCGTCCGGGTCCGGGTCGTACAGGTCGTCGACGTTCCAGCCGCGCGTCTCGGGGAAGCCGGTGATCGCGTCGTCCCCGTCCGCGACGAGCTTCCAGAGGTCGGCCGGGCCGCGCACGCCGCCCGGGTAGCGGCAGGCCATCGCGACGATCGCGATCGGCTCGTCGGCGGACGCCGCCGCCCGCGCGGGCCGGTGCGCGTCGTCGTCCCGGCCGAGGAGGCGGTCTTCGAGGAACGCGGCGAGCGCGCCCGGGTTCGGGTGGTCGAAGACGAGCGTGGCGGGCAGCCGCAGCCCCGTCGCGTCGTTCAGCCGGTTGCGCAGCTCGACGGACGTCAGCGAGTCGAACCCCAGCTCCTTGAAGGCCCGGTCCGGTTCGACGGAGCCGGACGTCGCGTGCCCGAGGACGGTCGCGACGTTCGCCTGCACCAGGTCGACCAGCGCGGCGGTCCGCTCCTTCGGCGGCAGCGCGGCGAGGCGGTCGCGCAGCGCGGCCGCGCCGCCCGCCGCCGCCTCGTCGGCGCGCGGCACCGCCGGGCGGACCAGCCCGCGCAGCAGCGGCGGGATCTGCTCCCGGCCGGCCCGGACGTGCGAGGCGTCGAGCCGTGCCGCCGCGACGGCCGGGCGGGCGCCCGTCCACACGGCGTCGAACAGGGCGAGCCCGTAGTCGGCGGGCATCGGGGCGAGCCCGGCGCGCCGCATCCGCCGCAGGTCGCGGTCGCCGAGGTCGCGGATCATGCCGCCGTCGTCCTCCCACCAGCCCCACGCCACCGAGCACGCGGCCAGCCCTTCGGACCGGCGCCGGGTGGCGAGCGCGTCGAGGTAGGCGTTGGCGGCGGCGTAGTTCGCCTGGCCCGCCGTCCCCATCAGCCCGGCCATGGACGAGAACAGGACGAACGCCGACAGGTCCAGGTCGCGGGTCAGCTCGTGCAGCGCGAGCGCGGCGTCGGCCTTCGGACGGAGGACCTCGCCGAGCTGCTCGGCGGTGAGCGCTTCGAGTACGCCGTCCGCGAGCACCCCGGCCGTGTGGACCACGGCGGTCAGCGGGTGCTCCGCCGGGACGCGGCTGAGGAGCGCCGCGAGCGCGTCGCGGTCGGCGACGTCGCAGGGCTCCAGGGTGACGTCCGCGCCGAGCCCGGTGAGGTCCGCGACGAGGTCGGCGGCGCCCTCGGCGGCCGGTCCGCGGCGGCTGACCAGCAGGAGGCGGCGGACGCCGTGCTCGGTGACCAGGTGCCGCGCGACCAGCCCGCCGAGCGCCCCGGTCGCGCCCGTGACGAGGACGGTCCCGTCCGGGTCGGGCGCGGGCCCCGGCTCCGGCGCGACGCGGCCCAGCCGGGGGATGTACGCGCCGTCGCCGCGCAGGGCGAGCTGCGGCTCGCCGGTGGCGAGGGCGGCGGCCAGCGCGTCCGGGCCGTCCGGGGCGGCGTCCAGGTCGAGGAGGGTGAACCGGCCGGGGTGCTCGGACTGGGCCGAGCGGATCAGGCCCCAGACGGCGGCGTGCGCCAGGTCGCCGACGGTGTCCCCGTCGCGGACGGCCATCGCCTCGCGCGTCACGACGACCAGGTGGGTGTCCGCGAACCTCTCGTCGGCGAGCCACTCCCGCGTGAACGTCAGCAGGTCGTTCAGCGCGGTGTGCACGTCGGCGTCGGCGGGCGGGGAGAGGAACAGGGTGTCCGGGACGTCCTCGATCGCGTCCGTCCCGGGGTAGAGCCGCGCGCCGGGGACGGGCGCGCCGACCGCGGCCCAGCGCCCTGCCGGGGCGGTGGCCGACGGGGCGGTCTTCTCCCAGTTCACCTGGTAGAGCGTCCGGTGCCGGGCGCCCTGCCGGAGGCGTTCGGGGTCGGCCGGACGCAGCGTCAGCGACCGCACCGACGCGACCGGCGCGCCGGACTCGGTCGTCGCGGCCAGGCCGACGCCGTCCGCGCCGACCGCGGTCAGCCGCACCCGGAGCGTCGCCGCGCCCGCCGCGTGGAACGACACCCCGGACCAGGAGAACGGCAGCAGCCGGGACTCGCGGGCGCCGAGCGCGCCGAGCATCACCGGGTGCAGCGCGGCGTCCAGCAGCGCCGGGTGGACGCCGAACCCGGACGGGTCGGCGCCCGCCTCCTCCGGGAGGCGCACCTCGGCGAACACCTCGCCGTCCCGCTTCCAGACCGACCGGAGCCCCTGGAAGGCGGGGCCGTAGCCGTAGCCCTGCTCGGTGAGGGTGAGGTAGGGGCCGTCCAGCGGGACGGGCGTCGCGCCCTGCGGCGGCCACTCGGCCGGGGCCGGTTCGGCGGGGGCGTCGTCGGGGGTGAGGTGGCCGACGGCGTGGCGCGTCCACGGCTCGTCGTCGGGACGCGAGTGCACGGCGACGCGGCGGCGGCCCGTCTCGTCCGGCGGGCCGACCGTGACCCGGAGCCGCACGCCGCCCTGCTCGGGGACGATCAGCGGCGACTCCAGCGTCAGCTCCTCGATCCGGCGGGCTCCGGCGCGCTCCCCGGCGGCGATCGCGAGTTCGGCGAACGCCGTGCCCGGCAGCAGGACCGTCCCGTTCAGCGCGTGGTCGGCGAGCCACGGCTGCGCCTGGAGCGACAGCAGCCCGGTCAGGACGAGGTCGCCGTCCTCGGGCGCGTCGACGACCGCGCCGAGGAGGGGATGCCCCGCCCCGCCGAGGCCGAGCGCGGTCGCGTCGGTCGCACCGCTGGGCGCGTTGAGCCAGTAGTGGTCGCGCTGGAACGGGTAGGTGGGGAGGTCGTGCGCCGGAGTGGCCTGAGTGGAGGGCCAGGTGGGGTGGAGGCCGTGGGTGTAGGCGGTGGCGACGGCGCGGGTGAATTGGTGGGTGGCGGGTTTGGCGCGGCGGAGTGTGCCGATGGCGTGTGCGTGGTGGTCGGTGGTGTCGATGGTGTCTTGGATGGCGGTGGTGAGGACGGGGTGGGGGCTGCTTTCGATGAAGAGGGTGTGTCCGGTGTTGAGGAGGTTGTGGATGGTCTCCTGGAAGCGGACGGTGTGCCGCGCGTTGCGGTACCAGTAGTCCGGGTCGAGCCCTTCACCGTCATGCTTGAACGTGGTGACGGTGGAGTAGAACGGGACGTTCGCCGCCCGCGGTTCGATGTCGGAGATCGTCCCGATCAGCTCGGCCTTGATGGTCTCGATGTTCGGCGAGTGCGACGCGTAGTTGACGGGGATGAGCCGCGCCTGGATGTTCTGGTCGTTGTAGTCGCCGACCAGCCTTTCCAGGAGGTTCACCGGCCCGGACACGATGGTGGTGCTGGGCCCGTTGGTTGCCGCGATGTGCAGGTCGGGGTGGCGCGGGATCTGGTCCGGCGGGACGGGGATCGACGCCATCGTCCCGGTGTTCTGGAGCGTGGTCAGTGCTCGGCTGCGCTGCGCGATGACCTCGGCGGCGTGGGGGAGGGTGAGCGCGCCCGCCGTGTAGGCGGCGGCGATTTCGCCTTGGGAGTGTCCGATGACGGCGTGGGGGACGATCCCGTAGGTGGTGCGGTAGTGGTGGGCGAGGCTGGTCATCACGGCGAACAGCGCGGGTTGGACGATGTCGACGTGGTTGAGCGCTTCGGGGTCGGGGTTGGTGAGCAGGTCGATGAGTGACCAGGTGGTGTGGGGCGCCAGCGCGTCGTGGCACGCCTGGATGTGCTCGGCGAACGCGGGCGCGCTCTGGATCAGTTCGGTGGCCATCGCGGGCCACTGACTGCCCTGCCCGGGGAAGACGAACACCACTTTCGGCTGCGCCGGGGCGGAGTTGTAGACGGCCTCGGACGAGGGCGTCCCGTTCGCCAGGTCGTTGAGCGCCGTGAGGAGTTCGTCGCGGTCGGCGGCGTGGATCGCGGCGCGGTGCTGGAAATGCGTCCGCGCGGCGAGCGCGCGGGCGGCGCCGTTGAGATCGATCTCGGGGTTCTCGCGGGTGTAGGCGTGAAGGCGAGCGGCGTGCTGGCGCAACGCCGGTTCGGTCTTGGCGGACAGGAGCCAGGGCAGCGGGTCGCCGCTCTCCGTCGCGGGCTCGTCGGCCGCGGGCGGCTGTTCGAGGATGACGTGGGCGTTCGTCCCGCTGATCCCGAAGGACGAGACGGCGGCCCGGCGCGGACGCTCGGTCTCCGGCCACTCCTCGCTTTCGGCGAGCAGCGTCAGCGCGCCGGACGACCAGTCGACATGGGGGGTGGGCGAGTCGACGTGCAGCGTCCGGGGGAGCCGGGCGTGCTGGATGGCCTGGACCATCTTGATGATCCCGGCGACGCCCGCCGCCGCCTGGGTGTGGCCGATGTTCGACTTGACGGAGCCGAGCCGGAGCGGCCGCCCGGCGGGCCGGTCCTGCCCGTAGACGGCCTGGAGCGCCTGCGCCTCGATGGGGTCGCCGAGCGTCGTTCCCGTGCCGTGGGCTTCGACGGCGTCGATGTCGTCCGGCCGGAGTCCGGCGTTGGCGAGGGCCTGCCGGATGAGCCGTTGCTGCGACGGACCGTTCGGCGCGGTGAGGCCGTTGCTCGCGCCGTCCTGGTTGATGGCGGAGCCGCGGACGATCGCCAGCACCGGATGCCCCTTCGCCCGGGCGTCGGAGAGCCGCTCCAGGACGAGCATTCCGGCGCCTTCGCTCCAGCCCGTCCCGTCCGCCGCCGCGGCGAACGACTTGCAGCGCCCGTCCGCCGACAGCCCGCGCTGGCGGCTGAACTCGATGAAGGTGTCGGGCGTGGCCATCACCGCCACGCCGCCCGCCAGCGCCAGGTCGCATTCGCTCTGCCGCAGCGCCTGCGCGGCCAGGTGCAGGGCGACCAGGGACGACGAGCACGCGGTGTCCACGGTCACGGCCGGGCCCTCCAGCCCGAACGTGTAGGCGATGCGCCCGGACGCCACGCTGCCGTAGCTGCCGGTGCCGAGGTATCCCTCGAAACCGTCCGGGGCCTTCAGGAAACGCGTCCGGTAGTCCCCGTACATCACTCCGGTGAACACGCCGGTGGCGCTGCCGCGCACGGACGGCTCGCTGATCCCGGCGCGTTCGAGCGCCTCCCAGGCCGTTTCGAGGAGGAGCCGCTGCTGCGGGTCGATGGCCAGGGCCTCGCGCGGGCTGATGCCGAAGAACGCGGCGTCGAACTCGGCGGCGTTCGTGAGGAATCCGCCGTGCCGGGTGTAGGTCGTCCCTGCGTGCTCGGGGTCGGGGTCGTAGAGCTGTTCGAGGTTCCAGCCGCGGTCGGTCGGGAAGCCGGAGATGGCGTCGGTCTCCGTGTCGACCAGGCGCCACAGGTCCTCCGGCGTCTGGACGCCGCCCGGATAGCGGCACGCCATTCCGACGATCGCGATGGGCTCGTCGTCGTCCACCGCCGTGACCGCGACCGGGGCTGCGGTGGCGGCGGCGCGGTCGAGCAGTTCGTCGGCGAGGTGGCGGGCGAGGCCGGTCGCGGTCGGGTGGTCGAAGACGAGCGTCGCGGGCAGCCGCAGCCCGGTCGCCGAGTTCAGCCGGTTCCGCAGGTCCACGGCCGTCAGGGAGTCGAAGCCCAGCTCCTTGAACGTGCGGTCGGCGTCGACGGTCCCGGCCGTCGCGTGCCCGAGGACGACGGACACCTGCGTCCGGACGAGGTCGAGGAGCGCTGCCTCCCGGTCCTCCTCGGACATCCCGGCGAGGCGCCGCCGCCACGCCGCGCCGCCCGCGCCGCCGCCCGTCCGCCCGGTGGGGCGCGGGGCCCGGACGAGGCCGCGCAGCATCGGCGGCGGCGCGCCGTGCCGGGCCCGGCTCCGGACCGCCGCGACGTCGAGCCGCGCGGGCACCAGCAGCGGGCGGTCGGCGGCGAGGGCCTGGTCGAAGAGGTCGAGCGCGTCGTCGGTGCCGAGCGGGGTGAGCCCGAGGCGGCCGATGCGGGCGACGTCCGCGCCGGACATCGCGCCGGTCATCCCGCTCGCCGCCTCCCACAGCCCCCACGCGAGCGACGTCGCGGGCAGCCCGAGCGCGGCCCGGTGGTGGGCGAGGGCGTCGAGGTAGGTGTTGGCGGCGGCGTAGTTGGCCTGGCCCGCGCTTCCGAGCACCCCGG
>NZ_BCQP01000084.1 GCF_001552135.1 Actinomadura chibensis NBRC 106107 | reverse complement strand
CCCCCCGCCGCTGGCTCGCCGCGGTGGCCCCGCGGCTGGACGCGCCCGTCGCCGCCGCGGCCGACCGGGTGACCGGGGACGACCTCGCCCGGCTCCGCCGCCTCCGCGACGCGCTGCGCCGGCTCGCGGCCGAGCTGACGGGCGACCCGCGCGCGGCGGCCGCGTCCGCGATCGGGGAGCTGGAGACGGCCGTCCGGACGGTCAACGAGCACGTGTACTCGGCGCGGTCCACCCCCATCCTCGAACTGACCGGGGACGGCGGCGTCGTCGAGGAATTCCGGACGACGGGCCCGCCGGGCGAGCTGGTCATCGGCGCGATGGCCGCCGAGGCCGTCCATTTCTTCGGCCGGTGGCGGGACCTCGACCTGCGCGCCTGCCTCGCCCCCGGCTGCGTGCTGTACTTCATCAAGAACCATCCGCGCAGGGAATGGTGCTCGACGGCCTGCGGCAACCGCGCCCGCGCCGCGCGCCATTACGCCCGCCACGGCAAACCGCCCACCACGAGGTAGACGCCCCCGATAAAGGCTCCACCCCGCGTGGGCGGTGGCTTCCCGTGACTACTCGGTGGGGGTGAGCAGGACGGGATAACGCGTGCCGGTGCCATTGGCGGTCTTAGTGGCGAGGCCGACGATGTCGCCGTGGTTGTTGATCCCGGTGGCCGTGAGGATGTGGAAACCGGTGCCCGCCGGGATGAGCGTGCTGAGGTCGGTCGCGACGCCGTTCTGGTAGACGAATCCGGTGGCGACGGCTTGGCCGACGATCGTCCCGTCGTCGTTGACGGCATTGGCGACGGTGTCGCCGCGTCCGGTGCCGGGGACGTTCAGGTCGGTCACGTCGCCGCCGCTGAAGACGACGGCATGAGAAAGGCCGAGTTCCTTGCCGGTCGTGACCGTGGACTGGCCGACCGCCACGCCGGAGGAATTGACGGCCCTCGCCTCGGCGTAGGTGCCGCCGGGCAATATCCCGAGGCTCCGGATCTGGCCGTTCACCCACTCGACGGCGGGAATGGTGGCCTTGTCGGCGGCGATGGCCGCCCCCACGACCACTCCATTGTCGTTGACGCCGTTCGCGCGGGCCTCCGTCCCGCCGGGCAGGGGCGGCAGGCGGGTGATCGTCGTCCCGTTCACCGTCCAGGCGTCGGTGTGATCGTCCGCCTGGAGGGTCTTGCCGACGATCAGGCCGCTGTCGTTGATGCCGGTAGCCCTGACGTCGAAGAACGACCTGTCCGGATCGACGCCGAGGTCCACGCCGGTCGCGCCGGGCCCGTCCCAGCGGGTCGGGCGGTGGACGTTGAGGACCGGCCCCGTGGTGGGCGTCAGATAGGTGTCCCCGACCGTGACGCCGTTGTTGTTGATGGCCAGCGGCTCCGTGTATTGCCGGGTATTGCCGGGGTCGCTCGGCGTGGACAGGAATTGCGGCGTGCTCGTCCCCGCCTTGATGACGAACGCCTGCCCGTTCTGCGCGCCCGGCTGCTGGCCGACGCCGATGATGTCGCCCCGGTCGTTGATATCGGTGTAGCGCTGCGCCGCGGCGGGGCCGACCGTCAGCGTGTAATGCGGAACCGCCGCACGCGCCGGGGCCACCGCGCCCGTCCCGGCGACGGCGAGCGCCGCCGTTCCGGCGACGACGGCCGCCCGGGCCCTGAACGTCTTGCGAGTCATCAGCCACCTCGTGATCACGGCCGTCGTACCGGCCGCCCGATGAAATGGAGGACCTCGACGCCTCCCCATTGAGATAGGCGACGAGGTTTCACCGCATCGGCCGACCGGCTCAGGCGCGCGGGGCGTACATGATGACCGCGACGCCGACGAGGCAGATCAGGGCCCCGGCGATATCCCAGCGGTCGGGACGGAACCCGTCCGCGACCATTCCCCAGGCCAGCGAACCCGCGACGAAGACACCGCCATAGGCGGCCAGGATGCGGCCGAAATTCGCGTCGGGCTGCAGGGTGGCCACGAACCCGTAGAGGCCGAGCGCGATGACGCCCGCCCCTGCCCACACCCACCCGCGATGCTCGCGAACACCCTGCCAGACCAGCCAGGCCCCACCGATCTCAGCGAACGCGGCCAGCACGAACAGGGCGATGGACCGGACGACGGCCGTCATGAGCCCGGCCCCTTCACGGTCGGCACCCGCACCCCGCGCCGGTGGCCGCCAGGTCGGCGAAGGGAAGCGGGCAGTTCTCCTCGGCGGCGCAGGCGACCAGGTCGTCGCATCCGGCGTCCACCGCCCGGCGGAGCGTGTCCGCGATGACCTGGAGGTCGGTGATCTTGGCTTCGACCTCGGCGAGCTTGGCGCGGGCGCCGTCCCGCAGCCCGGCGTCCGCGCGACGGCGGGTACCGGCCTCCAGCAGTTCGGCGACCTCGTCCAGGGTGAAGCCCAGCCGCTGCGCGGTCTTGATCACCCGCAGCAGCGTCACGGCCTCGGCCGGGTACAGGCGGTGCCCGCCCGGCGTCCGGTCGGGCTCGTGCAGCAGGCCGCGCCGCTCGTAGTAGCGGAGCGTCTGCTGGTTCACCCCGGCGGCGGCCGCGACCTGGCCGCTGCGCAACCGGCCGTCCGCGCCGCCGGTCACGGCCGCGTCCCCGGATCCCCGCCGCTCAGCTCGCGTGCGCGGGCGGCCAGCGCGTCCAGCACCCCGGTGTGCCGTTCGTCGACACCGGCCTGGAGGGCGAGCGCGCCTCCGGTGGCGGTCAGCGTGAAGGTGAAGAACGAGCAGCACCCGGTCTCACGCGCCGCGAGCTCGGCGGCGCGTCCGGCCACCTCCGGGTCGGGACGCAGCACCAGCCGCACCCGGCCCGGCCCGGCGGGCTCCACGGCGGTCACCGCCTCGGCGAACAGCGCGTCGAACTCGGCCACCCGCAGCGGCCGCTCGACGGTCGGCAGCGCGCACCCCTCCGGCGCCCACCCGAGGTCGCCCCGCACTTGCTGTAGTTCCATACCTCGAAGGTAAGCCTGTACCCCGGTACCAATTGCAACCCCTACCCGAAGGCACCTCACCCGAGCCCCAGGTCGCGCTGGACGGACGGCAGCGCGACGTTCACCACCGACACGTCCAGAACCACCATGAACTGCGCCGCGCACGCCAGCGCGAGCACTGCCCGCGCGTCCTGAACGCCGCACGCGTCCCGCCTGCCACCGATGCCGAGGAGACGGCCGTGGCGCTCGTCGCGCTCGCGGAGGGCCTCGCCTACCACGTGCTCATCGGCGTCCACCCGGCCGAGTCGGCCCGCCCCCCGTACTCCGCGCCATCGCGGCCATCTACACGTGACGCCGCGCCGCGAAAGGCGCCGGGAAATCGTCGCGGTCAGGTGTCGTATCGGGGACGCGGCCGTTCAACGCCAACGCCGCGGCGGGTGGGTTCAGAGGTGGGTGGGGAGGTCGCGTTTTGAGGTTATGCCTAGTTTGGCGTAGGTGTTGCGCAGGTGGTATTCGACGGCCTTTTCGCTGACGAAGAGTTCGGCGGCGATCTCCTTGTTCGAGCGGCCGCGGACGGCGAGGGTGACGACGTCCTGTTCGCGGGGCGTGAGGTCGAGGGGCGAGCGGCGGCGGGACGGGCGTGACAGGCCCGCGTCGGTCAGTTCGGCGTCGACGCGGTCCAGGTAGGGGCGGGCGCCGAGGTTCTCGTAGATCGTGCGGGCCTCGGCGAGCGCGGTGATCGCGTCGTGGCGGCGGCCGCGGGCCCGCAGGAGCCGTCCGCGGGCCAGGTGGATCCCGGCGGCGATGAGGACGGGCGTGTCCGCGGTGATCGCGTCGGCGGCGGCGGCGAGGTGCCGGTCGGCCGCCGCCGGGTCGCCGCGCCGGGCGGCGGCGCGGCCGCGCAGGTCCGCCACCTGGGCGGACACGTCGACGCGGCGGCGCTCGGCGGCGGCGGCGAGGCGGTCGGCCAGCCGGACGGCGACGTCGAGATCGCCCGCCTCGATGTGCGCGGACGCGCCGGGGTGGTACACCGACAGCGTCGACAGGACGGGCGGCGCCACGGCGTCGGCCGTCGAGACCAGCGCCGCGATCTCGGCGTGCGCTCCGCGCGCCCGCGCGACGGCGAAGGCGGCGAGGCGGGCGGCGAGGGCGAGTTCCGGGGTGCCGAACGTCGCGGCGAGCCGCCGTGCCGCGGCGAGGTGGACGGCCGCCGCGTGCCAGTCGCCCCGTCCGGCTGCGATCCCGGCCAGCACCTGGTGGGCGACGCCCGCGTCGCGCTCGCCGTCGGACAGTTCCAGGACGAGCCGCGCGTGCACCGTCGCCTCGTCCCAGCGGCCGAGGACGTACTGGCACTGCGCCACGTCGAGCTGCGCGCGGCCGCGCCGTTCCAGCGTGGTCGCCGGTCGCGCCAGGACGGCGGCGAGGTCGTCGAGGGCGGCCGTGGGACGCAGGGCGAACCAGCCGAGGAGCCCGCGGAGGGCGAGGAGCCCGCTCTCCGCCGGTGCGCACTCGTCCGGGCGGGACGGCAGAAGGTCGCGCAGGACCTCCAGCCCCGCGACCGCCCCGTCGCGGGAGGCGACGCCGAGGGCGCGGCTCGCCCAGGCCCGCAGCCGCGTCCGCTCGTCGGACGGCCCGCGGTCCAGCGCGTCGGACGCCGCGTCGACCGCCGCCTGCCCGTGGCCGAGGACGACGAACGCGTCCGCCAGCCGGACCAGCGCCTCGACGGCGACGTCGGCGCCGGTCGCGGCGCGCCGCAGCCGGTCGATCGCCTCGCCCGAGTCGCCGGCCCGCCAGGCGGCCGTGCCGAGGACGAGGTCGCGCGCCGGGCCGTCCGCGCAGGCGGCGACGGCCGGGACCAGGTCGTCCAGCGCCGGGTCGGCGGCGTCGGCGGCCAGCCGGGCGGCGGCGAGGAGGCGCCGCTCGCGGGCCGCGCGCTCCGGCGTCAGGTCGGCGGCCCAGCGCAGCATCCGCGCGGCGGCTCCGGCGTCGGCGGGTGCGGACGCCGAACCGGCCTCCGCTTCGAGTTCGGCGGCCAGCGCCTCGTCGACGCGGTCGGCCGCCGCGACGCGGTGGGCGAGTTCGCCGCGCCGGTCGCTGACGCGCGCCGCGGCGAGGTGCAGGCGGCGGCGGACGTCCAACGGCAGGGTGTCGTAGACGGCCTGGCGGATCAGCGGGTGGACGAACGCGAGCCGCACCGGGCCCGTCCCGCCCGGTAGCCAGTCCACCCAGCGCGTCGCGAGCAGGCGGTCGACGGCCGCCGCCGGGTCCGCGCGGTCGGCCACCTCCGCGACCTGCGGCAGCGGCGCCGGACGGGCCAGCACGGCGAGCGCGCCCAGCAGCGCCGCCGGGGCGGCGTCCAGCCCGGCGAACCTCGCGGCGACCACCGCCGACAGGCCGGCCGGTACGGGCAGCTCCTCGCCCGGACGATTGAGCGCCTCCGCCGGCACGTCGGCCAGGAGCGTCGTGACGTAGAGGGCGTTCCCGCCGGTGTGCTCGGTGAGCCGCCGCGCCGCGACGGAGGTCAGCGGCGTGCCGCGCCGGGCGGCGAGCGCGGCGACGTCGGCGGCGGTGAGCCCGCCGACGCGGCACCGGACGCAGCGGCCCGCGTCGTCGCGCAGCCGCGCCCAGCCGTCGTCGGCGCCGCCGTGCTCCGGACGCGCCGTGGCGACGATCGCCACCGTCTCGTGTTCGAGCCGTCGGGCGGCGATGGCCAGCGCCCGGCGGGACGCCGGGTCGACCCAGTGGAGGTCGTCGACGAGCACCACCAGGAGTCCGGCGTCGGCCAGCTCCGCCAGGCGGCCGATCACCAGGCGGGCCGCCTCGACCGCCGTCGTCCCGGACGGGACGTCGACCAGCGGCCCGAGCGCGCCGAACGGGACCGCCGCGGTCAGCTCGTCCCCGGTCAGGACGACGGCGCGGTGTGCGACGTCGAGGTCGGCGAGCGACCGTCTGGCCAGGGCCGTCTTGCCCGCGCCGCCGTCCCCCTCGATCGACACGACCCGCGGACGGCCGTCCGCCGCGTCCGCGAACGCCGCCGCGACGGCGCTCAGTTCGCGCCGCCGACCGACCAGCTCGGCGTCCACCCCGGCTCTCTCCCCCGACCGCGTGCGCTGCCGCCGATACTACGAGGGACACCGCCCGGCGCGGGGTCAGGAGCCGGTGAGTCCGACGTGACCGTCGAGGAAGTCGAAGAAGCGCTGCGCGGCGAGGGCCCGTGCCATCGGCTCGCAGTGCCCGGCCGCCCCTTCGGCCTCGGTGAAGCGGACGAGCGCCTTCTCACCGCGCACCATCTCGTACAGGCGTTCGGGCTGACCGGTGAAGTACCGCTCGTCGTCGGGGTCGGCGATCAGCATCGGCGTGGTGATCCGCGCGGCGAGCTCCGGCGTGATCCGGTAGCGCTCGACCTCGCGGTAGGTGTCGTAGACGGTCGGACAGCCGTACGGCTTGGCGCGCCAGGCGATGACCCGCTTGAGGTCGGCCGGGACGAGGTCGATCGCCGCGTTGAACTTGTCGCGCTCCCCGTTGTCGAGCATCGCTTTCAGCTCGGGCGACAGGAGGGCGCCCCACGCCGCGGACACGTCGACCACCCCGCCGTCTATGACCGCCGCCGCGAACCGGTGCTCGAACGCCAGCGCGCGCGGGCCCCAGTAGCCGCCCTGGCTGACGGCATAGAGGACGAGTCGGCCCGGGTCGACGTCCGGGCGGCGCAGCGCCTCGTCGACGACCGGCCGGACGACGTGCTCCCAGTCGGGACGGAACGGGATGCCCCGTTCGAACAGCATGCGCTGCTGGCCCGGACCGTCGAACAGCAGGACGTTGTAGCCGCGCACCGCCGCCTGGGAGCCGTGGCCGGGCCACAGGAAGCTGAGCGCGCCGTCCGCGCCGTTGACCGCGACCAGCGTCGGCTTCGGGCCGTCGCCGGGCGCGGCGAAGAACCAGCCGGGCATCGTCGTGCCCTCGTACGGGACGTCGAGGCGCTCGGGCGGGTCGGCCAGCAGGCCGAGGTACCGCTCCCAGCACCGGCGGTGGGCGGCGAACGTCCGCGCCCTGACGGTCTCGGGCTCCGCGCACCCGTCGGCCGTCACCACGCACGCCGTGTAGTACGTCGCGGCGCGCAGCAGGGCGTCGCGGCCGCTGACCGGGTGGCCGCGGCGCAGGCAGTCGGCGCCGATCGCGGCGACGCGGTCGGCCGTCGCCTCCCATTCGCGCGCCCACGACGCGGCGTCGCCGTCAGTGACGCGGTCGAACGTCGCCAGCGCCTCGCCGGCGTCCGCCGCGCCGGTATGGACGCGTCCGAGCATCGCCCGCGCCATCGAGTTCATCCCCGGATCGGTGAAGAAGTCAGATCGCCTGGTATTCACGGAAACCCTTTCGCTCGAAGGACTCCCATCGTCGGTCCGCGGCTCCGCGATGTCCCTAGGGCCGACCCCTAGGCGAACCCCGAGGAACCGCCCGCGTCCTTTTCCGAGCAATCGCACGGATGGGGATCTATGGCGAGATCAAGCGCCCGTGCGGACGTGGTGGACATATGGCATTGTGCTGCTCATGTCGTTTCCCTGGACGAACCTCATCACGGCCGGGTCGACGCTGCTCGGCGCGTTCGGGGGCGCTTCGCTCACCGCGTTCACGGCAAGCCGGGCGGATAGGCGGAAGCTCGCTCACGAGCGCGGCATGAGCCGGATGCGAGAGCGCACGGACGCCTACTCCCATTTCCTGGACATCGCCTATTCCGACGCCCGCTTCCTGGCGATATCGGCCATCCGGTTCTCGCACGGCATTCCGGCGGGAGACGAGGCGGTCAACATGATCAATGAGGCCAACGAGCTGGTCACGGCGTTCAACCAGGCGCACGCGAGGGTCGAGATCGTCGGCTCGGAGGAGGCCATCGCGGCCGCGAAACAGGTCTCGGAGCTGACCCGGCGGATCAGCGCCCGGCTGCGGGAGGCGTTCCTCGCTGGCGTTCCGCTGAGCCCCGCGCCCGCGGCGGAGCAGGAGCCGCTGAATCGCGCCATCGACGCCTTCGCCGCCCACTCCCGCCGTGAACTCGCCCCGGACTGATCGAGCGGCGTCCGTTCAGAGGACGCGCTCCAGCCAGTCGCCGATGTCGTGGTGGACGACGGACAGCGCGTCCACCTGGCAATGCGTGCACCCCGGTTGGCCCGAGGGGTAGATGATGAGCCGCTTGTCGTCGTGGGGGACCTCGCGGTGCAGGCGGCGGGCGTCCTCCAGCGGGATGAGCGTGTCGGACTCGCCGTGCAGGATGAGGATCGGGCAGCCGATGCGCTCGGCCACCCCTTCCAGGGTGAACGGCGCGACCCGTTTTTTGACCTCTTCCAGGGTCTCCCCGCCGAAGATGGCCTTTTCGTGTTCGAGGCGGTGGGTGAACGTCGGGTCGTCCGGCGGGACCGCGTCCGGCATCGGGACGGCATAGCACGCGCCCCAGACGACGCACGCCTTCAACCGGGGGTCGAAGGCGGCGGCGCGCGGCGCGTAGTAGCCGCCGAGGCTCTGCCCGACCACACCGATCCGCTCCGGGTCGACGCCCGGACGCGCTTGCAGCCAGTCCACGGCGGCGCCCACCGGGACCTCGGTGTCGTGCCGGGCGAGCATGCCGCGCCGCAGCGCCTCGCCCTGGCCCGGCCCGTCGATCGCGAGGACGGTGAACCCCCGCTCGGTCAGCGCCCTGCCGAGGAAGATGTACATCTCCTCGGCCACCGCGTCCGCGCCGCCGAAGATCACCAGCGCGGGCGTCGGGCGCGGCACGTCGGCGGACGGCGCGAACCGGTAGCCCGGCAGGGTCTCGTCGCCGTACGGCACTTCGACCCGCTCGATCTCGTGGTCGGCGTGTTCCGCGTACGCGAGGAAACAGCGCCGCCGGGCCTCGATCGCCGCCGCGTGCCGCGGGTCGGGGACGGGATAGAAGAACGCGCCCGCGCGGTAGTAATTGCTCGCGCGCAGCCAACTGTCCCGGGCCGACACCGGATGGCCTTCGGCCGCCTCGCGCTCCGCCCGCCGCTCAAGGTCGGTGGCCAGCGCGGTGAAACGTGCGTGCCAGGTGTCCACATCACCGGCTTGGACGTCCCGGACGGCGAGATAGCACTCGGTGAAGTCCGCGCCTCCCGCATACGCCTGGCCCGCGAGGCGGAGGAACTGGAAAGACCAGAAAACGTTGTCCGGCCACAGGGCGAATCCGCCGAGGTCCTTCGACAGTTCGGCGGTCGTCGGCTGTCCCATCCGTCCTCCCCTTTTTCGCCGAAGTCTAGGGCCTGCGCGGATTGAGTACCCGCCCGTCCTCGACGGCCCGTGCGGGGTGTCCGCGGGTTTCGTGAACATTCATGGGGCGATCACGCTGCGTCAACTATGGGCCGTGGTGATCGTTCTAGCGTCGTGGGGCTGATCGGGAAATATGGAGGTTCCGATGTCCGTGCGCCATGCGCTGACGAGACTGACGTGTGTGTCCGCTCTGGCCCTTGGGGCGACGGCGGTCGCGCCGGTCGCCGCCTTCGCGGCGGGGCCCGGGGGTGCCGGGGTGCCGCCGCAGAAGACCCATTTCGACCTGCAAGCCCACCGTGGCGGGCTCGGGCTGACCACCGAGGAATCGCTGGAGGGGTTCGGGAAGGCCATGCGCCTGGGCGTCACCACCCTGGAGCTGGACACGCACGTCACCAAGGACCAGAAGGTCGTCGTCAACCACGACCGGCAGATAAGCGCGCAGAAATGCCGCGACACCGGGCCGGTCAAGGCCGGTGACCCTCTGTATGACATATGTCGGGAAGTACATCAAGGACCTGACGCTGGCCCAGATCAAGACCATGGACTGCGGTTATCAGCAACTGCCCGGTTTCCCCGAGCAGGAAGTCGTCCACGGTTTCCGGATGGTCGAGCTCAAGGACGTCCTGAATCTCGTCAAGCGCTACCGCGCCAAGCAGATCAAGCTGAATATCGAGACCAAGGTCGAGGCGGGCGCGCCCGAGCAGACCGCGCCGCGCGAACTGTTCGTCCGCCGGGTGTTCGAGGAGATCCGCGCGTCCGGCATCGAGCGCCAGGTCACCATCCAGTCGTTCGACTGGGGCGCGCTGAAGGCCATGCACCGGCTCGCGCCGCGTTGGCCGCTGGTGGCGCTGACGAACTACGACTTCCTCCAGGTCGGCAAGCCCGGCGCGTCGCTGTGGCTCGGCGGTCTGGACGCCGACGACTTCGGCGGCGACTTCGTGCGGACGGCCGCCGCCGTTCCGGGCGTCACCGCGCTCTCCCCCAACTACGGCTTCCCGCAGAACGGGAAGATCGGCGACCCGGGATTCCGCTTCTACCCCGACCGGACCATGGTGGCCGAGGCGCACCGCCGGGGCCTGAAGGTCATTCCCTGGACCTGCGACGACCCCGCCACCGTCGAGGCCCTCATGGACCTCGGCGTGGACGGCGTCATCACCGACTATCCGGACCGCGTGCGCCGGATCATGGCCGAGCGCGGCATGCGGCTGCCGAAGGCGTACCGGCTCCGGTCGGAGTGAGGGCGGGGTGTCGCCGGGCAGACTGGCACGCATGACTCTGACTGTGAACCTGCCCGGCGGCACCGCGCTCCCGTCGATCGGTTTCGGGACGTGGCAACTGAGTTCCAAGGCGGCGTACGAATCGGTGCGAGCGGCCCTGGACATCGGTTACCGGCATATCGACACGGCGACGCTCTACCGGAACGAGGCGGACGTCGGCAGGGCCGTGAAGGACAGCGGCCTGGGCCGCGAGCAGGTCTTCGTCACCACGAAACTGCGCCCGCAGGACGCGCGGCACGCCCGCCGCACCCTGGAGTCGAGCCTTCGCCTGCTCGACACCGAATACGTCGACCTGTGGCTGATCCATTGGCCGACCGGGCGGGACGAGCTCGTTCCGACCTGGCGGGAACTGCTGGCGGCGAAGGACGCGGGACTGGTCCGCAATGTGGGGGTGAGCAATTACAGCCCCGAGTTGATCGACCGGTTGACCGAGGAGACCGGACGGCAGCCCGCGGTCAACCAGATCCCGTGGAGCCCGGCGCAGCACGATCCGGCACTGCTGGACGAGCACCGGCGCCGGGGAATCGCCGTCGAGGGCTACAGCGGCCTGAAGAACACCGATCTGCGCGATCCCGCCATCACCGGGATCGCCCGGCGGCACGGCGTCACTCCCGCCCAGGTCGTCCTCCGCTGGCATCTCGAACACGACATCGTGATCCTGCCCCGGTCGTCGCGCCGGGAGCACATCGCGAGCAATTTCGACCTCGCGGGCTTCGATCTCACGAAGGAGGACGTCGCCGCGATCGACGCCCTCTCCCGGGTCGGCTGACGCCGTTCAGCGCGCCTTCCGGCCCTCACGCTCCCCGGCGGGGCCGCTCTCGTCGGCCGGGGCGAGGAGGTCCCAGATCTCGGCGAGGCAGCGCAGGTGGTCGTCGTCGAGCCGGGCGAAGAAGAGTTCCCGCAGGTCGTTGTGGTGCTGGCGGCGTGCGCGGCGGATCAGCGTGCGGCCGTCGGCGGTCAGGGTCGCCTCGAAGCCGCGGCCGTCGGCGGCCGACCGCCGCCGCTCGATCAGCCCGCGGTTCTGGAGGCGGTCGGCGAGCCGGGTGAAGCCGCCGGTCGACATGAGGCGGCGCCGCGCGAGGTCGGACATGCGCATGCCGTCCGGGCCCGCCTCGTAGAGCAGGGACAGCACGCTGTACTCGGCCATGCTCACGTTCAGCGGCGCGAGCCCCGCCTCCAGCGCGCGCCAGAGCCGGTCGTGCGCCAGCAGGAACCCGCGCCACGCGTCCTGTTCGAGGTCCCGCAGACCTTCGGTCGCCATGGCCGCACGGTATCCGGACGCCACCTCGCCGAACAACCCGGAATATCTGCCTGCGCAGGCAAGTTGTTCGGGTCGGGACGGCGGCCCCGCCGAGGCGCCGCCGGCGGTTGAGAGGACCGGGAAATGGCATTCGAGATCGGCGTCATGACATTCGGGGAGATCACCGAGGATCCCGTGACGGGAGCGGCGCCGTCGCCGCGGCGGCGCGTCCGCGAAACGATCGAACAGGCGAAGGTCGCCGACGAGGTCGGCCTCGACGTGTTCGGCGTCGGCGAGCACCACCGCGGCGACTTCGTCGGTTCGGCGCCGTCCGTTCTGCTGGCGGCGGCGGCCGAGCGCACCGAGCGCATCCGGCTGACGAGTTCGGTCACCGTCCTCAGTTCGGAGGACCCGGTGCGCGTCTGGGAGCAGTTCGCGACGATCGACCTGCTGTCGGGCGGCCGGGCCGAGATCATCGCGGGCCGCGGCTCCTACACCGAGTCGTTCCCGCTCTTCGGCTACGACCTGCGCGACTACGGCGACCTTTTCCGCGAGAAGCTCGACCTGCTGCTCAGAATTCGCGAGCGGAACCCGGTCAGTTGGCAGGGGCGTTTCCGCGCGCCCCTGGTCGACGCCGATATCGCGCCGCGCGCCGACGGCGGCACGCTGCCGATCTGGGTCGGGGTCGGCGGGTCGCCCGCGTCCGCCGTCAGCACCGGACGGCTCGGCCTGCCCATGGCGCTCGCCCTGCTCCTCGGGCCGCTGTCGTCGCACGAGCAGACCGTCGACCTGTACCGGCGGTCGGCCGCGGACGCCGGACACGACGCCGGCGCGCTGCCGATCAGCATCAACACGCACGGATACGTCGGACGCACCAGCCAGGAGGCGAGGGACGTCATGTATCCCTATTTCGCGAAAGGCATGGCGGAGAACAACCACCAGCGCGGGAAGGGTCTCCTCCTGCCCCGGGCGGCGTTCGACGCGCAGTCGTCGCCGCGCTCGGGACTTCTGGTGGGCAGCCCGCAGGAGGTCATCGACAAACTGCTCGCCTATCACGAGCTGTACGGGGTGAACCGCGCCATCATCCAGATGGGATTCGGCGGGATGCCGCAGAAAGAGCACCTTGAGGCGATCGAGCGGCTCGGCACGGAGGTGGCTCCGGTGGTGCGCCGCGAGGTCGCCGCGCTCGAGAAGAGGGCGGCATGACCGGCGCGCCGCCCGTTCTCCGGGTCGTGGTCGTCAATGGCAGCCCGAGTCAGCCGTCCAAGACGATGGGCCTCGTGGACGTCGTGCTCGACACGTTGAAAGAAGTGCTGCCCATCGAGACGTCCCGGATCGACGTGTACCGGCTCGGGCCGGGATTCACCGGGGCGATCGAGCGCGACGGCGTCCCGCCCGAGGTCGAGGCCGCGCTGCGGCTCGCCGAGCGGGCCGATCTGCTGATCGCGGCGGTTCCCGTGTTTCGCGGCTCCTATCCCGGCATGTTCAAGCATTTCTTCGACCTGATCGAGCAGTACGCGCTCGCGAACAAGCCCGTCCTGCTCGCCGCGACGGGCGGGGGCGACCACCACGCGCTCGTCCTGGAGCACGCGCTACGGCCGCTGTTCGGGTTCTTCCAGGCGCTGACCGTGCCGGTCGCGGTGTTCGCGTCCGCCGGGGACTTCGACGGCACGGTGCTGCTCAACCCCCGCGTCTACGGCCGCATCGAGACGGGCCTCGCCGACGTGGCGGACCTTCTCCGGGCCCGCGCGACCGGGATCCCCGCCGCCGCGCACGCCTGACGGCCCGCGGCCGCGGGCCAGCGCGCCCGCGGCCGCACGGGGCACCCCGACGATTTTCTCACAATCCTACATGTAATAATCGTGCTCCACCGAGAGGAGAGCACCATGGCGGCTTCGGAGATCTACATCGCCTCGACCGACACCGATCCGGCGGTCCGGGCGCGGGCGGCGCTCGCGCGCGTCCAGCAGGGGCTGCTCGACCGGCTGGCCGAGTCGGCCGCGCCCCGCCCCGACGCGGACACCGCGCGCGGCGAACTGATCGACCTCTGCACCGGCGAGCTGCGCGGCTATCTGGCCGCCTCCTACCAGACCCTCTACGCGGCGGCGTCGGGCGCGGCCGAGACCAGGCTGCTCGTCCGCGCGCTGCGGGAGACCGCCAGTGCGATCACCGCGCGCATCGACGCGCTGGCCGCCGGGAACCCGTCCCCGGCGGCCGTCGAGGCGCTGTTCGCCGCCCATGTCGACGTGGAGCGGAACGTCCTGCTGCCCGCGCTCGGCGAGCTGCCCGGCGCCGACCTGCCCGCCCTCGTCGCCGACTTCGAGACGCTGCTCGGCGGCGGCCGGCTGGACGCGCCCGACGTCATCGACGTCCGCGAGATCCCGCACGGCCGGCGGCATCCGCAGATCTTCACCCGGTTCTCCCGGCTGGCGCCCGGCGAGGCGTTCATCCTGGTCAACAACCACGACCCGAAGCCGCTGCGCCGCGAGTTCCAGGCCACCCACCCCGACGCGTTCACCTGGGACTACGTGGAGTCGGGGCCCGAGCAGTGGCAGGTCCGCATCGGACGGCCGGACCGGGCCGATGGCTGAGGCGGTCCTCCCGCGCGTCCTGTGCGACGTCCGGGAACTGATCGCGACGCCGCCCGAACCCGCGCGGGTGTCGTGGAAACTGGCGGAGGCCGGACGCCAGCTCGACGCGAATCTGGTGCAACTGCCGCCGGACGAGCGAATCGACCCGCACGCCGAAGCCAATCTGGACGTCATGCTGCTCGTCGTCGCCGGGAACGGCACCGCCGGTCTCGGCGTCGCGGACGAATCCGAACCCCTGACCGAGGGGACGCTTCTCTGGCTGCCGCACGGATCGACCCGCAGCATCACCGCCGGACCGGAGGGGCTGTCCTATCTGACCGTTCACCGCCGCCGTCCCGGAATGCAGATCCGCGGGACGAAGAATCCCTCACCCGGCGGCCCGGTCGAATAGGCGGGAGATGCGGTGCTCGGCCGTTCTGGCGGTCGGCGCGCCGGGACGGCCGGAAAGGACGGCGAGCTGGGCCCGGGCGAGGATCCGCCAGATCGGCTCCATCTGCGGAATGGTCGGCATCGGGACGCCGAGGACGCAGAGCCGCTGGTACTCCTCGATTCCCGGGTCCTCAAGCGTCATCTTCGCCTGGACGGCGACCGGGCACGCGATGGTCTTCGACAGCGCCTCGGCCACGCGCGGCTGGGTGAGGTAGTCGGCGAACAGGTCGTGGGCGATGACCTTGTTCTTGCCCTGCCTCGCCATGAGGAGCCCGTGGACGAGCGTGAAAGAGGTCGCGGGCCTCCCGCCCGCGAAAGGCGGGACGGGAGAGACCGCGTAGGGGATTCCCGAATCCCGGACGTGCAGCATTCCGTCCGTGGTGGTGACGAAGAAGGGCGACCTCCGGGACGTGAAGGCGGCGACCGCCTCGGTGAATCCGACCGACCGCCGGATCAGTCCGGCGCCGCCTTCGCCGAGCGACCGGAGCAGTTCGAAGGCGGCGATGGAGTCGTCCGTGGCGATCCTGATACGGCCCGGGTCCCAGCCGCCCTCCCGGGTCCAGGGGAAAAGCTCGCCTCCCGCGCTGGTGAAGAGCGGCCAGAGCTGGAAGGGATCGCCCTGCTCCCCGACGCGGACCGAGAACACCTCGGAGACGAGCCCGTCGCGGCGCAGTTTCTCGCCGGTCTCGATCAGTTCGTCAAAGGTCGAGGGCGCGTCGGGAACCAGGTCGGTATTGCGGATCAACGCCATGGTGTCGATCGTCATCGGAATGCCGTGCAGCCGCCCGTCGAGCGTGAGCGCGTCCAGCGCCCATTTGGGGAACGCCTGCCGGTACTGCGCGGGCAGCACGGTCGGTTCGATGATGCCGCGCCGCGCCAGGTCGCCGATCCAGTCGTGCGGCGCGATCAGGGCGTCGGTGACGTCGGCCCCGGCCGCCTCCTCGGTGAATTCGACCTGGGAGATGTAGTCCGGATACACCGCGTAGGAGATGTGGACGCCGTAGGTCGCGAGGAAGTCGTCGCCGAACTGCGAGAAAGTGTCGGCGCGCAACTGCTCGGTCTTGATACGGAGGGTGGTTCCGAGTTCGGTCAACTGGCCGTAGGCGTTGCGCATCCAGCGGACGCCGCCCGCGTCGGTGAAGCAGAACTGGACGCGGCGCGGGCCGCCCGCCTCGGTCGAGACGGGAAAGAACCTGGCCTTGTCACCGGGCGGCAGGACCTGCGTCTGGATCTTCGCGCTGGGCGTCCGTCCGTCGATGCCGAGGACCGTCAGATGCGCCTGATACACCGGGGCGTTGGAGGCGTTGCGGATGAACGCGCCCGCCCCGCGCGGGGATTCCGCGGAGTTCCACCAGGCGGAGACCAGGGCCGCCTGGGCGCGGCGGGCGAACTTCTCCTGCTCGCGGCGGGCGGCCTCGTTGACCTGGTCCCGGGCGGATTCGATGAGGAAGCTGCGGCGCGACACCACCAGCGCGGCAGCCGCGAACACGAGCGCGAAGAGCGTCGAGACGGCCGAGACCCACGCGGGGACATTGCCCCAGTCGACCTTTGCCGCGAGTACTAATGGAACCGCGAGCGCTAATGGAACAGGGCCACCCATGGCTTCAGCCTAAAACGGCGCTTTCCGCGCGATGTGCCGCCTGACACAAACGGACGATCAGCCGGTTCGGAGCCACACCGCGGAATCGGCCGGTAGCCGTCCGTCGACCAGTTCACCGCTGGCCAGCAGGACCTTTCGATGGGACGGCAGCGCCACCGGCTCGGACGAGAAATTGACCGCGCAGGCGAAGCCCGGTCCGCGGGCGAAGGCGAGCACTCCGTCCGGGGCGGGAAGCCAGGTCAGCTCGTCCCCGAGCAGTGCCGTCTCCGCGCGCCGGATCCGGAGGGCGTCCCGGTAGAGGGACAGATGCGAGCCGGGGTCGGCGGCCTGTTCCGCGACGGCGAGGGACGCCCATTCGGCGGGCTGCGGCAGCCATGGCGTATCGGCCGACGAGAATCCGAGGGACGGTTCGCCGGCCGTCCACGGCAGCGGAACGCGGGAGCCGTCCCGGCCCAGGTCCGTGCCGCCGGAACGGGTCAGGGTCGGGTCCTGGCGGAGGTCGTCGGGAATGTCCTCGACCTCCCAGAGGCCAAGCTCGTCCCCCTGGTAGATGTAGACGCTTCCCGGAAGCGCACAGGTCAGCATCGCGGCGGCCCGCGCCCGGCGCCTGCCGAGTTCCAGGTCGACGGGAAGGCCGAAATGGCGTTCGTCGGGATAGGCCGTCATGCTGCGGCCGTACCGCGTCACATGGCGGGTGACGTCGTGATTGGACAGCACCCATGAGGCCGGGGCCCCGATTTCTCCGTGGGCGGCGAGCGACCCGTCGATGACCGAGCGCATGTCCGCCGCGTCCCAGGCCGCCCGGAGCATGTCGAAATTGAAGGCCATGTGCAGCTCGTCGGAACGCACGTATCGCGCGAACCGCTCGCGGTCCTTCACCCAGACCTCGCCGACGAACGCCCGGTCGCCGGGATAGGAGTCGAGGATCCGCCGCCAGGAACGGTAGATCTCGTGCACTCCCGGCTGGTCCCGGTCGGGCGGGTGGTCGGAGTCGTCCCAGGTGGCGAGGTCGGGGAGGGCGGGATCCTTCATGAGCAGGTCGGCGACGTCGACGCGGAATCCGTCCGTCCCGCGATCGAGCCAGAACCGCAGAATGGACTCGAATTCCGCCCGGACATCGGAGTGGTCCCAGTTGAAGTCCGGCTGGGACGGGTCGAACAGATGGAGGTACCACTCGTCGGCGCCGCCGTCCGGCCGCCGCAGCCGCGTCCACGCGCTTCCGCCGAACGTCGACCGCCAGTCGTTCGGCGGCAACTCGCCCTCGGGGCCCCGCCCCGGACGGAACCAGAACCGCTCCCGTTCCGGCGACCCGGGAGGCGCCGCGACGGCGGCCCGGAACCACGGGTGCAGCGTCGAGCAATGGTTAGGAACCAGATCGACGATCACTTTCAGGCCCGTCGCATGCGCCGCCTCGATGACGTCCTCGGCCTCCTTGAGAGTGCCGAACAGCGGGTCGATATCGCGGTAGTCGGCGATGTCGTAACCGCCGTCCACCATGGGCGACACGTACCAGGGAGTGATCCACAGGGCGTCGACATTCAGGTCGCGGAGATAGGGCAGCCGCTCCCGCAAACCGCGCAGGTCGCCGATCCCGTCGCCGTTTCCGTCGGCGAAACTCCGGATGTAGACCTGGTAGACCGACGCGTTCCGCCACCAATGCCCGGCAGGCCCGGCAGCCCCAGCGGCCATGGATCACACCACCCCAATCCGGATGCCTCGGAGAGCTTCCACCGCCCGTGCAGGAGAGCACGAACGCCGAAGCCCGGTCAAGGGCGCGGCGAATCGGCTGGTTACGGCCGTACCAGGGCCTTGAGGGCGGTGCGGTCGTTCATCGCGCGGAAGCCTTCCGAGATGTCGTCGAGGGGAACGGTCAGGTCGAACACGTCGCCCGGCGTGATCGTCCCGTCCAGCACTTCGGACAGCAGTTCCGGAATGTACTGCCGGGCCGGGGCAACGCCGCCGGTAATGGTGATGTTGCGCATGAAGACGTCGAAATCGAGGCGCGCCCGCGCGTACTGCGGGACGCCGACCCGGCTGATCGTCCCGCCGTCGCGGACGCCGCCGAGCGCCGTCTCGAACGCCTCGCCGTTGCCGACGCACTCCAGCACGTGGGGCGCGCCGTCGCCGCCGGTCAGCTCGCGGACGGCGGCGACCGCCTCCGCGCCCCGGGCGGGTACGACGTCGGTCGCGCCGAAGCGGCGGCCGAGGTCGGTGCGGGCCCGGTGGCGGCCGAGCAGCACGATCCGCTCCGCGCCGAGCCGCGCCGCCGACAGCACGGCGCACAGCCCGACCGCGCCGTCCCCGATCACGGCGACGGTGGAGCCCTTGCCGACCCCGGCGGTGAACGCGGCGTGGTGGCCGGTCGGCAGCACGTCCGACAGCGCCATGATCGAGGGGACCAGCGGGTCGTCGGCGCCGACCGGCAGCTTGATCAGGGTGCCGTCCGCCTGCGGGACGCGGGCCGCCTCGCCCTGGCCGCCGTCGAGGCCGTTCACCGCCCACCGGCCGCCGTTGCGGCAGGAGCCGTGCAGGCCGTCCCGGCAGAACTCGCAGGTGTTGTCCGCCCAGAGGAACGGGACGAGCACGACGTCGCCGCGCTTCACCCCCCGGACGTCGGCGCCGGTGTCCTCGACGACGCCCATGAACTCGTGGCCGATGCGCAGCCCCTCCTCCACCGGGTCCATGCCGCGGTACCGGTGCAGGTCGCTGCCGCAGACGCAGGCGCGGGTCACCCGGACGACCGCGTCCGTCGGCTCCACGATGGCGGGGTCGGGGACGTCCTCCACGCGGACGTCGCCCCGGCCGTAGATGAGGGTGGCTCGCATGTGGTGATCACTCCTTCGGACCGACGATCGTGGCGTCGATCAGTTCGCGTACCGGACGGCGGTCGAGGTCGAGCACGACCGCGATGAACCGCTCCAGCCGTCCGGCCGGGAGCGGCAGTTCGGCGGACATGGCGCGCAGCCGGCCCGCGGCCTCCTCGCGGCCCCAGTTGAAGGTGCTCGCGTCGGGGACGAACTCGCTGGTCAGCGTCCCGTTCGAGCGGGTGCGGACGGTGATGCGGCAGCCGCCTGGCAGCCGCGCGTCGGGGGCGACGGTGACGCGGCGGGTCAGGTCCGCCAGGGCGGGGTCCTCGAAGGCGTACAGGTCGTCCAGGTCGATCCCGCCTTTCCGGAGTGCGACCGCGAGGCAGTACGGGAGGCTCATCAGCGTTCCGCCGACGTCGTGGAACGGGCCGTGGGCGTCGATGCCAGGGTAGGCGGCGTCGTCCGGCGGCAGTTCCACGGTGATGGTCTCCACGTCGTCCGCGCTGATGCCCTCCATTCCGGTCAGGACGGTGACCGGAATCTGGTTGATCGCGCAGACCGGATACGGCTTGTAGGTGACGCGGCGGATCCGCCATTCGCCGTCCATTTCCGGGAGTTCCCCGCCGGGCTCCGCTCCGGCGAAGGCGCGGAAATGCCCGGCGGTCCCGTCGAGCGCGTCCGGCGCCCCGGTCGCGCCGCGCGCCGCGAGCAGCGCGGCGACCATTCCGTTCCGGCTCGCCGCGCCCACCTGGTAGCGCCATTCCTGGGTGCCCGCGACCCAGGTCTGGTTGGTGCCGCCGCCGAACGCGGCGGCGAGGCCCAGCGCGGACACGGTCTGCCCGGCCGTCAGCCCGAGCAGCCGCGCCGACGCGGCGGCCGCGGCGAACGGCCCGTAGACGCTCGACGCGCGGAACCCCCGCGCGGTGGAGCGCGCCGCGTGCCGCTCCGCGATCGCGGACGCCGCCTCGTACCCGGCGATCATCGCGGTGAGGACGTCGCGGCCGGACGCGTCCGCCCGGTCGGCGAGGGCGAGGAGCGCGGGCAGGGTCGTCGCGCCGAGGTGGGTGGACACGGCGATCTGCGTGTCGTCCTGCGTCCGCGCGTGCACGAGCGCGCCCGTGGCCAGCGCGAACGCCTCGACCGTCACCGGCGTCCCGTCGACCAGGAGGCGGGCGCCGCGCGCCGGGTCGCAGCCGCCGTGCTCCTTCGCGAACGCGTAGCCGGTCGCGGCGAGGCGGTGCCCGGCGAGCCCGACGCCGAGGTCGTGCAGCAGCGTGACCTTGGCCTTCTCCACGACGTCGGGCGGGACGGCGGCGAGGTCGAGCCCGGCGGTGAACTCGGCCACCCGCTCGGTGAGCGTGCCGACTCCGGCGGTGGTCATGGCGCGCCGCCCCCGTCCGGGTCGATCCGGGCGATGACCTGGCCGACGACGACGTCGGCGTCCTGCGGGACGAGCACCTCGACGACCGTCCCGCCGACCGGGGAGACGATCTCGGCGGTGGCCTTGTCGGTCTCCATCTCCGCGATCGGCTCGTCCTCGGCGACGCGGTCGCCGACGCCCTTCAGCCATTGGACGATCGTCGCCTCGTCCATGGTCGCGCCCCACTTGGGCACCACGACGTCCGTCATGCACGGGTCCTTTCGATCGTGTCGAGCGCCGCCGCCACCACGTCCGCGGCCCGCGGGTAGTAGGCGCGCTCCAGGTCGGGCGCGAACGGCACGGGCGCGAACGGCGGGCGGACCTGCGCGGCGGGGGCGCGCAGGTCCGCGAAGCCGTCGGTGGCGGCGATCCGGACGACCTCCGAGCCGACGCTGCACGGGCCCTGCGCGTCCTGGACGACGACGATCCGCCCCGTCTTGTGCAGCGACCGCAGGATCAGCGCCTCGTCGAGCGGGCTCAGGGTCCGCAGGTCGAGCACCTCGGCGTCGACGTCCCGGGCGGCGAGCGACTCGGCGGCGTCGAGGGCGGCGGGGACGGTGTCGCCCCAGCACACGAGCGTCACGTCCGTGCCGGGACGGCGGATCAGCCCGGCGCCGATCGGCACCGTGTGGTCGGGGTCGTCGGGGACGTCGCCGCGCCGCGTCCACAGGCTCAGGCTCTCGATCACGACGACCGGGTCGTCGTCCCGGATCGCGGCCTTGAGCAGGCCCTTCGCGTCGGACGGCGTGCCGCCCCACACCACCTTCAGGCCTGGGACGGCGGCGAGCCAGCCCTCCAGGCTCTGCGAGTGCTGCGGGCCCGAGCCGCGGTGGCCGCCGCAGAGCGTCCGGATCGTGAGCGGCACCGCGAAGGCGCCGTCCGACATGTAGGACATCTTGGCGGCCTGGTTGACGAGCTGGTCCATGGCGAGCGTGATGAAGTCGAAGTACATGACCTCCGCGACCGGACGCAGCCCGGCCATCGCGGCGCCGACCGCCATTCCGGTGAACGTCGACTCGCTGATCGGGGTGTCCCGGACGCGCCATTCCCCGAACCGCTCGCGCAGCCCGCGCGTCGCGGCGAACGGCCCGCCGGGGGCGCCGACGTCCTCGCCGAAGACATGGACGGTCTCGTCCCGCTCCAGTTCCTCGTGCAGGGCCGAATTGACCGCCTGCCAGTACTTCACCGTGCTCATTCCGGAACACCTCCGCGCACCGGGCGGACCGGACGCCGGTAGACGTGCGCGGTGACCGAATCGGCCGCCGCGAGGGGCTCCGCCTCGGCGGCGGCGACGGCGTCCGCCATCTCCTTGCGCGCCTCGCCGTCGATGTCCGTGGTGTCGAATGCGGTGGCCGTCTCCACGGATTCCGCGAGCCGTTTCAGCGGGTCGGCCGCTTTCCATTCGGCGACCTCGGCGGGGTCGCGGTAGCGCTGCGGGTCGCCCTCGAAATGGCCGTGCCAGCGGTAGGTCTCGCATTCCAGCAGGGTCGGTCCGCCGCCCCCGCGTGCCCGCTCGACGGCCTCACCTGCGGCGCGGCGGACGGCGAACACGTCGTTGCCGTCCACGCGGGCGCTCGGGATTCCATAGGGGGCGGCGTGGTCGGCGACGTGCTTCGCGGCCAGGTGCACCGACACCGGAGTCAACTCGACATAGCGGTTGTTCTCGCAGACGAAGACCATCGGCAACTGCCACAGGGCCGCGATGTTCAGGGACTCGTGGAAGACGCCCTGGGCGACCGCGCCCTCCCCGAAGAAGGCGACCGCGACGCCGCCACGGCCCTGCCGGGCGGCGGCGAACGCGCCGCCGAGCGCGATCGGAATGCCCGCCCCGACGATCGCGTTCGCGCCCAGGATTCCGGCGGACGGGTCGGCGATGTGCATCGAGCCCGACCGTCCGCCGCAGTATCCGGACGCGCGGCCGAGCAGTTCCGCCATCATCGCCTTCGGCTCGCCGCCTTTGGCGAGGCAATGGCCGTGGCCCCGGTGGGTGGTGGTGATGTGGTCGTCACGGCGCAGGACGTCACAAACGCCCGCCGCCACCGCCTCCTGGCCAATGGAGACGTGGAGTGTGCCGGGCAGTTTTCCGGTCGCCATGAGTTTGGAGGCCGCGATCTCGAATTGCCGGATCCGGGCCATCGTCCGGTAGAGCCGCAGCGCCGTGTCCGGCGCGCGTGTGGCCACGGTCATCGTCGGACGTCCTCTCCGTCGCCCTCGGGCGACCGTCTCGGAAGCTCAAGCAGGGCGGTGCCGGGGGCGCACAGCACGCCGTCCGCGTTGTGCTCCTCCAGCGCGCATTCGACGAGTCCGGCGCCGGAGGCGTCCACGCGGCAGCCGGTCACCACGCCGGTGCAGGTGAGGGTGTCGCCGGGGACGGCGATGCCGCGGTTGCGCCAGCCGAACCGGCGGAGCCGCGCCCCCGGCCCCGCCCAGCCGAGCGCCGCGCGCAGCAGGAAGCAGCCGTGCAGATGGGACTGGACGAGCACGCCCGGATATCCCTCGTGCTCGGCGTAGCGGACGTCGTAATGGATGCGGTGCGCGTTCCAGGTCGCCGCGCTGAAACGGAACAACTGCGTCGGCGTGGGCCGGACGGTCAGCGGCTCCAGTTTCGTGCCCGGGGACACGTCCTCGAAGAACCTCATGAGCCCGCCTCCGGTCGTGCGATGAAGTTCTCCCGGCTGGTCAGGAAAGGCGTTCCCGACTCGTCCCGGAATTCGCGCAGGATGGTGACGATGAGGAATGGCCCCGAACGGCCCTCCTTGAGGGTCACGTCCTCGACCGACGTCTCGCGCACGAGCCGGACGCCGTCGTACACGGGGACGTGCACCTCGATGTCCTGACCCGCGCCCATGAGCCGGAGCCCGGCCAGCGGGAGCCCGGCCGCGTCGCCTTCGGCGGCGCCGTCCGGACGCAGGTCGGCGTCCGCGTCCCCGGCGCCCCAGCCGAGGACGCTGCTCAGGAACAATGGCGGCGCGATCGCCCCGGGATATCCGGCGGCCCGCGCTGCGTCGTCATCGAAGTACACCGGGTCGGTCTCTCCGGCGGCGACCGCGAAGCGCTGGAACTCCGTCGCCGAGATCCGGCCGAGGCTTTCGCGGGAGACCGTCCCGACCCTTTCGCGGACGCGCTCGCACACGTCGTCGAGCACGCTCATTCCGCGTCCTCCTGGGAAAGTCGCCGCCTGAGCAGTTTCTTCTCCACCTTCCCGATCGACGTCTTGGGCAGTTCCGGGACGAGGTGAATACGCGTCGGCACCTTGAAACCCGCGAGCCGCGACCGGCAGTGCCCGGCGATGTCGTCGGGCGTCGGCGACGCACCCGGAGCCGGGACGACGAACGCCACGACCTCCTCGTCCCGCACCGGATCGCGTCCGGCGACGACGGCCGCCTCCGCGATTCCCGGATGGGCCAGCAGGGCGAACTCCACCTCGCTCGCGGAGACGTTCTCGCCCGCGCGCTTGATGACGTCCTTCTTCCGGTCGAAGAAGTAGACGTAGCCCTTTTCGTCGAGATAGCCGTTGTCGCCGGTGTGGAGCCAGCCGTCCCGCATGACGGCGGCGGTGGCGTCCGGGTCCTTGAAATAGCCCTTCATCAGCGTCCGGCCGGGGACGCCCGACACGAGGATCTCGCCGACCTCGCCCCGCGGGACGTCACGCCCGTCCCCGTCCACGATCCGGATCCGGCGGTCGTAGTTGGGCAGCCCGATCGACGGCCAGCGGCGGTCGCCGAACACCGGGGACATCGTGACGACCGTCCCGCCCTCCGACAGCCCGTAGCCGTTGATCAGCTCGACGCCGAAGCGGCGCTCGAACTCGTCCTTCTCCCGGTCGGTGACGTTGATCGCGTAGATGACGCGGCGCAGGTTGTGGGCGGTGTCGTCCGGCGCGGGCGGCTGCGCGAGCAGGGTCCTGACCTGCATGGCGACCAGGCTGACGCAGGTCGCGCGGTGGTGCCGAAGCCGCGCCCAGAACCCGCTGGCGTGGTAGTCCTCCAGCAGGACGGCCGCGCCGCCCACGGTCAGCGCCGCGAGGACGGTGATCTCCTGCGCGTTGATGTGGAACAGCGGCAGCGCGGTCAGCAGCCGGTCGCCGCCGTCGAGCGCGGCGCCGCGCGACACCCGCTCGCCGCCCCACAGGCAGTTCGCGTGCGTGATCATCACGGCCTTCGGACGCGCCGTGGTGCCCGAGGTGAACAGCATTTCCACGACGTCCTCGGAATGGACGTCGGCGGGCCCCGCCGCCGCCCCGCCCGCCACGTCGGCGAAGGAGACGAACCCTTCCGGGACTTCGTCCCCACCCCGCGCCAGAATCCGGTGGACGACCTTTCCGGCGTCCTTCAACACCTCGGCGAACAAGGGAAGATGGTCGGGTTCGGTGAGCACCCCCACCGCCTCCGAATGCTCGATGAGGTAACGGACCTCGGCCGCCGAATTCGCGACGTTGGACGGCACCATCACCGCCCCGAGCCAGGCCAGCCCGAACCACGCGAACACGAATTCGGCGCAGTTGCGGAGCTGGAACACGACCGCGTCGCCCCGGCCGATCCCGAGGGCGGCGAACCCCCCGGCCGTGCGGCGGACGGCGTCGAGCACCTCCCGGTAGGTGTACTCGGTGACGGCGCCCGTCCGGTCCTCGACGACGAGGCACGGCCGGTCCGGATGCCGCTCGGACCGCTCGACCAGCAGGTCGGCGAGGGTGCGGTTTCCGATCAGGTCCACGACGGCTCCCCCGCGCTCAGTCCCGCGAGGACAGGCCGAGCATGTTCCGGGCGATCATCCAGCGGTGGATCTCGGACGATCCGTGCCCGATCCGCCACACCCGCACCTGCCGGAAGAAGCTCTGGATCGGCAGTTCCTTGCTGTAGCCGAGGCCGCCGAAGATCTGGAGGCAGCGGTCGGTGACGCGCTGGGCCATCTCCGTCGCGTACAGCTTGGCCATGAACGCCTCGTTGCGGATCGGCTTGCCCTCGTCCGCCATCCACGCGGCCCGGTAGACGAGGAAGCGCGCCGCGTCCAGCTCGACCGCCGAGTCGGCGAGCATCCACTGCACCGCCTGCCGCGTCGCGATCGGCTTGCCCCAGGTCACGCGCTGCTTCGCCCACTCGACCGCCATGTCCAGGCAGCGCTGGGCGATGCCGAGCTGGTAGGCGGCGATCCGCAGCCGGCCGTGCGTGAGCTGGTCGGACGCCAGCTCCCAGCCGCCGCCGACCGGGCCGAGCCGCGCGGAGTCCGGGACGACGCAGTCGGTGAACGACAGCTCGTACGGCTCCCAGTCGTCCCCCATGGTCGGGATCGGGCGGGACGCCTCGAACCCCGGCGTGCCCATGTCGACCAGGAAGCAGGTGATGCCGCGCCCGCCCGCCTCGGGGTCGGTGCTGGCGAACAGGATGCAGAAGTCGGCCCGGTCCACCTCGGAGATGAAGATCTTCGTCCCGTTGATCACCCAGTCGGCGCCGCTGCGCACCGCCGTCGTGGTGATCCGCGCGAAGTCCGAGCCGGTGCCGGGCTCGGTGAAGGCGTAGCAGCTCCGCCGCTCGCCCGCGATCACCGGGTACAGGTAGCGCTTCTTCTGCTCCTCGTCCCCCCGGTAGAGGACGGGCTCCGGGCTGCCGCCGAAGTCGAACATCGCCGGATGCTTGTACAGCTCCTCGGCGACCAGGCAGGCGGCGAGCGTGCCCATGCCCTGGCCGCCGTACTCCTCGGGGACGTCCAGGGCCCAGAGCCCCTGCTCCCTCGCCTTCTCCTGGAGTTCGCGGCGCTCCTGCGGGGAGAGCCTGCCTTCCGCGAGGAACCGCTGCTCAAGCGGCATCAGCTCGCGTTCGCGGAACCGGCGTACCGAGTCGAGGAACATCTCCAGCTCGGCCGGGATGCCGAAGTCCATTCGCCGTCACACCCTTCACTCGACCGACCAGTCGGTCGGCTTCGACTTTTCCATGCCCCCGGCCGGGCGTCAAGGGGGCGGCCCGCGCGGGATCAATGGGCGGGGAGCGCTCCGCACGCGTTATGCCAAGGCGGTATTGAAATGGGTTCGACCACTCGCTCTTTTGGATGGAACAACGGCCTGTGAAGGGTTGTCAATCCCCGCCGAGATGGGGGTTGACGGTCCCGCGGCGGCGGTGTTACTTTGAGGCTCCCGACCGGTCGGTCGGGAGCGACCGCACCGGCCTTGAGCTGCCCTTTCATCCGGTCCTTGATCGAGAAACGCACCCTCCGAGTCCGGCGAGAAATCTGGTCCAACCATTTCCGCCGTCGGCTGCGACGGAATAGATATCCCCACTTCGAATTCTCAGGAGGACGGATGGCCGGCGATCTCGACAATGCGCCGACGGCGGCCGAACTCGTCGCCGCCTACGCCGCCGGGACCCTTTCCCCGGTGGAGGCGACCGCGGCCGCGCTCGGCGCGATCCAGGACCGCGACGCGGACTACAACGCCTTCGTCCTGGTCGATCCGGAGCGCGCCCTCGCCGACGCCCGCGCGGCCGAGCGGCGCTGGCGCGCCGGGGCGCCCGCGGGCCCGCTCGACGGCGTGCCGATGTCGATCAAGGACCTGTTCCTCACCCGGGGCTGGCCGACGCTGCGCGGCTCACGCCGCGTCGACCCCGCGCAGCCCTGGGACGTCGACAGCCCCGTCGCGGCCCGGCTCCGCGAGGGCGGCCTCGTGCCGGTCGGGAAGACGAGCACGCCCGAGATGGGGTGGAAGGGCGTGTGCGACAACCCGCTGACCGGCGTGACGCGCAACCCGTGGGACACCTCCCGCACGTCCGGCGGGTCCAGCGGCGGCAGCGCGGTCGCCGTCGCGGCGGGCATGGGCCCGCTGTCGGTCGGCACCGACGGCGGCGGCTCGATCCGCATCCCGGCGGCGTTCTGCGGCGTCGTCGGGTTCAAGCCGACGCACGGCCGCGTCTCGCAGTACCCGCTCAGCGCGCTCGCGGTGCTGGCGCACGCGGGGCCGATGGCGCGGACCGTCCAGGACGTGGCGCTCCTGCTGGACGCGCTCGCGCCGCCCGACCACCGCGACCCGTACGCGCTCGCCCCGCACGACGGCCCCTACGCGCGGGCGCTCGACCTGGACGTCCGCGGTGTGACCGCCGCCTTCTCCGCGGACTTCGGGTACGTGGACGTCCATCCCGAGGTCGCCGCCGCCGTCGCGGCCGCCGTGGCCGCCCTGGAAGGCGAGGGCGTGCGCGTCGAGGCCGCCGACCCCGGCTTCCCCGACCCGCTGCCCGCGTTCACCGTGCTGTGGTGCACGGGCGCGGCGAAGTGGCGGGACGCGCTCGGCACGCTGGACGGCGTCGACCCCGGCCTGCGCGCCGTGATCGAGCGGGGCCTCGGCCACTCGGCGGGCGACTACCTGGCGGCGGAGGCGGAGCGGCTCGCGCTGAGCGTCCGGATGGGCGAGTTCCACACCCGGCACGACGTGCTGATCACGCCGACCGTCCCGATCCCGGCGTTCGAGGCGGGGCACGACGTGCCGCCGGGCAGCGGCCTGTCCGACTGGGCCGAGTGGACGCCGTTCACCTACCCGTTCAACATGACGCACCAACCGGCGATCAGCGTCCCGGTCGGCTTCACCTCGGACGGCCTGCCGATCGGCCTCCAGATCGTGGGGCCGCGCCATGCGGAGCCGCTCGTCCTGGCCGTGGCCCACGCGGTCGAGCGGACACGTCCGGCGGAGGCGCGGGTCTCCGCCCGGCCGAAGCCGGCCGCCGCCGCCCAGTGACGCGGACTGGCCGGTCCGGCCGGAGGGACTAGCCCAGGGGTTCGATGAATGTGGCGAGGTCGTCGAGGGCGCGGAGCGCGTCCGCCTCCGGGACGGTCGGCAGCGCCAGCCCGACGCGCTCCACCCCGGCGTCGGCCAGCGCCGCGACCGCCCCGGCGTCGGCCTCCAGCCCGCAGAGCGTGATCGGGACGTCCGGCCGCCCCCGGTCGGCGAGCAGCGCGGACACGCGGCGGATCTCCTCCGGCGGGGTCGCGGCGCGCGGCAGCCAGCCGTCCCCGTACCGGACGAGCCGGTCCAGCGCGGCGGGGGACTCGCCGCCGACGTAGATCGGCGGATGCGGCTCGCGCACCGGCTTCGGCCACAGGTGGATCGGGTCGAAGTCGACGTGGTCGCCGTGGAACTCCGGCTCGTCCTCGGTCCAGATGGCCTTGATCGCGGCGAGCTGCTCGTTGAGGCGCGCGCCGCGCGTGCGGGGATCGATGCCGTGGTTGCGCATCTCCTCCCGGTTCCAGCCGGCGCCGACGCCGAGGAGGGCGCGCCCACCGGAGATCACGTCCAGGGTCGCGACCTCCTTGGCGGTGTGGATCGTGTCCCGCTGCGGGATCAGCGCGACCGCCGTGCCGAGCAGCAGGGTCGAGCTCGCCACGGCCGCCGCGGCGAGCGCGGGGAACGGGGCGAGGGTGCGGTAATAGGCGTCCGGCAGTTCGGCGCGGCCCTGCCAGAGGGTCTCGCGCTTCACCGGAATATGCGAGTGCTCGGCGATGAACAGGGAGTCGAAACCGCGTTCCTCCGCCGCTCGGGCCAATACGTCGGGTCGGACGCTGGTCGCGGTCAATAGCGTGTAGATGCCGAACTTCATGCGCTCACCGGCCTTGTCGTCGTCATCCCTTAATTACCCGGAACCGAACCGGATTCGCCCCGGTGCGAGATCACCGATTTCGTCCGATCGGCTCCTGCGAGCCTAGGCGCGCGGACCTCGCGCGGCAACATTGGAAAGGCCCGGAAATCGCGCGGTGAAGGGTTGACACCTCCCCGCTGAGCTGGGATCGTACTCTCACGACCGACCGGTCGGTCGTGAGAGAGTCGAAGTCGAGGTGGCCGCCGCCGATGCCGTCGCGGCCGAACCTCAAAGCGCTGCCCGGGGGCGCCAGCGCGGACCTGCGCCGAGGCGGGAAATCGATCGGCCGGGCCTTTCCGAGTCCCGGGTGACGACGTTTTCCACGCCATGCGGCAAGTGGTCGCGCGACCGTCGGAACGGCGGTCCGCCACGTCGTAGGAAAGGAAACGCGGATGGTCTCGGAAAAGGCACCCGCGAAGGGCGGGCTCAGCAAGGGCACCGCGAAGATCGCCGCCGCAGCGCTGGCGGCGTCCAGCATCGAGAACTACGACTTCTTCATCTACGGGACCGCCGCCGCGCTGGTCTTCCCCGACCTGTTCTTCCCGGGGCAGAGCCCGCTCGCCGGGGCGCTGCTGTCCTTCTCGACGTTCGCGGTCGGGTTCCTCGCGCGGCCGCTCGGCGCGGTGATCTTCGGGCATCTCGGGGACGTCCACGGGCGCAAGCGGTCCCTCGTCATGGTGCTGCTGACGATGGGCCTCGGCACCACGCTCATCGGCGTCCTGCCCACCTACGACGACATCGGCCCGGCGGCGCCGCTGCTGCTCGTGCTGCTGCGGCTCGTCCAGGGGATCGCGCTCGGCGGCCAGACCGGCGGGGTGATCCTGCTCGCGATGGAGAACGCGCCGCCGCGCCGGCGCGGCTTCCTGTCCAGCTTCGCGCTCGCGGGCGGGCCCGCCGGGATCCTCGTCGGCAACCTCGCGTTCCTGCTCACCGACCTCGTCACCACCTCGGACGGGTTCGACTCGTGGGGCTGGCGGCTGCCGTTCCTCGCGAGCGTCGCCCTCCTCGCGCTGACCGTCTACATCCAGCTGCGGATCGAGGAGACGAAGGCGTTCAAGCGCCTCCAGGCGGACGCCGCGCCCGCGGACCGGCCGGTCGAGGCGGCGCCGAGGCGGGGGCGGTCGCCGGTGCTGGAGGCGCTGAGCCGGTACCCGCGGAAGATCGTCCTCATCGGCGGCGCCTACGTCGGCATCAACGTCACCTACTACCTCTTCATGACGTTCGCCGTCGCCTACGGGACGAACGACGACATCCTCGACATGCCGAAGAGCCGGATCCTGCTGGGCGTGCTGGTCGGGGCCGCCGTCCAGCTCGTGATGCTGCCCGTCGCGGGCGCGCTGTCGGACCGGGTCGGCCGCCGGACGATGATGATCGCCGGTTCGCTGCTGCTCGGCGGGTGGGCGTTCGCGTTCTGGCCGCTGCTGAACACCGAGTCGCCCGTCGTCATCGCGTTCGCGTTCATCGTCGGGCTGGGGCTGGTGCACACCACGATGTACGCGCCGCAGGGCGCGTTCTTCGCCGAGACGTTCCCGACCGCGACGCGCTACTCGGCGATGTCGCTCAGCATCCAGGTGGCGTCGGTGATCGGCGGGGCGCTGGCGCCGCTCATCGCGACGTCCCTGTACGCCTGGACGGGGACGTGGCTGTCCATCGCCGCCTACATGGCCGGGGTGTGCCTGGTCACCGTCGTCTCGGTGCTGCTCCTGCCGGAGACCTACCGGAACGACACCGAGTCGCCCGCGCTGGAGCCGACCGAGGAGGACACCCCGCCGCCGCCCGGACCGGGCGACGCGGTCCCCACCGCCTGAGCCGAGACGCGGCCTGATGCCCTCCGATCCGTCAGGGCATCAGGCCGCGGTAGGCGTAGTCCCAGAAGGCGTCGGCGATCTCGTCATGGGTGAATCGGCCGTCCGAGTGGTACCACTGGTAGGCCCAGTTGCTCATCCCGAATATCGCGAGGCTGAACAGCTTGGTGTCGACCTGGCGGAACGTGCCGGCGGCGATGCCGTCGCGGATGACCTCCTCGATCATCGCCTCGTACCGGACGCGTTTCTCGGTCGCGACGGCGAGATCGGCGTCGGGAAGCTCGCGGTGGTTCTCGAAGAAGACCCGGCACTGCCCGCGCCGGGTGGCGATGTTGAGCAGGAAGTCGTGGATCACGCCGCGCAGCAGTTCCTCCGGCGCCACCCCCTGCTCGACGCGGGCCCGATGCGATTCGATCAGGCCGTCGATCAGCTCTTCGTGCATGTACCACAGCAGTTCCGACTTGCTCCGGAAGTAGTGGTACAGAGTCGGCTTTCCGATTCCGACCGCGGCGGCGATGTCGTCCATGGAGGCGCCGGAGTACCCCAATTTCTCGAACAGGTCGGCGGCGGTCTGGATGATCTCCGCCCGCCGCTCGTCCTTTGACATCTGCCGCCGCCTCGACCGGCGCGCCGATTCAGCTTCCGACATCCGCGTACACTCCGCTCACTGGAAAGTATCAAGGGGGTCGGCCGACCTTGTGAGCCGGAGCGGAACTCCCCCATGATCGCTTTGGTCCTGGAGTATACCAGGATGTTCGCAATTACCTCCGCCCAACGCGACCACCCCGGCCGAAAAAGACATCCCGCGTTGCACGGGATCGAGCGCACATTCGCGCGCCCACTTTTAATCGTCTTTCGTGAAGATCCGGGCGCGGATCGAGTTGGCCACCGTCTTCGGCCTTGAGAAATGGCGCCGGACACCGCGTCCGGCGACACCGCATTTCGGCATCGCGGCACAGCTCTTCGCAACGGTCGGCGAGAACGGCGCCCTGGAGCGGAATGGCCGCCGTGGCAGGAGACTTTGACGCCGCGCGCGACCCGCGGGCGGTCCGGGTGGTGCGCGAGTTGCGGGGAGACGGCGGCTCATGGGCGGATCACCGTGATCGGCCGCTTCGCCGCCGTCCGGGCCGACGGGCGCCCCGGGATCGATGACATACCTGGTCGGGGGGCGGGCAGAAGTGATCGGTGACGTCGGCGCGTGGTCCGCGGCCCTGGCGGCGTGCGCCGGCCGGCCGGTCCGGCGGGGACCGCCGGGCCCGCGTCGTCGTGCTCCTCGCCTGCGTGCTCGCGCTCAACGCGGCCGACACCGGGGTGATCGGCGCGATCGTCCACGAGCTGCGGCACTCGCTGCACATCGGCAACACGAAGGTGGGGGTGCTCACCGCGGCTCCGGCGGCGGTCGGCGCGGTCGCGACGCTCCCGGTCGGGTACCTGACGGACCGCGTGCCGCGGGTGCCGCTGCTCGCCGGGAGCGTGGTGCTGTGGAGCCTCGCGATGATCGTCGGCGGGGTGGCCACCTCGTTCGAGTGGCTGCTGTGCTCCAGGATCGCGCTCGGCGCGGTCACCGCCACCGCGGGTCCGACGGTCGCGTCGCTGATCGGCGACTACTTCCCGACCGCGGAGCGGGCCGGGATGTACGGGCGCGTCCTCGCGGGCGAGCTGGTCGGGGTCGGGTTCGGGCTGCTCGTCGGCGGCAACATCGCCGCACTGCTGAGCTGGCGCGTCTCGTTCTGGTTCGTCGCGCTGCTCGGGCTCGGCCTGGCGGCGGGGCTGTGGTGGGGGCTCGCGGAGCCGGCGCGCGGCGCGCAGGGCGGCGGCGGCGCGCGCGGGCCGGACGCGGAGCCCGCGCAGGAGCAGGTGGCGCGGCGGCGGGTCCCGCCGCGGCCGGAGAACGTCCTGCGCACCGACCCGGCGCGGATGACGCTCGCCCAGGCCGCCGCGCACGTCCTCCGGATCCGGACGAACGTGATCATCATCGTCGCGTCCGCGTTCGGCTACTTCTTCTTCGCCGGGCTCCGGACGTTCGCGCTCGTGTTCGTCCAGGAGCGGTACGGGATCGGGCGGGGCGAGCTGTCGGGGTTCCTGCCGGTGATCGGCGCGGCGGCGATGGGCGGCGTGCTCGTCGGCGGGCGGCTCGCGGACCGGCTCGTCCGGCGCGGCCGGGTCAGCGCGCGGGTGACCGTCCCCGGCGCGGCGTTCACGGCGTCGGCGGCGCTGTTCCTGCCCGCCCTGTTCACCCGCGACGCGCTGGTCGCGCTGCCGCTGTTCACGCTGGCCGCGGCCGCGCTCGCGGCCGCGAACCCGCCGCTGGACGCGGTGCGGCTGGACGTCGTCCACTTCCGGCTGTGGGGGCGCGCGGAGAGCATCCGGACGATCGTCCGGATGACCGCCGAGGCGATCGCGCCGGTCCTGTTCGGCTGGATGTCCGGCCTGCTCGACACCGGCGGCGGGACGGCGGTCGGCCTGAACCGCGTGTTCCTGCTGGCCCTGCTGCCGCTGCTCGCCAACGGCCTGCTGCTGACGCGGGCGCGGCGCGACTACCCGCGCGACGTGGCGTCCGCGCTGGAGTCCGAACGCCGCTACCCGGCGAACGGGTAGCCGGTCGCTAGCGGTCGTCGTCCGGCGGGGCGGGCTCGTTCAGGGCGCGGTAGCGGTCGAGGATGCGCTCCAGCTCGCGGCGGTCGCGCTTGGTGGGACGGCCCGCGCCGCGGTCCCGGCGGCCGACCGGGACGAGCGCCTCCGACGGCGGCGGGGGCGGGCTCTTGTCGATCAGGCACTCCTGCGCGACGGGCGCGCCGACCCGCTTGCGGACGATCTTCCGCACCACGACGATCCGCTCGCGCCCGCCGTGCCGGAGCCGGACCTCGTCGCCCGGCTTCACCGTCGTGGACGGCTTCGCGCGCTCGTCGTTCACCCGCACATGGCCCGCGCGGCACGCGGTCGTCGCCATCGAGCGGGTCTTCAGCAGGCGGACGGACCAGATCCACAGATCGACCCGCACCGACCCCTCGTCGCCCATGCGTCCCATGATGGCACCGGCGGGTGACATCCGATCCCCGGCGGGCTCCGGCCCCGGTCAGTCGCGGGCGCCGGTCCGCAGGCCGTGGCCGTAGGGGAACAGCGGCCGGTAGTCCCGGTCGCCGACGTTGACCGGCTCCTGGTCCTCGGTCCGCGGCCACGACACCGGCAGGCGGCCGGTGAACGGGCGCCTGCCGAACAGGACGTCGGCGACGCCCGCGCCCTCGCCGCCCGGCAGCCAGGACATGACGAACGCGTCGGCCTTCGCGAGCCGGTCGGTGACGATCTGCGGGCGTCCCGCGACGTCGAGCACGACGCACGTCCTGACCGCGCCGCACACCGTGTCGATGTTCGCCTTGTCCGCGCCGGACAGGTTCAGGGTGTGGCCGTTGCCGACGTCGCCGACGCCCTCCGCGTACGGCGTTTCACCGACCACGACGATGCCGACGTCGCTGCCGGACGTGGGCGCCGACGCGTCCGCGCTGTAGGTGACGTTGGACGAGTTCTGCCGGATCCCGTCCAGGATGGTCGTGCCGGGGATGATGGGGCCGGACAACCCCTGCCAGGTGACCGTCCAGCCGCCCGCCTGGTTGCCGATGTCGTCGGCGTTCACGCCCGCGACGTAGATTCGCGCGTTGCGTTTCAGCGGCAGCGCGTTCGCGGAGTTCTTCAGCAGCACCTGCGACTCGGCGACGGCCCGGCGGGCGACCGCGCGGTGCTCGGGGGAGCCGATCGTCCCGGCGAGGCGGCGGTCGGTGTAGGGGTGCTCGAACAGCCCCAGCTCGAACTTCGCCGTGAGGATGCGCGCGACGGCGTCGTCGACGCGGGACGCGGCGACCCGTCCGGCCCTGACCTCGGCGAGCAGCGTCTCCACGAACCGGGGCGCGCTGTAGGGCTCCATGAACATGTCCATACCGGCGTTGACGGCTGTCCGGACCTGGGCGGCGTAGTCGCCGGGGAGCTGGTGGACGGCCTCCCAGTCGCTGACGAGGAAGCCGTCGAACCCGATCCTTCGCTTGAGGACGTCGGTCAGCAGCTCCTTGTGCGCGCTCATCTTCAAGGGGTCGCCGACGCCGTCGTCCGTCCAGTCGACGCTGGAGAACGACGGCATGATGCTCCCGACCCGGTACTTCCGCACGGCCGGCACGTACGGGGCCAGGTCGATCCGGTCGAACGTGCGGCGGTGGGTGACCGTGACGCCCTGGTCGATCGTGTACGTCCCGGTCCTGGACGACCCGAACACCGTGTCCCCGTCGCCCGCGAAGTGCTTCGCCGTCGCGAGGACGCGCTCCGGGCCCGCCATGTCGCGCTTGTTGCGTCCTTGGAGACCTTCGATCCCGGTCTCCATGTCGGCGACGAGCCGCGGGTCCTCGCCGAAGCTCTCGTAGGCGCGTCCCCAGCGCAGGTCGCGGACGACGCACACGCACGGCGCGAACACCCACTGCGGGCCGGTCGCCCTCGTCTCGATCGCCGTGATCCGCCCCTCCTCCCGGACGAGGTCCGGGTCCCGGGTGGCGCCCATGGCGAGGTTGTGCGGGAAGACGGTGGCGCCGACCAGGTTGTTGTGGCCGTGCACCGAGTCCACGCCGTAGAGGAGCGGGATCTTCAGGCGGGTGGCGAGGGCCTTGGACTGGTAGGCGTCCACCATGTCCGCCCAGCCCTTCGGCGTGTTCTCGGCGGGCGCCGACCCGCCGCCGGACAGCACCGAGCCGAGGCCGAGCATCGTGATCTTGTCGCGGTCGCCATCCACGGCGCCGCGCTCGGCCTGCGCCATCTGGCCGACCTTCTCTTCCAGGGTCATGCGGCCGAGGAGGTCCTGGACGCGCTTCGCCACCGGCAGGCGCGCGTCCAGGTACGGGGCGGGGGCGGCCGACGCGGGGAGCGCCGCCGCGACCGGCGGGAGCACGGCGACGGTCGCCAGCGCGACCAGTGATCGCCCGATCCGGGTGGCGATGACACGTGTGCGGGGGTGTCGCAAGTCGTCCCTCCTGGGAGTGGTGCCGAGCACGCCGCGCGGCCCGGCGGACCGCGTGCCGGAGCCGCGGGGCCGTGGCACGCCCGGATCGGCCACGCCCCTGCTTCCGGTGGCGTTCGACTTGGAACCTCCCCCGCACCCGTCCCACTGTCAAGAATCCTGACTACGGGGCGGGGGCGGTGCGGCGGAAACCGTCGCGGAGGGCTTGACGGGAGGCGGGATTCGCAGGCGGCCGCTGGAAACCGGCGGTTCCCGGCCGGACCAGGACGAACAATCAGCTGTCCGGCCCCGGCGGACCGGGCGGCGCGCACGCGGCAGCCCGCGACCCGACCGTCGGCCAATTGTGGTCACGGGCAACAAATAGGACGGGCGCCCGGCGGGCCGGCGGGTGAGTACGACCGGCCGGGCGCTCCGTCATCCAGGATGGCGCGGGTTGCCCCGGATCGAACGGGATCAGCGGTTCGGGCCGCCGCGCCCGCCCTCCGGGCCTCGCTCCCGGCCGGGCTCCCGGTCGGGGAAGGACGTGTCGTCGCGGGTGACCTCGATGCGCTCGCGGCGCAGCTCGCCGCGGATCGTCTGCTCGTCCTGCACCTGCTCGGTGTGCAGCCGGACGCGCTCGACCGGCACCGTCTCCTTCGCGATCACCGGACGCTCCTCGTAGAGGATGAAGTCCAGGTCGTCGGAGGTGATGGACACGTCGGGGGCTGGCCTGCCGTCCTTGATCGGCTCCCGGTCGACCTTCAGCTCGTCGTGCGAGACGGGGACGGTCCGCTCGACCGTCTCGGTCTCGACCCACTTGCGGACGTGCACGTGCCCCGCCTCGTGCCGCTCGGTGCCGACGCGCAGCCGCTCCTCCGAGCGGGTGATCTCGGTCATCGGGGTCTCCGCGCCCGCGCGCGGCGACTGCGCGGGCATCCCCCGGCCGCCCCGGTCCCGCTCGGGGTGGACGGCCATCCCGGCGGCGCCCGGCCGCGGCGAGCCGCGCGTCCCGGCGAGGTCGTCCGTGCCGGAGGTGCGCTCGGTGCCGGTGTCCGCGCCGGTCCCGCCGGTTCCGCCGGTTCCGCCGCCCTCGGACGTCCGGCCCGCGGCCACGCGGCCCTCGGGCGACAGGGCCTCGGACCCCCGGCCCTCGGTCGTCCGGCTCTCGGGCTCGGCCGTCCGGCGCTCCCCGGTCCGCTCCCCCGCGTCGCCGCCCCGCTCCTCGCCGGTGCGCCCGCCGCCCGGCGGGCGGACGCCGTAGTGCCGGTAGAGGTCGACGATCTGGGCGTGCGACAGGTGCTCGTCCGCGTCCACGTTCGGGGCGCCCTTGATGGTCTCCTTGTCGTACGGAACCTGCAGCATGTCCTTCGCCTTGCGCGACCCGGACAACGGCACGAAGCTCTCCCGCATCCCGAACCATCCGGTGTGCACGGTGACCCACTCCGGCGCCCCGGAGTCGTCGTTCAGGTACACCTGCTTGATCGTGCCGACCTTCGTCCCGTTGGTGTCGGTCACGCCCATGCCCATCAGTTCCCGCACCTGTGTCTGCGTCTGCACGTTGAACACCTCTGCTTCCGTAACGCTGCCGGACTGCGGGGGGTGGGGAGGCGGCGCCCGCTGCTCGGTAGCCGTGTTGATCCCGAGTTGCCGGATTACTCCCTGCTTTTCCGGACGTGCCGGAGATAAACGCGTTTACCAGATTATTGAGAACGATTTGCCAAAGACTTGCCGGACGGCCGCCGGGCGGCGCCGCGGCGATTCGCGCGACAAATGACCCGTGCCGCATTTATACGAATGCCGCCATTCCCAAGATGGTGATCATTTTAGTCGGCGGCGGTTTCCCTTTCCCCGGCCCGGCGCAAGAGTTCGAAGGGACCTTCCCACACATCGGAGAACTGGTTATGCACGCATTCTCACGCGCGGCACTCGCGGTGGCGCTGCCCGCCGCCGCCGCGCTCGCCGCCGCGGCGACCGCCGCCGCGCCCGCCGCCGGGGCGGGCCGCGCCCCCGCCTGGTGCAAGCCCGGCGGGACGCTCTCCGCCCGCGCGATGCCGCAGCGGGTCAGGATCGCCGACTGCGACCTGCGCGGCCGGACGGTGCGCGGCGAGAACGGGCTCACCGCCGTCGTCCCCGCCGACGGGACCTCGCTCATCGCGTACTCGACCCGCACCGGCGGCGGCACCGAGCTGAGCGTCGCCGTCGACGGCCGGGCCCGCGCGGTCACGATCCTCAGCCGGGGCGGACGGGTGCCGGAGGGCAGGCCCCGCGCGTCCCGCGCCCCGCTCGACCCGTGCCAGGACACCACTTACCGCACCGAGCCCGCCCGGTGGCCGAAGGGCTCGACCGTCGAATGGCGCTACCACCCGGGGACGGACGGCCGCCGCCGCGACCCCGTCGCGCGGGGCGTCGCGAACATGGCGGGCGCGAACACCGACTGCACGGCCGGCCGCCGCTACGCGCCGCCGCCGGACGTCCGCCAGCGCTACGCCGGGGACTCGTCCACCGGTCCGAACATCACCGCCGACGCCGCCTGCGGCGCCCGGGACGGGGCGAACACGTTCGGCTGGCGGTCCATGACGGGCGCGGAGGGCGACGTCCTCGCGGCGACGTGCGTCTGGTACCGCGGGTCGACCACCGTCGAGACGGACATGGCGCTCCAGGAACAGGGCAAGCGCTGGTGGACGGGCGGGGCCTGCGCGCCCGGAAGCTACTCGGTCGAGTCCGTCGTGACGCACGAGTCGGGCCACGTCTTCGGCCTCGCCCACGTCGACGGCCCGGACCACTCCAGGCTGACGATGGCGCCCTCGGTCGGGTCCTGCGACGACTTCATGTCCACGCTCGGGAGGGGCGACTACGAGGGGCTGATCTCCCTGTACGGCGGACGCTGAGCGCCGTCGCCGCCGCTCAGCGTCCGTCCCCGTCAGGGGCGCGCCGCGCCGGTCAGCGCTTGCGCGAGGTGTGCGAGAGCTTGCCGACGACCACGAGGCGGTGCCGGTCCGACCCCTTCGGGGTGCAGGTGATCAGCGTGATCCACTGGCCGTGCGGGGCGCTGCGCGCCTTGAACGGCACCGGCTCCAGCGCCCGCCGGTCCATCGGGTCGATGACGCGCTTCAGCCGCGCCCGGTAGGTGTAGGTCGTGCGCCCGTAGCGCAGGACGATCCGGTCGCCGCCGCGCATCAGGTCGAGCCGGTTGAACGGGTGGCGCCACGTCGTCCGGTGGCCGAGCAGGACGGTGTTGCCGTCCCGTCCCGGCAGGCCCGTCCAGGGGTAGTGGCCGGGGCCGAGCCGCAGCACCCGCTGGCTGACGCCCTCCCAGACGCCCGTCTTCAGGCCCATCCGCGGGATCCAGATCTTCCCGATCAGCGCTCCCCGCTTCGGCTGCGCCGGGCGCGCCGCCGGGGCCGGGCGCGCCGCGTGCGCCCGAGCCGCGGCGACCGGTCCCGCCGACGCCTCCGCCGCGGCCCGCGCCTGCGGCAGGCCCAGCACCGACACGCTGCAGTACACGGCGACACCCGCCGCGAGCAGGGACTTCCGGTCGAACATGCTTCATCTCCATCGATCAGGGGGCGGTCGAGCCGAGCCGCGAAGGGAAGGGGGCGGCACGTCTGCCGCCCCCTCTCCGCTGTCGAACCGGCGGCGGATCGTCACCCTCCGCCGGTCTACCTCCCGGTCAGCGCGTCACCGGGGTGCCGAGCTTCACCGGCACGGCGCCCTTCGAGGGCAGCTTCGGACCGAGCTTGCCGGGCTTGACGTTCACGCCGGGGAGCCGGACGGCCCGCTTCAGCGAGTTCACGAACCGCTGCACCCCGCCGACCTGCTTGGCCGACTTCGGGCGGGTCCGCGTGCCCGCCATCCGCGCGTTGGTCGCGGGCCGGTCGTTGCTCGCCGACGGCACGATCCGCGACGCGCGGCCGTCGCCGGACCCGAGGCTCGCCTTGCTGCGCTGCAGGAGCGACTTGCCCCGCTCCATCTCGGCCTTGCCCTTCTCCATCTCCGCCCCGCCGCGCAGGTTCGACGGCAGCTTCTTGTGCTTGGCGGCGGGACGGTGCTTCGACGGCTTGTAGGGCTTCGGCTTGTGCGGCTTGTGGTGGTGCTTCGGCTTCTTCCCCGGCTTCTCGCCGACGGACGCGCCGCCCTTGCACTGCGCCAGCGCCAGGCCGATGACCGCGACGGCGTTGCCGCACACGTTCACCGGAATGCTGATCGGCGCGTACACCTGGTTGCCGCCCAGCACGCTGAAGTTCCCCGACGTCTTCATCTTCGGGTCGCCCGCCCGGCGCTGCACCGACGCGCCGCCCTTGCACTTGGCCTTCGCCAGGCCGATGACGGAGACGGCGTTGCCGCACACGTTCACCGGGACGCTGATCGGCGCGTACACCTGGTTGCCGCCCGCGATGCTGAAGTTGCCGGACGTCTGCATGCCCTTGCCGCCGCCCTTGCCGCCGCCCCAGCGGGCGCCGTCGTCGGCGGAGCCGGTGGCCGTCCGGTAGCCGGACGCCTCCCGCCAGCCGTGGTGGTGCTTCTTCTTGCCGGACGTGACGCTCGCCCCGCCCTTGCACTTGGCCTTCGCCAGCCCGATGATCGCGATCGCGTTTCCGCACACGTCGATCGGGATGCTGATCGGGAGCACGACCTGGTTGCCGCCCAGCACGCTGAAGTTGCCGGACGTCTTCAGGCCGCCGCCCCCGCCGCCGCCGTGCCGGGCGTTGGAGACGTGGGCGCCGCCCTTCGACTGGCCCTGCGCCGCGCCGACCGCGCCGACGGCGTTCCCGCTGGCCTCGATCGGCGCGGAGATCGGGGCGTGCACCTGGTTGCCGCCCGCGACGCTGAAGTCGCCGGACGTCGTGTCCGCCGTCGCGGGCAGCCCGGAGCCGAACGCGGCTCCGACCGCGACGGCGCCCGCGGCCACAAGGGCGGCGCGGCCGATGTTGCTTGTCCTCGTGCGCATTGTTGCTCCTGTCTTGTCGCGCGATTTCGGTGAATCTGTGGTGATCGCTGCGCGGGGACCGTCCGGGTGGACCCGTCGGGTGGGCGCAGCCGCGCCGGCCGGACACGGCCGTCGCGTCGAGGAAAGATCGTTGGATCGGGACGGAGGGACTGGGACGGAGGGACCGGGGACGGACGGACGGCGGGCGCGGCGCGGCCGGGCATGGGCGGCCGAGCGGGCGCGGTCCGTCCGCGGGAAGGGGCTCTAGTCAGGGACGACGGAGGGGCCGCCCGGCGCGGACACGTCGGTCAGCGCCGTGCGGTGGAACGTGCTCGGGTCGACGGCGGTCGGCGCGGCCGGGTGGCCGGCGCCGCGCAGGTCGGCGACCGGGGTGAGCTGGTGGCCGCCGGCCGGGGCGTTGCCCGGGTCCTCGGGGCCGGGGGCGGGGACGGGCGCGTGCCGCCCGCCGCCGCAGTCGTGGTGGCGCGCGCAGCCGCCCGCGCCGCGGTCCGGCGCGCGGCCGGACCGCGCTCCGTTCACCGCGCCGTGCGCGGTCCGCGCGGCGCCGTCACCGGGCCGCGCGTGCTTCGCGCGCTCGCGCGTCGCGGTGTCGGCACCGGTCGCGCCTTCGTCGCCGTCCGCCGCCCGCTCGTGGACGGGGGGCAGGAGCCGCCCGTCCAGGACGGGGCGCGGGTTCGCGACCCCGGCGGTGAGGCCGTTCACGATCGGCGCGTGCCGGACGTCCGGCAACTGCGGCAGGCCCGCCGCCGCGACGAGTTCGCGCAGCTGGCGGATGGCGCGGTCGTCGGCGTCGAACGCGTCGCGCCCCCACGCCCGCAGGTACTCGATCGGGCGGTCCCCGATCTCCCGGACGTTCCTCGGAACGGCGGACACGCCGTCCCGCACCTGCCCGCCCACCCGAACCACGGCCGCGCGAACGCCACCCGCGTGAGCAACAGGCGCACGGCCCGCGGACACCCGAACCACCGGCGCGTGAAACGCAGCCGCATGACCTGCGGGCGCCCGGTGAGCGGGCGCGTGAGCCGCGGGCGCGTGGACGGCAGCCGCGTAAAGCGCAGGCACTCGATGTGCGGGCGCGTGAGGCGCGGGCGCTTGGCCTGCGGGCGCTCGGTGTGCGGGCGCGTGGACGGCAGCCGCGTG
>NZ_BCQP01000083.1 GCF_001552135.1 Actinomadura chibensis NBRC 106107 | reverse complement strand
TGGCCGGAGGGCGTGGCCGCCCTCCGGCCGCACGAACCGTGACCCCGGCTGAGCTGATCTGTACGCGGCTTAAACCTCGGCTGGGCCTATTTGCGCATGCGACCATGGCCGGGCTTGTCCGTGGGGGCCTTGGCTGGGGTTACTTGTTGTGGGGGCGGGGGGTCTTGCCTAGGAGCCATTGGCCGGGCGGGTTGGCGGCGGGGACGCGCATCACTCCGAACGTTGCCGCTACCAGGCCGCCGATGATGTAGACGTATCCGGCGAGGGTGCCTGGGACGACCAGGTCGCCTTCGGGGCGGCGCATGGACATGATCAGGACCACCACGACCCAGACCACGGCGGGGACCGCCGCGCCGATTCGTCCGCCCATGCCGTGGCCCGCGAGCTGCACCATGGCGAACACCAGGGCCACCAGGGCGACCGCCGCGACCGGGACGTCCCAGGGCGTCCAGCCCTGGGCGAACGAGCCGAGCAGGCCGACCACGCCGCCGAGCAGCCCGAGCGCCGCGTAACCGGCGCCGGACACGACCGCGTCGAGCGGCCCCTCGCCGTCCGGCCCGGCCGGGGCGGGCGCCGATTCGCCCTTGGCCAGGCTCACCCCTGCCTCGTCGTCCTTGTCCACCCCGCCAGCGTATCGGCCCCGCCCCACCCCCCGACCAAGCCCAGCCGAGGCCACGGGTCGGGCGGCCGGAGGCCGCCATGGCCGCGCACAGCTAAGCCCCGCCCTGGTCATGTGTACAGATCGCCCAGCCACGGGCGCGGGTCGGGCGGCCGGAGGCCGCCAAGGCCGGAGGTCGCCCGACCCGAGGAGCGAGGGGCCGTTTCCCGGGCCGCGAACGCGGAACGGGAAACGGCCCCTCGCGACCAACGGGGGTTCCAGGGGGTCGCCCCCCTGGGAAAACACAGCCCCCCTGGGTTAATACAACCCTGCCAAGAGGTCTGTCTCTCGGCGGCCTGGGCCTAGGGGGCCTGGTTCGCCTGTTTGGAGGATGAAGTACTCCGTGCCGAACGCTTGTTGGCCGAGGTTGTTCGACAGGGCGAAGAACGGGCCGACCTGTTCGGGGGCGACGGTGATCTGGGTGCGGTGGGCGCGGAGCGCGGCGAGTTTGGCGGGGAGGTGGGCGCGGGCGTCGACGACGGTGGTGACCTGGCCGTCGGGGACGCCGGAGCCGAGTTCGTCCAGTCCGGCGACGCGGGCGAAGGGGAGCTTCGCCTCGCGCATCACGGCGATGGCGCGGGCGAGGACGGTCCGCGGCGTGGCGTAGGCGTAGAACTTCGCGGCCCGCCACGGCTCGGCGCCGTCCTCGTGGGACGGGTCGGCGGCGAGCTCGAACGCGCGCCGCGCGACGCGGTGCGCCTGGATGTGGTCGGGGTGGCCGTAGTTGCCCCGCTCGTCGTAGGTGACGATGACGTGCGGGCGCAGCTCCCTGATCACGGGGACGAGGTCGCGGGCGGCGGTGTCGACGTCGGCCTGCCAGAAGCAGCGCGGGTCGTCGTTCGTCGGCGCGCCCATCATGCCGGAGTCGCGCCAGCGCCCGGGCCCGCCGAGGAAGCGGTGGTCGCGGACGCCGAGCGCCGCGCACGCCGCGGCGAGCTCGCCGATGCGGTGCTCGCCGAGGCGGTCCTCCTTGTCGGACGCGAGGTGGCGCAGCTCCTCGGGGATGACCTCGCCCTCCTCGCCCAGCGTGCAGGTGACGAGTCCGACGTGGGCTCCCTCGGCTGCGTACTTGGCCATGGTCGCCCCGGTCCCGATGGACTCGTCGTCCGGATGGGCATGGACGAACAGGATCCGCGGCTCCTTCATAGTCAACGAGCCTACTCAGGGCACGGACCGCCGGTGGCGACCGCCCTGCCCGCCGTGTCGTCCGGCGCCGCGATCAGTCGCCGGTGCCGAGGCCGCCGGCGCCCGTTCCGGTGCCGCCACCGCCTCCGCCGCCGCCTCCGCCGCCGCCACCGCCGCCCGGTCCGCCGGTGCTGCCGCCGGTGCCGCCGGTCGTCGGGGTCTCGGTCGGCGTCTCGGTCGGGGTGTTCGTCGGCGTGCCCTCGTCGGTGGGGGTGTTCGTGGGGGTCGGCGTGTCAGGCGGGGGCGTGTTCTGGCGGGTGCGCGTGCGGGTGGGCGTCGGCTCGGTGGGCTCCTCCTCGGTCGGGGTGTCCGAGACCGACGGGGAGTCGCTGATGGACGGCGTCACCGGCGTGGTGGGCGAGCCGTTGTCCCGGGTGGCCACGAAGACGCCGACGATGATCGCGAGCGCGGCGATCGCGGCGACGGCCGCGAGGATCGGCCACTTGGACTTGCGCTCGGGCTCCCAGTCGTCGTAGCGGCCGCGTCCCGGCGGGGGGCCGCCCCCGTACGGGGGACGCGCGGGCGGCAGGTTGCCGGTGTAGTCGGCGGGCGACACCCGCCGGGTCGCCCCGGCGCCGGCGGCGGCCGCCGCGGCGGCGGGCAGGCCGCCCGCGGCGAGCGTCGAGCCCTCGGCGAGCATCGAGGTCGCCTGGGCGGGGTCGTCCATCCGGGTCTGCCCGAGGGTTCCGGCGGCGCCGACGGCGCCGGGGCCGCCCGGGCCGCTGCCGATCAGCGCCATCATGAGCTGCTGCGCGGTCGGCCGCCGCTCCGGCTCCTTGACCAGGCAGGCGGCGATCAGGCGGTGCAGGTCCGGCGGGACGCCGTCCAGCGACGGCGGCTCGTGCATCACCCGGTTGATCACCGCGACGACGGTGTCGTCGCCGAACGGCGGGCGGCCGGTCGCGGCGAACACCATCGTGGTGGCCCAGGCCCACACGTCCACGGCCTCGGTGAGGGTGGCGCCCGCGACCTGCTCGGGCGCCATGTAGGACGGCGTCCCGATCGCCTTGGTCGCGTTGGTCTGGCCCGCGTCGAAGGCCCGCGCGATGCCGAAGTCGATCACGCGCGGCCCGTCCGGCGCCATGATGACGTTGTGCGGCTTGAAGTCGCGGTGGACGATCCCGGCCTGGTGGATCGCGACCAGCGCGGTCGCGGTGCCGATCGCGAGCCGCTCCAGCGCCGCGCCGGAGATCGGGCCGCTCTCGGTGACCTGCGCGTACAGGGAGGGCCCGGGCACGTACTCGCTGGCGATGTAGGGCTGGTCGCCCGCGACGTCGGCCTCCAGGACCTGCGCGGTGCAGAACCGCGCGACCTGCTTGGCGGCCTGCGCCTCCCGGACGAACCTGTTGCGCGCCATCGTGTCGGCGGCCAGGTCGGCGCGCAGCAGTTTGATGGCGGCCTTGTTCCCGGAGGCGTCGATCCCGGCGTAGACGACGCCTTGGCCGCCTTCGCCGAGCCGCTCGACGATCTCGTACGAGCCAAGCCGCCGGGGATCTCCCGGCTGCAGCTCCGGCATTGACCACTCCTCAGCCGCGGTGACGAAATGTGCTTGGGGAAGCTTTGAGCTTACGCGAGCCTGGACGGGGGCACCGCTCATTCCGCGGCCGCCCGGCGACGACCCGTGATCATAGGGGCAGAGGGCCCCGGCGCGCCGCCGTTCCGGCCTGGCAGACTCGGTTTCATGAGCATCAGCTATCCGCGGCAGAGCGCCCGCACGCGACGGTTCAGCCTCGGCGTCCCGCGCGCCTTCCAGATCGCCCCGGACGGGACGCGCGTCGCCTTCCTGCGCACGCGGGCGGGCGACGACCCCGTGACCTGCCTGTGGACGCTGGACACCGCCACCGGGGAGGAGCGCTGCGTCGCCGACCCGGCGGGGCTCGACGTCCCGGGCGAGGAGAACCTGCCCGCCGAGGAGCGGGCCCGCCGCGAGCGGGCGCGGGAGCAGGCGGGCGGCATCGTCGGCTACGCGACCGACCGGGCCATGCGGCAGGCCGTCTTCACCCTGGGCGGGCGGCTGTACGTCGCCGACCTCGACACGGGGCTCGTCCGCGACCTGCCCGCGCAGGCGCCGGTGTTCGACCCGCGCCCCGACCCGGCGGGGCGGCGCGTCGCCTACGTGTCCGGACGGACGCTGCGGCTCATCGAGATCGACGGGACGGGGGACCGGGCGCTCGTCCAGCCGGAGTCCGCCCAGGTGTCCTACGGCCTCGCCGAGTTCGTCGCGGCGGAGGAGATGGGCCGGATGCGGGGGCACTGGTGGTCCCCGGACGGCGGGACGCTGCTCGTCTCCCGCGTCGACGAGACGCCCGTGCAGCGCTGGCACATCGCCGACCCCGCGAACCCGGAGTCGGTGCCGGCCGAGGTCGCCTATCCGGGCGCGGGCACCCCGAACGCGCTGGTGTCGCTCGTGCTGTTCACCGTGGAGGGCGGCCGGGTCGCCGTCGCCTGGGACCGGGGCGAGTTCCCCTACGTCGTCACCGCCGCGTGGGACCGGCACGGCCTGCTCATCGTCGTCCAGCCGCGGGACCAGCGGTCGCAGCGGGTGCTGCGGGTCGACCCGTCCAACGGCGAGACGGCGCTGCTGCACAACGAGCACGACCCCGACTGGACGGAGATCGTCGCCGGGCTGCCCGCCCGGACGGACGCGGGCGACCTCGTCTGGGTGACCGAGGACCGCGCGGCCGAGACGCGGCGGCTGACCGTCGCGGGCGAGCCGGTCACGCCCGCCGGGCTCCAGGTGCGGTCGGTCCTCGGCGTGGAGGGCGACTCGATCCTGTTCACCGGCTCGGAGGAGCCGACCGAGGTCCACCTCTACTCCGTCGCGGGGGGCGAGGTGACGCGGCTGACCGAGGGCGCGGGCGTGTTCAACGGGACCAGGTCCGGCGAGATCACCGTCGTGTCGGGGGCTCGGCTGGACCGTCCGGGCTCGGAGGTCGAGGTGCGGACGCCGGCCGGGACGCACCCGATCGCCTCGCTGGCGGAGACCCCGGTGATCACGCCGAAGGTGGAGCTGCTCCGCTCCGGCGACAACGAGATCCGCACCGCCGTGGTGCTGCCGTCCGGGTGGCGGCCGGGCGACGGGAAGCTGCCCGTGCTCGTCGACCCCTACGGCGGGCCGGGTGCGCAGCGGGTGCTCGCCGTCCAGCGGATGTACTGCGAGCCGCAGTGGCTCGCCGACCAGGGCTTCGCCGTGGTGATCGCGGACGGCCGCGGCACCCCCGGCCGCGGTCCGGCGTGGGACCGCGCGATCCGCGGCGACTTCGTGGAACCCGTCCTGGACGACCAGATCACCGCCCTGATCGAGGCGGCCCGCCGCAACCCGGCCGCGTTCGACCTGGACCGGGTCGGCATCCGCGGCTGGTCGTTCGGCGGCTGGCTCGCCGCGCTCGCGGTGCTGCGCCGCCCGGACGTCTTCCACGCCGCCGTCGCCGGGGCCCCGCCCACCGACTGGCGCCTGTACGACACCCACTACACCGAGCGCTACCTCGGCCACCCCGACGAGGAGCCGGAGAACTACGAGGCGAACTCGCTGATCGGGATGGCGGGGGAGCTGAAGCGGCCGCTGATGGTCATCCACGGGCTGGCGGACGACAACGTCGTCGCGGCGCACACGCTCCGGCTGTCGTCGGCGCTGCTCGCGGCCGGGCGCCCGCACACCGTGCTGCCGCTGTCGGGCGTCACGCACATGACGTCGCAGGAGGTCGTCGCGGAGAACCTCCTCCACCTGCAGGTCGACTTCCTGAAGAACGCGCTGGCGCGCTGAGCCTCGCTTCGATCTCCGAAAGGGTGATGGCCGTGCCGATCCCGGGATTCGTGGCCCGTGTCAACCGGGTGGCGACCAACAGGGTGACCAGTCCGTTCGCGGCGCGCCTGCCCGGGTTCGGGATCGTCCTGCACAAGGGGCGCCGGACCGGGCGCGTGTACCGGACGCCGATCAACGTCTTCCGCGCGCCCGGCGGCTACGTCGCCGCGCTCACCTACGGCCCGGAGTCGGACTGGGTGCGCAACGTCGTCGCGGCGGGCGGCTGCGACCTGGTGACGCGGGGCGAGCGGATCCGCCTGACCGACCCGCGGATCGTCCACGACGAGACGCGGCGGGCGGTGCCCGCCGCCGTCCGGCCGATCCTCGGGGCGATCGGGGTGAGCGACTTCCTGCGCCTGTCCGGCGGCTGAGCGGGGCGGGGGGCCGCCGCGCTCAGGCGCCGTGCCAGGAGCGCCAGAGCGCGGCGTAGGAGCCGTCCGCGGCGATCAGCTCGTCGTGGGTGCCGAGCTCGGTGATCCGGCCGTCCTCGACCACGGCGACGCGGTCGGCGTCGTGCGCGGTGTGCAGCCGGTGCGCGATCGCGACGACGGTCCGGCCGTCCAGGACGGCGGCGAGCGAGCGCTCTAGCCGGCGCGCGGCGCGCGGGTCGAGCAGGGACGTCGCCTCGTCCAGGACGAGCGTGTGCGGGTCGGCGAGGACGAGCCGCGCCAGCGCGAGCTGCTGCGCCTGCGCGGGCGACAGCGTCTCGCCGCCGGACCCGACGGCGGCGTCGAGGCCGGGGCCGTCCCAGTCGACCGCCGCGAGGACCCGCTCGACCTCCGCGTCGGACGCGCCCGGCCGCGCCATCACGAGGTTCTCGCGGAGCGTGCCGCGGAACACGTGGTGCTCCTGGGTGACGAGCGCGACATGGCCGCGCAGGTCGTCCAGGGGCAGCTCGACCAGCGGCACGCCGCCGACGGTGACGGCGCCCGAGCGCGGGCCGTCGACCCCGGCGAGGAGGCGGCCGAGCGTGGACTTGCCCGCCCCGCTCGGCCCGACCATCGCGAGCCGCTCGCCGGGTCTCAGGTCGAGGTCGACGCCGTGCAGGACGTCCTGCCCCGGCCGGTAGGCGTACCGCACGTCCCGCGCCGTCAACCGCTCCCCCGACGCCTTCCGCCCCCCGTTGGCCGCCCGGTCGGGCGGGACCTCCCCCACTCCGAGCAGGCGGGCGAGGGAGGCGCCGCCGAGTTGCAGTTCGTCCAGCCAGGACAGCACCGTGTCCACCGGCTCGATCAGCTGCTGGGCGTACAGGGTCGCGGCCGTCACCTGGGCCAGCGTCGCCATGTCGTGCATGTAGAGGTAGCCGCCGACGACCAGCGTCGTCACGACGGGCAGCACGAACGATATCTCCGCGACGGGGAACAGCACCGTGCGCAGGCGCAGCGTGTACCGCTCGACCTTGTAGGAGTCCGCGATGTCGGCGTCGCCGCGGGCGTGGCGGCGGTCGGCGAGGCCGAGCGCCTCGACCGTCCGCGCGCCCTGGACGGTCTCGGTCAGCCCGTCCGCGATCCGCGACCAGGAGGCGTTCTCGCGCAGGTAGCCGCCGTGCGCGCGGGGCAGGTACCAGCGCATCACCCCCCACAGCAGCGGGACGGCGACCAGCGCGGGCAGCGCCACCAGCGGGCCGTTCAGCAGCAGCGCCCCGACCGTGAAGCCGCTCACGACCAGCGCGACCAGCGTCTCCGGCATGGCGTACCGGACGGACGTGCTCAGCGTGTCCACGTCCCGGGACGCGCGGGTGACGAGGTCGCCGGTGCCCGCCCGCTCGACCCGCGACAGCGGCAGCGCGAGGACGCGGTCGACGAACTCCTCCCGCAGCTCGGCGAGCACCCGCTCGCCGAGCCGCGCGGACTCCAGGTAGGCGTACCGGGTCAGCACGCCCTGGACGATCACGAACGCGGCGATCGCGAGGCCGGTCGTGTCGATGGCGGCGCGGCCGTCCCGGACGTCCTCGACGAGCGCGCCGAGCAGCCGCGGCGTGACGAGGCCCGTCACGGCGGCGAGCGCGTGCAGGCCGAGCACCGCGGCGAGGTGCCGCGGATGCCGCACGACGAGCCGCCGCGCGTACGCGCGGACCTGCGCCGGACTCGCGACCGGCAGCGTCTCGGCGCTCACGTCCCCGCCCTCTCCGTACTCGTCTTCTGGGTCGTGGTGGTCTCGCCCCGGGTGACCGTGGCCTCGTAGCGGGGTTCGCTCGCCAGCAGGTCGCGGTGCGTCCCCTCCGCGACGACCTTGCCGTCGCGGAGGAACACGACGTGGTCGGCACGGTCCAGGACGAGCGGGCTCGTCGTGCAGACCACGGTGGTGCGTCCCGCGCGCGCCGGGCCGAGCCTTTCGGCGATGCGCGCCTCGGTGTGCGCGTCCACCGCGCTGGTCGGCTCGACCAGGACCAGGACGTCCGGGTCGGCGACGAGCGCCCGCGCCAGGCGGAGCCGCTGCTGCTGCCCGCCGGAGAACTCGCGGCCCGCCTCGGCGACGTGCGCGTCCAGCCCGACGGAGGCGACGACGTCCTCGGCGCACGCGGCGCGGACGGCCGCCCGCAGCGCCGCCTCGTCGCCGTCCGGCGCGAGGCACTCGCGCAGCGGCCCGGAGAACAGCCGGTCCTCGTTCACCGCGACCAGGACGCGCGCCCGGACGTCCGCGACCTCGTGCAGCGGGACGCCGCCGAAGTCGACCTCGCCGGGCGCGTACCGGCCGAGCCGGTCGGCGACGGCCTGCGCGTCCCGGGGGTCGGCCGCGGCCACCGCGGTGACCCGGCCCGGCCGCACGACCAGCCCGGACGCGATGTCGACCAGCTCGGCGTCCGCCGCCGGACGGACGGTCCCGGCGTCCGGCAGCTCGGGGTCGAGCGACAGCAGCGTCGTCACCCGGCCCGCCGCCACCAGGCCCTTGGTGATCTTCCCGGCGGCCTCGCCGAGCGTCTTCAGCGGGACGATCAGGAACACCGCGTACCCGTAGAACGAGACCAGCTCGCCGACGCCGATCGTCCCCCGCGCGGCGAACCGGGCGCCGACCCAGGTGACGAGCGCGATCAGCAGGCCGGGCAGCAGCACCTCGGCGGCGTTCATCCGCGTCTCGGCCCGCGCCGCCGCCACCCCGGCCGCGCGCACCCGCTGCGACTCGGCCCGGTACCGGCCGGAGAACAGCGCCTCGCCGCCGATGCCGCGCAGCACCCGCAGGCCCGCGACGACGTCGGTGGCGTGCGTGGTCAGCTCGCCGACCAGCTCGCGGTGCTCCAGCTCGCGGTCGCGGTACGGGCGCAGCAGCGGCGCCGCGACCGCCAGGATCACCGGGACGCCCACCAGCACGATCAGCCCGAGCGGCGGCGACGTCGACAGCAGGATGCCCGCCACCGCGACGATCGCGACGACGGCGCCCGTCCCGCGCGAGACGATGTCGAGGGCGTCGCCGACGTGCCCGACGTCCGACAGCCCGATGCTGACCACCTCGCCCGCGCTCAGCCGCTTCGGCAGCGTCCCGCCGAGCCGGGTCGACTGGCGGGTGACGACCTGGATCGTCCGGTACGCGGCGGCCAGGAAGTTGTACACGGCGAGCCGGTGCCGGAAGGCCCCGCTCACCGCCTGCGCGACGCCGAGGGCGAGCAGCGCGCCCGCCCATCCGAGCAGGGCGCGCTCGTCCCGCGCCGCGACGCCGTCGCCGATGGCGCGGCCGAGCGCGGCGGGCATGAGCGCCTGGCTGAGCATCCAGACCACGCCGAGCGCCGCTCCGGCGGCGCAGCTGCGCCATTGGACGCGCAGCAGCCACAGCAGGTATCGGGCGGGGGATCCGCGGTGGGCGGAGCGGGGGGTGCTCCCCCCTCGGACGGCGTGGCCGGGACTGCCAGGATCTTTCTCCGGCAACGACTTCACTCGACGAAGGTTATGCAGCCGAACGTCCGGAGTTCGACTGGTTTTTCGCCTGCGCGGATGCGTTCCGGCCCGTCCGGAAACCGGCCCGCGGACGCGTTCCAGGGGTGCGTCCGGCCGCCGGGACACGCTAGGCTCGAACCGACGGAGCGGTGATCATCCGCTCCTTGAGCCGGGACCCCGGCGGCCAGGCCAACGCCGCTCCCCCGGCGCGGCCTGTACCGCTCCCCCGCGGCCGCAGTACCAGCCGCGGGAATAAGCGCGGGACGCCCGGCCGTTGCCAGTGCCGTCGACAGCCCGACTTCGCGGAAGCCTTGTGAGCACCATCAGCCATCAGACGCGCCCCTTCGCACCGGGCACCGAGGACAGGGTCGACCTGCTCCTCATCGACGACGACCCCGCCGACGTCCGCATGGTCGAGAAGATGCTCGCCGAGAGCGGGATGGACGCGGCGATCACCGTGGCCGCCGACCTCGCCGCGGCGCGCCGCGCGCTGACCCGGCGGGTCCAGTGCATCATCGTCGACCTGTCCACCCCCGGCATCGACCGGCTGGACGGGCTGCGCGAGGTGCTCGCGATGTCCGGCGCCGCCGCCGTGGTCGTCCTGACCGGTCTGGACGACGCCCACCTCGGCGTCCGCGCGGTCGCCGCCGGCGCCGAGGACTACCTGGTCAAGCAGGAGGTCGACGCGCCGCTGCTGGCCCGCGCCGTCCGCTACGCGATCGAGCGCAAGCGCTCGGAGGACACCGAGCGCCGACTCGTGGAGGCCCGCATCCTCGGCCGCGAGAACGCCCGGCTGGAGCGCGGCCTGCTGCCCGTCCCGCTGATCGACGACCCCGCGCTGCGCCACCACACCCGCTACCGGCCCGGCCGGCGGCGCGCGCTGCTCGGCGGCGACTTCTACGACACCGTGCAGACCGAGGGCGGCGCCGTCCACCTGATGATCGGGGACGTGGCCGGGCACGGCCCGGACGAGGCGGCGCTCGGCGTCCAGCTCCGGATGGCGTGGCGGACGCTCGTCCTCGCCGGGCACACCGGCGACCAGCTCCTCGGCACGCTCGACACCGTCCTCGGGCACGAGCGGCGCAGCGAGGAGATCTTCACCACGCTCTGCATGATCACGATCGCGCCGTCCCGGCGGACCGCGCGGATGCACCTCGCCGGGCACCCGGCCCCGCTGCTGTTCCGCGACGGCCCGGGCGGCTCCGAGGTCACCGCGCTGCCCGAGTACGCGCACGGCCCCGCGCTCGGCCTCGTGCCCGGCGCGGAGTGGCCGACCACCGAGATCGACCTCGGCGCGTCCTGGGGCCTGATGCTCTACACCGACGGGCTGATCGAGGGACGCGTCGGCCAGAGCTCCGACCGCCTCGGCACGGACGGCCTCGTCGCGCTGGCCCGCACCGCCCGCGCCTCCGGCGCCACCGGCCGCGGCCTCATCGACGAGCTGGTCACCGAGGTGGAGCGGCTCAACGGCGACGTCCTCGCCGACGACCTCGCCGTCCTCCTCCTCTCCCACGAGCCGGACGCCCCCACCCCCCGCTGACACCGCCGCGCGGCGCCGTCAATGTCTCCTGCGTCACGCTCAACAGGAGTTCCATGACCGCTTGTGAGGTCTCTCACCTGCGGGAAGTCCGATTCGGGACCAAAGTCCCTTCTACTTGCGTTCATAGTTCGCGGCTATGGAAACGAGTGTCCTGATGACTTGGAAGTATCGAACCGTCCGTGCCTAACGTGCGGGTCGTGGCTGTAGCGATACCTGCGATCTATCGGACGACCGTCGGCAAGAAGGCCGTCATGGCCGTGACCGGCGGCGTCCTCGTGCTGTACCTCGTCGCGCACATGGTGGGGAACCTGAAGATCTTCCTGGGCGCGGAGGACTTCAACCACTACGCGGAGTGGCTGCGCACGATGGGCGAGCCCGCGGTGCCGCGCCGGACGGTGCTGACGCTCATCGAGGTGGTGCTGGGCGTGTCGGTCGTCCTGCACATGTGGTCGGCGGTGTCGCTCGCGCGCCGCGCCTCCGCGGCGCGGCCGGTGAAGTACCAGGCGAGGAAGAAGTCGCACGCGCAGGGCTACGCCGCCCGCACGATGCGCTACGGCGGCGTCATCATCGCCGTCTACGTCGTCTGGCACCTGCTGGACCTCACGTTCTTCGTCGTCAACCCCAAGGGCGCCGACGCCACCCCCTACGAGCGCATGGTCGCCGACTTCGACCCGTCCCGCTGGTACATCACGGTCTGGTACGTCGCCGCGATCGTGCTCGTCGGCCTGCACCTCAACCACGGCATCTGGAGCGCGTTCCAGACGCTCGGCCTGCGCACGCCGCGGCGCGAGCGGGCGCTGCGCGGCCTCGCGGGGACGGTCGCCGCGCTGGTGACGCTGGGCTTCGTGTCCGTCCCCCTGTCCATCACGTTCGGGTGGGTGAGCTGATCATGTACGACGACTTCTACGACTCCGGTGCGCCGATCGTCGACGCGAAGGCGCCGAAGGGCCCGATCGAGGACCGCTGGACGACCCGCAAGTTCGAGGCCAAGCAGGTCAACCCGGCCAACAAGCGCAAGAAGAAGATCATCATCATCGGCACCGGCCTGGCCGGCGGGTCGGCCGGGGCGACGCTCGGCGAGGCCGGGTACCACGTCGTCCAGTTCTGCTTCCAGGACTCGCCGCGCCGCGCGCACTCGATCGCCGCGCAGGGCGGGATCAACGCCGCGAAGAACTACCGCAACGACGGCGACAGCGTGTACCGGCTGTTCTACGAGACGGTGAAGGGCGGCGACTTCCGGTCCCGGGAGTCGAACGTGTACCGGCTCGCCGACATCTCGCGGAACATCATCGACCAGTGCGTCGCGCAGGGCGTCCCGTTCGCCCGCGAGTACGGCGGCCTGCTCGACAACCGCTCCTTCGGCGGGACGCAGGTCTCCCGCACCTTCTACGCCCGCGGCCAGACCGGGCAGCAGCTCCTGCTCGGCGCGTACCAGGCGCTGATGCGGCAGGTCGAGGCCGGGAACGTGGAGCTGTACCCGCGGCACGAGATGCTCGACCTGATCATGGAGGACGGGCGGGCGCGCGGAGTCGTCGTCCGGAACCTGATCAACGGCGAGATCAAGCACCACACGGCGGACGCGGTCGTGCTCGCGTCCGGCGGCTACGGCAACGTGTACTTCCTGTCGACCAACGCGATGGGGTCGAACGTCACCGCGTCGTGGCGGGCGCACCGGCACGGCGCGCTCTTCGCCAATCCGTGCTACACGCAGATCCACCCGACGTGCATTCCGGTGAGCGGCGACCACCAGTCGAAACTGACGCTCATGTCGGAGTCGCTGCGCAACGACGGCCGCGTCTGGGTGCCGAAGAAGGCGGGCGACAAGCGCAAGCCCGCCGACATTCCCGAGGACGAGCGCGACTACTACCTGGAGCGCATCTACCCGTCGTTCGGGAACCTCGTGCCGCGCGACATCGCGTCCCGGGCCGCGAAGAACGTGTGCGACGAAGGGCGCGGCGTCGGCCCCGGCGGGCTCGGCGTCTACCTCGACTTCGCCGACGCCATCGACCGGCTCGGCCGCGACAAGGTCGAAGCCAAATACGGCAACCTCTTCGAGATGTACGAGCGCATCACCGGCGAAAACCCCTACGACACGCCGATGCGCATTTACCCGGCCGTCCATTACACGATGGGCGGGCTGTGGGTGGACTACGACCTGGAGTCGACCATCCCGGGGCTGTTCGTCATCGGGGAGGCGAACTTCTCCGACCACGGCGCGAACCGGCTCGGCGCGTCCGCGCTGATGCAGGGCCTGGCGGACGGCTACTTCGTCCTGCCGAACACCATCGGCGACTACATCGCCCGCAACGCCCTCGGCCCGGTCGCCGAGACCGCCGTCGCGGAGGCGGAGGAAAGGGTCCGCACCCGCATCGAGAAACTGCTGTCGATCGACGGTGACCGCTCCGTCGACTCCTTCCACCGCGAACTCGGCCACATCATGTGGGAGTACTGCGGAATGGAGCGCACCGAGGAGGGGCTGCGCAAGGCGCTCGCCCTCATCCCCGAACTGCGCAAGGAGTTCTGGACGCGCGTCAAGGTCACCGGCACGGGCGAGGAGCTGAACCAGCAGCTGGAGAAGGCGGGCCGCGTCGCCGACTTCTTCGAGCTGGCCGAGCTGATGGTGATCGACGCGCTGCACCGCACCGAGTCCTGCGGCGGCCATTTCCGCGCCGAGAGCCAGGACGACGACGGCGAGGCCAAGCGCGACGACGACAACTTCTCCTACGTCGCCGCCTGGGAATGGGCCGGTGAGGGCGGACGGCCCGTCCTCCACAAGGAGGCCCTCGAATTCGAATACGTCAAGCCGACCCAGAGGTCGTACAAATAATGAAGCTCACACTGCGCGTCTGGCGCCAGCGCCGTCCCGAGGACAAGGGCGCGATGGTCGAGTACGAGCTCGACGACATCTCCCCCGACGCGTCGTTCCTGGAGATGCTGGACGTCCTCAACGAGAAGCTCATCGCGTCCGGCGAGGACCCGGTGGCGTTCGACCACGACTGCCGCGAGGGCATCTGCGGCATGTGCTCCCTCGTCATCAACGGCACCCCGCACGGCCCGGAGCGCGCCACCACGACCTGCCAGCTCCACATGCGCAAGTTCAAGGACGGCGAGGTCATCGACGTCGAGCCGTGGCGCGCCGCCGCGTTCCCGGTGGTGAAGGACCTGGTCGTCGACCGGTCCGCGTTCGACCGGATCATCCAGGCGGGCGGCTACATCACCGCCCCGACCGGCACCGCGCCGGAGGCGCACTCGACGCCCGTCCCGAAGCCGGACGCCGACCAGGCGTTCGAGGCCGCCGAGTGCATCGGCTGCGGCGCGTGCGTCGCGGCCTGCCCGAACGGCTCGGCCGCCCTGTTCCTCGGCGCGAAGGTCACCCACCTCGGGCTGATGCCGCAGGGGCAGCCGGAGCGCTGGGACCGCGTCGTGTCCATGCTGGACACCCACGACGCGGAGGGCTTCGGCGGCTGCACCAACACCGGCGAGTGCACCGCCGCCTGCCCGAAGGGCATCCCGCTGGACGTCATCGGCCGCCTCAACCACGACTACCTGAAGGCCACGGCGGGCGGGAGGAAGCGCTGACGCGATCTTCTACTGTGATCGCATGACGATCACCCTGGTCCCCTACCACCACGACGAACGCCTCCCCGACGCGACGTTCCCGCTGCCCGGCGCCGACGTCGTCCAGGTGACCCGTCCGCTGCCGGACGGCGACGTCTGGACGCGTCTCGCCGCCCTCTACGGACCGGTGTCCGCCGAGGTCGCCGCCCAGGTCGGCGGCGGGACGCGGCCCACGGTCGTGTCGGGCGACTGCATGACCGCCCAGGCCGTCCTCGCCGGGCTGCAGAAGGCCGGGGTGGACCCGTCCGTCGTCTGGTACGACGCGCACGGCGACATCCACTCGCTGGAGAGCTCGACGTCCGGCTACATCGGCGGGATGTCGCTGCGCCAGATCCTCGGCGACCACCCGGAGCTGCTCGCCGACCGGCTGGGGTTCCGCCCGCTGCCCGAGGAGCGCGCCGTCCTGGTCGACGCCCGCGACCTCGACCCCGCCGAGGCGGAGTACCTGGCCACCGCGAAGGTCCGCCGCTGCCCGGTGGGCGACATCGTCCTCCCGGACGGCCCGCTCCTCCTGCACATCGACCTCGACGTCATCGACGAGGCCGAACTCCCCGGCATCAAGTTCCCGGTGGGCGGCGGCCCGTCGACGGACGCCGTGGTCGCCTCCGCCCGCCGCGTCCTCGCCACCGGCCGCGTGGCCGCCCTCGACGTGGCCTGCACCTGGCACCCGCCCGAGACCGACGACCCCCGCCGCGCCGCCCTCCTGAAAGCCCTCCTCACCCCATGACCCCTGAAGGGATGGCCGGATGTTTGTGGTGAATGGCATTCTTGCCACTTTTCCTAGGGGGCGGGGAGGACGCAGAGTGGCCGGGTGATCAAACGAGTTCATCGGGCCTGGTTCGTCGCGGCCGTCGCGTTCGTGGCGCTGGTGGGGGCGGCGGGGTTCCGGGCCACGCCCGGCGTGCTGATCGTGCCGTTGCAGGACGAGTTCGGCTGGTCGCGGGCGACGACGTCGGCGGCCGTGTCGGTCAACCTCGTCCTGTACGGGCTGACGGCGCCGTTCGCGGCCGCGCTCATGGACCGGTTCGGGGTGCGGCGGGTCACCGCCGTCGCGCTGGTGCTGGTCGCGGCGGGCAGCGGGCTGACGGTGTTCATGTCGGCGTCGTGGCAGCTCGTCCTGTGCTGGGGCGTGCTGGTGGGGCTCGGCACGGGGTCGATGGCGATGGTGTTCGCCGCGACCGTCACCGGACGGTGGTTCGTCCGGCACCGCGGGCTCGTCGTCGGCGTGCTCACCGCGGGCGGCGCGGCCGGGCAGCTCGTGTTCCTGCCGCTGCTGGCGTGGCTCGTGGACGAGTTCGGCTGGCGCTCCGCGTCGCTGACCGTGGGCGGGGCCGCACTGGCGGTGGTCCCGCTGATCGTGCTGGTGCTGCGGGAGCGGCCGTCGGACGTGGGGCTGCTCCCCTACGGCGCGACGGTCGCGGAGCCCGATCCGCCCCGGAACCGGGACGCCGCCAGGACGGCCCTGCGCGCGTTGTCGAAGGCGTCCAGGACGAAGGCGTTCTGGCTGCTGGCGGGCGGCTTCTTCATCTGCGGGGCCTCGACGAACGGGCTGGTCGGGACCCATTTCATCCCCGCCGCGCACGACCACGGCATGGCCGAGACGACGGCGGCGAGCCTGCTCGCCCTGGTCGGCGTGTTCGACATCGTCGGGACGATCGCGTCCGGCTGGTTCACCGACCGGCTCGACAGCCGCAAGCTGCTCGGCTGGTACTACGCCCTGCGCGGGCTGTCGCTGCTCGTCCTGCCGATGCTGTTCGCCGACTCGCCCCATCCGAGCATGCTCGTGTTCGTCATCTTCTACGGGCTGGACTGGGTCGCGACCGTCCCGCCGACGATCGCGTTGTGCCGCGAGGTGTTCGGGCCGACCGAAGGCACCATCGTCTTCGGGTGGGTGTTCACGGCGCACCAACTCGGCGCGGCCGTGGCCGCCACGGTCGCGGGCGTCCTGCGCACATCGCTCGGCTCCTACACGCTCGCGTGGTGGGGCGCGGCGGTGCTGTGCCTGTTCGCGGCGGGAATGTCGATGTCCATCGGACGGACGCGCTCGGAGACGCCGCGGATTCCCGAGCCGAGCAAGGTCTAGCCGCCGACGAGGGTCTCGACCCCGGCGGGGAGGCTTCCGGCGAGGCCCGCTTCGACGAGGAACGTCTGCAGGGTCTCCTGGAACGCGCGCGCCGCGTGGGTGAGTTCGACGTCCTTGCGGTGGGCGAGGGCGACCGTCCGGAGCAGGCCGGGGCCGTGGCGGCCGCGCCGCGCCTCCTCGTCGGGCAGGACGAGCGGCGTGCCGCGCAGGCCGGGCCGTCCGGCGAGGACCATGCTCGGGACGACCGCGACCCCCAGCCCGACCTCGACGAACCGCAGCACGGCGTCCATCTCGCCGCCCTCGACCGCGAACCTCGGCTCGAACCCGGCGGCCCGGCACGCGCTGATCGTCGCCTCCCGCAGGTCGTATCCCGGACGGAACATCACCAGCGGGCGGTTCCGCAGATCCTCGATCCGCAGGAAGGAGCGGCGCGGCAACTGGGCCGTCTTGGCCGCGCGCTCCGCGTCCTTCCGGTCGGGGCCCGCCGGAGAGGCCACCACGAGGTACTCGCGCAGTATCGGAACCGTGTCCAGCGGCGGATCGCCGTGCAGGGGGAGGATGACCAGCGCCAGGTCCAGGGACCCCCGGGTCAGTTCCCGGACGAGGTCGCGCGACCCGCCCTCCTCGACGATGAGCTGGATCCCCGGATAGGTGTCGTGGAAGCGGCGCAGGACGTCCGCGAGGAGGCCCGCGCACAGCGACGGCGTGGCGCCGAGCCGCACCCGCCCGCGTTTCAGGCCCGCCAGCTCCTGCACTTCCAGCCGGGCCGTCTCGACGTCCGCGAGGATCCGCTTCGCGAGCGGCAGCAGCGCCTCGCCGGCGGGCGTCAGCGCGATGTTCCCCCGGGCCCGGCTGAACAGCGAGACGTTCAGCTCGCCCTCCAGGGCGCGGATCTGCTTGGACAGGGACGGCTGCGCCACCCGCAGGATCTCGGCGGCCTGCGTGAAGTGGCGGACCTCCGCGACCGCGACGAAGTAGGCGAGCTGCTGCAACTGCACCCGGCACAGCGTACGTGCCGGACGGGCGGCCGGTACGAACCGGGTCGCGGCCAGCGCGTCGCCGCGAGCGCGAAAGCCCAGCCCACAGCCGGGCACGGGAGCTTCAGCGGGCGTGCCTGCGCAGCGCCTGGAGGTCGTGGACGATCAGCCGCCGCCGCCCCGTCTCGATCCAGCCGTGCGCGCGGAGCGTCCGCAGCGCCTTGCTGACCGCCTCCCGGGACGCGCCGACCCATCCGGCCAGCTCCTCCTGCGACAGGTTCAGCGTGATGCGGACGCTCTCCCCGGGCGCCGCCGGGCCCGGCCGCCGCTCGTAGGGGACGCCGAACCGCTCCGCCAGCTCGACGAGCCGCTGCGCGACCCGTCCGGTGGCGTCGAACATGCCGAACTCGGCGCGCTTGAGGTCGGCGTCGCGCCACCGCTGGCACAGCATCCGCATGATGATGACCGACACCCGGCCGTGGAGCTGGAGGAACGCCATGAACTCCTCCGCCGTGACGGCGAGCGCCCGCACCGGTTCGAGGGCCTCAACCGACGCCGACCGCGGCAGCCCGTCGATCGCGGCGACCTCGCCGAGCAGCGCGCCCGGGCCGCGGACGGCGAGCAGCGCCTCCCCGCCCTGCTCGCGGTAGGAGAACGCCTTGACCCGCCCCTTCAGCAGGACGGCGACCCAGCCCGGCCGCTCCCCCTCCACGAAGAGCGTCTCCCCCCGTTCGAAGTCGCGGACGCGGCCGCGCGCCTCCAGTTCCGCGCGTTCCAGCGGGGTCAGCTCGGCGAGAAACGAACCCGTTTCGAGGGCGTTCATGCCACCACGCTAAAGGGACCGGGCCGTCCCGTGGTCCAGGGAAACAATCACGGTTTAATCACACGCTCTGTGCACAAATGCCTTTTCGACCCCGTGGGCGGCGGGCGAGGGTGGGACATGGCGTGTACGGCCGGAAGGCCGGCCGGCGTCCCGTTCATCGCCTGTGGCGAGCGGCGGAACGACGGGCGGCGGCCCGGGGGCACGCCGCCCGTCGTGTTCCGGGAGCGCCGCAAGCCAGAGCGCCGACTCCCGCGGCGGAACCGCGAACGCCCCCCGTCGCGCGGGGCGGCGGGGGGCGTTCGCGAGGACATCGTCCCAGGTCAGGCCATCTTAGGCGGACGGTGTGTCCTGCCCCTTCTTCACGATGCCGAGCTTGCTGCCGAGCCACACGACCGGGTCGTACTTGCGTCCGACGACCCGTTCCTTCATCGGGATCAGCGCGTTGTCGGTGATCTTGATGTGCTCGGGGCAGACCTCGGTGCAGCACTTGGTGATGTTGCAGAAGCCGAGGCCGTGGTCCTTCGCCGCGATCTGCCGCCGGTCGGCCTGGTCGGCCGGGTGCATCTCCAACTCGGCGATCCGCATCAGGAAGCGCGGGCCCGAGAATTCCGGTTTGTTCTCTTCGTGGTCACGAATCACGTGGCAGACGTTCTGGCACAGGAAGCATTCGATGCACTTCCGGAACTCCTGCGACCGTTCCACGTCCACCTGCTGCATGCGCAGCTCGCCGGGCTTGGCGTCGCCCGGGTCGAACGACGGGATCTCGCGCGCCTTCTCGTAGTTGTACGAGACGTCCGTGACGAGGTCGCGGATGACGGGGAACGTGCGGACCGGGGTGACCGTGACCGTCTCGTCCGGCTCGAACGTCGACATCCGCGTCATGCACATCAGCTTCGGCATGCCGTTGATCTCGGCCGAGCACGAGCCGCACTTGCCCGCCTTGCAGTTCCACCGGACGGCGAGGTCGGGCGCCTGCGTGGCCTGCAGCCGGTGGATGATGTCGAGGACGACCTCGCCCTCGTTCACCTCGACCGTGTAGTCGGTGAGCTCGCCGTCGCCGTCGTCACCGCGCCAGACCCGGAACTTGGCCTCGTAGCTCATCGGTCGCCCTCCTCGTCGTCCGCGGCCGCGGTCGCGCCGGACCCGGCGGCGGCCTCCGCCTGCTCGGTCTTGACCTCCTCGGCCAGGCCCGCCGGCAGCTCCTCGGCGGTCAGGTACTTCTTCAGCTCGTCGTTGTCGAACAGTTCGAGCAGGTCGTCCCGCATGGGGACCATGTCCTGCCGGACCAGCTCGACGTGCGGGGACGACGGGTCGCCCGCCAGCCTGCAGACGAGGTTGACCTTGCGCCACTCGGCCGACATGCCCGGGTGGTCGTCGCGGGTGTGGCCGCCGCGGCTCTCCTCCCGCTCCAGCGCCGCCTTCGCGACCGCCTCCGACACGAGCAGCATGTTGCGCAGGTCGAGCGCGAGGTGCCAGCCGGGGTGGTAGCCGCGGCCGTCGTTCACGGCGACGGGCTCGACGCTGACGTTCGCGACCCGCTCGCGGAGCTTGCCGAGCGCCTCCAGCGCCTGCTTCAGCTCCTCTTCCTTGCGGATGATGCCGACCAGGTCGTTCATCGTCGTCTGCAGCTCGGCGTGGACGGTGTAGGGGTTCTCACCGTCCTTGCGCTCGAACGGGGCGAGCGCCTCGGCCGTCGCCGCCTCGACCTCCGACTCCGGGACGGCGGGCCGCGCGGCCAGCGCGTCGACGTACTCGGACGCGCCGAGCCCGGCCCGGCGGCCGAAGACCAGCAGGTCCGACAGCGAGTTGCCGCCGAGCCGGTTCGAGCCGTGCATGCCGCCGGACACCTCGCCCGCGGCGAACAGGCCGGGGACCTTCGCCGCCGCCGTGTCGGGGTCGACCTCCACGCCGCCCATCACGTAGTGGCAGGTCGGGCCGACCTCCATCGGCTCCTTGGTGATGTCGACGTCCGCCAGCTCCTTGAACTGGTGGTACATCGACGGCAGCCGCCGGACGATCTCGGCCGCGCCGCCCGGCATCCGGTCGACGACGGTGAGGAACACGCCGCCGTGCGGGGACCCGCGCCCGGCCTTGACCTCGGAGTTGATCGCGCGGGCGACCTCGTCACGGGGCAGCAGCTCGGGCGGGCGCCGGTTGTTGTCGGGGTCGTCGTACCAGCGGTCGCCCTCCTCCTCGGTGGTGGCGTACTGGTCCTTGAAGACCTCCGGGATGTAGTCGAACATGAACCGCTTGCCCTCGGAGTTGCGCAGGACGCCGCGGTCGCCGCGCACCGACTCGGTCACGAGGATGCCCTTGACGGACGGCGGCCAGACCATCCCGGTCGGGTGGAACTGGACGAACTCCATGTTCAGCAGCGTCGCGCCGGACAGCAGGGCCAGCGCGTGCCCGTCCCCGGTGTACTCCCAGGAGTTGGACGTCACCTTGAACGCCTTGCCGATGCCGCCCGTCGCGAGCACCACGGCGGGCGCCTCGAACACGACGAACTTCCCGGTCTCGCGGACGTAGCCGAACGCGCCGCAGATGCGTCCGTCGGCGTCCTTGAGCAGGCGCGTCACGGTCGTCTCGGCCCACACCTTAAGGCGGGCCTCGTAGTCGCCGTGCTTGGCGTGGTCCTCCTGCTGGAGGGCGACGATCTTCTGCTGGGTGGTCCGGATCAGCTCCAGGCCCGTCCGGTCGCCGACGTGCGCGAGGCGCGGGTACTCGTGGCCGCCGAAGTTGCGCTGGCTGATCTTGCCGTCCTTGGTGCGGTCGAACAGCGCGCCCCAGTGCTCCAGCTCCCAGATCCGCTCCGGGGCCTCCTTGGCGTGCAGCTCGGCCATCCGCCAGCTGTTCATGAACTTGCCGCCGCGCATGGTGTCGCGGAAGTGGACCATCCAGTTGTCGTTGGCGTTGACGTTGCCCATCGCGGCGGCGGCGCCGCCCTCGGCCATCACCGTGTGGGCCTTGCCGAACAGCGACTTGGAGATGATCGCCGTCTTCTTGCCCTGGAGGCGCGCCTCGATCGCCGCGCGCAGCCCGGCGCCGCCGGCGCCGATCACCACGACGTCGTACGAGTGCCTCTCGATCTCAGTCATGATTCCTTGGCCTCAGTTGAAGATTCGCGGGTCGGAGAAGGTGCCGCCGGCCACGAGCGCGACGTACAGGTCGGCCACCACCAGCGAGCCCAGGGTGATGAGGGCGTAGGTGCCGTGCCGCTCGTTGATCTTGGAGACCCAGCCCCACATCCGGTACCGGAACGGGTGCTTGGAGAAGTTCTTCAACCGTCCGCCGACGATGTGCCGGCACGAGTGGCAGGACAGGGTGTAGAGCCAGAGCAGCACCACGTTCGCGACGAGGATGAGCGTGCCGAGCCCGATGCCGAACCCGCCGTCCTTGCCGTGGAAGGCGCGGACCGCGTCCCACGTGTTGATCAGGGAGATCAGCACGGCCGCCAGCCAGAAGTAGCGGTGCAGGTTCTGCCCGATCAGCGGGAACCGCCGCTCCCCGGTGTACTTGCCGTGCGGCTCGCGGACGGCGCACGCGGTCGGCGACTGCCAGAACGACCTGTAGTACGCCTTGCGGTAGTAGTAGCAGGTCAGCCGGAACAGCAGCAGGAACGGCAGCGAGATCGCCGCGAACGGGATCCAGCCGCGGGTGCCCGCCGGGAGGAACGTCCCGAACTCCGCCGCGTCGCCGGTGTGGCCGTCCACCGTCACGTTGTTGCAGATCTCGTTCAGGCACGGCGAGTAGAACGGCGTCAGGTAGTGGAACTCCGGGACGTAGAAGGCGGAGCCCCAGAACGCCCGGACGGTCGCGTACACCACCCACGCCGTGAAGATCACGAAGGTCGTGACCGGATACAGGCGCCAGTTGTCCTTCCGGAGCGTGCGTTCCTTGATCTGGGCGCGCGACTTCGCCGGCGCCTCCACAGTGCTCATCGATCGCTCTCCTGAGCTCGGGTCGTCGTGTCCCCGCATCACGGTCTGAGCGCACCCGTGCGGCCGTCGCGCGCGGGGCCGCGCGCCCCGGCGCGGGCCGCTCCCGGCGGCGGGTCGCATGCGGGCGGTGACGCCTCGTGTGCGCTTCCAGCGAAGCGACCTTACGCCACCTTCCGGTGGCTGTGACATACATAACAGGCAGACCCGTCTGTGAGTCTGACCACAGACTTTAGCCGCCTGAGCGGGGGTGGGAGCCGACCGCCATCCATAACCAGTCGTTATTGCCGGGCGGAATCGAGACGAGTGCGGTAAGGCATGGCCGGGGCTCCGGCCGGACGCGTCCCAGGCGGATGCCAGGATTTCCGCGTGGTTGTCAACAAAAATGGCGGCTCGCGCATCCAACAGGCGGAGGTGCACGCACCGCCGTGAATCCCGCCGCCTCCTTGGAGTGGCGAACCACGAAGACCGCGCCCTGGACCAGGGCCTGGCCCGAGACGGGACCGATGAGCGACGAGAACCCCGAGCCCGAGCCGGATGCCGCGCCAGCGGACACCGAGGCGACCAGCAAGGCGACCACCGCGGATGCCGGGGCGGACACCGAGGCCGCGGACGCTCCGGAGAAAGGGCGGCGGCGGTCGCGGCGGGTCCTGCGGTGGACCGCGCTCGGCGCCGCCGTGGTCCTGCTCGCCGGCGGGGCCGGGGCGGCCTGGCTCTACCACGACCTGATGGGCGGGATCGAGAAGAAGAACGTCGACGACCAGCTCGGCGCGGACCGTCCGAAGAAGCTGAACAAGTCGCTGAACATCCTGCTGATCGGGTCCGACACCCGGGAGGGCGACAACGCGCGGTACGGGGCGGCCGCCGGGATGTCGGGCGCGCGCTCGGACACGGCGATCATCCTGCACCTGTCGCCGAACCGGGACCAGGCGGTCGGGATCAGCTTCCCGCGCGACTCGATGGTGAAGATCCCGCAGTGCAGGAAGGAGAAGGGCGGGACGGTCCCCGCGCAGTTCGGGATGCTGAACGCCGCGTTCGCCTACGCGGGCCCGACCTGCACGTGGAAGACGCTGGAGTCGCTGACCGGGATCCACATCGACCATTTCGTCCAGGTCGACTTCTCCGGGTTCAAGCGGATGGTGGACGCTCTCGGCGGCGTCCAGATCTGCGTCGACAAGCCGGTGAACGACCCGCGCGCCGAGCTGTACCTGAAGGCCGGGAAGCAGACCGTCAAGGGCGAGCAGGCGCTCGGGTACGTGCGGGCGCGCTACTCGCTGGGGAACGGGTCCGACCTCGAACGGATCGAGCGGCAGCAGAAGTTCATGGCGGCGGTCGTCGACAAGGCGACCAGCGGTTCCGTCCTGAGCGACCCCGCCAAGACGTACAAGTTCCTGAAGGCGGCGACGAAGTCGGTGACGACCGACGACGACCTCGACCTGTCCGCGATGCGCAAGCTCGCGGACGGGCTGAAGGGGATGAGCGCCGGGCAGGTGCGGTTCGTGACCGTCCCGGTCGAGCGGTACGCGCCGGACCCGAACCGCGTCCAGTGGAACCAGGAGCTGGCGAAGCCGCTGTTCGAGGCCGTCAAGCACGACAACGACCTGCCCGCCGAGCCCGCCAAGCCCGTCCAGGCGAAGCAGGCGCCGCCCGCCCCCGGCAAGGTGAACGTCACCGTCGTGGACGCGGGCGGGCCGGACCCGCTCGTGCGGCGCGTCGTCCGGCAGCTCAGGCAGCGCGGCTTCAAGGTCGCGAAGAAGGTCGAGCAGGGCGCCGCCGCGCCGGAGAGCCGCATCGTCTACGGGGCCGCCGCGGAGGCGCAGGCGTCGGCGCTCGCGCGCGACGTCCCGGACGCGCTGCTCACCGCCGACGCGGCCGCCCCGGCGGACGGCGTCCGCCTCGTGATCGGCGCGACCGGGCTGCGGCTCGCCCCGCCCGCCATCAACAAGATCGGCGGCGGCGTCCAGGGCGGGCAGAACCCCTGCCGCGACTGACCCGCCCGCCGTCGCGCGCTAGGGGTGGAGGACGAGGACGGCGAGCAGGGCGCCCACGAGCATGGCCGGTCCGAAGGCGAACTCGCTTTTGCGGTCCCGCCGGACGATCAGGATCGCGATGCCCGCCGCGCCGCCGATGAGATAGGTCGCCAGAAGGCCGAAGACCCAGGCGTCCAGGCCGAACCAGCCGAGGCAGAGGCCGAGCACGCCGGACAGTTTGACGTCCCCCAGCCCGACCCCGGACGGCGTGATGAACGCCTGCAGCAGATACAGCGCGAACATCGCCGCCATTCCGAGAAGGGCGTGCAGGAAATGGCGGAGGCCGCTCTCGGTGAACGGCGCGGCGGCGGCCAGCAGCGCCGCCGCGACGCCATAGGACGGCAGCGTGAACCGGTCCGGCAGCCGTTTGACCTTCACGTCGACGAAGCCGAGCAGCGCGCCGACCGCGGCGAGGTAGAGCAGAGCGGGCAGCGCAGGCTCAAGCCCGACGCGCCAGCCGAGCAGCCCGAAGGCGGCGGCGGTGGCCAGGGCCACCGGCGTCCGGCGGGGCGGGACGTCCCCGACGAAGGGGGCGGTCAGCGGCGCGAGGAGCAGCCCGGCGGCCAGCCCCGCGAGCGCCGACACCACTGCGACGACCATCGACCCCACGCCCCGATCCCGACCCGTTGCACGGCCCCCGCACAATAACCGCCGGGCGGTGGGGAGGGCAGCGCCCCACCGCTACGCGAACGGTTCCGGCGCGGGCGGACGGCAGGCTCTAGAGTCTTTGTGTAGACGGCCAAACCCTGGAGACGACGGCGATGACGCACCCATCGGACCCCGGTCAACCCCCGCGCCCGGATGCGCCCGGCCATCCGTCCGGGGCCTACGGTCCACCGCCCGGTTCGCAGCAGCCGGGGCCCGTCCCCGGCCCACGTCCGCCCGGCCCGGCCGCCCCCGGATACTCCAACCCCGGGTACGCGCCCCCCGGGCAGTCGGGCCCAGGGCAGGCGGGCCCCGGGGGAACACCAGGTCAGCAGGAGTGGGCGCCGTCGGGGCAGAGAAGGCCGGGCGTGCTCGGCGCCCTCCTCGAAACCGACTTCAACGCGCTGGTGACGCCGAGCCTCGTCAAGGCCATCTACGTCCTGACGCTGATCGTGGTGACCCTGGAGTGCCTGGCCATCCTCTTCTTCGGCATCTGGCTCTTCCAGGGCGAGGCCTGGCTTTCGGGCCTCATCGCCGTCCTCGTCACGCCGTTCGTCTGGCTGCTGCAGATGCTGTTGACCAGGGTCCTGATGGAGGCCGTCGTGGTCCGCTTCAAGCAGGCCGAGTACCTGCGGGTCATCAAGGACAAGCTGTAGGCGGGGCCGCGCACGTGGGCGAGTTCGACGAACCCGGTTCCGGAACCCCCCGGGACACCCGGCGCGACGACGGGACGCGCCGCGACCGGCGGGTGCCCGGGCCGCGTCCGGCCACCGAGACGCGGCGGGAGGGCGCGGCGCCCGGCGGTTCGCTGCTGCGGCTCCCGGCGGTGCTCGGCGAGCGGTTCGAGGCGGTCGGCGAGCTGCCGGTGCAGGGCGCCGAATCGGACCTGCTGCTCGTCCGCGACGAGCACGGCGACGCGTACGTGGCGAAGATCTTCCGCCGCGGGTACCGCGCGGACCGGGACGTGTGGGCGAAGCTCCCCACCCTCGACTCCCCGCACGTCCTGCGGATCCTGGAGACCGGCCACGCCGACGGGCGCGACTACGAGGTCGCCGCCTACGCCCCGGGCGGCAACCTGCGGTCGCTGATGGGGGCGGGCCCGCTCCCGGCGGAGACGGCGGCGGAGATCGCGGCGCAGCTCGCGGCGGGCCTGACGGCGCTGCACCGGGCGGGCATCGTCCACCGCGACCTCAAGCCGGAGAACGTCCTCGTGCTGCGGGCGGAGCCGGTGAAGCTGGCGATCGCGGACTTCGGGCTGAGCAAGGTGCTCGACCAGAGCGTCGTCTTCGCGTCGTCGTCGCGGACGCTGGCCTACGCGGCGCCGGAGTCGCTGTCCGGGCAGGTGTCCCCGGCTCGCGACTGGTGGTCGCTCGGGATGATCGTCCGGGAGCTGGCGACGGGGCGGCCGCCCTTCCAGGGGCTGAGCGAGACCGTCGTGGTCGACCACCTGGCGACGCGCCCGGTGTCGGCGGACGACGTCGCCGACCCGCGGCTGCGGCTGCTGTGCCGGGGCCTGCTGACCCGCGACCCGCGCCGCAGGTGGACGGGCGCGCAGGTCGAGGAGTGGCTGGACGGCGGCGCCCCGCCCGTCGCCGAGGAGGACGCGCCGGCCGGCGCGGGCCTCGACTTCAAGGGCGCCCGGTTCACCCGCCGCGACGAGCTGGCCCGCGCCCTCGTCGCGGACTGGGACGACGCCGCGCGGCACTTCTTCGAGCGCGGCGGGTCCGGCCCGGCCGGGCGAAGCCTGCGCGAATGGCTGGAACGGCTGCCCTCCGAACACGGCGACGACGGCCGCGCCGAGCTGCTCGACGAGCGGCTCGGGTCGCCGCTGCCGCCCGACGTGAAGCTGCTGCACCTCGTGCGCTGGCTCGACCCGGAGCTGCCGCCGCACTACCTGGGCCGCCGGTTGACGGCGGGCGACCTGCCGAACCTCGCCGTCCTCGCCGCCGACCGCCGCCACCCCGACCACCGCCTCGCCTGCCGCATCGGGCGCGACCTGTGGGAGCGCGGCCTCCTGCGGGTGCTCGCCGGGTTCGACGGCGGACGCGAGCTGTCCCGGATCGACGACCAGTGGCGCGCCCACGCGACGACCTGGACGGAGCTGGCCGGCTGGCTGCGCGCGCAGGACGCGACGCCCGCCGGGCTCGCCGCGCGCCTGCCGAACGCCGCGGCCGACGACCCGCCCACCGTCCTGCTCACCCTGCTGGCGCTCGCCGCGCGTCCGGCCGAGACGCGGGCGCGGCTGGCCGAGGGCGCGGCGCGGGCCCGCGCGTCCGTCGCCGACCCGCCGCCCTGGTTCACCTGGATGGCGGACGGCGCGGGCGACGACCCGCTCCGCCTGCTCGCCCTGTCGCTGGCCGCGCCGGAGGCCGTCGTGGAGGCGGAGGCGCGGGCGCGCGACCGGCTCGCCGCCGCGCGGCGGGACGAGGAGCTCCGCGCCCAGTGGGCCGAACGGGAGCGGCTCCGGCTCGCCGGAACCAATTCGGCGATGGCCCGCGCCGTCCTCTGGACGCTGCCGCTCCTGCTGTTCTGGCTGCTCGGAAGCTGGATCGCGGACGTGCTGTTCGGCGGCGGCGGCGACGCCAAGACCACCTCGGTCGGCGGGTCCTCGAACACGTCCGGGATGCCGTTCGCCGTCCTGGTCGCGGCGTCGGTGCTCGTGTGGGCGGTGCAGTGCGGCAGCGAAGTGGCGCTCGCGCGCCGGCAGGGCGCCGACTACCTGCCGCACGGCCCGTGGTCGTTCTTCGCGAAGGCGCTCGCTGCGGGCGGACGGGTACTGTCCGGGGTGTCGCGGGCGTCGCGGTCGATGCCGGGCGCGGCGCGGCGGACGGGGCGTCCCGGCTGCGGCCTCCTGCTGATCGCGGGGATCGTGCCGCTGCTGCTCGTCCTGCTGCTGCTCGGCGCGGTGACCCCGATCGGGTCGCTGCTGTGGCTGCTCGCGATGGCGGCCGCCGCGTTCGCGCACGCGGTCACGGCGGGCATGCGGCTGCACCGCTGGCGGGAGTCGAGGATCGGCGGAACCGGAAACGGCGGAGGGAAGCTGTGAGCAGCGGTGTCGAGGCCGAGATCGCGCTGGACGCGGCGGTGGTGCTCACCCTGGGCATGAACCGCGTCCTGGGACGCGGCGCCGGGCTGGCGGGCCGGGGCGCGGACGCGCTCGCCGCGCTCGCCGAGGGCCGTGCCGAGGCGCGGGCGGCGGCGCTCGCCGAGGTCCGGTCGCAGGAGCGGGCGCTGCGCGAGGTCGTGGCGCGCAACGCGCGCATCGCGGCGCTCGCCGAGACCCGCTCCAAGCTCGGCGCGGACGTGCCGCTGCCCGAGCGCCTGATGCCGGACGAGCGTCCGGCGGCGGAGCTGACCGCCTGGTGCGCCGCCACCGACCCGCTCCTGGACGAGGCCGAGCGCCGCCTGTCCGAGCACCTCGCCGCCGAGGTCAGCGCGCAGATCTTCGACGTCCCGGCCGAGTCGCTGCGCGCCGACGTGCGGGCCGACGCGCGCGGGGAGGCGCGCCGGGCGGACGACGGCGGCGCCGTCCAGGCGGACCTCGAACGGATCATGGCGCGGCTGCTTCCGGACGCCTCAGAGGAGGAGCGGCGGGCCGTCGCGGCGGCGGCGCGGCTGCTCGTCGGCGCGGGGACGCAGGAGGAGGCGGAGGCCGTCCTGCAGGAGGTGCGGCTGCGGATCCAGGAGGCGAACGGCCGCACCGAGCGCCGCCGCGCGGACGAGCGCCGCCGCGCCGCCGAGCGCGACGCCGCCGAGCAGGCCGAGGCCGAACGCCGCTACGTGCTCGACTCGATCACCGCCGCGTTCGAGGACATGGGCTACGAGGTCCAGGCCGGGTTCGAGACGCTGACCGCCGACGACGGCACGGTCACGCTGACGAAGGGCGCGTGGCCCGACCACAGCGTGCGGATGCGGGTGGACGACGCGGCGCACGTCCGGGCGTCGATGGTGCGCGAGCGCCCGGCCGAGAGCGAGGACGACCGGCGGGTGGACGTCGAGCGCGAGGAGGAGTGGTGCGCCGAGTTCGAGGCCGCCCGCGCCCGCCTCGCGGGCGTCGGCATCAGCTCCGAGGTGGCGTGGCGGCTCGACCCCGGGGTCCGCGAGCTGCCGGTTTCGGCCAGGTCACGGCAGACTAGGGCCCGTGCGGGGCAACGCGAGCGCGGCCGGGAGCGTCACAAGTGAGTGATCTCTCGCGGGCGCGGAAGGCGGGCGGCGCGGAAGAGGGCACGACGGGGAGCCATGACGGGGAGTACGCATGAGCATTGAATCGCCGACGCTCGGCGGCCGCTTGCAGGGCTGGCCGCCGTTCATCCGCGAGCTGGACGCGACGCTCTCGGTGCACTCCCAGTACGTCCTGTCGGGCAACCTGTACGACAGCTTCCTCGCGCCGCCGCTGGACGGCGTCGGCCCCGCCCGGCTGCTGCCGCTGCGCGCGCTGCTGTGGGAGACGCTCCGGTCCAGCGGCGCGTCCTTCATGGTGGTGTACGACCCGGTGGACGGGTTGCAGATCATCCCTGACGCGGGCGATCCCGACGCGGGCGACGAGGGCGTCCGCGCCGCCGAGCGGCTGCTCGGCAAGGTGAAGGCGGACGACAAGCCGTCCCTGGAGGCGCTGACCCGGCACCTGGCGGCGCTGACGCGCCCGAAGGAGAACATCCGCGCCGCGTTCGTGATCGACTCGGCGTCCCGGATCGCGCGCACCCCGACCGACCTGGAGCCCGGCGAGCGCGACTTCTTCCGGTTCTGCGCGAAGCTGTCGCGCAGCGCGCGCCCGGTCCGGGTGACGGGGCCGCGGCCGAAGCCGCTGTACAACCCGGTCGTGTGGCTGGTGGAGCGGCCCGGCGACCTGCCGCCCTGGCTGACCACCGACAACGAGAACATCCGCGAGATCACGATCCCGCGCCCGCACCTCGGCGACCGGCAGGAGACGGCCCGGCTGCTCGCCCGCGCGTTCGGGGTGACCGACGTCGGCGCGGACGAGACCGCCGCCGCGGCCTGCGACGCGTTCGCCGAGCAGGCCGACGGGCTCACCCTCCAGTCGATGATCGAGGTGACCCGGCTGGCGAAGGAGCGCAGCGTCGACCTGCCCGACCTGCCGGACGCGGTCCGCACCTACAAGCTCGGCGTGCTCGACAACCCGTGGAGCCGCGGCCATCTGCGCCGCCGGGTGCTGGAGGGCGAGAAGCGGGTCCCGGAGCGGGTGATCGGGCAGCCGCAGGCCGTCACGAAGACGCTCGACATCCTGAAGCGCGCGGTGCTCGGGCTGTCCGGCGCGCAGGCGACGCGGTCGGGCAGCCGCCCGCGCGGCGTGCTGTTCTTCGCGGGCCCGACCGGCACCGGCAAGACCGAGCTGGCGAAGGCGATCACCGAGCTGGTGTTCGGGGACGAGTCCGCCTACCTGCGCTTCGACATGAGCGAGTTCTCCGGCGAGGGCTCCGGCGACCGGCTGATCGGGTCGCCGCCCGGGTACGTGGGCCACGAGGCGGGCGGCGAGCTGACCAACGCCGTCCGCGAGGACCCGTTCCGCGTCATCCTGTTCGACGAGATCGAGAAGGCGCACCCGCGCATCCTCGACAAGTTCCTCCAGATCCTGGAGGACGGGCGGCTCACCGACGGGCGCGGGAACACCGTCCACTTCTCCGAGTCGATCCTGATCTTCACGTCGAACCTCGGCATGTACGTGCCGGGACGCGACCTCACGGCGCGCGACCCGTCCCCGCTCTCCCCGCACGCGTCGCCGAACCGTGTGCAGAACATCACACCCGGCATGACCTACGACGAGGTGGAGCAGCGCATCAAGGGCGCCGTCGCCGACCACTTCACCGAGGTGCTGAACCGTCCCGAACTGCTCAACCGGTTCGGCGACAACATCGTGGTGTTCGACTTCATCTCGGACGAGGCCGCGCAGAAGATCTTCGACCTCCAGTTCGCCAACATCTGCCGCCGCGTCACCGACGAGCACCGGCTACGCCTCACGGTGAAGGGCGAGGCGCTGACGACGCTGCGCGCCTGGTGCACCGAGGAGCTGGACAAGGGCGGGCGCGGCATCGGAATGGCGCTGGAGTCGGTCTTCGTCAACCCGCTGGCGCGGGCGCTGTTCGACCGGGAGCTGACGCCGGACGAGGAGATCACGGTGACCGGCATCCGGCGCGAGGGCAGCATCGTCCATCTGGACATCCAGTGACCTCCGGCGCCGGGCCCGCCGGGCCCGCCGGTGCGCCCGGGACGTCCGGGCCGGACGTCCCGGCGCTGCTGCTGGCGAAGGCGCACTACCCGGTGACCACACTCGGCCCCGGCACCCGCGCGGGCGTCTGGACGCAGGGCTGCACGCTGCACTGCCGCGGCTGCCTGTCCAGGGACACGTGGGACGCCGACCCGGCGAAGTCCGTCCCCGTCGAGGCCGTTCTCGGGTGGCTGAAATCCCTCCCCGGACCGGTCGACGGTGTCACGATCTCGGGAGGCGAACCGTTCCAGCAGCCGGCGGCGCTGGCCGCGTTGCTGCGCGGGATACGCGCGTGGCGGGACGGCCCCGACCGTGAGACGATGACATTGGACATATTGGTCTACAGCGGATATGTGTACTCTCGGCTGTCCCGCACCCGTGAGGCGCGCGAGATCCTGGACATGTGCGACGCCGTGATCGCGGGGCCGTACGTCGACCGGCTCAACCCGGGGGGGCGACACTCCGAGAGAGGCTCTCTACTCTGGAGGGGGTCGGCCAACCAGCGCGTCGTGCCGCTCTCCCCGCTGGGGCGGGAACGGTACGGAGCACTGGCCGACGACGGGAAGACTGGAGAAGCTACAGGGCCCCGAGTACAGGTGTCCGTGGACGAAGGGCCGGAGGGAAGGCGGGTGTACTACATCGGGATCCCGCGAAGGGGTGACATGGATCACCTCACGTCGAGGCTCGACCGCGCCGGGGTGCGCTCGGGGGATGTGTCATGGCGACCTTGAACTGTCCTGTCTGTGACGAACCGTTCCAGCCGGGCGATCTTCTCTGCATGAGCTGCGGCGCCAACCTGGCGCGCGCCGGCGGGGCCCAGCGGCAGGCGCCGGGCGGGTACGACGACCCGCAGCGGGGCTACCCGCCGCCGCAGGGGCAGCGGCAGGGCGGCCAGCCGTACGGCGGGCCGCAGCAGGGCCAGGGCCAACCCCAGTACGGCCAGCCGCAGCAGCAGGACCCGTGGGGCGCGCCGCAGCGCCAAGCGCCCCAGCACCAGGCTCCCCAGCACCAGGCGCCGCAGCAGGGCCAGCCCGGGCCCGGGCAGTCGTCCGACCCGTGGGGCCAGCCGCAGCAGCAGCAGGACCCGTGGGGCCAGCCGCCCATGCCCCAGCAGGGCGCCCCCCAGCAGCAGGCTCCCGACCAGCACGGACAGCCCCAGCACGGGCAGCCTCAGCACGGGCAGCAGCCCCAGTACGGCCAGCCGCCACAGCAGCACGGCGGCCAGCCCGGCGGCCAGCAGCCGATGCAGCAGCCGCCCGGCGACCCGTGGGGCATGCCCCAGCAGCAACAGCAGCCGCAGCAGGACGCGTGGGGCGCGCCGCAGCAGCAGGCGCCGATGTCCGACCCCTATCCGCAGCCCGACCAGGGGTTCCCGCCGCCGCAGGACCAGTACCAGCAGCCGCGCGACCAGCACTACGGGCAGCCGCAGCAGGACCAGTACGGCGGCGGCGCGCCGCAGCACGACCAGTTCGGCGCTCCCCAGCAGGACCAGTTCGGCGGCCCGCCGCAGGACCAGTACGGCCCGCCGGGGCAGGACCAGTACGGCCCGCCGGGGCAGGACCAGTACGGCGCGCCGCAGCCGGGGCCCGGCGGCGACCCGTTCGGTCCGCCGCCGCAGCAGCACGGCCAGCAGCAGCACGGGCAGCCGCCGATGCCGCCGCACGGCCGCGAGGCGACCCTGCTCCCGGCCGACCACAACCAGCCCCGCCAGCCCGACAGCACGGCGTTCATGTGCCCGTACTGCGAGGCGGTGCTGTCCAACCCGGGTGCCGCGCAGTGCGACTCGTGCCTGCGTCCGCTGCCGCAGAAGGGCACGCCCGTCCTGCGGGTGCAGTTCCCGACGGGCGAGCTGAAGGTGTCGGTCGGCCAGCACCTCGTGCTCGGACGGGACGCGGGCCAGTCCCCGGTCGCGTCCACGTTCACGCAGTACGACAACGTGTCGCGGCGCCACTCGACGGTGTGGCTCGACCCGTCCGGGACGGCGTGGGTCCGCGACGAGGGCTCCACCAACGGGACGTTCGTCAACGGCGAGCGCCTCCCCCGCGGCGTGGAGGCCCCGCTCCGCGACGGCGACCAGCTCCGCCTGGCCGCCGACGTCACCGGGACCGTCCAGCTCAACTAGCAGCGCACGAGCAGAGCGAAAGGGGCGGCCCGCCGGATCGGCGGGCCGCCCCTTTCGGCGCGTTCAGCGGGTCATCCGGCGCGCTTGGAGCGGGCGCGCATGCGCTCGCGCTCCTTGGCGTCCAGGACGACCTTCCGGATGCGGACGGCGGTCGGCGTGACCTCGACGCACTCGTCCTCGCGGCAGAACTCCAGGGCCTCCTCCAGGGAGAGCAGCCGCGGCGGGGTGAGCCGCTCCAGCTCGTCGCCCGTGGACGACCGCATGTTCGTGAGCTTCTTCTCCTTGGTGATGTTGACGTCCATGTCGTCGGACCGGGAGTTCTCCCCGACGATCATGCCCTCGTACACCTCGGTGGTCGGCCCGACGAAGAACGTGCCGCGGTCCTGGAGGTTCGTGATCGCGTAGCCGGTGGCGGCGCCCGCGCGGTCGGCGACGAGCGAGCCGGACGGGCGCGTCCGCAGCTCCCCGAACCACGGCTCGTACCCCTCGAACACGTGGTGCGCCATGCCGGTGCCGCGCGTCTCGGTCATGAACTCGGTGCGGAACCCGATCAGGCCGCGCGCCGGGACGAGGAACTCCATCCGGATCCAGCCGGTGCCGTGGTTCGTCATCTGCTCCATGCGGCCCTTGCGGACGGCGAGGAGCTGCGTGACGGCGCCGAGGTGCTCCTCGGGGATGTCGACGGTGAGCCGCTCGACCGGCTCGTGCTTCTTCCCGTCGATCGTCTTCGCGACGACCTGCGGCTTGCCGACCGTCAGCTCGTAGCCCTCGCGGCGCATGTTCTCGACGAGGATCGCGAGGGCCAGCTCGCCGCGGCCCTGCACCTCCCACGCGTCCGGGCGCTCGGTCGGCAGCACCCTGATCGACACGTTGCCGACGAGCTCCCGGTCGAGCCGGTCCTTGACCATGCGGGCGGTGACCTTGGTGCCCTTCTCGCGTCCCGCCATCGGACCGGTGTTGGTGCCGATCGTCATCGAGATCGCGGGCTCGTCCACGGTGATCAGCGGGAGCGGGCGCGGGTCGTCGGGGTCGGCGATGGTGTCGCCGATCATGATGTCGGGGATGCCGGAGATCGCGATGATGTCGCCCGGCCCGGCCGCCTCGGCGGGCTTGCGGGTGAGCGCCTCCGTCATCAGCAGCTCGGCGATCTTCACCTTCTCGACGCTGCCGTCGTGCCGGCACCAGGCGACCTGCTGGCCCTTCTTGATCGTCCCGGCGTGGACGCGGCAGAGCGCGATCCGGCCGAGGTAGCTGGAGGCGTCCAGGTTCGTGACGTGCGCCTGGAGCGGCGCGTCCGGGTCGTAGGACGGCGCCGGGATCGTCTCGGTGATGACCTTGAACAGCGGCTCCAGGTCGGCGCTGCCCGGCATCTCGCCGTCGGCGGGCTTGTCGAGCGAGGCGCGGCCGGCGCGTCCGGACGCGTACACGATCGGGAAGTCGATCTGCTCCTCGTCGGCGTCGAGGTCCATGAACAGCTCGTAGGTCTCGTCGACGACCTCGTCGATGCGGGCGTCCGGGCGGTCGGTCTTGTTGACCACGAGGATCACCGGCAGCCGCGCCCCGAGCGCCTTGCGCAGCACGAACCGGGTCTGCGGGAGGGGGCCCTCGCTGGCGTCCACCAGCAGGACGACGCCGTCCACCATGGACAGCCCGCGCTCCACCTCGCCGCCGAAGTCGGCGTGGCCGGGGGTGTCGATGATGTTGATGGTCAGCCCGTTGTGCCGGACGGCGGTGTTCTTCGCGAGGATGGTGATCCCCTTCTCGCGCTCCAGGTCGTTGGAGTCGAGCACCCGGTCGTCGACGTCCTGGTTCTCGCGGAAGGCGCCGGACTGCCAGAGCATGGCGTCGACCAGCGTCGTCTTGCCGTGGTCGACGTGGGCGACGATCGCGACGTTCCGGAGGTCGTCGCGCGTGGAGATGGGCATGCGGGTTCGCCTTGCGTGAGAGTTCGGGTTTCACCGCAGACAGGCGGCAGCCACCCATTCTACTTCCCCGCGTGCGCCGCCCGCCCCGGCGCACGGGCCGCGCGGGCCGTCCGGGAACGGTCCGCGGGGGCGTTCGGACCGGCCCGCCGTGGCCGGGCCGATTCGCCAACTTTGCCGATCCTTTGTAATCTGCCCGAGATCCGGCCGTCCGGAGTCCCACCCCCCGGGGCTGCGGCCGGAGCGCCGAATCTCCCGCACGCCGGGAGAACCGGGGACCCAACCCCCCCGGGGTGAATCGACGCGCCCCGCGAGGGCGCGCCGTAGGGCGACTCCTGGCCCGAACCCGTCAGCTAACCCGGTAGGCGCGCGAGGAGAGGAGAGCACCGGTTTGACACCGGCTCCGCACCGGCGGCGGATCACGCCCGCCGCCACCGCCGCCACGCTGCTCGTCATCGGCCTCGGCGCCGCCGCGCCCGTCGCCGCCCACGCCGCGCCCGTGGCCGCGCTCACCGCCGCCGCGACCCCGAGCCCCGCGCCGACGACGGAGAAGGGCCTTCGCAAGAGCCTGGACGCGCTGAACGAAGAGGCCGAGATCCTCACCGAGAAGTACAACAAGACCCGCGTCGACCTGGGCAAGGCGATGCAGGCGCAGCGCGCCGCCGCCGCCGAGGCCGCGCGGCTGCGCGCCGCCGCCGCGCCCGCGCGGGAACGGCTCGGGCAACTGGCCGCGGCGAACTACATGACCGGCGCACCCGACGCGATCTTCGGTTCCAGCGGCTCCCCGGACGGCCTGTCCGACCGCGCCTTCCTCGCGCAGAACCAGGCCACGGCCGTGAAGGCGCTGCAGAAGCAGATCGACCAGGCCGAGTCCGCGCAGCGTGCGGCGGAGGCCAAGACCGCGCAGGTCAAGAAGGCGGCGGAGGACGCCAAGCAGGCCCGCGCCGCCGCCCGCGCCAAGGTCGCCGAGGTGATGAAGCGGCTCGACAAGCTCACCACCACGCACGTCCGCGACCCGCGCACCGGCCTGAGCGCGACCGTCAAGGGCTCGGACCTGCCCGCGAAGATGGCCCGCAAGGCGCTCACCAAGATCGGCTCGCCGTATGTGTGGGCCGCCGCCGGGCCGAGCGGCTTCGACTGCTCCGGGCTCGTCGTCTGGGCGTACGCCCAGGTCGGCAGGCCGGGCCTGCCGCACTACACCGGCGACCTGTTCGCGATGGGGACGAAGGTCTCGCGCGGCGCACTGCGCTCCGGCGACCTCGTGTACTTCGGCTCCAACCTGCACCACATGGGGATCTACCTCGGCGACGGCAAGTTCCTGCACGCGCCGCAGACCGGCGATGTGGTGAAGATCTCCAAGCTGTCCGACCGGTCCGACTTCGCGGGCGCCAACCGCATCTCCTGAGCGGGCGCGGGCGTCATCGAGGGATGAGACGTCGGGGGCTTCCTGCGGCGCGGCAGGAAGCCCCCGTCACTCTCTCCGTCACTCTCCGGGATCGACGCCGAGGCCGTAGGCCGGGGCGTCCGCCGCGAGGACGTCGATCACCGGGCGGTCGCCCGGCAGCCAGTCGACCTCGTACAGTTCGGCGGGCGTCAGCCAGCGCAGCGCGAGGTGCTCCAGGGCGCGCGGCTCGCCCTCGACGAGGCGGGCCGTCCACACGCGCAGGAGGGCGCTGTCGCTGAGCCGCCAGTCGCCGCCGACCCGGCGCTCCAGCCGCACCTTGACGGCCAGCTCCTCCTCGCACTCGCGGACGAGCGCGTCCTCGTCGGACTCCCCCGGGTCGACCTTGCCGCCCGGCAGCTCCCAGCCGCCCGCCATGTGCGGCGGCTCGGCGCGCTGCGCGGTCAGCAGCCGTCCGCCGGAGATGATCGCCGCGCCCACGACGACGATCACGGCGCGCACCGCCCGGCTCCGGAGGCGGTTCCGGAGGCGGCGGCGCAGGCGCGGGCCTCGCGGACGATCCGCTCCAGGTGGTCGCCGTGCGCGCCGCGCCAGTAGATCTTGCCGCAGTCCGAGCAGCGGCCGTAGACGTCGTAGCTGCGGCGCGTGCCCGCCTGGAGGGCGCTCTCGATCTCCTCCTTGGCGACCGGGACGAGCTCGCCGTTGCAGGCGGTGCAGCGCGTCCACGGGCGCTGGACCGGGGCGAACCGGTCGAGCAGGTCGCGGAGCTGGTCGTCGGGCTGGGAGCCGCGCACGTACGCGCCGAACCACAGCGCCCGGCGGCGCAGGAGCCCGCGGTCCTGGGTGAGCAGGACGCGGCGCTCCTCGTTCGCCTGGACGACGAGCGCCGGGTCGTCCATGTCGTTGTGGTAGGCGGTGTCGAGGCCGAGCAGGCGCATCCGGCGGGCGAGCGTGCCGAGGTGGACGTCCAGCAGGAAGCGCGGCGCGACCTGCCCCGGCTCCAGCGGGACGGCCTGCGGCCGCGGCACCGCCGCCACCGCCACCTCGTCGCCCGGCGCCGGACGCGTGGCCGGCCCGGCGGGCTCGCCGCCGACCGTCATCGGACCGGCCTCCGGCAGCGGGACGCCGAGCGACTCCACGAGATGCCCCAGCGTGGACGTGCCGTCGCAGGCCACGCGGCACACCGGCGCGCGGCGGACGGCGGGCAGGAACATGAGCAGCTCGTCCGCCACCCGGACGGTGATCTGCGGCTCGGTCGTCGTGTCGGACTCCTCGGTCGGCTGTGACTCCTTGGTCTCGGGCTCCACGCGGATCAGCATGCCACGCCGGTCCGTCATTCCCCTCCGCATTATCCGTCCGCCGCGCGTCCGGCGGCGGAACGGCGGCGCGGAACGGCGGGCGCGGCGTCAGGCGGCGGTGAGGCGCCCGGCCGACTCCGCCAGCGCCGTGAGCAGGGCCGGGACGTCCTGGCCCAGCAGCGCCCCGCCGCGCTTCACCACCCGGCCGCCGACGAGCACGGTGTCCACGTTGCGGACGTCCGCCGACAGGACGACGGCGGCGACCGGGTCGTGCGCCACCGCGAGGCCCAGCGTGTCGGTGCGCAGGACGAGCACGTCCGCCTGCTTGCCCGGCGCCAGGGACCCGGTGACGTCCGCGAGCCCGATCGCCTCCGCGCCCTCGATCGTCGCCATCCGCAGGACGTCGGCGGCGGTGAGGCCGAGGCCCGCGCCGCCGGGGCGGCCGCGCTCCAGGACGTAGGCGGCCCGCATGATCGAGAACATGTCGCCGGGGCCGCTCGTGACGACGTCGGCGCCGAGGCCGGTGGGGGCGCCCGCCGCGCGGGCCCGTCCGGTGGGCGGCGGGCCGATGTCGAGGATCGCCTCGACGGCCGGGGTGGCGGAGAACGTCCCGCCGTGGGCGGCGAGGCGCTTGAACTCGTCGCCGGTGTAGTGGTTCGCGTGGACGTAGGTCGCCGGACGGTCCCAGAGGCCGTGCGCGTCGAGGAAGGCCAGGCCGCGGGCGGCGCTCTCCGGCCCGAAGCCGCCCATGTGCACGGTGATCGGCAGGTCCAGGTCGCGCGCCAGCCGCCATTCGCGCAGCGCCCGCTCCTCCCCCGCGATCTCCGGGCCGAGCGCGGCCATGGCCATGCCGACCGTTCCGCCCGAGCCGCCGGAGCCGCCTGAGCCGTCGAAGTGGGCGCGGCGGACGCGGGCGGTCTCGGCGGCGAGCGCGTCGAGGTCCCCGTCACCGCCGTAGCAGTAGCCGAACACGGCCCGGATCCCGGAGTCGCGCAGCGCCGCGACGCTCGCGTCGGTGTGGCCCGGCCCAAGCTGGATGTTCGACCAGTCGACCAGCGTCGTGACGCCGGAGTCGAGGCACTCCAGGGCGCCCGCGAGCGTCCCGGTGAACACGTCGTCCGGACGGTACCGGGGCGCCAGCCCGCCGAGGATCCGCTCCAGGTAGGCGGGCAGCGTCGCGTCGGGCAGCGTCGCGCGGACGGCCGCCTGCCAGACGTGCCGGTGCGTGTCGACGAACCCCGGCAGGACGAGGCGGCCGGTCGCGTCGAGCACGTCGGCGTCCGGCGGGGCGTGGAGGCCGGGGCCGACGGCGGCGATCAGGCCGTCCCGGACGAGCACGTCGGCGCGCCCGAGGACGGCGGGCACGGGGTCGGTGTCGATCACGAGCCCGTCCCGGATGAGCATGGAAGTCGTCATGCGGCAAAGCTTAGAAAGAAGCTTTTTAGAAAGCAATAGTGCCAGCGAGTATCCTCGGCGCGTGCGAGCAAACGACGGCGGAGCGCGGGACGACATCGACGCGGTCGCCGAGACCTGGCGGCGGGACGGCCTCACCGAGCCGCTCATCGCGATGCTGGAGGTCGGCAAGCGGGCCGGGCGGATCACGATGCTCCTCCAGCAGGCCCTCCGCGCCGACCTCGCCGAGCTGGGCCTCACCTACGCCGAGTTCGAGGTGCTGACCGTCCTGCGGCGGGAGGGCGAGCCGTACCGGCTGCGGCCGAGCGAGCTGACCCGGTCCGCGTTCCTCACCTCCGGCGGGACGAGCAACGTCCTGCAGCGGCTGCAGAAGGCGGGCTACGTCGAGCGGGAGGCCAACGCCGGGGACGCGCGCAGCCGGTTCGTGCAGCTCACCCCGGTCGGGCTGCGGGTCACCGAGCGCGCCCTCGCCGCGTCCGCCGACGCGCACGAGGAGGTCATGGCGGGCGTCCCGGCGGGCGACGTCCGGGACGCCGCCGACGCGCTCCGCGACCTCCTGCTCGTCATCGGCAGGCGCCGCTACCGCTAGCCCGCCGCGCTACCCGCCGGCCAGCGCGTCGACCTTCTTCTGCAGGTCGGGACGCGCCAGCGGCCGCGTCACCCCCACCCAGTCGGGCCGCTTGTACGACTTCACCCCGATCGCCGGGACGCACGTCGAGCAGCTCGCCACGATCATCTTGCCGTTGCCGATCACCATGCCGACATGGCCGGGGCTGTTGGACGACGTCCCCGGTCCGGAGTTGAAGAACACCAGGTCGCCGGGCAGCTCCTTGCCCTTGCCGACCTTCACGCCGTACGGCCACTGCTCGAACGTCGTGCGCGGGATCGCGAGGCCCGCCGACCGGTACGCGGCCTGGATCAGGCTGGAGCAGTCCCAGGCGTCGGGGCCGTTCGCGCCGAACACGTACGGCTTGCCGCGCTGCGCCATCGCGAACGTGATGATCTTCCGGACGAGCTCCGAGGCGTTCAGCGGGAGGTCGTTGTCGGCGCAGTCGATCCCGTTCGCCTGGACGACCTTGAAGTCGCCGCCGACGTACTTCTCCGCCCAGTCCAGGACGAGGTTCACGTACTCCCAGGAATGGTTGTACTGGAAGATCGCGGTCCGCATCCGCTGCGGGGCGCCGTTGTGCTTCAGGTAGGCGGCGGCGGTCGGGATCGCGTCGGCCGGGTCGTAGCGGTCCTTGCGGCCGTCCTTGTTCCCGTCGACCGCGAACGCCTTCCACGTCGCGGCGAGGAACTGCATCGGGCCGCCCGCGCCCGCGTAGTTCTCCCCGCTCTTCACACCCGGGAGCGTGGACGTGCCGTGGCCCGTCTCGACCTTCCCGATCCCGGCGAGGACGTTCCACGGGATGCCGTACGCGCGCCCCGCGCCCTTGTAGAGGTCGAGGTAGTTCGCCGGGATGGCCTTCGCGTCGGTCGCCGCCGCGGGCTGGGCGTCGGCGCCGGAGGTGTCGACGCAGCCGCCGCCGCCCGCCATGCCGCCGCCGAACATGAACCGGCTCGTCCCGAACAGGACCGGGACGATCAGCAGCGCGGCGAACGCGGACGCGGCGAGGCAGAGCGCGCCGGCGATCAGCAGCCGCCGGTTCATCCCGTGTCACCCGCCTGCCCCGCGTCGGCCGGCTGGAACGAGTAGACCTTCAGGGAGTTGCCGTCGCGGGCGACCGTCACGGCGTACCGCTTGCTGTCGCCGCTGGTCTTGCCCGCCTTGGTGACCTGCTGCCGTCCGGTCACCACGAAGATGATCGAGTTGTCGGCGATGTCGCGGACCTGGTCGATGCTCGCCGAGCCCTGCGCGACGACCTGCTCGCGGCGCCGCTCCTCCAGGATGCCGGGGGTGGACGCGTCGCGGGCGAGCTGCGTGCCGAGGTCGCCGCTGGTGAGGGCGGTCAGGCGGGCGGCGTAGGTCTCGGGGGGCTCGTCGTAGCGGTACGTCCCGTACGCGGCGACGAACCGTCCGGCCAGGTCGGCGGCGGTGGCGAACTCCTCCCGGGAGAACGGCAGCAGCCGGTAGACGTCGAAGGAGTTCGGGTCGACCGTGCCCTGGATGCCGGGGGGCGGGGACGCGGGCCCGGTCGCCGTCACCGTCGGGCGCGGGCGGGCGTCCGGTTCGCCGTGGTCGTCGTCGCCCGGCCCGGCCACGGTCAGGTAGACGCCGACGACCGCGAGCACCACGACGAGCCCGCCGAACAGCAGCCTGCGCTGGCGTTCGCTCAGGTTCATCACTCGTCCCGGTCGACCGGACGCAGCCAGAACGGGATGGGCGGGCCCGCCTCGGAGCCGCGCCTGCCCCACAGGGGCGGCGGCGTCTGCCCGCCGCCGGGTCCGCTGCGCGGCGGGGTGCCGCCGGTGTTCCCGCGCGGACGCGGCACGTTCGACTCGGGCTCCGACCCGCCGCCGCTACCGCCACCGCCGCTGTTGCCGCTGTTTCCGCCGCCGGGGCGGCCGCGGCCGCGCTCCGCCGCGCCGGACGAGCGTCCGCCGAACCAGCCGCCGCCCCCGCCGTTCCCGGAGCCGCTACCGGAGCCGTTGCCGCCGCCCGAGACGCCGCCCGACCCACCGCCCGAGCCGCCCGACCTGCCGGAACCGCCGGACCCTGAGCCGCCGCTGCCGCTTCCGCCGTTGCCGCCGCTGACGCCGCCGCTGTTGCCGCCGCGTCCGGACCAGGACGTCGGCCGGACGGTCCCGCCGCCCGTGCCCGTGGACGGCTTCCCGCCGCCGGGCCGCGCGCCCACCGGCTCGCCCGCGCCGCCGCCACCGCTCACGCCGCCGCCGACACCGCCGCTCACACCGCCACCGCTGCCGCCTTCCTTGCCGCGGTCGCCGAGCGCCCGCGACGGCAGGTTCAGCGGCGGCGCGCCGCGCCGC
>NZ_BCQP01000082.1 GCF_001552135.1 Actinomadura chibensis NBRC 106107 | reverse complement strand
GCAGGGTCAGCCCGCCGTGTCCCTCGCGTGGGGGCCCTGGGCGATGACCGGGATGGCCGGTGAGCTGACCGAGGCGGACGCGGCGCGGCTGGCCCGCAGCGGTGTCGCGCCGCTGTCGGCCGAGCAGGGGCTCGCGCTGTTCGACCTCGCGGTCGGCGCGGACGCGGCGGCGCTGGTCCCGGCGCGGCTGGTGCGGTCGCCGGGGCGGCGGGCGCGGCCGTCGTCGGCGGCCCGGCCGGGCGCCTCGAAGCTCGCGGGGAAGAGCCGCGCCGAGCTTGAGACCGTCCTGCTCGACCTGGTGCGGGAGGAGGCCGCGGCGGTGCTCGGGCACGCGACGGCCGAGGCCGTCGAGCCGACGCGCCCGTTCCAGTCGCTCGGGTTCGACTCGCTCACCGCCGTCGACCTGCGCAACCACCTCAGCCGGAGCACGGGGCTGCGGCTGCCCGCCGCGACGCTGTTCGACTATCCGACGCCCGAGGCGCTGGCCGCCCATCTCGCGGGCGAGCTGTCGGCCGAGTCGGCGGAGACGGCGGCGCCGGTCGCGTCGGCGATCGTCCAGGCGACCGACGAGCCGATCGCGATCGTCGGGATGGGCTGCCGCTTCCCCGGCGACGTCCGCGATCCCGAGGGCCTGTGGCGGCTGGTCGCCGAGGGCATCGACGCCGTGACCCAGTTCCCGGACGACCGGGGCTGGGACAAGGCCGCCCTCTACGACCCGACCCCCGGCACCCCCGGCCGCACCTACACGACGCAGGGCGGCTTCTTCGACGGCGTCGACCGGTTCGACGCGGACTTCTTCGGCATCAGCCCCCGCGAGGCCCTCGCGATGGACCCGCAGCAGCGGCTCATGCTGGAGACCGCGTGGGAGGCGTTCGAGCGGGCGGGCATCGACCCCGCGACCGTGCGCGGCAGCGCGACGGGCGTGTTCGCCGGGGTGGCGACCGCCGAGTACCTGTCCCTCCAGCACCACGGGCCGGAGGAGCTCGGCGGCTACCTGCTGACCGGCAACACGGCGAGCGTCGCGTCCGGCCGGATCGCCTACACCTTCGGGCTGGAGGGCCCGGCGGTCAGCGTCGACACGGCGTGCTCGTCGTCGCTGGTCGCGCTGCACCTGGCCGTTCAATCGCTGCGCAACGGCGAATGCGGGCTGGCGCTCGCCGGAGGCTCCACGATCATGGCCTCGCCGGGCATGTTCGTGGAGTTCAGCCGCCAGCGCGGGCTCGCCCCGGACGGGCGCAGCAAGTCGTTCGCCGCGTCCGCCGACGGCGTGGCGTGGGGCGAGGGCGCCGGGATGCTCCTGCTGGAACGGCTGTCGGACGCGAAGGCCAACGGGCATCCGGTGCTGGCCGTGGTGCGGGGCACGGCGATCAACCAGGACGGCGCGAGCAACGGCCTCACCGCGCCGAACGGCCCGTCGCAGCAGCGGGTGATCCGCGCCGCGCTCGCCAACGCCGGACTCACCGCCGACCAGGTCGACGCCGTCGAGGCCCACGGCACCGGGACGACGCTGGGCGACCCGATCGAGGCGCAGGCGCTCCTCGCCACCTACGGGCAGGCGCGGACGGCCGACCAGCCGCTCCGGCTCGGCTCGATCAAATCGAACATGGGGCACACGCAGGCCGCGGCGGGCGTCGCCGGGGTCATCAAGATGGTGCAGGCGATGCGGCACGGAATCCTGCCGAAGAGCCTGCACATCGACGCCCCCTCACCGCACGTCGACTGGGAGTCCGGGGCCGTCAGCCTGCTCACCGAGGCGATCGAATGGCCCGACTACGGCCATCCGCACCGCGCCGGGGTCTCATCGTTCGGGATCAGCGGCACGAACGCGCACGTCATTCTCGAAGAGGCGCCTCGGGCGGACGTCCCCGAGCCGGAACGGCCCCGGTATCCGCTGCCGGTGCTGCTCTCGGCCAAGACGGAAAGCGCGCTGTACGAGCAGGCCGCGCGACTGCGCGAATTCGTCGCCTCCGACCCGGCGGCCGACGTCGCGGACATCGCCCACACGCTCGCGAACGGACGCAGCCATTTCGCCCACCGCGCCGGGATCGTCGCCGGAAGCGCCGCGGAACTCGTCCGGGGACTGGACGACCTCCAACCGGTCGTCAGCCGTCCGGGCAAGGTCGCGTTCCTTTACTCGGGGCAGGGCGCGCAGCGCGCGGGAATGGGCCGGGAACTGTACGAGACGTTCCCGGTATTCGCCGAGGCGCTCGACGCCGCCTGCGAACACCTCGATCCGCGACTCAAGCAGATCATGTTCGCCGACGACCCCGAGGAACTGAACCAGACCCTTTACACCCAGCCCGCCCTGTTCGCCTACCAGACGGCATTGCACGCGCTGCTGGCCGACTGGGGAATCACGCCCCACTTCCTGGTCGGGCATTCACTGGGCGAAATCACCGCCGCCCACACTTCCGGGACGCTCTCCCTCGCGGACGCGTCCGCGCTGGTCACGGCACGTGCCCGGGCCATGCACGACACCCCGACCGGGGCCATGGCCGCCATCAACGCCACCCCGGACGAAATCACCCTCAGCGAGGGCGTCAGCATCGCCGCCGTCAACGCGGCACAAAGCACCGTCATCTCGGGCCCACGCGACGCCGTAGAGGAAATCGCCCAGCACTGGAAAGACCAAGGACGGCGCACCCGTCTACTCACCACCAACCGCGCCTTCCACTCGTCGCTCATGGACCAGGCCGTCGAGCCGCTGACCGAGGCGGCCCGCGGCCTCGTCCACAACCCGGCCGCGATCCCGGTGATCTCCAACCTCACCGGGGAGCCCGCCGAGCACACGCCCGAATACTGGGCCGAACACCTTCTCGGCACGGTCAACTACCACAAGGCCGTCCAATACCTCGACCGGAACGGCGTCACCGCCTTCGTCGAGATCGGGCCGGACGCCACCCTCGCCGCCCTCACCGCCGACACCGCCTCCGGCGCGACCATCGTCCTGCAGAATCCGAAACAGCCGCAGAGCACGGCGCTGCTCACCGGGGTCGCCGACGCGCACAGCGCCGGTGTCTCCGTCGACTGGCCGAAGGTCATTCCCGCCGGGCGGCAGGTCGAACTGCCGACCTATCCGTTCCAGCACGACCGCTACTGGACCACCAAGAGCCTCGCCGTCTCCGGGGCCACGAGCCACGGCCTGCAGAGCACCGACCATCCGTTCCTCACGGCCGTCACGGATCTGCCGGGCGAAGGCGGATTCCTCTTCAGCGGGCGGGTCTCGCTCGACTCCCACCCTTGGCTCGCCGACCACGCGATCCACGGCGCCGTACTGCTGCCCGCCACGCTCTACCTCGAACTCGCGCTGCACGCCGCGAGCCATGTCGGGTGCGACACGGTCGACGAACTGACCCTGCACGCGCCCGTGATCCTGGCGGCCGGTGAGGCGGCGCAGCTCCAGGTCATCGTCGACGACGACCGGGCGATCACCGTCCGGGCCCGCGCCTACGGCGATTCCGCCGACAAGCGGGAATGGACGATCTGCGCCACCGGCGGCGTCACGGCGACGGGGAACCCCGTCCACGCGGACCTGGCGGCCTGGCCGCCGCCCGGCGCCGCCCCGGTCGACATCACGGACCTCTACGACCGGCTGGCCGGGCGCGGCTACGTCTACGGCCCCCTGTTCCAGGGCCTCAAGGCCGCCTGGCAGGACGGCGGCGACATCTACGCGGAGGCGGAACTCCCCGAGGAGCCCGGCGCCGGATTCCACCTGCACCCCGCCCTCCTCGACGCCGTCCTGCACTCGACCCTCCTCTCCGGCGAGACCGGCGATCCGAACGCGATCCGGCTGCCGTTCTCCTGGAGCGGCGTCACGTTCGGCGGCACCGGGACGGGGACCCTGCGGGCCAGGCTCACCCAGACGTCCGCCGAGACGCTCGCCCTCCAGCTCGCCGACTCCGCGGGGACGCCGGTCGCGACGGTCGGGGCGCTGGCCACGCGTCCCGTCCGGACGGAGCAGCTCGTCAAGGCGGCGCCGCCGTCCATCTACCGGATCGAGTGGACGCCGAAGACCGTCACGCCCGAAGACCCGAGCGGCTGGGCGGCCCTGGGCGACCCGGCCGGATTCCTGGCCGACGACGAACCCGCCTACCCGGACCTCGCCGCGCTCCGGGACGCGATCGAGTCCGGCGCGGCGGCGCCCGGCCTGCTCTTCGTCCGCTGCGCGCCGGACGACGGCGCCGACCCGGCCGCCCGCGCGCACACCCTCACCAGGGACGTCCTTGCCCTCCTCCAGGACTTCCTTCCGGACGAGCGGCTCAGCGACGTCCGCCTCGCGGTCGTCACCCACGGCTCGGTCATGGACGACCCCGACCCCGCCACGGCGGCGGTGTGGGGGCTGGTCCGGTCGGCGCAGGCGGAGAACCCCGACCGCGTCGTCCTGCTCGACCTCGACGCGGACGCCACCCGCGCGGCGGTCGCGGCGGCCGTCGCGACGGACGAGCCGCAGCTCGCCGTCCGCGACGGCGGGACGCACGTCCCCCGCCTCACCCGGGCGGCGACGGACACCCCACCGGCCGTCCCGGCGTTCGACCCGGACGGCACGGTCCTGATCACCGGCGGGACCGGCGCGCTCGGCGGGCTGGTCGCCGGCCACCTCGCCGCCGACCACGGCGTGCGGCGGCTGCTGCTCGTCAGCCGCCGCGGACCCGACGCGCCGGGCGCGGCGGAGCTGGAGGCGGAGCTGACCGCGCACGGCGCGGACGTCACGATCGCGGCGTGCGACGTGTCCGACCGGCGGGCGCTCGCGGACCTGCTCGCCGAGCATCCCGTCACGGCCGTCGTCCACACGGCCGGGATCCTGGCCGACGCGACCGTCACCGGCCTGACCGCCGACCGGCTCGACGCGGTGCTGCGCCCGAAGGCGGACGCCGCCTGGAACCTGCACGACCTCACCGGCGACCTGGACGCGTTCATCCTGTTCTCGTCCGTGGCGGGCACGCTCGGCAGCCCCGGGCAGGCCAACTACGCCGCCGCCAACGCGTTCCTCGACGCGCTCGCGCGCCGCCGCCGCGCCGCCGGACAGCCCGCGACGTCGCTCGCCTGGGGGCCGTGGGCGTCCGACGGCATGGCCGCCGGGGCCGACGCGGACACGGCGGCGCGGATGTCCCGCGACGGGATCACCCCGATCGGCTCCGAGCAGGGGCTCGCGCTCTTCGACCTCGCCCGGTCGCTGGACGACGCCGTGCTCGCGCCCGTCCGGCTCGAACCGGCCGCGCTCGGCGGCCTCGGCGACGCGCTGCCCGCGGTGCTGCGCGGTCTCGTCCGCACCGGGGCCCGGCGGCCGGGACGCGGGTCGGCCGCGCTCGTCCAGCGGCTCGCGCGGCTCGGCGCGGAGGACCGGCGCGCCGCGCTCCTCGACCTGGTCAGGTCGGAGGTCGCGACGGCGCTCGGGCACAGGTCGGTCCAGGCGGTCGAGCCGGACCGGCCGTTCCAGGAGCTCGGGTTCGACTCGCTCACCGCCGTCGAGCTGCGCAACCGGCTCAAGCGGACAAGCGGGCTCGCGCTGCCCGCCACGCTCGTCTTCGACTATCCGACGCCCGCCGCGCTCGCGGACCTGCTCGGCGAGCGCCTCCTCCAGACGCGTCCTGAGACGGCGACCGCGCCCGCGGCGCGGCGCGTGGCCGTCGACGAGCCGATCGCGATCGTCGGGATGGCGTGCCGCTACCCCGGCGGCGTGCGCGGCCCGGGCGACCTCTGGGACCTCGTCACGTCGGGGACGGACGCCGTGTCGCCGTTCCCGACCGGGCGCGGCTGGGACGTCGCCGCGCTCTACGACCCGGACCCGGAACGTCCTGGCAAGAGCTACACCAGGCACGGCGGGTTCCTGCACGACGCCGACCACTTCGACCCGGCGTTCTTCGGGATCACCCCGCGCGAGGCGCTCGCGATCGACCCGCAGCAGCGGCTCCTGCTGGAGACGACCTGGGAGGCGCTCGAACGGGCGGGCCTGGACCCCGGCGGGCTGCGCGGCAGCCGGACCGGCGTCTTCACCGGGATCATGTACAGCGACTACGGGGGCCGCCTGGCCCGGCAGATCCCGAAGGACGTCGAGGGGTACGTCGGCACCGGCAGCTCCGGGAGCGTCGCGTCCGGGCGCGTCTCCTACACGTTCGGCTTCGAGGGCCCGGCCGTCACGGTGGACACGGCGTGCTCGTCGTCGCTGGTCGCCCTGCACCTGGCGGCGCAGGCGCTGCGCAACGGCGAATGCGACCTGGCGCTCGCCGGAGGCTCCACGGTGATGGCCACGCCGAGCACGTTCGTGGAATTCAGCCGCCAGCGCGGCCTTTCGCCGGACGGACGGTGCAAGTCGTTCGCCGCCGCCGCCGACGGCGTCGCGTGGGGCGAGGGCGCCGGAATGCTGCTGGTGGAACGGCTGTCGGACGCGCGGGCGAACGGCCACCCGATCCTCGCCGTCGTGCGCGGCTCCGCCATCAACCAGGATGGCGCGAGCAATGGCCTGACGGCGCCGAACGGGCCGTCGCAGCAGCGGGTGATCCGCGCCGCGCTCGCCAATTCCGGGCTTACGCCGGACGACATCGACGCGGTCGAGGCCCACGGCACCGGGACCACCCTCGGCGACCCGATCGAGGCGCAGGCATTGCTCGCCACTTATGGGCAGGAACGGCCTTCCGATCGGCCGCTGCGGCTCGGCTCGATCAAGTCGAACATCGGCCACACCCAGGCCGCCGCGGGCGTCGCCGGAATCATCAAAATGGTCGAGGCGATGCGCCACGGCGTCCTGCCGAAGACCCTGCACGTGGACGAGCCTTCACCGCACGTCGACTGGGAAAGCGGCGCGGTCAGCCTCCTCACCGAGCAGATCGACTGGCCGGAGAGCGACCGTCCCCGGCGCTCGGCGGTCTCGTCATTCGGGATCAGCGGCACCAACGCGCACATCATCCTCGAACAGCCCCCCGGCACCACGGACGCCGGACAGGCCGAGCAGCCCGCCCATCCGCTGCCGGTGCTCCTTTCGGCCAAGACGGAATCCGCGCTGCGGGAGCAGGCGGCGAGGCTCCGCGGTTTCGCCACCGCGAACCCCTCGGTCGGACTCCCCGACATCGCCCGGACCCTGGCGACGGGACGCGCCCATTTCCCGCAGCGTGCGGGCGTGGTCGCGAGCACCGTCGACGAACTCGTCCGAAAGCTGGACGACGACCTGGAGCCGGTCACCGCCAACCCCGGGAAAGTCGCGTTCCTGTACTCGGGCCAGGGTTCGCAGCACGCGGGAATGGGCCGGGAACTGTACGAGACGTTCCCCGTCTTCGCCGAAGCGCTCGACGCCGCCTGCGAACACCTCGATCCGCGACTCAAGCAGATCATGTTCGCCGACGACCCCGAGGAACTGAACCAAACCCTTTACACTCAGCCCGCCCTGTTCGCCTACCAGACGGCACTCCACGCCCTCCTCGCAGACTGGGGAATCACACCCCATTACCTGGTCGGGCATTCACTGGGCGAAATCACCGCCGCCCACATCTCCGGGACGCTCTCCCTCGCGGACGCGTCCGCGCTGGTCACCGCACGCGCCCGCGCCATGCACGACACCCCCGCCGGGGCCATGGCCGCCATCAACGCCGCCCCCGACGAAATCAACCTCAGCGACGGCGTCAGCATCGCCGCCGTCAACACGGCGCACAGCACGGTCATCTCGGGCCCGCGTGACGCCGTAGAGGAAATCGCCCAGCACTGGAAGGACCAAGGACGGCGCACCCGCCTGCTCACCACCAACCGCGCCTTCCACTCCTCCCTCATGAACGACGCCGTCGAGCCGCTGACCGAAGCGGCCCGCGCCATCACCCACAACCCGGCGTCCATTCCGGTGATCTCCAATCTCACCGGACAACCCGCCGAGCACACCCCCGAATACTGGGCCGAACACCTCCTCGGCACGGTCGATTACCACAAGGCCGTCCAATACCTGGATGAGCAGGGCGTCACCACCTACATCGAAATAGGCCCCGACACCACGCTCACCACCCTGACCGGTGAGACGACCACGAACACGACCATCGCCCTGCAGAACCCGAAACAGCCGCAGACCTCGACGCTGATCGGCGAAATCGTCCGGGCCCACAACACCGGAGTCCCGGTCGACTGGACGACGATCATCCCGGCCGGACGGCACGCCGACCTCCCCACCTACCCGTTCGAGGAACGGCGGTACTGGCTCGACAGCCCGGCCACGGGAATGGACCTGACCGCCGCCGGTCTCGACACGTCCGAGCACCCGTTCGTCGGGGCCGCCGCCGAACTCCCGGACGGCGGGCACCTGCTCACCGGCCGGATATCGCTCGACTCCCATCCCTGGCTGGCGGACCACGCCGTCCAGGGCACGGTCCTCCTCCCCGGAACGGCGTTCCTCGAACTGGCGCTGCACGCCGCGCGGCAGACCGGCGACGACACGGTGGACGAACTGACGCTCCACGCGCCGCTCGCGGTCACCGCCGACGACCCCGTCCAGCTCCGCCTTTCGCTGACGCCGCCCGACAACGACGGCCGGAGAACCGTCACCATTCATTCGCGCTCCGCCGCCACCGACTGGACGCACAACGCCACCGGCACGGTCACCGCCACCGGAGCGGTTCCCGAAAGCCCGGAGACCGCCTGGCCGCCCGCCGATGCCGCCCCGATCGACATCGACGGCCTCCACGCGAAACTCGCCGCGCAGGGGCTCACCTACGGTCCGGCGTTCCACGGTCTGAAAGCGGCCTGGCAGGACGGCGACGGCCACATCTACGCCGAAGCGGAACTCCCCGAGACCACCGGAGGCGACCCGACCGCCTACGGCCTCCACCCCGCGCTGCTCGACGCCGCGCTGCACACCCTCGCCGCGCGGCAAGGGGACGGCCCGGTCCGCCTCCCGTTCTCCTGGAGCGGCGTCACGCTGAGCGCCACCGGCGCGAAGAGCCTGCGGGTGCGGCTCGGGTTCGACCGTCCCGACGAGGTGAGGCTCGACCTCGCGGACGGGACGGGCCGACCGGTCGGCGCCGTGCGGGCGCTGGCGCTGCGCGAGGTCAGCGGCGAGCAGCTCGCGGCGGCCCGCACCGGCCGGGACTCCCTGTTCGGCCTCGACTGGACGCCCCTCCCCCTCGCCGCCGCGACGCCCGGCACCGAGTACACGACCCTCACCGTCGCCACCGACGAGGAGGACCCGGTCGCGGCGGCCCATTCCGTCGCCGAGAACGTCCTCGCCGAGATCCAGCGGTGGCTGAAGGACGAGCGCTCCTCCGACGCCCGGCTCGTCGTCGTCACCCGGGGCGCGGTCGCCGTCCGCCCGGACGAGGACGTCAGCGACCTGCCCGCCGCCACCGCCTGGGGCCTGGTCCGCTCCGCGCAGACCGAGAACCCGGGCCGGATCCAGCTCGTCGACGTGGGCGTCGGGGCGGGCGGCGCCGACGCGCTCCCCGCCGCCGTGGCGACGGACGAGCCGCAGCTCGCGCTCCGCGACGGCGCGGCGTTCGCGCCGAGGCTCGTCCGGGCCAGGCCGCCCGCCGAGCCGGAGGCCCCGTTCGACCCGGACGGGACGGTCCTCATCACCGGCGGCACCGGCACCCTCGGGATCCTGATCGCCCGGCACCTCGTCACGAACCACGGCGCCCGCCGCCTCGTGCTGGTCAGCAGGCGGGGCGGGAACGCCGGCACGGCGGCGGCGCTCGACGGCCTCGACGCCGACGTCACCGTCGCCGCCTGCGACACCACCGACCCGGAGGCGTTCGGCCGGCTGCTCGCCGAGCACACCCCGGCGACCGTCGTCCACGCCGCCGGGATCATCGACGACGCGACCGTCGACAACCTCACCCCGCACCAGCTCCACGCCGTCCTGCGGCCCAAGGTCGACACGGTCCGGAACCTGCACGACCACCCCCACCAGCCCGACCACCTCATCCTGTTCTCGTCGGCCGCCGCCACCCTCGGGAACCCGGGACAGGCGAACTACGCCGCCGCGAACACCTACCTGGACGCCCTCGCCCACCACCGCACCCGCGCCGGGCTGCGGACGACCTCGCTCGCCTGGGGCCTGTGGAACACGGCCAGCGGCATCACCGGCGACCTCAGCGCGGCCGACCTCGCCCGGCTGTCGGGGACGGGCGTCGTCCCGCTCGGCGCGGACGACGCGCTCGCGCTGTTCGACGTGGCGCTCGGCGGGGATCGGCCGCTGCTCGTCCCGGTGCGGCTCGACCTCGGGACGCTGCGCTCGCACGCCGCGTCCGGGATGCTGCCCGCGGTGCTAGGCGGGCTGGTCCCGGCGCCGCCGTCGCGGGCGTCCGCGAACGGGTCGGGGACGGCGGGGACGGAGCTGCGCCGCCGCCTGTCCGGCAAGAGCGAGCCGGAGCAGATCCGGGTGCTGGTGGACGTCGTCAGGACGGCGCTCGCCGCCGTCCAGGGACGCCCGGAGGGCGAGACGATCCCGGCCGAGCGCAAGTTCCTCGACATGGGGCTCGACTCGCTCGGCGCCCTCGAACTCCGCAACCGGCTGAACGCGGCGACCGGCCTGCGGCTGCCCGCGACGCTCCTCTTCGACTACCCGAACCCGCTGGCGAGCGCCCACCACCTCCGCGCGGAGCTGGGCGTCGCCGCCGCCACCCCCGAGGACGCCGAGGAGGCCGAGATCCGCCGGACCCTCGCCGCCATCCCGCTCCCGAAGCTGCGCGAGTCCGGCCTGATGGGCGCCCTGCTGCGGCTCGCCTCCGGCGACGACGGCGAACCCGCCGGGACGGGCGGCGACGGGACGGACGCGATCCGCACCGCGGACGTGGACGACCTCGTCCGCCTGGCCCTCGGCGACACCGAATGACCACGGACCGGATGACCACGCACCACGAGCACCGACACATGACGACGACGGCGCACAGAACACGGAGCTGGCGATGAGCACGTCCCCCGACGGCAAGGTCGTGGCGGCGCTGCGCGCGGCGCTGCTGGAGAACGAGCACCTGAAGGCGGAGCGGCGGCGGCTCGCCGAGGAGGCGGCCGAGCCGGTCGCGATCGTCGGGACGGCGTGCCGCTTCCCCGGCGGGGTCGCGTCCCCGGCCGGGCTGTGGCGGCTCGTCGCGGACGGCGTGGACGCGATCTCGGAGTTCCCCACCGGACGCGGCTGGGACCTCGACGCGCTGTTCGACCCCGACCCGGAGCGGCAGGGCAGGAGCTACGTCCGCGAGGGCGGGTTCCTGCACCCGGCCGACCGGTTCGACGCCGACTTCTTCGGCATCAGCCCGCGCGAGGCGATGACGATCGACCCGCAGCAGCGGCTCCTGCTGGAGGTCGCGTGGGAGGCGCTGGAGGGCGCGGGCATCGTCCCCGGCGCGCTGCGCGGCAGCCGGACCGGCGTCTTCACCGGGATCATGTACGGGGACTACGGCGCGCGGCTCTACGGCCGCGTCCCGGACGGCTTCGAGGGCTACGTCGGGACGGGCAGCTCCTACAGCGTCGCGTCCGGCCGGGTCGCGTACACGCTGGGGCTCGAAGGCCCGGCGGTGTCGGTGGACACGGCGTGCTCGTCGTCCCTGCTCGCCATCCACCTGGCCTGCCAGTCGCTGCGCGACGGCGACTGCGAGCTGGCGATGGCGGGCGGCGTGACCGTCATGGCGACGCCGACGACGTTCGTGGAGTTCAGCCGCCAGCGCGGGCTCGCCCCGGACGGGCGCAGCAAGTCGTTCGCCGCGGCCGCCGACGGCGTCGCGTGGGGCGAGGGCGCGGGGCTCGTCCTGCTGGAGCGGCTGTCGAACGCGCGCCGCAACGGGCACCCGGTGCTCGCGGTGATCCGCGGCTCGGCGGTGAACCAGGACGGCGCGAGCAACGGCCTCACCGCGCCGAACGGCCCGTCGCAGCAGCGGGTGATCCGCGCCGCGCTCGCCAACGCCGGACTCGCACCGAAGGACGTCGACGCCGTCGAGGCCCACGGCACCGGGACGACCCTCGGCGACCCCATCGAGGCGCAGGCCCTCCTCGCCACCTACGGGCGGGAGCGTCCCTCCGACCGGCCGCTGCTGCTCGGGTCGATCAAGTCGAACATCGGCCACACGCAGGCCGCCGCGGGCATCGCCGGGGTCATCAAGATGGTCGAGGCGATGCGGCACGGCGTCCTGCCGAAGACGCTGCACGTGGACGAGCCGACCCCGCACGTCGACTGGACGTCCGGCGCGGTCAGCCTGCTCACCGAGACGACCCCGTGGCCGGTGGAGGGCGACCGTCCCCGCCGCGCGGCGGTGTCGTCGTTCGGGATCAGCGGGACGAACGCGCACATCGTCCTCGAACAGGCGCCGGACGCGGCGGCACCGGCGGAGCCCGGACCGGCGCGGCCGACCGTGTGGCTCGTGTCCGGCCGGGACGAGACGGCGCTGCGCGCCCAGGCCGAGCGGCTGAGCGCCCGCCTCCGCGACGACCCCGGCCTCGACCCGGCGGACGTCGGCCTCACCCTCGCCACCGCGCGGACGCACTTCGAGCACCGCGCCGCCGTCGTCGGCGACGACCGGGACGCGCTGGAACGCGGCCTCGCCGCGCTGATCCGGAACGAGCCCGCCGCCGAGCTGGTGCGCGAGCCGCGGAGCGGCGCGGGCGGCAGGGTCGCGTTCGTCTTCCCCGGCCAGGGCGCGCAGTGGGCGGGCATGGGCGTGGAGCTGATGGCGGAGTCCGCCGTGTTCCGCGAGCACGTGGACGCGTGCGCGGACGCGCTCGCCCCGCACGTGGACTGGTCGCTGCACGACGTCCTGCGGCAGGCGCCCGGCGCGCCCACGCTCGACCGCGTCGACGTCGTGCAGCCCGCGCTGTTCGCGCTGATGACGTCGCTGGCCCGGCTGTGGGAGTCGCTCGGCGTCCGGCCGGACGCCGTCGCCGGGCACTCGCAGGGCGAGATCGCCGCCGCGTACGTGTGCGGGGCGCTGTCGCTGGACGACGCCGCCGCCGTCGCCGCGCTGCGCAGCCGGGCGATCGCCGGGCTCGCCGGGCGGGACGGGCGCGGCACGATGGCGTCGGTCCCGCTGCCGTCGCGGGACGTGGAGAAGCGGCTGAACGGGCGGGTCAGCGTCGCCGCCGTCAACGGGCCGTCCGCGACCGTGGTGTCCGGCGACCGGGACGCCGTGCTCGACCTCGTGGAGTCCTACCGGGACGAGGGCGTCCGCGCGAAGGCGATCCCGGTCGACTACGCGTCCCACTCGCACCAGATGGAGGAGATCCGCGCCGAGATCCTCGACCGGCTGGCCGGGATCGCGCCGCGCACCGCCGAGATCGCGTTCTACTCGTCGCTGACCGGCGGGCGGCTGGACGACACGGCCGCGCTCGGCACCGACTACTGGTACGACAACCTGCGCGGGACCGTCCAGTACCAGCGGGCCGTGCAGGCGCTGCACGCCGACGGGCACCGCCTGTACGTCGAGACGAGCCCGCATCCGATCCTCACCGGCGCGACGGCCGAGACGCTCGGCGACGACGGCGTGGTCGTCGAGTCGCTGCGCCGCGACGACGGCGGGCCGCGCCGGTTCCTCGCGTCGCTCGCGCACGCGCACACGGGCGGCGCGGACGTCGACTGGGCGGCCTGGCACGCGGGGACGGCGGCGCGGCGCGTCCCGCTGCCGACCTACGCCTTCCAGCACCGCTCGTACTGGCTGGACGGCTCGGCCGCCGCGCGCGACGCGGCCGGGCTCGGGCTGGAGCCCGCCGGGCATCCGCTGCTCGGCGCGGTCGCGGACCTGCCGACCGGCGGGCACGTGTTCAGCGGCCGCGTCTCCGCCGACGCGCTCGGGTGGGCGGGCGAGCACACCGTGCGGGACGCCGCCGTCCTGCCGGGCTCGGTGTTCGCCGAACTGGCCCTGCACGCCGCCGCGCACACCGGTTTCGGCGGCGTCGAGGAGCTGACCGTGCACGCGCCGCTGGTGCTGCCCGAGCGCGGCGGCGTCCGGCTGAACGTCACCGTCCGGGACGGCGCCGTCGCCGTCTACGCCAGGCCGGACGACGAGGGCCTGGCCGCCGAATGGGTCGAGCACGCCAGCGGCACGCTCGGCTCCGGGCGGCCCGTCGAGGACGGCTTGGCGGAGTGGCCGCCGCAGGGCGCGGAGCCCGTCGACGTCGACGGCCTGTACGGGCGGATGCTCCGGGCGGGCCTCGCCCACGGGCCGGTCTTCCAGGGGGTCCGGGCCGCCTGGCGGCACGACGGCGAGGTCTTCGCGGAGCTCGACCTGCCGGACGGCACCGACGTCGCCGGGTACGGCCTCCACCCGGCGCTGCTCGACGCGGTCCTCCAGCCGGTGCTGCTCGGCGACGACGGCGGGATCCGGGCGCCGTCGCGGTGGACGCGGCTCGCGCTCGCGGCGCCGGGCGCGTCCCGGCTGCGGGCCCGGCTCGTCCCCGGGCCGGACGCGGTGGAGGTCACCGTGGCCGACGACGCGGGCGCGCCGGTCGCCGCCGCGTCCGTCGAGCTGGCGCCGCTCGACACGGGACGGCTGCGCGGCGGCCGCGACCCGCTGTACCGGGTGGAATGGCAGCCGGTCGCGCCGGCGGCGGCGTCCGGCGACGTCCCGTACGAGACGCTGACCATCGACACCGAGGCCAACGATCCGGCGGCCGGGGCGCACACCGCCGTGGAGGACGTCCTCGCGCGGCTCCAGGCGCTCGACTCGCCGCTGGTCGTCGTCACGCGCGGCGCGGTCGCGGCCCGTCCCGGCGAGGACGTCCGCGACCTTCCGGCCGCCGCCGTCTGGGGGCTCGTCCGCTCGGCGCAGACCGAGAACCCGGGACGCGTCCAGATCATCGACGTGGACGGCGACCCGGCCGACGTCGCCGCGGCCGCCGCCACGGGCGAACCGCAGCTCGCGGTGCGGGACGGCGTCGCCTACGCGCCGCGCCTCGTCCCGGCCGCCTCCGGCGCGGACGGCGAGACCGCCCTCGACCCGGACGGCGCCGTCCTGATCACCGGCGGCACCGGCACGCTCGGCCGCCTCGTCGCCCGGCGGCTGGTCGCCGAGCACGGCGTCCGGCGGCTGCTGCTGGTCAGCCGCCGCGGCCCGGACGCCGAGGGGCTGGACGAGCTGGCCGACCTGCCCGCCGGCGTGGACGTCACCGTCGCCGCGTGCGACGCCGCCGACCGCGACGCGCTCGCCGCGCTGCTCGCCGAGCATCCGGTGCGCGCGGTCGTCCACACCGCGGGCGTCCTGGACGACGCGACCGTCGGCTCGCTGACGCCCGAGCAGGTCCACCGGGTGCTGCGGCCGAAGGTCGACGCGGCGTGGAACCTGCACGAGCTGCTCCCCGACCTGGACGCCTTCGTGCTGTTCTCGTCGGCGGCGGGCGTCCTCGGGAACCCGGGGCAGGCCAACTACGCCGCCGCCAACGCGTTCCTCGACGCGCTCGCCGCGCACCGGCACGCCGCCGGGCGGCCCGCCGCCTCCCTCGCCTGGGGCCTGTGGGCCACGGCGAGCGGCATGACCGGCGGGCTCGGCGACGCGGACCTCGCCCGGCTCTCCGGCAGCGGGATCGTCCCGCTCGGCACGGAGGAAGCCCTCGGGCTGTTCGACAGGGGGCTGCGGGGCGGGGCGCCGCTGCTCGTCCCGCTGGGGCTCGACCCGGCCGCGCTGCGGGACCAGGCCGCCGACGGGATGCTGCCGCCGGTGCTGCGCGGGCTCGTCCGGACCCCGGCGCGGCGCGCCGACCGGTCCGGGCCGCCGCTGGCCGCGCGGCTCGCCGCGCTGCCGGAGGAGGAGCGCGGCCCGCTGCTGCTCGACCTCGTCCGGTCGCACGCGGCGACCGTCCTCGGGCACGCGTCCGCCGACGCGATCGCCCCCGACCGCGCGTTCAAGGACCTCGGCTTCGACTCGCTCACCGCCGTCCGGTTCCGGAACCAGGTCAACGCCGCCACCGGCCTCCAGCTCCCGGTCACGGTCGTCTTCGACTTCCCGAGCTCGGCGGCGCTGGCCGACCACCTCGCGGCGGAGCTGGTCCCGGCGGGCGCCGACCCGGCCGACCGGCTGATCACCGAGATCGACCGGCTCGACGGCGTCCTGCGCGACGCCGCGCCGGACGCCGCGGCCCGCACGAGGATCGCCAACCGGCTCCGGGCGCTGCTGTGGAAGGTCGGCGACGTCCCGGCGGCGGGCGGCCCGGCGGCGGGCGGCGATCTCGACACGGCGTCCGACGCCGAACTGTTCGACGTGCTCGACAACGAGCTCGGTGTGTCCCACGACTGAGACGTCCGTTTCCAGGAGGCGACGCCAGGCATGAACCAGGAGAAGCTGCGCGACTACCTGCGGCGCGCGACCGCCGATCTCCGGCTGACCCACCAGCGGCTGCGGGAGGCGGAGGCACGCGACCACGAGCCGGTCGCGATCGTCGGCATGGGCTGCCGGTTCCCTGGCGACGTGCGGTCCGCGCGGGACCTGTGGCGGCTCGTCGCGGACGGCGTCGACGCCCTTTCGCATTTCCCGGACGGACGGGGATGGGACGTCGACGCCCTTTACGACCCCGACCCCGAACAGCGCGGGACGACGTACGTCCGGGAAGGCGGATTCGTCTACGACGCCGACCGGTTCGACGCGGACTTCTTCGGCATCAGCCCCCGCGAGGCCCTTGGAATGGACCCGCAGCAACGGCTGCTGCTGGAGACCGCGTGGCAGTCGTTCGAGGACGCCGGGATCGACCCGGCGTCGCTGCGCGGCAGCCGCACGGGCGTCTTCGCCGGGACGAACGGGCAGGACTACGTCCGGCACGCGCTGAACGGCCTCGACAAGGTCGAGGGATATCTCGTCACCGGCACGTCGGTGAGCGTCGCCTCCGGCCGGATCGCCTATTCGTTCGGTCTGGAGGGCCCGGCGGTCACGGTCGACACGGCGTGCTCGTCGTCGCTCGTCGCCCTCCACCTGGCGATGCAGGCGCTGCGGCGCGGCGAATGCGACCTGGCGCTCGCGGGCGGCGTGACGGTGATGTCCACCCCCGATATCTTCCTCGAATTCAGCCGCCAGCGCGGACTGGCGGCGGACGGGCGGTGCAAGGCGTTCGCCGCCGCCGCCGACGGGACCGGCTGGGGCGAGGGCGCGGGCCTCCTCCTCGTCGAACGGCTGTCGGACGCCGAGGCCAACGGCCACCGCGTCCTCGCCGTCGTGCGCGGTTCCGCGCTCAACCAGGACGGCGCGAGCAACGGCCTCACCGCGCCCAACGGGCCGTCGCAGCAGAGGGTGATCCGGGACGCGCTCGCCAACGCCCTCCTGACCCCGGACGACATCGACGCGGTCGAAGCGCACGGCACCGGGACGACGCTCGGCGACCCGATCGAAGCGCAGGCGCTCCTCGCCACCTACGGGCAGGAGCGGCCCGCGGATCGTCCGTTGTGGCTGGGGTCGATCAAGTCAAACATCGGCCACACCCAGGCGGCGGCGGGCGTCGCCGGAATCATCAAGATGGTCGAGGCGCTGCGGCACGGCGTCCTGCCGAAGACGCTGCACATCGACGAGCCGACCCCGCACGTGAAATGGGAGTCGGGCGCGGTGCGCCTGCTCACCGAGACGGCCCCGTGGCCGGAGCGGGACCGGCCCCGGCGCGCCGCCGTCTCCTCGTTCGGCATCAGCGGGACGAACGCGCACATCGTCCTCGAACAGGCAGCGGACGCGGACGTCCCCGAACCGGAGCAGCCCCGTCATCCGCTGCCGGTGCTCCTGTCGGCGAAGACGGAGCCCGCCCTGCGGGAGCAGGCGACGCGGTTGGCGGAATTCGTCGCCGAGAACCCTGGGACGAGCCTGACCGACATCGCCCACACCCTGGCGAACGGACGCGCCCGCCTCCCGCGGCGCGCCGCCGTCGTCGCCGGTTCCACGGACGAACTCGTCTCGGGCCTGCGAGAGCTGAGTCCCGCGAGCGCCACGCCCGGAAAGGTCGCGTTCCTTTATTCGGGCCAGGGCTCGCAGCACGCGGGAATGGGGCGGGAACTGTATGAGACGTTCCCGGTATTCGCCGAGGCGCTCGACGCCGCCTGCGAACACCTCGATCCGCGACTCAAGCAGATCATGTTCGCCGACGACCCCGAGGAACTGAACCAGACCCTTTACACCCAGCCCGCCCTGTTCGCCTACCAGACAGCGCTCCACGCGCTCCTCGCAGACTGGGGAATCACACCCCACTTCCTGGTCGGGCATTCGCTGGGCGAAATCACCGCCGCCTACACCTCCGGCACCCTCTCACTGGCCGACGCGGCGACGCTGGTCACCGCCCGCGCCCGCGCCATGCACAACACCCCCGCCGGGGCCATGGCCGCCATCAACGCCGCCCCCGACGAAATCACCCTCACCGAAGGCGTCAGCATCGCCGCCGTCAACGCGGCACAAAGCACCGTCATCTCCGGCCCCGCCGACGCCGTTCAAGAAATCACCCAGTACTGGAAAGACCAAGGACGGCGCACCCGCCTGCTCACCACCAACCGCGCCTTCCACTCCTCCCTCATGGACCAAGCCGTCGAGCCGCTGACCGAAGCGGCCCGGGCCATCACCCATAACCCGGCGTCCATTCCGGTGGTCTCCAACCTCACCGGACGCCCTGCCGAGCACACGCCCGAATACTGGGCCGAGCACCTCCTCGGCACGGTGAACTTCCACAAGGCCGTCGAGTATCTCGATGGGCAGGGCGTCACGACGTTCATCGAGATCGGGCCCGACGCCACGCTCACCGCTCTTGCCGGCGAGACGGCCACCGGTGCGGCCATCGCCCTCCAGAACCCGAAGCAGCCGCAGAGCACGGCGCTGCTCACCGGGATCTCCCGCGTCCACAACAGCGGCGTGGACGTCGACTGGTCCACGATCCTGCCCGCCGGGCGCCACACCGACCTCCCGACCTATCCGTTCCAGCGGGAGCGGTACTGGCTCGACCGGGGCCCGTCCGCCGGGGACGTCGACCAGGCGGGTCTCACCCCGGCCGACCATCCGCTCCTGGCCGCGACGACGCTGCTCGCCAACGACAACGGCCACCTGCTCACGGGGCGCATCTCCCTCAAGGACCAGCCGTGGCTGGCCGAGCACGCGATCCACGACTCGGCCGTGCTGCCCGGGACGGCGTACGTCGACCTGGCGCTGCGCGCCGCGCAGCGCGCCGGATGCGACACCGTCGAGGAGCTGACCCTCCAGACGCCTTTGGTGCTGCCGCCGAAGGACGGCGTCCAGATCCAGGTCTACGTCGACGCGGCGGACGCCGAGGGGCGCCATTCCATCACGATCCATTCGCGGCGCGAACCGTCCGATCCCGACGACGCCGACGGGCCCTGGACGTGCCACGCGACCGGCCTCCTCCGAGCGGGCGGCCCGACCCCGCCCCCCGCCGAACAGGAGAGCTGGCCGCCCGCCGGCGCGACGCCGCTCGACGTCGGCGACGTCTACGGCACATTCGAGACGATCGGCCTGCGCTACGGCCCGCTTTTCCAGGGGTTGAAAGCGGGCTGGCGTGACGGCACCGACATCTGCGCGGAAGTGGAACTGCCCGACGACACCGACGTCGAGGGTTTCGCGGTTCATCCGGCGCTTCTCGACGCGTCCCTGCACGCGACCCTTCTCGCGGGGGACGCCGACGCGCTGAAACTGCCGTTCTCGTGGAGCGGCGTCTCGGTCCACTCCGTGGGCGCGGTCGCCGTCCGGGTCCGGCTCAGCCGGGGCGACGGCGACACGGTGTCGCTGGCGGTCACGGACCCGGCCGGTGGTCCCGTGGTGACGGTGGACGCGCTGGCCGTGCGTCCGATCACGAACGAGCAGTTGTCGGCCGCGCGGACCGGGCCGTCCGAGCCCGCCCACCACGTCGAGTGGACGTCCATCGACGGCGGCCCCGAAACGCCGTGGACGGCGATCGGCGAACCGTTCCCCGCCCTCACCGGCAAGGCCGCGAAGGAATTCCCGGATCTCTCCGCACTGCGCGAAGCGCTCGCCGCAGGCGAGGACGTCCCCCCGACCGTCCTTTTCTGCCACCACTCCGACCAAGAGAACGGCGACCATCTCGAAAGCGTCCACGACGCGGCGGTGCGGCTGCTGGAACTGGTCCAGAGCTGGCTTTCCGACGACGCGTTCGCCGACCTGACCCTGGTCGTCGCCACCCGGGGCGCGGTCGCCGCGCAGCTCGCCGAGCCGGTCAGCGACCTGGCCGCCGCCCCGGCGTGGGGCCTCGTGCGGTCCGCGCAGGCCGAGCACCCGGGCCGGCTCCGCCTCGTCGACCTGGACGACCGCGCCGGGGACGCCGCCGCCCTGCCCGCCGCGCTCGGCCGCGACGAACCCCAGCTCGCGCTGCGCGACGGCGGCGTCTACGCCCCCCGGCTGACGCGCAGCGACCCGGCCCTCGCGCCGCCCGCGGACACCGACCGCTGGCGGCTCGGGATCACCGAGCCGGGAACCGTGGAGAACCTCGTCCTGTCCGCCAACCCGGACGCGGCGCGCCCGCTCGGCCCGGACGAGGTGCGCATCGCCGTGCGCGCGGCGGGCGTGAACTTCCGCGACGTGCTGATCAGCCTCGGCATGTATCCGGGAGAGGCGGTCATCGGCAGCGAGGCCGCCGGAATCGTCACCGAGACCGGGTCCGCCGTCACCGAGCTGGCGGTCGGCGACCGCGTCATGGGAATGGTCGACGGGGCCGTCGGCCCCACGGCCGCCACCGACCGGCGGCTGCTCGCCCGCGTCCCGGACGGGTGGTCGTTCGTCCAGGCCGCGACGACGCCGATCGTGTTCCTGACCGCCTACTACGGCCTGCGCCACCTCGCCGAGATCGAGCCGGGCCAGCGCATCCTGATCCACGCCGCCACGGGCGGCGTCGGAATGGCCGCGACGCAGCTCGCCCGGCACTGGGGCGCGGAGGTCTACGGCACCGCGAGCCCCGGCAAATGGCACACGCTCCGCAAGAACGGCTTCGACGCCGACCACATCGCCAATTCCCGCACGCTCGACTTCCACGACGCGTTCCCCGGCGGCATGGACGTCGTCCTCAACTCCCTCACCGGCGACTTCATCGACGCCTCGCTCGACCTCCTGAAACCGCGGGGCCATTTCCTCGAAATGGGGAAGACCGACCTCCGCGACCCCGAGTCCCTGCCGGACACCGACTACCGCCCGTTCGACCTCACCGAGGCCGGGCACGACCGCATCCAGGAGATGCTCGCCGCCCTCGTCGAGCTCTTCGAGGCGGGCGCGCTCACCCCGCTGCCCGTCACGGCGTTCGACGTGCGGCAGGCGCCGCAGGCGTTCCGGTACCTGAGCCAGGCCCGGCACATCGGCAAGGTCGCGCTGACCGTGCCGCGCCCGATCGACCCGGACGGCACAATCCTGATCACCGGCGGCACCGGCACGCTCGGCGCCCTCGTCGCCCGGCACCTCGTCACCGCGCACGGCGCCCGCCGCCTGCTGCTGGTCAGCAGGCGCGGCCCGGACGCCGACACCGCCGCCGACACGGCCGCCGCCCTGCGCGCCCTCGGCGCGGACGTCACCGTCGCCGCCTGCGACGTCGCCGACCGCGCCGCGCTGGCCGCGCTGCTCGCCGCCGTCCCCGCCGAGCACCCGCTGACCGCCGTGGTCCACGCGGCGGGCGTCGTCGACGACGGGACGGTCGACGCCCTCACCCCGGAGCGCCTCGCCCCGGTGCTGCGCGCCAAGGCCGACGCGGCCTGGAACCTGCACGAACTCACCGGCGACCTGGACGCGTTCGTCCTGTTCTCGTCCGCCGCCGGGACGCTCGGCAACCCCGGGCAGGCCAACTACGCCGCCGCCAACACCTACCTCGACGCCCTCGCCCACCACCGCGTCCACCGGGGAGAGCCCGCCGTCTCGCTCGCCTGGGGGCTGTGGAAGACCACGAGCGGCATCACCGCCACGCTCGACGGGACGGACCAGAAGCGCCTCGGCCGCAGCGGGCTCGTCCCCCTGCCGGACGAGGACGCGCTCGCCCTGCTCGACACGGCCCAGCGATCGGGACGTCCCGCCTCCGTGCCCGCGCGGTTCGACCTCGCCGTCTTCCGGCGGCTCGCGGAGGCGGGGGTGCTGCCGCCGATGCTGCAAGGGCTGTTCCGCGCGCAGCCCGTGCGGGCGAGGGCGCGCCAGGCCGGGGCCGGGACGCTGCGCGACCGGCTCGCCGGACGCCCGCGCGCCGAGCAGGACCGGGCCATGCTCGACCTGGTCCGCGAGCACGTCGCGGCGGTCCTCGGCCACACCGCGCCGGACGCGATCGACCCCGACCGCCAGTTCCAGGAACTCGGCTTCGACTCGCTGAGCGCGGTCGAGTTCCGGAACCGGCTGAACGGCGCGACCGGGCTCCGCCTCCCGCCCACGGTGATCTTCGACCGGCCGACCGCCGCCGGGCTCGCCGTCCACCTGCGCACCCTCCTCCTCGGCGAGGACGCGGACGCGGGACCGGCCGCGCCCGCGCGGGCCGCCGCGCCGGCCGGCGACGCCGAGCCGATCGCGATCGTGGCGATGGCGTGCCGCTTCCCCGGCGGCGTCCGCACGCCGGAGGACCTGTGGAGCCTCGTCGCGGACGGCCGCGACGCGATCACCCGGTTCCCCGACACGCGCGGCTGGGACCTCGACCGCCTCTACGACCCGGACCCCGACCGGGCGGGCACCACCTACGTCCGGGAGGGCGGGTTCGTCGCCGACGCCGACCGGTTCGACGCCGAGTTCTTCGGCATCAGCCCGCGCGAGGCGCTCGCCACCGACCCGCAGCAGCGGCTCCTGCTGGAGGTCGCCTGGGAGACGCTGGAGCGGGCCGGGATCGTCCCGGCGTCGCTGCGCGGCAGCAACACCGGCGTGTTCGTCGGCCTGACCCCGCAGCACTACGCCATCGACTCGGGCGAGCAGACGTCCGCGCTGGAGGGCTACCTGCTCACCGGGACGATGGGCAGCGTCGCCTCGGGCCGGCTGTCCTACAGCTTCGGGCTCGAAGGACCGGCGATGACCGTCGACACGGCGTGCTCGTCGTCGCTGGTGTCGCTGCACCTGGCGTGCAAGTCGCTCCGGAACGGGGAGAGCGACCTCGCGCTCGCGGGCGGCGTCACCGTCATGGCGGTGCCGGGCATCCTGGTGGAGCTGAGCCGCCAGCGCGTCCTCGCCCCGGACGGGCGCTGCAAGTCCTTCGGCGCCGGAGCCGACGGGACGGGCTGGAGCGAGGGCGTCGGCATGGTCCTCGTGGAGCGGCTGTCGGACGCCGTCCGCAACGGGCACCGCGTCCTCGCCGTGATCCGCGGGTCGGCGGTCAACCAGGACGGCGCGAGCAACGGCCTCACCGCGCCGAGCGGACCGGCGCAGCAGCGCGTCATCCGGGCGGCGCTCGCCGACGCGCGGCTCGGCCCCGACGACGTCGACGCCGTCGAGGCGCACGGCACCGGGACCACGCTCGGCGACCCGATCGAGGCGCACGCCCTGCTCGCCACGTACGGGGCGGGACGGCCCGCGGACCGTCCGCTGCACCTCGGCTCGATCAAGTCGAACCTCGGGCACACGCAGGCCGCCGCCGGCGTCGCCGGGGTGATCAAGATGGTGCAGGCGATGCGGCACGGCGTCCTGCCGAAGACGCTGCACGCCGACGAGCCGACCCCGCACGTGGACTGGGAGTCCGGCGCGCTGGCCCTGCTCGGCGAGTCGGCGCCGTGGCCGCGGGACGGCCGCCCGCGCCGCGCCGCCGTCTCCTCGTTCAGCATCAGCGGGACCAACGCGCACCTCATCCTCGAACAGGGCCCCGACCCGGACGACGCGCCCGAGCCCGGGCCGGAGCCGGAGCTCGTCGCATGGCCGGTCTCGGCCCGCACCGGGCCCGCCCTCCGGGAGCAGGCGCGGCGGCTCCGCGGCCACGCCGGGCAGGACCCGGTCGCGGTCGCGCACGCGCTCGCCACCACCCGCGCCGTGTTCGGCCACCGGGCGGTGGTACTGGGCGACGGCCCCGAGGAGTTCCGGGCCGGGCTGGCGTCGCTCGCGTCCGGGGAGCCGGACCCGAACGTGATCGAGGGGACGGCCCTCCCGTCCGGGCACCGCACGGCGTTCGTGTTCCCCGGCCAGGGCTCGCAGTGGGCCGGGATGGCGCGGGAGCTGCTCGACACCGCGCCCGCCTTCGCCGCCAAGGCGCGCGAGTGCGCGGCGCAGTTCGGCCGCCATCTCGACTGGTCCGTGCTCGACGTGCTGCGCGGCGAGCCCGGCGCGCCGTCGCTGGAGCGGGTGGACGTCGTCCAGCCCGCCCTGTTCACGATGATGGTGTCGCTGGCGGCGCTGTGGCGGTCCGCGGGCGTCCACCCGGACGCGGTCGTCGGGCACTCCCAGGGCGAGGTCGCCGCCGCGCACGTCGCGGGCGGCCTCGACCTGCCGGACGCCGTGCGGATCATCGCGCTGCGCAGCCAGGCGTGGCGGCGGCTCGAAGGGCGCGGCGGGATGCTGTCGGTCTCGCTCCCCGAGGAGGACGTCACGGAGCGGCTCGTCCGGTGGGGCGACCGGCTGTCGGTCGCGGCCGTCAACGGGCCGACGGCGGTCACCGTGTCCGGCGACCCGGCGGCGCTCGACGAGCTGGCGGCCGGGCTCGACGCGGACGGCGTCCGCAACCGGCGCATCCCCGGCGTCAACACGGCCGGGCACTCCGCGCAGGTGGAGGTGCTCCGCGACCAGGTCCTCGCCGACCTCGCCGAGGTGGCGCCGCGCTCGTCGGACGTCCCGTTCTACTCCACCGTGACCGGCGCCCTCCTCGACACGGCCGAACTGGACGCCGCGTACTGGTACCGGAACCTGCGGGAGCCGGTCCGGTTCGCGGACGCGTTCACCGCGCTCGCCGGCACGGGCGGCCTGCTCGCCGTCGAGGTCAGCCCGCACCCCGTCCTCGCCCCGGCGATCCGGGAGAACCTCGACGGCGTCGACGGCGCCGCCGACGTCATCGGGACGCTGCGCCGCGACGGCGGCGGCCGCCGCCAGGTCCTCACGGCGCTCGCCGAGGCGCACACGCGCGGGACGGCGGTCGACTGGCCGTCCGTCCTGCCGGAGCCGCGCGGCGCGGCGGCGGAGCTGCCGACCTACCCGTTCCAGGGCGAGCGGTACTGGGTGGTGTCGACGGGCGGCGCGGGCGACGTGTCCGCGGCGGGCCTCATCGGCACCGGGCACCCGCTGGTCGGCGCGGCCGTCCAGCGCGCCGACGACGACGGCCGGGTGCTGACCGGGCGGATCTCGCTGAGCCGCCACCCGTGGCTCGCCGACCACGCCGTCATGGAGACCGTCGTCCTGCCCGGCACCGCCTACCTGGAGATCGCCGCGTACGCGGCGGACCAGGCGGGCTGCGACCGGGTCGACGACCTGACGCTGCTCGCCCCGCTGGTCCTGGACGACGCCGCCGACGTCCGCTTCCAGGTCCTCGTCGGCGCGCCGGACGGCGACGGCCGCCGCACGGTCACGATGCACTCCCGCGCCGACGACGAGCCGGACACCGAGTGGGTGCGGCACGCCACCGGGATCCTGTCGGCGGGCGGGCCCGCGGCCGAGCCCGCCGCCGACCTCGCGGCGTGGCCGCCGTCCGGGGCGACCGCGATCGGCGTCCACGACCTGTACGAGGAGCTGGTCGGGCACGGCCTCGGGTACGGGCCCGCGTTCCAGGGCGTCCGGGCGGCGTGGCGGCGGGACGAGGAGGTCTTCCTCGACGTCGACCTGCCCGCCGACGTCGGCACCGACGGCTACGGCCTGCACCCCGCCCTGCTCGACGCGGCGCTGCACGGCATCGCGATCGGGCGGATCGGGGCGGACGACCAGACCGTCCGGCTGCCGTTCTCGTGGTCCGGCGTGTCCGTCCACGCGGCCGGGGCGCGGGCGCTGCGGGTGCGGCTCGCGCCGACCGGCGGCGAGGGCGTCCGGCTGGACCTCGCCGACGAGGCCGGACGCCCGGTCGCGACCGTCGAGTCGCTGGAGCTGCGGCCGGTGACCGCCGAGCAGCTCGCGTCGGTGGGGTCGGCGCGGGGCGGCGCGCTGTACCGCCTCGGCTGGCACCCCGCCGACCTGCACGCCGAGGACGCGGGTACGTGGGCGGTGCTCGGCGACGCTCCCATCGACGACATCCCGGCGTACGCCGACCTGGACGCGCTGCGGGCGGCGGAGCCCGTCCCGGACGTCGTCATCGCGCCGTTCCGCTCCCACGACGCCGATCCGGCGGCGGGGACGCACGCGATGGCGGCGTCCGGGCTGGCGCTGTTCCAGGAGTTCCTGGCCGACGAGCGGTTCGCCGGATCCCGGCTGGTCGTGCTCACCCGCGGCGCCGCCGGGCCGGAGGTGGACGACCTGCCCGCCGCCGCGCTGTGGGGGCTGGCCCGCTCCGCCCAGTCGGAGAACCCGGGGCGCGTCCAGCTCGTGGACGCCGACGGCGACTCCGCGCTCCGGGCGGCGGTCGCGTCCGGCGAACCGCAGCTCGCGGTGCGCGGCGGCACGCCGCACGTCCCCCGGCTCACCGCCGCCGAACCGGCGGACGCGGCCCCCGCGTTCGGCGCGGACGGCGCCGTCCTGATCACCGGCGGCACCGGCACGCTCGGCCGCCTCATCGCGCACCGGCTGGTGACCGGGCACGGCGTCCGGCGGCTGGTGCTGGCGAGCCGCCGGGGCCCGGACGCGCCCGGCGCCGACGACCTGGCGGCGGAGCTCGCCGCGCTCGACGCGGACGTCACGATCGCGGCGTGCGACGCCGCCGACCGGGACGCGCTCGCCGCGCTCCTCGCCGAGCACCCGGTGACCGCGGTCGTCCACACGGCGGGGACCCTGGACGACGGCACCATCGGCTCGCTCACCCCCGAGCGGGTGGACGCCGTCCTGCGCCCGAAGGTCGACGCCGCGTGGAACCTGCACGAGCTGACCCGCGACCGGGAGCTGAGCGCGTTCGTGCTGTTCTCGTCCGCCGCGGGCCTGCTCGGCAGCCCCGGGCAGGGGAACTACGCGGCCGCGAACACCTTCCTTGACGCGCTCGCCGCGCACCGGGCCGCGCTGGGACTGCCCGCGACGTCGCTCGCGTGGGGGTTCTGGGAGGCGACGAGCGGCATGACCGGCGAGATGGCGGGGGCCGACGTCGCGCGGCTCGGGCGGCTCGGCCTCGCGCCGCTCGCCACCGAGGACGCGCTCGGCCTGTTCGACGCGTCCCTCGCCGCCGGGGCGGCGTCGCTCGTGCCCGTCCGGCTGGACCTGCCCGCGCTCCGCGCGCAGGCCGCCGCCGGGCTGCTGCCCCCGGTGTTCGGCGGGCTGGTGCGCGTCCCGGCCCGCCGGTCGGACGTCGCCGGGCCGTCCCTCGCCGAGCGGCTCACCGGGCTGAGCGAACCGGACCGGCACGACCTCGTCGTGGACGTCATCCGCGGCCACACGGCGGCCGTGCTCGGGCACGGCTCCCCGCTGTCGGTGGACGCCAAGCGCGCGTTCAAGGAGCTCGGCTTCGACTCGCTCACCGCCGTCGAGCTGCGCAACCGGCTCCAGGTCGCGACCGGGCTGCGGCTGCCCGCGACGCTCGTGTTCGACTTCCCGACGCCGGACGCGCTCGCCGGGCACGTCCTCGCCGAGGCGGCGCCGCCGGAGCGGTCGCCCTACGAGCACGTGCTGAGCGAGCTGGACCGGCTGGAGTCGGCGCTCGCCGCCGTCCGCCCGAACGGCGCCGGGAACGGAAACGGGAACGGCGGCGGGAACGGGCACGGCCGGGACGGCGGCGCCGAGATCACGCGCCGCCTCCAGGCGCTCGCCGCCGCCTGGCAGGAGACCGGGGACGGCGCCGTCGAGGAACGCCTCCACGCGGCGTCCACCGAGGAGATCTTCGACTTCATCGACACCGAACTCGGACGGCAGGGATGACCAACGCCAGCGAAGAGAAGCTCGTCGACTACCTCAAGTGGGTCACGGCCGACCTGCACCGGACCCGGCAGCGCCTCGCCGAGGCCGAGGCGGCGGCCCGCGAGCCCATCGCGATCATCGGCGCGAGCTGCCGTTTCCCGGGCGGGGTGCGCTCCCCCGAGGACCTGTGGCGGCTCACCGCGGCCGAGACCGACGCGGTCTCGGCGTTCCCCGCCGACCGGGGCTGGGACGTCGCCGCGCTCTACCACCCGGACCCCGACCACCCCGGCACCTCGTACGCGCGGGAGGGCGGCTTCCTCTACGACGCCGCCGAGTTCGACCCGGAGTTCTTCGGCATCAGCCCGCGCGAGGCGGTGACGATCGACCCGCAGCAGCGGCTGATGCTGGAGGCCGCCTGGGAGGCCGTCGAGCGCGCGGGCATCCCCGCCGACGCGCTGCGCGGCAGCGACACGGGCGTCTTCGCCGGGTTCATGTACGGGGACTACGGCGCGCGCCTCATGGGACGGGCCCGTCCGGAGCACGAGGGGCTGCTCGGCAACGGCAGCGCGGGCAGCATCGCGTCCGGGCGCGTGTCGTACACGCTGGGCCTTGAGGGACCGGCCGTCACCGTCGACACGGCGTGCTCGTCGTCGCTCGTCGCCATCCACCTCGCCGCGCTCGCGCTGCGCAACGGCGAATGCGGGCTGGCCCTCGCGGGCGGCGCGACCGTCATGTCGACGCCGATGCTCTTCGTCGAGTTCAGCCGCCAGCGCGGGATGGCCCCGGACGGACGCTGCAAGTCGTTCGCCGCCGCCGCCGACGGGGCGGGCTGGTCCGAGGGCGCGGGCGTCGTGCTCCTGGAACGGCTGTCGGACGCCGTCGCCAACGGCCACCGCGTGCTCGCTGTAATCCGCGGGACGGCCGTCAACCAGGACGGCGCGAGCAACGGCCTCACCGCGCCGAACGGCCCGTCGCAGCAGCGGGTGATCCGCGCCGCGCTCGCCAACGCCGGACTCACGCCCGACCAGGTCGACGCCGTCGAGGCGCACGGCACCGGGACGATCCTCGGCGACCCGATCGAGGCGCAGGCGCTCCTCGCCACCTACGGGCGGGAGCGGCCCGCCGACCGGCCGCTGCTGCTCGGGTCGATCAAGTCGAACATCGGGCACGCCCAGGCGGCGGCCGGGGTCGCCGGGGTCGTCAAGATGGTCGAGGCGATGCGGCACGGCGTCCTGCCGAAGAGCCTGCACATCGACGCCCCCACACCGCACGTCGACTGGGAGTCCGGGGCCGTCAGCCTGCTCACCGAGGCGACGGCCTGGCCCGACTACGGCCACCCGCGCCGCGCCGGGGTCTCCTCCTTCGGGATCAGCGGGACCAACGCCCACGTCATCCTCGAACAGGCGCCCGACGCGGACGACGTCCCCGAGCCGGTGCGGCCCGCCCACGCCCTGCCGGTGCTGCTGTCGGCGAAGACCGAGTCCGCGCTGCGGGAGCAGGCGGCGCGGCTGCGCGACTCCGTCCACGACCAGCCGCTCTCCGACATCGCCCGGACCCTCGCGACCGGGCGCAGCCACCTCCCGCACCGGGCGGCGGTCATCGCGTCCGACCACGAGGACCTCCGGCAGCGGCTGGGCTTCCTCGCCGAAGGGACGCACGCGGGCAACGTCATCACCGGAACGGTGAAACCGGCGGGAAAGGTCGCCTTCCTCTATTCCGGGCAGGGCTCGCAGCACGCGGGAATGGGCCGGGAACTGTACGAGACGTTCCCGGTCTTCGCCGAGGCCCTCGACGCCGCCTGCGAACACCTCGACCCGCAGCTCAAGCAGGTCATGTTCGACGACGACCCCGAACGGCTCAACCAGACCCTCTACACCCAGCCCGCGCTGTTCGCCTTCCAAACGGCGCTCCACGCGCTGCTCGTCGATTGGGGAATCACGCCGCATTTCCTCGTCGGGCATTCGCTGGGCGAACTGACGGCGGCCTACACCTCCGGGACGCTGTCCCTCGCGGACGCGTCCGCGCTGGTCACCGCCCGCGCCCGCGCCATGCACGACACCCCGGACGGGGCCATGGCCGCCATCAACGCCGCCCCCGAGGAGATCACCCTCCCGGAGGGAGTGAGCATCGCGGCCGTCAACACGGCACGCAGCACGGTCGTTTCGGGGCCGCCCGAGGCCGTGCGGGAAATGGTCCGGCACTGGAAAGGCGAAGGGCGCCGCGCCCGCCTGCTGACCACCGAGCGCGCGTTCCACTCGGCGCTGATGGAACGGGCCGTCGCACCCTTGACCGAGGCCGCCCGGGGAATCACGCACAACCCTCCGGCGATTCCGGTCGTCTCCAACCTCACCGGGCTGCCCGCCGAGCATCAACCCGACTATTGGGCCGAGCATCTGCTCGGAACGGTGAATTACCACAAGGCCGTCCAATACCTCGACGAGCAGGGCGTCGCCACCTATATCGAGATCGGGCCCGACACCACGCTCACCACCCTGACCAGCGACATCACCACCGCGACCGCCATCGCGCTCCAGAATCCGAAGCGGCCGCAGAGCGCGGCGCTGCTCACCGCCGTCGCGAACGCGCACAACACCGGCGTCCCCGTCGACTGGACGAAGATCCTGCCCGCCGGACGCCACACCGATCTGCCCACCTACCCGTTCCAGCGCCGCCGCTACTGGATCGACGCCGGAGACGCCGACGCGCCCGGCGGCGCGAACGGAGAGGAGCGGTTCTGGTCGGCCGTGGAAGGCGCGGACGTCGACGCCCTGGCCGCCGAACTGCGGCTGGCCCCCGCCGACCGCGCCGCGCTCGACGCGCTGCTCCCCGCGCTCGCCGCGTGGCGCCGCGGCCGGGACCGGCTCTACCGGCTCGGCTGGGAGCCGATGGCCGACCCGGCGGAGTCCGTCGCCGGACGGACGTGGCTGCTCCTGACGACGGAGAAGGACCCGGCGACCGACCTCGCCGACGCCCTCCAGGCGCAGGGCGCCCACGTGATCACCACCGAGGTGGACCTGGGCGGCGCGGACGGCCCGGAGACCGTCCTGCGCCTGCGCGACCGGCTCGCCGGGAAGCCCGCCGTGGACGGCGTCCTCTCGCTGCTGGCCCTGGAGGACGACCCCCACCCCGCCTACGCGGCGGCGTCCACCGGCCTCGTCGCGACCGTCTCGCTGGTGGACGCCCTCACGGAACTGGGCGTGTCCGCGCCGGTCTGGGTCGCGACGCGCGAGGCGGTGTGCGCCGCGCCGTCCGACCCGCCCGACGATCCGCTGGGCGCCCAGCTGTGGGGGCTCGGCCCGTCCGCCGGGTACGGGCTGGTCGACCTGCCGCGCGTGCCGGTCGCGCGGATCGCCGAGCGGCTCGGCCGGGCGCTGGCCCAGGGCGCGGAGCGCGAGCTGGCGATCCGCCCGGCGGGGCTGTTCGCGCGCCGCCTGACGCCGTTCGCCCCGTCCGGGGAGGAGCGGTGGCGGCCCGAGGGCACGGTCGTGCTGTCCGGCGCCGACACCCCGCTCGGCGAGCACCTCGCGCGCTGGCTCGGCGAGCAACCGGAGACCCGCCCGGTGCTCGTGGCGTCCGGGTCCGGCGCCCCGGAGGTCGAGGGTCCCGTGGCGGCCGTCCTGCACGTGTGCGGGCCGCCGGACGCGGACGGCGACGACCCCGGCCTCCCCGATCTCGACCGGGACGCCGCCGCCGCGACCGAGGCGGCCGACCTGGCCCGCGACCTCGACCCGGGCGTCGTCCTGCTCGTCTCCGACACGGCCCGCTCGCTCGGCCTGCCCGGCAGCGGCGGCGGCCCGCGCCGCGCCGTGCTCGACGCGCTGGCCGCTCGGCTGCGCGCCGCCGGGACCCCGGCCGTCTCGCTCGGCCTGGCAGGCATGGAACCCGAGCTGGTCGCGCCCGTCCTGGAGCGGCTGCCCTCGCTGGACGTCCCCGCCGTGGTCGCCGCCGACCTCGACTGGGCGGCGCTCGCGGCCGAGGCGGCCCCGCCCCGGCTGCTCGCCGGGATACCGGCGGCGCGGCGGGTCCTGGACGCCGCCGCCGACGGACGCGCCCCGGTCGTCCGCAGGCTCGCGGACGTCCCGGACGACGAGCGCCCCGCGTTCCTGCTCGACCTCGTCCGCACGGAGGCCGCCGCCGTCCTCGGCTACGCCGCCGCCGACGCGATCGGCGCGGACGACGACCTCCTCGGCCTCGGCATGTCCTCGTTCACCGCGCTGGAGCTCAGCACCCGCATCCAGCCCGCCGGGCCCGCGCTGTCGCCCGCCGCGATCTTCGACCATCCCACCCCCGCCGCGCTCGCCCGGCATCTCCTCGACGGGATCTCCGGCGGCGGCACCGCCAACACCGGAAGTCAAAGGAGTCCCTCATGAGTGAACGTGTCATCGTCGCCGGAGCCGGCCCGGTCGGGCTGATGCTCGCCGTGGAGCTCGGCCTCGCCGGGGCGGACGCGGTCGTCCTGGAGCGGCGCGACCGGCCGAACGAGCGGTCCCGCGGCATGGTGATCAACGCGGCGGTGGTCGAGCTGCTCGACCAGCGCGGCGTGATGGACGAGCTCCGCCCGCACGGCCTCGAATTCCCGCAGGCGCACTTCGCGCAGCTCTGGCTCGGGCCGACGCGGCTGCGGGAGAAGCACGCCTACGCGTTCGCGATCCCGCACTCGCGGATCGAGGCCGAGCTCGCCGCCAAGGCCCGCGACCTCGGCGTCGACATCCGCTACGACGCCGAGATCGTCGCGCTGGACCAGGGCGCGAACGGCGTGACGGTGAAGACCCGGTCCGGCGAGTCGTTCGAGGGCGCCTACCTCGTCGGCTGCGACGGGACCGACAGCACCGTCCGCGGCCTCGCCGGGATCGGCTTCCCCGGCGACGACCTGCCGTTCCGCGGCATCCTCGGGGACGTCCCGGTCGAACCGGGCGACCCGCTGTTCACGCTGCTCGGCGCGCACGAGAACGAGGGCGGGCTGTTCGCGGTCGGCCCCGTCGACCCGCACACGCTGCGGGTGATGGCGGGCGAGTTCGGGGTGGAGGCCGTCCCGAACGACACGCCGGTGACCTACGCGGAGCTGCGGGAGAGCTTCGAGCGGCTGTCGGGCGCGGAGCTGACCGGCGGCGAGGCGCGCTGGCTGTCGCGCTGGAACGCCCCGACCCGGCACGCGGAGCGGTACCGGTCCGGGCGGGTGCTGCTCGCGGGCGACGCCGCGCACGTCCACTTCCCGCTCGGCGGGCAGGCGCTCAGCACCGGCATCGAGGACGCGGTGAACCTCGGCTGGAAGCTCGGCGCCGACGTCCTCGGCCGCGCCCCGGACGGCCTCCTCGACACCTACCACGACGAGCGCCACCCGGTCGGCGCCCGCGCCTGCCTCACGACGCGGGCGCAGGTCGCGCTGCTGCACCCGCTGTCGGCGGTGTCCCCGCTGCGGCAGGTGCTCACCGAGCTGATCGCCTACGACGACGTCAACGAGCACTTCGTGAAGATGGTCGGCGGGCTCGACATCCGCTACGACTACCCGTACGACGCGGGCGACCACCCGCTGCTCGGCCGCAGGCTCCCCCAGGTGACGGTCGGGGAGACGCCGATCGTGCGGCTGCTGGAGACGGGCCGCGGCCTGTTCCTGGAGTTCGCCGCCGACACCGGCCGGACCGGCGAGGCCGCCGCCTGGTCGGGACGCGTCGACACCGTCACCGCGCCCGCCACCGCCGAGATCGACGCGGCCGCGCTGCTGCTCCGCCCGGACGGCCGCGTCGCCTGGGCGACCCGCGCGCCGTCCGGCGCGGACGGCCTGGCCACCGCCCTGCGCACCTGGTTCGGCGAGCCCGGCCAGAGCTGAACACGAAACCCGGACAGCCCGTGCGGAATCCGCACGGGCTGTCCGGTTTGTCTACCGGTCGGCCGGGAGGCCGCCGGACGGTCAGTCGTCCGACAGGGTGAGCGCGCCGGTCGGGCAGAACTGGACGGCGCGCCGGACCGCCGCCGTCACCTCCGGCTCCTCGTCCGGGCCGGTCAGCAGCAGGACGCGGCCGTCGTCCTCGTCCTGGTCGAACAGGTCGGGCTCGGTGAGGACGCACCGTCCCGCCCCGAGGCAGAGCTCCCGGTCGACCTGGAGCCGCACTGTCTTCACCATGTCACCGGCACCTCGTGGATTCCGTACACCTGCTCGGTGTCCTTGTAGGACAGCTCGTCGGCCGGCTTCGCCAGCCGCAGGTCGGGGACCCGCCGGAAGAGCGTGTTCAGGACGATCTCCAGCTCCTCCCTCGCGAGGTTCTGGCCGAGGCAGTTGTGCCCGCCGTGGCCGAAGGCGACGTGGTGGCGCGCCTCCTCGCGGTGGATGTCGAGCTGGTGCGGGTCGGTGAAGACCTCCGGGTCCATGTTGGCCAGACTCGGCCGCGCGATGACGCCCTCGCCCGCGCGGATCGTCTCGCCGTCCATCTCGATGTCCTCGGTCGCGACCCGGCCGACGGTGAGGTCGACCACGCTGAAGTAGCGCAGCAGCTCCTCGACGGCGTGGGCGGTGAGGTCCGGGTCCGCGCGCAGCTCGGCGAGCTGCGCCGGGTGCTCCAGCAGCGCCACCACCGACAGCGAGATCATGTTCGTGGTCGTCTCGTGGCCCGCGTTGAGCAGCATCGTGGCGGTGTTGACCATGTAGGCGTGGTTGTAGCGGCCCGCCTCGCGGTACTTCACGATCGCCCGGCCGAGCAGGTCGTCGCCCGGATCCTTCTCCTTGAGCGTGATGAGCTCGTCGAAATAGCCGATGAGCTCCCCGAAGCCCTTCCGCATTTCCGCCGCGCTGTTGTGCCGGTCGAGCAGTTTCTGGGTGCGCGCCTTGAAGAAGTCACGGTCCGTGTACGGGACGCCCAGAAGTTCACACACCGCCATCGAGGGCACCGGGACCGAAATGGTCTGGACGAGATCGGCCGGCCGCTCGCCGGCGAGCAGGTCGTCCACGCATTGGTCCACGATTTCCTGAATGCGGGGCCGCAGTTGGCGCATCCGCCGCACGGTGAACTCGTTGACGAACATCCGGCGGTGCGCCGTGTGCTCGGGCGCGTCGAGGGTCACCATCGGCAGCGTCTCGTCGGGCGGGTTGCCGACCGGCACCGGCGCCATGTGCGGGAACCCAGGTCGTCGGCGGTCCGAGCTGATCCGCGGATCGGCCAGCAGCCGCCGCACCCGCTCGAACCCCGAGACCACCCAGGCGGTCCCTCCGGTGGGCAGGGTGACCCGCGTCAGGGGCGGTTCGGCAGCCGGTCCGGCGGCCCGCTCCGGCCCCCCGAAAGGACAGCCCCGGGGCACCGGGAAAGGCGGATGGTCGGTGGTCAGGTCGTCGGCCATATTGTTCCGCTCCCTATCGTCGGCGGCAGGAATTCCGCAGCGGAATCGAGTTCCGCCAATGCACCAGGCATCCCTAAGGCGCGGATAAGGCAGGGCTGAAGCTGCCCGGCCAAGTACCGGATTAGCGCTGCTTAAGGAGCATTTCGGAGAGTGTTCGATGCTGCCGCATCGGAAGAGAGAAGCCACGCACGATGACTGTCACGCTCGATCACCCGGACGGCACGATCGCCATCGTCGGGATGTCCTGCCGGTTCCCCGGCGCGGCCGGGCCGGACGCCTACTGGGCCCTGCTCCGGGACGGCGTCGACGCCGTCGCCGCGCCGCCGCCCGGCCGCCGCGCCCTGCCCGGCGGCGGCCCGGACCGGGCCGGGTTCCTCGACGGCATCGAGATGTTCGACCCGGCGTTCTTCGGCGTCTCGCCGCGCGAGGCGGAGGTCATGGACCCGCAGCAGCGGCTCATGCTGGAGCTGGCGTGGGAGGCGCTGGAGGACGCCGCGATCGTCCCCGGCGACCTCGCGGGCAGCGCCACCGGCGTGTTCGCGGGCGCGATCGGCGACGACTACAGCGTCCTGCTGTCCCGGCTCGGGCGGCGGGGCGTCACGCAGCACACCATGACCGGCACGAACCGGGGCATCATCGCCAACCGCGTGTCGTACACGCTCGGCCTGCACGGGCCGAGCCTCACGGTCGACGCGGCGCAGGCGTCCGCGCTGGTCGCGGTGCACATGGCGTGCGAGAGCCTGCGCTCGGGCGAGTCGGCGCTGGCGCTCGCGGGCGGCGTGAACCTGATCGCCGGGCCGGACGGGACCCGCCGCGCCGCGCGGTTCGGCGGGCTGTCCCCGGACGGCCGCTGCTTCACCTTCGACGCCCGCGCCAACGGCTACGTGCGCGGGGAGGGCGGCGGGTGCCTCGTCCTGAAGCCCCTCGCCCGGGCGCTCGCGGACGGCGACACCGTGCACGGCGTGATCCGCGGCAGCGCGGTCAACAACGACGGCGCGACCGACGGGCTGACCGTGCCGAGCGTGTCCGCGCAGGCGGAGGTGCTGCGGCGGGCGCACGCGCGGGCGGAGGTGGACCCGGCGGACGTCCAGTACGTGGAGCTGCACGGCACCGGCACCCCGGTCGGCGACCCGATCGAGGCGGCGGCGCTCGGCGCCGCGTTCGCCGGGCCGCGCGGCGCGGCGCTCGCCGTCGGGTCGGCGAAGACGAACGTCGGGCACCTGGAGGGCGCGTCCGGGATCGCCGGGCTCATCAAGGCCGTGCTGAGCGTCGCGCACCGCGAGCTGCCGCCGAGCCTGAACTACGAGCGCCCCAACCCGGAGATCGATCTCGACGCGCTCAACCTGCGCGTCCAGGACGCGCTGGGCGCGTGGCCCGACCCGTCCGCCCCGCTGGTGGCGGGGGTCAGCTCGTTCGGGATGGGCGGGACGAACTGCCACGTCGTCGTCGGCGAACCGCCCCGCGCGGAGCCCCCGGAGGCCGAGGAGTCGGACGAGCCGACGCCGTGGGTGCTGTCGGCCCGGACGGCCGCGGCGCTGCGGCGGCAGGCCGAGCGGCTGCACGCGCACGTGTCCGCCCGCCCCGAGCTGTCCCCGGCCGACGTGGGCTGGTCGCTCGCCACCACCCGCACCGCGTTCCGGCACCGGGCCGTCTTCGTCGAGAGCGACCGCGCCGCGTTCCTCGGCGCGCTGGAGGGCTTCGCCGCGACGGGCGACGCTCCGGGCGCCGTCCAGGGCACGGCCCACGACGACCCCGGCGGGCCGGTCTTCGTCTTCCCCGGCCAGGGGTCGCAGTGGGCCGGGATGGGCGTGGAGCTGCTGGAGTCGTCCGAGGTGTTCCGGCGGGAGATGGACGCCTGCGCCGCGGCGCTGCGCCCGCACGTCGACTGGTCTCTGCTCGACGTGCTGCGCGGCGTCCCCGGCGCGCCGTCGCTGGACCGGGTGGACGTCGTCCAGCCCGTGCTGTTCTCGATCATGGTGTCGCTGGCCGGGCTGTGGCGGTCGCTCGGCGTCGAGCCGGCGGCGGTCGTCGGCCACTCGCAGGGCGAGATCGCGGCGGCGTGCGTCGCGGGCGCGCTGTCCCTGGACGACGCCGCCCGCGTGATCGCGCTGCGCAGCCGCGCGCTGGTGACGCTGAGCGGGCGGGGCGGCATGGCGTCCGTCCCGCTGCCCGCCGGGACGGTCGAGTCCCGCCTCGCCGCCTGGGACGGCCGCCTCACCGTCGCCGCCGTCAACGGCCCCGGCTCGACGGTCGTCTCCGGCGAGGACGCCGCGATCGGCGAACTGGTCGAGGCCCTCCAGGGCGAGGGCGTCCGGGCGCGCCGGATCCCGGTCGACTACGCCTCCCACTCCCCCCACATGGACGACATCCGCGACGACCTCGTCTCGGCGCTGGCCGGGATCGAGGCGCGGTCGTCGGACGTCGCGTTCTACTCCACCGTGACCGGCGAGCCGATCGACACGGCCGGGCTGGACGCGGAGTACTGGTTCGCCAACGGCCGCCGGACCGTCCGGTTCGAGTCCGCCGCGCGCGCCCTGATCGACGCGGGGCACCGGGTGTTCGTCGAGGTCAGCCCGCATCCGGTGCTGACGCTCGGGCTCCAGGAGACGTTCGAGGACGCCGGGGCGGCCGGGGCCGCGTGCGTCGCGGTCGGGACGCTCCAGCGCACCGAGGGCTCCGGCCGCACGGTGCTGGAGTCGGCGGCGCGGCTGCACGTCGCCGGGCTGTCGCCGTCGTGGCCCGCCGTGTTCGCCGGGCGGCAAGTCAAGCGGGTGCCGCTGCCCACGTACGCGTTCGAGCGGGAGCGCCACTGGCCGGACGGCGCCGGCGCCGAGGACGGGGGCGGCGGGTCCCCGGCGGAGCGCCGGTTCTGGTCGGCGGTGGAGGAGGGCGACCTCGACGCGCTGACCGGCGAGCTTGAGGTCGGCGGCGACGAGCCGCTGCGGGACGTGGTCCCCGCGTTGGCGGAATGGGCGCGGCGGCGGCGCCACGAGACGGTGCTCGGGCCGTGGCGGCACCGCGTCCGCTGGACGCCCGTCTCCGGCCTGCCCGAGAAGGTGTCGCTGTCCGGGCGGTGGCTGCTGGCCGCCCCGCCCGGTTCGGCTCCGGCGGTGGAGCGGGCGCTCACCTCGCATGGCGCGGAGGTCGTCTTCGACGCCGACGGGCCGCTCGCCGGAGCGCTGTCCCTGTCCCCGGACGGCGCGTTGCCCGGCACGGTCGGCGAGGACGTGCCCGTATGGACGTCCGCGCCCGGCGGGCGCGGCAGGCAGATCGTTCTCCCCGAGGTGCTCGACGAGCGCGACGGGGCCGCGCTGTGCGCGGTGCTCGCGGGCCTGGCGGGCGCCGAGGTCGCGGCCGTGCGCGGCGGCGAGGTGCTCGTGCCCTCGCTGGAGGCCGCGCCGCGCGACGCCGCGTCCGGCGCGGACGCGGGAGCGCCGGTGCGCGGCGGCACCGTCCTGGTGGCGGCGGGCGCGTGGAGCGAGGAGATCGCGCGGGCGCTGACGCGGCGCGGCGCGGCGGAGGTCGTCGTCGCCGAGCCGTCCGCGGGCTGGGGGCTCGACGTCCCCGGCGTGACGGCCGTCGTGGCGGTGGGGAGCGCGGCTCCCGGCCGGGCCGCCGCGATCGCCGCGCACCTGGACGCGCTGGTTCGCCCGCACCGCGACCGTGGCGCGGCGGGCGCGTCCGTCGTCGTCGACCCGGCGCTGGACGCGAGCGCGGAGCTCGTCGTCGCGGCCGTCTGGCAGGCGCTCGACGAAGGGGGGTCGGCGCTCGTCCTGACCGAGCCGCCCGAGGCCCCCGCCCGCGCGGACGAGAGCCCGGCGGAGGACGCGGCCTTCGCGGCGCGGCTGCGCGGGCGGCGCCCGGCCGAGCGCGAGCAGGCGCTCCGCGAGCTGGTCCGCACGCAGGCGGCGGTCGTCCTCGGACACGTCACGCCGGACGTGGTGGAGACCGACCGGTCCTTCAAGGAGCTGGGCTTCGACTCGCTGATGGCGGTCGAGCTGCGCAACCGGCTGGCGTCCGCGACCGGCCTCACGCTGCCCCGGACGCTGGTCTTCAACCGGCCCACGCCCGCCGAGCTGGCCGGGCACCTGCTGACCGAGCTGACCGGCGAGCCCGACCCCGGGACCGCCGCCGTGCCGGCCGCGCCGGTGGACGCCGACGAGCCGATCGCGATCGTCGGAATGGCGTGCCGCTACCCGGGCGGCGTCCAGACGCCGGAGGACCTGTGGCGCCTGGTCGACACCGGGACGGACGCCATCTCCGGCTTCCCGACCGACCGCGGCTGGAACCTGGAGCGGCTCTACAACCCCGACCCCGAGCACGCCGGGACGACCTACACCCGGCACGGCGGATTCCTCACGAACGCCGCCGAGTTCGACGCCGCGTTCTTCGGCATCAGCCCGCGCGAGGCCCTGGCCATCGACCCGCAGCAGCGGCTCCTCCTCGAAACGGCGTGGGAGGCGGTCGAGCGCGCCGGGATCGACGAGTCCGCCCTGCGCGGCAGCGCCACGGGCGTGTTCGTCGGCGCGATGACCCAGGACTACGGGCCCCGGCTGCACGAGCCCGCCCAGGGCCTCGACGGCTACCTGCTCACCGGCGGGACGGCGAGCGTCGCGTCCGGGCGCATCGCCTACACGTTCGGGCTGGAGGGCCCGGCCGTGACCGTGGACACCGCGTGCTCGTCGTCCCTGGTCGCCCTGCACCTGGCCGCGCAGGCGCTGCGGCAGGGGGAGTGCACGGTCGCGCTGGCCGGCGGCGTCGCGGTCATGGCGACCCCCGGGATGTTCGTCGAGTTCAGCCGCCAGCGCGGGCTGTCGGCGGACGGGCGCTGCAAGTCGTTCGGCGCCTCGGCGGACGGGACGGGCTGGAGCGAGGGCGCCGGAATGCTCGTCCTGGAACGGCTGTCGGACGCCGAGGCCAACGGGCATCCCGTCCTCGCCGTCATCCGCGGGTCCGCCATCAACCAGGACGGCGCGAGCAACGGCCTCACCGCCCCGAACGGCCCGTCGCAGGAGCGCCTCATCCGGCAGGCCCTCGCCAACGCCGGACTCCGGCCGGACGACGTGGACGCCGTCGAAGCCCACGGCACGGGAACGACGCTCGGCGACCCGATCGAGGCGCAGGCCCTGCTCGCCACCTACGGCCGGGAGCGTCCCGCGGACCGGCCGTTGCGGCTGGGGTCGATCAAGTCGAACATCGGCCACGCCCAGGCGGCGGCGGGCGTCGCCGGGGTCATCAAGATGGTCGAGGCGATGCGGCACGGCGTCCTGCCGAAGACGCTCCACGCCGACGAGCCCTCGCCGCACGTGGAATGGGAGTCCGGGGCGGTCAGCCTGCTCACCGAGCGGACGGAATGGGCCGCGGCCGAGCGTCCGCGCCGGTCGGCCGTCTCCTCGTTCGGGATCAGCGGGACGAACGCCCACGTCATCCTCGAACAGGCGCCCGCCGCCGACGAGCCCGCGACGGAGAGCGGCGACCCGCTGCCCTGGCTCCTGTCCGCCAAGACCGAACCGGCGTTGCGCGCGCACGCCGCGCGGCTCCGCGCCTACGCGCGGGACGATGCCGGGCTCGATCTCAACGGCGCCGCCCGCGCGCTGGCGGCGCGGACGCATTTCCAGCACCGCGCCGCGATCCACGCCGCCGACCGCGACGAACTCCTCGCGGCGCTGGACGACCTGGCGAACGGGACGCCGTCGTCCAACGCGGTTCAGAACGTCGCCGCGTCCGATCCCAAGGTCGTGTTCGTCTTCCCAGGCCAGGGCAGCCAGTGGCCTGCCATGGCCACCGAACTCATTCAGACCTCGCCCGCGTTCGCCGAGCACATCCAGGCGTGCCACGACGCGCTGGCGGCCCACACCACCTGGTCACTCCTCGACCTGCTCACCAACCCCGACCCCGAAGCGCTCAACCACGTCGACATCGTCCAACCCGCGCTGTTCGCCGTGATGACCAGCCTCGCCCACCACTACCGCACCACCTACCGGATCACCCCGCACGCCGTCATCGGACACTCCCAAGGCGAAATCGCCGCCGCCTACACAGCGGGCGCGCTCACCCTCCCCCACGCCGCGAAAGTCATCGCCCAGCGCAGCCAAGCGCTCACGACCCTCCAGAACACCGGGACGATGGCGTCGATCCCGTTGCCGCACGACCAGATCCCCGCTCAGCGTGACCTGCACATCGCCGCCGTCAACGGGCCCAGCACCACCATCGTCTCCGGGCCCACGGAGGTGCTGGAGGAACTGGTCGCGGGCTACAACGAGCGGAACGTCCAGGCGCGGCTGATCCCCGTCAACTACGCGTCGCACTCCTCCTACATCGACTCCATCCGGGAACGGCTCCTCACCACGATCGAGGACATCGCGCCGAGAACGTCGGAGATCCCGTTCCACTCGACGGTGCTGGCCGAGGAGTTCGACACCGCGGGGCTCGACCCGGACTACTGGTACCGCAACGCGCGGCACACCGTCCGCTTCCAGGAGACCATCCACAACCTCCTCAACACCGGACACACCCTCTTCATCGAGACCAGCCCCCACCCCGTCCTCACCACCGCCATCCAAGACACCATCGACACCACCGACCACCACGCACACGCCATCGGCACACTCCGCCGCGCCAAACCCGCCACCCACCAATTCACCCGCGCCGTCGCCACCGCCTACACCCACGGACTCCACCCCACCTGGCCCACCACCCCCACCACACCCGCACACGACCTCCCCACCTACCCCTTCCAGCGGGAGCGGTACTGGCTGCACGGTTCCGGGACGGCCGACGTGTCCACGGCCGGGCTCGAACCGACCGAGCATCCGCTGCTCGGCGCGACGGTCGAGGTCGCCGAGGGAGGCCAGGTCGTCCTGACGGGCCGGGTCTCGCTGAGCGAGCACCCGTGGCTCGCCGACCACGCGGTGCTCGGGACCGTCCTGCTGCCGGGGACCGCGTTCGTCGAACTCGCCCTCCACGCCGGACGCGTCGCGGGCCACGACTCCCTCGACGACCTGACCCTGGAATCCCCGCTGGTCGTCCCGGCGGAGGACGCGGTGGACCTCCAGGTCGTGGTGTCCGCGCCGGACGACGCCGGGCGCCGCCCGGTCTCCGTCCACTCGCGCCGCGACCGCACCTCGCCCTGGACCCGCCACGCGACCGGGTCGCTCGCCGAAGACGGCGCGGCGGCTCCGCGGAGCCTTCCCGGCGACCCGCCCGCCGACGCGGAGCCCGTCGACGTCGACGCGCTCTACGAGAAGCTCGCCGAAGACGGCTACGAGTACGGACCCGCGTTCCAGGGGCTGCACGCCGCGTGGCGGCGCGGCGGCGAGGTGTTCGCCGAGATCCGCCTGCCCGAGGACGCGGGCGGCCGGTCGTTCGGCCTGCATCCCGCGCTCCTCGACGCGACGCTGCACACGCTCGGCCTGACCGGGCTCCTCGGCCAGGACGACCGGGGCCGGATCCGGCTCCCGTTCTCCTGGACGGGCGTCACCCTGCACGCGCGGGGCGCGTCCGAGCTGCGCGCCCGCGTCCGCCCCGGCGGGCAGGACGCGGTGACGGTGACGATCACCGACGCGGACGGCGCGCCCGTCGCCCACGTGGAGCGGCTCACGACCTACGCGACCCCGGCCGCCGCGCTGGCCTCCACCGGCGACGGCATGTACGCGGTCGGCTGGACGGCGCTCCCCGAGACCGCCGACGAGTTCGGCGGCGAACTCGCCTTCGTCGGGGACGGCGCGCCCGAGGGCATCGCGTCCTACGCCGACTTCGCGTCGCTGCGCGAGAGCGGAAGCACGCCCGCGATCGTGCTCGTCGCGCCGCCGGAGGACGGCGGCGACCCGGTCGAGGCGGCGCACTCGGCGGCCCGCGCCGCGCTCGACCTGCTCCAGGCCCCGCACATCGGCGACGAGCGCCTCGTGTTCCTCACGCGCGGCGCGGTCGCCGTCCACGACGAGGACCCGGACGGGCTGGCGCAGGCGCCGGTGTGGGGGCTCGTCCGCGCGGCGCAGACCGAGAGCCCGGACCGGTTCGTCCTGCTCGACCTGGACGGGCCGCCCGGCGACCTGCCGATCGGCGCGCTCCGCAAGGCGCTGGCCGAGGACGAGCCGCAGCTCGCCGTGCGCGCCGGAGTGGTCCACGTGCCGCGGCTCGGCCCGGCCGGGCCGCCCGGCGGGCGGCCCGCGCTCGGGCCCGGCGACAGCGTCCTGATCACGGGCGGCACCGGCACGCTCGGCGGGCTGGTCGCGCGGCGGCTCGTGACCGGACACGGCGTCACCCGGCTGGTGCTGGTCGGCCGCCGCGGGCCCGCCGCCGCGGGCGCCGCCGAGCTGTCGGACGAGCTGCGCGGTCTGGGCGCCGACGTCACGATCGCCGCCTGCGACGCCGCCGACCGCGACGACCTGGCCCGGGTGCTCGCGCAGTACCCGGTCACCGCGGTCGTCCACGCGGCCGGGGTGCTCGACGACGCGACCGTGGGCGCGCTGACCGCC
>NZ_BCQP01000081.1 GCF_001552135.1 Actinomadura chibensis NBRC 106107 | reverse complement strand
CCCCCCCCCGCCGAGCCGGTCGACCGCAGCGCCACACACAAACCCGCACGGTCACACCAACCGCAACGGTGGCGTGAGGATCGACCGGCTCGTAACGGGGGGTTCCAGGGGGGTCGCCCCCCCTGGGTTAATCAGCCGGGAGGGAGCTGGCGGTGACCAGGGTGCGGATCGCGCCCAGGGCGACGGAGAGGGTCGCCAGGTCGAAGCTGTCGCTCTCCCAGATCTCGCTGAGCGTCTGCTGGGCGCGTTGGACGGCCGGCCTGTTCTTCTCCGCCCAGTGCACCATGCGCTCCTCCGGCTGGCCGCCGGGTTCGCTGGTGACGAGGACGTCCCTGGTCAGGGCCGCGTGGGCGGTGTACAGGTCGTCGCGGAGCGCGGAGCGGGCCATCGAGCGCCACTTGTCGTCGCGGGGCAGCGCGATGATCCGTTCGCGGAGCCGGGACAGCTGCAGCCGGTCCGCGAGGTCGAAGTAGACCTCCGCGACCTCCTCCACCGGGCGTGCCGTGTCGTGGGCGATGCCCACGAGGTCGAACGTGGAGAAGGCGGGGACGAACGTCGCGCACCGCTCGGCCAGCTCGTCCGGGACGCCGCGCTGCGCGAACCCGTCGCGGCGCTGCTCGAAGGCGGACAGGTCCAGGCCGACGAGGAGCTTCGACAGGTGCGTGCTGAGCGTGGCGGCGCTGCCCGCGAAGAAGTCGATCGTCTCGCGGATGTCGAACGGCGGGCGCCGGTTGTGCAGCAGCCAGCGGGCGCCGCGCTCGGTGAGCTTGCGCGCCTCCAGCAGCATCGCGATCTGCGTCGACTCGTCCACCTGGCCGGACAGTTCCTCGACCGACCGCCAGAACTTCGGCATCTCGAACACGTCGCGGGCGACGAGGTAGGCGCGGGCGATGTCGGACGACGACGCGCCCGTCTCCTCGTTCATCCGGAACACGAACGTGGAGCCGCTGGCGTTGATCAGGTCGTTCACCACGGCGGTGGTGATGATCTCGCGGCGCAGGGGGTGCCGGTCCATGTAGGGGCGGAACCGCTCGCGCAGCGGGGTCGGGAAGTAGTCGACCAGCCACGACTCCAGGTAGGGGTCGTCGGCCAGGTCGGACGCGACCAGGTCGTGGTCGAGGGCGAGCTTGGCGTAGGCGAGCAGGACGGAGAACTCGGGGCTGGTGAGCCCGAGCCCGGACTGCCGCCGCTCGGCGAGGGCCTTGTCGTCCGGGAGGAATTCGAGGCGCCGCTGGAGGCGGCCCTCCCGTTCGAGTTTTCGCATGTAGCGGGCATGGATGTGGAGCATCGCGGGCGCCTGCGCGCGGGCCGCGGCCAGCACGACGTTCTGCGCGTAGTTGTCGCGCAGGACGAGCCGTCCGACTTCGTCGGTCATCTCGTAGAGCAGGCCGTCGCGCCGCTCGCCGGTCAGCTCGCCGTCCCGCACCGCCTGGTCGAGCAGGATCTTGATGTTGACCTCGTGGTCGGACGTGTCGACCCCGGCGGAGTTGTCGATGAAGTCGGTGTTGATGAGTCCGCCGCCGCGGGCGAACTCGATCCGGCCGAGCTGGGTGACGCCGAGGTTGCCGCCCTCGCCGACCACCTTGCAGCGCAGCTCGCCGCCGTCCACCCGGACGGGGTCGTTGGCCTTGTCGCCGACGTCGGCGTGGTTCTCGGCGGACGACTTGACGTAGGTGCCGATGCCGCCGTTCCACAGCAGGTCGACGGGCGCCTTGAGGACGGCCCTGATCAGCTCGAACGGGGCGAGCGCCTTGACGCCGTCGGCGATGCCGAGGACGGCGCGCATCTGCGGGGTCAGCGCGATCGACTTGGCGGTGCGCGGGAACACGCCGCCGCCCTTGGAGATCAGCGCGGTGTCGTAGTCGCCCCAACTGCTGCGCGGCAGCTCGAACAGGCGGCGGCGCTCGGCGAAGGAGACCGCCGGGTCGGGGTCGGGGTCGACGAAGATGTGCCGGTGGTCGAACGCCGCGACGAGGCGCGTGTGCTCGGAGAGCAGCATCCCGTTGCCGAACACGTCCCCGGACATGTCGCCGATGCCGACGGCGGTGAACTCCTCGTTCTGGACGTCCTTGCCCAGCGCGCGGAAGTGGTACTTCACCGACTCCCAGGCGCCGCGGGCGGTGATGCCCATGCCCTTGTGGTCGTAGCCGACCGACCCGCCGGAGGCGAACGCGTCCCCGAGCCAGAAGCCGTACTCGGCGGCGACCCCGTTCGCGATGTCGGAGAACGTCGCGGTGCCCTTGTCGGCCGCGACGACCAGGTAGGTGTCGTCCCCGTCGTGCCGGACGACGTTCGGCGGCGGGACGACCTTCCCGTCCACCAGGTTGTCGGTGATGTCGAGCAGACCGGAGATGAAGTCCTTGTAGCAGGCGATCCCGGCCTGCCACCAGGCGTCGCGGTCGACGGACGGGTCGGGCAGCTGCTTGCCGACGAACCCGCCCTTCGCCCCCGCCGGGACGATCACCGTGTTCTTCACCGCCTGCGCCTTGACCAGGCCGAGGATCTCGGTGCGGAAGTCCTCGCGGCGGTCGGACCAGCGCAGCCCGCCGCGCGCCACCGACCCGAACCGCAGGTGCACGCCCTCGACCTTCGGCGAGTACACGAACACCTCGTACTTCGGGCGGGGCTCGGGCAGGTCGGGGATGCCCTGCGGGTCGAACTTCATCGCCAGGTACGGCTTGCCCTGGTAGTGGTTCGTGCGCAGCGTCGCCTGGATGAGCGACAGGTAGGCGCGCAGGATGCGGTCCTCGTCGAGGCTCGCGACCTCGTCCAGCTTGCCCTGCAGCTCCTCGGTGATCCCGGCGCTGCGCTCCTCCTCGCCGCCCTGCAGGGACGGGTCGAGGCGGCTCTCCCACAGCCGGACGAGCAGCCGCGTGATCGAGGAGTTCCGCAGCAGCACCTGCTCGATGTACCGCTTGGAGAACGTCGTCCCGGCCTGGCGCAGGTACAGGGCGTAGGAGCGCAGGATCATCGCCTGCCACCAGTTCAGCCCGACGTGCAGGACGAGCGCGTTGAACCCGTCGTTCTCGATCTCACCGCGCCACAGCCGGGTGAACGCCTCCTGGAACAGGTCCTTGACCGACTCCTCCGCGACGTCGGCGGGCTGCCGGTACCGCAGGCCGAGGTCGTAGATCCAGTAGCGCCGGCCCTCGGCCGAGGTGATCTCGTAGGGCCGTTCGTCGATCACCTCGACGCCCATGTTGTGCAGCAGCGGCAGCACCCGCGACAGCGAGATCGGCTCGCCCAGCCGGTAGATCTTCAGGCGCCGCTCGCCGGGCTCGGCGCCGTCCGGCTCGTACAGGTCGATCGAGGTGTCGGTGTCGCCGGACAGGTCGTCCAGGCGGCGCAGGTCGGCGACGGCGGTGCGGGCGGGGAAGTCGGCCTTGTAGCCCTCGGGGAACGCCTCGCCGAAGCGGCGGGAGAGCGTCCCGGAACGTTCCTCGCCGCACTGGTCGAGGATCGCGTCGGCGAGGTCGTCCTCCCAGGAGCGGATGGCGGCGGCGAGCCGGTCCTCCAGGTTGGACACGTCGACGTCGGGCAGCGGATGGCCGCGCTCGCCCCGCACCACGACGTGCAGCCGCGCGAGGTTCGACTCGGTGACGTTCGCGCTGTAGTCGACGCTGACGCCCTCGAACGCCTCCTTCAGCAGCTCCTGGATGCGCAGCCGGATCTTGGTGGTGTACCGGTCGCGCGGCAGGTAGACCATGCAGGACATGTAGCGGCCGTACATGTCCTTGCGCAGGAACAGCTTGAGCTGGCGGCGCTCGCGCAGCCGCAGCACGCCGAGCGCGATGGGGAGCAGGTCGTCCACCGACATCTGGAACAGCTCGTCGCGCGGGTAGCCCTCCAGCGTCTCGACGAGGTCCTGCCCGTCGTAGCTGTCGGGGGTGAACCCGGCCTGGTCGAGCACCTCCTCCAGCTTGCGCTTGAGGACGGGCACGTGCGCGATCGACTCGCTGTAGGCGACGTGGGTGAACAGGCCGAGGAAGCGCCGCTCGCCGATGACCGCGCCGGACGCGTCGAACTTCTTCACCCCGATGTAGTCGAGGTACAGCGGCCGATGGACGGTCGAGCGCGAGTTCGCCTTGGTGATGACGAGCAGGCGCTTCTCCGTCGCCTTCGCGCGCACCTCGGGCGGCAGCGCCGCGAAGCTGTCGGACTCGCGCTTGTCGCTGCGCAGCAGGCCGAGGCCGGTGCCCGGCTCGGGGCGCAGGGCGAGGCCGTGGCGCCCCTCCGCGTCCTCGCCCTCGGTGAGGGTGTAGTCGCGGTAGCCGAGGAAGGTGAAGTGGCCGTCGGCGAGCCAGTCGAGCAGCTCGACGCCCTCGGCGAGCTCCTTGTCCGGCAGCGGCGGCGCGGCCGCCTTGATGGCGGCGGCGACCTCCCCGGCGCGGGCGCGCATCTTCGGCTCGTCCTCGACGGCGACGCGGACGTCCTGCAACACGCGCAGCAGGTCCTTCTCAAGCCGGTCGAGGGCGGCCGGGTCGCTCGTCCGGTCGACCTCGATGTGCATCCATGATTCGTCGATGTCGGTGTCGCTGTCGAGCTTGCCGCGGAAGGCGCGCAGGTGGCCCGCGACGTCGCGGTCCACGCCGAGCAGCGGGTGGACGATCAAATGCGTGGCGAGCTGGTGCCGGGACAGCTCCATCGTCACCGAGTCGACGAGGAACGGCATGTCGTCGGTGACGACCTGGACGACCGTGTGGCCCGGGTCCCAGCCGTCCTCCTCCAGCGTCGGCGTGAAGACGCGCACCTTCGCGCGCCCCTGCGGCCGCTCCTCGCCGAGCGCGCGGTGCGCCATCGCCGGGCCGCAGACGTCGGCCGGGTCGCGGGACAGCAGGTCCTCGCGGTCGACGTGGCGGTAGTAGAGCCGGAGGTAGGCGACGGCCTCCTCCAGGTCCTCCCCGCGCGCCCCCGGCCGCCGCGCGCACGTTTCCGCGGCCCGCCTGAGCAGGTCGTCCTTCGCTTGATCGAGCATGCCGCCCATCACCAACAACTCCCCTGAAGAACCTTCGCCACCCCGTTGTGGCGACGCTCACTGCACGAGCGTAGCTACCAAACGCCGCAAAGCCGACCTGCCCGGCCGGGACGGCGGCGTGGCCTGCCCCACCCTGCCCATCCCAGCCTGCCAGGCCGTCGCGGGGGCCCGTCGAGGATCGCCGAACTCGTCCCAGGGGTTGGGACGGATCTTGTGAAAGCCCTGCTAGGGACCGGGTTTGGACGACGGGTCGGGCGGCCCCGAGGGGTCTCCCGGGCCGCTTGAGGGGTCGGGCGGCTCGTGCGAGTCGGTCGGCGTCGGCTTGGTCGGCTTGGTGCCGGTCGGGGTCGGGCTGGTCGGGGTCGGGCTGTCGGACGGCGACTCCGAGGACGGCGTCGGCTGGTACGTCGGCGCGGTCTGGGTGTGCGCGGGCTTGCGGGTCGTCGGCAGCTCCATGCTCGGGACGGAGCCGGACGAGGTGGGCGGCGCGCTCGGGTCGGCGACCTTCTGCCCCGCCTTGCCCTTGTCGCCGGAGCTGAGCGCGAGGACCGACGACACGACGACGATCGCCACGAACAGCGCGGCGGCCCCGGCGAGCACGGCCGAGCGGCCGGAGCCCGCGAGCACGCCGCGCAGGCCGCGGCGGCGCTCGGGGTCGTCGCCGGGCCCGGCCGGGTCGAGGTCGCGGGGCAGCGTGTTCCCGGCGGCCCACTCGGTCGGGGTCTGCAGGAGGTCGTCGTCCGGGTCGTCGCCGGACCGCCCGGACGCGCTGTGGAACGCCGCCGCGGCCGGGGACGCCTCCGGGTCGTTGAAGACGGGCTCGTCGTCGTAGGCGGCGTCGTCGTCGAAGACGGGGTCGTCGCCGAACACCGGGTCGGGGTCGAAGACGTCGCCGGTGACGGCCTCGGCGGCGCGGACCGAGCCCGCGGCCAGCATCGCGTTCTCGTCGGTGTCGTCGGCGGGGCGGGCGTCGCGCCGCCGCGGCCCGTGCAGCGAGGCGTCGTCGTGGCCGAGCAGCCGCATCAGCACCTGCCGGGCGCCGGGCCGGTCGGCCGGGTCCTTCTCCAGGCAGTCGAGCACCAGCTCGCGCAGCGCGCCGCCGAGGTCGCCGAGGTCGGGCTCCTCGTTCAGGATGCGGTTGATCACGGCGGGGATCGTGTCCTGGCCGAACGGGGGCTCGCCGGTGGCGGCGAACACGAGGGTCGCCGCCCAGCAGAACACGTCGGCGGGCGTGCCGACCTCGTCGCCGCCGATCTGCTCGGGCGCCATGTAGGACGGCGTGCCGATCACCCGGCTGGTGAGCGTCGTCCCGGCGCTGATCGCGCGGGCGACGCCGAAGTCGATGACGCGCGGGCCGTCCGGGCCGATCAGCACGTTGTGCGGCTTGAAGTCGCGGTGGACGATCTTCGCCTGGTGGATCGCGGCGAGCGCGGTCGCGGTGCCGACGGCGAGCCGGTCGAGGGCCGCGCCGTCCAGCGGGCCGTGCTCCAGGACCTGCTGGTTCAGCGACGGCCCGCGCACGTACTCGCTGACGATGTAGGGCCGCTCGCCGGTCGCGTCGGCGTCGATCACCTGCGCGGTGCAGAACGGCGCGACCTGCTTGGCGACCTCCAGCTCGCGCAGGAACCGCGCCCTGGCCTTGTCGTCGGACGTCAGCTCGGCGTGCAGCAGCTTGACCGCGACCTGCCTGCCGTCGTCGTCCGTGCCGAGGAAGACGGTGCCCTGGCCGCCTTCGCCCACCCGGCCGATCAGGGCGTACCTCCCCAGCCGATCCGGGTCACCGGACCGCAGCGCCCCAACCTCCATGCGTGGAACCGTCCCTCTCCTCGATCGACGGGCCGCGTGATGCCCCCTCGGCCCGGATCACCCCTCCGACTGTGAGACGCCTGAGGCCCGCGTGAAGTTCACCCGGTCATGCGACCTTACGGTGTGTTCTGGAGCACCGCGTCCCCTCGGCCACGTATGGCCGGAGGACAACCTTAATGCGGGCAGAATCCGACTAGGGGGTGAAGTGTTCGAGGACTTCCGGGTTGGCCATGGAGTCGCGGTTGGCCGCCTTGTCCACCGGGGTGCCCTGGAGGATCTTGCGGACGGGGACCTCCAGCTTCTTGCCCGACAGGGTGCGCGGGATGCCGGGGACGGCGTGGATCTCGTCCGGGACGTGCCGCGGCGACAGCGCCGTCCGCAGCTCGCGCTTGAGCCGTCCGAGCAGCTCGTCGCCGAGCGACGCGCCCTCGGCGAGCTGGACGTACAGCAGCAGCCTGCCCTCCCGGCCGAGCCGTCCGGTGTCGATCACGAGGCTGTCGGCGATCTCGTCGAACGCCTCGACGACGCGGTAGAAGTCGGACGTCCCCATCCGGACGCCGCCCCTGTTCAGGGTGGAGTCGGACCGCCCGTAGATGACGCAGCCGCCGTCCGGGAGGATCTTCAGCCAGTCGCCGTGCCGCCAGGTGTCCGGGAACATGTCGAAATAGGACTCGCGGTAGCGCTCGCCGTTCTCGTCGTTCCAGAAGAAGACCGGCATGGACGGCATGGGCTCGGTGATGACCAGTTCGCCGACCTCGTCCACGACGGGCTTGCCGTCGTCGCCGAACGCCTCCACCTTCGCGCCGAGGCCGCGGCACTGGATGACGCCCGCGCGCAGCGGCAGCAGCGGCGACGGGCCGACGAACCCGGTGCACAGGTCGGTGCCGCCGGAGAACGAGCCGAGCAGCAGGTCGCCGCCGACCGCGTCGTACACCCACGCGAACCCCTCGGGCGGGAGCGGTGACCCGGTCGAGCCGATGCCGCGCAGCCCCGACAGGTCGTGTTCCTCGCCCGGGCGCCGTCCCTCCTTGGCGGACGCCATGATGTACGGCGCGCCGACCCCCATGTAGGTGACGCCGCTCTCGGCGGCGAGCTTCCACAGCTCGACGGGGGCGCCGTCGTACATGACGACGGTCGAACCCACCAGGAGACCGCCGATGAGGTAGTTCCACATCATCCAGCCGGTCGTGGTGTACCAGAAGAAGACGTCCTCTGGCCCGAGGTCCTGGTGGAAGGACAGTGCCTTGAGGTGCTCAAGGACGACCCCGCCGTGCCCGTGCACGAGCGGCTTGGGCAAGCCCGTCGTGCCGGACGAGTAGACGACCCACAGGGGATGGTCGAACGGGACGGCCTCGAACTCAAGGGTGTCGTGCCCGGGACGGGGCAGGTCGCCGTAGTGCATGCCGACCCGCAGGCCGTCCGGGGTGGCGGCCGGGTCGAGGTAGGGGATCAGGACGGTGGCGGCGAGGGTCGGCAGCGCGGCCTCGATCTCGGCGACGACGCCGCTGCGGTCGAACCGCTTGCCGTTGTAGGCGTAGCCGTCCACGGCGATGAGCACCTTGGGCTCGATCTGCGCGAACCGGTCGATCACCGAGGAGGAGCCGAAGTCGGGGGAGCACGACGACCAGATCGCGCCGAGCGACGCGGTGGCGAGGAAGCAGATCAGCGCCTCGGGGATGTTCGGGACGTAGGCGGCGACCCGGTCGCCCTTGCCGACGCCCAGCTCGACCAGGCCCGCGCGGACCTCCGCCACGTGCAGCGCCAGCTCCCGGTGCGAGATGACGCGGTGCCCGCCCGCCTCGGAGCGGAAGACCACGGCCGTCTCGTCCGGCGCCTCCTCGGCGCGGCGCAGCGCGTTCGCCGCGTAGTTGAGCGTGGCGCCGGGGAACCACTTCAGGCCGTCGACCGGCATGGGGCCGCCCGTCCGGACGGGGCCGTCGCCCCGCTCGCCGACGACCTGGAAGTACGACCAGATCGCGTCCCAGAACGCGTCGACCTCCGTGACCGACCAGCGCCACAGGTCGTCGTAGGACTCGGTGAGGACGCCCCGGTCCCACAGCCAGTGGACGAAGTGGGTCACCCGCGCGTTGGAGACGACCTCTTCGGACGGCTCCCACAGCGTCGAGCCCTCGCTGACCTCACGGGACATCTCACTCCCTCCCCGCCGCGCGGCGCCGCGCGGCCATCCCAATATCGGGCCCGCCCCGCATCCCGCGCAACCTACCCGACCCGCAGCTCACGGCCTCGGCGGGGGGTCAGATGCGGGTCAGCTCGGCGACCGCGCCGACCACGGCGTTCGTGTCGGCGAGGGTCGCGACGACGCGGTCCGCGCCCGCCGCGCGCAGCTCGGCCTCGGTGGCGCTGCCGGTGGCGACCGCGATGATCGGCGAGCCCGCGATGCGCGCGGCCTGGACGTCGCGGGGCGAGTCGGCGATGTAGACGGTCGCCGACTCGGGGTAGCGGGCGCCGTGCCGCTCGGCGGCGCGGGTCCGGGCGAGTTCGAGGAGGGCGGCCTTGCTGTAGACGCCGTTCTCGTAGCCGCCCGCGTCCAGGTCGAGCCGGGGCGCGAGGCCCAGCTCGGTCACCTTCAGGACGGCGTTCGGCTGCATCGATCCGGTCAGCACCGACTGGACGACGCCGGGCACGTGCGCGAGCGCCTCGACGGCCTCGCGCGCGCCCGCGAGGACGCGGCCGTGCGTGCGCAGGTCGGCGCGGCGGCTCGCGAACGCCTCGGCCAGCGCGGTGAAGAAGGCGGGCAGGTGGTCGTCGGTGGTGACGACGTCGTTGAACGCGAGGGTCTCGAAGATGATCTCGGACTCGGTGCGGCCGGGGGTGGGCGCGAGGCGGACGAGCGGCCGTCCGATGGTCCGCTGGAACGCCTCGGCGTAGGCGTCCCGGGTGACCCGCCCGACGTCGACCAGGGTCTGATCGATGTTCCACAGCACCAGACGGTTCAGCGTCGACATCCCGTTCCCATGCGCGGCTAGTTGAGCGTGGATGGGGCGACCTTATCGTCGGCCTTCCCACGCGCCGCGCGCAACCGGGGCGCTACGCGCTAGCCCATGTGGGGGTAGCGGTAGTCGGTCGGCGGGACGAACGTCTCCTTGATGGAGCGGACGCTCGTCCAGCGGGTGAGGTTGAAGACCGAGCCCGCCTTGTCGTTGGTGCCGGACGCGCGGGCGCCGCCGAACGGCTGCTGCCCGACGATCGACCCGGTCGGCTTGTCGTTGATGTAGAAGTTCCCGGCGGCGAACCGGAGGGTCTCGGTGGCGGCGGTGATCACGTCCCGGTCCTCGGCGATGATCGAGCCGGTCAGCCCGTACTCCGAGACGCCCTCCATCTGGTGCAGGACGCTCTCGTAGTCGCCGTCGTCGTAGACGTGCACGGCGAGGATCGGCCCGAAGTACTCGTCGGTGAAGACCTCGTCGGTCGGGTCGGACGCCTCCAGCACCGTGGGCCGGACGAAGTAGCCGTCCGAATCGTCCAGCGTGCCGCCCACCAGGATCTGGATGGACGTGGTGACGCGGGCCCGCTCGATCGCCCGCTTGTGCTTGGCGAACGCGCGGTCGTCGATCACCGCGCCCATGAACAGCGACAGGTCCTCGGCGACGTTGCCCATGGTCAGGGCCTCGGTCTCGGCGAGGAAGTCGTCGCGCACGCCGTCCCAGACCGAGCGCGGGACGTAGGCGCGGGACGCGGCGGAGCACTTCTGCCCCTGGTACTCGAACGCTCCCCGGACCAGGGCGGTCTTCAGCACGGCCGGGTCGGCGGACGGGTGCGCGACGACGAAGTCCTTGCCGCCGGTCTCGCCGACGACCCGCGGGTACCCCCGGTAGGCGGAGATGTTCTCGCCGATCGTCCGCCAGAGGTTCTGGAAGGTGGCGGCGGAGCCGGTGAAGTGCAGCCCGGCGAGGTCGGGGTGGCGCAGCGCGACGCTGGAGACGGCCTGGCCGTCCCCGGTGACGAGGTTGATCACGCCGGGCGGGAGCCCGGCGGCCTCCAGCACCCGCATCGTGAAGTGCGCGGCGAGCTGCTGCGTCGGGGACGGCTTCCACACCACGACGTTGCCCATGATCGCGGGCGAGGTCGGCAGGTTCCCGGCGATCGCGCTGAAGTTGAACGGGGTGATCGCGAGGACGAACCCCTCCAGCGGCCGGTACTCCAGCCGGTTCCACACGCCCGGCGACGACAGCGGCTGGATCTCGTGGATCCGCTGCGCGTACCGGACGTTGAACCGCCAGAAGTCGATCAGCTCGCAGGCCGCGTCTATCTCGGACTGCTGCACCGACTTGGACTGCCCGAGGATCGTCGCGGCGTTCAGCGTCGGCCGCCACGGCCCGGCGAGCAGGTCGGCGGCGCGCAGGAAGATCGCGGCGCGGTCGGCGAAGGACATGGCGCGCCAGCCGGGCGCCGCCTCCCGGGCCGCCGCGATCGCCTCGATCACGTCGGCCTCGCTCGCGTTGCCCATCCGGCCGAGGACGTGGCGGCGGTTGTGCGGCTCGACCACGTCGACCGGCGTGCCCGCGCCCATGCGCCGCTCCCCGCCGATCGTCATGGTCAGCTCGGTCTGCGCGCCCGCGAGCTCCTTGATCCGCGCCTCCAGCGCGGCGCGCTCGCCGCTGCCGGGCGCGTAGCCGCGCACCGGCTCGTTCACCGGCTCCGGGACGGTGGTGACGGCGTCCATCTGACGGCCCCCTGCGAAGACGACACTGCGAATACGACGGCGTTGTCGCAGGCCCTACCCGCCCACGTCCGGCCATACCGCCCGGGCGGCGAATCGCGGGGCGGTCAGTCGAGGAGGTGCGGGAGTTCCTGGGTGGCGTACCAGAGGAGGTCGTGGCCCTCGGCGCCGTCGACCGTGAACCGGGCGTCGTCGTCGCCCGCGTCGGCGGCCGGGAGGGCCTCGACGGCCGCGGCGACGTCGGGGGCGGCGTCCTCGTCGTCGACGTGCCCGGACGCGATCCGCTGCCAGGGGATCACCGCGGTGACCTCGACCAGGGCGCGGTCGTCGTCGGCGAGCCGGGCGTCGCCGGGCGTCCGGCGGACCAGGTCGTCGGCGATCTCGGCGGCGAGGACCACGCGGCGGCGCGGCGCGGCCGGGTCGGCGGCGAGCAGCCGCAGCGAGGCGCGGGCGGCGGCGGACATGGCCGCGTACTCCAGCTCCTCCAGGTCGCCGCCGACGTACCACTCGCGCAGCGCGGGCGTGACCGCGTGCGCGGCGAGCGGGGCGGGGCCGACCTCCCGCGCGGCGTGGGCGGCGGCGAGGAGCGTGAGCGTGGACGGCAGGTAGACGCGCATGAGGTCAGCCAGTCTGCCAGACCGTCACGGCAGGACGCGCAGGCTCCGCAGTTCGGCGATCGTGGCGTCCGGCGCGGTGTGGTGGACGCCCCGGATGCCGAGCGCCTCCGCCGCGCGGACGTTGTGCTCGATGTCGTCGATGAAGACGCAGTCGGCGGCGTCCAGCCCGAGGAGGTCGAGCGCGTGCCGGAAGATGCGCTCGTCGGGCTTGCGGAGCCCGACCTCGGAGGAGATCACGACGGCGTCGAAGAGGTCCGCGAACAGGTCGTGCGGGTAGTCGTTGCCCCACGAGTTGGACAGCAGCGCGGTGCGGGCACCGGCCGCACGGGCCGCGCGGAGCGCGTCGTACATCGGGTGGACGGGCGCGAACGCGCCGAACATCCGCGCGATCAGGCCCGCCGCCTCGACCGGGTCGCCCTCGACGGTGCGCAGCTCGGCGGCGAGGAGCGCCTCGAACTCCGCGACGGGGAGCGAGCCGTCCTCCAGGCCGTGGATGGGGTTGACGCCGCCGCCGTCGTACGCCTGCTTGACCCAGGCGCGCATGACGTCCTTGTAGCGCTCCACGTCGATGCGCTCGGCGGCGAGCCAAACGTCGATGGCGTCGTTGAGGGGGGACGTCAGCACGCCGCCCCAGTCGGTGATCACGGCCTTGACCGGTCGTTCGTCGGACACGTCCCAGATCGTAGGCGATTCCGGGCGATTCACCGAACCACGTTCTGTCCCGGCCCGCGGCGCGGGGCCCGGGGCCCGTGATCATGCGACCGGTGCGGGGACGATCGCATGATCACGGAGGGTTCCTAGCGGCCGGCGTCTCCCTCGCCGGGCCGTCCGTTCCGGTGCGCTCTCCACCGGGGTTCGCTCACGCCGACCTGAGCCGCTGCAGCGCCTCGCGGACGCCGCCGTCGGTCTCCTCCAGCACCACCGTCGCGCGCGCGGCGGGGACCTCGCCGAGCAGCGACACCAGCGCGACCCGCGTGTTGCCGCCCGCCTCGGTCAGGGCGTTCTCGCAGGTCCGGGCGTCCATCCCGGTCGCCTCGGTGAGGATGCGCACCAGCCGGGCGCGCAGCTTGGAGTTCAGCGCGTTGACGCTGACCATCAGGTTGGAGTAGGTCCGGCCCATCCTGATCATCAATGTGGTGGAGAAGGAATTCAGCACGAGCTTGGTCGCCGTGCCCGCCTTCATCCGGGTGGACCCGGTGATCACCTCGGGTCCGGTGGCGAGCCCGATGTGGACCTCCACCTCGTCGCCGTAGGGGGTGTGCGGGTTGCAGCTGATCAGTGCGGTGCGGGCGCCGAGCGCGGTGGCGGCGCGCAGCGCGCCCACCACGTACGGGGTGCGGCCGCTCGCCGCGATCCCGACGGCGACGTCCCCTGACTGGACGTCGCGCGCGTCCCGGCGGCCGAGCTCGACGTCGTCCTCGACGTCGGAGATCGCCTGGGACAGGGCGCCGGGCCCGCCCGCGTGGTGCGCCACGACGCGGCCCCAGATGCCGAACGTCGGGGGCAGCTCGGCCGCGTCGATCACGGCCAGCCGGCCGGACGTCCCGGCCCCGAAGTAGTGCACCCGCCCGCCGGAGCGCAGCGAGTCCACGGCGATGTCGACCAGCCGGGCGACCTCCGGCAGGACGGCGGCCACCGCCATCGGCACCGTCGCGTCCTCGGAGTTGATCAGGCGCAGCACCTCCAGGGTCGGCAGCGTGTCGACGTCGAGGGTCCGGGGGTTCCGGCCCTCGGTGGGGAGCTCGCAGTCGATCACCGACGCCTCCGGTCGGGTCGCACGGTCCGGCCGCGGACCGCCTCGAATGTGGCTTCCAGGGCCTTGCGGGTCGGCCCGTAGGTGCGCTGCGCCACTCCGACGAAGACGCAGTCGACCACCGTGAGCTGCGCCAGCCGGCTGGCGGTGGCGCCGGAGCGGAAGGTCGTCTCCCGCGCCGCCGTGGTCAGGATCAGGTCGGACACCTCCGCGATCGGGGACTTCGGGAAGTTGGTGAGCGCGACGGTCTTCGCGCCCCTGCTCTTCGCGACCTCCAGCGCGTCGATCGTCTCGACCGTCGCGCCGGTGTGCGAGATGCCGATCGCGACGTCCCCCGGCTTCAGGACGGCGGCGCTGGTCAGCATGATGTGCGCGTCGGCCCAGGCCGAGCAGACGCGGCCGATCCGGTGCAGCTTCTGCTGGAAGTCGGCCGCGACGAACGCGCTGGCGCCGACCCCGTAGACGTCGACCCGGTCGGCGGCGACGACCGCGTCCACGACCTGTTCGAGCATCTTGATGTCGAGCTGCGAGGCGGTCTCCTCGACGGCGCGGGCGTCGGCGAAGGTCACCTTCTCGACGATCTGCTCAAGCGAGTCGTCCGGGCTGATGTCGCTGCCGATGACCCGCCCGCCGGCGGCGCTCTGCGCGCGGCCCGCCTCGGTCGCGAGGGTCAGCCGCAGTTCCGGGTAGCCGTGAAACCCGATCGCCCGGCAGAACCTGATGACCGTGGTTTCGGACGTGCCGCAAGTCTGGGCGAGTTCGGTGATGGTGGAGTTGGCGACCCCCTCGGGATCGTCGATGACACGTTGAGCGACGCGTCGCTCGGCGGGGGGCAGCGAGGGCAGCAGCGAGCGGACCCGCACCACGGTGCTCAGCGGCGTCGAGTCCCTGTCCCTGTCGTTTGTCTGCACGTGCGACGCCGCCTCCTCTCGTGGCGCACCGGGCTCCCCCGTGATCCCCCGCTCGGCGCCCTGCTCAGGGCTCCGCTCGGAGCCGATCGGTTTCCTCATGGCGGAAATTTTCTTACGCGCGAGATGTCACGTCAACGGTAGAAAAGGCTACGGTCGCCATGTGTTGACCCATTTGGCCGGTCCTTACGTGGTCGGTATCGACGCGGGTGGCACGAAGACCCGCTGCGTAGTACTGACGCTGGGGGGTGCTCTGGCCGGTTCCGGCACCGGCCCCGGGGCCAACCCCAACTCTGGAGGCGACACCGCCGGGGCCCTGACCACGGCCCTGCGGGAAGCACTCGGGGACCTGGACCGAACCCACATCCTCACCGGCGTGTTCGGCATCGCCGGCGCCGGCTCCGCCGGACGGCCCGCGGCCGTCGCGGCGGCGCGGCAGGCGTGGCAGGCCGTCGGCCTGCGCGGCTCGCCCGCGGTGGTGACCGATATCGCGGTGGCGTTCGCCGCCGGGACACCCGAGCCCAAGGGCATCGTGGTGTTCTCCGGCACGGGCGCCGGCGCGGCGGTCATCAACGACGGCGCGATCGTGCAGCGCGCGGACGGCTACGGCTGGCTGGTCGGGGACGAGGGTTCGGCGGTGTGGCTCGGGAAGGAGGCCGTCCGCGCGGCGCTCGCCGCCTACGACGGCCGCGGCTCCCCGACGCTGCTCACCGACTCGGTCCCGCGGGCGCTGCTCGGCGCCACGGTGGTGGCGGAGATCGACGGAGAACGGCGAAGACCTCGTCCTTCTCCGCGGGCGCTGGCCTTGGCCGGCGCCCCTTCGTCGTCACAAGGCGCTTCGGTCCTGTCCGGGCCCGGCGCGCTCGCCTCCGGAGCAGGCACCCCCGCACCAGGCGGCACGGGAACCGCCGTGCTGCTCTCCGATCCGCCCAGTCCCCCATCCGGGAACGGGCCGTGCCAGCCGCCCGGCGGCGGCCACGGCAACGGCCCGTCCGGCGCGCGCGGGCATCCGGAGATGCCCGGCGCGCCGCCCAATCCCCGGCTCGCCCAGGCGATCATCAAGGAGGTGTACGGCCGTCCGCCCGCGGCCCTCGGGCGGCTCGGCCCGGTGGTCGCCGCCGCCGCGGCCGCCGGTGATCCGGTGGCGCGGCGCATCACCGATGAGGCCGCGCAGTGGCTGCTCCGCGACGTGGACGCGGTGCGCCCGGCCCTGTCCGATCCCCGCGCGCCGGTCGTGATGCACGGCTCGGTGCTGCGCGAGGGACCCGTCGCCGAGGCCGTCCGGACCGGGCTGCGCGACCGCTTCGCCGCGGCGCCGCGCTGCGCGGGCGACGGCGCCGTCGGCGCGGCCGGGATGGCGCTGCGCCGCCTCGGCCACCCCCTGCCCGGCTGAGCCGACAGCGCTCCGCCCGGCGCCCGGCCCGGCCGCCGACCGGCCCGGCCGATCCCTGGCAGACGGCATCGAGGCCGTCCGGGGTCATCGCGATGGACCCCACCCGATCCGCGAGACGGCGATCCTGGGGTCCATCGTGATCTCGCTGTGACCACGGTGACGGCCGCGCCCGGTGATGCCGTAGCGTTGACCGGGTGCGCGCTTCACGTCCCGTAGCGGCCGCGGTCCTCGCATTGGCGCTGGCCGCGGGGTGCGGCGGTGGCGGCGACGGCGGCGACCGCCCGGCGGCGGGCCGCTCCGGATCGCCCGGTCCGGCGGGACGGCCCACCCCCGCGCCGGACGCCTGGATCCCCGGCCACGTCGCGAGGATGTCGGTCGCCGACAAGGTCGGCCAGCTGTTCGTGACACGCTTCTCCAGCCGCGCCGACGGCCTCGCCAAGATCAGGAAGTACCGCGTCGGCGGGCTGATCTACTTCCCGGAGAACTTCTCGTCCCCGGCCCGGACGGCGGCGCAGTCGAACGCGCTGCAGAAGGCGTCGAAGGTCCCGCTGCTGCTCGGCGTGGACGAGGAGCAGGGCATCGTGTCCCGCACCCCGTTCATCACCCGCTTCCCCGGCAACATGGCGCTCGGCGCGACCGGCGACCCGGCGGACGCCCGCGCCGCCGCCCGGGTCACCGGCGCCGAGCTGCGCGCGGTCGGGATCAACCTCGACTACGCCCCGGACGCCGACGTCAACGTGAACCCGCGCAACCCGGTGATCGGGCTGCGCTCGTTCGGCGCCGACCCGGCGCTCGCGTCGAAGATGGTGACCGGCGCGATCCAGGGCTACCAGGACGCCGGGGTCGCGGTCAGCCCGAAGCACTTCCCGGGGCACGGCGACACGGCGACCGACAGCCACACCGGGCTGCCGGTGATCACGCATTCGCGGCGGACGTGGGAGCGGCTCGACGCGCCCCCGTTCCAGGCGGCGGTCGCCGCCGGGGCCGACATGATCATGACGGCGCACATCGTGGTGCCGAGGCTGGACCGGTCGGGCGACCCGTCCACGCTGTCGAAGACCGTGCTGACCGGGCTGCTGCGCGGCACCCTCGGCTACCAGGGCGTGATCACCACCGACTCGCTGGAGATGGCGGGCGTCCGGCAGAAGTACGGCGACGCGGCCGTGCCGGTGCGGGCGATCCTCGCGGGCGCCGACCAGGTGCTGATGCCGCCGAGCCTGCCGCGCGCCTACCGGGCGGTGGTGGCCGCCGTCCGGTCCGGGAAGATCTCGCGGCGGCGGCTGGACGAGTCGGTGACGCGGATCCTGAGGCTCAAGCAGCGGCGCGGGCTGTTCCAGGGCACGGCCGCCGACCCGGCGAAGGCCGCCGCCGCGATCGGGACGCCCGCGCACCGCGCCGCCGCGCGGCGGGTCGCCGAGCGGGCGGTGACGCTGGTCCGCAACGACCGGGGCCTGCTGCCGCTCAAGGGCCGGAAGGTGGCGGTGGCCGGGCCCGCGAGCGCGGCGCTCAGCACCGCGCTGCGCCGCCGCGGCGTCGCGGTCACCGCCGCCGGTTCCGCCGACGTCATCGTGCTGACCACGGAGAACGCGGGGGCGGCGACCGCCGCGCGGATCCGGGCCGCCGGGTACAAGCCGGTCGTGGTCGCCGCGCTCGGACGCCCCTACGACCTCGACGCCGCGGGCGGCGCGCGGGCGGCGCTCGCGACGTACTCGTCCGGCGCCGTGTCGGTCGGGGCGCTCGCCGGGGTGCTGAGCGGCGCGGTGAAGCCGACCGGGAGGCTGCCCGTCCCGGCGGGCGGGCGCCGGGCGGGCCACGGCCTCGCCTACGGGTAGCGCCGGACCGTGTGGACGGGGGCGCCCGTCTCCTGGGAGGATCGGCGCGCCTTCGGCCCCCAGGAGGTTCCCGTGCGTGTCCGCGCGCTCTTCGCGGTCGTGTCCCTGTTCGCGGCGTCCACCGCGTGCGGCGGCGAGCCGGACCTGTCGATGCCGCCGCTCACCCCCGAGCCCGGCGACTCCCGGCTGGTCGACGGCGCCACCGCGGAGACCACCACGGAGGCCGCCGCGGACAGCTTCCCCGCGCGGCTGGCGCTCTACAAGTACCTGCGCGGCGTCGCGGCGGGGAACGTCCGGGCCTGCGCCTACCTGACGCCCGAGTTCGAGCGGGCCGCGTTCGGCCGGGCGGGCGGCTGCCGCGCCGGGTTCCTGCGGGCGCGCGCGAGGCTGCGCCCGCGGGACGTGGCGGCGCTGCGCGGCGTGACCGTCCCGGCCTGCGAGGACGGCCCGGCGGACGGCGAGTACACCGTCCGCTTCGAGCAGCTGGAGTGGGCGGGCGAGCCCGCCCGCCCCGGCGGCCTCCTCGCGGCCTCCTTCACCCTCCGCAAGACCGGCCCCTACTGGCGACTGGCCCCCTGACGAACAGGGTCAGATGCCCAGGTCGGCGAGGTACGGCAGGTGGGCGCGGGCGGCCTCGTGGGCCGCGGCGGCGGTGCGGGCCGCGCGGGCGGCGGACGCGGCCCGGCGGCACTCGTCCAGCGTGTGCCGGGCGAGCGCGGCCCGCACCAGCGGCAGCGACGGCGCGCTCATCGACAGCGACGTCACCCCGAGCCCGACCAGGACGCAGGCGAGCGCCGGGTCCCCGGCCGCCTCGCCGCAGACGCCGCACGGGACGCCCGCCCCGGCCGCGGGCGCGACCAGGTCGAGGACGGCGGGCTGCCACGGGTCCTGGAGGCCGGCGAGGGCGCCGACCTGCCGGTCCGCCGCGCACGCGTACTGGGTGAGGTCGTTCGTCCCGATGCTGAAGAACTCGACCTCCGCCGCGAGGTCGCGGGCGCGCAGCGCCGCCGCCGGGATCTCGATCATGACGCCGGGGTGCTCGATGCCCGCGTCCCGGCAGACCCCGGCGAAGTAGGCGGCCTCGTCGGCGTCCGCCACCATCGGCGCCATGACCTGGAGCTTCGCCGGCAGCCCGGACGCCGCGCGGGCGAGCGCCGCGAGCTGCGCGGAGAGCACCTCGGGGTGCAGCCGGGTCATCCGCAGGCCGCGCTCGCCGAGCGCCGGGTTGGGCTCCTCGGCGGGCGGCGGCAGGAAGGCGAGCGGCTTGTCGGCGCCGGCGTCCAGGGTGCGGACGACGACGCGGCCGTCCGGGAACGCCTCCAGGACCCGCCGGTAGGCGTCCTCCTGCTCGTCCGCGCCCGGCGGCGTCGAGCGGTCGAGGAAGAGGAACTCGGTGCGGTACAGGCCGACGCCCTCGGCGCCGTGCTCCAGCGCCGCCTCGACGTCCTTCGGGCCGCCGATGTTGGCGAGCAGCGGCACCGCGTGGCCGTCCTTGGTGGCGCCGGGCCCGGACGAGTCCGCGAGCGCGGCCGCGCGGGCGGCCACGGCGGCGCGGGCCGCCGCGACCTCGGCGTCGGACGGGTCCGCGACGACCGTCCCGGCGCTGCCGTCGACGAGGACGCGGGTCCCGTCGGCGAGGGACGTCGCGCCCGGCAGCGCGACCACGGCGGGCACGCCCATCGTCCGGGCGAGGATCGCGGTGTGGCTGGTCGGCCCGCCCTCCTCGGTCACGAACGCGACGACCCGCGCGGGGTCGAGGACGGCCGTGTCCGCGGGAGCGAGGTCGCGGGCGACCAGCACGAACGGTTCGTCGGAGGCGGGCACGCCGGGCATCGGCAGGCCGAGCAGCCGGGCGATCGCCCGGTCCCGGATGTCGTCCAGGTCGGTGACCCGGGCGGCCATGTACTCGCCCGCCCCGGCCAGCATCTCCCGGTAGACGCCGAACGCCTCGAAGACGGCGCGGGGAGCGGCGGCGCCCTCCTCGATCCGGGCGGCGACGCCCTCGGCGAGGCCGGGGTCGCGGGCCATCAGGGCCTGCGCGTTCAGCACGTCGCGGCCGTCGGTGTTGCCCACCGCCGCGGCGCGGTCGCCGCGGTCCTCAAGGTCGGCGGCGACCGCCTCCAGCGCGGCCGCCGCGACGGCGCGCTCGGCGGCGGCGTCCCCGCCGTGCCGCGCCCCGGCGGGCGGCTCCGGGACGGCCCCGGCGATGGTCCGCACCGGCCCGACGCCGACGCCGGGGCTGACCCCGGCGCCCCGCAGCGGAGCCCCGGCCTGCGACGGCTTCCCGTCCTGCGACGAACCCACGTCAGGCCCCCTCGGGCTCCGGCGTGGCGAGCAGCCGCTCCAGGTCGTCGAGCAGCTCGTCGGCGCCCGCGCCCTCGGCGGACAGCACGACCTCCTCCCCGTGCCGGGCGTCCAGCCCCAGCACGGCGAGGATGCTCTTGGCGTTCACCGGGGCGCCGCCGTGCTTGGCCACGGTCACCTCCATCGGGGCCTTGGCCGCCGTCTGGACGAACAGCGCGGCCGGCCGCGCGTGCAGCCCCACCCTCGACTCGATCTTGACCTTGCGCTCGGTCACGGCACACTCCCTCTCAGCTTGTCCCTGGTCAACTCTGGTGTTCACGGGTCAACTCTGGTGTTCACGGGGACGCGGGCCGCGCACCCGCAGCGCGGGGCCCGGCACGACGTCCACCTCGTTCAGGTCGGCGACCACGTGGTCGGCCCCGGCCAGCGCGTCCGGGGGCTGCGTGGTGCCGACGCCCACGCAGGTCATGCCCGCGGACTTCACGGCCGCGACGCCCGCCGGGGCGTCCTCGAACCCGACCGCCGCCGCCGGCGGGACGCCGAGGTCCCGCGCGGCGGCCAGGTAGCCCTCCGGGTGGGGCTTGCCGGTGGCGACGTCGCCCGCCGTCACGACGACGTCGAGCAGGTGGCGGACGCCCAGCTCGGCCAGCAGGTCCTCGGCGTAGGCGCGCTGCCCGGACGTCACCACCGCGAGCGGCACCCCGGCCCCGGCCAGCGACCGGACGAGGCCGACGGCGCCGGGCACGGGCGCGGCGGCGGGCAGGCCGGGCAGCGTCCCGAAGGACAGCGCCTGCTCGAACAGCTCCTCGACCGTCCGGCCGGGGAACAGGTGCGCCAGCTCCTGGAGCACCTCGCGCCCGCGGCGCCCGGCGAACGACGCGATCACCGCGTCGTCGTAGGGGGCGCCGTGCGCGTCGAACAGCCGCGACCACATCACCCGGTTGCGCGGCTCGGTGTCGATGAGGGTGCCGTCGAGGTCGAACACGGCGGCGTCCAGGTCGATCACCGCCATCCGATCAGCTCCATGTGAACAGCTCGGCCCCCTTCGTCACCTCGCCCGACTCCACCACGTCGGAGAGGGCGTCGGCGCCCGCGTCCAGGGCGACGACCGCGCAGACCGGCGAGCGCCCGCCCGCCTCGATCACGGCCGGGTTCCAGCCGACGACCGGCTGCCCGGACACGACCTCGTCGCCCTCGCCGACGAGGAGGTCGAAGCCCTCCCCCTTCAGCTTGACGGTGTCGATGCCGAGGTGGACGAGCACCCCGTGGCCCTCCCGGTCCACGACGACGTAGGCGTGCGGGTGCAGCTTGACGATCTTTCCGGTGACCGGCGCGATCGCCTGGCCCGGGCCGCGCTCGGGGTCGACCGCCGTGCCCGGGCCCACCATGGCCTGGGCGAACACCGGGTCGGGGACGCCGGCCAGGCCGACGACCCGGCCGGAGACCGGTGACAGTACTCGGGTCATCAGGGGGTCCTTTGGGTCGATGGGAGTGGCTCGGTGGGACGGGGTCAGTCGAGGATGTCCTCGATGTCGCTGGAGATGGTGTCGGCCTCAGGGCCCACGACGACCTGCACGACGGTGCCGCTGCGCATGACGCCGAACGCGCCCGCCTTCTTCAGCGCGGCGTCGTCGACCTTGCCGGGGTCGGCGACCTCGGTGCGCAGCCGCGTCGCGCACGGCTCGATCTCGACGATGTTCTCGGCGCCGCCCAGGGCGGCGACGATCGCCTCGGCCTTGTCCATGTCGTTTCTCCTGTCGGGCCGGGCCCGGCGTCGCGGGCCGCTCGGGGATCGCTGGGTCTGGACGGCTCAGTCCGTCTGGGTGACCTTGTTGAGGCCACGGGGTACATCTGGGTCGATGCCGAGTCGGCGGGCCAGGTTCTCCACAAGAAGCTGACCGGGGACGATGAGACCGAGCGGCGCCACCCATTCGGGCAGTGCCGGTCCGGGCAGCGCCGCCGTGCACGCGGCCGCGAGGTCGTCGCCGCCGCCGAGGCCGTAGGCGTGCGCCCCGGCGCTCTCCACGCGGCGCGCGAGCGAGACCGTCCCGGCGAGCGTCGGCCCGGAGCCCGCCGCGACGAGCAGCGCGGGCGTCTGGTCGTCGACGACGGCGATCGGGCCGTGCTGCAGGTCGGCGTACGACAGGCCCATGGCGTGCAGGTAGCACGCCTCCTTCATCTTCAGCGCCAGCTCCAGCGCGGTGCCGAACGCGATGCCGCGCCCGGACACGACCGCGCCGGGGACCTTCGCCAGCGCCTCGACGATCTCCGGCAGCGCGGCGGCCGCCTCCGCCACCTCGATCATCCGGGCGACCTCGTCGGGGGCGCGGCGCAGGTCGTCGGCGGCGACGTCCGCGCCGAGCCCGAGGCCCAGCACCGACAGCGCGGCGAGCTGCGTCGTGTAGGTCTTGGTCGCGGGGACGGCGACCTCGTCGCCCGCGAGCGTGATCAGCGCGACCTCGGCGGCCTCGGCGAGCGGGGACCCGGCGCCGTTGGTGACGGCGACCGTCCGGGCGCCGCAGTCCTTCGCCCAGTCGAGCGTCTCGACGATCTCCTCGGTCTTGCCGGACTGGCTGATCGCGACGGCCAGCACGCCGGACAGGTCGAGCCTGCGCCGGTAGGTCGTCGCGATGGACGGGGCGGCGAGCGTGGACAGCCGTCCGGCCCGCGACTCCACCAGGTAGCGGCCGTACACCGCGGCGTTGTCGGACGACCCCCGCGCGATGAACAGCACCTGCCGCGTGTCCCGGGCGAGCGCCCCGATGTCGGGCGTGCGCGGCAGCAGCGCGTCGATCGTCCGGCGCAGCGCGTCCGGCTGCTCGCCGATCTCGGCGCGCATCTTGCTGGTCATGATCCCCCTCCGAAGACTTTCTGCCCGTTGACCCACGTGGTACGCGCCCGGTGGTCCGGCCCCAGCCAGACCAGGTCCGCGGCGGCGCCCGGGGCGATGCGGCCGAGGTCCGGCCGGCCGATCAGCTCGGCCGGGATCCGGGTCGCCGCGTCCACCGCGGCGGCCGTGCCGATCCCGAGGCCGATCGCGTTGCCGACGGCCTCGTCCAGCCGGAGGCCGGACCCGGCGATGGTTCCGTCGGCGCGCAGCGGCGGGCCCTGCTCGGGCATGGTGATGGGCTCGCCGCCGAGTTCGTAGGTGCCGGGGGGCATCCCGGCCGACGCCGCCGCGTCGGTGACGAGCACGACCCGTCCGGCCGCGGCGCGGAACACGAGCTCGGCCGCCTCGGGCCCGACGTGGTGCAGGTCGAGGATGAGCCCGGGGCTCAGCCGGTCGTCGATGAGCGCCTGCGTGGCGACGCCCGGGTCGCGGTGGTGGACGCCGGACTGGGCGTTGAAGATGTGGGTGACCATGCGCGCCCCCGCGTCCGCGGCCTCGGCGGTCCGCGCGGCGGTGGCGTCGCTGTGCCCGACGCTGACCAGCACGCCCGCGGCGGTGAGGGTGCGGATCGCGGAAAGGGCGCCGTTCCGTTCGGGGGCGAGGGTCACGAGCTTGACGAGCCCGGTCTCCAGCAGCGTCGCGATCGCCTCGGGCTCGGGGTCGGTGAGGTAGACGGCGTTGTGCGCGCCCTTGCGCTTCTCCGACAGGAACGGGCCTTCGAGGTGGACGCCGAGGACGCGGGTACCGAGCGGCAGCCGGGGCAGGAGGTCGCGGGTGCGGCGCAGCGCGGCGGCCTGCGTCGCGACCGGGGCGGTGATGAACGTCGGCAGGAACGCGGTGACGCCGGTCTCGGGGAGGCGGCCGACGACGGTGTGCCAGGCGGCCTCGTCGGCGTCCACCATGTCGTGGCCGAAGAAGCCGTTGACCTGGAGGTCGACGAGTCCGGGGGCGAGCAGCCCGTCCGGGAGGTCGACGTCGGACGCCTCGTCCGGCGGACCCTGCCCGGCCTCGGCGATGACACCGTCCACGACGCGGACGTATCCCGGCGAGAGTACGCGGGTAGAACTGCCCGCGGGGGTAATGATCATGCGGTTGGCCGTGATCAGAAGTGATGCCATGGATGCGCACTCTCTGTGACGCAGCGATCGCTGGTCGTTAACGTCCGAATTAACTGGTCTAGTCCGGACTAGACCAGTAGGCACCATACTCCACGAATCGGATGGAGATGACAATGTCGTCCGGAACTCGTCAGGAACGGACGAGCGTCGGCGGCGGCGGGACGCCCGTGTTCGGCGTGCTGCAGCGGATCGGCCGCAGCCTCATGCTGCCGATCGCCGTCCTGCCCGCCGCCGGGATCCTGCTCCGGCTCGGCCAGCCCGATCTCCTCGGCGCGGACGGCCTCGGCGTGGACCGGATCGCCGAGGTCTTCGCCGCCGCGGGCGGGGCGCTGCTGGACAACCTGCCGATCCTGTTCGCGGTCGGCGTCGCCATCGGGTTCGCGAAGAAGGCCGACGGGTCGACCGCGCTCGCCGCCGTCGTCGCCTACCTCGTGTTCGACCGCGTCTCGAAGACGCTGTTCGCGCACAGCCCCGAGCTGAAGGGCGCGGTCGTCCAGCTCGTCCGGCAGGAGGACGGCTCGCTGAAGGAGACGATCGGCTACGGGCTGACGAACCCGACCCAGGTCCTCGGCGGCATCGCCGTCGGGATCATGGTCGCCCTGCTCTACCAGCGGTTCCACCGGGTCAAGCTGCCGTCCTGGCTCGCGTTCTTCGGCGGGCGGCGGTTCGTCCCGATCGTCAGCGCCGGGGCCGCGCTGGTGCTCGGCGTCGTCCTCGGCCTGGTCTGGCCGGTGCTCGGCGGGCGCATCGACGCGTTCGGCGACTGGATCACCGGCGCGGGCGCGCTCGGCGCGGGCGTCTACGGCGTCGCCAACCGGCTGCTGATCCCGTTCGGCCTGCACCACATCCTGAACTCGCTGATCTGGTTCGTGTTCGGCTCCTACAAGGGGCCGGACGGCGTCGTCCACGGCGAGATCAACCGGTACCTGGCGGGCGACCCGCACTCCGGGACGCTCCTCGCCGGGTTCTTCCCCGTGCTGATGTTCGGCCTGCCCGGCGCGGCCCTCGCCATCTGGCGGACGGCCCCGCCGCACCGCCGCGCCACCGTCGGCGGCCTGATGTTCTCCGCCGCGCTGACCGCGTTCGTCACCGGCGTCACCGAGCCGATCGAGTTCTCGTTCATGTTCGTCGCGCCGCTGCTGTACGGGATCCACGTCGTGCTGACCGGCGTGTCGATGGCCCTGCTCGCGGCGGCGGACGCGCAGCTCGGATTCAGTTTCTCCGCCGGGCTCGTCGACCTGCTCCTGAACGCGACCAAGAGCAACACCCGCCATCTGTGGATGGTCGTCGCGCTCGGCGGGGTGTACTTCGTCCTGTACTACGCGATCTTCACGTTCGTCATCACGAGATTCGACCTGCCGACGCCCGGACGGGAGCCGGAAGAGGACATGCCACCCGAGGCGCCACCGGACCGGCAGCCGGACACGCCCTCCGCACGGGGCCCCTGACCTGCGCGTTCGCCGATCTTGCCGGACGGACGCCGTGATGCCGTCGTTACGAATTCGTGCATTGACACGGGTTTTGAACCTGTGGTCTAGTCCGGCCTAGACCGGTACGAACCAAATCGAATAGCCCTGAACTACTGTCTAGCCCACATACCCGTCGTACCCCGGCGAATCCAGTCGATCCGGCCCCCGGCCATCGAGGAAACCCCCGTGACGACCATCGACCCGCACAGTCCCGTCCCGAAGTACTTCCAGCTCCGCGCGATCCTCCTCGACCTCATCGAGAGCGCCGAGCTGCCCGTCGACGCCCCGATCCCCTCGGAGCGCGAGCTGTGCGTCAGGTACGAACTGTCCAGGATGACCGTCCGGCAGGGCGTCGACCAGCTCGTCTCAGAAGGACGGCTGTACCGCGTCCCGGGCAAGGGCACGTTCGTGGCCAGACCGAAGATCGAGATGCCGCTCCGGCTCGTCTCCTTCACCGAGGACATGCTGAGCCGCGGGCTGCGCCCGGGCGCGATCGACCTCGACCGCCGGACCGTCCCGGCCGACGCGAGGCTCGCCCGGATCTTCGAGATCGAACCCGGGACGGAGATCCACGTCGTCGAGCGCCTGCGCACCGCCGACGGGGAGCCGATGGCGCTGGAACGTGCCCACATCCTCGCCTCGCTCGCTCCCGACCTGCTGGACCGCCGGCTCGCCGACCGATCGCTCTACGGCGTGCTCGAAGCGGTCTACGGGCTGGTCTTCGACGCCGGAGACCAGACCATCGACGCCGGTCTCGCCGACGCGACCGACGCCAGGCACCTGCTGATCCCCCGCGGCAGTGCCGTCCTGCACCTGCAACGCCGCTCCTACACCGGAGGCGTGTGCGCCGAACTGGGCGTGTCGACCTACCGGGCGGACCGGTACCAGATCCACACCGCCCTGGGGAACCCCCCGGCGCAGCAGCCCTGACCCAGCCCCGCGAAACCACCCCTGAACATCCCCACCCCTGAGAGCCCCGTCCATGAGAAGTCTCAGCCCTTGAGAAGTCTCAGTCTCTGAGAAGTCTCACCCCTGAATAGCCCGGCCCCTGAAAGTCCGGCCCCTGAATAGTTCCGCCCCGACCACCCCTGAGAACTCCTGTAACCCCTGAGGAGGAACCTCGCGATGACCGCCACGACAGTGGACTCCGCGCCACGGCGCGGGTCGAGCATCCTCGCGGTGCTGCAGCGGATCGGCCGCAGCCTCATGCTGCCGATCGCCGTGCTGCCCGCCGCCGCACTGCTGCTCCGCTTCGGCCAGCCCGACATGCTCGGCAAGGACGGCCTCGAATGGAACCGCGTCGCCGAAGTCGTCGGCAACGCCGGCAACGCGCTGTTCATGAGCCTGCCCCTGCTCTTCGCGGTCGGCGTGGCGATCGGCTTCGCCAAGAAGTCCGACGGCTCCACCGCCCTCGCCGCGGTGGTCGGGTACCTCGTCTTCGACCACGTCTCGAAGACGATGTTCTCGCACTCCGACGACCTCCAGGGCACCGTCCTCATCACGCAGCTGAAGGACGGCAAGCCGACGCCGACCATCGACTGGGGCGCCACGAACCCGACCCAGGTGCTCGGCGGCATCCTCATCGGCCTCACCGCGGCGCTGCTCTACCAGCGCTTCTACCGCGTGAAGCTGCCCACCTACCTGGCGTTCTTCGGCGGCCGCCGGTTCGTCCCGATCGTCACCGCGCTCGCCGGCCTCGTGCTCGGCGTCCTGATCGGCTTCATCTGGCCGGTGCTCGGCGGCTGGCTCACCGACTTCGGCGACTGGATCACCGGCGCGGGCGCGCTCGGCGCGGGCGTCTACGGCGTCATCAACCGGCTGCTGATCCCGTTCGGCCTGCACCACATCCCGAACTCGCTCATCTGGTTCGTCTTCGGCACCTACAACGGCCCGGACGGCACCGTCCACGGCGAGATCAACCGCTACCTCGCTGGCGACCCCCACGCGGGCGGCCTGCTCGCCGGGTACTTCCCCGTCCTGATGTTCGGCCTGCCCGGCGCCGCGCTCGCCATCTGGCGGGCCGCGCCGCCGCACCGCCGTCCCGCCGTCGGCGGCATCATGGTCTCCGCCGCGCTGACCGCGTTCGTCACCGGCGTCACCGAGCCGATCGAGTTCGCGTTCATGTTCGTCGCGCCCGTCCTGTACGGGGTGCACGTCATCCTCACCGGCATCTCGATGGCGGTCCTTGAGGCCGCCGGGGCCAAGCTCGGCTTCGGCTTCTCGGCGGGCGGGATCGACCTGCTGCTCAACGCCTCGAAGGACAACACGAAGGGGCTCCCGCTCATCCTCGGCATGGGAGTCCTGTACTTCTTCATCTACTACTTCGTCTTCAAGTTCATGATCGTGAAGTTCAACTTCGCGACGCCGGGACGCGAACCCGAGGGCGAGGAGTCGAGCATCGCCGACCCGACCGCCGACCCGGAGCTCGCCGGAAGCGGCGGCACCGGCGGGACCGGCGGCGGCAAGAAGCGCGGCAAGCCGCAGGGCTCCGCCGCCACCGGCTGACGGCCCCCGGGTCGCCGCGCGCCCGCGGCGGCCCCCTCCCCGGGCCGGTCAGCCCACCGGCCCCGCTCCCGGGCCCCGGCGCCCCCGCACCCGTCCGGGGCCCGCTCCAAGAAGGCGGCGGGACGCCCCAGCGTCCCGCCGCCTTCTCCTTCCCCCCAAGCCCCCACCTCTTGCCCCGCCCTCGCCCCGCCTTCACCTTCATCCCGCCCTTGCTCTCGGCCCTGCCCTCGCCGTCCCCTCGCCTTCGCCTTCGGCGGTTGGTTTGTTGGGGTTGGCTTTCGGTTCCGGGTCGTCTTGGCGTGCGGGTAGGGCGCTTATCGCTTTGGTGGTGGATATCCGGCCTGTTCGGAGATATCAGTCCTAATTCGGCCAGGACGTATTTTTCGTGGCTCTCGCGACTCCTGTCACTGAACCGAGACAGGAGGTCTTTCATGCGGCGACGTACGGACAAGCAGGCTGCGGTGCGATTCGTCCGGTACCGTCCGATGCCCGCCACGCGGGGCGCGCTGGCGCTGCGGCCCGCGACGCCCGAGGCGCGCCCGGCACGGCCGCCGGGGCTGCGCCTGGTCCGTCCGGCGGACGGTGTGGAAGCCGAGGTCAGAGCCGTCGCGGACGCCGCCGTACGGGTGGTCGTGGAGGTCCTCGCGGGCACCCGTCCGGCGCACCAGCTCTCCCTGGTGGCCGTCCCGGCGGTCTGCCGCGAGTTGCTCCACCGGACCGCGCCAGGCCGCACCGGACGACGGGTCGCCCCGCCGAGGGTCCTGTCGTGCCGGACGCAGCGTCCCGCACCGGCGGTCGCCGAGACGACCGCCGTCGTGGTCGTCGCCGGACGCGTCCACGCCCTGGCGCTGCGCCTCGACCACACCCGGGGCCGCTGGCGCTGCACCGCCCTCGAAACGACCGCCCAGTAAACGACGGCGGCCTCCCGGATCTCTCCGGGAGGCCGCCGTCGAAGCGGTGCTACGTGGCTACTTGGCGCGGCTGCGCGGGTCGCCGTGGCAGCGCTTGAACTTCTTGCCCGAGCCGCAGGGGCACGGGTCGTTGCGGTTCACGCCCGCGTACTCGTCGTCGACTTCCTCGCTGTGGTGCTCGACGCCGCCCTCGCCGTCGACGGTCGGGGCCGAGTACTCCAGCTTCGACGGACGCGACGGCTTCTCCAGCCCCTTCGCCTTGATGGCCGGGGCCTCCGCGGGGGCCTCCTCGACCTCCTCGACGTCGTCCAGCGAGAGGGTCTCGACGTCGCCCGCCGACTTCGCGACCGACACGGGCGCGGCGCCGACGACCGGGGCCTCCGGCTGCTCCTCGACCTGGACCTCCAGGTTGAACAGGTAGCCGACCGACTCCTCCTTGATGCCGTCGAGCATCGCGTTGAACATGTCGTAGCCCTCGCGCTGGTACTCGACCAGCGGGTCGCGCTGCGCCATGGCCCGCAGGCCGATGCCCTCCTGGAGGTAGTCCATCTCGTAGAGGTGCTCGCGCCACTTGCGGTCGAGGACGTTCAGCACGACGCGGCGCTCCAGCTCCCGCATCACCTCGGTGCCGAGCTCCTCCTCGCGCTTGTCGTAGCAGGCGTGCGCGTCCTCGCGGATCTTCGCCGCGAGGGTCTCGGCGTCCAGGCCGGAGATGTCGCCGTCGGCGGCGTCCTCGACCAGCTCGTCCACCGTGATGGAGATCGGGTAGAGCTGCTTGAACGCCTTCCACAGCTTGTCGAGGTCCCACTCCTCGGCGAAGCCCTCGCCGGTGGCGCCCGCGACGTAGCCCGCGACGACCTCGTCGATCATGTTGCGGACCTGCTCGTGGAGGTCGGCGCCCTCCAGCACCTTGCGGCGCTCGGCGTAGATGACCTTGCGCTGCCGGTTCAGCACCTCGTCGTACTTCAAGACGTTCTTGCGCATCTCGAAGTTCTGCTGCTCGACCTGGCTCTGCGCCGACTTGATCGCGTTCGAGACGATCTTCGACTCGATCGGCTGCTCGTCCGGGATGTTCAGCCGGTTCATGATCGCTTCGACCCGGGCGGAGTTGAACAGCCGCATCAGGTCGTCCTCAAGGGACAGGTAGAACCGGGACTCGCCCGGGTCGCCCTGGCGGCCGGAGCGGCCGCGGAGCTGGTTGTCGATGCGCCGCGACTCGTGCCGCTCGGTCGCGAGGACGTACAGGCCGCCGATCTCGACGACCTCCTCGTGCTCGCCCTTCACGGCCTCCTTGGCCTTCTCCAGCGCCTCCGGCCAGGCGGCCTCGTACTCCTCGGGCGTCTCCAGCGGGGACAGCCCGCGCTGGTGCAGCTCCAGGTCGGCGCGGAAGTCGGGGTTGCCGCCGAGCATGATGTCGGTGCCGCGACCGGCCATGTTCGTCGCGACGGTGACGCCGCCCTTGCGGCCCGCCTCCGCGACGATCGCCGACTCCTGCTCGTGGTGCTTGGCGTTCAGCACCTGGTGCGGGATGCCGCGCCGCTTGAGCATCTTGCTCAGCTTCTCGGACTTCTCCACGGACGTGGTGCCGACGAGGACCGGCTGGCCCTTCTCGTGCCGCTCGGCGATGTCGTCGACGACGGCCTCGAACTTGGCCTGCTCGGTCTTGTAGACGACGTCCGCGACGTCCTCGCGGATCATCGGCTTGTTCGTCGGGATCGGCACGACGCCGATCTTGTAGGTCTTGTTGAACTCCGCCGCCTCGGTCTCGGCGGTACCGGTCATCCCGGACAGCTTCGAGTAGAGGCGGAAGTAGTTCTGCAGGGTGATCGTGGCCAGCGTCTGGTTCTCGTCCTTGATCGCCACGCCCTCCTTGGCCTCGATGGCCTGGTGCATGCCCTCGTTGTAGCGGCGGCCGTGGAGGATTCGGCCGGTGAACTCGTCCACGATCAGGACCTCGCCGTTCATGACGACGTAGTCCTTGTCGCGCTTGTAGAGCTCCTTGGCCTTCAGGGCGTTGTTCAGGAAGCTGACCAGGGGCGTGTTGACCGAGTCGTACAGGTTGTCGATGCCGAGCCAGTCCTCGACCTTCTCGACGCCCGACTCGGTGATGCCGACCGTGCGCTTCTTCTCGTTGACCTCGTAGTCGCCCGGGCCGTACTCGTCGACCTGGCCCGCCGTGCTGACCAGCTCGGCGCGCTTCAGGCGCGGGGCGATCTTGGCGAACTCGCCGTACCACTTGGAGTTCTGCTCGGCGGGTCCCGAGATGATCAGCGGGGTCCTGGCCTCGTCGATCAGGATGGAGTCGACCTCGTCGACGATGGCGAAGTTGTGGCCGCGCTGGACGCACTCGTCCAGGCTCCACGCCATGTTGTCGCGCAGGTAGTCGAAGCCGAACTCATTGTTCGTGCCATACGTGATGTCGGCCTCGTAGGCCGCGCGCCGCTCCTCGGGCGTCATCTGCGCCAGGACGACGCCGACCTCCAGCCCGAGGAACTGGTGGACGCGGCCCATCCACTCGGCGTCACGTTTGGCCAGATAGTCGTTGACCGTGACCACATGGACGCCGTCGCCGGACAGGGCGTTCAGATAGGCCGGCAGGACGGCGGTGAGGGTCTTGCCCTCCCCCGTCTTCATCTCGGCGATGTTGCCGAGATGCAGCGCGGCCCCGCCCATGATCTGGACGTCGAAGTGGCGCTGCCCGAGCACGCGCTTGGCGGCCTCGCGAGCGGTCGCGAACGCCTCGGGGAGCAGGTCGTCCAGAGTCTCGCCGTCGGCGAGCCGTTCTCGGTACTTGTCGGTCAGCTCGCGCAACTCGGCGTCGCTCATCTCGAGGAAGTCCTCCTCGATCGAGTTGACCTGATCCGCGAGCTTCTTGAGCTTGCGCAGGGTCTTTCCCTCGCCCGCACGAAGGATCTTGTCGATGACTGGCGGCACTCTCGAAGGCTCCTTGCAGATCGTGGTTCACCGCTCCAGGCGGCGCGCACACCACACGTACGATGCCCATCGTAGGCGAGACCCAGAATGGTCTAGGTCACTCCACAGCGCAATCCACAACGGCCCCCGTTTGACATTCCGGGTGCCGGAGAGGATCCCCAACAGCAGTCGGAGGGAGGCGCTGTGTCCGAAGAATCGCAGTCAGGAGAGCCGCGCACGGCCGGAGGGGACGGCTCCGGCGGATCTCAGAAATCGCCGGACGCGCGGTCGTCGCACGGTTCGCACGCGACCCACGAGCCGCACGGCTCGCACGCGGGCGCGCTGAAGTCGTGGTTCGCCGTGGCCGTCATCTTCGCCGGGTTCGTCGTCGGCGGCGTCGCGCTGTGCCTCGGCCCCCAGTGGATCATGTTCTGGGTGGGCGTCGGCGTGGTCGTGCTGGGCATGGTCATCAGCGCTTTCGTCCACCTGTTCGCCGACGTGGTGGTGGACGCGCCCCGCGTCATCCCGGAGATCGTCGACTACTCGCTGTTCGGCAGGCGGACGGCGAAGCGGCGCGGCGGGGTGCAGGGCGAGGCGTTGGACCGTCCCATCGCGACCGATCCCCAGCACACCCCGCACGGCTGACGTTCCGAACGAAGATCAGAATTCCCCGGAATTGGAGCATCTCTTTCGTCGCATAACAACAAGCCCGAAACCAGCCCCATTCCCAAGGCCCCCAAGCCGCCCCGGGAACGTCACTCCAAGCAATCACCCCTACGCCAAAGCGTCACCAACGCCCCACCCAACACCCCGACACCCCGACACCCACCCCAGCCACACCAAACCAACGGCACCAGCCCCAGCGACCAAGCAAACACAACAAGCCGAGGCGTGCGTGGCCGGTCCGGGGCGCTCGCGACGGGCCGTGCTGGAGGGGTTCGTCGTTTCGGTGGCTCGGGGAGGGTGGGTCAGGACGGGGTGGCGTTCTTCAGGGCGGAGTCGAGGACGTCCCGCGGCAGATCGGACCGTTCGACGCGGACGTCGTCGCAGCCGACCCAGGAGGCGGCCCGCCACAGCGCCGTGGCGAGGGCCGCGGCGGACGACTCCGTCCGCGACGGCGTGCTGGTCGCCCGGTCCTCCATGGAAACCTGCCGGGCGATGAGGGTGCGGCCCTCCCTGGCGGGGTCGACACGTCCGAGCAGACGGCCCCCGGCCAGGAGCGGCATCGCGAAATAGCCGTGGACGCGCTTCGCCTTCGGGACATACGCCTCAAGGCGGTGGTCGAACCCGAACACGCGGGACGTGCGGGCCCTGTCCCAGACGAGCGAGTCGAACGGTGACAGCAGCGTGGTGGCGTGCCTGCCGCGCAGGCCCGGCAGTTCGGCCAGCGCGTCGGGGTCGGCCCAGGCCCGCTGCGTCCAGCCCGCGACCTTGACCGGCACCAGTCCGGTCGCCTCGACGACCCGCTCCACCTGGTCCTGCTTGAGCCGGTAGTAGTCGGCGAGATCGGCCTTGGTTCCGACGCCGAGGGCCCGCCCGGCGCGGGCGACGAGCGCGGTCAGGCACGCGTCGTCGTCGAGTTCTTGCGCGAGCAGCTCCGCCGGGACGGCCCGCTCCGCCAGGTCGTACACCCGCCGCCAGCCGACGCGCTGGACGCAGACGACCTCGCCGATGTCCAGCAGCCACTCGATGCCGATCTTGTGGTCGCTCCAGTCCCACCATTCGGCGCTCGCCTTGGCCCCGCCGAGCTCCTTGGTGGTGAGCGGACCGTCCGCCCTCAACCGGGCACGGATCTCGTCACAGACCCCTTCGGGCACTTTGTGCCAACGCCACCCCCGCTGTATGTACGCCCGTCGACGAAATGCGAACAATGGCCAGTCGCCCAACGGCAGCAACGAAGCCGCATGCGCCCAATACTCAAACGTCCCGAACCCACCGCCGCCGACACGCTCGCCCTTGGCCGCGCCTACACCCCGTCCACCAGAAGACCCCGAAACAGCGCCACCACCGAGTCCACTTTGGACGGCAGCACCCGCCACCAAAGGCGCGACACCAACACGCCCATCCGAAGCAGACGCACCCCCGCCCCCTGCCAGAGCGCCAGCACCAGCACCTCCGCCAGGGGTGGCGGCGTCAGCGCGTCCACCAAGAGCGGGCGCAGTTGCACCCTCCGCCGAGGCGGCGGCACCCGCGCCTCCCGCCGGGGCGGCGGCGTCGGCGTGTCCGCCCGGGGTGGCGGCGCGCCCGTCCAAAGCGGGCGCGCCAGCGTGTCCGGGCGGGGTGGGGGTGGGGGGTTGGGTGGGTGGGGTTGTGGTGCCTGGGGGGTGGCCGTTGCCCCAGTAGGCGGCTTCTATCGTGCCTCGGCCGATTGGGCCCAGGCGGGCGTAGGGGACGAGTTCGTGGGAGCGGGCGAGGACGGAGATCGTGTCGAGCTGGACGGCGCCCAGCCGTTCCAGCATCGCCGGGACGCCGCCCTTCGAGCGCGCGCCGATGAAACCCTGGGCACGCAGCTGGAGCCGTCGTGCCTCGTCCGCGGTGAGCTCTGCCTCGATCACGTGGGCGATGCTACGACACGACACCGACAAAAGCGGATTGCCGGTCGCGACGGACTCAGGTGATCTCCAGCAGCTTCTCCCGGACGGCGTACACCACGGCCTCCATCCGGGAGTGGAGCTGCAGCTTCTCCAGGATGTTGCGGACGTGGTTCTTCACCGTGTTCTCGGAGATGAACAGCTCCCGGGCGATCTCCCGGTTGCCGAGGCCGCGCGCGACGAGCCGCAGCACCTCCATCTCGCGCTCGGTGAGGCGCGGCGCGGGGACCTGCTGCGTCCGCTCCTCGCTGCGCTTCGCCAGCGCGGCGAACTCGGTGATGAGCTTGGACGCCATGGACGGGCTGATCAGCGACTGCCCGCCGTGCACCGCGCGGACCGCCTGCGGCACCTCGTCGATCGAGATCTCCTTGAGCAGGTAGCCGCTGGCCCCGGCCTTGATCGCCTCGAAGAGGTCCTCCTCCTCGTCGCTGATCGTCAGCATGACGATCTTGGCGCTGGGCGCCGCGTCCTTGATCGCGGTGCACGCCTCGATGCCGCTGCGGCGGGGCATCCTGATGTCCATCAGGACGACGTCGGGCAGCAGGTCGCCGGCCATCTCGACCGCCTCGTGCCCGTCGCCGCCCTCGCCGATGACCTCGATGTCGCTCTCCGCCTGCAGGACCATCTCCAGCCCGCGGCGGAACAGCGCGTGGTCGTCGACGATGAGCACGCGGATCGGGTCGGCGGGCTGGGCCGCCTCAGGGCCGGCGGGGGTTGCGCCGGCCTGACGGGGTACCGCCGCGGCGTCGCGAGCCTCGGGATTCTCGCTCACCAGAGTCGCGGCGTGGAGAAGACGCCGCTTCCCCCCTTCAATCTTCAATATTCAGCATTCAGCGATCTGCGACCACCGGAGGGTTGGCTGCTCTCCGACGGTGTCGTTCTGGGGAACCTACGGGTTCCGGGGACGGACCCGGGGGATTTCGGGCCGGGGTGTCCTCCGGTGAACTGCTGTGCGTCCCGGGAGGTTCCCGGGGTGGCCGCCGCGGGTCCGGGGACCCGGCGGGACCGCCGCCGCGGCGCGGGGCCGGGCCGGCTCCGGGACGGCCGAGTGGCGCTCGGCGCCGCACCGGACCCTCCCCCGGACCACCGCGTCCGCGGTTCGGCTGGTACGCCTTTTCAGATCATGGCATGGTTCGGACGGTGACGTGACGCGAGTGCCGCATCACTCTTCGACGAGCCTGATGACCCCGTAGTCCCAGCCTCGTCTGCGGTACACGACGGACGGGTGACCGGTGGCCTTGTCGCGGTACAGGTAGAAGTCGTGACCGACGAGCTCCATCTCGAACAGTGCCTGCTCGATGCCCATCGGTTCGGCCTTGTGGAACTTCTCGCGGACGACGACGGGGCCGTCGCCGTCCATGGGGATCGGGACGAGGTTCTCGTCCGGCGAGACCTTCACGGCCTCGGGTTCGTCCCTGGCGGGCGGGGCGGGCCGCGTGACGGGCTCCGGGGGTTCGGGGAGCGCCTCCGGGAGCGGCTCCATGGTCGCGAGCTTGGCACGTCCCTTCCCGCCGTGCCCCTTGCGCCGTTCGGAGTCGCGGCGCAGGCGTGACTCCAGCTTGTCGAGCGCGAGGTCGAGGGCGCCGTACCGGTCGTCGGCGGCGGCCTCGGCCCGGATCACCGGGCCGCGGGAGCGGATCGTCAGCTCCACCCTTTCGCGCTGGTCGGCGAGCCGTGGGTTGCGCTCCTCGGACACCTCCACATCCACGCGGATGACCTTCTGGTTGAGCCGCTCGATCTTGGCCAGTTTGTTGTCGACATGCCGACGGAACCTGTCGTTGACATCGGTGTGCCGGCCCCTAACGGTGATGTTCACGCGGGGACCCCCCTTCTCCCGGTTGTGTTCCGGCCGACCGGGGATCTCCTGTCCGCCCCCGGACGGCACCACAGGACGGTGGGTCGCACCCGCCCGGCCGACCTGGTCTTCGTCCCCACATCCGCCTGCTGAAGGCCTCGCGGCGCTTTCGCCACTACTGCCCTTCTCCCTATGCGGGGGATGTCGGATCCCCCGCCGGGGCAGGACTTACCTCTAAGGCGCACCGTGATCGGTCGACGAGAAGTCGCCTTACGTGGGCCGTTTCGCCTGCGCCTGGCATCGGCTAGCCGGACCGGCTGACGCGCTCCTGACGAGCGCTGCGATCCAACGCAACCACGGACCCGGGCGGGTGCCATGTCAGGAACGCTAACCCCTTACGCCACGAATGTCAGGGGGGTGGACGGAGGAAAAACTCACGGACCGTCATCGGAGACTGTCGCATCGGGTACCCCGCCCCGGTTCAAGCACCCCACCGATCGCCGCGAGCCCCCAAGGACGCGCCTGTCGCACCCCCTCCGCCCTCGCAGGTCAGACGAGCCTCTCCCTCCGGCGAGTTTGAGAAATCTCCGCTGCCCCGCCATCAAGACGTGCCCCATACACCGGCCTTGCGTCCCCCAAATCGCCGACTACGGAAGGTAGCTACCTGCCCGCACTTCTCCCCAACGTGAAGAAAGTCACCAACCACCCCCAAGGCCCGGAACGCCCCAACCCATCCCGTCACACCGCCGCCTACACCACCCCCAATTCACAAAGCCCCCCTTCGAACCATCGAAAGCGACAGCCCCACCGCCACGCCCCGGGTGCTAGCGCTGTCTGTGGCGGCGCGGGGTGGTGGCGATCGTGGCGGCGGCTGACGGGTCCGCTCCGGCGTTGCGGAGGGCGCGGGCCGCCTCCGCGAGGGAGGCGCCTGTGGTCATCACGTCGTCCACCAGGACGATGCGGTGGCCGGTGAGGTCCGTGGCCGGCGTCACTTCCAGGGCTCCTTTCAGGTTGGCGATTCGTTGCGTGGCCGTGAGCCCGGCCTGATCGGCCACGCGGCCGCGTTGCCGTAGGGCGGGGACGGCGGTCACCGGCAGGCCCTCCGCGCGCAGGCGCCGAACCGCGACGGCGACCGCTCCCCGCAAGGGGTCGTGCCCGCGTCGACGCACCGCCCCGCGCGCCGACGGCACCCAGACGACGGCCACCGGCTGGTCGGGCGCCCGAACGGCCCGCGCCGGTCTCCGGTCGGACGCCCGCGCGGTACGGGCCCCTTCCGTGGGGGTGGGGAGGGTGGCTGTCGTTGGACGGGTTGTGGCAAGGCCCGCCTTGGGCGACGGGGTGAAAGGCGCGGGGTTCAGGGCGGCTCGGATGGCGGTGGCCAGGGCCTCGCCTAAGGGGACGGCTAAGGCCGTGCGGCCGTGTTCCTTGTAGGCGGACAGGATCGCGCGGAGAGGGCCCTCGTAGGCGGCGACGGCCCACGGAGGCGGCAGGCCGTCCGGGGCCGTCCTGGCGGGTCTGGCGGGGGCGAGCAGCGGCGCCCCGCACCTCTCGCACAGCAGGACGGGGGCCGCGCCGCAGCCGGCGCAGCGGTCGGGGAGCAGCAGCTCGATCAGGTCGGCGAAGAAGCTCATGGCCTCGACGATGCCGCCCCCGAGGCGCCCGGAGCCCAAGATCCGCGAGTTGTGGATAACTTCGCCGGCGGCGCGTCGGCGGCGCGTCAGCGGGGGTAGCTCGGGTCCTTGGCCGCGGTGGGGCAGATCCAGGGGCTGTAGGAGTTGCTCGGGGCGCGCTGGCGGCAGACCTGGTCCCTGCCGGACGAGCGTGTGCCGATGAGGATCGGGGCACCGGGCGCGGCGGCGATCGTGCGGGGCTCGCCCAGGGAGCCGACCCCCAGGGACGTGATGGCGCTACCGCTGATCGGCATCAGGAACGGCAGTGTTTGCGAGTCGCGCTTGGCACGCCCCAAGACGGCGAGGGTGTTGTAGTCACGCCAGGCGAGGTCGACCGCGTCCTGGAGTTCGGAACTCACCGGCAGGAACGAGCCGACGTCGAGGGAACCGTCCGGAGCGTGGGCGATGCGGCCTAGCTGCACCTGGGGACGGCCGTCGATCCGCGCGATGACGGCTGCGCGGACACCGTCGCGGGCGACGCGGAAGGCCAGCACCTCACGTCCGCCCAGGCCCCAGTGGGCGGCTCGCACGGCTGGACGGCCGCGCGGGCGTACCCACAGCCAGGATTCGTCCCGCCGGGTCTCCACGACCCACAGGGTGCCGTCGTTGCTCCAGGACGGAGCGGTGAAATGAGCCCCGTTCTGCGCGGTCAGCAGGACGCGCGGGGCGGGCGCTCCAGTGACGGGGGCCGCGACGTAGACCTGGCGGGCCGTGGCGCTGAGCCCGGCGAACTCCTGGTAGTCGGGGGCGATGGAGGGACGGGAGAGACGACCGCCGGAGCCCGTCACGATGGGCTGCGCACGGTCGCCCTGCAACGTGCCCAGGTACCCGGACGGGCCCACCACGTAGGCGTTCTGGTGGGTTTCGCCGTGCGGCACCTGCCCGTCAGGGGAGTTGCCCTCCCATGCGTGCACGGGCTGCGTGGCTTCCATGTCCTGGGCGATGACGGTCTCACCGTCGATCTGGAGCCGCCACCGTTTGATCTCCGAGAGCTGCCGCATCGTCCAGCTGAGTTGCGCGGACATCCGTTCGATGTTGCCCGCGTGGGCCTCTCCGGAGAGATCGACCGTGGCGACGTCCTTCTCGATGTGGACGCCATGGCGCAGCCGCGTGCGAGGCGGGAAGGCGGTACGGACGGCACCGTTCAACCAGGACGTGGGCCCCGCCAGCAACGCCTGGACGAGCTGCGTAGGCAGCGTCTGCCTGTTGACCACCGGCAGGAAGATTCCGTTGGGGACGAGGGTCTGCTGATCGGGAGCGAAGAAGAACAGGTTGACGGTGCGCATGGCGCGCTCGACGTCGTCCTTGGAGAGGAGCAGCCCGCCCTTGTCGTCGCCCGGCATCCCGGTGATGCGCCATACGCCCTGCTGGGTCTTGGCCAACTGGAACGTGGTGTCGAGCCTCTTCGGGGACGCGGTGTACTGCCCGTCGGACGTGATCGTGCCCAGTTCGTCGCCGCTGACCCTGACCGTCGCCTGGTCACCGGCCGTCTTGACCACCTGCGGGGCGATGACGCGGCTGGACAGGACGGTCACGAACGGGCGCAGGCCCGGGTTCCAGGACGTCTGCGGGCTGAGGTACGTCTTCGCGACGTGGTGGTTGTCGTCGAAGCTGGCGGACGCGGCGAGGAACCCGGAGACGATCTGGGCCGGTCCCCACTCCGGGCGCGGTTTCACCGGGATCAGCCGCACGTACGGGTCGTCGACGCGTTCCGCGCGTTCCGCGGGCCTGCCGGTCACGACCTGGCCCCCGCTCGGGACCGTCGCGCACCCCGCGCCGCCGAGCACGAAGAGCCCTCCCGCGAGAAGACACGTGCCCCGCTTCATCACTCCCCGGCCTCCAGCTCCGCGTACAGCGGACGGGCGTCACCGGCCCCAGGAGGGACGAGCGGAAGCGGCGAGCCCCTGAGTTCGGCCCCGGCCACGCGAGGCAGCGAGAGGCGGAACTGGGAGCCCGCGCCGGGCTCTCCCCACGCCTGCAGCCATCCGCCGTGCAGCTGCGCGTCCTCCCGGGAGATCGACAGGCCGAGGCCGGTGCCGCCGGTGGTGCGGGCGCGCGCGGGGTCCGCGCGCCAGAACCGGTCGAACACCATCTGCCCCTCTCCCGGTTTGAGCCCGACGCCGTGGTCGCGGACGGCCACCGCGACGGCGTCGCGGTCGGCGGCCACGGAAACGACGATGTCCTCGCCCTCGCCGTGCTCCACGGCGTTGACGAGCAGGTTGCGCAGGATGCGTTCGACCCTGCGCCGATCCACCTCGGCCATGCAAGGCTCGCCGGGCAGTTGCAGGACGACCTTGCTGCCCTTGCGCTCGGCCAGGCCCTGGATGTCCCCGACCACGCGCAGGACGAGGTCGCGCATGTCCAGGGACTCGGCGTCGAGCGTCGCCGCCCCCGCGTCGTGCCTGCTGATCTCCAACAGGTCGGCCAAGAGGGACTCGAACCGCTCCAACTGGCTCTGGAGCAGTTCCGCGGAGCGTCCGACCGCGGGATCGTCGAAGGTGTCGCGGTTCTCGTAGAGCATGTCCGCCGCGATCCTGATGGTGGTCAGGGGCGTGCGTAGTTCGTGGGACACGTCCGAGACGAACTGGCGCTGCACCTGCGACAGGTCTTCCAGTTCCCCGATCTTCTCTTGCAGGTTCGCGGCCATGTCGTTGAACGAACGGGCGAGACGGGCCAGGTCGTCCTCTCCGCGGACCCTCATGCGCTCTTCGAGGCGTCCGGCGGCGAGCCGCTGCGCCCCTTGCGCGGCCAGCCGCACCGGTAGGACGACCTGTCTCGTCACCAGCGCCGCGATCGCCGCCAAGAGCAGCACCAGGACGACGCCCACCCCGGCCAGGGACCGCCCCACGTTGGTCAGCGTCCGCTGTTCCTCTTCCAGGGGGAACAGGTAGTAGAGCTCGAATTGGCCGGTCTTGCCGCCCACGATGAGGCCGCGCTCGGACGGACGGTCGCCGACATAGGAGAGCTTTCCGTAGGTGTAGGCGCTCGCACCCGCCGGAGCGTTCTTCAACTCTTCCCGGAGCCGTCGCGGGACGCTCTCTTCCCGCAGCTCATTGGTCGTATACCCGTCGAAGTACTGTTCCGTGGTGTCGCGGATATAGACCTCGTACAGACCGGACGGCCCGCTACGGGACTTCAACCTGTCGATGGTCGCGTTGAGCATGCTGCCGTCCCCGGGCGAGTTGCCCAGGTCGCGCTGTACCTGCGCCAGACCGTCGTCCAGTTGGAGGCGTGCGGCCTTGACCTTCCCGTCCATCAGGGCGGACGACACCTGCTGCATGAGGAACGCGCCCAGGATCGCCACCACGATCGCGGAGATGAACAGCGTCGAGGTGACGATGCGCACCTGGATCGAGCGGCGCCACCGCGTGTACCCGGTCCGGACGGCGCTGCGCAGGGCGCGGTGGACGGCGCCGAGCCCACGCCGGACGGACCGCTTCGCCCTCGCCATGCCGCCGTTCATGGGTGGTCCGGCGTCAGGCCGGCCCCGCCTTGTAGCCGACACCGCGGACGGTGACGACGATCTCGGGGCGCTCCGGGTCCTTCTCGATCTTGGCGCGGAGGCGCTGCACGTGGACGTTCACCAGGCGGGTGTCGGCGGCGTGCCGGTAACCCCAGACCTGCTCCAAGAGGACTTCACGGGTGAACACCTGGCGGGGCTTGCGGGCGAGGGCCACCAGGAGGTCGAACTCCAGCGGCGTCAGCGGGATGTGCTTGTCTCCGCGCTTCACGGAGTGTCCGGCGACGTCGATGGTGATGTCGCCTATCTGCAGGGTCTCGGGGGCGGGCTCGTCGGTGCGGCGCAGGCGCGCGCGCACACGCGCCACCAGCTCCTTGGGCTTGAACGGCTTGACGATGTAGTCGTCGGCGCCCGACTCCAGGCCGAGGACGACGTCCACCGTGTCGCTCTTGGCGGTCAGCATGACGATCGGCACGCCGGACTCTGCGCGGATCTGGCGGCACACGTCGATCCCGTCCGCCCCCGGCAGCATCAGGTCGAGCAGCACGAGGTCGGGCCGGGTCTCCCGGAACGCCTCAAGCGCCTTGTCGCCATCGTGCACGAAGGAGGGCTCGAAACCCTCACCCCTCAGCACGATGCCGAGCATCTCGGCGAGCGCGAGGTCGTCGTCGACGACCAGTACACGTCCTCTCATGGCCCTCATCGTCGCAAAGTCGGGGTTCGGTGGAGTGAGCACGTTTCAGCTCCGCCATGGCTGGCGGGCGCCGGCGCGCGGTGCGGCGGACGGTACGTCCTCGGAGGCGCGATGGCTCGGCCCCACCTCGCCAGGGAGAGATATGCCTTGGCGTGCAAGGTTACCCGCGTTTGTGTCGTACATGGCTCTCCCAGGATGGTGGGCGCACGGAATTGTAGGGGGTGCTCCCGAAACCCGCGCGGGATGGGACAAGATCGGCATGAACCGGACGTCCCTCGGGGCCCGTGGCGTCCCGGAACGTTATCCACAGGTTGGTAGACGGCAAACCCGGCACCTCGCCCGTGACAGGATGACGTGACCGGCGAGGGCGCCGGGGCCCGCGGGGGCCCAGGGGGACGCGCCGGCAGACCCCCGCCACACACCGCAGGGAGCCGAGATGCCGGGACCGGACGGCTGGGACGACGACATGGACGCCGATGGCGTGCAGGGCGTCCCGTTCCGTCCCATGTCCATGTCCGAGATGCTGGACGGTGCCATCGCCGGGATCCGGCGGCGTCCGCGCACGTCCCTGGGCCTGGCGGCGGCGATCAGCACGGTCATCCAGGTGGCGAGCTCCGTCGCCGCCTACTTCTTCATCGGGGACGAGGCCCGCGACGAGGTCACCCCGGACGTGCTGCTGGAGTCGCTGGGCGCGCAGCTCACCCTTACTGTGATGAGCCTTGTCCTGTCCGCCTACGGGATTCTGCTCCTTTCGGGAATGCTCGCACCGCTCCTTGGCCGTGAGCTCGTGGGGATGCCGATCGCGCCCAGGCAGGTATGGCGAGACACCAAGCCCCGCTTGATCCGCCTGATCGTCACGGCCGCCGCCGTCATAGGCATCTCGTTGGGCGCGCTGGTGTTGCCCGTCGTCCCGTTCACCCTGCTCGTGATGGGCGGGGCGCATCCGGCGCTGGACGTGCTCGCGGGCGTGCTCGGTTTCCCCATCGGCATCGGGCTGATGGTGTGGCTCTACCTGTTGTTCGTCCAGGCCGTCCCGGCGGTCGTCCTCGAACGGCAGACGGTGACGGGCGCGCTGCGCCGGGCCGTCGCGCTGTCCAAGGGGCGCTGGTTCCGCACGTTCGGGACGCTGCTGCTCGCCATGCTCATCACCGTGTTCATGGGCTTCTTCGCACTGCGGATCCCGTTCCTCGTCGTCCAACTGATCTTTTTCGGCGACTCCTCTGGCAGCGACGCGACGATGGGCGCTCTCGCGGTCGACACGGTGGGCCGCATCGTCAGTTGGTCGGTGGTGCTCCCCTTCGACGCCGGTGTGATCGCCCTCCTCTACATGGACAGGCGCATGCGCCGTGAGGGCTTCGACCTCGACCTGCGTACCAGGGGACGTTCCGCCTCCGCCATCGCGAGAGAGTCCGTCGCGAGAGATCAGAACGGCTCCGCGCCCGTAGGCGGCGACCAGGGCGCCACCCACCAAGGCACCACCGGCCAAGGCACCACCGG
>NZ_BCQP01000080.1 GCF_001552135.1 Actinomadura chibensis NBRC 106107 | reverse complement strand
GGCGCGAGCCTCACGACGGCGGGCCTGTGCCGGTCGTTCGGCTCGCTGCACGCCGTGCGGGACGTCGACCTGCGGATCGAACCGGGCACCGTGGTCGGCCTGATCGGTCCGAACGGCGCCGGCAAGACGACCCTCCTCAACCTCATCGCCGGCGAGGTGCGCGCGAGCAAGGGCGCCGTCCGCCTGGACGGCCGCGACGTCACCGGGCTCTCGGCGTACCGCCGCGCCCGGCTCGGCCTGGTGCGCACCTACCAGCAGTCGCGGATCATCACCGGGCTCTCGGTCATCGAGAACATCCAGCTGGGGATCGACGCCTCGGTCGCGGCCGGGGCCGCCGTCCCGCGCGGCGACCGGCTCGCCCTCGCCGCCGCGGCGGCGGCGGACGCGGGCGCCGGGCACCTGCTCGCCAAGCCGACCGGCTCGCTGACCTTCGGCGAGCGGCGCCTGGTCGAACTCGCCCGGCTGCTGGTGAGCGCCCGGCGGCTCGCCCTGCTCGACGAGCCCTTCTCCGGCCTCAGCCGGTCCGAGGGCGAGGCGCTGTGCCAGGTCGTCCGGACGCTCAGGGCGCGGGGCACGACCGTCGTCCTCGTCGAGCACGCCATCCCGTTCGTGCTGTCGCTCGCCGACGAGCTCGTCGTGCTGGACCAGGGGCGGCTCATGGCCGCGGGCAGGCCCGACGAGGTGATCCGGCTGGAGTCCGTCCGCGAGTCCTACCTCGGGTCGCTGCCGGAGCGGGAGGTGTCATGACGGCCGACGCGTTGCTGCGGGTCGAAGGCGTGTCGGCGGGCTACCGCGACATGACCGTGCTGCACGGCGTGACGTTCGCCGCGCGGGCGGGGACCGTGACCGCCGTCGCCGGAGCGAACGGGGCGGGCAAGACCACGCTGCTCAAGACCATCCTCGGCCTCCTGCCCGCCGCCGCCGGGACCGTCCGGTTCGACGGCGTCCCGGTCACCCGGATGCCCGTGGCGCAGCGGATCGCGCTGGGCATGGGACTCGTGCCCGAGGGCCGGGGGCTGTTCGCCACGATGACCGTCGGCGACAACCTGCGGCTCGGCGGCCGCGCCGCGGGCGTGCGCGGCGCGGCGCTGCGCGCGGCCGTCGACGCCGCGCTCGAACCGTTCCCGGACCTCGCGGCGAAGCTGGGCGTCCCGGCCGGACGGCTGTCCGGCGGGCAGCAGCAGATGCTCTCCCTCGCGCGCACGCTCGTCGCGGGACCTCGCCTGCTGCTGCTGGACGAGCCGTCCATGGGCCTCGCGCCGAAGGTCTGGTCGGAGCTCCTCGTCCTGATCCGCGGGCTCGCCGACGAGGGACGCTCGGTGGTCCTCGCCGAGCAGAAGATCCGGCCCGTCCTGGAGATCAGCGACCGGTGCGTCGTCCTCCAGCGCGGCCGGGTCGTGTACGCGGCGGACGCCCGCGACGAGGCCGCGGAACGCCACATCGACAGCGCCTACCTGGAGACCGCGATGGAACCGGGGAGCCACCATGGCTGAGTTCCTGCAGCTCACCCTCGCCAATGTCACGCTCGCGGCCGTCTACCTGCTGATCGGCCAGGGCTGGAACCTCAACATCGCCGTCTCCGGACTGCTCAACCTGGCGATCGGCGGGCTCTACATGTTCGGCGGCATGCTGAGCTTCCAGCTCGCCGCCGGGTGGGGCCTCCCGGCGGCCGTCGCCGCCCTCCTCGCCGTCGCGGCGGTGGCGGCGATCGCCCTCGTGGTGGAGCGCCTGCTGCTGCGGCCCGCCGGGGACCGCGTCGTCGTGCAGATCATCGCCACCATCGGCGTCTCGATGGTGCTGATGGAGGCCGCGCGGCACTGGTTCGGCGTCGACCCGGTGAAACCGCCCGCCCTGCTGCCCGGCGATCCGGTGCCGGTCGGACCGGTGCCGGTGACCCCGCAGGCGGTGTGCGTCATCGCGGTCGCGATCGCCGGGACCGTCGCGTCGCAGCTCTTCTTCCGGCGCACCGACCGGGGCCGCGCGATGCGCGCGTGCGCCGACAACCCCGAGGGCGCCCGCGGGATCGGCATCGACGTGCCGCGGCAGCGCACGATCGCCTACACGGCGGCCGGGGCGCTGGCCGCCCTGGCCGGGGTGCTGATCGCCCCGCTGATCCCGGTCACCTACGCCGGCGGCGACTTCGTGGCGCTGAAGGCGTTCATGGCGATCGCGGTGGTGGGCCTCGGCGACTTCGCGTGGGCGCCCGCCGGAGCCCTGGCGGTCGCCTCCATCGAGGGCTACGTCGCGGGTTACGTCTCGTCCGACTACCGCGACGTCGTCGTGCTGTCCCTGCTGCTGGCCGTGCTGCTGGCCAAGGTCGTCCGGCCGTCCGGCCGCCTCGACCTCCTGCCCGGGACAGGCTGAGGCCGGGCCGCCATGCGACTTTTGGTCAAGCAGATCCGCTGGGAGTCCGACTCCGTGGTCTCGCTGACGCTCGTCGATCCGGACGGGGCGGAGCTGCCCGCCTGGGAGCCCGGGGCCCATGTCGAGGTGCGCCTTCCCACGGGCCTCGTCCGCCATTACTCCCTGTGCGGGGAGGTGGACGACCGGACCCACTACAGGGTGGCCGTCCTGCGCGAGCCGGAGAGCCGTGGCGGGTCCCGCTTCGTCCACGAGGAGCTGCGCGTCGGCGCCCGGCTTGAGATCGGCGGGCCGCGCAACCGCTTCCCCTTCACGCCGTCGGCCCGGGTCGAGTTCGTGGCGGGCGGCGTCGGCATCACCCCGATCCTGCCGATGGTCCGCGAGGCCGAACGCCGGGGCCTGGACTGGCGCCTGTGGTACGGCGGGCGCGCCGCCTCGTCCATGGCCTTCGTGGACGAGCTGTCCGCCCTCGGCCCGGGCCGCGTCCGGCTGTTCGCGGCCGACCGCGGCGAGTCCATCGACCTGGACGCCGCGCTCGGGCGGCCGGCCGGCGACGCGGCCGTGTACTGCTGCGGCCCCGAGCCGCTCCTGCGGGCCGTCCAGGACAGATGCGCCGCCGCCTGGCCGGAGGGCTCCCTGCACTACGAGCGCTTCGTCGCGCCGAAGGCCGCCGAGGCCCCGGCGGCGGAGGGCGAGGCGGACGTCTTCGTGGTGGTGGCCCAGGTCTCCGGCGCGGAGGTGAAGGTCCCGCCGGGCAAGTCGGTCCTGGAGGCGCTGGAGGAGGCGAACGTCGCGGCGCCGTTCTCCTGCCGCGAGGGCATCTGCGGGACGTGCGAGGTCCCGGTCGTCGAGGGCGTCCCCGACCACCGCGACCTGGTCCTCGACGACGACGAGCGGCGCGCCGGGAACTCCATGATGATCTGCGTCTCCAGGGCGAAGAGCCGGCGCCTGGTCATCGGGCTGTGACATCCAACGATCACGAACTCCGCCGGAAGGAAAGTCGATGACAGTGAACGCGGCCGAGGGACCCTCCGGCTCGCTGTGGCTGGCGCTGCTCGGAACACGGGTCGGTTTCCTCGGGGACCGCTACCGGACCCGGGCCATCGAGAGCGGCGACGGCCCTCCGCTGGTCCTGCTGCACGGCAACGGCGGCCACGCGGAGTCCTATGCGCGCAACGTGCGGCGCCTCGGCGGGGCGGGCTACCGGGCGATGGCGGTCGACCTGCTGTGGCACGGGCTGTCGAGCAAGCCCGCCTTCGAGCCCGACATGGTGCCCGCCTACGTCCGCCAGATCCTCGACCTCCTCGATTCGGAAGGCATCGAGAAGGCCCATTTCGAAGGCGAGTCCCTCGGCGGATGGGTCTGCCTGTGGCTCGCCCTTCACCATCCCGACCGGGTCGGCAAGCTCGTGCTCAACACCACGGCCGGGATCCGCTGGGAGGCCGGGAGCGTCGCGGAGGACGTGGCGGGCGGCCGGGAGGCGCTGCGCGCGCGCAGCCTGGACGCCCTCCGGAACCCGTCGCGGGAGAAGGTGCGGCGCCGCCTCGAATGGCTGGTCGCCGACCCGGCCCTCGTCACCGACGAACTGGTGGAACTGCGCTATTTCATGATGACCGAGCCCACCGGACGCGAGGCGCGGCTGCGGATCGCCGACAACTCCTTCGGGTTCGGCTCCGGCGCCCGCGCCGAGATCGCCGAGGCCCGCCTCCCCGACGTCGCCGCCGAGACCCTGGTGCTCTGGACGGAGCACAACCCCGGCCACGGCCCGGACACCGGCCGCCGGATCGCCGGGCTCATCCCGCACGCGCGGTTCCGGCTCATCGAGGACGCCGCGCACTGGCCCCAGTGGGAGTGCCCGCTGGAGCACGACCGCGCCGTCATCGGCTTCCTGGACGGAACCCTCGACACCCCCTCGAAGGAGCAGCACGCATGAGGGTCAAGGCCCTTTCCCATCTGGCCGTCAACGCCCGGGACCTCGACGCGTGGGAGGAGTTCGCGACCGCCGTCCTCGGCCTCGCGCCGGTCCGCGACGGCGACCGCCTGAAGCTGCGCCTGGACGAGCGGTCCTACCGGCTCGACCTCCGCGCCGCCGCCGAGGACGCCCCCGCGTGGCTCGGATGGGAGGTCGCCACGGCCGCCGACCTGCTGGAGTGCCGGATCGCGCTGGAGGAGGCCGGGGTCACCGTCGAGCGCGGCACGACGGCCGAGACCGCGGACCGCGAGGTCATCGACCTGCTGCGGTTCACCGACCCGGACGGGCTCCGGCACGAGGTGTGCCTCGGCGCCTCGGTCGCCGCGGAGCCGGTGGCCTTCAGCCGTCCCGGCGTCGGTTTCGTGACCGGGGAGCTCGGGCTCGGCCACGTGGCGCTCGGGGTCACCGACCTGGCCAAGGCCGTCGACTTCTTCTGCGGCGTCCTCGGCTTCCGCGTCACCGACGTCATGCCCGACGCGTTCTCCTTCCTGCGGTGCAACGCGCGCCACCATTCCGCGGCGCTCATGCAATGGCAGCGCGGGGAACTGCATCACGTCCTTTTGCAGGCACTCGACCTGGAGCAGGTCGGGCGGAGTCTCGACGAGGCCATGAAACGCGGCCTGGTGACCAAGACGCTCGGGCGGCACGCGATCGACGACCTCGTCTCCTTCTACGCCAGGACACCGTCCGGCTGGGAAATGGAGATCGGGTTCGGCGGAATGCGCGTCGGCCCCGACTGGGCCGTACGGCGGGTCGGCAGGCCGTTCAGCAGTTGGGGGCACCGGCCCGTCACCGGCTGAGATGGCCGCCGGGTTGCAGGGACCGCAAGCCGCGTTGCCCGGGCCCCGGCGAATTCGGCAGAGTCAAAAGGAAAAGCCCGACCGATTTCCCGAAGGTGACCGGAAAATGTGGAAAGCGATGTTCCGAACCGGCAAGGCGCGAATACATGGCGAAGCGGTCTGGGGCACCGCCATGTACCGCGACGACGAAAAAGGCGAGATCGTCTTTCGGCGGCACGCCCCGACGGTCGGCATCTCCCCCGGACACAACCCGCCGCTGCCCGACCCGGGCGGCGAAGTGATCAGCGAATCCGACTTCGCGCCCATGGACTGGACTCCGCACCATGACACTTTCTGACGTCGATTCCGCGCCGAGCCACGTCGACGAGTACACGAGCCGCGTCTCGATGCACCACACCGACGCCGCGGGCGTCGTCTACATCGGCCATCCCGTCCAGTGGGCGCAGGTCGGCATGGAGAACCTGTTCCGCGCGGCGGGGCGTCCGATCGAGGAACTCGGCCGCGCCGACGTGCACTACCCGATGGTCCGCCAGGTGATCAACCACTACGGCGCGCTCCGGCTGGGCGACCTCGTCGTCGTCCGGACGTTCGTGTCCCGGGTCGGCGACCGCTCGTTCACGACGACCACCCGGATCGCCGGGCCCGACGGCGGCGTGCGCGCCACCGTCGAGCTGACCGGCGTCGCGGTGAGCCGCGACGGGACGAAGCCGCGCGCCGGGCAGTGGCTGCGCGACCTCCGGTCCGCGGCCGCGCGGCACGGGCTGACCGCCGACCGGACGAAGGAGGAGCGCCCGTGAAGCTCGGTGTCGCCACCCAGGGGTTCGTGGGCGGGCACGGGGACCCCGCCCGGCGGATCCGGGAGATCGTGGCGGAGGCGGCCGTCGCCGACGAGGCGGGCCTGCACTCGTTCAGCATCTCCGAGCAGCACTTCAAGTTCCCGACGAACGTCACCGGCCCGATCGACGTGATCATGGCGGCGATCGCGCGGGAGACGTCGCGGATCGTCATCCGTCCCGGCGTCGTGATCACGCCGCTGCACCATCCGCTCAACGTGGCGGAGCGCTGGGCGGCGATCGACGTCCTGGCGGACGGGCGCATGGAGTTCGGCATCGGGCGCGGGAACACCCCGCTGACGGCCGAGGCGTTCGGCGTCCCGGTGCCGGAGACCGAGCCCCGGACCCTGGAGGACCTCGACGTCATCCTCCGGGCCTGGACGCGTCCGGTCCTGTCCTACGACGGCAGGTTCCACACGATCGCTCCGGTCGCCGTCGTGCCGAAGCCCGTCAACCGGCCGCACCCGATGATCTACTGGGCGGCGACCAGCCCCGGCTCCCACGCGACCGCGGGCAGGCTCGGCCTCGGGCTCCTCACCGGCGGCAACGGCATCCACTGGGACCAGGCCGAGCGCCGGGTCGCGCGCTACCGCGAGGCGTTCGAGGCGGCGACCGGCGCCGACACGCCGCCCGGGCTCGTGCGGCTCGACCGGGTCGCGATCCTCGTCAACGGGCACTGCGCGGAGTCGATGGCCGAGGCCAGGCGCCAGGCCGGCGACTACGTGGTCGGCTACGTCAACCGCACGGTCGAGATGTACGAGCAGATGGTGCGCAAGACGGGTTCCTCCGTCTCCTTCGACCGGGCCCGGGTGTTCAAGGACGACCTCGACATGATCATCAATGAGAGCCCGAGCATGTTCGGGAGCCCGGCGGACTGCGTCGCGGCGGCGCGGCGGATGTACGACCTCGGCGTGGACGAGGTCGACGTCCTCTTCGACGGCGCGACCCACGAACAGCACCTGGAATGCCTCCGGCTGCTCGGCAAGGAAGTCGCGCCGGTTCTCGCGGAATGGCCCGAACGGCGATGACCGGCGGCGATCCGGCCCGTCCGGGGCCGCGGCTCGGGCTGTCGAGCCTGCTCACCACCGCCGTCCCGGCGGACCAGAACACGCTGCGCCGCGGGATAGCGGCGCTGTGGCACCTGTCGCTGCACGAGTCCCTCAGCGTCACCGAACTCGCCAACATCCTGCCCTGCGACAAGAGCCAGGCGTCGCGGGTGCTGAAGGTCCTCGGCGAGTACGGGATGGTGACCCGGGACGCCGAGACGCAGCGGTACTCCCTGGGCTGGCTCGTGTACGCGTTCTCCCTGCGGGTCAGCGGGCGGCAGATGGTCTCCATCGCCGGGCCGGTCGTCCGCACGCTGGCCTCCCGGACGGGGCAGACCTGCTGGCTGGCCGTCCTGTCCGGGCACGAGGTGCTCACGCTCTACACCTCGCGTCCCCGGGGCGGTCAGATCATCGTCAACGAGCGGGCCGGCGGGGTGCTTCCGGGCGGGGTCGTGCCGATCTACTGCACGGCCTCCGGGCGGGCGCTGATGTCGGGCCTCGACGACGAGGCCGTCGAGGCCCTTTTGGCGGACGCGACCTACGCCGGCGCCGGGCCCAACGCACCCCGTTCCTACGAGGAGGTCCGCGCCCGGCTGGCGGACGTCCGCCGGCAGGGCTACTGCGTCACCGTCGACGAACTCCAGCGCGGGACGACGTCCGTGGCGGCGCCCGTCCACGACGGCGTCGGCTCGCCGGTGCTCGCCATCGGCCTCTCCGGCAGGACGGCGTCCCTGCGTGACCGGCACGACCTGGTCGCCCGCGAGGTGGTGCTGGCGGGCAAGCACATCACCTCGCTGCTGTTCGCCGAACGCGCCGCCGGTGGGCGGGGGGCCGCGCCGAGGCGCCGGAGCACGGCCTGATGAGCGGCGTCCACCTGCCGGACGAACCCACGCTGCTGCAACTGCGGGAGCGCTTCCGCGGCGGCGAGGACACCCCCCTGGCGGCGGTCGCGCGGGCGCTGGACCGCGTCGACGCGCACGACGGGACGATCCACGCCTTCCTCGCGGTGGACCGCGACCGCGCGCTGGCCGAGGCGGAGACGGCGACGAAGGCGTGGCGGGCCGCCGGTCCCCGTCCGGCCCTGCTCGGCCTGCCGGTCTCGGTGAAGGACACCATCGAGGTCTCCGGGATGCCCACCACCTACGGGTCGGCGGTGTTCCGGCACAACCGGCGGCCCGACAGCGTGCTCGCCGAGCGCCTGCGGAGGCACGGGGCGATCATCATCGGCAAGACCAACACGTCCGAGTTCGCGCTCCGCACGGACGTCCGCAACCGGCTCACCGGTCCGGGCCGCAACCCGCTCGACCCCGCCCGGAGCTGCGGCGGGTCCAGCGGCGGGGCCGCGGCGTCGGTGGCCGCCGGGATGTGCGCCGCCGCCATCGGCACCGACTCCGCCGGCTCGATCCGGATCCCCGCCGCCTACCAGGGCCTGACCGGGTTCAAGCCGTCCTTCCGGCGCCTCCCGTGGGTGCAGGACTGGAACGCCGCGCCGACCCGCTCGCACCCCGGGCCGATCACGCGGGACGCGCGCGACGCCTGGGAGCTGACGAAGACCCTCGGCGGCCCCGACTGGCGCGATCCCGCCAGCGGGCTGGGCCCGCTGGCCGACGAGGAGTTCGAGCGCGCGCTCAGCAGCGGCACGGACGGCCTGCGGGTCGGCTTCATCACCGAGGAAGCGGAGGCGTCGGAGGAGGAGGCCGCGCTGGCGCGGGAGCTGGCCGACTTCCTGCGGGACGCCTTCGGCGCCCTCGACCGGCTCCGGTGGGACCGGCTCGTCCCGCCGCCGACCCCCGCGCGGGTCTGGCCGTACGCCGCCGAGCACGTCGCGGCCGCGCTGAGGCTCTCACCGGACTTCTTCGCCGCCGCCGACGAACTCACCGACTACGCCCGCCCGATCTACGAGGCCGGACGGACCCAGAGCGCCGTCGAATACCTGCACGCGACCAGCGCGGAACGCGGGCGCGGCCTCGCGCTGAGGCAGGCGCTCACCGCCTACGACTACGCGTTCTCCGTGGTGGCGCCCGAAGCGCCCCGCCTCACGGAGAGCACGGCCCCGCCGCAATTCCCACGGCTGGCGCTGCTCAACCTCGCCGGACTCCCCGCGGTCTCCGTCCCCTTCGGCGCCTACCGGTCGGGCCTGCCGCGGGCCATGCAGATCATCGGCCGGTTCGGGGACGACGCGGGAGTCCTCGCCATGGCGGAGAAACTCACCCGGTCGCTGTGACCGGCACGGAACAAGGGAGACGCCCGATGGGACAGTCGAGCCACGGACACCGACCGAACACCCCCCACGGCCTGCGTGCCGCGCTGACGACGGCCCTGCGCGACGTGCCGTTCTACGCGCGCCTGTGGAGCGAGACGGCCGGACGCGTGCCCGCCGAGGCGCCCGACCTCCAGGAGTGGCCGACCTGGTCCGTCGCGGAACTGCGCGCCTCCATCGCGGCGCGCCCGCCGTTCGGGGACCTCTACGTCGAGGAGGCCCTCGCCGATCTGGCGTTCGTCCACTCCAGCACCGGAACGACCGGCAAACCGCGCATCTTCCCCGTCCCCCGCACGGACCTCCCGCGAATGGAGCAGGTCTACCGGGAGCACATGGAGCTGATGGGCATCCATTCCGGCGACATATGCGCGATCACGCTGACCTTCGGCCTGCCGCGCGGCGCGTGGTCGTGCGTCCAGGCCGCCCGGGCGGTGGGCGCGACCGTCCTGCCGCTCAGCAGCGGCAAGGTCACCCCGGCCGAGAAACTGCTCGACGTGGTCCAGACCGTCGGCGCGACCGTGCTGCAGGGAGCGGGCTCGTACCTGACCTACCTCACCCGCAGGGCGCGCGAGCTGGGGTTCGACACGCGCGCCTCCAGCGTCCGCCTCCTCCTCACCAACGGCGAGGCCCTGAGCGCCGAGAACCGCCGCCACCTGGAGGACGCCTGGCACGCGCCGGTCGTCATGAACTTCGCGTCGACGGACCTGAGCTGGGTCGCCGCCGAGTGCGCGGCCAGCAGCGCCCGGCACGGCGCGCTCGGCATGCACGTCACCAGCGGCGTCGTCCCCGAGATACTCGACGAGCGGCGGCGGCCGGTCGGCGACGGCGAGTACGGCGAACTGGTGGTCACCTCGTGGCTGCGGCCGTCCAGCCCGCGGATCCGGTTCCGCACCGGCGACCGGGCCGCCCTCACGCGCGAACCGTGCCCCTGCGGCGAGACCTCCGTGCGGATCCTGCCGATCCAGGGCCGGGTCGACGACGCCGTGCGGTTCCACGGCCAGACGATCTGGGCCTCCTCGGTGGAGGACGTCCTGACGTCCAGCCTGGGCGCCCCCGTCGACTTCTTCCTCGAACACCGCGAACACCCGGAGCGGGGCTCGGTGCTCGCGGTCAAGCTCCCCAACGCGGTCGCGCCCTCGGCGGGCGACGGCCTCGCCACGACCTTGCAGCGGACGCTGAACGTGCGTTTCCTCGTGGAGTTCATGGACGACGCGGAGATCGTCGAGAAGACCGGCGTGGCCGGAACGGGGAAGGTCAAGCGCGTGTTCGACCTGGTGGGCGGCCCGGATCAGGGCCGGGGGCACGTCAACGGAGGCTCGTCAGCGCGCCGGTGAGGACGTCGGGCCGCTCGATGTTGACGAAATGCCCGACCCCCGGCAGCAGGTGGCACCGCCCGTCGGACACCGCCCCGGCGATGATCTCCCCGGCCCGCCACGGGCACGACGTGTCGCGCTCACCGACGAAGACGTCCACCGGCGCCCTGACGCCCGCCAACCGGGGGGTGAGCGGGTCCTCGTGCATGGAGGCCATCGCCCGAGCGCCGTTGGCGTAGCCCTTCCCGTCGCCGATCGCCGCGAGCCGGGAGGCGAGCTGCTCCGCCCACCCGGCCGGCGGCCGGTCCGGCACGTTGGCGGTGAGGTTCTCGGACAGGCTCGCGCGCGCGAACTCCGCTCCCCCGGCCTCGATGCCGTCCGCGCGCGTCCGGAAGCGCTCGGCGGCCCGGCGGCCGACGACGCTCGACGTGCAGACGGGCACGACGTGTTCGACCAGCTCCGGCTCCCGGGCGGCGGCCGCCAGGACGACCGCGCCGCCCATCGAGAAGCCCACGCACACGCTCGGACCGACGGTCCGGAGAAAGCCGAGCAGGTCGTCGGCCAACTGCCGCAGCGTGCCGTCCGCGCGCCCGAGCCGGGTGCGCCCGTGGCCCCGGACGTCGACCGCGAACGCGGGCCGGGTCTCCCCGATCACGCTCAGCTGCGCCGCCCAGGACGCGGAGTCCTCCCCCAGGCCGTGCACGAACACCCACGGCACTCCGCTCCGGCCGCTCCCGGCATGCCGGTAGCCGACCGCGATGTCGTCGACCCGCACGACGTCCACGTCGATTCGCATAAGGCCCGTCCCTCCCCGCCCGGACAGACCAGTCTGGTAGAGCGACCAGCCCACCCGTCAAAGGGCCTTGCGGCATCGACAACACCGCGGGAACGGCGTGGTCGGTCCGGGTCCGCGGGCGACGTGCCGGGCTCGGAGCGCTGTCTCGCCGGGCCGGGCACCGGCGCCGATCCGCCGCCGGATGCCCCGGCCCGGCGCACCACCGCCGTCCGGCGGCTCCACCCGCGAGCGCGACCGGCGCCGAAACCGCCGAAACACGCCCGGGAAGGTCAGCCGGAATTCTCCGCCGTCCGGTGGATTATCGACTTAGCCGAGCATTTACGAACAGCGTTTCCAGGCGAAGAGATATTTCGCGCTGCCGTGGGTGGAGTCCATCGACAGGTAGCTCGGCCTGGCGTCGTCGGAGCTTCCCGCGTCCACCCGGACTTCGGTGTTGATGTTGAGGTTGCGCTCCTCGCCGCAGTTCTTGTAGACCGCCTGCTGCGGGGTGATCCTGTCCTGGAACTCCCATCTGCCGCGGTACCAGCCCTGCAGCTGGTGGTTGCCGATCTGCCGGGTCGTCGGGTCTCCCTGGAAGTAGACGTTCGTCAGCTGCGTGCCGGACGCCCCCTCCCGCAGCCTGGCGTAGCCCTCGTGGTCGAGGCCGGTGATGCCGTAGGTGTAGTCGCTCGGGGCGTTGACCCGCAGGTTGATCTGGCAGTTCTTCCGGGAGTCCGTCGGCGGCGCGGCGCCGCCGGCCGAGGCGACGAAGTCGCTGTAGGAGACGGTGAAGGCGGTCCGGTCGTCGGAGAGGTCCACCGACCACGTCCCGGGCCGGCAGCCGGAGCCGTTGACGGTGACCACGTCGATGCTGACACCGTCCGGCGCGGCGGCGGGGGCCGCGGTCGCGGAGGTGGCCGTCAGGACGGGCAGGCCGAGGACGCCCGCCAGCACGATCGCCGTGCGCTTCGCATTCATCATGGATATGGTTTCCAATTGAATCGGGGTTTTCCGTCGCGACCCTGTCGGCCGCTCCGGCCATTTGCGACGGTATGCCCCACTCAGAAGCGGATCAACTTCGTCTTTTTCAACGCATTTTCTGTCTTGACAACTGTTCAACAACCGCGCCGCGGGCTTCCTGGCGGCGTGCTCACACGCGTCCCGCCGGCCCCAGCCGTCCCAGCGCTTTAGAAGGGTGGGCTCGCGGGCGGCGGAGAGGGCGTGCCCCGCCGCCGTCACGACGGCGGGGCGGGGTGTCCTAGTCGATGACCGGGCCGGAGACCTGGGTGTAGCCGCCGAACGGCGGGCCGCCCGTGGTGAAGGCGAGCGTGCCGGCGGGCTGGCGGGCCAGCAGGTACTGGGTCGTCGGGCCCCCGTTGGGCTGGAGGGTGAAGGCCGCCGGGTTGCCGGTGACCGGTCCGTCGACGCGCTGGAATCCGAGGTAGGCCCCGGTGCCGGAGTTCTGGGGGTTGACGTAGACGGCGTTGTCGCCGCCCCGGACGTACAGCGCCCGGGAGGTGACGGCGATGTCGCTGGTGGCGGTCACGCCGTCCAGCGGTTTCCAGGGGGCGCCGATGGTGAACAGGTCGCGGGTGTAGACCCGGTTGTCCTCGCCGCGGGCGAAGATCTCCAGCGCGTTGATCGGGTCGCTGTCCCGGATCGCGATGTCACTGGTGACGCGCATGTTGTCGACCGCCTGGAAACCGGAGGCGCCGGTCGGGCTGATCTGGTTGAGGTAGACGCGGTCGTCCCCGCCGCGGACGAAGATGCGGACGTTGCCGCCGATGGTGCTGATCAGCCGTCCCGCGGTGATGTCGCTGGTGATGAACCCGCCCAGGCTGCTCCACCCGGCCCAGGCGCCGTTGCGGCGGACGTTGGTCCACACCGCGCCTTCCGGGCCGCGGGCGAAGATCCGCACGGTCCCGGCCGGTTCGTCCGCCGGGACGATCGACTCGACCTCCCCGGTGACGGTGATGCCGGACACCACCGAGTAGCCGGTGACGGCGCCGGAGGGCGCGACGTGGTTGGCGTAGACCTGGTTGTCGCCGCCGCGCACGAACAGGTCGGTGCCGTCGGACGTGGCCACCGCGGACGGATCGCCGACGATGAACCCGCCGAGCGACTGCAGGGCGGTGAAGCCCGAGCCCGAGCGCGCGGCGTAGAGCAGCGCGCCGTCGGCGCCGCGCACGGCCACCCCCCGCGCCGTCTGGTTGGCGAGCCGGTCGTAGGCGACCTGGGGCGTGCTCAGGTTGGGCAGGTCGGCGGCGTAAGCGGGAGGCGCCGCCACGGCGCCCGCTGCGGGCACGGCGCCCGCGGCGGGCAGGGCGAGGGGCAGCACGCCGGTCACGGCGGCCAGCGCGACACCCGCCCTTACGGTTCTGCGGAGCCAGGAGGAACGTTGCATCAGGGAGTCCCCTCATCGCATCGGAAGTGACTCCTATTCGCCGTCGAGGGGCTCCTGGATGATCGAGCCGCCGGTGCTCGGCGGCGGGCGGCGCTATCCGGTCGGGGGCGGGGTGTCGGTCAGGGTGTCGAAGCGGAGGCCGCTGGAGCCCTCGCCCCGGCCCACGCCGCGCCGGGCGCTGAGCCACAGGACGACGCGGCCGTCCCGCCAGCGGGTGCGGTTGAAGGCGACCGACAGGCGGGTGCCCGCCTGCGGCACCTCCTCCTCGTTCACGAAGTACTGCTTTCCCGCGTCGAAGCCGTGGCGAAGCAGGGTGGTGCGGGCCGGGACGGGCCTGCCGTCCACGACGCCGGGCATCGCCGCGCGCTGGAGCTGGATCTCCCGGTTGTCGCCCGGGACGTGCACCGGGATGAACGGGATCCAGTGCTCGGGGATCGTGTTCATCGCCTGGTAGGAGATCGGGGCGCGCGGCGGGTCGGCGGGCGGCGAAGGCGGCGCGTGGCGGCGGCGGAAGCGGAGGGCCTCGGCGGCGGCCTCGCCGCCCCGGCGCGGTTCGCCGGTCGGCATCCGCACGGTCTGCTCGATGCCCCAGACCAGGTTGGCGTTCTCGTCCCGGATCAGCAGGACCTCCTCCAGCGGCGGGCCCTCGGCGACCTTCGGGACGCTCGGCGGCAGCAGCAGGTCGGTGTCCGCGGGGACGTGCGCGGAGCCGATGGTGTCCAGGGTGAACATCGACCAGCGGCGCCGGTCCTCGTCGTCGCCCGCCCCGGCGGGGGTGATCCAGAGCTTCTCGCCGAACACGTCCGTGACGACGAGGCCGCGGATCTTGTTGATGGTGCCCGCGGGCAGGTCGCAGGGCAACTGGTACCAGTCGTTGCTGAACACCAGCGCGAATTCGAGGAAGACCAGCCGCGCGAGGTCGGTGCTGTCCGGGCGGACGGCGGCGAAGTTGGTGCGCCCGTCCTCGATCGCCCACCAGCGCGGCAGCGGCATGCCCGAGTAGCGGACCGGGGCCGGGAAGACCGTCCGGCTGAGCGTCTTCTCGGGCGGCCTCGTCCCGCCGAGCGGGGCGCCGGGGTCGACGGAGAAGGCGTGCCAGTCGAGTTCGCCGCCGGGGTACTCCTGCGCCGTGACGACCTTCTCGGCGCCGCCGGGCACCGAGGCGGAGACGGAGAAGCGGTGTTCGAGGCGGCGCGGGTCCCAGGCGGCGTCCCCGTCCGGACGGTCGGCGGTGATCCCCGCGGGCTGGTCGATCAGCGCGTCGAACCAGGCGACGAGCCGCGTGCCGAGGTTGTTGAGCGTGGTGCGGTGCAGCAGCCCGTTGATGCCGTCGGCGGCGTTCCCGCCGTCCTTGACGTGCCGGTAGAGGAGGTAGCCGTCCATCCGGCGTCCGGCGATCGTCTGCATCGTCGCCCACACCTCGGGGTGCGCGAGCCGGGCGGTGTCCTCTTCCCGGGGGTGCTCGGCGTCCGGCAGTTCGATGGGGTACTTGTCGACGTACTGCTTTTCGAAGCGGAAGAGGTCGAGCCCCAGCAGGTTGTTCTTGCCGAGCAGCTTCAGCCACCGGTGGCCGATCATGAGGCGGAGGTCGAAGGCGATCTCCTCGGCGCCGAACGCGAACGGCAGCGGCCGCCGCTCGGCCACCGTCTCCAGCGGCCGGTCGGTCGGCAGGTCCTCGGGCGGGCCGCCGGACGGCCGGAACCTGCTGGGCCGGGACGGGCCGACCGAGTAGGTGGCGGTGACCGGGGAGCCGCCGTCCGTCCCGCGGAACTCGCCGAGCTGCCACTGCCGGGTGAGCATCCACAGCGGGTCGCGGACCTCGACGCGCAGCGCCCGCTCGAAGTCGGTGGTGCGCGGGCGTCCCTCCAGCCGGTTCCACACGCCCACGGTCGGGTGCAGGCGCCGGGCCAGCTCGTCGGCGAACGTCAGGGGGACGGGGTTCGGCTCACTCATGGACGGCCTTCCAGCGCAGGTTGGCGATCGCGAGATCGGTGCTGACGGTGATCTGCCGCCGGGTCGCCGACATCACCGTGGCCGGGAGCAGGTGCGCGTACGGCGTCCCGTCGAGGTGCCCCGGCTCGACGGCCCGGGTCTTCGCCAGGTCGAACGTCTCGGTGATCGCGTCGAGCAGGTCGGCGGGCGTCCAGCGCCCGGCAGGGTCGCGCACCGGCGGGACGACGAGGAGCATCGCCTGCGGCGGTTCGGCGTCCGGCCCGTCGTAGTGGACCGCGATGCCGGTGGTCTCGCGCTCGGCCGGGATCACCTCGGTCCATTCGTCGAACACCAGCCCGCACTGGTCGCCGACGAGCGGGGCGGTGTAGTGCGCGGTGAACAGCAGCCGGTCCTCGGCGAGCTGGTCGGGCAGGTTCGGGTCCTTCGCGAACTCCAGGGCGAGCCAGTGGTCGCCCGCGACGTAGGGGAACTGGACCGGGGTCAGCGGCGGCTCCTTCCAGCCGAGGACGCCGAGCAGCCCGCCGGGTCCGAGCAGCCCGCTCGCGAGCATCACGGCCTTCTCCCACAGCCGCGGCTTCTCCCGGACGCGGGCCATGCCGTGCAGCCAGTCGTCGACCGGGAAGTCGCGGGCGGGCGTGAGGTGCGCGACGAGCCTGTCGCCGTCGTTGCGCGCCTTGCTCCACTGCTGGAGGAGCGGGCCGGGCGGGGTGAACTGGGGCACGGCCAGCACGTCCTCGCCGAGCAGCGCCTTGAGCGCGTCGACCGCGGCCTGCACCCGGTCGGGGCCGGGGATCGCCTTGTCGTAGACGGCCAGCGCCTTGGTCGCCGCGTCGGCGCGTTCGGACAGCTCGTCCTTCAGCTTCCCGGCGCGGGCGAGCAGCTCCCTGCCGTACGCGACGACCTGGTCCCCGTACGGCGCGAGGTCCAGCCCGGCCGGGTCGACGTCGGTGAGCGGCAGCAGCGCCGCGACCTCGGCGAGCAGGCCGCTCAGCGTGGTCTTCTTGGTCTTGGCGATCCGCTTCACGTCCTGGAGGCGGTCGGCGAAGCGGGCGCGCAGGCGGCCGACCCGGTCGCGCAGCTCGCGCGGGGTCGCCGGACGCGGGCCCGGCTTGGTGGTGAGCAGCCCCTCGGCCTGCTGCAGGATCTTGAACCGCTCCTCGGCGGGCGTGGACGCCGGCAGGTGGTCGTACTGGTCGAGCAGCGCGTCGGCGGCGGCGAGCGCGCGGGCCATCCGGTCGGCGACCTCGGCGACGGCGGCCAGGACGGCGGCGAACACCCCGCGCCGCCACTGCGCCAGCTCGCCCCAGCCGCTACGTACCAGGCCGAACCCGCCCGCCGCCACGGCCAGCTTCGCGTACCGGGTGAGGAACGTGTCGATCCCGCCGACCAGCGCGGCCCGGTCCGGGTCCGCGCCGTCGGGGTAGAGGGCCCCGAGGTCGGAGATGAAGCCGGTGACGTCGTCGCGCAGCCCGGTCAGGGCCTTCAAGACCTCGGCCGGACGTTCCCGGGGCAGCGACACCGCGTCGTCGGCGGACCGGTCGAGCGGCGCGCTCCCGGCGGCCGGGACGAGGTCGCTCGGACGCAGCGGCCGCGCGCTCGTCAGCAGCGTCCGCAGCGCCGCGACCAGCGGGGACAGCTCGAAGAAGCCGATCTTCCCGGCGAATCCCGGGCCGTTCTGGTCGGAGATCCGGGTGGTGTACTCGATCGTCAGCTCGACGTCCGGGCGCGGTTTCGACTGGTCGACCACGACGCCGAGGATCCGGTCGTCCAGGTCGGTCATCGCGGCCTCGTCGGCCGGGCGCAGCGCCCAGAGCAGGTCGATGGGCTCCAGCCCGGTCTCCTGCTGGGTGACGAGCCGCTGCTTCTTCGTGCCGTCGTCCGGGTCCCGCCAGGTCACCAGCGCGGCCACCGCCGTGGGGTTCGGCAGGACGGCGGGCAGCCACGCGTTCACCCCCGGCTCGGCCATGCCGCGCGGCGCGCCCCGGCCGGGCGGACGGCCCGCCATGAGCTGGAGGCCGAGGCGGTGCGTCAGGGTGGTGCCGCTGCGCGGGGTCTCCACGACGGACGGCTCCGGCGCGACGCCCTCCTTCGCGTACGCGTCCAGCGTCGCCGAGGCGCGTTCGGGGTGGCCCTGCAACGCCTGGTGGGTGCCCTCGGCCACGGCGAGGTCGGCGAGCGCGTCGCGCACGTCGCGGAGCGCGTCGATCTCCTTGCCGATGTCGCCGGCCACGTCCGCGTCGGCCGGTCGCAGGTCCGTGAAGCCGAACGGGTAGTGCCGGTCGGCTTCGGGCAGCGCGTCCACGTGCCTTAGCAGCGCCAGCCCGTCGATCACGTTGCGGGCCTCGACCTGCTCGACGCGGCGGGGGCGGGCGGGGTCGTCCGGCGCCGGGACGGTCTCCTCGATCTTGTTGGCGCGGAGCGGGAACTTCAGCCGGAGCCCGGCGATGTACCGGTCGAGGCCGGCACGGCGGTCGTGCAGGCCGCGCTCGAAGCGGTAGCCGAGCAGCGCGCCGAGCGACTGGCCCTGGCGCATCCCGTCCAGGATCGTGAGGGCGAGCCGGACGCGCTCGGAGCTGAGGTTCACCGCGAACGCGCTCGTGTCCGGCGTCCTGTTGGCGAGGTATCCGGCGCGCAGGACGGCGGCCGTGCGGGCGTGCGCGGGCGACGGCGTGTGGACGTAGCCGCCGTTGGCCGGGTCGACCGGGATCGGCGCGGTGCCGAACACGGTCGCGAGGTCGGCGGGCGGCGTGACGGGGGCGGTCTCGCCGCTCGTCCGCCGGGCAACGTTCTCCAGCCAGCCGTACGCGCCGAGATGGACGCCGCGCCGCGGTGCGTCCGTGCCGCCGGGGCCGTACCGCAGTTCGGCCAGCCGCTCGTTCGCCAGGCCGAGCCGCCAGGCGTCCAGCCGGTAGGTGGCGCAGTCGACGTGCTCGGCGAGGACCCGCTCCAGCCGCGCGGTGGGCAGCCCGGCGAGCAGGCCGAGCGCCCTGATCTGCTCGTCGAGTTCGGCGGTGGCCGGGTGGGTGCCGAGCACCGTGCGGATGTACTCGTGGACCAGCACGGACTGCCCGCCGGTCATCGCCGGGTCGGTCGAGTACAGCGTGCGGTACCGGCTCTCGCTCGGGATCGTCTGGCCGGGCCTCGGGATCTTGACGTGGACGAACGGCGCGTCCCGCGGGTCGGGCGCCGCGACGCCCGGCGTGGCGAGGGCGAGCCGCCTCGCGGCCTCCGCCCAGCCGAGCAGCACCGCGTGCCGCGCCAGCAGGTACAGCAGCGCGGACGGCGGCAGGTCGTCGAGGAAGCCCTTCTCCTCGCGCACCTTGTCCAGGTCGTCGCGGGCGTTGTCGGCGAGCCAGCTCAGGTAGTTGCGGCGGTCGCCGGTGTAGGCGCGGATCGGGTCGGTCTCCGACAGCGGGCGGTCGTCCACCAGCGGCGCCAGCAGCGGGTGGTGGACGTCGGTGAACAGCCGCCGCAGCAGGTCGGGGTCGGCCGCCGGGTCGCTCGTCGGACGGCCCAACCGGGCGAGCAGCGCGCGGATCGGCTGCGGCATGGCCAACTGCCGTTCCAGCGCGTCCTTCACCTGGGGGCCGAGGGCGCGGAGGTTCTCGCGGTTGAAGATGTCCTCGACGCTCTGCGCGTACCGCTGGTGGAACTCGGCCGACGTGGGGTGCAGCGCCAGGATGTCCAGCAGCGCCTGGTGCGGGTCGTCGCTCGTCCCGTCCAGGTGGGCGACGTGGGCGAGCGCGCCGTGCCAGTCCTTCGCCGCCTCCGCCAGGACGGCGTTCAGCGCCCTGCGGTGCTTCGCCGTGTCCGGCCAGGCCAGCCGGGAGAACACGGTCGTCGGCAGGATGCCGTACGGCTGGCGGCCGATCTTCACGGCGGAGAGCGGGCCGCGTCCGGACACGTGCTGGACGAAGAACGCCCTGGTCTGCGCGATCTGATCGTCGGTGAGCACGCCGTTGAGCAGCGACCCGAGGTAGTAGCCCCAGGTCGCGGGCCACAGCGCGGTGTGCGCGGCCCGCGCGTCGCGCCGGTCGGCGCCCTCGGCGTTCGGCACCCCGGCCAGCACCGCCGGGTCGAGGCCGAGCAGCTCGGCGAACCACTCGCCGTCGGTCTTCGTCGTCCAGTCGGCGGCCGTTGCGGCGAACCCGGCCGCCGTGGCGAGCCCCGCCTCGGCCTCGGCCTTGGCGTCCTGACCGGCCGGGGCCTGCTCGGTGTTGTTCGTCGGCGTGCCCTGCGGCAGCAGGCTGAACCCGGCCGGGCTGCGGAGCTGGCGGGTGAGCAGGGCGCCGAGCGCCGTCGCGGACTGCTCCGGCGTCGCCTGCTCGCGCAGGCCCAGCACGACGAGCCGGTCGACGCCGTTCTGGAACGCGGCCTGGAGGGGGATCCGGATCCCCATCCCGGCGTCGACGGCCTCGGTGAAGTCGGTCAGCCAGCGCAGCGCGGGCGGCACGGTCAGCGCGCCCGTGGTCTCGTCGATCCTGAGCTGGTTCGCCGCCGTCTCGCCCGGGTCCGGGCTGACCGCGAGCTCCGGCCGCACCGGGCCGCCGGGCTCGGCGAACACCTGCGCGCCGTTCACGTACCCGAACGCGACGAACCGGTCGGGCAGCAGCGTCGCCTTCGCGGCGACAGTCCAGGATTGCGGCGCGATCTGGTCGGCGGCGGGCGGCGGCAGCACGAGGAACGACACCACGACGTCGTCGCCACCGGTGACGGGTGCGCTGTCCACACCCTGTGGACGGCGGGCCCGGATCGCGTCGGCCCGCGTCTTCCCGACCGCCGCGAGCAGCGCGACGTCGGCGTCGCGCAACTTGGCGCGGTCGCCGTGCGCGCGCCAGACGGCCGTCCAGTACGTCACGGCGGGCTGGCGGTCGTTCGCGGCGGGCGGCGCGGCGCTGACGATCACCAGCACGGTCGTCGTCGGCGGCACCCCGGTCGGACGGTCCGCCGGGTTGGCCGGACGGTGCCCCTGCAGCAGCCATCCCGCGCGCCCGGCCGGGACGCGGGCGACCAGCTCGTGCCAGGCGGCCCGCTCCCCCACCTCCGAACCGCCGGACGCCCAGACGCCGGTCCAGTAGGCGTCCAGCGCGGCGAGTTCGGCGCGGGTGGGACGGGGCTCGAACTTGTCGATCGCCCACTCGTCGGGGAACACCCGGACGAGCAACTCGGTCCGGGTGAACCGCGTCTCCACGCGGACCGGGCCGAGCAGCACCGGGAAGTCAAGGCTTAGGACGGGCATCCGGCAGCATCTCCTGCGCGTGTACGGCCACGAGGACCGGTGCCTGGAAGAGGATGTAGGCGACGTCCGCCGAGCTGATGTCGGACCGCCAGCCCACGAGGATCTTTTCGTCGTCCCGGCGCTGCTCCGCCTTCTCCTGGTCGTCCTCGTCGCCGTTGAACTCGGCGAGCTCGACCTTGATGTCGGCGTCGAACTGGATGAAGCGGTGCCGGTCGTGCGGGTCCACGCCGTCCCAGGTCAGGTCGTTCCACACCTCGACGGGGACCGGGCCGCCGGGCTGCGCCTCGTCCACGCCGAACCGCGGCTCGCCCGGCCGCTCCTTGATCACGAAGAACCAGCCGAGGTCGCCGCCCCGGCCGCGCGCCTCGTCGGCGTCGAGGTCGAAGCCGAGCAGGTAGACGTCCGGCTCGACCTTGGCCTCGTAGATGGGCAGCTTGACCAGGTCCGGCGGCGGGGGGAGGTTCTCCGGGAGCGGCGCCGGCTCGCGCTCGCCGCTGGTGTCGGGCACGCCCCGCACGACGGGCCAGACGGCCTTGTGCGCGTAGATCGCCGCGTTCGGATACTTCTTCAGCAGCTCGCCCCGGATCAGCAGCACGAGATCGTTCTTCCGGCGGCTGTTCCCGCCCAGCGGAGTGGCGGTGCTCCACTTGTGGATCGGCGGGATGTCGTAGAGCCGTTCGCGCCGTTGCGACGGGGATTCGTCCGGCTGGGGCAGCGCCGCCCGCGGGTCCCAGAACTGCCGGAACGGCGTGCCGCGCATGTCGGTCGGGAATTCGCGCCAGAGCATCTCCCGCGCCATCTCGTGGTTGAGCCCGACCAGGTACGACTCGATGAACCGCCGGTTGTTCTCCAGCAGGGTGATCGAGTTCGGCGGGATCAGCCCCAGGTTCGGCACGAACGTGTCCACCGACATCTTCAGCAGGTCTTCGTACATCGGCATGTCGAACACCGGGTAGGCCATGACCTCGGTCAGCTCGGTCAGCGCGCCGCTCACCGGACGCAGCCGCTCCGGCAGGTCCATCGAGGCGATCAGGTTGTCCACGACGGTCTTGTCCGAGCGCAGGCCGGTCACCATGTCGGTGGTCGCGTCGACCACGCCCAGCTTCGGCGGGTCCTCGACGTGGCCGCCCGTCGCCGCGTCGTCCCAGCCGGAGTAGAGCTCGCGCAGCGCGCCCTTGAACGCGGCGGCCTCCGCGCTGTCGTGGTCCCCGACCGGAGTGGTGGCGGTCTCGCCGTACTCGCGCAGCTCGAACAGCGGGTTGAGGGCGAGGACGTCGACCGGGTCGCCGGACGGCTTCGGCGGGAGCCGCGCGTCCAGCTCGGCGGGCGTGACGACGGCCGCCGGGGTGCCCTTCGGGGACGCGGCCGTGGCCCGCAGCTCGTCGATGCGCGAGACGAGCGTCTCGGCGGGCCTGGCCTCCGGGAAGTCGAGCGCCCTCATCAGCCGCGAGCCCGGCCGGGTGATCCGGCGCATCGCAGGGGACACCGGGGCCGTCGCGACCCGGCTGCGCGCGACCTTGAACCCGACCGCCAACTGCTCGCCGAGGTCGGCGACACCCGCCACGGCCTCGGGTGCGCGTTCGACCACCCGTCCGTGCGCGGGGGCGGTCAGCGTCAGCGTCCTGGCGGAGGGCAGCGGCGGCGGCTCGGCCGCGGCGGCGAGCGGCGCCGCGGGGACGGCGGGCGGTTCGAAGTGCTTGGCGTGCAGGCGGTTCCCGACCTCGCGCGCGAGCTGCGCGGCCCGGATCCGCTCGTTCGCCCGCTGCGCCTCGCCGAGCTGGTTCCAGGCGGCGTCCATGAGCTCGTCCTGCCGCTTCTGGACGACCTGCGCCCCGAACTGCGCGGCGACCCGGAACCGCGGGTCGAGGTTGAGCCGGTGCACCCAGTCGCGCAGGACGGCGTCGCTCACCGGGTGGCCGTCGCCGTCGACGAGGAGCTGCGGCGTCAGCGCGTGCCAGCGCCCGTACAGCGGCGGCGTGATCACCGGGTCGGGCTGCGCCGCGAGGTCGGAGACGTGCGGCGCCAGCGCGGCGTTCGCCGCCGTCGGCGCCTGGTGCTGGTACGCCTCCGCCAGGTTGATCAGCCCGGCCATCGCCTGCTGCCACTGGTTCGGGTACTGCGGCGCGGGCGGCGGGCGCAGCTTGTAGTAGTTGTCCCAGTTCTCCCAGTCGTCGGGATGCTCATCGGAGTCGGGCAGTTGCAGGGCGCCGCCGAGCCGCAGGACGCCGTCCGGCTGCGTCGGCGTCGTGACGCCGGGCAGGCCGAAGCCGGGACTGCGGTGCGCGTCCATGTTCCGGCGGCCGACCGGCTCCTTGGCCTCCAGCGGCTTCAGCAGCCGGACGAGGTACTCGAAGTCGCCCACCTCGCCCGTCGTGAACGACCAGCGGTGGTAGTAGGGCAACCGGCCGGTCGCCACGGTCTGCGGCACGCCCCAGCTCGGCGTCGTCGCCGGGATCGCGCCCGGCGCGAGGCCGAGCCCGGCGCGCCGTCCCGTCTCGAACGCGGGCACCAGGAACGCGTCGTACGTCGTCTTCGGCGACAGGTGGCGCGGGCAGACCACCCGGGAGCACGCGCTGTCGGGCGCGTCGCGCAGGACCCGGCCGAGGTTCGCCAGCGCCGCGCCCATGCCGTCCGGATCGTCGATCGCCAGCGGGACGTCCAGCTCGCCGTTGACGTGGACGTGCGCCCACGCCCCGAGCTCGGCGGCCGGTTGCAGGGCGCGCGGGTCGGTGACGGCGATGGACGGCAGGGGCCCGCCGCCGGGCTGCTCCTCGAACTCGGTCCCGGCCAGCACGATCAGGGCGAGCCAGGGCGCCAGCCGCTTCGTGCCGCCGTCCGGCGGGGCGGGGCTGTACCGCCACGGGAAGACCTCGTCGTAGAACTCGATGTGCGCCAGGTAGTTGGGCTCGAAGGTGGCGATGGACGGCAGCGGCTCGACCCGCGAGATCGCCCGCGGGTCCACGCCGATCACGTCGCCCGGGCCGTAGATCTGCAGCCGCTGCTCGACGAGGCGGCTGGACGGGTCGTCGCCGTCCTTGAGCGCGTCCCCGGTCAGCTTCAGTCGGACGTTGATCGTGGCGCGGGGCGCGGTGCCCGGCGGCTCGGTGATCCGCGTCGTCAGACCGGTCCGCAGCCAGGGCAGGAAGGAGTACGCGGCCGCGCTCACGAACCGCTCCCGCGCCGCTCGGACGACCTGGTCAGCTCGGCGCCCTGCCCGGCGGCGGCCGCGAGCCCGGTGCGGGCCACGCCGCCCGCGACGAGCACCTTCGCGCCGGACGCCGCGGCGGCGAAGCCCCACCGGCCCTCGGCGAGGCCCGCGACCTTCGTCCACGCTCCGGCGGAGTACTCCAGGGCGCTGCGGTAGCCGGCCTCGTCGCGGAGGTCGTCGGCGCCGCCGACCACCAGGACCTTCCCCGAGCCGAGCGGGACCGCGCGGTGGAAGGCCCGCCCGGCGGGCATCGGCGCGGTCTCCTGCCAGCTCCCCTGGGTCAGGTCGTACACCTCGGCGGTGGCGCGGGCGAACGGGTCGAAGCTCCCGTCGCCGGGCGCTCCGGGCGCGCGGCCGCCGGCGACCAGCACGCCGGTCGCCGACAGCGCCGTCGCGGTGTGCGCGCTGCGCGGATGGCGCAGGCCGCCGGTCGGCGTCCAGGTCCCGGCGTCGGCGTCGTAGAGCTCGCAGAACGCCAGCGCCGGGTCGTCGCCGGTCCCGACCGGGACGCTGCCGCCGCAGACCAGCACCTTCTTGCCGTCCTGGAGGGCGACCGCCGTGTGCCCGGTGCGGGCGTCGGTCATGTCCTTCGCCGCCGTCCAGGTCCCGTCCGCCGGGTCGAACAGCTCGGCCGAGCGCACCGCCATCACCGTCCCGCCCGGCCTGGCGGTACTGCCGCCCGCGACGAGGACCTTCCCGTTCGACAGGAGCACCGCGCTGTGGCCCCAGCGGGCGGCGTTCATCGGACGGGCGGTCGCCGTCCAGGTGCCCTGCTCCGGGTCGTACAGCTCGGCGGTCGCCAGCGCGGGCGCCCCCGGGCCGCCCCTGCCGCCGGTCACCAGCACCTTCCCGCTCGGCAGCAGCGTCAGGGCGTGCAGTTGCCGGGCCGTGCCGAGCAGGACGGGCGCGGACCAGGCGCCCTGCTCCAGGTCGAACACCGCGCTTTGCCGCACGGCGGCGGACGCGGCGTCCGCGCCGCCCGCGACCAGCACCTTCTTGCCGTCCTTGAGGACCACGGCGGCGTCGTGCTGGCCGGACCAGCTCACCGCCGCGACGTAGTCCGGAGCGGACGACCACGCGTCGGCGGCCGCCGGCGTGGCAGCGGTCATCACGTCACACCCTTCCTCAGGGGAGGTAGATCTCGGCGGTGGCGGCGAGCTCGGCGGGATCGGGGCCGGGCGCGGCGGCCCCGGCCAGGGCCAGGCCGCCCGCCACGAGCACCCGGCCGTCCGCCAGGTCGACGGCCGGGAAGTCGAAGCGGCCGGTGCCCAGCGGGCCGGTGGCCGTCCAGGTCCCGGCGCCGGGGTCGAAGACGACGACGTCGCGGTAGCCGGTGGTCGGGCTGGGCCGTCCGGTTCCGCCGACCACGACGACACCGGCCGGGGTCAGGACGCCGCGGTGCCCGCTGCGTCCGCCGCCGGGGAGGTCCGCGACGCGCGTCCAGGCGCCGGTGCCCGGGTCGTACAGCTCGGCGGACGCCAGGCTGTCCACGCGGTACGGCACGGACGGCACGGCGTCTCCCCCGGTCACCAGCACGCGGCCGTCGCCCAGCACCGTGGCCTGGTGGCCCTTCCGCGGCGTGAGCAGGCTGCCGGTCGGCGTCCACGTCCTGGACGCCGGGTCGTAGATCTCGCAGAACGCGAGGGCGCGCTCGCCCTCGCCGGTCGGCAGCGCGCCGCCGATGACGAGGACCTTGCCGCCGACCGGCACCGCCTGGTGGCCGGTGCGGGCGCAGCCCATCGGCGCGACCTCGGTCCAGGTGGCGGTGTCCGGGTCGTACAGCTCGGCGGACGCGAGCGCCGCGCCGCGCGCTCCGGTGCCGCCCGCGACGAGCAGCCCGTCACCGATCGCGGTGGCGGAATGGCCGTGCCTGGCGGTGTGGAGCCTGCCCTGCGGGGTGCTCCAGGCGGCGGCCACCGGTTCGAAGACCTCGGCCGAGGCCAGCGGCGCGTCGTCGGCGCCGAGCCCGCCCGCGACCACGACCCGGCCGTCGGCGAGCTTCGTCGTGGTGTGCCGCCGCCGGGCCGTCGCGAGCGGCGGGGTCGCGTCCGCCCAGGCCGCCGCGACCGGGTCGTACAGCGCGGCCGTCGCCACGGCCTTCCCGGTGGCGTCGGCGCCGCCCGCGACGAGCACCCTGCCGCCGGTCAGCCGGACCGCGTCCGCGCCCGCGACGGCGGACGGCGGCGGGCTCGCCGCCGACCACGTCCCCGGCCGGGCCGCCGCGCCCCCGCCGACCTCGGCCTGCGGCAGCACGTGCAGTTGCCCGGCGAGGCCCGGGTCGGCGCGGACCCAGTCGGCCATGGCGTCGGCGGCGGTCGCCGCGCTGCGGAAGCTCGACGTGGTCGAGCCCGTCGCGACGGGCGGGAACGCCTGCCGGTTGTTGCGCCGGTAGGCGACCACGAAGCGGTCGCCGGTGACACGGACGGTCTCCTCCGCCGGGAAGGGCTGCCGCAGCCGCGCCTCCCGGCGCGAGAGCGGCGAACGCGCGGTGCTGCTCCCCTCCAGCAGTTGGCCGAACACCGCCGGGGGCGGGCTGTAGAGCTTCGGCCTCCGGCGAGCGGCGGGGGCTTCTGCGGCCGCCATGCGCGCGGCCGGTCTCGGTGGCCTGCTGTCGATGATGTGCATCTCGTAGCGCGCGCTCCGCCGGACGACGCGCGGCGAGGCGATCGCGCCCCGCTCGGCGGTCAGCTCGATCCCGGCGTCCTGCTTCTCGTAGGCCGGACGGGACAGCTTCGCCGCGTCGTCCATGTCCTGGAACTGGGCCATGGCGAACTGGTCGTCGGTGACCGACACCCGCTCCAGCCCGCTGCCCGGCACCGGCGCGACGCCGAACCGCTTGCCGTCGCTCGGCCGCTGCGCGCCGACCCGGTCGATCCGGACGTCGAGCGGCACGGCCCGCTGGTGGATGAACAGCGTGCCGAGCGGATGCAGCACCAGCTCGTCGCCCTCGGGCAACTGGCGCAGCGTGACCAGCGGGTTGGCGCCGCCCGCCGGGAGCCGCGTCTGCCAGCCCTCGGGTTTGCGGACCTCGCGCTCCAGCAGTTCGAGCACCGCGACCGGCGGCAGCGTGGTGGTGCGCTCCTCGCCCCAGGAGATGTCGAAGTCGGCGGAGATCTCGAAGAACAGCAGGGAGATCGAGCCGCGCCCGTGCGCCCGCCACGGCGACGGGCCCTCCAGCTGGAAGCGCAGGTCGATGCTGAACAGTCCGACGCCGAACGCCTTCAGCGAGACGCCCGCGGAGATCTCGATGACGAACGCGAACGGCGAGAACCGGAAGAGCGCGTCGAAGGCGAGGTGCCCCTCGATGCCGAAGTCGTCGAAGCCGAGCCGCAGCTCCGCCTTCGCGCCGAACTGGGCGGTGTTGCTCGTGACCGCGAAGTAGCCGGAGACCCGGATCAGCCGTCCCGGCGCGTTCAGGATGTCCAGCGACACGCGCGGCGGGATCGGGAACGGCAGCGGCGGCGGTTTGAACGACGGGTGGAACCCGCCGACCGAGAGGACGAAGTCGGGATTGTCGCCCATGTCGATGAGCAGGCCCATCCCGCCGTCGATGGTGATCGTCAGGACGCGCGAGTCGACGAGCTGCGCGTAGAACCACAGCCGCGACTTGTCGACCTCGAACGCGCCGATGAAGTTGACCTGGAGCTTGAGCAGCGGCACGTCCTGGCTCGGCAGGACGCACTTCAGCACGCCGAGGATCGCGATGTTGCCCGGCGGGATCTCGACGATCACCCCGAGCGAGACGCTGACCAGGGTCGGCGTCCCCCAGCCGATCTTCGCCATGGGCCCGACGAGGAACCGGCCGTCCTCGGGCGGGAAGAACTTGCGCAGGTCGCTGATGATCCGCGGCGCGTTCGCGACCACGTCGCGCGGGAACATCACCGACTCGATCGCCCCGCTCGCGACCCCTTCGACGAGCGCCGCGAGGTCCATCCTGCGGTTCAGGCCGAGGATGCCGCCGACGGCGAGCAGCGTGAAGCCGAACCCGAGCTGGATCCCGCCCCCGCCGAACTCGGCGGTGAGGACGATCAGCAGCGAGAACCCCGGCCTGCCGTCCGGCATCCGCGTGCTGATCAGCCCGATCGCCTTGACGTCGATGAACCCGGCGAATTCGAGTTCCAGCGCCCCGGAGTACTCGCCCCGCTCCGGATCGAACGACAGGTAGCCGCCGCCCTTCACGATCCCGGCGTCGATCGCGAGGCCGACGCCCTTCGGCGGCTTGAAGCCGAGCGCGAAGTCGACCGGGCCGAGGTTGCCGCCCCCGGCGGGGAAGCGCGGCGTGGCGACGATGCCGATCCGCTCGACCGACGCCTGGACCGGCCCGAGCGCGCCCTTGAAGTCGGTGGACACCTCGATCGGCAGCGAGCCGTCGGCGGGCAGGCCGACGCTGAGGTGCAGCGTCGTGACCTCCAGCGGGCCGAGCTTCAGGTGCAGGGGCAGCGCGAGTTCGAGCGTCTCGCTGCCCTCCAGCCGGATCCCGGCCGAGGGCGTCCACAGCAGCCGCAGGTCGAAGCCGGTTTCGAACCTCGCGCCGACGAGGGTGCCGATGAAGCCGTCCGCGCCTGAGAGGTCGATGACCAGGTGGCCGCCGGTGACCTCCACCTGGGCGGACGGCTCCGCCGTGGCGGTGCCGTCCGCGCTCGCCGTGGCGTTGAGCGACAGCGCGAGGCGGGCCGTCTCGACGGTCAGGCCGCCGAGCCGGGTGTCGCCGAGCACGGTCATCGGCTCACCGGCCTTGCCCACCGTGAACGCGGCCGTGGCGCTGAGCGCGGCCGAGGGCGCGCCCTGCGGGGGGACGATCGTCACATCCAAAGTGGGGGAAAGCCGCACCTCCGAGCCCGCGGTGACCGTGCCGTCGACGCCGACGCTGAACACGGTGCGCTCGCCGAGCGGGAACTGCTGCGTCGCCTTGCCGGTGATGCCGAGCCGGGTCGGGAAGGCGAGGCCGCCGTCGCGGACGCCCACGATGAGCCCCGGCCCGATCAGGACGGCGCCGACGCCGCCCGCGCCGGTGGCGATGTAGGAGCGGTCGAGGCGGTCGTCCCCGGTGTCGAGCAGCCGGGCGAGCAGTTGGAGGAGCACCTTCCCGTCGAAGCCGGGGGTGCCGAGGCCGTAGGCGTCGCGGAGCAGCGACAGCGGCTGGCCGAGGAAGCGTCCGATCCTGTCCCAGCGGATCGTCCAGGAGAAATGCGGCGGGAACATGGGGTCGGCCGGGTCGCCCGGGACGTCGAGCCCTTCGAGCAGCCCGGCCGCGGCGAGCAGCATCGTGGCCTTGGGCAGCCGCACGCGTAACCGGTCGACGATCAGCCGGGTGACGATCCGGCCGGGCAGGCCGCTCAGCAGCGCCTCGGCCCGGGCGCGCTGCGCGGGCGTGATCGACGGCGAGTTCAGCGCCGCCGTCACGCCGGTCTGCATGTTCGCCAGCCCGGTGAGGACGGCGTCGATCCGCTGCGCGACCGCCGCCCCGTTGGACGTGATCCCGATCGAGTCGTCGACCTTGATCGCCACGTTCAGCGCGGTGACGAAGGCGCCGAGGTCCTCCACGGCGCGTACCGTGTCGGCGGCGGCGCTCGCGAGCCCGGCGAGCGCGTCGTCGTTGATCGCGACCCCGAACTCGACCAGCAGCTCGCCCGGGTCGGCGAGGGCCGCGGCGAGCGGCAGCAGGGCGTCGCCGATCAGCGCCGCCACCCGCTCGAACGTTCCGGCCTCGCTCATGACGCGCTCACGGGGTCGCCGCCAGCGCAGCCGCGGCGTCGAGCTTGCCCGCGCCCCACACCGCGTTGGGCAGGACGAGCTCCGGCGGGATGTGGTCCTTCTTCGTCGTCGCGGCGAGGATCCGCTGCACGTCGCGGTAGGTAAGCGTCGGATTCTTCTGGAACATGAGCGCGATGACTCCCGTCACGTGCGGTGCGGCCTGGCTCGTCCCGGAGAAGATGACGTGCCGGTTGAGCAGCCAGCCGCCGAAGCGGGCCTTGATGTCCGCCGGGTGCAGTTCCTGCGAGGCGGCGGCGGAGATGATCCGGCGGCCGGGCGCGACGAGGTGGGGCCGGACGCGCTCGGGCGGCACCCCGGACACCGCGTCCAGGCCGCGGCTCGAACTCTCCGCGATCGAGCCGTAGGCGCTGAAGTTGGCCCCCGGCTCGGACACGTAGGCGCCGACCGCGACGACGCTGCGGGCCGTGGACGGCGAGGTCACGGTGTTGTCGGTGATGTTGTCGCCGAACGCGAGCTGCGGCCACAGGTCGATGTTCTCCCGCTCGACCCACACGTCGACCGTCGCCGCCGCGCCGCCGATCTCGTGCAGCTCGATCTTCCAGGTCCCCTTGCGGACGGGGCCCTTGAGCGTGACGTCGATCTTGCGCTTGCCGTTGTTCGGGTCGGGCTGCGGCGGGGACACCACGGTCGCGACCGGCGTCCCGCCGATGGAGATCACGCTCTGCTGGCCGGGCTGCGTCCAGGCGCTCGGGGTCGACCGGGGCGGCGTGACGCGTAACTCGATCCGCGCCGCGCCGTCGTACCAGAAGTAGAGCTGGTCGTCGACGCGGTCTTCGGGCAGCTTGGTGCCGTTGGGGAAGACGATCTCCTCGACCTCCAACCGGAACGACACGTTGGCGAAGGCGTTGATGTTCTTGCGGCCGTGGCGGCGGGCGTCGCCCTCGTTCCCGGCCGAGACCACGATCGCCCGCCCGCGGACGGGATCGCCGTTCGCGTCGTGCATCAGCTTGTCGATCGCCAGCTCAAGCGCGGAGGAGCCGTCGCGCGCCCCCTCGTGGGTGCCGAAGCTCATGTTGATGACGCAGGGGACGCCCGCCGGGCCGCGCTGCGACGCGATCTGGTGGAAGAGCGCGACGGCCTCGCTCACGGCCCGGCTGGAGACGAGCGTGGCCGAATTGGCGAAGACGACGTCCGCCTCGGGCGCGACGCCCACGAAGGTGAATGGCGCGAACGGACCGTCCCGTCCCGATCCGTTGCCGGCGGCGATGCCCGCGACATGCGTGCCGTGGTCGAATTCGGCGCTGGTCCAGATCGCGCCGACGCGGTTGTTGGCGACGACGTCGGCGACGGCCGCCTCGTCCCACCAGACTCCGTAGTTGAACCCGGCGGGGAATCCGAATCCGCTCGGCGGCTTCTGCCCCGCGGCGGGGGTGGAGAACTGGTCCCAGTAGCCGATGATGCGCGATTTCGGCGGCGTCGTGTTCGGCACGTTGAAAGTGGGATGGGTGACCGTCAGGCGGTTGTCGATGACGCCGACGAGGACGCCTTTCCCGGTGAGGCCGGGCACTCCGCCCGCGTTGTACGGCGGCGAGGCGGCGCGGAGCGCCGTCGCCTTGATCTCGCCCATGCTGCGGTCGATGTGTAACCGTGTGCGCGCGGACGCGGCGACCCAGCGGACGCCGTCCGCCCCGGCCAGCCCGGCGACGTCGGCGAGGGCGATCGACCCGGTGACGAGGTCGCCGTGGACGTGGCCGGGGTCGAGGCCGGCTTCGGTCAGCGCTTCGAGAGTTCCGTAGAAGGTGACGAAGACGTCGATGCGGTCGTCCGGGTCCGCGCCGTTTCCCTCCCAGTCGAGAAGGGCGCGGAGCACCTCGGCGTCGCAGTTCGGGCCCGTCTTCGGGGCCGACGTCGAGGTGACGGCCTCCGCCCGGTCGGCCATCCCGGATCCGCGGTCAACCGCCATGACAGCCCCCTTCGCCACGCCCCGCTCGCAAGGTGTCACAGAAACCATTCGGGTGACAGATCGTGGCCGGACTCGGCCTCTCCGTAGTCCACCTGCGGCCGCGGGCGGGCGCGCGGAGCCGTTCTCTCTCAGAATGGACGGACGTTGTGCGTTCGCCGGAATACGTTGGCGGGGTCGTAACGGCGTTTGACCTTGGCCAGGCGCCGATAGGTGTCCGGCGGATAGGCGGTGGCGACGTCCGCGGGTTCGGCCGAGCCGAGGAATCCGACGTAGGCGCCCGAGCCGAGGGCGCCCACCGGCGACCACCGGCGCAGCGCCTCGTTCCGCGCCCCGGGCGGGGCCGCGTCCGGGATCATGAAGGCGGCCGCCGCCATGACCTCGGCGTCCCGGTGGGCGAAGGCGGTCGCGTCCGCGCCGACGCGCGCGACCGCGCCGCCCATGGCGCGCAGCGAGAGCGCGACCCCGCCGCCGGCGAACAGCGCGTCGAGGGCGGCGACCCGCGCGTCGTCGAGCGTGGTGAAGAAGGTGTTGCGGACCACCATGCGCAGTCCGGGAGGCAGCGCCGTGACGTCTTCGAGGACGTCGGCGTAGGGCATGGCCTTGACGCCGTCCGAGGTGACCGGGGCGAGCGCTCGGAACGGACGCAGCGCCTCTTCCGCCTCGGAACCGGCGTAGCAGCACCCCAGCATGGCGGCCGCGGGCCGGCCCGGCATCGCGGGCATGAAGCTGAGCGACGTGGTCAGCCTCTCGTCGCTCGCCCGCATCAGGTCGCGCCAGCCCGCGACGAGTCCCGGCAGGTCGGCGACCTCGTAGGTGATCGTGCCGAAGTGCACGGAGGTGACCGGGTGGGCGATGAAGTCGAACCCGACCGCGACGCCGAAGTTGCCGCCGCCGCCGCGCAGCGCCCAGAACAGGTCGGCGTGCTCGACGGCGTCCGCGCCGATCAGCCGTCCGTCCGCGGTGACCAGTTGGACCGCCGCCAGGCTGTCGATCGCCAGCCCGTGCCTGCGCGCCATCCAGCCGATGCCGCCGCCGAGCGTCAGCCCCCCGACGCCGACCTGCCTGGTGTCCCCGGCGGTCAGCCCCAGCCCGTGCGGGCCCAGCGCGTCGGCCACCGCGCCCCACGTCGCGCCCGCGCCGACGCGCACCCGCCCGGAGCCGGGGTCCAGCAGCCGCACCCCGCTGATCCGCCGCGTGTCGATGACCATTCCGTCGTTGCTCGTGCTCAGCCCCGCCATGCTGTGCCCGCCGGACCGCACCGTCACGGCGAGCCCGGCGTCGGCCGCGTACCGCAGCGCCGCCGCCACCCCGGCCGCGTCGCGCGGGCGGACCACCAGGTCGGGCGTGCCGTCGGCGAACAGGGTCGCCGCGGACTCGGCGTAGCCGTCGTCCCCCGGCGCCAGCACCTCGGCGACCGTGTCGAGCCCCGTTGAGCGACGTTCACTGCTCGAAATCTCTGTCATGGGGCGATGGTGCCGACCCCACGACTAATCGGTCGTCGCGCACAGGGCGTGTATTCCCCCTGCTCCGAAAGGAGTCGCCGCGCGGTCGCCTACTGCGGCGGGAGTAGGCGGCCATGGTCCCGGGCCGCGTGCGACGGGGGCTCAGCGCGGGCAGTTCTTCCAGGTGAGGCGGTAGAAGATCACGGGACCGTCGCTGAGGGAGTCCATGGTGATGAAGTCGGTCTTGGACGGGTCCGAGGTCCCTTTGTCGATACGCAGTTCGGTGTTGAGGACGAGCCTGCGCCGCTCCCCGCAGGGCTGGAAGAGGAGTCGGTCCGCTGGCTCCTCGTAGGCGATTCTCCACTCGTCGTCATAGGCGCCGTTCAAGGTCCGCGTGACCATCCCGTTCCAAGGGAGACCCTCGAAATAGTAGCTGAATTTCAGGGTGGCGTTGGCGCCGTTCTCCAGCCGGGCATAAATCGGATGGTACGACGACGAGATTGCGTAAGTGACGTCCTGCGGCGCCGTCACCCGCAGGAATGCCTGGCAGTTCTTATGGGCGTCGACCGGCCTCGACGAACCGCCCGCCTGCGCGGTGTACGCGCCGTAGACGATCCTGAACGTCCCATCGTCCCGGACGGCCGTCGCGACGGTGCCCGCCGGGCACCCCGACCCGGCGACCCCCGCGACCTCCACCTTGAACTCGACCGGTCCGCGGGCGCCCGTCGGATCGGCGGCGGCCGGTGCGACCGAAGCCGCACCGACGGCGAGCACCGTGGCACCCAAGACGAAAAAGGCTTTCTTCCCACGCATGCGCATCCTCGTCGCGCAAATGATCACACTCGAAGGAAGGCTAACCTCCGCCCCGATCACTATCAACGACCATTGTTCAACATCGCCGTTCGACCCAATTTGACGACCGACACTCGAACAGCGCGGGTTCGCCGGGCCGCCCCAGGTGGCCGCGAGGAGCCGCCCGCCGGGGTGGTAGGGGATCACCGTGCTGTTGACGAGGGCGCCGAGGCGGCGCGGCAGCGATCATGGCTGAATGGCGGTTTTGGGGATAGCGTGGCCGACGCCTGGTGGCGATCAGGCGACCAGGTGCCGGAGGGATTCCGGCGTTCGACCCCACCCCGAAGGGATCGAGACCCCCGCATGACCGCCAAGCTCCCCCACCGCCGAACGCTCGCGGCGGCGTTCTTCGCGTTCGCCGTGCTGCTCACGGCGTGCGGCACGTCGAAGGCCGATGATCCGGCGGAGGGCAGGCCGAAGCAGACCGCGTCCGCCGATCACAACGCCGACGACGTCATGTACCTGCAGATGATGATCGCGCATCGGCGGCAGATGCTCGACATGGTCCGGCTGGTCCCCGACCGCGCCAAGCGCGGCGAAGTCAAGGAACTGGCCGCGACCCTCGAAAAGGACAGCACCGGCGAGGTGCAGAAAATGACCTCGTGGCTCACCGCGTGGTCGAAGCCGACCACGATGCAGGGCACGGCGAACTCCCACGCCGCCCATGGCGGCATGCCCGCCATCGGCCCGGTGGAGATGGAGTCTCTGCAGGAGGCCAAGGGCCGCACTTTCGACAGCACGTTCCTCAACCTGCTTCTCGGCCATCAGGGGAACGCGACCGAGATGTCACAGGTGGAATTGAAGAAGGGAGTCAATCCCGCCACGCGGGCGTTCGCCACCGACGTCGTGAAACGCACGAGCGACATGGTCAGCAAGCTGCTCGGCATGCTCAACGGCTGACGTCCTTCCCGCGGCCGTGAGCGCGGCGCCGGCGGCGCGCTCACGGTTCGGCGGGACGCTCACAGGACACCGCGACCCGAGTCCCGTTCCCCGCCGCCGGGGCGTTCTCCCCCCGGTAGAGGATCTTGGTCGTGACCTCCTGGTAGCCGAGGCCGGAGTAGAACCGCTGGGCATGGGTGTTGACGGTGTCCGTCGTCCATTCGACGCGGCTGCACCCGTGCTCGGCGGCCGTCTCGAACACGGCGCGCATCAGCGTGACGCCGATGCCGGACCCCCGGCGCGAGCCGGTCACGTACAGCTCTTTGAGATACAGGCTGCGCGTGAATCCGACGGCGGGCCACAGGAACGACCAGGACGCGATCCCGACCGCCTCGTCGCCGTCGAAGGCGAGGAGCACGCGGGCCGCGGGCGTCTCCCCGAACAGCGCCTCCCGCGTCTGCTCGGTGCGTTCTTCGAGCGTCCCTTGGAGGGTGGCGCCGTAGAAGAGGTACATCTCCTCCATCAGCGCCCGGACGGCCGGGACGTGCTCGGGGGTCGCGGCGGCCACGGTCACCGTCACTTGGAATGCCTCCTGATCTCGGGGGGTCGGCGTCGGGTCGGTCTCATCCGGGGACGTCGCTCGTCTCGGCGTCGGGACGGTCGACCTCAAGCGTGTCCGCGAGGAGCCCGCGCGTGTAGGCGTGCTCCGGCGCGCTGAGCACCGACTCGACGTCGCCCGACTCCACGACGCGTCCCTGGCTGAGGACGACGACGCGGTCGCCGATGCTGCGCACGACGGCGAGGTCGTGGGTGATGAAGACCATGCTCAGCCCGTCGTTCTGCAGCGTCCTGAGCAGTTCGACGACGGACGCCTGGACGGAGACGTCGAGCCCCGAGGTGACCTCGTCGCAGATCAGCAGCTTGGGGTCGCAGGCGAGCGCGCGGGCGATGGCGACCCGCTGGCGCTGGCCGCCCGACAGCTCGGCGGGGTAGCGGTCGGCGAGCCGCCACGGGATCTCCACGCGCTCAAGGGCCTCCTTGGCCTTGGCGCGGGCGGCCTTGCCGCGATCACCGTAGAAGTGCTTGAGCGGCACCATCACCGAGGTCGCGACCGTCTCGCGCGGGTTCAGCGAGCCGTAGGGGTTCTGGAACACGTACTGCATCTGCTGCTTGACGGCCTTGGACCGGTCCCGCAACCGCAGCGGGAGCGGCTTCCCGTCCATCTCGAGGACGCCGGTCTGGGATTCGTGCAGGCCGATCAGGCAGCGGGACATGGTCGTCTTGCCGCTGCCCGACTCGCCCACGATCCCGACGCACTCGCCCGGAGCGACGTCGAAGTCGAGGTCGAACAGGACCTGCGTCCGGTCGTAGGAGGCGTTCAGGTTCCGCACGCTCAGCACGGGCGCCCGGTCCCCCGCGCCGCTCTCGACCCGCCGCAGCGGCTCCTTGACCTGGCACGTCTGGTTCTGCCGGACGTGCTCGACGCGGACGCACCGGGCCGCGCCGCCGGTGGGCGCGGTGACCAGCGCGGGCACGGCCTCCCGGCAGCGGTCCTCGGCGTAGGCGCAGCGGTCGGCGAACACGCACCCGTCGAACTTGGCCCCCGCCGCGGGCGACCGGCCGGGGATCGGGACGAGCGGCAGCCGCTGCCGCGTCGACGGCACCGATTCGAGCAGGGCGATGGAGTAGGGGTGCGCGGCGGACAGCAGGACCTCGTCGCGGGTCCCGGTCTCCAGGATCTGCCCGGCGTACATCACGGTCACGAGGTCGCCGACCGCGCCGACGACCGCGAGGTCGTGCGAGACGAAGACGGCGGCCATGCCGTTGTCGGCGCAGAGGCGTCCGACCATCTCCAGGACGCGCGCCTGGGTGGAGACGTCCAGCCCGGTCGTGGGCTCGTCGAAGACGATCAGCTTCGGGCCCTTCGCCACGGCCATGGCGATCGCCACGCGCTGCTGCTGCCCGCCCGAGAGCTCCTGGGGGTGGCGGCGCAGGAACGCGTCGTCGGAGGGCAGGCCCACGGCCGTGAGGACTTCGCGGATCCGCGGCAGGTTCTCCTTCTTGCCGCCGATCATCCCCTCGGTGAGCTGGGTGCCGATCCGCATCGCCGGGTTGAGCGCCGTCGCCGGGTCCTGCGGGACGAAGCCGATCAGCTTCTTGCGCGCCTCGCGCAGCTCGTTGCGGCCGAGCGCGAGGAGGTCGACGCCGCCGACCACGACCTTGCCGCCGACGATGTTCGCGCCGCGCTTGGCGAAGCCGAGCAGGGCGAGCGCGACCGTGCTCTTGCCCGAGCCCGACTCGCCGACGAGGCCCATGACCTGCCCGCTCTCCAGGGCGAACGACACGTCGTCGACGATCACGCTGCCGTCGTCGAGCGCGACGGTGAGCCCGGTGACCTCGACCGCGTTGACCTCGACCGCGTTGACTTCGACCGCCTTCATGAACGAGTCCCTTCGGTGCGGCCGATCACCCGCGCGGCGCCTTCGGCGAAGAGGTTGCCGCCGATCGTGAACAGGGCGACGCAGGCGGCGGGGATGAAGACGGCGAGCGGCTGGATCGCGAGGCCGTCCTTGTTCTCGCTGACCATGAGCCCCCAGTCGGAGGCGGGCGGCTGGACGCCGAAGCCGAGGAAGCTCAGCGAGGCGAGGCCGACGACCGACCACATGAGCCGGAGCCCGATCTCCACCATCAGCGGGGAGGTCACGCTCGGCAGCACCTCCCGCATGAGGATGTGCCGGGACGAGAGCCCGACCGTCCGCGCCCACATGACGTGCTCGCGCCGCATCACCGGACGCGCCGACCCGCGCATCACGCGCGCCATCCCCGGCGTGAGGCCGATCGCCACGAGGACCACGAGGATCCACCGGCTCGGCCCGACCATCGAGATGAACAGGATCGCCATGATGATCGTCGGGAACGTCAGCAGCACGTCGACGACCCGCATGAGGAGCATGTCGACGATCCCGCCCGCGAACGCCGCGACCAGGCCGATCGTGGTGCCGAGCGCGACGCCGAGGGCCGTGGCGGCGATGGCCATCCAGGTCAGGTTGGCGCCGCCGCTGAGGATGCGCGAGACGATGTCCCGCCCCAGCGAGTCCGCGCCGAGCAGCAGTCCGTCGCCGGGCGGCGCGTACGGCTTGGCCAGGACGGCGGTCGGCGAGTGCGGGGCGAGGAAGGGCCCGACGATCGCGAAGACGATCATGGTCAGCAGCATGATCAGGCCGAGCCTGGTCTGCCGCGAGGTCAGGACGCGGCGGGTCAGGTTCTTGGGCGGAGCCTGGACCCCTTGCTCCCTGGGTCGCGTTCGGATCATGGCCGACGCTCCTTCGTCTGTCATCGGGACTTGTTCAGGGTTCCGAGCACGTCGGCGAGCTGGTTGAAGCAGAAGAACGCGGCCGCCATCAGCATGATGATCGCCTGGACCATCGGCAGGTCGTGGCCGGCCACGGCGTCCACGAGCGCCGAGCCGATGCCGGGATAGCCGAACAGGTACTCGATCACGACCGACCCCGCGATCGTGTAGGCGGCCATGATGCTCGCCGCCGGGATGCTCGGCGCGAGCGCGTTCGGCAGCGCGTGCCGGAACAGGATCCGCCGCGTCGACAGGCCCTTGATGGTCGCGAGCTGGACGTACTCGCTCTCCAGCACGTCGATGAAGGAGACCCGCACGAGGCGCGAGAGGTAGGTGACCCCGACGAGCGTCATGACGGCGAGCGGCATGATGAGCTGCTTCGGATGCTGCCAGGGCGCGTCCCCCGGCGGGATCAGCGAGACCGGCGGCAGGACCTTGAAGACGACGGTGCCGAACACCGCGATCACGAGGCTGCCGAGGACGAAGTCCGGCGTCGCCGTCACGACCAGCGAGGTGCCGAGGTAGGACCGGTCGAACAGCTTGTCCCGGAAGACGGCCGCGAGCAGGCCGACCAGGAGGGACAGCGGGAGGATGAGGACCATCGCGATGACGGTCAGCGTCGCGGAGTTGAAGATCCGCTCGGACAGGAGCTCGGACACCGGCTGGCCGCTGACCAGCGAGTTGCCCATGTTCCCGGTGAGGACGTTGCCGAGCCAGTCCCAGTACTGGGTGAGCAGCGGCTGGTCCAGCCCCATGTTCTCGTTGAGCTGGGCGATCTGGTCGGCGGTCGCCCCGGCCCCGAGGATGATGTGCGCGACGTCGCCGGGCATCGCCTGCGTCGCCACGAAGACGATGACGGAGATGCACCACAGCGTCACCACGCCCATCAGCGCGCGCTGCGCGACGAGCCACGCGATGGTGGCCCGCCGGCTCCGGCGGCGGCTCGGGGCCTTGACGGGCTCCACCGCGTCGATCGCCTTTTCGGTCGTCATCTCAGTAGCCATGGGCAACAATCCCGTTCAACGTGTCCGGTCGCCGTTTGGGTTGGGGGTGTCTGCTTATGACTGTCCGGTCTGAGCGACGCCCGGGGCGGCCGCCGCCGGAACCGGAGACCGCCTCCAGCCCGTCCGGGCCTGCGGCGGGCGGTCTCCGGTTCGCGACCGCGGCCTACCTGCTCAGTCGATGGTGACCTTGGTGAAGTCGTACAGGTTCCCCGAGGGGAACTCAGGGACGAGACCGTGCACCTTGGAGGAGTACACGCTCACCGTGGGGTTCGTCGCGGCGAGGATACTCGCGCCCCGCTCGTACTCGATCTGCTTCATCTTCTTCTCGATGTCGCACTGCTCGGTCGCGTCGGAGGTGGCGTAGAGCTTCTTCGCCAGCGACTCGAACTCGGGGTCGTGCCAGTGCGTGTGGTTGAGCGCGTTGTCCTTGCTGATGATCTCCGGCACGCCCTCCAGGTAGGGGCGGGTGTCGTAGCCGGTGTAGAACGTCCGCTCGCCCCACTTCTCTAGGTAAGCGCCCAGCTCCATCTTCTGCACCTTGATGTTCACGCCGATCTTCTTGGCGTCCTCGGCCAGGATCTGGACGAGCTGGAGCATGCCGGGCTTGTTCGCGGCGGTCTCCAGGGTGATGCTGAGGTTCGACTTCCCGGCGTCGGCGAGCAGCTTCTTGGCCTGCGGAAGGTCCTGCTGGCGCTGCGGGACGTCCGGTACGCACTTGTCGAAGCCGGAGTGGTCGTTCGCCAGCTCGCCGAGGCCGTCGAAGGCGTTGGACAGCGCGAGCTTGCGGTCGAGGATCAGCCGCATCGCCTGCCGGACGCGCACGTCCTTGAAGGGCTCGACGTCGGCCCGCATGCCGATGCTGACCTTCAGGTTCACGTCGCTCTTCATGACCTTCAGGCCCGGCGTCTTCTCGATCGTCGGCAGCGAGGTCTGCAGGATGTTCGAGCTGGCGTCGATCTGGCCGCCGATCATCGCGTTGGTCGACGCCTCGGCGGTCTTGAAGCTGATGACCTTGACCTTGTCGAGCTTCGGCTTCGTCCCCCAGTAGCCGTCGAACCGCTTGACGGTCGTCTCCCGGCCGGGGGTGAACGCGACGAGGCTGAACGGGCCCGTGCCCATCGCCTGCTCGGGCGTGGACCCCTTCTTGTAGAAGATGATGTTGCTGTTGGTGACGGCGAACTCGAACGGCCCGTACGGCTTCGGCAGCTTGAACTTCACCGTCAGGTCGTCGACCTTCTCGATGCCCTTCGGGTCCATGAAGTCGACGTAGTTGCGCTCGATGAGCGCGTTCTTCTTGTCGAGGATCCGGTTGAACACCGCGATGACGTCGTCCGCGCCGAACGGGCTGCCGTCGTGGAACTTGACGTTCGGACGGAGCTTGACCGTCCACTCGGTGTTGTCCTTGTTGTGGGTGATGCCCGTGGCGAGCGCCCACTGGTAGCCGCCGTCCTTGGTCCGGTGGGCGAGCGGCTCGAACAGCGCGGCGTTGCGGACGTAGAAGTCCTGCGACCGCACGTTGGAGTAGGCGTCGATGGTGGAGATCGTGCTGGCGACCACGCCGACGCGGAGCATGCCCCCGGACGCACCCCCCGACCCCTCCGACGAGCCCGAGGAACATCCTGCCGCGGCGAGGCCGACGGCCATGGAGAGGGCCACGGGCGCGAGGACCCGGGGTCGTCTCCCGTGCTCCTTGCCGACCAATCGACTCAACATCCTTCCTCCTTGAAAAGACGCTGGTGGGGGTGGATGGGAGCTCTTGCCCGGAACAAGGTCGGTGGGTGTCCTTGGGGTGCCGTGCTCCGTGAACGTAGCGCGAACAGGAGATCTCCCTGTCCGATCGATTCCGGCTGTTTGTATGACGTACCAAATCAGACGTACTAAGCCGCGTCAACCACAGAAAGCGGACAAAATCTGCTGAGATCGCCGCGTTGTGGCTGTTGACAGGCGGTCGCGGTGCCCGGCTACCGTGCCGATACGCCCGCTGTGGTGGAGGTTGACCCCATCATCAGCGTATGACTATATTACGTCATACAAAGTGTGAGGAGACGGCATGCCTGAGACCGGACCGGACCTGCGGATCGACCGCCCCGCGGAGACCGTTCCGCAGCTCGTCGTGCGCAGGGTCCGGCAGGCCATCCTCGAAGGCACGCTGTCACCGGGGCGCCGGCTCACCGAGCGCGAGCTGATGGAGCTCACCGGCGTGAGCCGCACCTCGATCCGCGAGGCGGTCCTCCACCTCCAGACCCTCGGCCTCGTCGAGACGTCGGGGCGGCGGGGCGTGCGGGTCGCGGTGCTCGGCAGCGACGACGTCCGGCAGCTCTACGAGGTGCGGGCGGCGCTGGAGTCCGAGGCGGCGTCCCTGTTCGTCAAGCGCGCCACCGACACCGAGGTCCTGGAGCTGGTCAAGCTCACGCGGCCGGCCAAGAGCGACGACGACCAGCTCGCGTCGATCTACCACTTCGACGAGCTGCTGCTGGCGGGCGCGCGAAACGCCCTGCTGGCGTCCACCCTCGCGCCGCTGCACGCCCGCATCCACGCGCTGCGCCGGCTGTCGCTCAGCATCCCCGGCCGCCGGGAGCGGTCGGAGCAGGAGTACCGCGACCTCGTCGCGGCGATCACCGACCGCGACGCCGACCGCGCCGCGCAGCTCGCCCGGCTGCACGTGGACGCCGCGAAGGAGGCCGCGCTCGCGGCCATCGCGAAGCTCGAAGAGGAACGGGCCTCGGGAACGTGACCTCCCCGGCCGGGCGCCGGTTCGCCGCGCCGCCCGGCCCGACCGCGCGGCACCCCCGCGGCGGCACACCCCCGAGAGCCGCTCCCGACTCGGGCGGGCAAGCAACGCCAACCGACCGGAGAGACGCATGCAGCACGAGCCAACCGAGATCGCGATCGTCGGCGTGGGGCAGTCCGACTTCCGCTCGCTCTACGCCGCCTCGGACCGGCCCCGCGACGCCTACGCCCTGGCGGCGGGCGCCCTCCGCGAGGCGATCGAGGACTGCGGGATCGGCAAGGACGAGATCGACGGCCTGCTCACCTGCCGTATCCAGTACGACCGGCTGGCCACCGTCGCCGGCCTGCCGCACCCCCGCTTCGTCCACGACCTGGAGGGGACGGGCCGGATGAGCGGCATCGCCCTCCAGGAGGCCGTCGCGCTGATCTCCACCGGCATGGCCGACGTGGTCGCGTGCGTCTACGGCAACAACGGGCGGTCGGCGAAGGTGAAGTACGGCGGCGACGGCGGCGGCCCGACCGCCGCCTACGACGAGATGTACGGCATGACCTCCCCCGGCGCCTACGTCGCCCTGATGTACCAGCGGTACCGGGGCATGTACGGGGCGGGCGAGGACGCGCTGGCGCCGCTGGCGATCAACAACCGGCGGCACGCCGCGCTGAACCCGGTCGCCGTCCTGCAGAAGGAGTTCACCCGCGAGGACTACCTGAACTCCCGGTACATCGCCGAGCCGCTGCGGCTGCTCGACTACTGCCTCATCAACGACGGCGCCGTCGCGTTCATCGTCACCTCGATGGAGCGCGCCAGGTCGCTGCGCAAGCCGCCGGTGCGCGTCGCCGCGACGGCGGGGATGGGGCACGTCACCAACTACTACACGGCGGAGGACTTCTTTTACTCCGCCTGCCAGGACGTGGCGAGCCGGCTCTACGAGCAGGCCGGCATCGCGCCGGAGGAGGTGGACTGCCTGCAGATCTACGACAACTTCACGCCCACCATCCTCTTCACCCTCGAAGGCTTCAACCACGCGCCGCGCGGCGAGGCGTGGCGGTGGGTGGACGAGGACAAGATCCGCTTCGACGGCCCGCGCCCGCTGAACACGGCGGGCGGGCACACCAGCGAGAGCTACATGCAGGGCTGGGCGCACCACGTCGAGTCGGTGCGCCAGCTGCGCGGCGAGGCGGGCGCCAGGCAGGTGCCGGGATGCTCGACGGTGCAGTACATGTGCGCGTCGCCGATCGTCACCTCGCACATCCTCACCAACGACGGGGCGGTCGCGCGATGAGCACCCAGAGCAAGGCCGAGAGCTACGAGCGGCTGCTGCCGGAGATCACGCCGGAGAACCAGCCGTACTGGGACGGGCTCGCCGAGAACGAGCTGCGGTTGCAGAACTGCGACGCGTGCGGGGAGTACCGCTTCCCCGAGAGCGAGGTGTGCCCGCGCTGCCTGTCCGCCTCCTTCACCTGGCGGGCGGTCAGCGGGAAGGGGCGGCTCTGGTCCTGGATCAGGATGCACCAGCGGTACCTGAGCGCTTTCGACGACGTCCGGCCGTACCTGGTGGCCTACATCAAGCTGGACGAGGGCCCGCCCATCATCAGCACCCTGGTGGACGCGCCCGACGAACTCGCCTTCGACCTGCCCGTCCGGGCCGTGTTCGAGCCCGGCTTCAGCGAGCGGACGATCCTGAAGTTCGCCGTCGACCGCACGGAGGGGTCCGAATGAGCGCGGGTTCGGACGAGCCGCTCGTCCTGCACGAGGACCTCGGCGGCGGCGTCGCGCGGATCACCCTCAACCGGCCGGAGAAGCGCAACGCGATGAGCCGCGCCGCGCGGTCGGCGCTGCTGGACGCCCTGGACGCCTGCCACGGGACGGCCCGGGTCATCGTCCTCACCGGCGCGGGCCCCGCCTTCTGCTCCGGCGTCGACCTCAAGGAGTCGGGCGAGGAGGGCCCCGGAGCCGACGACACCGTCGAGGGCAGGCGGACGAGCTGGCACACCGTCCAGGAGAGGATCCGGCGGCATCCCGCGATCGTGATCGCGGCGGTCAACGGGTTCGCGCTCGGCGGGGGCGTCACGCTGGTCAACTCGTCCGACCTCGCGATCGCGGCGCACGAGGCCCAGCTCGGCATGCCGGAACTCGGGTTCGGCCTGTACCCGGGGCTCGCCGGGCCGTCCACGCAGCTGCGGCTCTCGCCGAAGCGCGCGGCCTGGATGGTGCTGACCACCAAGCGCATCAGCGGCACCAAGGCCGCCGAGTGGGGGCTCGTCAACGAGGCGGTCCCGCTGGCCGACCTCGCCGACGCGGCCGTCGCGCTCGCCCGCGAGATCGCGGAGTTCGACCCGGTCAGCCTCGACTGGTCGAAGCGGGCGCTGCACGAGATCCCGCAGCACATCTCGGACTGGACCACGGCGCTGCGCTACGGCGAGGACGTCCGCGCGCAGATCCAGACCCGCAGCGACGTCCTCTCCGACGGCGCGACGACCTACCGCCGCGCGGTCGGCAAGAACGGGCAGGGCAAGGACACCGGGAAATGACGGCGACGCCCTTCTCCAACGACTTCCTGTACTGGATCGCCCTCGACTTCGCCAGCTCGGACCCGGCCGACATCGCGCGCTTCAACCGGTTCTACGACGAGACGCACGTCCCGGAGGTCTTCGCGAGGCATCCGGGCTTCGCGTCCTCGCACCGGTACGAACTCCAGATCCAGGACGCGCGGGGCGACTACGGCGCGAAGTACCTGGCCGCCTACGAGGTGGTGAGCGAGGAGGGCGCCGACGCCTACCTCGCCTCGACGACCGCCCCCGCCGGTACCCATCCCGCCTACAGCGACGACCCGCCGCTCTGGCCTGACCTGCTCACGCACCGGTGGCGGGTGATCTACGAGAAGGCCATGGAGACGTCGGCCGCGACGGGCGTCCCGGAGGCGATCTACATCATCGGGATCGACCCGCCCGACGACATCGGCGACGGGCTGGCCGAGTTCGACGAGTTCTACACCGGCGTCCACGTGCCCGAGGCGACGGACAAGGGCGGCTTCAGCCGGGGAAGCGTGTACAGGCTGCGGCACGCGCTGGAGCACCCGGAGCCCGGCTGCCCGCGCTACCTGGCCGTCTACGAACTGGCGAGCGCCACCAGGGAGCAGGTCGTGGAGACGCTGCGCACCCTGCGGGCGGAGGAGGTCTGGTCCCCGGGCCCCGCCTCCTGGGCCAGGCACAAGACGCCGTGGCGGCTGTGGTACCGGAACGTCGCGTTCACTCCACGGCCGGCGACACCGGCACAGCCGTCCGTTCCGCAACCTCGGTGAGGGAGAGAGCGTGTTCATTCTCGACACCCAGATCCACATGTTCCTGCCCAACACCCCCGAGCGTCCCTGGCCGGACATCGGGGAGTCCTACAACGGGAAACCGGAGTCCACGCCCAAGCAGATCCTGCCCCGGATGGACGAGCTCGGCATCGACGCCGTGGCGATCGTCCCGGCGATCTGGGCGGGTGACGACAACGGCCCGGCACTCGGCTGGGCCGCGGAGCACCCGGGCCGGTTCGGCGTGATGGGCCGCTTCAACCTCTGGGACCCGGACCGCGAGCGCATCGAGCGCTGGTTCGACAACCCGTGGATGCGCGGCATCCGGATGAGCTACCCGGACTTCCGCGGGCGCGACTGGATCGACGTCGACACGTTCCCGTGGTTCTGGGAGGCGGCGGAGCGGCTCGGCATCCCGCTGATGCTGCTGATCTACGGCCCCGAGGTCCGCAAGGTCGCCGCGATCGCGGAGCGGCACCCCGACCTGCGGCTGATCGTCGACCATATGGGGCTGATCATCGGCGACCCGGACACCCAGGACCTCTGGGCGTACATCGACGACATCTTCCCGCTGGTGAAGTACCCGAACGTCTACATGAAGTTCTCCGCGATCCCCGACTACACGAACGAGCCGTACCCCTATCCGTCGCTGACCCCGACCTTGCGCCGGGTGTACGACGCGTACGGGCCGCAGCGGCTCATGTGGGCCTCGGACACGACGCGGGTCCGCGGCGCGACCTGGCGGGAGAACCTCGACCACGTCCGGTACACGCTCGACTTCCTCAGCGAGGAGGACAAGGTCTGGATCCTCGGCCGGACGGCCGCGACGGTGCTGAAGTGGCCCCGTCCCGAGGGCGGCTGGGAGTGGGAGCGCACCGACCCCGGCGCCGCCGACCCGGGCGCCGCCGAGACGGCGCGCTAGCCGATGACTCGATCGGACGAGCGGCGGGACGGCGGTACCGGGGCGGCGCTGCGGGTCGTCGAGCTGGCGGGCGGCGTGGCCACGCGGGTCTGCGGCCGGATCCTCGCCGGGCTCGGGCACGACGTGCTCCTGTGCGAGCCGCCCGGCGGGGACCCGCTGCGGACGCGGCCCCCGCTGGACGAGCACGGCGTCGGCTTCGCCTTCGCCGGGCTCGACGCGGACAAGCGCAGCGTCGTCGTCGACCTCGACGCCCCGGACGGCCGGACCGAGCTCGGCCGCCTGCTGGACCGTGCCGACCTCCTGCTCACCGGCCTCGGCCCCGCGCGGGCGCGGGCGGTCGGCCTGACCGCCGCGGAGATCCGCGCCGCCTGGCCGGACCTCGTCGCCGTGAGCATCACGGCGGCGGGCCTCGCCGACCCGCGCTCGGACCACCCCGGCGACAGCCTGCTCGCCGAGTGCTACGGCGGCCTCGCCTCGATGATCGGTGAGCCGGACCGGTCACCGCTGACCCTCGGCGGGGAGCAGGCGGCGCACGCCGCCGCCTTCGCGGGCCTCCTCGGCGGCATGCTCGCGCTCCGCCGCGGGTCGGGCGAGGTCGTCGACGTCGCCCTGTGCGACGTCGCCGCCTACATCGACTGGAAGAGCGACATCGAGGCGGCCTTCGCCGGAACCTCGCCGACGCGCACCGGGGCCGCGTCGGGGCAGTGGCGGATCGTCCGCGCGGCGGACGGCTGGGTCGGCGTCATCTTCCAGCCCGAGCAGTGGGACCTGCTGATGGACCTCGTCGGCGGGTCGGCGCCGGAACCGTCCCCGGAGGGCTGGCGGGAGATCGAGAGGTGGGCGGCGGGCGTGCCCAAGCGGGCGGTGTACGAGCGCGCCCAGGCGCTCGGCCTCGCCGTCGGCTTCAGCGCCGACCTCGGCGACCTGCTCGCCGACCGGCAGTACGGCTCGCGCGACTTCTTCCGCACGCGGCGGGAGGACCGGACGTCCGCCCCGGTCGGCCCCCCGGTGCGCGCCACGGGCCTGCC
>NZ_BCQP01000079.1 GCF_001552135.1 Actinomadura chibensis NBRC 106107 | reverse complement strand
GGGCGCCCCGCCCGGGACGCCCGCCGCGACGGGCCGCCCGGCCCCCGCCGCTCCGCCGCCCGCGCCGTCCGCGACCGGGACGTCGGCGGTGCGGCCGTCCCCGTCGGCCACGGCGCACCCCGGCAGGTCGCAGGCGTCCCCGCCCGCCTGGGGACACAAGAAGAAGAAGCGTTGACCGCGCGCCGCACCGAGCCCAGAGGACACTGGGTCCTGCTGCTGCTCGGCGGTCTCGTCCTGACCGTGCTCCTCCTCCTGGACGGCTTCGCGAGCGGCGCGGTCGGCGAGGCGCCCCGCGCCGAGTCGGCGCCGCCGGGCGGGCCGGTGCCGGCCTCGGTGGCGTCGGGCGGGCCGGTCGTCAGCCTCGTGGACGGCGCCCCGCGCACCCGCCGCACCCCGCCGAAGACCATCGCGCTGACCTTCGACGACGGCCCCGACCCCGAGTGGACGCCCCGCGTCCTCGACGTCCTGCGCCGCCACGGCGCGCACGGCACGTTCTTCACGGTCGGCGCGCGCGTCGCCGAGCATCCGGCGCTGACCCGCCGCATCCTGCGCGAGGGCAACGAGATCGGCTCGCACACCTACACGCACGCCGACCTCGCGACCGCCCCGGCCTGGCGGGGACGCCTCGAACTCGACCTCACGCAGCGCGCGCTGGCGGGCGCGGCGGGCGTCCACACGCGGCTGGTGCGGATGCCGTACTCGTCCCGCCCGGACGGCCTGACCGGGGCGGAGTGGCGCGCGGCCGAGCGGGCCGGGCGGGCGGGGTACGTCGTCGTCCTCACCGACCGCGACACCGAGGACTGGCGGCGGCCCGGCGCGGAACGGATCGTCCAGGCGGCGCTGGACGGCGGCGCGCCCGGCGCGGGCGCGGTCGTGATGCTGCACGACTCGGGCGGCGACCGGGCGCAGACCGTCGCGGCGGTCGAGCGGATCATCGAGCGGCTCCAGCCGCTCGGCTACCGGTTCACGACGCTCACCGCCGCGCTCGGGCTGCCGTCCGCCGAGGTCGCGGTGCCCGCGCACGAGCGGGCCGTCGGCTGGACGCTCGTCGCCGCGCAGCGCGCCGCGGCCGCCCTCACCGGGACGATGGAGGCGCTGTTCGCGGTCGCCGGGATCCTCTACGTGCTGCGGCTCGTGACGCTGCTGCTGTTCGCGCACGTCCACGTGCGGCGCGTCCGGGGCCACGCCCGCGAGCCGGGCCGCCGCCGCGCCCGGCGCGCCCGGCGCGAACCGCCCCCGCCGGTGCCCGCCGGCGGGGACGGGCTGCCGCCCGATCCGTTCCCGCCCGTGTCGGTGATCGTCCCCGCGTACAACGAGGAGGCGGGCATCGGCGCGACGGTCGCCTCGCTGCTCGACACCGACTACCCGGGCACGGTCGAGGTGATCGTGGTGGACGACGGCTCCACCGACCGCACCGCCGAGATCGTCGAGGCGCTCGCGCCGCCCGCCGTCCGGCTCGTCCGGAAGCCCAACGGCGGGAAGCCGAGCGCGCTCAACGCGGGGATCGCGGCCGCCCGCGCCGACGTCCTCGTGCTGGTGGACGGCGACACCGTCTTCCAGCGCGACACCATCCGGCGGCTCGTCGCGCCGTTGGCCGACCCGGCGGTGGGCGCGGTCAGCGGCAACACCAAGGTCGCCAACCGGGACGGGATCCTCGGCCGCTGGCAGCACATCGAGTACGTGATCGGCTTCAACCTCGACCGGCGGATGTACGACGTGCTGCGGTGCATGCCGACCGTGCCCGGCGCGATCGGGGCGTTCCGCCGGTCGGCGCTGGCGCGGGTCGGGGGCGTCCCCGGCGACACCCTCGCCGAGGACACCGACCTCACCATGGCGATCTGCCGCACCGGCCTCCGCGTCGTCTACGAGGAGACCGCCCTCGCCTGGACCGAGACCCCCGACTCGCTCGGCCAGCTCTGGAGGCAGCGCTACCGCTGGTGCTACGGGACGATGCAGGCGATGTGGAAGCACCGCCGCTCGCTCGTCGAGGGCGGTGCGTCCGGGCGGTTCGGCCGCCGCTGCCTGCCCTACCTGACCGTGTTCCAGGTGCTGCTCCCGCTGTTCGCCCCGGCCATCGACCTGTTCGCGCTGCTCGGCGTCGTGTTCGTCGACCCGGTCGCGCCCCTGCTCACCTGGACGGTCTTCGTCGCCGCCCAGGCCGCGGCGGGCGCCTACGCGCTCTGGCTGGACGGCGAGCCGATCCGCCCCCTGTGGACGCTCCCGCTCCAGCAGTTCGTCTACCGGCAGCTCATGTACCTGGTGGTCGTGCAGTCGGTGGTCACGGCGCTGCTCGGGTCGCGGCTCGGGTGGCACACCGTCCGCCGGACGGGCACCTTCACCGATCTCGGAAGCGGCCGGGAACAATCGCGGGGACCCGTCGGTTACACATGACAGCCGGTGTGCCTGGTGTCCCCGGGCCTCACCTTTCGCCTTCACGGAATACCGTCCGGCTGGAGCCGTGTTGTGCCTTTCGCCGAGAGGCGACCCGCACACCGGTCTTTGATCAGAGCCCCGCTCGGCCCCAGGGCCGGGCGGGGCTCTGATCGTTCCCGATGGGAGACTGCGGGCATGAGTCTCGCCGCGCACCTGGAGGAGATCGGCCGTCCGCTGGTCGACGAACAGCTCAAGCACCCCACCGTGCGGGGCATCGCCCAAGGGAACCTGGACGAGGCCGTCTTCCGCTCCTGGCTTGAGCAGGACTACCTCTTCCTGCACGACTACACCCGCGTGTTCTCCCGGCTGGCCTGGCAGGCGCCCGCCGCCCACCTCGGCGACCTGGTGGACCTCGCCCACGCGACGTACCACGACGAGCTGGACCTGCACCGCTCGCTGTCCGCGGGCTTCGGCGCCGACCTGGACGGCGCGACGAAGGGCCCGGCCTGCGCGGCGTACACGTCCTTCCTGCTGGAGAGCGCCGCCGACTACGCGGGCGGCCTCGCCGCCCTCTACCCCTGCATGTGGGGCTATTCCACGCTCGGGCGGCTGCTCGCCGAGGACCCGCCGGCCGAGCCGCGCTACCGCCGCTGGGTCGACACCTACGCCGACCCCGGCTTCGCCGAGCTGGCCGGCCGCGTCGCCCAGATGATCGACGAGTCCGGGGCCGACCCGGCGACCGCCGAACGCCTCTTCCTGGACGGCATGCGCCACGAGCTGGCCTTCTGGGACGTCTGACCCGCGCGTCCGTGGAATAAGGGGTTGCCGGGCCCACGGCCGCATTGATCATATTTCGACACATGCGGACCTACCGGGAACTCTTCCGTTCGCCGGAGTTCAGCCCCCTGTTCGCGGTCGTCACGGTGCAGGGCGCCGCGACGACGGTCAGCGGGCTGGCGCTCGGCGTCCTCGTCTACTCCGCCACCGACTCGCCGCTGCTCGCCGCGCTCAGCATGTTCGGGGCGTCCCTGACCCAGATGGTCGGGGCGATGGCGCTGCTGTCGGCGGCGGACCGGCTGCCGCCGCGCGCCGCGCTCTGCGCGCTGGTCCTCGTCACCGGGCTCGGGACGGCCGTGCTCGCCGTCCCCGGCCTGCCCGTGTGGGGGCTGTTCGCCATCGTGCTCGCGCTCGGCCTGGTCGGGGCGGTGCTCGGGGGCGTCCGGTACGGGCTGCTCAGCCAGATCCTGCCGCGCGAGGGCTACCTGATCGGACGCTCCGTCCTGAACATGTCGACGGGGCTGACGCAGATCCTCGGGTTCGCGAGCGGCGGCGTCCTCGTGACGGTGCTGTCGCCGCGTGGAACGCTCCTAGTCGCGGCCGCGCTCGACGTCCTCGCCGCCGCGGCGGCGTGGCGGCTGCTCACGTCCCGGCCGCCGCGGGCGGCGGGGCGCCCGTCGGTGGCCGAGACGTGGCGGGTGAACACGCTGCTGTGGTCGTCGCGTCCGCGCCGGTACGTCTACCTCGCGATGTGGCTGCCGAACGGGCTGATCGTGGGCTGCGAGGCGGTGTTCGTCCCGTACGCGCCGGACCGCGCGGGCGTCCTCCTCGCGTTCGCCGCCGCCGGGATGCTGGCCGGGGACGTCGCGGCGGGACGGTTCATACCGCGCGGCTGGCGGTACCGGTTCGAAGCCCCGCTCCGCGTCGTGCTCGCCGCGCCCTACCTGGTGTTCGCCGTGGACCCGGGGGTGCCGGTGGCGGCCGTGCTCGTCCTGGTCGCGTCGGTCGGCTACGGCTCCACGCTGCTGCTCCAGGACCGGCTGATGACCCTGACCCCGGAGGAGATCCACGGGCAGGCGCTCGGGCTCCACTCGTCCGGGATGCTGACCATGCAGGCCGTCGCCGCCGCCCTCTCCGGGACGGTCGCCGAGTGGACCTCGCCCGGGACGGCGATGGCGGTCATGGCGGCGGCCTCGCTCCTGATCACGCTGGCGCTGGCGCCGGGACTGCGTCCCGTCGCGCGCGGCGGCGAGCCGGGCGCCGCCGCCACCTGACGGTCAGCCCGCGAGGGCCGGGTAGTCGACGTAGCCCTCGCGTCCGCCGGCGTGGACCAGGGCGGTGTCGTAGTCGTCGAGCGGCGCGCCGCTCGCGAACCGCGCCGGGAGGTCGGGGTTGGAGATGAACAGGCGGCCGAAGGAGAACACGTCCGCGAGGCCCGCCGCGAGCGCCTGCTCCCCCGCCCGCCGCGAGGTCGGCTCCGGGCCGTTGAAGTTGCCGATCAGCGTCCCGGACCAGCGCGGCCGCAGGTCGGCCAGCGCCCCGTACGCGCCGCGCTCGATGACGTGCAGGTACGCGAGGCCGAGCGGGTCGAGGGCGGCGACGAGCGCCCGGTAGGTGCCCCGCGGATCCGCCTCGGCGATCTCGTTCTCCGGGTTGTCGGGGGAGACGCGCAGGCCGACCCGCTCCGGCCCGATCTCGGCGGCGACGGCCTCGACCACGTCCACCGCGAAGCGCAGCCGCCCGGCGAGCGAGCCGCCGTACCGGTCGGTGCGCCGGTTGGTGTTCTCGGCCAGGAACTGCTGGATCAGGTAGCCGTTCGCGCCGTGCACCTCGACCCCGTCGAACCCGGCGCGGACGGCGTTGCGCGCCGCCGCCGCGAAGGCCGCGACCGCCGCCTCCGCCTCGGCGGTCGTCAGCGCGCGCGGGGTGACGTGCGGGACCTTCCCCTCGTTCGTGCGGATCGTCTCGGACTCGATCCGCACGGCCGACGGCGCGACGGGCGTCGCGCGGCCGGGGAGCGTGAGCGGGTGCGACATGCGCCCGACGTGCCAGAGCTGGGCGAAGATCGTCCCGCCCGCGGCGTGCACGGCCCCGGTGACCTCGCGCCATCCGGCGACCTGCGCGTCCGTGACCAGGCCCGGGACGCCCGGCTCGCCCTTTCCGAGGACGTCCGGCCAGATCCCCTCGGTGACGATCAGCCCGGCCGTCGCGCGCTGCGCGTAGTACTCCGCGGTCAGCGGGCTCGGGACGCCGGTCGCGTCGTCCGCCCGGTTGCGCGTCATCGGCGCCATCGCGATCCGGTTGCGCAGGGTCAGGCGCGGGCCCTCGTAGGGGAGCAGGAGCGGACTGGTCATCGGAACCTCCCGAGATTAGTTTGCATGTACATACATTCCATGCATGTACATGCAGATGTTGTCATTTCAGGTAAGCTGACGTCAAGAGAGAAGGAGGCGCGGACATGGGCGCTGCAACCGGGACGAGTCCCGCGACGAAGGACGGCCTTCTCTGGGACGGCGTCGTCACCCTGCACGGACGCGTCGAGCACCGGCTCGCCAAGGCGCTCCAGCGCGGCCACAACATCGGGCTGTCGGAGTACCGCGCGCTGTGCCGGCTGTCCCGCGCCGCCGATGGCGAGCTGCGCATGCAGGAGCTCGCCGACCTCATCGGCCTCAACCAGAGCTCGGTCAGCCGCCTCGTCGCGCGGCTGGAGGCCGCGGGCCTGACCCGCCGCGACATGTGCCCGAAGGACCGGCGCGGCGTCTACACCGTCATCACCGAGGAGGGCCGCGCCCTCCAGGAGAAGGCCGCCCCGACCTACGCCGAGACGCTGACCGAGGCCCTCCAAGCCGCCGCCGCCGACCCGGCCCTGGCCCCCGTCCTCGCCGGGCTGCGCGCCTGAGCTCCGCGCTCGCCTGAGACACGCGAAAAGCGCGGCCCCCGTTCGCACGGGGGCCGCGCTTTCGCGGTTCGGTCAGCGCGCGGCCGGAACCTCGACCCTGGCCGCCGTCCCGGCCGGGCCGACGGCGTCCGCCCGGTTCGCCGCCAGCGGCTTGAACCGGCGCAGCCGCAGGCTGTTGCTCACCACGAACACCGAGGAGAACGCCATCGCGCCGCCCGCGATCATCGGGACGAGCAGCCCGGACGCCGCCAGCGGCAGCGCCAGCACGTTGTAGGCGAACGCCCAGAACAGGTTCCCCTTGATCGTGCCGAGCGTGCGGCGGGACAGCCGGATCGCGTCCGCCGCCGCCCGCAGGTCGCCGCGCACCAGGGTCAGGTCGGACGCCTCGATCGCCACGTCCGTCCCGGTGCCCATCGCGAGCCCGAGGTCGGCCTGCGCGAGCGCGGCGGCGTCGTTGACCCCGTCGCCGACCATCGCGACCGTCGCGCCCTCGGCCTGGAGGCGCTTGACGACGTCCACCTTGTCCTGCGGCAGGACGTCGGCGATGACCTCGTCGATGCCGACCGCGTCCGCGACCGTGCGGGCCACGGTCGCGTTGTCGCCGGTCAGCAGGACCGGACGCAGCCCGAGCGCCCTGAGCTGCCCGATCGCCTCCGCCGAGGTCGGCTTGACCTGGTCGGCGACGGTCAGCACGGCGCGGGCGGCGCCGTCCCAGCCGACCGCGACGGCGGTGCGGCCCTTGGCCTGCGCCTCCGCCATGGCGCGTTCGAGGTCCGGCGTCAGGTCCTGCGACCACTCGGCCAGGAGCTGCGGACGCCCGGCGAGCACGCCGTGCCCGTCCACGACCCCCTGGACGCCGAGGCCCTCGACGTTGGCGAAGTCCTCGACCGTGCCCAGCTCGCCGACCCGCTCGGCGGCGCCCTTGGCGACGGCCTGCGCGATCGGGTGCTCGGACGCGTTCTCCAGCGCCCCCGCCAGCCGGAGGACGTCGTCCGCGGACACGCCGGCGGCGGTGATCACGTCGACCAGCGCCATCCGGCCGGTGGTGACGGTGCCGGTCTTGTCCAGCACGACCGTGTCGATCTTGCGGGTCGACTCCAGCACCTCCGGGCCCTTGATCAGGATGCCGAGCTGGGCGCCGCGTCCCGTCCCGACCATGAGGGCGGTCGGGGTCGCGAGGCCGAGCGCGCACGGGCAGGCGATGATCAGCACGGCCACGGCGGCGGTGAACGCCCCGGCCAGCGGCTCGCCGGTGCCGATCCAGAAGCCGAGCGTGCCGAGCGCCAGCGCGATCACCACCGGGACGAAGATCCCGGAGATCCGGTCGGCCAGCCGCTGCGCCTGCGCCTTGCCGGTCTGCGCGTCCTCGACGAGCTTCGCCATCTGCGCGAGCTGGGTGTCGGACCCGACCCGCGTCGCCCGGACGAGCAGCCGCCCGCCCGCGTTCACCGTCGCGCCGACCACCGCGTCGCCCGGCCCGACCTCCACCGGGACGGACTCGCCGGTCAGCATGGACGCGTCGACCGCCGACGAGCCTTCGACGACCGTCCCGTCCGTGGCGACCTTCTCGCCGGGACGGACGACGAACACGTCGCCCGCGGCCAGCTGGTCGACGGGGACGCGCTCCTCGCGCCCGCCGTCCCGGACGACCGAGACCTCCTTCGCGCCCAGTTCGAGCAGGGCCCGCAGCGCGGCCCCGGCGCGGCGCTTGGACCGCGTCTCGAAGTACCGCCCGGCCAGGATGAACATGATCACCCCGGACGCGGCCTCCAGGTAGATGTTCATCGACCCGTCCGACCGGGTCATGGAGAACTCGAAGCCGTGCTTGATCCCCAGCTCGCCCGCCGTGCCGAAGAACAGCGCCCACAGCGACCACGCGAACGCGGCGATCGTGCCGAGCGAGATCAGCGTGTCCATGGTGGCCGCGCCGTGCCGCAGGTTGACCGCGGCCGCCTTGTGGAACGGCCAGCCCGCGTAGACGACGACCGGCGCCGCCAGCGTCAGCGACAGCCACTGCCACGCCTCGAACTGGAGCGCCGGGATCATCGCCATCGCGATGACCGGCACCGACAGCACGATCGCGGTGACGAGCCGCTGGCGCAGCGGGCGGAGCCCGTCGTCCGGCTCCGCCTCGCCGTCGCCCTCGCGGCCCTTGGGCGGGGACGGCAGCTCGGCGGTGTATCCGGCCTTCTCGACCGCCGCGATCAGCTCGTCCGTCGACACCCCGGGGGCGTACTCGACGCGGGCCTTCTCGGTCGCGTAGTTGACCGTGGCGGTGACGCCGTCCAGCTTGTTGAGCTTGCGCTCGATGCGGTTGGCGCACGACGCGCACGTCATCCCGCCGATCGCCAGCTCGACACGCTCGGACGCGGAGTCCGTGCTCATCGCTCCTCCTCTGCCTCGGTCGTCGTCTCGGGGTGTGTCAGTGCGTGTGGGGCGTGTCGTCGTGGCCCCCGCCGGTCTGGACGGGTGCCCGCGCGTCCCCCGCGTACACGGTGAACTCGGCCGTGCGGACCTTGCCGCCGTGCTTGAAGTCCAGGTAGAGCCGGTACGCGCCGGTGCTCGGCGCCTCGGCGAAGAACGTGATCTCCGGACCCGGCTTCGTCTTGCCGTCGCCCGGCGCCCCGTCCGGGTGGACGTGCAGGTAGGCGAGGTCGCCCTGCCGCAGCGCGACCAGGTGGCCGTACGCCTCCAGGTAGGGCTCCAGGTCGGTGACCGGCTTGCCGTCCTTGCTCACCGTCAGGGTCAGCTCGGTCGACTTGCCGGGGGCCAGGCCGCCGGTCAGGGCGACCTCGTAGCCGTCCACCTTCGCGACCCGCTCGGGCTTCGGCAGCGGGGTCGTCTTCAGCTCGCCCTGGGCGAACACGTCCGCGCCGAGCGTGAGCTGCCGCTTCGCGCCCTCCGGCTGGACGTCGGTGAAGACCCGGTACACGCCGGCCTTCGGGAGCGTGATCGGGACCGTCCACACGCCGCCGCCCGCCTCCGTCGGGTGCAGGTGCTGGAAGCCGGACAGGTCGCGGCGGGCGACGATCAGGTGCACCCGCTTGCCGTGCAGGAGCTTGAACCCGGTGACGGGCTTGCCGTCCGGGCCGTTGATGGTGAAGCGGAAGTCGGTCCGCTCGCCGGGGGTCACGTCCGTGGCGCGCGGGACGAGCGTGTAGCCGTCCTCGGAGACCTGGAGGCCGCCGGGCGCGTGCGCGGTCTCGCCACCGCCTCCGCCTCCGTGGCCCCCGCCGTTCCCGCCTCCGTGGCCGCCGCCGTCGTGCGAGGCCGTCTCCGCGGACGCCCCGACGGGACCGACGATCTTGCCGACCCCGGCGGCGCCGCCGAACACGACGGCCAGTCCCACCGCGTAGATCCCCAGCTTGGTCGCGCTGTTCATTCCGATTCACTCCACTCGGTGCCCGCGGGCACCCGCTCGGCCGGGCGCCCCCCGCACGGCGGCGGGGCGCGCTCCGGTCAGGACGTCAACTGGTAACCGGCTTCCTCGACCGCGCCCTTGACCAGGGCGTCGTCGATGGGCGCGTCGCTCGTCACGGTGACCTTGCCGGTCGGCAGGTCGACGTCGACGCCGGTCACGCCCGCGATCTGCTCGACCTCCTCCGTGACGGAGCTGACGCAGTGCCCGCAGGTCATCCCGGTGACGGTGTAGGTGGCGGTGCTCATCTCGTCTCCCTGTGGTCAGTACCCCTGGGGGGTATCTCGTGTCCGTCATGCTGCCATAACGTCTCGACTCTCGCAACCCCTACCCCCTAGGGGTTATTTCGAGATCCGGGTCACATGTCCGGATGCGTCCGGCCCTGGGGTCCCGCATGGCGCGCCCCGCCCCGCGACGGTTACCCGCGGGTCGTTACGCGGAAGTTATCCACACCCTGTGTGACCGCCGATTCCCCCGCCGACCCGGCGTTCTGTGGCGATTCGTCGAGGTATCGACGCCGAAAACGCCCGCCGCCCCGCCGGATCCGACGTTGTGCACAAGGTTTTCCACAGGCTTCCACAGCCCTGTGGACGAGCATACGACCCACCTGCGCGGCGCCCTCACCGGCACCCCGAAACGTCGCCGATACTGAGGGCATGCCCGAACTTCCTGAGGTGGAGGCGCTGGCGGGGTTCCTGCGGGAGCGCGTCGTCGGACACGCGGTCGCCCGCGTCGATGTTCTCGCCATCTCCGCGCTGAAGACCTACGACCCGCCGATCACGTCGCTCGGCGGGCTGACCGTCACCGGCGCGGCCCGGCACGGCAAGTTCCTCGACCTCGACGTCGACGGCGTCCACCTCGTGATCCACCTCGCCCGCGCGGGCTGGCTGCGCTGGCGGGACGAGATCCCCGCGCGGCCCGTCCGGCCCGGCGGCAAGAACCCGCTGGCGCTGCGCGTCCACCTGGACGACGGCTCCGGCTTCGACCTCACCGAGGCCGGGACGAAGAAGGGCCTCGCGGTGTACGTCGTCCGCGACCCGGCGGACGTCCCGGGGGTGGCGTCGCTCGGGCCCGACCCGCTGGACGACGCGTTCACCCCGGAGGCGCTCGGCGCGCTCCTCAAGGGCAAGCGGACGCAGGTCAAGGGGCTGCTGCGCGACCAGCGGGTGATCGCCGGGATCGGCAACGCCTACTCCGACGAGGTGCTGCACGCCGCGAAGATGTCCCCGTTCAAGATCGCGTCGTCGCTGACCGACGCCGACGTCGCCGTCCTGCACGAGGCCATCGTGCGCACGCTGCGCGACGCGGTGGAGCGGTCGCGCGGGCTGGAGGCGCAGGACCTCAAGGGCGAGAAGAAGACCGGCCTGCGGGTGCACGGGAGGACCGGGCAGAAGTGCCCCGTGTGCGGCGACACGATCCGCGAGGTGTCGTTCGCGGACTCGTCCCTCCAGTACTGCCCGACGTGCCAGACGGGCGGCAAGCCGCTCGCCGACCGCCGCATGTCCCGCCTCCTGAAATAGCGGCGCTTCGGCGGGGCCGGGGGATTTCGGCCGGAAGCCCGCGATACCGGGTGATCAGGCGGCGTATCGTGACGCGGAGATCACGCTCGCCGTCGCGTCCAGGAGCCGCCATGGGCTATCCGCCCCCTCCCGCGCAGCCCGGTCCGGGTGGCCCCTACCCTCCCGGATACGGCCCGCCGCCCGCCCCCGCATACCCGCCGAACGGCTATCCGCCGAACGGGCATCCGCAGCAGGGGGCGCCGCCGGTTCCTCAGCAGGGCTATCCGCCGCAGCAGCACGGCTACCCGCCCCAGCAGAACGGCTACCCGCCCCAGCAGGCCGGATATCCGCCTCAGCAGGGCGGGTATCCCGCGCCGCAGGCGGCCCAGGCGCCGCCGCAGCCGCAGCACCAGCCGCAGCAGGCCGCCGATCTGTACGGGTCGCCGATCCTCGTCTACGACCAGCCCGCGCAGTTCTTCTCGACCGAGGCGAACTACACGATCTGGCTTCCGCAGGGGCATCCGGCGGCGTACGTCCGGGAGGAGGGCGTCAGCGGGGCGAAGAAGGCGCTGCGCGTCGTCGCCCAGGGCAGCCAGACCAAGGCGGAGCGGAAGCTGTCGATCTTCCGTCCGGACGGCATGCCGTACTTCCTGTTCTACAAGCCGTACGGGTTCATGGGCACGCCCAAGATGCAGGTGCTCACGCCGCAGGGCGGGCTGATCGGGCATCTGCGCAAGCGGGCGATGCGCGGCTGGGAGATCCTCGACCCGTACGAGCGGCAGCTCGGCTACTACGAACTGCTGAGCGGACGGGTCACCGACTGGCAGCAGCAGGAGATCGCGCGCATCCAGCGCGGCTTCGCCGGGATGGGCGAGTTCCTGTCGCAGATGTTCACGGGGGCGGACCGGTACGTGCTACGGATGCACGTCCAGTTGCAGGAGCCCATGCGGACGCTCGTGCTGGCCTGCCCGCTCGCCTTCGACACCGCCGTCTCGCAGAACCGCAGCCTGGGCGGCTTCCTCACCTGAGGACGAGTAGGACGGGTAGGGCCCCGGCGTTTCCGCCGGGGCCGGTGGGGAGCTTCCTGGTCGTCCGCTGGACGAGCCGGAACGGGGATGGCTCGCTCAGCGCACCTTCGGGACGTTCCCGAAGAGCGGCGCGACCTGCGTCCAGCGGTGGAGGTCGCAGCCGTTGTCCCTGGTGAACTTGGTGTTGATCTCCTTGCCGTGCCAGGTGCCCTTGACCGTGGCGATCTCCGGACCGCCGTAGATCTGCGTGCACACCTGGTCCTTGGAAATGGGCTTGAACGGGTCCTTGGCCTTGGCGATCGCCGCGCAGGCGTCGGCGGCCTTGGGATGGTCGCCGCCCGTCGGGTCGCACTTCAGCGTCCAGGACTTGGCGGGTGCCTCCTTCGAGGCCTTCACCTTGACGGTGAGGGTGTTCGCCGACGTGCCCGAGGGCTGCACGGACGTGGTGCCCGAGGGCTTGCCGGCGGACGGTCCGTTTGCCTGTTCGTCGCCGCAGGCCCCGACGGCCAGGACCAAGGTCAGGCCGGGCGCGGCGAAAAGGAGCGTCCGATACCGCATGCGTGATTCGACGCAGGGGGGCTTCGCGCGGTTCCATGGGGGTGTGATGAATTTCGGGGAAGACGTGCCGGCCGTGGGGGCCGCCGACGTGCCGCAGGACGGCTACCTGCTGGACGTCCGGGAGCAGGACGAGTGGGACGCGGGTCACGCGCCCTCGGCGGTCCACATCCCCATGGGGCAGCTCGGCGACCGCGCCGGGGAGGTCCCCCGGGACCGGGAGGTCTTCGTGATCTGCCGGTCCGGCCAGCGGTCCGCGCAGGTGACGGTGGCGCTGAACCAGGCGGGGTGGCTGGCCCGCAACGTCGACGGCGGGATGAAGGGCTGGGCGGAGGCGGGACGTCCGATGGAGAGCGGCGGCGAGAGGCCCCCGTACGTGGCCTGACCCGCAACCGCTCCCCGCACCGCTCCCACGCGGTCCCCACGCCGACCTGGCCCGGCATGTCCGATCTTTAGTGATCCATGCCCTTTTGGTGATGGCCGGGCGGTTGTACTATCGGGGCCGGTCGACCGGGTGTCGGCCGTGCAACGACGAACCGCGGGAGCTCGGGCCACAGCCGGGCTGAGAGGGCGGCCTTCACGGCGTCGCCGACCGCATGAACCTGTCCGGGTAATGCCGGCGTAGGGAGCGGGTCCGCGTGACGTCCGATCTTGGGAAGCGTGCGAGCGAGCGTGCCGCCGACGAGGTCCCCTTCACCCTCGACGAGCCCGCGCCCAAGGTGCTCGGCTTCTGGGACCAGAGCGCCTTCTGGGCGAACCTCGGGGTCAGCCTGCTGGCGTTCTCCGGGGCCTACACCGTCCTCGCGCCGGACGAGGCGGGCCGCCCGACCCTGTCGATCATGGCGGGCATCGTCGCGATGTCGGTGGGAACGGTCCTCGGCGGGCTGATGCTCGGCCTCGCCGCCGTCCCCGGCGCGCGCACCGGCCAGCCCGCGATGGTGCTGCTGCGCGGCCTGTTCGGGGCGCGGCTGTCGTACGCGCCGACCGTGCTGAACGTCGCGCAGCTGATCGGCTGGGGGACGTTCGAGCTGATCGTCATCGCGGACGCGGCGCGCGAGCTGTGGGACGGCGTCCCGCGCTGGGGCTACGTGATCGCGGCGGGCGCGATCACGACCGTGCTGACCGTGTGGCCGCTCGGCTCCGTCCGGTTGCTGCGCCGGTATGTCACGGTCGCCGTGGCGATAGCGCTCGTCTACTTCTACGTCCAGCTCCTCCGCGAGCCGCTGCCGGACCTGACGCAGGGCTCGTGGGGCGGCTTCTGGATCGGCGCGGACGCGGCGCTCGCCGTGTCGATCTCCTGGGTGCCGGTCGCCGCCGACTACACCCGGCACTCCCGGACGGAGCGCGCCGCGTTCGGCGCGGCGGCGGTCGGGTACTCGGTCACGCAGATCGTCGCCTACGTCCTCGGGCTGCTGGCGCTGGCGCTCGTGGCGGGGGACGCGACGAAGGCGTTCGACCCGTTCCTCAACGTGTCGCTCGGCGTGGTGTTCTTCGCGATCTTCGTGCTGCGGGAGGCGGACCAGTCGTTCGCCGACACCTACTCGACGGCCGTGTCGATCCAGAACCTCGTGCCGCGCGCGGACCGGCGGGTGCTGAGCGTCGCGCTCGGCGTCGGCGTCACGGTGCTCGCGCTCGTCCTCGACATCAACGACTACGCGGGCTTCCTCACGCTGATCGGGTCGGTGTTCGTGCCGATGCTCGGGGTGCTCGCGGCCGACTTCTTCCTCGGCCGCCGCCACCGGGGCGTGCGCGGCTGGGACGTGTCCCGGACGGCGCCGTCCCGGTGGAGCATGATCGCCGCGTGGGCCGCCGGATTCGCCGTCTACCAGCTCATCAACCCCGGCACGGTGGGGCGCTGGGCCGGATTCTGGCGGGACGTCCAGGACGTCCTGCACTTCACGGCGCAGAGCTGGATGAGCGCGTCGCTGCTGTCGTTCCTGGTCGCCGGGCTCACGGCCGTTCTCGCCGGGCGGCTCACCCGGCGCTAGCCTTACCAAGAAGTAAGGTTTCCGTTTGTGCAGGGTTGCCGTGGAAAGTTTCGGCGTAAGTTACCCGGCGCTCGGGCGGAGTCCGGTGGCACGATGACAGGCGTGCACCACCACGTCCACGATCCGATCGCGCGGGCCGTCATCGAGAGCGCCGCCGACGCCATCGTGGCCGTGGACCAGCGGCACCGGGTCACCGTGTGGAACCCGGCCGCCGAGCGCATGTTCGGCTGGACCGCCGAGGAGATGGTCGGCCGGGTGCCGCCGATCGTCCCGGACGAGCTGACGGCCGAGCACAACGCCGTCCAGGAGCGGCTGCTGACCCGGCGCGCGGGCGAGGCGCCGGGCGAGGCCCCGGTCACGGGCCCCGCGTCAGGCTCCGGCGAGAGCGGGCAGATCTCGATCGCGACCCGCCGGTTCCACCGGGACGGGCGGCTGATCGACGTCCGGATCGACACGAGCCTGCTGCGCGACCCGGCCGGGACGCCGCTCGGCTGGGTCGGCGTGTACCACCCCGTCGACGAGGACGAGATCGTCCAGCACCACATGACCGAGCGGGCGCGGCTCGTCCGGCGGCTGAACGACATCGTCGCCGACCTGAACGCCGAACTGGACCTCGCCGTCGTGCTCGACCGGATCACCGCCGCGCTGATCGAGCTGACCGGCGCGGACGCGGGCGGGTTCGTCCGGATCGAGGGCGACCGGCTGCGGCTCGTGAACATGTCCGGGCTGCCCGAGCACATGCGCGGACGGTCCGCCGACCTGCGCACGAGCCTGGTCGGGGAGCTGCTGCGGTCCGGCAAGACGGTGAAGCTCGCGACCGGGCAGCGGCGCCTCGGCGACCTGATCTGGTCCGAGCTGCCCGGCCTGCACACGATCGCGCTCGGCCTGTCGTACCTGCAGAACCGGCCGTACGGCGCGCTGTACGCGCTGTTCTCCGGGCGCAAGGTCGGGCACACCGAGCTTGAGCTGCTGGAGCTGCTCGCCGGGCACGCGGGCGTCGCGGTCGGCAACGCCGTCGCGTACGCGGAGGTCGTCCGGCAGCGGGCGCACGAGCGCGCGGTGATCGACTCCAGCGCGGACGGCATCGCGGTGCTGGACCACGACCTCGTCGTCCGGCAGTGGAACCCGGCGGCGCACACGCTCACCGGCGTCCCGCCGGGCGACGCGATCGGGCGCCCGCTGCCGTTCGACATGCCCGCGCTCGGGGAGATGCTGACGTTCCGGCTGGAGTCGGGGACGTGGCTGAACGTCCTCGCCGCCGAGATCGAGGAGACGGGCGAGCTGGTGGTCGACTTCCGCGACGTGTCCGAGGCGAAGGCGCTCGAAGAGGCGAAGGACCTGTTCCTCGCCACCACGAGCCACGAGCTGCGCACGCCGATCACGGTCGTGCAGGGGTTCGCGTCCACGCTCGTCAACCGGTGGGACGAGCTGACCGACGCGGACCGCCGCGCCGCCGTCGCGACGATCGCCGAGCGCGCCCAGTCGCTCGCCCGGCTCGTCGAGCACCTGCTGCTCGGCTCCCGCGCGGGCGCGGACGAGCTGACCGTGACGATCGAGTCGTTCGACCTGTCCCGCGTGGTGGAGGGCGTGGTCGCGGGGTTCAGGTCGCTGTCGCCGCTGCACCGGGTCGAGCTGGAGATCGCGCCCGACCTGCCCGAGTGCCGGGGCGACGCGATGGCGACCGACATCGTCCTCGGGCAGCTGCTGGAGAACGCCTTCAAGTACTCGCCGGACGGCGGGACGGTCACCGTCCGGGCCCTGCGCGAGGGCGCCGACATCGTCGTGACGGTCGCGGACGAGGGCATCGGCATCCCGCCTGGCGACCACGAGCGGATCTTCGAGCGGTTCGTCCAGGGCGAGACCGGGGACCGGCGGCGGTTCGGCGGGATCGGGCTCGGCCTCTACATCGTGAAGCGGTTGACGGAGGCGCAGGGCGGGACGATCTCCGCGCTTCCGGCCGGAGCGGGCAAAAGTGAGGCATCTCACATCGGCGCCCCGCGACCCGGCGGCGCGGCCGGGACGGAGCCGTCCGCGCCCCGCGCGGGCGCCCTCCTGCGCTCCCCGCACGGCCGCGGACCCGCAGGTGGTGCGCGTGCGGGCGAGGGGACGTGCATGCGGCTCGTGCTCCGCGCGGCGGGCTGACGGCCCCGCCGGACGCCGCCGCCCAAGCGTGATCATGAGCCGCATTTCGGTTACTCACCGTGACGACAGGGGCTTGTGCGCGGCGCGGTGAGACCGGCATGACCAGGGGGTTCCGTGGTCTCGACGGATGGCAGGCTGGGCCCGTGTGGGAAAGTGCTGTGGCTGCGCGGTGTGATGGACGAAACGCGCGCGCGAGGAGTAAATCCGCCGTTGGCTGGATAGATCCTTGATGGTTGCCGTTCGTGACGAGACTCCGATCCGGGGGTGATCACCGTGACCGGATGGCCGGTGACTCGTTGTGCAGGTGGCAAACTGAACCGTTCGGGTTTCCGGTCTCGACCATCAGGGCATTTCGGTCGTACCGGAAAGCGACGGCGGGACTCGTCCGAGTGAACGGACTCCACGGGGAGGTGAGGGCGTCGAGCGTCGTACTGCTCCCACACGCACCGTCCAGCGTCGCGGTCGCCCGCCGGCGCCTCAGCTCGGAGCTGGCCGGATCGGGCGTCTACGAGTCGGTCGTGGACGACGCCAGCGTCATCGTCAGCGAGCTTCTCAGCAACGCGCTGCGGCACGCGCGGCCGCTGCCGTCCGGCCAGGTCAGGGTGTGCTGGCTGCGCCGCGGTGACCTGCTCGAACTGGAGGTCAGCGACGGCGGCGCGATGACCGAGCCGCGCCGCGGGCCCGGCACGCTGTCCTCGCTCGGCGGCCGCGGGCTCGGCATCGTCGAGGCGCTGTCGGACGGCTGGGGCGTCCGCCACGAGGAGGGCGCCACCACGGTCTGGGCCGTCCTGCGCGCGCCCCGCGCCAACGGCGAGAGCCACCCGTCCCACGGGAACGGCATCCCCACGACGACCGGGCCGCAGGCCGTCGTCCCCGACCTCGCCGACTTCCCCGACCTCATGGACGACCCCGACGACGACCTGTACGACGGGGCCGCTCCGAGCAGGGCCTACCCGGCCTGACGGGGCCCCGCCTAGAAATGCGGGCCCTTCCCCTTGTATGGTCCTTCCACAGCTCGGGCGTTGCCGTGCCCCCGTCGGCATCGCCCGAGTTGTTCTATTCCCCGGGTCCGGCCCATCGGCCTTAGACGCCGTCCCGCAGGATCGGGCAGGACATGCAGCGCGGCCCGCCCCGGCCCGTGCCGAGTTCGCTGCCGCTGATGCGGACGACCTCGATACCGGACGCCTCCAGTTGCGCGTTCGTCTCGATGTTGCGCTCGTAGGCGACGCACACGCGCGGCGCCACGGCGAGGGTGTTGTTGCCGTCGTCCCACTGCTCGCGCTCGGCGGTGACGGGGTCGAGGCCCGTGTCGATCACCTTGAGGCGGTCGAGTCCCATCGCCTCGGCGGCCGCGTCCAGGAAGGGGCGGGGGCCGTCCACGCGCAGGTCGCCGTTCCCCTGGGTCACGGTGTAGGCGGTCAGCGAGTGCGCGACCGGCGGATACATGACGACGGTGTCGACGTCGACCATCGTGCAGACGGTGTCGAGGTGCATGGTCGCCCGCTCCTGCGCGATCGGGACGGCCAGCACGGTCCGCGCCAGCCCGGCGTCGAACACCTGGCGGGCCAGGCGCTCCACCCCGGCGGGGGTCGTCCGCTCGCCGGTGCCGACCGCGACGACGCCCGGACACAGGAGGAGGACGTCCCCGCCCTCCAGGTGCTCCAGGGACGGCGAGTACACCGGCTCCGTCCCGGCGAACCGCGGGTGGTGCGCGTAGATCAGGCCGGTCAGCGCCGACTCGCGGCGCCGGGCCTCCATCGCGAGGCTCGTCACCGCGACGCGGTCGCCGATCCAGGTGCTGTTGTCGCGGGTGAACAGCAGGCCGGGCAGCGGGTCGACGATGAAGTCGAGGCGGTCCATCAGGCGGTAGACGAGGCCGTGCCCCGCCTTCAGCTCCTCGTGCGCGAGGCCCGCGATCAGGGTGTGCGCGAGGTTCTCCGGGTCGAGGTCGCGCAAGTAGCCCTCGACGACGCGGCGGAGCTGGTCGCCGAGGCGGAGGTCCACGACGGCGTCGGCGATGGCCTGGTCGCGGGCCCCCTCGTACTCCAGGGCGTCCTGCAGCAGCTCGGTGACGTACAGGACTTCGACGCCGCGCGAGCGGAGCGCCTCGGCGAACGCGTCGTGCTCCTCCTGCGCCCGGCCGACCCACGGGATCGCGTCGAAGAGGAGCTTGTCGCTGTTGCGCGGGGTGAGCCGCTTCAGCTCCGCGCCCGGACGGTGCAGCAGCACGGTCCGTAGCCGTCCGACCTCGCTGGTCACCCGGTGCTCGTGCGCCGTCCGCCCTGGCAGTGCCGTCTTCGTTGCCGTCACACTCCGCAGTCTAGGCCGCCTGTTTCGTCCGGTTCGCTGTGCCACCATGCGAAGGTGATCAGCAGGTCGGCGGCGCTTCCGCTGCATTTGACGTCGGCCACGCTGCTGCGGGTGTCGGCCGAGGGGGTCGCGACCGCGCTGGTCCTGACCGTCCAGGCGCGGACCGGGGACGCCGCCACGGCCGGGTACCTCCAGACCGCGACGACGCTCCCGTACGTGCTGAGCGGCCCGGTGATCGGGAACACGCTGGACCGGACGGCCCGCCCCCGCCGCGTCGCCGCCGTCCTCGCCTGCTGCTACGCCGCCGCGACCGCCGCGCTGCTGCTGTCGGCCGGACGGTCGCCGCTCGTCCTCGCGCTGTGCGTCGCCGCCGTGATCGGCTGCACGGAGCCGATCGTGGTGGCGCTGACGAGCCTGCTGCCCCGGTTCGTCCCGGCCGGGCGGCTGTCGCGCGCGTACGGGCTGGAGGCGTCCAGCTTCAACCTCGCGGGGATCGCCGGTCCCGGCCTCGCCGCCGGGATCGCGGGGTTCGCGGGCGGGCAGTACGCGGGCGTCGCGATCGTCGGCGCGGGCGTCCTCGGGATGCTCACGCTGCCGCTGCTGCCGTTCCCCGCGCCGGAGGCGGCGGCCCCGGCGGGCGGCCGGGGCGCGCGCTCGGTGATCACGGGCGGGCTGCGGGTGCTGGCGGAGGGCCGCGTGCTGCGCGCCCTGACCACCGCGACCACCCTCGCCTGGACGGGCTTCGGCGGCGTCGCCGTCACGGCCGTGCTGCTCGCCGAGCACATCGGCGCCCCGCCGAGCGCGGGCGGCCGGCTGCTCGTCGCGATGGCGGTCGGCTCGCTGCTCGGGTCGCTCGCCTCCAGCCGGTGGCTGACGCCGAAGCACGGCGAGCCGGTCATGGTCGCGGGGCTGGTCGCGTTCGGGCTGGCGCTGGCCTCGCTCGCGGTCGCGCCGTCGCTGGCCTGGGCGACGGCCGCGTTCGTCCTCGCCGGGGCGTGCGAGGGGCCGGTGTTCGCGGCGACCCTGATGCTGCGCCAGCGCGAGTCGCCGCCGGACCGGCTCGGCCAGGTCAACACGACGGCGGGCAGCCTCAAGATCGGCGCGTCCGCGCTGGGCGCGGCGCTGACGGCCGCGTCGGCGGCGGCGATCGGGCCGGTCGGGCTGGTCCTCGCGATCGCCTCGTTCCAGTTCGCGGGCGCCGCCGCCGGGCTGCTGCTCCTGCGCGTTCCCGCAGGTCGAAAAGCCGTCGACGCGGCCGAGGACGCCACGTAGCCTGCGAGCATGTTCTTCGCGGCCGGCACCATGACGCTCGCGGGCCACGGCCCGCTGAGCGCGGTGTCGGCCGCCTCCTCGGCGGCGGCGGCCGCGGCCGTCGTCGACGGCCTGCGACGCTGACCCCTCTCCGTCCTGCCCTCCGGAGAACCAGCGGAGGGGGGTGGACCACGACATGCGCACGTCCATAGGGGCCGCGCATGGGTTCTCACCGGATCCACCAGTGAGGACGAACCGATGGCCAAGCAGTTGTACGAGCGCGACAAGCCCCACCTGAACATCGGGACGATGGGCCACGTCGACCACGGCAAGACCACCCTGACCGCGGCGATCACCAAGGTGCTGGCCGCGCGCGGGCTGGCCTCCGCCGTGCCGTTCGACCGCATCGACCGCACCCCGGAGGAGCGCGGCCGAGGCATCACGATCAACGTCGCGCACGTCGAGTACGCGACCGCGACCAGGCACTACGCCCATGTCGACATGCCGGGCCACGCCGACTACGTGAAGAACATGATCACCGGTGCGGCGCAGGTGGACGGGGCCGTGCTCGTCGTGTCCGCGCAGGACGGGGCGATGCCGCAGACGCGGGAGCACGTCGTCCTCGCGCGGCAGGTCGGCGTCCGGCACGTCGTCGTGGCGCTCAACAAGGCCGACATGGTCGAGGACGCCGAACTCCTCGACCTGGTCGAGCTGGAGATCAGGGAGCTGCTGTCGGAGTACGGGTTCCCGGGCGAGGAGGTGCCGGTGGTGCGGGTGTCCGGGCTGCGGGCGCTGGAGGGCGACCCGTACTGGACGGCCCGCGTCGGCGACCTGCTCGACGCGATCGACGCCTACGTGCCGGTGCCGGAGCGGGTGCTCGACAAGCCGTTCCTGCTGCCGGTGGAGAGCGTCCTGACGATCACCGGGCGCGGCACGGTCGTGACCGGCGTCGTCGCCCAGGGCGTCGTCCGGGTCGGCGACGCGGTCGAGGTCGTCGGGCTCGGCGAGTCGGTCGGCACGGTCGCGACCGGGCTGGAGACGTTCGGCCGGTCCATGGACCGCGCCGAGGCCGGGGACAACACCGCCATGCTGCTGCGCGGCGTGAAGCGGGACCAGGTCCGGCGCGGCCAGGTCGTCAGCGCGCCGGGCGCGATCCGGCCGCACCGGCGGTTCCGGGCGCGGGTCCGGGTGCTGACCGCCGCCGAGGGCGGGCGGACCGGGCCGTTCTTCCACGGCTACCGCCCGCAGTTCCACTTCCGCACCACGGACGTGGTCGGCGGCGTGGACCTCGGCGCGGACGGCGCCATGGCGATGCCCGGCGACGCGGTCGAGCTGGCCGTCGAGCTGGGCCGCCCGGTCGCGATGACCGAGGGCCTCGGCTTCGCCGTCCGCGGGGGCGGCCGGACGGTCGGCGCGGGCACCGTGACCGAGCTGCTCGACTGAGCGCCCGGAAGTCGCGGAGAAAGTCGGGGGGTCCGGCGGAACACCCGCCGGACCCCCTAACCTTCAAGGACGGATGATCCCCCCGTCCGGCCCGCGCCCCCCGTCCGGTGACCGACCGACTGGTCGTGAACCAGTGGCGGCCGCGATCTTGATGTGGTGAGATTCCGGCATCATCCCCGCTGATGTCCCCCCACCTGGAGAACGTGTGCGAGCCCCCCGCGCCCTGATCCCCCTCCTCTCGGTCTGCGCCGCGGCCGCCGTCGTCGCCGCGGCGGCGACCGGCGCCTCGATCGAGGGCCTGCCGGGCGGCGGCGGTCCCGCGCACGCCGACGGCGCCGCGCCCCGCCCGGCCGCCGTCACGGTCAACGCGATGACCTGGAGCGTCTGCGGCGCGGCCCGGTCCGGCTGCCCGCTCGGCACGGCCCCGGACGCGCTCGGGCGGCAGATCGTCCAGCGGATCCAGGGCACGGAGGTCGGCGGACGCAAGGTCAGGACGGACGCCGTCCTGCTCCAGGACGTCTGCGAGGGGCACGTCCGCACCTTCCGGAAGAGCCTGCCGACGTGGACGTGGGCGTTCGCCGCGTCCCCCGGCGAGGCGTCCTGCGCCAAGGGCCAGGGCCGCTCCGGCGTCGCCATCGGGACGGCGCAGCGGCTCGACCGGCCCGAGCGCGCGAAGCTCCCCGCGCCCGCCGGACGGTCGCGGATCGCGCTGTGCGCGGACGTCCCGTCCTGGACGACCCGGATCTGCGTGACGAGGCTCAGCGCCGCCGAGGGCGCCCTGCGGCGCAAGCAGGCGACGTCGCTCGCGACCCTCGCCGGGACGGGGCGCGTCCTGCTCGGCGGCGACCTCGCGGGCACCCCGGACAGCGCCGCGCTCGACCCGCTGTACCGCCGCTTCGCCGAGTGCGACCAGTCGGGGCCGTCCCGTACGGGCGCCGCGACCCGGCAGAACTGGGCGGGCGCCGCCGTGGAGAAGACCGACTACCTGTTCATCACGAAGGCGGCCGCCGTGTCGTGCAGCGTCCCGGCGTCCCGGATCAGGGCGTCGGACCACCGCCCGCTGTCGGCCGTGGTCCGCTTCCCGTGAGCGCGGCCTAGGGGCTAGTGGACGTTGCGCTCCTGGCCCTTCCAGTAGGGCTCGCGGAGCTGCCGCTTGAGGATCTTGCCGGTGGGGTTGCGCGGGACGCTGTCGCGCCGCTCGACCGACGCCGGGCACTTGAAGTGCGCGAGCCGCGCCCGGCAGAACTCGATGACGTCCTTCTCGGGGACGTCCGCCGACAGCACGACGATCGCCTTCGGCACCTCGCCCCACTTCGCGTCCGGGACGCCGATCACCGCGCAGTCCGTGACGTCCGGATGGCTCATCAGGACGTTCTCGACCTCCGCCGGGTAGATGTTCTCGCCACCCGAGATGATCATGTCCTTGACCCGGTCGTGGATGTAGAGGTAGCCGTCCTCGTCGAGGTAGCCCGCGTCGCCGGTGCGGAACCAGTTGTCGGCGGAGAGGGCCGCCGCCGTCGCGTCCGGGTTCCCCCAGTAGCCCTTCATGTTCTGCGGCGTCCGGCAGAGGATCTCGCCGACCTCGCCGAGCGGCAGCTCCTCCAGCGTCGCCGGGTCGACGATCTTCAGCTCGCAGGACGCGTTGGGCAGCCCGGCGCTGCGGAGACGGTGCGCGTTCGGGCCGTCCGGGACGTGGTCGGCGGCGGGCAGCATCGTGATCGCGCCGGTCACCTCCGTCAGCCCGTACACCTGCATGAAATCGCTGGTCGGCAGCATCTCCATCGCGCCGCGCAGGACGTCCTCGCTGATCGGCGACGCCCCGTACAGCACCAGCCTGAGGCTCGACAGGTCGCACGCCGTGACCTCCGGGATCAGCGGCATGAACTGGAGCAGCACCGGGACGAGGAAGATGTGCGTGACGCGGTGCCGCTCGATCCCCCGCGCGATCAGCCCCGGGTCGGGCTCGCGCGCGATCACCCCGGTGATGCCGTTGTGGACCACGTTGATCGCGAGGACGTTCCCCGCCACGTGGTACATCGGCATCGCGACCATCAGGACGGACGACTCGTCGATGTCCCACACGTCGGTGGCCACGTCCAGCGCGGCGAGGTAGTTGGCGTGCGTGAGCATGACGCCCTTGGGCAGGCCCGTGGTGCCCGACGAGTAGAGCTGGACGAACACGTCCGACGGCTCCGGCTCGTAGGCGGGCGGCGCCCCGGGCGCCCCCTCGACCCAGGTCGCGTAGTCCTCGTACGGGTGGTCGGCGCCGCCGACGACCACCAGGCGCGCGGTGTGTTCGAGCCTCCCGGCGATCGCGTCGAGGACGGGCAGGAACTCCGGCCCGACGATGAAGACCTTCGCCTTCGCGTCGTTGACGATGTAGGCGACCTCGTCCGGCGCCAGGCGGTAGTTCACCGGGACCTGGACGGCGCCGATCCGGCCCGCGCCGAAGAGCTGCTCGGCGTATTCGATGGAGTTCTTGTCGAGGACGGCGACCCGGTCGCCGCGGCCGACGCCCGCGGCGGCGAGCGCGGCGGCGGCCCGGTCGGCGCGCCGGTCGAAGTCACGGAAGGTGAGCTGGGTGTCGCCCGCGATGTAGGCGACACGGTCGGGATGCGAGCGCGCCCGCTCGCGCAGCGTCTCCGTCAGACCCGGCACGGTAGGTCCCTTCGCCGATGACCGCCTGGTTGTCCAGGCATCATCCGGTCACCGGCGAGGGCCCGGCAAGGGGATGCGGCCCCTTGGCTAGTGGCTTTTGGACATCTTGGAGACCGCGGTCACGGCGAGCACCACCACGACGGCGACGAGGCCGATGAAGAAGAAGAACTTCAGCATCGACAGGATCGAGCCGATGACGGCCATCACGAGCCAGATCGCGAGGATGACGCCGAGAACGGTCAGGATTGTCTTACCCATGCGTACAACCTATGCGCTCGTCCGGGGAAGGTCATCAGCCTGTGGGACGAGCCTGACCCCGGTCAGAACCCGCCGTTCGGCCGAGGCCCACCCTGAGGCGGCCCCGGATGCGGACCCTGACCCGCCCCCGGGGCGGGAGGCGCCTGGTAGGGCCCGGGCTGCCCGAACGGCTGCTGGCCAAAAGGCTGGCCGAACGGCTGCTGGTTAAACGGCTGCTGCCCGTAGGGCTGTCCGGCGAAGGGCTGCCCGGCGGGCGGGCGCGGCGCGGTGCTTCCCGCGACCATCAGCGTCCGGAGCCCGGCGACCGCCCCTGCCGCGACCGGCGCCAGCAGGTGCCACGCCTCGAACCGCGGCTTCATCAGCCGGGTGACGAACTCGAACGGCACCGACCCGTGCCCGAACGCGTACCCGAGGATGCCGATCCTGAGGCCGACGTACAGCGCGACGTACCCGGCGACCACGGCGACGATCGCCGCGACCGGCCCGCGCGGCCGGGTCAGCATGATCCCCGCGGCCGTGACGAGCCCGACCAGGGCGCACAGCAGCGCGAAGTAGGCGGTGGACTGCCGCATCCCGAGCAGCGTGGGGGACTCGTAGAGGCGGACGTACGTCATGATCGCGCCGATGACGGTGGCGGCCGCGCCGCCGACCAGGATGAGGGCGATCACCCCGAACGCCGAGGTCGCGGGACGGGCGGCCGCGGGACGGGCCGCCGCGGGAGGGGGAGGAGCCATCGGGACATTAAAGCGATGATCGCCCCGCCCCGCGAGAGCGGTTCCCTACAGGGCGGTTTCTTACAGGGTCATGACGGGCTGATGGAAGTCGCCCGCCCGGCCGTAGCGTGTGGACGTGAACTCCGTGAGCCATGCCGGACGCGTCCTCGTCGTGGACGACGACCCGACCGTGGCCGACGTCGTCGCCCGCTACCTGGCCCGCGACGGGCACCAGGTGACCTGCGTCGCGGACGGCCCGTCCGCCCTGCGCAGGGCCCGCGCCGAGCGGCCCGACCTCGTCGTCCTGGACCTGATGCTGCCCGGCATGGACGGCCTTGAGGTGTGCCGCCGGCTCCGCGAGACCTCGGCCGTCCCGATCGTGATGCTGACGGCGCTCGGCGCGGAGACCGACCGGCTCGTCGGACTGGAGACCGGCGCCGACGACTACGTCACGAAGCCGTTCAGCCCGCGCGAGCTGGCGCTGCGCGTCCGGTCGGTGCTCCGCCGGGCGCGCGGCGCCTACCGGGAGCCGCGCCGCGCCGCCGCGCCGGCCGCCCCGCCCGAGCCCCCGCTCCGCGACGGCGACCTCGTCGTGGACGTCGGCGCGCACGAGGCGCGGCTGCGCGGCGGGCGGCTCGCGCTCACGTCCCGCGAATTCGACCTGCTGGCGTTCCTGCTGCGCCGCCCGCGCCGCGCGTTCAGCCGTGAGGAGCTGCTCGAACGCGTCTGGGAGTGGACGTTCGGCGACGCCTCCACGGTCACCGTGCACGTCCGCCGGCTGCGCGAGAAGATCGAGGACGACCCGGCCGCGCCGCGCCGGATCGTCACCGTCTGGGGCGTCGGCTACCGCTACGAGCCCGCGGAGCCCGAACCCGCGAGTGCGGCGGAGGACGGCGCATGATCCCCTTCGATGACCTCCTCTACGTCGTCGTCTGCGCGGCCCTCGCCGCGCTGGCCGTCGCGGCCGTCGCGCTCGCCGTCCTGTACGGGCTGCGCGGACGGTCGGTCGCCACCCAGCTGATCGTGGTGGGCGCGGCGACCGTGCTCGCGACGATCTCCGGCATCCTCGTGATCTCGTTCCTGATGCTGCTGAACGATCACGACCGGTCGGTGGTGCTGGCCGTGGTGACCTCCGCCGGGCTGGTCGCGATGGCGGTGTCGGTGCTGCTCGGACGGCGGCTCGTCGCCGCGAACCGGACGCTGGTGGAGGCCGTCCGCGCGGACCGGTTCCGTCCGCCGGCCGCGCGGCTGCCCGCCGAGCTGGCCGAGCTGTCGCGCGAGCTGACGGCCGCCTACGCGCGCCTCGCCGCCGCCCACGAGCGCGAGCAGGCGCTGGAGGCGAGCCGCCGGGAGCTCGTCGCCTGGGTGAGCCACGACCTGCGCACCCCGCTCGCGGGCCTGCGCGCCATGGCCGAGGCGCTGGAGGACGAGGTCGTCTCCGACGCGGACACCGTCCGGCGGTACCACGGCCGCATCCGCGTCGAGGCGGAGCGGCTGACCGAGATGGTGGACGACCTGTTCGAGCTGTCCCGCATCCACGCCGGGGCGCTGCGGCTGTCGCGCCGCCGGGTCGGCCTCGCCGACCTCGTCGCGGAGGCGGTGGCGGGCGCGGAGGCGCTGGCGCGGGCGAAGGGCGTCCGGCTGCGCGGCGACGTCCGGGAGGGGCTGCCCGTCCAGGTCGACTCCGGCGAGCTCGGCCGCGCCCTGCGCAACCTCGTCGTCAACGCGATCAGGCACACGCCGAGCGATGGCGCCGTCGAGGTCATCGGCGAGGTCCGCGGCGGGGAGGCGCGGGTGACGGTCGCGGACGCCTGCGGCGGCATCCCCGAGGACGACCTGCCGCGCGTGTTCGACGTCGCGTTCCGGGGCGAGGCGGCCCGCACCCCCGGCGGCGGCGCCGGGCTCGGCCTCGCGATCGCCCGCGGCATCGTCGAGGCCCACGCCGGGCGCATCGGCGTCGCCAACGACGGCCCCGGCTGCCGCTTCGAGATCACCCTCCCCCTGATGGTCTAGGGGTCGAGGGTCTCCGCCATGGTGCGGAAGGTCGGGCAGGGCCAGCGGGACATGCAGGCGCGGCAGCGGCGGATCGGGTTGTCGGGGTCGCTGCTGATGCCGCCCGCCTCCTGCGGCCGGTGCAGGTCGAGCAGGCGGACGCCGAGCTCGGCGAAGGCGAGGACGTCCTCGCGCGCGCCCGCGAGGAAGGCGATGTCCTCCCGGGACAGGCGCGTCTTGACCGGGACGAAGCCGTTCTGGTTCACCAGGCGGCTCAGGTACTGGGTGGACGAGCGCCACGGGCTCGACTTCGCCGACCGTGACCGGATCGTCTCAAGGCGCTCGCGGAGCCGGGTCTCTCTGGGATCGGCCTCTTGCCCATGCCGGTGTTGCACGTGTCCAGCCTCCCCTAATCGGCGGTCTCGCGGGACGGGAACCGGGATATCGCCGAACCGGAGACGGAGGAGCGGCGAAGACGCCGACCGGCGCGGAACAATGGCATCACGGTGCGTAGTTCACAAAGCGTACGGGACCACCCGCACGGCGACACGCCCGTCCCGCAGGGGACTTGGCGAACTGTCTGGCCCGCGGGCCGTTCCCGAGATAGTGTGCCGGACGTGGAGCTAAACGTTTCGACCGCGTCTCAGGAGGGTCACGCCGTCGTCACGGCGACCGGTGAGCTCGACCTCTACACCGCGCCGAGGCTGCAGGCCGCCCTCGCGGGCCTGCTGCGCGACCAGGTCGACCGGATCACGGTCGATCTCAGCGGCGTCGAGTTCTGCGATTCGACCGGCATGAACGTCCTGCTCGCGGCCATGAAGCGGCTCAAGGAGCAGGGCGGCGCGCTCGACCTCGCCGCCCCGCGCCCCGCGGTGAAGCGCATCCTCCAGGTCACCGGGCTCGACACCGTGTTCACCGTGACCGACGCCGCGCCCGCCCTGGACGCCGGCTGAACTCCACCCGTCGCCCGGCTGTCGCCCGGCTGACGCGGCGGTAACGGCTGAGACCGTTCCCGTCCGCTCGCCCCGTTCGGCGTCCGCCGCCGACTACGATCGCCGATATGCAGGACGTAGCGGTGATCATCCCCGCCAAGGACGAGGCCGACCGCATCGCGGCCACCGTCAAGGCCGCACACGAGCTTCCCGGCGCCGACCTCGTCGTGGTGGTCGACGACGGCTCGTCCGACGGCACCGGGCGCGTCGCCCGGGACGCCGGGGCCCGGGTCGTCCGGCACTCGCGCAACCGCGGCAAGGGCGCCGCGATGGAGAGCGGCGCCGAGGCCGTCCGGCTCCTGGACGAGGGCCGCGACCAGCCCCGCCACCTGCTGTTCCTGGACGCCGACCTCGCCGACACCGCGCGCGAGGCCGCGCCGCTCGTCGCGCCCGTCCGGGCGGGCGAGGCCGACATGACGATCGCGGTGTTCACGACGACGGTGAAGCTCGGCGGGCACGGGTTCGTCGTGCGGCTGTCCCGGGACGGCATCCGCCGCGCCACCGGCTGGGCGGCGACCGCCCCGCTGAACGGGCAGCGCTGTCTGACCCGCGCCGCGTTCGACGCCGCGCTCCCGCTCGCCGCCGGGTTCGGCGTCGAGACCGCGCTGACCATCGACCTGCTCCGGCACGGCTTCCGGGTGACCGAGGTGGAGGTGCCGCTCGCGCACCGCGCCACCGGCACCGACTGGCGCTCCCAACTGCACCGCGCCCGCCAGTTCCGGGACGTCGCGAGAGCGCTCGCCGTCCGCGAGCCCGCCGTGACCCCGCTGGTGCGGGCGGCGACCCGGCGGCTGGACGGCCTGCGCGGTCGCCGGTGACCCGACTCGGCTCGGGCGGGCTCTGCGGGATCGCGGTCGGGCTCCTGTGCTTCCTCGGCACCGCGCTGCTCGGCCCGTCGGTGTTCCAGCCCGAGCTGGACGGCTCCCGCGCGGAGCCGCCGTACGCGCTGAGCGTCCACCCGTCGCCGTACGTCGTGATCGGGCTCGTCGTGGTGGGCGTGGTGGCGAGCACGGCCGGTCTCGCGCTGTGCTTCGCCGCCGTCCGGCGGGGCTGGCGGGTGCGGGCGCTGCCGGTCGTCGTGGCCGGGCTGCTCGCGGCCGTCGCGTTCATGGCGATGCCGCCGGTCGGGTCGACCGACCACCTGAACTACGCGTCCTACGGGCGGATGGCGGCGACCGGGCACGACCCGTACGCCACCCGCGCCGTCGACCTGCCGCGGGACCCGGTCGCCGGGGCGCCCGAGGAATGGCGGACGACCCCGTCGGTCTACGGGCCGATCGCCACCGGCGAGCAGGCGGTGGCGGCGTGGATCGGCAACGGGTCGGTGCGGCTGACGGTGTTCGTCCTGTCGGTGGTGAACACGCTCGCGTTCGCGGTGACGGCGCTGATCCTCTACCGGACGGCGCGGAGCGAGGAGCGGCGGCTGCGGACGGCCCTGCTGTGGACGTGCAACCCCCTCGTCCTGTTCCAGTTGATCTCGGGGGCGCACAACGACGTCCTCGCGATCGCGCCGGTGGTCGCCGCGCTCGCCGTGTTCGGGAGCCGGACGCGTCCCGGCTGGGCGCGGGCGCTCGCCGCCGGGGTCCTCGCCGGGGTCGGCACCGCGGTCAAGCTGCCCGCCGTGCTCGTCGCGGGCGGGCCCGCCTGGGCGCTGCTGCGCGACACATGGCGGGAGCGCGGCTCCTGGAAGCGCGGGGCGTGGAAACACGGGGCAAGGCCGCTCGCCGCGCTGGCCGCGCTCGGCGCCGGCGCCGGGGCGGTCGCCGCGCTGTCCTACCTGCTCGCCGGGCCGCACGCGCTCGACCGGGTCCGGGAGGCGAGCGACATGGTGTCGTTCGCGACGCCCTGGCACCTGATCGACGAGGGCCTCGGCCGCGGCTCCCAGCGCAACGTGATCAAGACGGGCGCGCTGCTCGCCGGGATCGCGCTGTTCGCGCTGCTCGTCCGCGCCCTGCCGAAGGACGACCCCGAGGCCCCGGACGCGGCGAGCCGCCGGGTCACGGTCGCGCTCGTCCTCGCCTGGCTGCTCGCCGCCCCCTACGCGCTGCCCTGGTACGACGGGTTCGGCTGGGCGCTGCTGGCGCTGCTGCCGCTGACCGGCGTCGACTGGATCCTGCTCGCGCACACCGCCGCGCTCAGCCTCGCCTACCTGCCCGCGCGCGCGCCCGCCCGCATCGGCCTGCCGGACGACCTGTCCTGGCTGTTCACCGTCGTTCGGCCGACGGTGATCCCGTGGACGCTCGTGGCGATCGTGACGGCGCTGGTGGTCCAGAGTCTTCGTTCCTCAGGTCGATCTCCAGCGCCCGGACGCCCGCGGCGAGCATCAGCGGGGTCGCCAGGCTGAACGCCACCGACAGGATCACGACGCCGGAGTCGTTCACCAGCATCCCGATGACGCCGACCGTCAGCGCGCACAGCAGCGCCGGACGCATCGTCACGCAGTGCTCGTAGGCGCGCTGGAGCAGCGACACCCGCCACCGGTTCGGCCGCGCGAGGACGAAGAACAGGAACCCGATCGCGGCGGCGAGCGGCAGCGTGAACGGCCAGTACCCGAGGCTGTTCAGCATGGCGTTGAACTTGCGGACGATGACGCCCCAGGCGTCGCCGTCCATGAGGTCCTGCCAGAAGCGGCCGAGGTGCGTCGGGTTCGCGCTGCGCGAGTTCACGTAGGAGATCACCAGCACCAGCGCCGCGCCCGCCAGGCAGAACAGGCCGAGCTTGAGCGGGGAGACGCGGCGTCCGGTCACCATCAGGCCGAGCATCGCGAACGCCGGGACCATCGCGAGGACGCCGCCGAAGTCGCTGCCCCACGCGGGCAGCCCGTCGATCGCGACCGCGAACGCGCCGATCGCCGCGATGATGCCGACCGCGACCGTGCGGCGCCCGGCGCGCAGCGGGAACTCCGTCAGCCACGCCGCGGTGAGGATCGCCGCGACGGCGAACAGCGAGAACGCCTGGTTGCCGAAGCCGTAGAAGCGTCCGGCGACGAGCGCCGTGTAGCCCATCAGCGTGTTGAGCTGGAGGCGCGAGCCGGTCATCACGTCCAGCGCGAGGACGAGCGCGGTCACCCCGGTGATCACCAGGCCGGGCGCGAACGCCGAGCGCCGCCACGGACCGGCGAGCGCCACCCCGGTCAGCAGCCCGCTGAACCCGAGGACGGTGCAGATCAGCACGGGCGTCGCGTGCTCGGCCCGCCACCACGGCATCAGCCCGGCGAGGAACGACGCGCCCGGCACCGCGCCGCCGAGCAGCGCGATCACGCGGGTGCCGCCGAGGATCCGGGCCCGGGACCGGCGGTCGCCGCCGAGCCTGCGCAGCACCAGCGCCGCGATCCCGTAGAGGACGAGCTGCGTCGCGAACAGCACCCAGTAGAACGACGTCTGGACGCTGCGGATCGCCTGCGCCGCCACGTCCTGGTCTTCGAGGGACTCCACCCGGTCTTGCGTCGAGTCCTTGGACGGCTGGTCGCGCCAGGCCGACCCGACGGCCTGCTTGGGCTGCCGGACGCCGAGCAGTTTCAGCGTCGTCGCGGTCAGGTCGGTGAGGGTGACGAGGCCGTCCTGCCGGGTGGCGCTGGAGCGCATGTAGCCGGGCCCGTACCCGGCGCCCTTCGCGACGGCGACGCGCAGGTGCGGGTCGACGCCGATGTCGGAGAGGCCCGCGACGAGGACGGTCGTCCCGGCGGGGAGGCCGCCCAGCACCTGCCCGACCCGGCGGTCGGCGGCGGTCGCGGCGGCGGCGCGCTTGTGCTCCGACAGCGGGACCTGCTCGCCCTTCGGGTCGACGCCGGCGTCGATGTAGGCGCGGAAGAGGTCGTCCACGTCGACGGCGGTGAGCGCGCAGCGCGCCCAGTCGGCGGGGGCGGCCTTGTCGGGCGAGGCGAGGTAGTGGTCGACCTGGCCGCTGCCGTTGCCGACCCCGAACACCGCGCCGGGCCCGACCGCCGTGGTGCAGCCGCCCGCCGCGTGGACGGCGTCGCCGAGCAGCCCGATCCGCGCGTGGTAGTTGGTGCCCGCGTTGTCGGCCTTGATGGCGGGCCAGCCCGCCGCGACGGCGCCGCCCTCCGGCGGGACGGCCGGGGACCGCTGGCCGGGCAGGATCGGGGCGGCCGGGAGCGCGCAGTCGCCGTGCGGCAGCCGGGACCGCTGCCCCGCCGACAGCGTCAGCCAGCCGTCGGTTGGGCAGGTGTTCACGCGGGTCGTCCGGACGCTCAGCCCGGCGGTGGAGCCCGCGCCCGCCAGCCCCCACAGCGCGGGCGTCTTCTCCCGGTCGATGTCGCTCCACATCAGCCCGGGGACCCCGATGATCACGACCTGCCCGCCGACCGCGTTCCGCACGGGAGCCGCCTGGGCGGGAGCCGCCTGGGCGCCGGCGGGCCACACGAATCCGGCGAGGACCGCGCCGAGGACGCCTAGGAACATGGCGATCCTGCGCCCCCGCGAAGTCATGGCGCAAAGGCTACAAGAGGCTTTCGACCACTGAGTGGCAATATCCTGCGGGCTGTGGACGGTCCCGAAGCGCGCCGAGCCCTGCCCGGGGCCGGGTTTTCGCACGCGCTCGCGCGGCGCGGGACGTGGGCCCGAGGACTGATCATCTGCGCCGGGATCGCGGTCGCGGCGGTCGCGCTGGCGCCGATCGCGGCGCGCTGGCTCGGCAACCAGCCCGACCAGCGGCTCGTCGACCTGGAGGTGTACCGGGAGGGCGGGCGCGCGGTCCTGCGCGGGGCGCCGCTCTACGACTTCCTGACGCAGCCGCCCCAACTGCTGCCGTTCACGTACCCGCCGTTCGCGGCGGCGCTGGCCGTCCCGTTCACCCTGCTGCCGTGGCGCGCGGCCCAGCTCGTCTGGACGGGCCTCATCTGCGTCGCGCTCGCGATCTCGGTCCGGTACGCGTTCCGCGACCTGATCCGGCGGACCGGGCGCTGGGCGCCGCTCGCCACGGGCGCGCTGGTGGCCGCGATGGCGTGGCTCGACCCCGTCCGCGACCAGTTCCGGTTCGGGCAGGTCGGGCTGTTCCTCCTCGCGATGTGCCTGGCCGACTGCTGCGCCCGCGAGCCGCGCTGGCCGCGCGGCGCCCTCGTCGGGCTCGCCGTCGCGATCAAGCTGGTGCCGGGCGTCTTCCTGATCTACTTCCTGCTCACCGGCCGCCGGGACGCCCTGGTCAACTCCCTGCTCACCGCGGCGGCGGCGACGCTCGGCGGGTTCGCGCTGCTGCCGTCCGACTCGTCCGACTACTGGTTCGGGGCGCTGCTGCAGGGCGGCGACCGGACGGGCGCCGTCGACGGCACCACCAACCAGGCCGTCCAGGGGATCGTCGCGCGGATGCTGCCGGAGGGCCCGGCGCGGACGCTGCTGTGGCTCGCGCTGGCGCTCGTCGTCGCCTACTTCGGGTTCCGGTGGGCGCGGCGCGCGGCGCTGGCGGCCGACCGGCTCCCGGACGGTCCGGGGTCGTCCAGCCTGCTGCTGGCGTCGGTGGCGATCGTCGGGCTGCTGTCGGTCGTGCTGTCCCCAGTGGGATGGATTCATCACCTTGTGTGGATGATCGCGGTTGTCGGTGCTTTGGCCGGTGATGGCCGGGACACGCGAAGATGTCTCTTCGCGGGCGCGGCATGGCTGCTGTTCCTGTTCCCGGTGCCCTGGTGGGGCCGCGAGCTGATCGGCCCGGAACACTCCACGCTGGCGGTTTTCACGGGCCAGGTCGTCCGCGATCTGTTCGGGCTCGCGGCGCTGGCCTCGATCGTCGTCCTCGGGACGTGGCTCGTGAAACGCCTCGAACCGGGGGCTGCTCGGGCAGATCCTTCGCACCCCGAGGTCAGGGTGGGTACGCTCAGCCCGTGATGCTTGTCGCGGTGGCCGTCGCCGGCCTGATCGCGGGGGTGGCGGGACTGTCGATCGCCGTGGTCGCGCACAACCGGGTGAACCAGGTCGTCGACGAGTGCGGGGAAATGCTCAGGCGCCAGCTCCAGCTCGCGAGCGGGTCGGTCGACGAACGCGCGCTGCGCGATCTCGCGATCGTGCACTACGACGCGCTGAAGGAGATGTCCGGGCACCGGTCGTTCTCGCTCGCCCTGATCAACGCGGTCGGGGACGGGGTCGTGGTCAGCTCGATCAACGGGCGCACCGAGACGCGGACCTACGCCAAGGCCGTCCTGGGCGGGAACGCGGTCGAGATGCTCTCGCCCGAGGAGAACCAGGCCCTGCGCGCGGCCCGGCTGGGCAAGGGCCCGATCGTGTCCATGGACGACCCGCTGCCCGACTTCGGCAACGGCAACGGCAACGGCGACCGGACGTCCACCGCCCGCGCCTGAGAAACAGACCGCCCCGCCGGGGACAGTAGACTCGTTTGTCTCACCTCGCCTCAGCTCCCGTCGCGCGAGGCATCCTGAGCCACCGGAGACACCGTGACCGCAGAGAACAGGCCAGCGCGCTACGCCTTCCTGGGTCCGCGGGGCACGTTCACCGAGGCCGCCCTGCTGACCTTCCCGGGCGCGGCGGACGCCGAGCTGGTCCCGTACGCGACGGTGCCCGCCGTCCTGGACGCGCTGCGCCGCGGCGACGCCTACACCGCCGTCGTCGCGCTGGAGAACTCCGTCGAGGGCTCCGTGCCGACCACGCTGGACGAGCTGGCCACCGGCGAGCCGCTCCAGATCGTCGGGGAGATCCACCTGCCGGTGTCGTTCGCGCTGCTCGTCCGGCCGGGGACGGCGCTGGCCGACATCAAGACGGTCGCGTCCCACCCGATCGCGCAGCCGCAGTGCCGCCGCTGGCTCGCGGGGAACGTCCCGGACGCCGAGTGGCGCGCCGCGACGTCCAACGCCGAGGCCGCGCAGCACGTCGCGGACGGCCACTACGACGCGGCCCTCGCCGGGTCGTTCGCCGCGGCCCGGTACGGGCTGTCGGTCCTCGCCGAGGACATCCACGACGTCTCCGACGCCGTCACCCGGTTCGTCGCGCTGCACCGCCCGTGCACCCCGCCCGCCCCCACCGGGATGGACAAGACGACCGTCGTCGCGTTCATCGGCGAAGACCACCCGGGCGCGCTGCTGGAGATCCTCACCGAGTTCTCCGTCCGGGGGATCAACCTGACGCTGATCCAGTCGCGGCCCACGGGCGCGGGGCTCGGCTCCTACCTGTTCTGGATGGACTTCGAGGGCCATGTCGCGGACGCCCGCGTCGGCGAGGCCCTGATGGGGCTGCGGCGGGTCTGCTCCGACGTCCGCTTCGTCGGGTCGTATCCGCGTGCCGACCAGGTTCGTCCGGAGATCCGGCGCGGCACCCACGACGACGACTTCACCGAGGCCGCCGCCTGGCTCGACGCCGTCCGCACGGGCTCGCCGCACTCCTGACCCGCCGCGCCGCGGGTCAGAGTTCGGCTTTGAGGGCCTCGATCGCCATCGACCACGTCCACTTCTCCGCGAGGAGGCGGCGGATCTTCGTCGCGCGGGCGAACGCCGTCTCGGGGTCCTCCAGGACGTGCTGGATCTTGCGGGTCCATTCGTCGGTGTTCTCGGCCTCGCTCTTGTGCATGGGGACGACGATGTGCCGCGCCTCGTCGCCCAGGTGCTCCCACAGGAGGTCGGCGAGCCCGCTCCGGCCGCTGACCAGGACGGGCGTCCCCGCGATGATCGCCTCCACCCCGACCAGCCCGAACCCCTCGGCCCTGGACGGCATCAGGACCAGGTTCGCGGTCTCCAGGTCGGCGGCGAGCCGCTGCTCGTTCGCCGCGTAGACGCGCGGGGTCACCAGCAGCGCCGGATGGTCGGCCCAATCGATGATCTTCTCCCGCAGCTCCTCGGACGAGCCCTCCGGCACCCCGCGGACGATCAGTTCGACCTCGGTCGCGGCCCGGCTCTCCCGCAGCGCCTTGGCGGCCGCGCCGATCGCCCGCGCCGCCAGGTCGACGCCCTTCAGCTCCGCGTCCTCGACGCGTCCGAACAGCAGCACGATGGGCTTTCCCGGCGGGGCCTCGCGCGGGGTCAGGTCCTCGGCGTCGAACCCCGGGTCGAAACGCGCGAGCTGCGCCTTTCCCGGCGAGGACACATAGCGGGCGTAATGCTCGTGGAGGCGCTTGCCCACGGCGAAACCGCGATGGGCGCCGCGGGCGAGGTCCACTTCGAGCCGCTGCCGCGACTCCGCCACCGCGGCGATGTCCTTGCCGTCCTCGCGGCCGGGTTTGAACCAGTCGATCTCCTCCGACGCGACATGGATGAAATGCAGCCGCTTGGCACTCGGGAAACGGTCGGCCTGGGCTTTCGCGGCCGGTCCTGTGACGCGGCCGTGGCCGATGATGACGTCCGGGTCCCCGCCGAGCCCGTCCGGACGCTCCTTCAGCACCTCAAGCTCGGATTCGTACCACTCGTTCTCCATCGGGTTGATGAGTTCGACATTGAGGGCCTTCGCGTTCTTGATGTCCCCCAGCCTCGGGTTGGGCGTCATGCAGAACACGCGCATTCCGGAGCGGGCCAGTGCGGCGCAGAGTTGCCGGTTGAACGTGCTGAGCCCGCCGTGGTTCGACGACCATTCCGTCGCCACGGCCAGGACGACGGGCCTGCGGTCGACGCGCTCTGCGGGAGCCTGGTCCAGGACGCGGGGCCCGTACTGCGGACGCCTGGCGCTCTCCGACGTCCCGGTCACCGACGGCGGGAGGATCGGCGTGATGAACGAGGGGGTCGCCTCGCCCGGAATCGCCACGCGGGTGTCCCATTCCGTCAGCAGCGCCGCCCTGATCTCCTCGGCCCCGGTCGGCGGCCGCGCCGTCCCGAGGTAGATGCCGAGGAAGCGGGACGCCTCCTCCAGCTCCCCGCTCTGCAGCGCGGCGAGCGCCCGCAGCCACGCCTTTCCCTCGCGGAACTCCGACTTGTGCGAGGCGCGCTGGCTGTCGGGGATCCGCGCCCGCTGGAGCACCGCGAGCCCGGCCGCCGGGTTCCCCTCGCCGATCCGGCCGATCGCCTCGTAGATGGGGAAGTGCAGGTACGGCTTGGGGAACGCCGTCCTGCTCTGGCGCGCGAGGTCCGCCGACTCGCGCCACCGGCCCTCGTGCTGGAGCAGCAGGATCTCGGCCAGCCGCGCCTGGTAGTCGAGGACGCCCGAGCCCTTGAGCCAGTCGCGGGTGCGGCGGAGCAGGTCGTCGGACGGCTCGGCCGCCGCGTACAGCACCGCCTGGTCGGCCAGGCGGCGCTGGTCGGCGGGCCGCGACTCCGCGCAGCCCCGGCGCAGTTCCGCGATCGATTCCTCGACCCGTTCCTGCGCGGTGAGGTAAATGCTCAACTGCATGTAGACGGCGAATCTCTGCTCGCCGATGTACGGCTTGTGGGCCAGCGCCTGGCGGCCGATCTCCTCGGCGGCCTCGAAGCCCCTGACCTCCGTCATGAGTTTCATCCACATGACCCACGGGACGGCCGAGCCGGTCCGCCAGCGCTTCGCCGCGCGCTCGGCGTGGGCGAGCGCCAGTTCGCCGTCCGCCGGGTTTCCGGTCTCGCGGAACCGTTCCTGGAGCAGCCGCGCCATGTGGTACTCGACGCCCGGCGCCCCCGGCTCCGCGAGGTATTCGGCGAGCAGGTCGATGCGCGCGTCGCGCTCCCGCGCCGACTCGGGGACGATATGGCGCTTGTCCCCGCCGTAACGCCATTCGATCTCCGCGCGGGCGGCCGCGATGGCGTCGGCCAGTTCCCGTCCCGCGCCCGCCTCCCGCAGATGGAAGAACGCGCCGGAAAGGGCGACGGCCCGCTCCTTGGCGTCGGTCCGCTTGAGCCTCGCCGCGTACCACTGCCCGGCGGCGCGGTGCGCCGAGCGCCACGCCCGCTGGTCCCGGCGCAGGAACGCGTTCTCCGCCTCCCGGACGGCCGGGTGCAACTGGTATCTGGGGGGCCTGTCCTGCGTCGGCTCCATGAGGTAGCGGTAGCGCAGTTCGCGGAGCCGCTTCCGGAAGTCGGTGACCAGGGTCTCGGCCTGCTTCTGCTCGAAACCGGCCGAGAGGACCGACAGCCTGCGCAGGGCCTGGCGCTCGTCGTCCGCGAGCCCTTCGGTGGCCTTGGCCACCAGTCCCCGTTCGATCGTGTCGACGAGTTCGTCCTCGGGGATCCCCTCGGTGGGCGGGCCGAGCAACGGCGGGCCGAGCAACTCGTCCAATGTGTAGCGCCGCAAAAGCGAGCCCAGCAAATGCAGCACGCGGGGATTGCGGCCGAGCCGATTCACCGTCTCCGTTCTGCGGGATTCGGGAAACCTCGCCGCCGCGTCCGCCGTTCTGAGGTGCTCCAGGACGATGCGGACGCCTTCCTCGGCCACGGGGGCGGGCAGTTCGACCGGATGGAACGGCTGGGTCCAGAGGGCGTCGAGATGCTGATTGGACACGAGCCACAGGCCGCCCTCGTTCCCCGGCGCCCGCGCCAGTTCCGCGAGCGCGGACCCGAACGGCTCCCGCGGCCGCTTGTCGGCGTCCAGGAGCCGCTGGAACTCGTCGATCACGACGAGCACCCGCTGCTGCAGCAAATCGCGGACGGCGGCCTTGAATCCGCGGCCCGGCACGATCCGCGGCGCGGCGCCGCCGCCCGCCGGGAGGACGAGCCCGTCCACGAGCAGATCGACGAGTTCCTGCTCCAGGTCGGTCGACCGTTCCGGGACGTCGATGCTCACGACCGGTCGCCCGCATTCCTTCAAATACCGGCTCAGCAGCGGTTTCACGAGTTGGAGGGACTTGCCGACCCCGGAGATCCCGGTGATCACGGCCGCGCCGCGGTGCGCCCACAGTTCGTCGGCGGCTTCCCGCCGTCGGCCGTCCCCAAGATCAAGAATAGCTTCGCCCTCGGATTCCATCACCGTCGTTATACCTCAGGTGACCTGGCGGGACCACAAGAAGGGACGGCGCATAAAGGCACGCCGAACGGCCGCGAAAGAGCAATTCCACGGCTCAGTTCCCGGGCCTTCATCCGGCCCGCGATTCCGGCGCCCGGTACGGTGACCGACCGGAGAGGCCGCGCCGCGCGCCGATCGTCCGCCCCGCTCGCCGCCGTCGACATCGTTCACCAGGATGTGACGCTGCGCGGCCGGGCCCTGTTCCAGCCGGACCGCGAGTCGGCGCCGCGGCCCGCGCCGAACGCGCCCGGTGATTAGGTGGACGTGCGCTGACGTAGGCTGCGCGGGTGGCCGATGACTTCGATCTCTACGAGCGCGAGCTGTGGGCCGGGCGGGCCGCCGCCTACGAGCGGGGGTTCGCCCGGCTGACCCGCCACCTGATCGACCCGCTGCTGGACGCCGCGGGCGTCGCGGCCGGGACGCGGTTCCTCGAAGTCGGAACGGGTCCCGGCTTCGTTTCCCGGGAGGCGGTCCGGCGCGGCGCGGAGGCGACCGCGCTCGACGCCGACCCGGACATGGCCGAGACGGCCCGCCGGAACGTCCCCGGACTGGACGTGCGCGTCGCCGTCCTGCCCGACGTGCCGTTCGACGACGGGACGTTCGACGCGGTCGCGGGCAACTTCGTCATCAACCACGTGGGCTCGCCCGGCGCGGCGCTCGCCGAGCTGCGGCGGGTGCTGCGGCCCGGCGGGCGGCTCGCGCTGAGCTGCTGGGTGATGCCGGGCAGCGGCGCGCTCGGGATCGTCCGGGAGGCGCTCGAGGAGGCGGGCGTGCCCGTCCCCGCCGACATCCCCGACCCGCCGTTCATGGAGTACGGCGAGGTCACGGCGTTCCGGCGGCTGGTCGCGGCGGCGGGGTTCGCGGGCGTCGCCGTCGAGGAGGTGACCTGGGAGCACGTCGTCGACCCGGAGGAGTGGTGGGAGACGGGCGCGCTGTCCAGGGTCGGCACGAACGGCGTCATCGTCGGACGGCAGGACGCGCCCACCGTCCAGCGCGTCAAGGACGCCTACGACCGCATCGTGTCCGGCTACGCGGCGGCGGACGGGAAGGTCGCGCTGCCCGCCCACGCGCTGCTGGCCAGCGGCTCCCGCTGAGCGCGCCGCGCCGGGCGGCGCGCGGACGCGATACACCCGCGCGGCGGGCCGCCTCCAGCCGGTAGCCTCGCATCTGTGATCGACCTTCGCGCTCTTCGAGAGGACCCTGACCGGCTGCGCGCGTCCCAGCGCGCCCGCGGCGCGGACGACGCCGTCGTCGACCGCCTGCTCGACCTCGACGGGAGGCGCCGCTCGGCGCTGACCTCGTTCGAGCGGCTGCGCTCGGAGCAGAAGAGTTTCGGCAAGTCGGTGTCGAAGGCGCAGGGCGAGGAGCGGCAGCAGTTGCTGACGCGCGCCAAGGAGCTGGCGCAGCAGGTCAAGGACGCCGAGGCCGAGGCCGACCGGCTCGGCGACGAGCTCGACGCGGTCCTGAAGGACGTCCCGAACCTCATCGAGGACGGCGCCCCGCCCGGCGGCGAACAGGACTACGTCGTCCTGGAGCACGTCGGCGAGCCGCCCGAGTTCGACTTCGAGCCGAAGGACCACCTGGAGCTCGGCGAGAGCCTCGGCGCGATCGACATGGAGCGCGGCGCGAAGGTGTCCGGCGCGCGGTTCTACTACCTGACGGGCGTCGGCGCGCGGCTCCAGTACGCGCTGCTCAACCTGGCGGTCGAGCAGGCCGTCGCGGCCGGGTTCGTGCCGATGTACCCGCCCGTCCTCGTGAAGCCGGAGGCGATGGAGGGCACCGGGTTCCTCGGCGCGCACGCCGCCGAGGTCTACCAGCTTCCGCAGGACGAGCTGTACCTCGTCGGCACCTCGGAGGTCCCGCTCGCCGCCTACCACATGGACGAGATCCTCGACGGGCTGCCGCGGCGGTACGCGGCGTGGTCGTCCTGCTTCCGCCGCGAGGCGGGCTCCTACGGCAAGGACACGCGCGGCATCATCCGCGTCCACCAGTTCGACAAGGTGGAGATGTTCTCCTACTGCGAGCCGGAGGACGCGCACGCCGAGCACCTGCGGCTGCTGGAGTGGGAGAAGGAGATGCTCGCCAAGGTCGAGATCCCGTACCGGGTGATCGACGTGGCGGCGGGCGACCTCGGCGCCAGCGCGGCCCGCAAGTACGACTGCGAGGCGTGGGTGCCGTCGCAGCGCACGTACCGCGAGGTGACGTCCACGTCCAACTGCACCGAGTTCCAGGCCCGGCGCCTGTCGGTGCGGTACCGGGACGAGGCGGGCAAGAGCCGCCCGGTCGCGACGCTGAACGGGACGCTGGCCACCACCCGCTGGATGGTCTCGATCCTGGAGAACCACCAGCGGGCCGACGGGACGGTCCGCGTCCCCGAGGCGCTGCGCAAGTTCATCGGGCTGGACGTCCTGGAGCCGGTCAAGGGCTGACCGTTGACTTAGCGGTCGGCGGGGGCCGCCGCCCAGGTCAGCGGGCGATGATCTCCCTGTGGCGGATACGCGCGTGCCGGGCCGGGTGCGCCGCCGCCGCCGACCGGTGTCCGGATGAGGAGGCTCGGTGCGGGCCGACGCCGGTCGGTGAGGCTCCGCCGGGCGGCGCGCAGCGCGGCGGTGAAGCTGAGCCGGCCGGGATCCAGCGGCTCGCTGCGGTTCACGGCCGTGCCGTGCATCAGGACGCGCAGGCCGGTGTAGACGGCCAGGTGCGCGTACGTCTCCTGGAACACGAGCTCGGGCGTCTTGCTGGCCAGCACGGTGTCGGCGCCGATCTGGGTGGTCTTCAGCTCGGCGAGCGGGTCCTCCGCCTCCGCCCGTTCGCCGTACAGGGCGACCAGGTCGGCGGCGGGCGCGGCGTGCGGGTCGATCAGCGTGGTGACGAGCCGGCAGCGTTCGGCGCCGCCCCTGCCGGGGGCGTCGCGGGCGTATTCCACCACCCTGGCCCGCGCGTCCTGGCGCGGCCAGGCGTCGCGGCCGAACTCCCCGTGGACGGTGGAGAGCCACGATCCGTCCGGCAGGGTCTCCTCGACGGGCGGCCTCCAGTTCTTCGGGACGCGCCAGAGCAGTTCCGCGCCCGAGTCCGCCAGCCTGCGCCACAGGTGCGCGCAGGGGAGGTCGCGGTCCGCGAGGACCAGCATCGCCGGGCCGAGCGAGGTGGCCAGCCGTTCGGCGAGCACACGCTCCTTGACGCGGTGGGAGTCGACCGCCGCGTCGCAGACCACGTTGCTGCCCGACTCGACCAGCGCCACCAGCCGCGCCAGCGGGCCTCCGGGCGGTCTCTCCCCCCGCTGGGCGCGCGGCCCGCCGAGTCCGGTCTGGTTGGCCGGGCTGTCGGCGGCCTGGAGCGTCGTCCCGGCGAGCGCCATGACGCGCAGCCCGCGCCAGAACGCGCCGGGCGTCCGCTCGTCGGCCACCGCGCTCCCCGCGTGCACCAGCAGTTCATGGAACGGCTCTATACCCAGCTTGCACCGCGCCCTAAATATCGCGGCCTTGTCCGGTACCCGCCAATTATCCCAGCCATTACCGGTTCCGGGCACGGCGACCAGCGTACGCAGGACGCGCTGATAAGACTGCGGGTACAACAACGCGCGGGCAAGCAGGAAATAGACCATCAACCCGGGCGACAGCAGTCGCCGCCGCACCTCTCGATCCTGGGTTTTGGCCAAAACCGCTTCCACCAGATCTTGCGGAAACACACCGTCCAGGTCACCCAGCGTGACCACGTCAAGCATTTGATCGACCATGCCGGACACCGTCCTCGGGCACCCCGTACGCCCTCCCCGCCGACGGTATATCAACTTCTTTGCCGGATGTGGGTCATGGCCAAAGTCAACGATATTGGCCGAGGTACTTCCGGGATACCCCTTCCTTTGCGGTGAAGCCTGTGGTGCACTCGGAATCGCCGAATGAAGCGGCTTCTCGACCCCGCGGGACGGAAGGGGATCACGTCGATGATGATGAGGTCGAGCCTGGCAGGGCAGGGGCGCCGGCGATGACGACGGAGTACTCGGTGTGTCCGGGAACCGATGGTGAACGCGCTCTCCAGCGGCGGCTCGGGACGACCGACCGCGCCATTCGATTCCACCACAAGCAAATGCTGGACCATCTCAACTCGCACATGCGGGCCTACCTCCGGCGGCAGGAGATGTTCTTCGTCGCGACCGCCGACCGGAACGGAGAATGCGACAGCTCTTTTCGGGCCGGGCCGCCCGGCGTCCTGTTCGTCGCGGACGAACGAACGGTCCTGTACCCGGAGTACCGGGGAAACGGCGTGTTCGCGAGCCTCGGCAACATTGAAGAGAACCCGCATGTGGGAATACTCGTCATCGACTTCGAACGCGCCCGCATCGGGCTCCACATCAATGGCGGGGCCGAGATTCTGGAGAGCGCCGCGGCGCGGGCCATGTGGCCCGACCTGCCGGTGGAGCAGACACCCGGGCAGCGCGCGCAGGTATGGGTGAAGGTGTCGGTGGAAGAGGCCTACATCCACTGCGCCAAGCACATTCCGCATATGCGGAAGGTCTCGCGGGAAGAGGCCCGCTCCTGGGGCACCGACGACTTCCGGCGCAAGGGCGGCGACTTCTTCCACGTCGCCGAGGAACGGGCGAAGAGCGACTGATCCGCTCTGCCCGGCGACCATGGCCCGCTCCGCGCGGAGCCGCCCGCGCGCCGGTCGCGCGGGGAGCCGTTGGGCGGGATGGGGGTGATGTCGGAGAGCGCACGTTTTGCCACCTTGCAGGGCCCCCGGGGGTCAAAGTGGCGGCGGATGCAATACAAAGGGGGACATGAGCCAGCCCTCGCCGCGTGTGATCGCCACTGACCTCGACGGGACGGTCGTGCGCTCCGATGGAACGATCTCGGCCCGGACCGCCGCCGCCCTCGCCCGCGTCGAGCGGGCCGGGGCGATGCTCGTCATGGTCACCGGCCGGCCGCCGCGCTGGATGGCCGACGTCGCGACGGCCGCGGGCCACCACGGCGTCGCCATCTGCGCGAACGGCGCCGTCCTGTACGACCTGCACACCGAGACCGTCCTGGAGACGCGGGAGATCGAGCCCGCGGTGATCGCCGAGGCGGTCGGGCGGCTCCGCGCCGTCGCGCCGGGCCTGCGGTTCGCGGTGGAGCACCCGACCGGGTTCGTGTTCGAGTCCACCTACAACCTGGAACGGCTGGACGTCGAGGCCCTCGGCGGCCGTTCGGTGGACCCGGCCGACCTCGCCCACCGCAGCGGCACCAAACTGCTCGCCTTCGACCCGAACGGCGACCCCGACGTGCTGACCGCGACGGCGGTGGAGGCGGTCGGCGACCTCGTGACGGTGACGCACTCGTCCAAGCGGGCCCTGCTGGAGATGAGCGCGCACGGCGTGACGAAGGCGAGCGCGCTCGCCGCGCTGTGCGCCGAGCACGGGTTCGGGCCCGCGGACGTGACGGCCTTCGGCGACATGCCGAACGACCTGCCGATGCTCACCTGGGCGGGCGTCTCGTACGGGGTGGCGAACGCGCACCCGCTGGTGCTGGCGGCCGTCACGCACAAGACGTCCGCGAACGACGACGACGGGGTCGCCGAGGTCCTCGAACGCCTCTACCCGTGAGAAGCGGCCGCGCCCCTCGCCGAGGGGCGCGGCCGCTTCTTCGAGTCGTCCTACCGGGGGCCTGCGGGGCCTATCTGCGGGTCCTACTAGCGGGGGCTTACAGGTAGGGGCCGGACGCGCGGTGGCCGGGGCCCTCCTCGTCGGCGGTCGGGGGCACCATCCCGGCGGGCAGGGCGCGGCGCATCTGCTCCAACTGCGCGCGGGCCGCCATCTGCTGGGCGAACAGGGTCGTCTGGATGCCGTGGAACAGGCCCTCCAGCCAGCCGACGAGCTGGGCCTGCGCGATCCGCAGCTCGCTCTCGCTCGGCACGACGCCCTCGGTGAACGGCAGCGACAGCCGCTCCAGCTCCTCGACCAGCTCGGGCGCGAGACCGTCCTCAAGCTCCTTGATGGACGACTTGTGGATCTCGCGCAGGCGGGCGCGGCTCGCCTCGTCCAGGGGGGCGGCCTTGACCTCCTCCAGCAACTGCCGGATCATCCCGCCGATCCGCATCACCTTCGCGGGCTGCTCCACCATGTCGGTGACGGACTTGCCCTCGGACTCGCCCCCGCCGCCCTCGACGGCGATGCCGTTCGGGCCGACGACGAGCACCTGCGGCTCCTGTTCTGACTGGTTCTTCGAGTTCTTCGAAGGCTCGCTCATAAACTCCACATCCTCACACGGTCAGCAGGATCTTGCCGACGTGAACGCTGTCTTCGAGCGCCCGGTGCGCGGCCGCCGCGTCGGCCATCGGGACCCGGCGGTCGACGACCGTCCGGATCCGTCCGGCCTCCAGCAGCGGCCACACGTGCTCGCGGACGCCCGCCACGATCGCCGCCTTCTCGTCCGCCGGACGGGCCCGCAGCGTCGTCGCGTGGACGGCCGCGCGCTTGCCCAGCAGCTTGCCGATGTCCAGCTCCGCCCGCGCGCCGCCCTGCAGCCCGATCACCATGAGACGGCCGCCCACGGCGAGCGCGTCCACGTTGCGGGCGAGGTACTTCGCGCCGATCAGGTCGAGGATCACGTCGTAGGGGCCGTGCTCGACGAAGTCGTCCTCGCGGTAGTTGACGGCGACGTCCGCGCCGAGTTCGCGGCAGCGGGCCGCCTTCTCGGCGCTGCCCACGGTCGTCACGACGCGGGCGCCGCGCGCCTTGGCGAGCTGGATCGCGAACGTGCCGATGCCGCTGCCGCCGCCGTGCGCGAGCAGGGTCTCCCCCGCGCGCAGCCCGCCGAGCTGGAAGACGTTCGACCACACCGTGCAGGCGACCTCGGGCAGCCCGGCCGCCTCGACGAGATCGACGCCGCGCGGCACCGGGAGGACCTGCCCGGCGGGTACCGCGACCTTCTCGGCGTATCCGCCGCCGCTGAGCAGCGCGCACACCTCGTCGCCGACGCTCAGCCCGGACGCCACGCCGGGGCCCAGCTCGGCGACGCGTCCGGACACCTCAAGGCCCGGGTACGGGGGAGCGCCCTCCGGGGGCGGGTAGAAGCCCTTGCGCTGCATGACGTCCGCGCGGTTGACGGCGCTCGCGGCGACGTCGATCAGCACCTCGTCCGGCCCCGGTGCCGGGTCGGGGACCTCCGTCCACGTCAGGACGTCGGCGTCGCCCGGCTCGCGGATCACGATCGCATGCATACCGGCCACGCTACCGGGCGTCCGGAACGGTCTTACGGCCCGGCGGACGCGACGCCCGCCTAGGGGACGCCCGGGGGACGCCGGGGGACCGCTACGCGGGGTCAACGTCGATCTGCGCGGTGGATGCGTGGTATTGGCACACGGGTATCCTGCCTTGGGGCCATTCGCCCACCTGCACCGTGTTGATCATCAGAGGCGTGCCCGAGGGGGAAGAACGGTGGCGAGGAACGAGCACGACGGGCGTTCCCTGGAGGAGCGGCTGGCCTCACTCGACGCGATGAGCGGTGACAGCGCCGGGCCGTCCGCTCCCGAGGGCGACCGGCCGCCGGAGGCGCAGTCCCCGTCGCAGGCTCCCCCGCAGGTTCCTCCCCAGGTCCCGCAGCAGGCACCCGCCGAGCAGGAGAACGCGCCGCCGCCGCTGCCGCTGCCGCCACCGCCGGGCGAGAGCGGCCCGCCGTCGCCGCCGAGCGATCCGGGCGGCAACCCGTGGCTCTCCGCGCCGCCCGCGTTCCAGCAGGCCCCGGAGGGCTACCCGCCGGAGAACTTCGGGCCGCCGCAGCCCCCGCCCTACGACGGCGGCCCCATGCCGCAGCCGTTCGACGGCGGAATGCTGCCTCCGCCCTACCCGGGCGCGGGCGGCTTCCAGGGGTACGACCCGGCGCAGGTCCCGCAGCCGCCCTACCCGCCGCAGCAGTCGCCGTACGACGCCAACGGCAACACCGCTCCTCCGCTCGAACAGCTCCCGCCCTACGCGTCCGACCAGTTCGGTTCGCGGGACGCCGAGGCGACCCCCCAGCCGTACGAGCAGGACCCGGAAGCCACCTCGTTCCAGCAGTTCCCGCCCATCGACCCGAACGCGGGCCCGCCGCAGCCCTCCCCGCCCGCCGACCCGAACACCGGTCAGCCGCAGTTCCCGCCCGGCGACCCCAACGCGGGCCAGCCCCAGTTCCCCCCGATGGACCCGAACGCGGGCCAACCGCAGTTCCCGCCCGGCGACCCGAACGCGGGTCAACCGCAGTTCCCGCCGGGCGATCCGAACACCGGTCAGCCGCAGTTCCCGCAGCCCGCCGACCCGAACGCCGGGCAGGCGTACCAGCAGCAGGACCCCAACGCGGGCATGCAGCCGTACCCGTACGCCGACCCCGCCACCGGTCGGCCCTATCCGCCCGCCGACCCCAACACGGGTCAGCTCTACCAGCAGCAGGACCCGAACTCCGCGGCCGCCCAGCAGCAGGCGTTCCCGCCGATGCTCGACCCGTCCGCGCCCCCGCCCTATCAGCAGGACTACCAGCAGGACCCCAACGCCGCCCCGCAGCAGCAGTACGCCACCCCGATCGACCCCAACACCGGTCGGCCCTACCAGCAGGACCCGAACGCCGCGGCGCAGCAGTACGCCCCCCAGATCGACCCCAACACGGGGCAGGCGTACCAGCCCGTCGCCCCGAACCCCGGGCAGCCGCCGCAGGGTTACGGGTATCCGCAGCCGCAGGGCCACCCCGGCCAGGCGCCGCAGCAGCCGCCGATGGACCCGCAGAACGCCGACAGCCTCAGCTCGGAGAACCTGCTCGGCGAGCGCCGCATCGCGCCGTCCTCGGGTTGGCGGCGCGCCGTCTACAAGGCGACGGCGGGCAACATCCACCCCGGCGAGTCGCAGGGCGACCTGCGCCGCAAGGACCTGATCGCGCGGGCCCGCACCGCCGTGGCGGGCGGCCACCACCGCGTCGCCGTCATGTCGCTGAAGGGCGGCGTCGGCAAGACGACCACGACGACCGGGCTCGGCTCGATGCTGGGCTCGCTGCGCGGCGACACCGTCATCGCCGTCGACGCGAACCCCGACCGCGGGACGCTCTCCGACAAGGTCAAGCTGGAGACCGCCGCCACCGTCCGCGACCTGCTGAACAACCGGGACAACATCCACCGGTACGCCGACGTCCGCGCGTTCACGTCGCAGAACAACGCGCGGCTCGAAGTGCTCGCGTCCGACCGCGACCCGGCGGTCAGCGAGGCGTTCAGCGCGGACGACTACGCCGCCGTCGCCGTCGTCCTGGAGCAGTACTACTCGATCTGCATCACCGACTGCGGGACGGGCCTCCTGCACTCCGCGATGGCGGGCGTGCTGAGCCTCGCCGACCAGCTCGTCCTGGTCAGCTCCCCGTCCGTGGACGGCGCCCGCAGCGCGAGCGCCACCCTGGACTGGCTGGAGGCGCACGACCACGGGCACCTCGTCCGCAACGGCGTGGTGGTGCTGTCGATGGTCCGCAACCGCACCCGCAGCCAGGTCGACCTGGACAAGCTCCAGGCGCACTTCGAGAGCCGCTGCCGCGCGGTCGTCCGCATCCCCTACGACGACCACCTGGAAGAGGGCGCGGAGGTCGACCTAGAGCAGCTCGCCCCCGCGACCCGCGAGGCGTACCTGACCCTGGCCGCCGTGGTCGGTGACGGATTCGCGTATCAGCGTCCCGCGTCGTCCTGAGTCGCGGCGGTCGAGGACGGCCCAAGCCGCGTTATGCGGTCGAACCCACCGCGCCATGCCCGCTATCGTTGGCGATGGCCACCTGGGAGAGTTCGCATAGTGGACTAGTGCAGGCGCCTTGAAAGCGCCCAGGGCTGGGGACAGTCCTCGTGGGTTCGAATCCCACACTCTCCGCTCCGACTCCGCCCGAACGCCGGGGGCGGTGCCGTCCGGACGCCGGGGGCGGTATGTCCGCCTCGCAAACCGCCCGTCTCGGACGAATGCCATCCGTTACCCTCGTCCGCATGTCAGAGACGCCCCAAGATCCGGCCGGTACCACGCACCAGTTCCAGAACTTCGCCAACCAGGCCCAGCCGCAGAAGTCCGGGCCGAACGTGGCGGTCATCGTCGGCGTCGCCGCCGTGGTGGCCGTCGTCGTGATCCTCGTCGTCGCGCTGGTCGCCCTCTAGCGACCGGTTCGGTCGTACGCGGTCGGCGTCCCGGGCCGCCCGCGTCACGGGCCGCCGCGCCCGGCCCCGGCCCC
>NZ_BCQP01000078.1 GCF_001552135.1 Actinomadura chibensis NBRC 106107 | reverse complement strand
CCCGAGCCGTACGCGGCGCGGCTGCGGCTCGGCGCGCCCGCCGTGATGGGACGCGTCGACGACGGCCGCTGCCTGCTCGACCTGCGCGCGGTCCCGCCCGCCGACGACGACGCGATCGAGCGGGCCGTGCGGTCCGCCGCCGGTCTCGCGGGCTAGGTCTCGGTGCCGGTCTCGGCGGTGATCCCGGCGCGGTCCCGGTACGCGCGGACGAGCGCCGCCGCGTCCCGCCCGCGCGGCCGCCGTCCCGGCCGGATGTCGACCGCGAGCGCCTTCGCCTCCTGGATGTGGGTGTTCGGGTCCAGCGCGAGGTGCAGCAGCTCGTTCGCCGCGTCGCCCCTGCTGTAGCCGTTCGGGCCCCAGTGGTAGGGGAGGCCGACCTGGTGGAGCGTCCGCCCGTCCACGGTGAGCGGGGCCATCCGGTCGGTGACGAGGACTCGCGCCTCGACCACGTTGCGCGGGCTGACGATCGTCGCCCAGCCGCCGTGTTCGAGTTCGCGCTCGGCCGCCAGCTCAGGCGACACCTCGCAGAAGAACTCCGGCTGCAGCTCCGCCAGGTAGGGCTGCCAGCGCGACATGCCGCCCGCCGTGTGGTGCTCGGTGAGCCGGTACGTCGTCGCGACGAACGGGAACACGTCCGCGCCCGGCGCGCCGTCGCTCGGCGCGAACCGGTCGTCCGGATGCGGCGGCAGCAGGTGCCGGACGGGGTTGCGCTGCTGCCCGTACAGCGCGTTCGTGAACGGCGACTCCTGCGGCTCGTAGTGCGCGGGGAGCGGGCCGTCCGTCAGCCCGGCCGGGACGTACAGCCACGCCTTGCCGTCCGCCTGCATGATGAACGGGTCGTCCCCGGCGAGCGCGTCCGGGCCTCTCGCGTCGTCCGGCGGCCGGTAGTCGGGCGGACGGTCGGCGACGAAGTCGGGCACGTCGTGGCCCGTCCACTCGCCCTTCTCGGCGTCCCACCAGACGAGGGCCTTGCGGTCGCTCCACGGGTTGCCGTCCGGGTCGGCGGACGCCCGGTTGTACAGGATGCGGCGGTTCATGGGCCACGCCCAGCCCCACTCCGGCGCGACCCAGCTCTGCTCGGAGCCGGGCTTGCGGCGGGCGGGCTGGTTGACGCCGTCCGCGTAGCAGCCGCAGTAGATCCAGCAGCCGCACGACGTGGACCCGTCGTCCTTGAGCTGGGTGTAGGACGACAGCGGGTTCCCGTCCGCGTCCCGGCCGTTGATCTCGGCGAGGACGGCCTCGGCGTCGGGTTCGTCCAGCCTGCCCTGGACCGGGTAGTCCCAGACGAGGTCGAGCAGCGGGCGGTCCCTCTCGTCCGTCGACCCGGCGAGCTTCTCCCGGATGATGCGGCCCAGGTGGTACATGAACCACAGCTCGCTGCGCGCCTCCCCGGCGGGCTCGACGGCCTGGTGGTGCCATTGCAGCATCCGCTGCGTGTTGGTGAAGCTGCCGTCCTTCTCGGTGTGCGTGGCGGCGGGCATGAAGAACACCTCGGTGCCGATGTCCTCGGTGCGCATCTCGCCCGTCTCGATCTCCGGGCCGTCCTTCCACCACGTCGCGGACTCGATCAGCGAGAAGTCGCGGACGACCAGCCAGTCCAGGTTCGCCATCCCGAGCCGCTGGAGCTTCGCGTTGGCCGACCCGACCGCCGGGTTCTCGCCCATCAGGAAGTAGCCCTTGCACAGGCCGTTGATCTGGGCCATCACCGTCTCGTAGGTGCTGTGCGACCCGGTCAGCCTGGGCAGGTAGTCGAAGCAGAAGTCGTTGTCCTCCGTCGCGGCGTCGCCCCAGTACGCCTTCAGCAGGCTGACGATGTAGGAGCGCATGTTGCCCCAGAAGCCCTTTTCCGCCGACTCCGCCTGGACGAACGCGTCCAGGGTCTCGTTGGTGTGGGCGTGCGGCATCGGGATGTACCCGGGGAGCAGGTTGAACAGCGTCGGGATGTCCGTCGAGCCCTGGATGGACGCGTGCCCGCGCAGCGCCAGGATCCCGCCGCCCGGACGCCCGATGTTGCCCAGCAGCGACTGCAGGATCGAGGCCGTCCGGATGTACTGGACGCCGACCGTGTGCTGCGTCCAGCCGACCGCGTACGCGAACGCCGTCGTCCGGTCGGGTCCGGAGTTCTCCGTGACCAGCTCGCAGACCTCGCGGAACCGGTCCTGCGAGACGCCGCAGATCCGCTCGACCATCTCCGGCGTGTACCGCGAGTAGTGCCGCTTGAGCACCTGGAACACGCACCGGGGGTGCTCCAGCGTCAGGTCGCGCTCCGGCGTGCCCTCGCCGATCGCGGCGCCGCCCGAGCCGTGCGCCTCGCCGCGGCCCGCCTCGGATACGGCCGGGGCGCGCTCGTCCCACTGCATGTCCCGCTCGCCGGCCGCCGACTGGACGTTCATCCCCGCGTACTGCCAGGTCGTGTGGTCGTACACGCGCTTCTCCGGGTCCAGGCCGGAGAACACGCCGTCCAGGTCCTCGGTGTCGCGGAAGTCCTCCGACAGGATCACCGGCGCGTTCGTGTACGCGACCACGTAGTCGCGGAAGTACTTCTCGTTCTGCAGGACGTAGTTGACGATCCCGCCGAGGAACGCGATGTCGCTACCGGCGCGCAGCGGCACGTGCGCGTCGGCCACGGCGCTCGTCCGCGTGAACCGCGGGTCGACGTGGACCAGCTTCGCGCCGCGCGCCTTCGCCTCCATCACCCACTGGAACCCGACCGGATGGCACTCGGCCATGTTCGAGCCCTGGATGACGATGCAGTCCGCGTTCTGCAGATCCTGCTGGAAGGTGGTCGCGCCGCCGCGTCCGAACGAGGTTCCCAGACCGGGAACGGTGGAGGAGTGTCAAATGCGGGCCTGATTCTCGATCTGCACCGCGCCGAGCGCGGTGAACAGCTTCTTGATCAGGTAGTTCTCCTCGTTGTCGAGGGTCGCGCCGCCGAGGCTCGCGAGGCCCAGCGTGCGCCGCACCGGGACGCCGTCCTCCTCCTGCTGCCACCCCCGCCGCCGCGCCTCGATCACCCGGTCGGCGATCATGTCCATCGCGGTGTCGAGGTCGAGCGGCTCCCAGTCGGTGCCGTGCGGGCGCCGGTACAGCACCCGGTACTCGCGGGCGGACCCGGTGGTCAGCTGGAGGCTGGCCGAGCCCTTCGGGCACAGCCGCCCCCGGCTGACCGGTGAGTCCGGGTCGCCCTCGATCTGGGTGACCTTGCCGTCCTGGACGTACACGTCCTGCCCGCAGCCGACGGCGCAGTACGGGCAGACGGACTTCACGACCTTGTCGGCCGTGCTCACCCGCGCCTTGATCCGCTCGGAGCCCGCGCTCTTCGCTGCGGCACCCCGCCCGAGCGGGTCGTCCCCGGTGAACTGGCGGTAGACGGGCCACGACCCGATCCAAGTGCGAACGCCCACGTCACACCACCCCTCACCTCGGCGCGCCGTCCCACCTACCCGACGCCCCAGGGGCGAAACACCTCAGCCCCTGCCGAGGACGCAGAACTCGTTGCCCTCCGGATCGGCGAGGACCGTCCACGGCACATCCCCCTGGCCGACGTCGAGGTCGGTCGCGCCGAGGCCCCGCAGCCGGGCCACCTCGGCCTCCTTGTCCTCGACGGGGGACGGCAGCACATCGAGATGGATGCGGTTCCACCACGCCCTCTCGCCGGACTTGCGAAGGAACTCCAGATACGGACCGACGCCCTCGCTCGCACGCAGCACCGCGTGGTCGTCGGTCAGCTCGTGGAGGGTCCAGTCGAGCGCCTCGTCCCAGAACCGGGCGATGGCCCGCGGATCCGCGCAGTCGACGACCACCACGGCGATCGGCCCGGTGTCCCGGTAGACCTCCCGAGGCTCCAGCACGCAGAACACGTTGCCCTCAGGGTCGGCCATGACCTCCCAAGGAACGTCGCCCTGCCCCACATCAGCAGGCGTAGCCCCCAGTTCCCTCAGCCGCGCGACCAACTCCGCCTGATGAGCCTCAGACGTAGTAGCGAGATCAAGATGCACCCGGTCCTTCACCGTCTCCGGATCCGGCACGGTCACGAAATCCACGCAGACGGCCGTCGGATCGGGCCAGGAGAACCCCACGGGCTCGACGTTCGTCACGCCGGGCCCCTCACTGGAAACGCCCCACCCGAGCGCGTCCGCCCAGAACCGTCCGAGCGCCGCGTCGTCCCGAGCCTTGAAATTCACCTGAACAAGCTGCAGCCCCATACGCCCCGATAGTAGGCCCGAGCGCCGGAGCCCGAGCCGTCCCGCCGCTGGCGCCAGTCGCCCGCGCCGCCAACCGCGTACGCCAACATGGAGCTATGGAATCGGCGAAGCTGTCCCCCGATGAAGTCGCCTTTCTGCTCCGTGATCTGTGCGTCGGTCTCGGGTTCTGCCTCTCGCCGGAGGACCAGGGAGCGCTGTGCGACTCGCCGCCTAACGACGTGGACGCCTTCACGGAGGCGGTCTTCCGGGCCGAGGGCCTGGACGCGACCCTCCATAAGCACCTCTACCGCCGAGTTCGAGAAGAAGTGGCCAGAGCCTTCAGAGACGGCTCCGGCATCCCCGGAACGGGACGTTGATACGGCCCGAATGCCATCCAGCAGCGGGTGGTTTGTTCGTGGAAGGCGTCCAGGCGCGCCCGAGCTGACCTGGACCTTTCAAGACGAGAGCGGGCGACGGGAATCGAACCCGCGTAGCCAGTTTGGAAGACTGGGGCTCTACCATTGAGCTACGCCCGCGCGCGAATAAAGGGGTGAGGCCTCTTTCGCCATCCCGTAGCGTACAGGGTTCGCGGGGGTGGGCGGGCCGCCCGGGAGGCCGAGCGGGCCGTGGCGGATGGGGTCTAGACTTCTCGCGTCGTCGTGACGTGCGGGCTGTAGCGCAGTTTGGTAGCGCACCGGCTTTGGGTGCCGGGGGTCGTGGGTTCAAATCCCGCCAGCCCGACCAGTGAACGGGCCGCCCGGTTCTCCGGGCGGCCCGTTCTGGTCAGGGGAGGGTCGCGAGGATCGCGCGGGCCTCCGTCGCCGCCGTGGTGAGCGCCTGGGGGAGGCGGTCGGGGCGGCGGCCGCCCGCGTTCGCCGTCGGGCCCTTGCCGCCCGCGCCGCCGCCTACCTCGCGTGCCGCGGTGGTGAGGACGTCGCGGGCCTGGATGCCGGTGTTCGTCGCGGCGACCAGCGCGGCCTTCCCTTCGGTCGTCGTGCCCAGGATGACGATGCCGCGGGGGCCGCGCCGGGTGAGGACGCCGGTCGCGACGGTGCGCAGGTCACCGCTGGTCAGGGACGGGACCGAACTCGCCAGCAGCCAGCCGCCCGGGACCGGTTCCGCCTGGGAGGCGAGGCGTTCCGCGTGCGCGTCGAGTTCGGCGCGGCGCAGGGTTTCCAGGTGGTGCTGGGTCTCGGCCAGTGTTTCCAGGCGTTGGCGCAGTTTTTCCGGCGCCTGGTCGGGGCGGGTGTTCAGCAGCCCTGCCAGTTCGGTGAGGAGCGCCTGCTGGTGGTCGTAGTGGCGGAGCGCGTCTGAGCCGGTGAGGGCTTCGATGCGGCGCAGGCCGGTGCCGATGGACGATTCGCCGACGATGTGGACGGGCCCCGCCTGGGAGCCGTGCCCGACATGGGTCCCGCCGCACAGTTCGCGGGACGCGTCGCCGATGTCCACGATGCGCACCGACTCGCCGTACTTCTCGCCGAACAGCGCGTACGCCCCCGCCGCCTCCGCCTCGGCGCGGGACGCCTCCCAAACGCGGACGTCGGGATCGTCCAGCAGGTAGTCGTTGACGAGCGTCTGCACGGGCCCGGTCTCGAAGGACGAGAAGTGGGCGAAGTCGAACCGGAGGCGTCCGGGCTCGACGCGGGAGCCGCGCTGCGCCGCGTGGTCGCCGAGGTGGCGGCGCAGCATCGCGTGCAGGACGTGGGTCGCGCTGTGCGAGCGCGCGGTCGCCGCCCGGCGGTCCGCGTCGACGACCGCCTCCGCCGCCGTGCCGGGACGCACCTCGCCGTCCAGGACGCGGACGGTGTGGACGTGCAGGCCGTCCAGGCCGAGCCGGGTGTCGAGGACCTGGAGCGTCGCGGACGAGGTGCGCACGACGCCCGTGTCCCCGACCTGGCCGCCGGACTCCGCGTAGAACGGCGTGCGCGTCAGGATCAGCTCGACCTCGTCGCCCTCCACCGCGCTCGGAAGGGGACCGTCGGAGTCGAGCAGCGCGAGGACGTCCGTCTCCGCGTTCGTCACGGAGTGGCCGACGAAGTCGGTGAAGCCGTGCTCCGCCGTGATCCGCCGGTAGGCGTCCGCGCGCGCGACCGCGTCGCCCTTGCGGCCCCGGCCCGCCCGCTGCGCCCGGCGGCGCTGGTCTTCGAGCAGCTCCGCGAACTCGGTCTCGTCGACGGTGAGGCCCGCCGAGCGCGCCGCGTCGACGGTGAGGTCGATGGGGAAGCCGTAGGTGTCGTGCAGCTCGAACGCGGTGCGCCCGGAGATCGTGCCGCTCGCGCGGGCGATCGCCGCGTCGAGGAGCTGGGAGCCCTGGCGGAGCGTCCGGTCGAAGCCCTCCTCCTCGGCCGACACGACCCGCCGGATCAGGCCCGCCTGCCGGGTCAGCTCCGGCCAGGTCGTGCCGAGGTTCCCGACGACGCTGGCCGTCAGCTCCGGCAGCACCGGTTCGTCGATGCCGAGCTTGCGCGCGTGCCGGACGGCGCGGCGCATCAGGCGGCGCAGCACGTAGCCGCGGCCGTCCCGCGCGGGCAGGACGCCGTCCGCGATGAGGAACGCGACCGACCGCGAATGCTCCGCGACGATCCGGAACGACGTCGACTCGTCGCTTCCGTCGCGCCCCGGGTACTCGCGGCCCGCCATCTCCTGGAGGAGCCGGAACGTCGGCAAGAGCAGGTCCGTCTCGCACACCGTGTCCACGTCCTGGAGGATCGCGGCGAGCCGGTCGAGGCCGAGCCCGGTGTCGATGTTCTTCGCGGGCAGTTCGCCGAGGATCGGATATCCGCCCTTGCCCGTTCCCTCGCCGCGCAGGTTCTGCATGAAGACGAGGTTCCACAGTTCCTGGTAGCGCTCGCCGTCCGCGGCGGGCCCGCCCTCGCGGCCGAAGGACGGCCCCCGGTCGTAATGCAGTTCCGAGGACGGCCCGCACGGGCCGGGAACGCCCATCGACCAGTAGTTGTCCTCCATTCCGAGGCGCTGGATCCGCGCCGCCGGGACGCCGACGCTCCGCCATATCCGCGCCGCTTCGTCGTCGTCCAGGTAAACGGTCACCCAGAGGCGTTCCGGGTCGAGGTTGTAATGGCGTGTGAAGAGCTCCCACGCCCAGGAGATCGCCTCGGCCTTGAAGTAGTCGCCGAAGGAGAAGTTGCCGAGCATTTCGAAGAACGTCGCGTGCCGCGTGGTGCGGCCCACGTTCTCGATGTCGGACGTGCGCGCGCATTTCTGCACGGACACCGCCCGCGAATGCTCCGGCGCCGTCTCGCCGAGGAAGTACGGCTTGAACTGGTTCATGCCCGCGTTCGCCAGCAGCAGCGTCGGGTCGGACGGGATCAGCGGGCTGGACGGCACGACGCGGTGGTCGCGGTCCTGGAAGAAGTCAAGGAATGCCGAGCGAATGTCAGCAGAGCGCATGGGACGGCCTCACGAGGTCGATGGGACGAGGGCGCACACCGCCGAGCCGGGCCGGGCACGACTGCTCGTTCCCCAGCTCGGCGCGGCTAGCTCGCCGTCCCACCTCGTGAAGGCCCATCGCCCACCATGCTACGCGACGCGCACCGCGGCGGCACGTTCATTCCGTGCCCGCGTCGCCGTCACGCCTCCGGACCGGCGTTGCGCGCGTCGTAGGCGGCGCGGGCGGCGTCGATCTCCTCCAGGTGGCTTTCGGCCCAGCAGACGAGGGTGTTGGCCGCGTCCATCAGCGTCGCGCCCATCTCGGTCAGCGAATACTCCACGCGCGGCGGCATCACCGGATAGACCTTGCGCGTGACGATGCCGTCGCGCTCCAATCCGCGCAGCGTGACGGTGAGCATCCGCTGGCTTATCCCGTCGATTTCGCGCTTGAGTTCGGTGAACCGCTTGGTGCGCTCGCCGAGCAGCGCGATGACCTGCAGCGACCATTTGTCGCCGACCCGGTCGAGGGTCTCGCGGGCGCGGCAGCGTTCCGCCGTGTACTCCATTGGTTCTCTCCAGGTGACCAGGGCAGGAAAAAGTGCCTTCTTGTGCCGGGGCCGGGCGCGTCCGCACCATGGAGGCGCGTTCCACGGTTCCTGATCGGAACCGCCTTACCTTTCATAACCTTAGGAGACACGATGACCGCCGAGCTTGTCGAGGTCCCCGGCTACGTCGCCGGCACGTGGACGATCGACCCCGCCCACTCCGGCGTCGGCTTCACGATCCGGCACATGATGGTCAGCAAGGTGCGCGGCCGGTTCGGGACGTTCGAGGGGACGATCACCACCGGCGCCGACCCGCTCGACTCGTCCGTCGCCGCGACCATCGACCTGACCTCGGTCGACACCGGCAACGCCCAGCGCGACGAGCACGTCAGGTCAGCGGACTTCCTGGACGTGGAGAGGTTTCCGACCATGTCCTACCGCTCGACCGGGCTCCGTCCCGGCGGGGACGGCTTCGTCCTCGACGGCGAGCTGACCCTGCGCGGGCTGACCAGGGAGGTCCCGCTGGACCTGGTGGCCGAGGGGTTCGGCCCCGACCCGTTCCGGCAGGACGACCCGTTCAAGGGCGCCCGCGCCGGGTTCACGGCGACCGGCGAGATCAGCAGGCTTGAGTTCGGCGTGGGGGAGGGGACGACCATCCCGGGCGGCGGGCTGGCGCTGAGCGACAAGGTCCAGATCGTCCTGGAGATCCAGGCCGTCCTGCAGACGGACTGACCGCACGCGGCGCCGAACAGGTGCGGGCGCCGCTCCCACCGGCCGGCGGATGGGCGGCGCGGGCGAGGACGCGGGGTGACGGAAAAGGGGCGGGCCCCTGACCGGCGTCCGGTTGGTCAGGGGCCCGATGTCTCGGCTGCACTGAAGGGGCTGGGAGGACCCCCTCTGCGAACAGCTCAGCCGAGACCGCTCGTGACGGACGCGGCTTAGCCGAGACCGTTCTTGATGGCGGAGATGAGCTCACCGTTGGTGGTGTCGCCGCTGAGCTCCCAGAAGAACGCGCCGCCGAGGCCCTCGGCTCCCGCGTACTTCATCTTCCCGCCGATGGTGGCCGGGGTGTCGTAGCTCCACCACTGGTCGCCGCACTTGGCGTAGGCGGTTCCGGCGATGGTGGCGGTGGCGGGGCACCGGGACTTGATGACCTTGTAGTCCTCGATCCCGGCCTCGTAGGTGCCGGGCGCGGGACCGGTCGCGGTGCCGCCGGGCTCGGCCTGCGTGACGCCCGTCCAGCCGCGGCCGTAGAAGCCGAGGCCGAGCAGGAGCTTGCTGCCGGGGACGCCCTTCGCCTTCAGCTTGGCGATCGTGTCGGTGGTGTTGAAGCCCTCGTGCGGGATGCCCGGGTAGGACGTGAGCGGGGAGTGCGGGGCCGTCGGTCCCTTCGCGTCCCAGCCGCCGAAGTAGTCGTAGGTCATGGGGTTGTACCAGTCGACGTACTGCGCGGCGCCCGCGTAGTCGGTGACGTCCATCTTGCCGCCGTTGCTGGCGTCGGCGGTGATGGCGGCGGTGACCAGGTTGCCGGAGCCGAACTTGGCGCGCACCGCGGCCAGGAGCTTCTTGAACGCGTCCGGACCGCTCGTGTCGCAGGAGAGGCCGCAGGCGTTCGGGTACTCCCAGTCGATGTCGATGCCGTCGAACACGTCCGCCCAGCGCTTGTCCTCGACGAGGTTGTAGCAGGAGTCGGCGAACGCGGCCGGGTTCTGCGCCGCCTGGCCGAAGCCGCCGGACCAGGTCCAGCCGCCGAACGACCAGAGGATCTTCAGGTTCGGGTGCTTCGCCTTCAGCTTGCGCAACTGGTTGAAGTTGCCGCGCAGCGGCTGGTCCCAGTTGTCGGCGACGCCGTCGACGCTCTGGTCGGCGCCGTAGGCCTTGTCGTAGTCGGCGTAGGCGTCGCCGATGGTGCAGCGGCCGCCCTGGACGTTGCCGAACGCGTAGTTGATGTGGGTCAGCTTGCTGGCCGAACCACTCGTCTCAATGTTCTTGACGTGGTAGTTGCGCTGGTAGACGCCCCAGTTGGTGTAGTAGCCGATCACCTTGTCGCCGGCGCTGCCGTTGCCGCCGCCCTCGTCGGTGGTGGCCGACACGGAGGCGGACGCGGCGGAGGTGTTCCCGGCGGCGTCCTTGGCCTTGACGCTGAACGTGTACGCGGTCTTGGGAGAGAGGCCGCTGACGGTCGCGCTGGTGCCGGTGGTCGAGGTGGCCTTCGTGCTGCCGTTGTAGACGTCGTAGCCGGACACGGCGACGTTGTCGGTGGAGGCGGTCCACGAGAGCGAGACGCTGGTGGCGGTCTTGCCGGTGACGCGGAGGCCGGAGGGAGCGGAGGGAGCTTCGGTGTCGTCGCCCGGGTCGCCGGGGCCGCCCGGGTCGCCGGAGCCGTCGCACGCCAGGCCGTTGATCTTGCAGCCGGTGAACCAGCCGGAGCCGGTGCCGTTGAAGCCGAAGGTGGCCTTGGAGCCGGCGGCGACCGCGCCGTTCCACCCGAGGCTGCTGAAGGTGTAGTGGTTCCCGGAGACGGTCTTGGTCGCGTCCCACACAGAGGTCACGGAAGTGCCGGAAGGAAGGTCGCCCTCGACCTTCCACCCGCTCAGGGCGGCGCTCGTCCCGTTCGTGACGGTGCACGAGCCACCGAAGCCCGAGCCCCAGTCAGAGGTCTTCGTACAGGTGGCGGTGACCGTCCCCGCCGACGACGCCGGCGGCGCCGAGAGCAGGGCGGTGCCGACCGCCAGAGTAGCTGCGCCGACGAGCGCGATCGCTCGCCGTCCGCCCGGTCTTGACATGATTCTCCGTTCGGTCCGGCCCCCGAAACAAACAGGAATCTCCCAGCAACTCTTAGGAAACTTTCCTAAGAATTGGGTGGATGGTAACCGGGTGGAACGGTGCGTTCAAGGCCCTGCGCGCGCCGTGCTCGCCCCGCGCGGGGTGGTCTAAGCGGCTGCCTGGGCACATATGGGTCGTAACCTCGCAAAGAAATCTCAGCCCGCGCCGAACCAACCCGGGACGTCGAGCCGCCACGGATCGGCGGGCGTGACCTGCCGAAGATCGTGCTCCAGCGCCCGGACGCGGCCCGCGCCGAGCCGGCGGACCCAGTCGTCCCGGATCCGCTCGAAGATCAGCGCGGCGCGGTCGAGCGAGTCGGTCCCGCGCGCGGTCAGCCGGACGATCTTACGCCGCGCGTCCGCCGGGTCGGCGCCGCGCTCGACGTACCCGGCCCGCTCCAGCGACTCGATCATCTTGCCCGCCGCCTGCTTGGACACGCCGAGCCTGCGGCCGAGCTCGACCGCGGTCGTGCCGTGCGGGCCGATGGCCTGGAAGACGAAGCCGTGCATGGGACGCAGGTCGGGGTGCCCCTGCCGGGCCAGCTCGGCGTTCAGCTCGTCGACGATCCCGCGGAAGGCCAGGAAGAGGCGCAGCGGCAGCTCGTACCCGGGCGCGTCTTCGGGCTCGGCGGGATCACGCTCGCTTGACATAAAAGACAACCTCGTTGACTATATGGACAACCACATTGTCTAATTTAGGGGATCGGGGACCATGACGCTCATCCGCGCCGCCGAGAGCCGCCGCACCGAGACGCCCAACGGAACGATGACGACGTTCGCCACGCCCACCCAGGGCGGCACCGAGGGCATCGCCGTCTGGCGCGTCGACTTCGCGCCCGGCCGGACGGGGCCGCTGCACGCCTTCGACACCGAGCAGGTCTGGACGTTCCTCACCGGAACCGCGTCCATCGACCTGGACGGCCGCACGCTGGAGGCGGGCCCCGGCGACACGGTCGTCCTGCCCGCCGACGTGCCGCGCCAGATGACCACCCGGCCGGACGCCGGGTTCACCGCCGTGGTCGCCGCCCACGCCGGATGCCTCGCCTACGACCCGGAGGAGCTCGTGGACGAGACGCGCTGCGCCATCGCCCCGCAGGGCGCCGAGCGGCTCGTCCCGCCGTGGGCTCGCTGACACGGCCGGGCCCGGCGGCTCAGGCGCCCAGATAGGCGAGGACGGCGAGGACGCGGCGGTTGTCGTCCTCGGACTGCGGCAGCCCGAGCTTGCCGAAGATGTTGTTCGTGTGCTTGCTGATCGCCTTCTCGGTGACGAACAGCTTCGCCGCGATCGCCGCGTTGGACCGTCCCTCCGCCATCAGGCCGAGGACCTCGCGCTCGCGGGGGGTGAGCTGCTGCAGCGGCTCCTCGCGGGCGTGCCGGGTGAGGAGCTGGGACACGACGTCCGGGTCGAGGGCGGTGCCGCCGTCGGCGACCCGGCGCACCGCCTCCACGAAGACCTTGACGTCGGACACGCGGTCCTTCAGCAGGTAGCCGATGCCGCCGCCGCTGTCGGACAGCAGCTCCCGCGCGTAGAGCTGCTCCACGTGCTGCGACAGCACCAGCACCGGCAGTCCGGGGATCTCCTTGCGGGCCGCGAGCGCGGCCTTGAGGCCCTCGTCGGTGAACGTCGGCGGGAGGCGGACGTCCACGACCGCCACGTCCGGACGGTGCGTGGTGAGCGCCCGCAGCAGGGAGGGGCCGTTGTCCACGGCCTCGACCACGTCGAAGCCGAAGGCGCCGAGCAGGCGGATCAGCCCGTCCCTCAGGAGGGCGAGATCTTCGGCGATGACAACGCGCACGGCAGCTCCATGGTCACGACGGTCGGCCCGCCGGACGGGCTCGTCACGGCCATCGTGCCATCGAAGGCGGCCAGCCTGCGCTCGATCCCGCGCATACCGGACCCGCGCGCGGGGTCGGCGCCGCCCGTCCCGTCGTCCCCGACGATCATGAGGAGGCGGTCGCCGGTGTGCTCGATCTGGACCCAGGCGCGCGCGGCGCCGGAGTGCTTGACGACGTTCGCGAGCATCTCCGCGACCGCGAAGTAGGCCGCCGACTCGACCGGGGCGTCGGCGCGTCCCGGCAGGTCGACCCGGACGTCCACGGGCAGCGGCAGGCCGAGCGCCAGCGCCCGGACGGCCCCGTCGAGGCCCCGCTCGGCCAGCACCGGCGGGTGGATGCCGCGGACGAGGTCGCGCAGCTCGGTCAGCGCCGTCCCGCTCGCCGCGCGCGCCTCGGCGAGGAGCTGCTGCGCGGTCTCCGGGTCGTGCTTCATCATCTCCTCGGCCAGCCCGATGTTCATGCTCAGCGCGACGAGCCGGGCCTGCGCGCCGTCGTGCAGGTCGCGCTCGATGCGGCGCAGCTCGGCGGCGGACGCGTCCACGGTCTCCGACCGCGTCTCGGTCAACCGCCGCACCCGCTCGGTCAGCGCGGCGCGCGTGGGGGATAGCAGCGCCTGGCAGAACAGCGCGTGCGCCTTCAAGAACATCGGCCCCACCGGGACCGACACCGCGATCAGCCCGGCGCCCAGCACGGCCGACCCCGCGACGCCGACCACGCCGTAGTCCTCCAGCGGCCAGAACGGGCCCCACCCGTAGGCGGTGACGTACGACAGCCACGGCGCGACGAACACGCCCTCAAGGCCGTACAGGGCGAGCCCGCCGCCGAGGATCCCGAGGACGAGCGCGACCGGCACGTTCAGGAACGACCACAGCAGGTCGCGCCAGGTCGCCGGGTCGGTGAGCAGCCACCGGAGCCGCCCGAACGGGCCGAGGCCCCCGGCGGGCTCGGCCCGGTACGGGACGGCGATCCGCACCCCGTACCACTCGTCCGCCCACACCCGCTGCTGGTTGGCGATCGACCTGATCGCGCCGAACACGGCCGGCGCCAGCAGCACCCCCACGCCCAGCGGGATGAAGGCGATCGACAGCACGGCGAGGATGAACAGCGGCAGGTTCACCGTGAACGCCAGGACGATCTGGATCACGCCCCGGACGAAGCCGGCGAAGGCACGCCGCGCGTACCCTCCGAGCCGCTCGGCGAGGCGCTCGCTGTCGCTCACGTGTTCCTCCATGGGGTGCGTTCCCTGGCGTTCCGACCCCATCATTGTGTTCGGTGGCCGTCCAGGGATCGGTGGTGCTAAGCCCCCATTCGCCGGCACCCCCAGGGGGAGTTACCCCTACCCCGCCCCCGTGCGTGATCACTCGGTCACGGGCAGGCGGGAAGGCGGCCGACCCGGCGGTCGACGAGACAACGGGCCCGGTTCCCTGGACAATGCAACGGCGACATCCAGGGGAGAAAGCGAACCAAGCTGTGACAGCGACCATCAGCCAGACGTCCACCGGACACGAGGGCCCGCGGCCCGTCACCCAGCGGATCGCCGAGGAGATCGGCGTCCGCGAGGGCCAGGTGCGGGTCGCGGTGGACCTGCTCGACGGCGGGGCGACCGTCCCGTTCATCGCCCGCTACCGCAAGGAGGCGACGGGGGCGCTCGACGACGCGCAGCTCCGCGCGCTGGAGGAGCGGCTGCGCTACCTGCGCGAGCTGGACGAGCGGCGCGGCGCGATCCTGGAGTCGATCGAGTCGCAGGGCAAGCTCACCGACGAGCTCAAGGCCCAGATCATGGCGGCCGACTCCAAGGCCCGGCTGGAGGACATCTACCTCCCGTACAAGCCGAAGCGCCGCACCAAGGCGCAGATCGCCCGCGAGGCGGGGCTCGAACCGCTCGCCGACCTGCTGCTCGCCGACCCGTCCAACGACCCGGAGGCGGCCGCCGCGGGCTACGTGGACGCCGACAAGGGCGTCGCCGACGCGGCCGCCGCGCTGGAGGGCGCCCGCGCCATCCTCGTCGAGCGCTTCGCCGAGGACGCCGACCTCATCGGCGCGCTGCGCGAGCGCATGTGGAACCGGGGCCGGATGGTCTCCCGCGTCCGCGAGGGCAAGGAGGAGGCGGGCGCGAAGTTCGCCGACTACTTCGAGTTCGCCGAGCCGTTCGCGAAACTGCCCTCGCACCGCGTCCTCGCGCTGTTCCGCGGCGAGAAGGAAGAGGTGCTCGACCTCGACCTGGAGCCGGAGGAGGAGCCGGACGACGCCCCGGCCGCCCGCAGCTCCTACGAGGCCGAGATCGCGCGCCGGTTCGAGATCACCGACCAGGGGCGCCCGGCCGACAGGTGGCTGAACGACGCCGTCCGCTGGGCGTGGCGGACCCGGATCCTCGTCCACCTCGGCATCGACCTGCGCGCCCGGCTCCGCCAGGAGGCCGAGGACGAGGCCGTCCGCGTCTTCGCCGCCAACCTGCGCGACCTGCTGCTCGCCGCGCCCGCCGGGACCCGCTCCACCATGGGGCTCGACCCGGGCCTGCGCACCGGCGTGAAGGTCGCCGTCGTGGACGCCACCGGCAAGGTCGTCGCCACCGACACCATCTACCCGCACGAGCCGCGCAGGAAGTGGGACGAGTCGATCGAGACGCTCGCCCGGCTCGCCCGCGAGCACAACGTCGACCTCGTCTCCATCGGCAACGGCACCGCGTCCAGGGAGACCGACAAGCTCGCCGCCGACCTGATCGCCCGGCACCCCGACCTCAAGCTCACCAAGATCATGGTGTCGGAGGCGGGCGCGTCGGTGTACTCGGCGTCGGAGTACGCGGGCCGCGAGCTGCCCGGCATGGACGTGTCGCTGCGCGGCGCCGTCTCCATCGCCCGCCGCCTCCAGGACCCGCTCGCCGAGCTCGTCAAGATCGACCCGAAGTCGATCGGGGTCGGGCAGTACCAGCACGACGTCTCCGAGGTGAAGCTGTCGCGCTCCCTCGACGCCGTCGTCGAGGACTGCGTGAACGCCGTCGGGGTGGACGTCAACACCGCGTCCGCGCCGCTGCTCACCCGCGTGTCCGGGATCGGGGAGGGGCTCGCGGAGAACATCGTCGCGCACCGCGACGCCAACGGGCCGTTCCGCAGCCGGAGCGGGCTGAAGGACGTCCCGCGGCTCGGCCCGAAGGCGTTCGAGCAGTGCGCCGGGTTCCTGCGCATCCCCGGCGGGGACGACCCGCTCGACGCGTCCAGCGTCCACCCGGAGGCGTACCCGGTCGTCCGGCGGATCCTGGACGCGGCGGGCGCCGACATCAAGGCGCTGATCGGCAACTCCGCCGCGCTGCGGGCCCTCAAGCCGTCCGACTTCGTGGACGACACGTTCGGGCTGCCGACCGTCACCGACATCCTCGCCGAGCTGGAGAAGCCGGGGCGCGACCCGCGTCCGGCGTTCAAGACGGCCACGTTCAAGGAGGGCGTCGACAAGCTCGCCGACCTGGAGCCCGGCATGATCCTTGAGGGGGTCGTCACCAACGTCGCCGCGTTCGGCGCGTTCGTGGACGTCGGCGTCCACCAGGACGGGCTCGTCCACATCTCCGCGATGTCGGACAAGTTCGTGTCCGACCCGCGCGAGGTCGCGAAGCCGGGCGACATCGTCCGGGTGAAGGTGCTGGACGTCGACCTGCAGCGCAAGCGCATCTCGCTCACCCTCCGCCTGGACGACGAGCCCGGCCGCGACCGCCAGGACGGCCGCAGGGGCGGCGGACGCCAGGGCGGCCAGCAGGGCGGGCAGCAAGGTGGGCAGCCGGGCGGGCAGCAGGGCGGCGGCGCCCGCCAGAACCGCGGCGGCGGCCAGAACCAGCGCGGCGGCCAGGGCGGCGGCGGACGCGGCGGCCAGGGCGGTGCGCGCGGCGGTCAGGGCGGGCGCGGCGGCCAGGGCCGCGGGCGCGGGCGCGACGGGCAGGGGAGCGGCGGCTCCTCCGGCGGCGGCGCCATGGCCGACGCGCTGCGCCGGGCGGGCCTCGACAAGGGCCTCCCCGGCGACGGCCGCAAGGGCCGCTGACCCGGGGGGCAGGACCTGCGAAAGGCTGACGGGTACCCGGCCGGGTGCCCGTCAGCCGCCGAAGCCGCGCCAGCGGCCGTCCGACCCGGTCTCGGTCGGAGTCCGCGGCCGGTCGGGGCGCCGCGGCGGCTCCGCCCGGTCGTAGGGCCCCTGACCGAGCGGGCGGCGCGGCTGCGGCAGCAGTGGCCGCCCGGCCCAGTCGTCCGCGGCGGGATCGCCGCCGAACGGGTCCCGGTGGGGCCGCGTGTCGGCGGGCGCCTCGCCGCGCGGCTCGTCCGCGATCGGGCGGTGCCGGGGGAACTGCGCGACGGCGACCGCGCCCAGCACGAGCGCGCCCAGCCGCATCGCCGAGTGCGCCACGTCCTGCGGCCACGGCTCGGCGTACATGAACGTCCCCATCGTCAGCAGGTACGTCTTCGCGGACACCGTCATCACGGTCGCCACGACCGACACCCGGCAGCGCTGGAACGCCATGACCATGATCCCGAACCCGATCCCGGCCGCGACCACCGTCAGGTAGGGCCACGGGGTCGCCGCGATCCCCGCGCTCGTGGCGTGCGGGTCGTCGCTCCACCCCTTGATCGCCAGCTCCGCGGTGCCGACCGGGAAGCCCGAGCCCAGCCCGTAGGCGATGCCGGTCACCGGGCGCGCGTGCCGGCCGTCCGGCCGGTGGTCGCCGAGGGCGAGGATCAGCACCGGCACCAGCACCGCCGGGGCCGCCACGACCGCGATCTTCCACAGCGGCGCGTCCGCCGAGCGGATCGGCTCGTCCCCGCTCAGCGAGGCGGTGAGCAGCAGGATCGCCCCGCCGATCAGCACCACGCTCAGCCACTCGCGGGCCGTCAGCCGCTCGCCGAAGAACACGAGCGCGATCAGCAGCAGCGGGACCGCGCCGGACATGAAGATCGGGACGGCGGTCGACAGCGGCAGCCCGCCGAGCGCGATGATCTGCAGGCCGAGCCCGCCGAGGACGAACGCGAGCGCGACCAGGAAGATCCAGTTGGTGAGGATCGTCCAGGCCATGTGCGGGATCCGGTTGCCCCGGAGCGGGGCCATCCGGTCCGCCGCGAGCTTGAAGACGGCGAACCCGAGGTAGTAGAGACCGGTCGCACTGAAGGCCGCGGCTATCCCGTTCATCCCGGACGAGTATGGGCCTTCCCATGCGTAATGTCACTGCCCGTACGGGATCGTTGACGCGGATTCGCCGGTCTCGCGGGCGTCCGATGTCCGCACACCGCGCCGCTACCCCATAGACTTGGCCGCGCGAAGGCGCGGAGCCGTATTCGGCGTGCCCGCGCCGCTGAGAGACTGACCGGCCGTTGAACGACACGGGCGGGCCGACCGACGAGGGCCGTCCGCGTGCAGGCCGAGGGCCTCGCAGGCAGCATGAAAAGCACGTGTCGACGCCGCGGCCGAAGCAGCGCCCGATCAAGGAGACCGACCCCAGTGAAGACCGATGTCGAGGAGCTGACCCCCACGCGGGTCAAGCTCACCGTCGAGGTTCCGTTCGACGAGCTCAAGCCGAACCTCGACAAGGCGTACAAGGAGATCTCTCAGCAGGTGCGGATCAAGGGCTTTCGGCCCGGCAAGGTCCCGGCCCCGCTGATCGACAAGTACGTCGGCCGGGGAGCGGTCCTGCAGGAGGCCGTCAACGACGCGCTTCCCGGCCTGTACGGCCGCGCCGTCGAGGAGACCGAGATCTTCGTCCTCGGGCAGCCCGACGTCGAGGTGACCGAGCTGGAGGACGGCACCCAGTTCGCGTTCACCGCCGAGGTCGACATCCGGCCGAAGTTCGAGGTCCCCGACTACGACGGCCTTGAGGTCGTCGTCGACGACGCCGAGGTGACCGACGAGCAGGTCCAGGAGACGATCGACAACCTGCGGGAGCGGTTCGCGTCGCTGACCACCGCCGAGCGCGCGGCCGAGGAGGGCGACTTCGCCGTCATCGACCTCGTCGCGCGGATCGACGGCGAGGAGGTCGCGGACGCCTCCACCGCCGGCTACTCCTACGAGGTCGGCAGCGGCTCGGTCGTCGAGGGCCTGGACGAGGCGCTGACCGGGCTCGCCGCGGGCGAGGACAAGACGTTCACCGGCACCCTCGCGGGCGGCGAGCGCGCCGGCGAGGAGGCCGAGTTCACCGTCACGGTGCAGAGCGTCAAGATCAAGAACCTGCCCGACCCGGACGACGAGTTCGCCCAGCTGGCGAGCGAGTTCGACACGATCGAGGAGCTGCGCGAGGACGTCCGCGCGCGGCTCGGCCGCCAGGTGAGGCTGCAGCAGCTCTCCGAGGCGCGCGACAAGGCCCTTGAGGCCCTGCTCGAAAAGATCGAGGTCCCGCTGCCCGAGAAGGTCGTGGACGAGGAGATCAGCCGCCGCAACCAGCAGCTCGAACAGCAGCTCGCCATGTCGGGCATGTCCAAGGAGGACTACCTCAAGGACGAGGAGAAGTCCGAGGAGGAGTTCGACAAGGACGTCGCCGAGGCGGCCCGGCTCGCGGTGAAGGGCGGCTTCGTCCTCGACCAGCTCGCCGTCCAGGAGGAGCTGAACGTCGAGAACGAGGAGCTCTCCGAGTACGTCGTCTCGCAGGCCATGCAGATGGGCGTGCAGCCGCAGCAGCTCGCCGAGTACCTCACGCAGAACGACCAGCTGCCGGCGATCGTGTCCGAGGTGCTGCGCAACAAGGCGCTGAACCTCATCGTCGAGCACGTCACCGTGAAGGACGAGTCGGGCAACGTCATCGACCTCGACGCCATCCGGCGCGAGCTGAACGGCGAGACCGACCAGGCCGAGGACGCCGCGACGGAGGCCACGGAGGCCGACGAGGCGGCCGAGGAGACGGCGGAGGAGACGGCCGAGGCCACTCCCGAGGCGAAGGCCGACGCCGACGCCGAGGCCGCCGAGAAGGACGAGAAGGACGAGAAGGACGCCGACACCAAGGAGTCCTGAGCCGACGCCGCGGTCCTCCGCGGCATCGGGCGCCGTCCGGACGCCCCGCACCCCCGCCCGGGTGCGGGGCGTCCGCCGTTGGGGGGTCCGGTCCGGGTGGGACGCGCCCTCCCCGGGTATGCCGCGATCGCGAGGGTCTCGCGTATTCCGTGACACGCCCGGTGGCGACCGGGTACGCCCCTGGCGAAAAGGCGGCCTCACGGGCTTAAGCGGGCCCGTGCGCGCGTTAATGTCCAATCATCCGAACCGATTAAAAGGACCGGAGGAACACCCGGTGAGCATGCCTCCGACTTTCGACGAGTCGTCGCGGATCCAGGCGCGGGTCGCCGAGGCGCCCCTGTTGCCGCTCGGCGACCAGCTCTTCCAGCGCCTGCTGCGCGAGCGGATCGTCTTCCTCGGCCAGCAGGTCGACGACGACATCGCCAACCGCATCTGCGCCGAGCTGCTGCTGCTGTCGGCCGAGGACGGGCGCCGCGACATCACGCTCTACATCAACTCGCCAGGTGGCTCCGTCACCGCCGGCATGGCGATCTACGACATCATGCAGTACGTCCCGAACGACATCGTCACGGTCGGCATGGGCCTCGCCGCGTCGATGGGGCAGTTCCTGCTGTGCGCGGGGACGCGCGGCAAGCGCTACGCCCTGCCGCACGCGCGCATCATGATGCACCAGCCGTCCGGCGGCATCGGCGGCACCGCCTCCGACATCAAGATCCAGGCGGAGCAGATGCTGTACGTCAAGCGCACGCTCGCCGAGAAGATCGCCGAGCACACCGGACAGGCGCTCGACCAGATCGAGCGCGACTCCGACCGCGACCGCTGGTTCACCGCCGACGAGGCCAAGGACTACGGGTTCGTCGACCACGTGGTCCTCAGCGCAACCCAGGTGCCCTCCGAGGGCCCCGTCTCCTGACGACCTCACTACTTTTCGGAGGCACACAGTGAGCGACCTCTACCGCCCCGGTTTCAGCGATCTGGTCCGTCCCGGCGTCCACGCGGGCGGCTCCCCGATGCCGGTCGACAACCGGTACATCATTCCGTCGTTCGTCGAGCGCACCACGTACGGGGTCAAGGAGATGAACCCGTACAACAAGCTGTTCGAGGAGCGCATCATCTTCCTCGGCGTGCAGATCGACGACGCGTCCGCCAACGACGTGATGGCGCAGCTGATCACCCTGGAGTCGATCGACCCCGACCGCGACATCAGCATCTACATCAACTCGCCCGGCGGCTCGTTCACGGCGATGACGGCCATCTACGACACGATGCAGTTCGTCAAGCCCGACATCCAGACGGTCTGCATCGGCCAGGCCGCGTCCGCCGCCGCCGTGCTGCTCGCCGCCGGGACGCCCGGCAAGCGCGCCGCGCTGCCCAACTCGCGGATCCTGATCCACCAGCCCGCGACCGAGGGCACCTACGGCCAGTCCAGCGACATCGAGATCCAGGCGCGCGAGATCCTGCGCATCCGGGAGCTGCTGGAGAGCATCCTGGCCGAGCACAGCGGCAAGAGCGTCGACCAGGTCCGCAAGGACATCGAGCGCGACAAGATCCTCACGGCGGACGAGGCGAAGGACTACGGTCTCATCGACGACGTCTTCGCCAGCAGGAAGCGCAAGGCCGAGGTAGTGTCGTCCTGAGACGACACGAGGACGTGGGAGACCCCCAGCCCGGGCGTCACACTTCCGGGCGAGGGGCTTTCCAAGTCCGTTGGAGGCGGTAACGTCGAATCCAACGTCGAGAGCCTTCGGGACGCAACCGAGCTGCGCCGCATTCTCCACAGCGGACGGCCCCACGAAAAGGAGACAGTTGGGTGGCACGCATCGGCGACGGTGGTGACCTGCTCAAGTGCTCGTTCTGCGGGAAGAGCCAGAAGCAGGTCAAGAAGCTCATCGCGGGTCCGGGCGTGTACATCTGCGACGAGTGCATCGATCTCTGCAACGAGATCATCGAGGAGGAGCTCTCCGAGACCTCCGACCTCAAGTGGGACAACCTGCCCAAGCCGCGGGAGATCTACGAGTTCCTCGACTCCTACGTGATCGGGCAGGAGACGGCGAAGAAGGCGCTGTCGGTCGCCGTCTACAACCACTACAAGCGGATCCAGTCCGGTGACACCGGCCGCGACGACGCCGTCGAGCTGGGCAAGTCGAACATCCTGCTGCTCGGCCCCACCGGATCCGGGAAGACGCTGCTCGCGCAGACGCTCGCCAAGCTCCTCAACGTGCCGTTCGCCATCGCGGACGCCACGGCCCTGACGGAGGCGGGCTACGTCGGCGAGGATGTCGAGAACATCCTCCTGAAGCTGATCCAGGCCGCCGACTACGACGTCAAGAAGGCCGAGACCGGGATCATCTACATCGACGAGGTCGACAAGATCGCCCGCAAGAGCGAGAACCCGTCGATCACCCGGGACGTGTCGGGCGAGGGCGTCCAGCAGGCGCTGCTGAAGATCCTGGAGGGGACCACGGCGAGCGTCCCGCCGCAGGGCGGCCGCAAGCACCCGCACCAGGAGTTCATCCAGATCGACACCACGAACGTGCTGTTCATCTGCGGCGGCGCGTTCGCCGGGCTGGAGAAGATCGTCGAGTCCCGGGTCGGCAAGCAGGGCATGGGCTTCGGCGCCCAGATCCGCTCCAAGTCCGACTTCGAGGACGGCTCCGCCGTGCTCGGCGACGTCATGCCCGAGGACCTGCTCAAGTTCGGCATGATCCCGGAGTTCATCGGCCGGCTCCCGTCGATCACGTCCGTCCACAACCTGGACCGCGACGCCCTGATCAACATCCTCACCGAGCCGAAGAACGCGCTCGTCCGCCAGTACCACCGGCTGTTCGAGCTCGACGGCGTCGACCTGGAGTTCACCGACGACGCCCTGGAGGCCATCGCCGACCAGGCGATCCTGCGCGGCACCGGCGCCCGCGGCCTGCGCGCCATCATGGAAGAGGTCCTCCTCTCCGTGATGTACGAGGTGCCGAGCCGCCAGGACGTCGCCCGCGTCGTGATCACCCGCGAGGCCGTCCTGGAGCACGTCAACCCGACCCTCGTCCCGCGCGACCGGCCGAAGCGCGAGCCCCGGGAGAAGTCCGCTTAGGACAGGTGTGCTCGCGGAGAGCGCTCGCCTAGTCGCGGACTTCGTGCTGGCCCAGGGGGACGACCCCCTGGAACCCCCGATGTGGGGGGCTCCGCCCCCACGCCCCCCTGCCGGTTGCGGTCGGTGATCCGGATACAGGATCTTGGGGGGTCCATCCTCCAGTGCCGCCTTTGTGACCGGCGGTGGGGTTGGGATGTGGGCCCCGTCCTGCTTGCCGGTTGCAGTCGTGCTTTGGTTGCTAGACGTGAGGGCTACCACGTCGCCTGGTGGTTGCGGTGGGGGGTTCGGTTCGGGGCTTTACCGATCGTGGGATTGAGGGCGGTCGGCGCGGTTTGGGTGTGGAGCGGTCCCATGATCATTTCTTCTCCTGAATCCCGATCGGCCGGGTGGGGGGCGTGGGATCGTGGGGGGATGGGTGTTGGTATTGCGAAGATTCGACAGGTGAAGGTTCCGGTGTCGGATCTGGTGGCCAGTACGGAGTGGTACCGGCGGCTGCTTGATCTGGTGCCCGTGTTCGAGTTCTTCGAGGACGGGGCCGTGCGCGGGGTCGTGTTATGGGAGCCCGACGCCGACCTGCACGTCTCGCTGCGGGACCGGCGGTACTGTGCCGGGGATCTTTCCGGGGCCGAGGTCGTGGCGCTGAAGGTCGAGTCGGCCGAGGCGCTCAACACCATCATCGGGCGGTGCCAGAGCCTCGGCTTCTCCCACGGCGACGTCCAGCACCGCGGGCCCTACGGGGCCGCGCTCGACGTGCCCGACCCCGACGGCACCGTCCTCCGGTTCCTGTACGAGCCCGACACGTACCCGCGGGGGTTCGCGGGGCTTGAGTTCGGCCCGGACGGGACGCCCTCCGCCTACCGGAAGCCGCGGCTGCCCGCGCCGTCCGGCTGAGGTCAGCCCCGGGACTCGCCGAGGCCCGCCTCGCGGGCCACGACGATGGCCTGGGCGCGGTCCGCGACGTGCAGCTTCATGAAGATGTTCGACACGTGGTTGCGGACGGTCTTCTGGCTGAGGAACAGCGTCCCGGCGATCTCGGAGTTGCTGCGGCCCTGCGCGATCAGTTCGAGGACCTCCCGCTCCCGGTCGGTGAGCTCGGGGAACGCGGCGCGCCTCGGGTCGGGCATGTCGGTGAAGTAGGTGAGGACGCGGCGGGCGATCTCCGGTCCGTAGATCGCCTCGCCCGCGGCGACCGCCTTCACCGCGCGGGCGATCTCTTCGGCGCCGGACTCCTTCAGCAGGTAGCCGCGGGCGCCCGCGCGCATCGCCGCGAACACCGAGTCGTCGTCGCGGAACATCGTGAGGACGAGGACGCCGATCCGCGGGCTGGTCCGGGTGATCGTCCGGGTGGCCTCGATGCCGTTGCCGCCCGGCATGTGCAGGTCCATGACGACGACGTCCGGCTGCAGGTCGGCGGCGAGCTTCACCGCCTCCGGACCGTTCTCGGCCTCGCCCGCGACCTCCACGCCCAGCGCCTGCAGCAGCCCCTTCAGCCCCTGCCGGAACACCGGGTGGTCGTCGGCGATGAGGACACGGATGATCTCCGTCATCTACGCCCGTCCCTTCCCCGTGAAGGGACGATCGTACCCGGCGGTGACCTCCGCCGGGGTCAGGGGAAGATGTGCGGTGACGACCGTCCCGCCGCCCGTCCTGGACGTGATGGCGCAGCTCCCGCCGACCTCCGCCGCCCACTCCTTCATCGCCGCCATGCCGCGCCGCGGCCGGGGCTGGCCGCCGTTGCGGGCGGCGTCCGGGAGGCCCGGCCCGGTGTCGGCGACCATCAGGTGGAGCTCGACGTCCCGGTGCAGCCGGACGGTCGCCGTGCTGTCCCGGGCGTGCAGCCGGACGTTCGTCAGCGCCTCCTGCGCGATGCGGTACGCCGCGACCTCGACGGCGGCGGGCAGCTCCAGGTGCTCGCCGTCGAAGCGGACGTCCACCCGCTCGCAGCAGCCGTCGGCGAACGACTCGATCGCGGCGACGAGGCCGAGGTCGTCCAGCGCGGGCGGGCGCAGGCCGTGCGCGAGGTCGCGGATCTCGCCGACCGCCGACGCGAGCCGGTTGCGGACGTCGGCGAGCAGCGGGTCCGTCCGGTCCGGCTCGCAGGCGAGGGTGATGCGCGCGGCGTCCAGCGACATCGCGAGGCTGGCGAGGGTCGGGCCGAGCCCGTCGTGCAGGTCGTGCCGCAGCCGGCGGCGCTCCTCCTCCCGGCTCGCGAGGATCCGCTCGCGCGACCGCTGCAGGTCGGACGTGAGGCGGCGGAGGTGGGGGATGGTCGCGGCACGTGCCGCCACGGCCCCCGCGGTGAACGCGCCGGCCAGCACGGCAGCGCGTGCCAGTGCCGCTCGCATCCCATCCCCCTCCTCCCGCGCCGCCGTTTCGGGTGTTCCCCGCAACCCTTTCCGGCGGGGCGACCCGGTGTCAGGTGACCTGTGTCCCGACCGCGGCGGGAACCCGCGTCCCGGGGCGGGCCGGCGGAGGCGCCGCCACCTCCGCGGTCCCCGTAGAATCGTCAGCCGTGACACAGCCCAGCACTGAGCGCGGCCAGGGGGCCGCAGCGGACGTCGACCTGCCCACCCAGTACCGACCGGCCGACGTCGAGGGCCGGCTCTACGAGCGGTGGGTAGCGGAGGGGCTGTTCACCGGCGACCCGAAGGGCGCGCCGGAGCGTCCCGCGTTCTCCATCGTGATCCCGCCGCCGAACGTCACGGGCTCGCTGCACATGGGGCACGCCCTCGACCACTCCATCCAGGACACGCTGATCCGGCGGAGGCGCATGCAGGGCTACGAGGCCGTGTGGGTCCCCGGCATGGACCACGCGGGCATCGCCACCCAGAACGTCGTCGAGCGCGAGCTCGCCAAGGACGGCGTGTCGCGGCACGACCTCGGCCGCGAGGCGTTCGTCGAGCGGGTCTGGCAGTGGAAGGGCGAGTCCGGCGGCCGGATCCTCGGCCAGATGCGGCGGCTCGGCGACAGCGTCGACTGGACGCGCGAGGCGTTCACGATGGACGACGCCCGCGCCCGCGCCGTCCGCACCATCTTCAAGCGGCTGTTCGACGACGGCCTCATCTACCGCGCCGAGCGCATCATCAACTGGTGCCCGCGCTGCCTCACCGCGCTGTCCGACATCGAGGTCGAGCACGAGGAGGTCGACGGCGAACTCGTCTCGATCCGCTACGGATCGGGCGACGACGAGATCGTCGTCGCGACCACGCGGGCGGAGACGATGCTCGGCGACACCGCCGTCGCCGTCCACCCGGACGACGCCCGCTACGCCCACCTGGTCGGGCGCGAGATCGAGCTGCCGCTGACCGGCCGCCGCATCCCGGTCGTCGCCGACGAGCACGTCGACCCCGAGTTCGGGACGGGCGCCGTCAAGGTGACGCCCGCGCACGACCCCAACGACTTCGAGATCGGGCGCCGCCACTCGCTGCCGTCCCTGTCGGTCATGGACGAGCGCGGCGTCGTCACCGCGTCCGGCCCGTTCGCGGGCCTCGACCGGTTCGAGGCGCGCCCGGCGGTCGTCGCCGCGCTGCGCGAGCAGGGCCGGATCGTCGCGGAGGTCCGCCCCTACAAGCACTCGGTCGGGCACTGCCAGCGCTGCGCGACGGTCGTCGAGCCGCGCGTGTCGCTGCAGTGGTTCGTGAAGGTCGAGTCGCTGGCGCGGGCCGCGGGCGACGCCGTCCGCGACGGCCGCGTGAAGATCCACCCGCCGGAGATGGCGTCCCGGTACTTCGAGTGGGTCGACAACATGCACGACTGGTGCATCAGCAGGCAGCTCTGGTGGGGGCACCGCATCCCGGTCTGGTACGGGCCGGACGGCGAGGTCGTCTGCCCCGGCCCGGACGAGGAGCCCCCCGCGGGGTGGACGCAGGACACCGACGTCCTCGACACGTGGTTCTCGTCCGCGCTGTGGCCGTTCTCGACGCTCGGCTGGCCGGACGAGACGCCCGACCTGAAGCGCTTCTACCCGACGTCCGTGCTGGTCACCGGCTACGACATCCTGTTCTTCTGGGTCGCCAGGATGATGATGTTCGGGCTGTACGCGATGGACGGCGTCCAGCCGTTCGGGACGATCGCCCTGCACGGGATGGTCCGCGACCAGTTCGGCAAGAAGATGTCGAAGTCGTTCGGGAACGTCATCGACCCGCTCGACTGGATCGACGAGTACGGCGCCGACGCGACCCGGTTCACGCTGCTGCGCGGCGCGAACCCGGGCGGGGACGTCCCGGTCGCCGAGCAGTGGGCGCAGGGCTCGCGCAACTTCTGCAACAAGCTGTGGAACGCGACGCGGTTCGCGCTCATCAACGGCGCGCACGTCCGGGGCGGGATGCCCGCCGAGCTGTCGACCGTGGACGCCTGGATCCTGTCGCGGCTCCAGTCGGTCGTCGCGGAGGTCGACGAGCACCTGGAGGGCTACGACTTCGCGAAGGCGTGCGAGGCGCTCTACCACTTCGCGTGGGACGAGGTCTGCGACTGGTACGTCGAGCTGGCCAAGGTGCAGCTCGCCGACGAGCGGGCGGAGGCGACGCGGCGCGTCCTCGGCGAGGTGCTCGACAAGCTGCTGCGGCTGCTGCACCCGGTGATCCCGTTCGTCACCGAGGAGCTGTGGACGTCCCTGACCGGCGGCGCGACGATCGTCACCGCGCCGTGGCCGACCGCCGAGCCGGGCCGCGCCGACCCCGCGGCCGAGGCCGTGGTCGAGTCGCTGCAGCGGCTCGTCACCGAGGTCCGCCGGTTCCGCGCCGACCAGGGCCTGAAGCCGGGCCAGAAGGTCGCGGCGGCGCTGGAGTGGGGCGGTTCGCCGCTCGCCGCGCACGAGGAGGGCGTCCGGTCGCTGCTGCGGCTGACCGTCCCGGGCGAGGGGTTCGCGGCGACGGCGTCGCTGCCGGTGGAGGGCGTCGCGGTGCGGCTCGACACGGCCGGCGCGATCGACGTCGCGGCCGAGCGGAAGCGGCTGGAGAAGGACCTCGCCGCCGCCCGCAGGGAGGTCGAGCAGACGAGCCGCAAGCTCGGCAACGAGGCGTTCATGGCGAAGGCCCCGGAGGCGGTCGTCGCCAAGAACCGGGACCGGCTCGCCCAGGCCGAGGCGGACATCAAGCGCCTTGAGTCGCAGTTGGCCGCGCTGCCCGCGGGCTGAGCCGGGCGAGCGGGCGGAACCGTCGGCGCGGCGGCCCGGCGCGGTCTACGATCCGGGTGGGCCCGCGGGGCTTTGCGGCACATGAACCATCAGGAGTGCAATGGCCGATTCACCACCTCGGTCCGATAGGCCGGACTCGGTGTCCGGTGACGACCCGCGGCGGGCCGAGGACGGGGAGGCGGGCGGCGCGGACGGCGAGCACGGCGAGCACGGCCCCTGGGGCGGTTCGCGCCCCTGGTGGACGGCCGACCCCGGCACCGGCCCGCAGGTCCTCCCGGACAGCTCGGGCCCGCAGATCGTGATCAGCGGCGGGACGGGCGGGACCCCGATCGTCAGCGACGGGACGGGCGGCCACCCGATCATCGGCGGCGGGACGGGCGGCCACCCGGTCGTCGCGGACGGGTCGGGCGCGTTCCCCGCCCCGCCGAACGGCACGGGCCCACTGCCGCCGCTGCCGGGCCCGGTCGCCGGGTCGGCGCGCGGGCCGCGCCTGCTGCTGGCGCTGGGCGGCCTGCTGGTCGCGGGCGTGGTGGTCGCGGCGGGCGTGTTCGCCCTCCGCTCCGAGGGCGGCGGCGAGCAGAACGCCCGCGTCACCGGGCTCCCCGCGTCCAAGAAGGTGATCGAGGCGGGCGGGACGGCGGGCGGGCTGCACCGCGACGCCCTCGTCGGGCCCGCGGCGAGCGCCGCGTACCCGTTCGTCGCGGGCGCGGTCGAGGCGGGCGGGGTCCCGGCCGCCAAGCGCGGCCAGGCCGTCTACAGCGAGGAGCCGGTGCGGCGGGTCAACGTCCTGTTCGTGGGCGGGACGGGCCGGGTCGGCAGCCCCGCCGACTTCCTGCAGAAGGCGCAGCCGACGACGTTCATCGCCGGGCAGGACGCCGACCCCGGCCCCCAGGGCGGGCGGGCCGCGTGCGGCACGTTCGCCGTCCTGGCGCAGACGCACACGTACTGCGCGTGGGCGACCGGCGACTCCTACGGGATCGTCGCGTCGAACGTCCCGTCGGTGAACCCGGAGTTCACGCTGATGGCCGACGTGATGCGGCGGATCAGGAAGGACGTCGAACGGCCGCGGTGACGAACAGCCGCTCGGTGGAGGCGTCCACCGCGCCGAGGACGTGCCCGGTGAAGTAGACGGTCCCGAGGACGACGACGCGGCGGCCGAGCGCCGCGAGCGACTCGCGGGTGACGGCGGCCGCGTCGACGACCTCCCAGCCGGGCGGCAGCGGGCGGGTGAAGCTCAGCCGCGGCCACGGCAGCCGGGCGAACGTCACGGGCAGCCCGTCGAGTTCGGCGACGGCGCCGTCCACGTCCTTGTGGTCGGGGAGGCAGACGACGACGTGGTCGATCTCGCCCCAGGCGCGGCGCGCGGCGGCGAGCGCGGCCGCCACCCCGGTCCGGTCGATGGCCGAGTCGACGAGCAGCCGCGTCGCGGTGCCGGGGACGTCGTGCCAGGACAGCCGCCCCGGCAGGACGATCGACGCCAGCACGTCGCGCAGCGTCTCGGGCGCGGGCTCGGCGATGCCGGGCAGGCGGCGGGCGGCGACGACGCCGAGTTCGGCGTTGGTCCGGCCGAGACCGGCGGGGAGCAGGCCGAGCGGGAGGCCGGAGTCGCCCGGCCGCATCCGCTCGACGTCCCCGAGCGCCTCCGTGACCTCGGCGGACTGCGGCGCGGACACCACGACCGTGTCGGGCCCCGCCACCCCGAGCTTCTCCTTGGCGATCTCCGCCGGGGTGCCGCCGAGGATGTGGGCGTGCTCCAGGAAGATCGGCGTGATCGCGGCGACGTCCGGGCCGAACAGGGACACCTCGTCGGAGCGTCCGCCCATCCCGGCCTCCAGGACGATCGCGTCCGCGTCCACCTCCCGCGCGTGGAGTACGCCGGAGAGGGTGAAGAGCCCGGTCGGCGCGAGGTAGCCGCGCGAGGGCGGCGGCAGCGCGGCGACGGCCTCGTCGAGGACGTCCCGCAGCGCGTCCAGCTCGGCGGCGGACAGGGCGCGCCCGTCCACCCTGATGCGGTCGCGGTCGCTGCGCAGCCCCGGGCTCGTGACCGTGCACACGCGCAGCCCGGCCGCCGCGAGGAAGGCGGACGCGTAGGTGGCGGCCGTCCCCTTCCCCTTGGAGCCGACGACCACGAGGACCGGGACGTCCGGGGCCAGCAGGCCGAGCGCGTCCGCGAGGGCGCGGGCGCGCGCGAGGTCGCGGGTCTCGCCGGGGGCCCGCCGCTCCCATTCCCGGTAGAAGACGTCCATGCCTCCAGTGTGGGGGCGTCCGGGGCGTGGTCGGGCGCCGAGTAGGCTCGTGGCCGTGAGTCAGATGACCGAGCCGTCCGGCTACCGGCGCGCCGTCGGCGCGATCATGGCCCGCGGGGTCGAGTGGGAGATCGATCCGACCCTCGACCGCGTCCGCGACCTGCTCGACGTCCTCGGGGAGCCGCAGCGCGCCTACCCGGTGATCCACATCGCCGGGACGAACGGCAAGTCCAGCACGGCGCGGCTCGTCGAGGCGCTGCTGCGCGAGCGGGGGCTGCGCACGGGCCTGTACACCAGCCCGGAGCTGACCACCCTGCGCGAGCGCATCGCGATCGACGGGGAGCCGATCAGCGAGGACGGCTTCGCCGCCGCGTTCGAGGACGTCCTGCCCTACGTCCAGCTCGTCGACGGCAAGCACCCGGTCGAGCTGTCGTTCTTCGAGGTGCTGACAGCGATGGCGTTCGCGGCGTTCGCGGACGCCCCGGTCGACGTCGCGGTCGTCGAGGCCGGGATGGGCGGCGTCTGGGACGCCACCAACGTCGCGGACGGCGCCGTCGCCGTGATCACCCCGATCGGCCTCGACCACACCCGCTACCTCGGCGACACGCTGGAGGAGATCGCGGGGGAGAAGGCCGGGATCATCAAGCCGGGCTCGGTCGCGGTGCTGGCCCAGCAGCCCGTCGAGGCGGCCGAGGTGCTGCTCCGGCGGGTCGCCGAGACCGGCGCCGCCGTCGCCCGCGAGGGCGTCGAGTACGGCGTGCTCGGCCGCGACGTCGCGGTCGGCGGGCAGCAGCTCAGGCTCAAGGGCCTGCACGGCGTGTACGACGAGATCTTCCTGCCGCTGTTCGGCGACCACCAGGCGAGCAACGCCGCGACGGCCCTCGCCGCCGTCGAGGCGTTCGCGAGCGGCGCGCCGACCGTCGGCGAGCCCAACCTGGAGGCCGCGACCCGGATCGCGCCCGGCGAGTCCTACCTCGGCGGCGAGCAGGGGCAGCTCGACCCGGCGCTGGTGCGCAGCGGGTTCGCGAAGTCGGCGTCGCCGGGCCGCCTTGAGGTCGCGCGGACCGGCCCGACCGTCCTGCTGGACGCCGCGCACAACCCCGCCGGGATGGCCGCGACCGTCAACACGGTCACCGAGTCGTTCGGCTTCACCCGGCTCGCCGGGGTCCTCGCGATCGCGTCCGACAAGGACGTCGCGGGCGTCCTCGACCAGCTCGAACCCGTGCTGGCCGAGCTGGTCGTCACCCGCAACTCCTCGCCGCGCTCGATGCCGCCGGAGGAGCTGGCCGAGATCGCCGAGGGGATCTTCGGCCCCGAGCGGGTGCACGTCGCCGACCGGCTGGACGACGCGATCGACCGGGCCATCGGGCTGGCCGAGGAGACCGGCGAGTACCGCGGCGCCGGGGTTCTGATCACCGGTTCGGTGGTCACCGCCGGCGACGCCCGGACCCTGCTGCGGGTGGAGGAGGGGCGGTGACGGCCACGGACCGGCGCACCGCCGCGCCGAATCCCGCGCGGCGGCTGCTCGCCACGGTGCTGGGCTGCGAGGCCATCGTGATCGCGCTGGCGATCCCGGTGGCGGTGTCGGTGCTGGACGTCGACGGCGCGACCGCCGGGGGCGTCTGCGGCGGGCTGGCCGTCGCGTGCCTGCTGCTCGCCGGGCTGCTGCGGTTCCGGTGGGCCCTCGCGGTGGGGACCGTCCTGCAGGTTCTGATCGTCGCGACCGGGTTCATGGTCCCGGCCATGTTCTTCCTCGGCGTCCTGTTCGGGGCGCTCTGGGGGACGGCCATTTGGATGGGACGCAAGGCGGAGAGCGTCCGGCCGCGCTAAATTCGCCGGGACGGTACGCCGGTCCTTATTCGCCGCCGATCGCGTGAGCGATGCGGGACGCCGGTCAATGCCGGATGACAATACGATCTCGTCCGCCTTTTATTGGCATTTCCGATCTATTTCGCAATTCCGACATACTTCGCTTTCCGGAATGCGCGTCCGGCGGATGACGACCCTGCGAAGGAGCGGGCCGTGTCACTGCAGGCGCTGTCATCGCACACCGGCGGGTCCGCGCCCGGCCGCGCCCGTCCCGTCCCGTGGTCCCCGAGCGCGCCTCGGGAGGGGCGGGCCCGGCGGCGGCTCGCGGCCCTCGGCGCGCTGCTGCTCGCCCTGACCGCCGTGCCCGCCGCCGTCCTCGTCGTCCCGGACGCGGCGGGCAACGTCGTCCCCGCCGCCGCGGACGCCCTCGATCTCGGGGACGGCGGGGTCCCCGCCCTGCTGCTCGCCACCGGGCTGTCCCTGCCCGCGCTGCTCGCCGCCGTCCCGCTCGGCGCGGTCGCCGCGCGCCGGTACCCCGCGCTCGGCGTGCTCGCGGCCGGGCTCGCCCTGCTGCTCGCCGGGCTCGGGACGGCGCGGCTCGCCCACTCGGTCGCGCTCGCCGGGATGGTCCGCGCCGTGCAGGGCGCGGGCGCCGGGATCGTCCTGCCCGCCTCGCTCGTCCTCGTGTGGGAGCGCCGGAGCCGGGCCCTCGCGGCGCTCTGGGCGGGCGTCCTCGCGGGCATGCTGATCGTCGCGATGCCGCTGGCGCTGCGGGCCGTCCCGGCGGGGGACACCGCTGCCGACTGGCGGGACGCGCTCGCCCCCTACGCCTGGCCGGCGGTCGCCGCGGCCGTCGCCGCCGCCGTCCACCTGCCGCTGCGCGGGCGCGGACCGTCCGCGCTGCCCGCCGCCCGGCACGCCGAGCGCGGGCAACTGCTGCTGCCCTTCGCCCCGGCGGCGGGCTTCGCGTTCCTCGCCGTCGTCGCCGCGCACGCCTGGTCGCCCGGCGCGCGGCTCGTCGTCGCCGCGCTCGCCCTCGCCGCCCTGCTCGGCCTCGCCCTCACCGCCCGCCGCGACGCCGCCGCCGGCAGCCCGTTCGGCTGCGCCGTCGTCATGATCGCCGCCGGGGCGCTCTGCCACCCCGTCGCGGGCCCGCTCGCCGGACTCGCCGCCGCCGACGCCCACGGCCGGGACGCCGCCGTCCCGCTCCTCCCGTTCGCCGCCGCTGCCGCCGCCGCCGTGCTCGCCGCGCTCGGCTCCACCCGCCTCCCCGCCCGCCGCGCCGTCCGCGCCGGATCCTGCCTCGTGGCCGCGGCCGTCCCGCTCGGCCTCACCGCCGACGTCCACGACCAATGGACCCTCCTCGGGCCGCTCGTCCTGCTCGGCGCCGGCGCGGGCGGCGCCCTCGCCGCCTCCCTGCGGGACGCCGGAGTCGGCGCCGCCCTCTTCGGCCTCTCGCTCTGCTTCCCCGCCGTGCTCACCGGGCAGCTCTTCGTCCTGTCCCTGCAAGCGGCGCGGCTGCAACGGCTCCGGCCCGCGTCCGAGACCGAACGGGCGCACGCGCTGCTCGACGGCTACCACGGCTGGCTCGCCGTCGCCGCGGCCGCCGCCGTGCTGCTCGCCGCCGTCGCCGCCGCACCGCCCGGCAGGTCCGCCGCAGCGTCCCGCGCCCGGTAGGATTCGCGCGCCGCATGAATCCGAAAGTCTTCGAGGAGAACCACCCGTGTCCGAGCGCACCCTGGTCCTTGTCAAGCCCGACGGCGTCCGCCGCGGCGTCATCGGCGAGGTCATCTCCCGCATCGAGCGCAAGGGCCTGAAGCTCGTCGCGCTGGAGCTCCGCACCCTTTCCCGCGACACCGCCGAAGCCCACTACGAAGAGCACGCCAGCAAGCCGTTCTTCGGCGAACTGGTCGAGTTCATCACCGGCGGCCCGCTCGTCGCCATGGTCGTCGAGGGCCCGCGCGCCATCGAGGCGTTCCGCGCGCTCGCCGGCGCCACCGACCCCGTCAGCGCCACCCCCGGCACCATCCGCGGCGACTTCGCCCTGGAGATCGGCGAGAACATCGTCCACGGCTCCGACTCGACGTACTCGGCGGACCGGGAGATCAAGCTGTTCTTCCCGGAGCTCTGATCTCCCAGGGGGGCGACCCCCTGGAACCCCCGTTGGTCGCGAGGGGCCGTTTCCCGAGTCGCGTTCGCTTTCGGGAAACGGCCCCTCGCTCCGCGGTTCGTGCGGCCTCCGGGCGTGGCCGCCCTCCGGCCGCACGAACCGTGACCCCGGCTGAGGTTCAGGCGTGACCCCGGCTTGGGTTCCTGCGTGGTGCGGGGTGAGGTTCGGTCGGTGGGGCGGGGTGGGGGCGAACCGGCGGGGTTGGGGCGGTCCAATTTCTTCGGGTGGATTGGGGTCACAATCTTGTCGGTGGTCTTGGCACGGCCAAGATCCGTGACCTATGTTTGGGGAACCGGCGCTGGTCAGGGTTCGTTTTTTGGGGGACGCGCGACGGCGGGGTGACTGCCCGCGGACGTGGCCGCACGTTACGATGGACACGCCGCTATACACGCCCGTCAATCATGAAGGGCTCCCTTTCTTCATGGGTAACAAGCTGTCGTTTCTTGGCCGTGACATGGCGGTCGATCTCGGAACCGCCAACACTCTGGTTTACGTGCGCGGGAGAGGGATCGTCCTCAACGAGCCGTCCGTGGTGGCGATCAACACCAACACCGGGAAGATCGTCGCGGTGGGCATCGAGGCGAAGCGGATGATCGGCCGCACGCCGGGCAACATCGTCGCCGTCCGCCCGCTGAAGGACGGCGTCATCGCCGACTTCGACGTCACCGAGCGGATGCTGCGGTACTTCATCCAGAAGGTGCACAAGCGGCGGCACTTCGCCAAGCCGCGCATCGTGGTGGCCGTGCCGAGCGGGATCACCGGCGTCGAGCAGCGCGCGGTGAAGGAGGCCGGATACCAGGCCGGCGCGCGCCGCGTGTACATCATCGAGGAGCCCATGGCCGCCGCCATCGGCGCCGGGCTGCCCGTCTACGAGCCGACCGGCAACATGGTGGTCGACATCGGCGGCGGCACCACCGAGGTCGCGATCATCTCGCTCGGCGGGATCGTCACGAGCCAGTCCGTCCGCGTCGGCGGCGACGAGCTCGACCAGGCGGTCATCTCCTTCTCGAAGAAGGAATACTCCCTGATGCTCGGGGAACGGACCGCCGAGGAGATCAAGATGGCGATCGGCTCCGCCTACCCGGGCGGGGACGAGGAGCCGCACGCGGAGATCCGCGGGCGCGACCTCGTCAGCGGGCTGCCGAAGACCGTGGTGATCTCCGCCGAAGAGGTGCGGCGGGCCATCGAGGAGCCGGTCAACGCCGTGGTGGACGCGGTGAAGACCACCCTCGACAAGTGCCCGCCCGAGCTGTCCGGCGACATCATGGACCGCGGGATCGCCCTCACCGGCGGCGGCGCGCTGCTGAAGAACCTCGACGAGCGCCTCCGCGAGGAGACCGGGATGCCCATCCACCTGGTGGACAACCCGCTCGACTCGGTGGTGCTCGGCACCGGCAAGTGCGTCGAGGACTTCGAGTCCCTCCGGCAGGTGCTCGTGCCGGAGCCGCGTCACTGATACCCCCGGACTGACTGAGAAACGGGAGGTCGGTGGGTGAAGGACACCCGGCGCACCCGCGTCGTCCTCGGCGCGCTGCTCGTCGTGGCCCTCGCGATGATCACCATTGACTACCGCGGCGGCGACGACTCGCCGCTGCGCGGCCTGCGCGACGTCGGCGCCACCGTGTTCGGCCCGGTCGAGCGCGTGTCGGCGGCGGTCGTCCGGCCGGTGGGCGACACGTTCGACTCGATCACCGACGCGCCCGGCGAGCGGCGCCGCGCCGACCGGCTCGAACGGCAGAACCAGCGGCTGCGCGAGCAGCTCCGCGCGCTGAGCCTCGACAAGGACAAGTCCGCCCAGCTCCAGCGGATGCTCGGCACCGCCGGGACGGGCGGCTACAAGGTCCTCGCCGCCCAGGTCATCTCCGCCGGGCAGGGCTTCGAGGACACCGTCACCATCGACGTCGGCAGCCGCAGCGGCGTCACCCGCGACATGACCGTGATGAGCGCCGACGGCCTCGTCGGCCGCGTCACCCGCGTCGGGCCCGCGACCGCGACCGTCCTGCTCGCCACCGACCAGACGTCCTCGATCGGGTCGCGGCTCGAAGCGTCCAAGGAGATCGGGATCGTGCAGGGCCGGGGCCGCCGCGGCTTCGGCGGTGGCGGCGGCACGCCGCTGCGCTTCCAGCTCCTCGACGCGACCGCGCCGATCGCCGTCGGCCAGCGGATCGTGACGCTCGGATCGCAGGGCCAGCGGCCGTACGTGCCGGGCGTCCCGATCGGCGTCGTCGAGCGGATCGACCGCTCCGCCGGGGGCCTCACCCGCACCGCCTACGTCCGGCCGTTCGTCCGGTTCACCAGCCTCGACGTCGTCGCCGTCGTCGTCGCGCCGCCGAAGCAGGATCCGCGGGACGCGGTGCTCCCGCCGAAGCCGCCGCCCCCCACGCCGTCCACGAGCCCGTCCGCGCACCCGTCCGCCACCCCGACCCGGGGCAAGCGGCCCGAGGCGCGGCCGAGCGGAACGAAGAGCCCGTTCGCCAGACCGAGCCGGGGGGACTGACGTGCTGAACCCGCCCGAGGCGTCGCCCGCCGGGCGCGCCGCGGTGGCCGCCGTGGTCATCGTCGTGACGCTGATCCTGCAGGTGTCGGTGGCGAACCGGCTGCCGCTGCCCGGCGGCGTCCAACCCGACCTGGTGCTGCTCGCCGTCGTCGCGCTGGCGCTCGTCGCCGGGTCGATGACGGGGATGGTCGCCGGGTTCCTCGCCGGGCTCGCCGCCGACATCGTCCCGCCCGCCGACCACACCATCGGCCGGTACGCCCTCGTCTACTGCCTGATCGGCTACCTGTGCGGGGTCGCGACCGCCGAGATGGACCGGCAGTCCGTCGTCCCGTTCTTCGCCGTCGCCGCCGGGGCCCTCGCCGGGACCGTCCTCTACGCGGCGACGGGCATGATCCTCGGCGACCCGCGCGCCGAGTGGGCGTCGGTGTCGCGGATGGTCCCGCCGCAGGTGCTCTACGACGTCATCGCGAGCCCGTTCGTCGTGTGGGCGGTGCTGCGCGCCACCCGCCGGTACGAACGCGGCGAGCGAACCCGCGGGGACGGCCTCGCGGTCCCCGCCGCCCGCTACCGCGCGATGTCGGGGCGGGGCGGGACGCTGTGAACCCGCGGACCCACTTCCGACTCGTCGTCCTGTACGTGCTGGTCGGTGCGCTGCTGCTCGTCCTCGTCGGGCGGCTGTGGTCGCTGCAGGTCCTCGAAGGCGAGCACTACCAGGGGATCGCCGCGCAGAACCGCACCCGCGACATCGTCGTCCCCGCCGTCCGCGGCATGATCCTGGACGACCGGGGCCGGCCCCTCGTCCGCAACAGGAGCGCGCTCGTCGTGTCCGTCGACCGGACGACGCTGTCCCGGCGGAAGGACGGCGGCAAGTCGATCGTCAAGCGGCTGGCGGGCGTCCTCGGCGTGAGCCAGGACGAGATCACCAAGCGGATCCGGCTGTGCGGCCCCGGCATCAAGCGCCCCTGCTGGCCCGGCTCGCCGTACCAGCCGATTCCCGTCGAGGACCACGTCGACCCGAAGCGCGCGCTGCAGATCATGGAGCGCCAGGAGGACTTCCCCGGCGTCACCGCGCAGGTCCAGGCCGTCCGCGACTACCCGAACCCGGAGGGCGCGAGCGCCGCGCAGGTGCTCGGCTACCTGCAGCCCGTCACGCAGGAGGAGCTCGACAAGCGCACCGGCCTGAAGGTCACCGGGTACAGCGGCGTCGACCTCGTCGGACGCGCCGGCCTCGAAGCGCAGTACGACGCGGCGCTGCGCGGCGAGCCCGGGTTCCGCAAGGTGCTCGTCGACAGCCAGGGGCGCGTCACCGGCACCGCGGCCGAGCAGCCGCCCATCGCGGGCTCCCACCTCGTCACGAGCATCGACGCGGGCGTGCAGGGCGCCGCGGAGAAGGCGCTCCAGCACGCCATGGAGGGCGCGCGCAAGGCGGGCCACCCGGCCGACGCGGGCGCCGCCGTCGTCATGGACGTGCAGACCGGCAACCTGGTCGCGATGGCCAGCTACCCGACCTACGACCCGAGCATCTGGACGGGCGGCATCTCCCAGGAGGAGTACGACGCGCTGCTCGGCAAGAAGAAGGGCGAGCCGCTGATCTCCCGGGTCACCCAGGGGCAGTTCGCGCCCGGCTCCACGTTCAAGATCTCCTCGGTGTCGGCCGCGGTGAAGGACGGCAACAGCCTGCACGGCACCTACGACTGCCCGGGCTCCTACAACGTCGGCAACCGCGCGTTCCGCAACTTCGAGGGCCAGGGCTACGGCCCGATGAACCTGCACACCGCGCTGGTCAAGTCCTGCGACACGATCTTCTACCGGTTCGCCTACCAGGAGTGGCAGCGCGACGGCGGGATGAAGCCGCGCAAGAACCCGTCCGACCCGATGGTGAAGATGGCCCGGAACTTCGGCTTCGGGTCCCGCACCGGGATCGACCTGCCGAGCGAGAGCTCGGGCCGCATCCCCGACCGGAAGTGGAAGAAGAGCTTCTGGGAGGACACCAAGGAGGCGAACTGCAAGGGCGCCAAGCAGGGCTACCCGCAGGTCGCGAAGACCGACCCGGCGCGCGCCGCCTACCTGAAGGCCGTCGCGACGGAGAACTGCACCGAGGGGTACGTGTGGCGGCCGGGTGACGCGGCGAACTTCTCCGTGGGGCAGGGCGACGTGCTGGTGACGCCGCTGCAGCTCGTCCGCGCGTACTCGGCGGTCGCCAACGGCGGCCGGATGGTGACGCCGCGGCTCGGCGTCGCCGTGATGCGCCCGGACGGCACGGTCGAGCGCCGCCTCGGCGCGCCGCCCGCCGGGCGGCTCCCGGTCGACGGCAAGGTGCTCAAGTACATCCGCGACTCCCTCGGCGACGTCACCAAGGAGGGCACCGCCGCCGGGACGTTCGGCGGGTTCGACTTCAAGACCGTGGACGTCGGCGGCAAGACCGGCACGGCCGAGGTCTACGGCAAGGACGACACCTCCTGGTTCGCCTCGTTCGGACCGCTGAAGAAGCCGCGGTTCGCGGTGGTCGCGATGGTCTCCCAGGGCGGGACGGGCGCGTCCACGGCCGCGCCCGCCGTCCGGGAGATCTGGGAGGCCATGTACGGGACGAACGGCCACAAGCCCATCCTGAAGGACGGCCGCCTCCCCGCCGAGCTGCCGAAGATCACCGGTGAGGGAGCCGCCGAATGATCACCGGCTCCGGCGTCGGCACGGTCGAGGGCTACGCCGTCCGGCGCGGCTGGCGCAGCCGCGTCGCCGGGCTGCGGCGGCTCGACTGGCCGCTGTTCCTCGTCGTCCTCACGCTGTCGGTCATCGGCGCCCTGCTCGTCAGGTCGGCGACCTACCAGCTCCTCACCGACCAGGGCAAGGATCCCGAGGCCTTCCTCAAACGGCACATCCTGAACCTCGTCATCGGGTTCCTGCTCGGCGGGGTCGTGACCGTCCTCGACTACCGGCTGCTGCGCGCCTACGTCCCGATCCTGTACGGGGTGGCGTGCGTGGGGCTGCTCGCCGTGCTCACCCCGCTCGGCGAGACGATCAACGGCTCGCACTCGTGGATCGTGATCGGCGGCGGCTTCCAGGTGCAGCCGTCGGAGTTCGCGAAGGTCGGCCTCGTCGTGCTGCTCGCCATGATCCTCGGCGAGCCGCGGGACGGGGAGATCGGCCCGGGCCGCCGCGACGTGCTGCTCGCGCTCGTGCTGGCCGGGGTGCCCGGCGTCCTGATCATGCTCCAGCCCGACCTCGGCACGACGCTCGTGTTCATCGCGGTCGTGCTCGGCATGCTGGCGATCTCCGGCGCGCAGAAGCGCTGGCTCGCCGGCCTGGTCGGCGGCGGCGCCGCCGCGGCCTTCGCCGTCTGGTTCTTCGGCCTGCTGAAGGACTACCAGATCGACCGGTTCACCGCGTTCCTCGACCCGGACGCCGACCCGCGCGGCGCGGGCTACAACGCCCAGCAGGCCCGTATCGCGATCGGCTCCGGCGGCGCGCTCGGCAAGGGCCTGTTCCACGGCCAGCAGACGGGCGGGCACTTCGTCCCCGAGCAGCAGACCGACTTCGTGTTCACGGTCGCGGGGGAGGAGCTCGGCTTCGTCGGCGCCGCCGTGATCATCGCGCTGCTCGGCGTCGTGCTGTGGCGGGGGCTGCGGATCGCGACGCAGGCCGCCGACCTGTTCGGGACGCTGGTCGCCACCGGCGTGGTGTGCTGGCTCGGGTTCCAGACGTTCGAGAACATCGGGATGACGATCGGGATCATGCCGATCACCGGGCTGCCGCTGCCGTTCGTGTCCTACGGCGGCTCCGCCACGTTCGCCAACATGATCGCCTTCGGGCTGCTGCAGGCGGTCCATGTGCGGCGCAGGCCGTTCGATTAGCGGGTGGCGAACGCGTAGGCTGGGCGCTCATCCCACGTTCCCTGCACGGAGGGTTCCGTCATGCCGGTCGAGTCGCTCTTCCCGCGTCTGGAGCCGCTGCTCCCGGGCGTGCAGAAGCCGATTCAGTACGTTGGCGGCGAGCTGAACTCCCAGCTCAAGGACTGGGACGCCACCGTCGTCCGGTGGGCTCTCATGTACCCGGACGCCTACGAGGTCGGGCTGCCGAACCAGGGCGTCCAGATCCTGTACGAGATCCTGAACGAGCGCGACGGCGTGCTCGCGGAGCGCACGTACTCGGTGTGGCCCGACATGGAGGCCGTCATGCGGGAGCACGGCGTCCCGCAGTTCACCGTCGACGCGCACCGCCCGGTCGCCGCGTTCGACGTGTTCGGCGTGTCGTTCTCCACCGAGCTCGGGTACACGAACATGCTCACGGCCCTCGACCTCGCCGGGATCCCGCTGGAGGCCGCCGACCGCACCGACGACCACCCGATCGTGATCGCGGGCGGGCACGCGGCGTTCAACCCCGAGCCGATCGCCGACTTCATCGACGCGGCCGTCCTCGGCGACGGCGAGGAGATCGCGCTCGGCATCACCGAGGTGATCCGCGAGTGGAAGGACGAGGGCGAGCCCGGGGGCCGCGACGAGCTGCTGATGCGCCTCGCCGCGTCCGGCGGCGTGTACGTGCCCCGCTTCTACGACGTGACGTACCTGCCGGACGGCCGCATCCAGCGGGTCGCGCCGAACCGCCCGGGCGTCCCGTGGCGGATCGAGAAGCACACCGTCATGGACCTCGACCAGTGGCCGTACCCGAAGAAGCCGCTGGTCCCGCTGGCCGAGACCGTGCACGAGCGGTTCAGCGTGGAGATCTTCCGCGGCTGCACGCGCGGCTGCCGGTTCTGCCAGGCCGGGATGATCACCCGTCCGGTGCGGGAGCGGTCGATCACCACGATCGGCGAGATGGTCGACCAGGGGCTCAAGGAGTCCGGGTTCCAGGAGGTCGGGCTGCTCAGCCTGTCCAGCGCCGACCACAGCGAGATCGCGGACGTCGCGAAGGGCCTCGCGGACCGGTACGAGGGCACCAACACCTCGCTGTCGCTGCCGTCCACCCGCGTGGACGCCTTCAACATCACGCTCGCGAACGAGTTCTCCCGCGGCGGCCGCCGCTCCGGGCTGACGTTCGCGCCGGAGGGCGGCTCCGAGCGGATGCGCAAGGTGATCAACAAGATGGTCACCGAGGACGACCTGATCCGCACCGTCACCACCGCCTACGAGAACGGCTGGCGGCAGGTCAAGCTGTACTTCATGTGCGGCCTGCCGACCGAGGAGGACGAGGACGTCCTCGCCATCGCCGACATGGCCAAGCGCGTGATCAAGGCGGGCCGCGAGGCCACCGGGCGCCGCGACATCCGCTGCACGGTCTCCATCGGCGGGTTCGTGCCGAAGCCGCACACCCCGTTCCAGTGGGCCGCGCAGTGCGACCACGAGACCGTCGACCGCCGCCTCCAGGCCCTGAAGGACGCCCTGCGCGGCGACAAGGAGTACGGCCGCGCCATCGGCCTGCGCTACCACGACGGGCAGCCCTCGATCGTCGAGGGCCTGCTGTCGCGCGGCGACCGCCGGGTCGGCAGGGTCATCCGCGCGGTGTGGGAGGACGGCGGCCGCTTCGACGGCTGGAGCGAGCACTTCTCCTACGAGCGCTGGACGGCCTGCGCCGACAAGGCGTTCGCCGACGAGCCCGTCGACCTCGACTGGTACACCGTCCGGGAGCGCGACGAGGTGGAGGTCCTGCCGTGGGACCACCTCGACGCCGGGCTCGACCGCGAATGGCTCTGGCAGGACTGGCAGGACGCCGTCGACGAGACCGAGGTCGAGGACTGCCGCTGGACGCCCTGCTACGACTGCGGCGTCTGCCCGACCATGGGCACGGAGATCCAGATAGGCCCCACCGGAAGGAAACTCCTGCCGCTCAGCGTTAGGTAGCCGAGCGTCCTGGAAGGCTTCCAGGGCCTCCCTGCCAGGGGTTCGATGGCCGGAACCGGGCTCGCGAGCCCGTTGGCCTGCGGCCCTTCGGCCGCTCAGAGGACGGGCGGGGGCGGAACGACGCCCGCCGACCCGTACTCTATAGGGAGACCTTGTTTTTCGACTCGACGCGAGTAGGAAGGACCAGAACCCTGCCACCCATGCCGGAGGGTCCGGCGCCGGCCCCCGTGATCCAGCGTCTGCGCGTCCGCTACACCAAGCGGGGCAGGCTGCGGTTCACGAGCCACCGCGACATATCCCGGGCCGTGGAACGCGCCGTCCGGCGCGCCGGGATCCCTGTGGCGTTCAGCGGCGGATTCACCCCCCACCCGAAGATCTCGTACTCGGGTGCGGCGGCGACAGGGGTGGCCAGTGAGGCCGAGTACCTGGAGATCGGGCTCACCGAGACCCGCGACCCTGCGCGGGTGCGAGCCGATCTCGACGCGGCCCTGCCCCCCGGGCTCGACGTCGTGGACGTCGTGCCGGTACGGGCGGGCCACGGCGGCGACGCGCGGCAGCGGCCGGGCGCGTTCGCCGATCGGCTCGAGGCGTCCGAATGGCGGATCCGGCTGGACGGCGTGTCGCACGACGACGCGGCCGCCGCCGTGGCCGCCTTCATGGCCGCCGAGAACATCGAGGTCGAGCGCCTCACCAAGAAGGGACGGCGCCGTTTCGACGTGCGCGCCGCCGTGTCCGCATGTGAGCTGGACCGGCGCGCCGCGGAGGCGGCGGATGCCCCTTGTGCGATACTTCGAATGGTTGTTCGGCATTCCAACCCGGCCGTACGACCCGACGACATCCTCACCGGACTGCGCCAGGTCGCCGACCTCGCGCCGCCGTCACCCCCACTGGTGACCAGGCTGGCGCAGGGGCCCCTCGACGCGGACACCGGTGGCCTCGCGGATCCTCTGGATCCCGACCGGGAGATCGGCCTGCCGTCCGGCGACGACGCCACGACGGCCGGCGGCCAGGAGCGGCCGCAGCCCGGGGACGCCGCGAGCGCGGATGCCGTCAGCGCCTGACCGTGAGACCGAAGCCGTGGCGACACGGAACCGGTCCCGCAGGGTACGGCGGGCGCACCCCCGACGACTTCGTCGTCGTGGCCGGACCACGGTCCGGTGATGACGGCGCCGATGACTGACTGACGGAGTGCTCTCGCGCGGCGCACCGTTTCGTTCCGCCCCTCGGCGGGACGGGCGGACGCGCCCGGGAGCCTGACGGGAGATTGCCCGGATGCTTGAGAACGAAGCGGATTCGGCCACGGCCGACGGCACGGAGAACGAGAACATCGGCGGCGCGGACGCCGCGGAGAGCGGCGCGAGCGCCCAGTCCCAGGGCGCGGCCGACAACACGCCCGGGGCGGACGACGCCGCGGGCGACACGGCGACCGGGCGGCCCCGGCGCGCGAGCCGTCCCGCCGGGCCGCCGCCGGACGTCGAGGAGACCCGCGCCGAGCCCCCGGCGGCGGAGTCCGAGGCGCCCGCGCCCGGCGACGGCGAGGCGGCGGACGAGCCGCCGAAGCGGGCCACCCGGACGCGCAGCCGCGTCCGCACGCGGAGCGGCAAGGCGGCCGAGACGGCGGAGGCCGTCCCGATGACCGGCGCCGAGACCTCCCCGGACGCCGAGACCGAACCCGAGAGCGAGGCCAAGAGCGAGGCCAAGAGCGAGGCCGCGGAGGCGGCGGAGGGCGCGGGGGAGGCGTCCACCACGCGGCGCACCCGCACCCGGCGGCGCACGACCTCGGCGGCGTCCGCCGCGCCGTCCACGCCCGCCGTCCCGCCGGTTCCGGAGGTGCCCGCCGTCCCGGTCGCGGGGGCGGAGCCGTCCACCGGGCAGGTGTCGGAGACCGAGCCCGCGAGCGGCGTCGGGATCCCGGGCGTCACGTTCCAACCGCCGATGGTCGTCTTCCAGCCGCCGCAGCCGACCGCCGAGCCCGCCGCCCGCCCGGCGAAGGACGAGCGGCCCGACCGCGACGAGCGGGACGAGTCCGCCGACCGCGACACCGGCGACGACGAGCACGACCACGGGCCGTCCGACGAGGACGACTCCGACGACCGCCCGTCCCGCAGGCGGCGCCGCCGCGGCGGGCGCGGCCGGGGCCGGGGCGGCAAGGAGGGCGCCGAGGACGAGGCCCCCGCCGAGGAGCCGAAGGACGAGCAGCCCAAGGACGAGCCCGCCAAGACGGCCAAGGGCAAGAAGGAGGCGGCCAAGAAGGAGGCCGCCAAGAAGGACGCGAAGAAGGACAAGCCCGCCAAGGCCAAGGAGGCCAAGGCCGAGGACGCCGAGCACGACGCCGACGGCGAGGGCGACGACGAGTCCGGGTCCGGGACGAGCCGCCGCCGGCGCCGCCGCAGGCGCCGCTCCGGGACCGACGCCGACGGCTCGGGCGGCACCGACGACCCGCCGAACACCGTCGTGCACGTCCGCACCGCGCGGGAGGCCCGCGCCGCCGCCGAGGACGAGGTCCAGTCGGTGCGCGGCTCGACCCGGCTGGAGGCGAAGAAGCAGCGCCGCCGGGAGGGCCGCGAGCAGGGCCGCCGCCGCCCGCCGGTGATCACCGAGGCCGAGTTCCTCGCGCGCCGCGAGTCGGTCGAGCGGGTCATGGTGGTGCGGCAGGAGGGCGAGCGCACGCAGATCGCCGTCCTGGAGGACGACGTCCTCGTCGAGCACTACGTGAACCGCGCGACGCACCAGTCGTACGTCGGCAACGTCTACCTGGGCAAGGTCCAGAACGTGCTGCCGTCGATGGAGGCGGCGTTCGTCGACATCGGCAAGGGGCGCAACGCCGTCCTGTACGCGGGCGAGGTCAACTGGGACGCCTCCGGCCTGGAGGGCCAGCCGCGCCGGATCGAGTCGGCGCTGAAGTCCGGGCAGTCGGTGCTCGTCCAGGTCACCAAGGACCCGCTCGGCCACAAGGGCGCCCGCCTCACCAGCCAGGTCTCGCTGCCCGGCCGCTACCTCGTGTACGTCCCGGACGGCTCGATGACCGGCATCAGCCGCAAGCTCCCCGACAAGGAGCGCAGCCGCCTCAAGGCGATCCTGAAGAAGGTCATGCCGGAGAACGCGGGCGTGATCGTCCGGACGGCGGCCGAGGGCGCGACGGAGGAGGAGCTGTCCCGCGATGTGTCGCGCCTCGCCGCGCAGTGGGACAACATCCAGAAGAAGGTGAAGACGGCCTCCGCGCCGTCGCTGCTGTACGGCGAGCCCGACCTGACGATCCGGGTCGTCCGCGACATCTTCAACGAGGACTTCTCCAAGCTCGTCGTCTCCGGCGACGAGGCGTGGGACACCGTGTCGGACTACGTCCAGTACGTCGCCCCGCACCTCGCCGACCGCGTCGAGCGCTGGACGGGCCGCCAGGACGCGCTGTCGGCGTTCCGCATCGACGAGCAGATCGCGAAGGCGCTCGACCGCAAGGTGTGGCTGCCGTCCGGCGGCTCCCTGGTGATCGACCGCACCGAGGCGATGACGGTCATCGACGTCAACACCGGCAAGTTCACCGGGCAGGGCGGCAACCTGGAGGAGACCGTCACCCGGAACAACCTGGAGGCGGCCGAGGAGATCGTCCGGCAGCTCCGGCTCCGCGACATCGGCGGCATCGTCGTGATCGACTTCATCGACATGGTGCTGGAGAGCAACCGCGACCTGGTGCTGCGCCGCCTGGTGGAGTGCCTGTCCAGGGACCGGACGAAGCACCAGGTCGCCGAAGTGACCTCGCTCGGCCTCGTGCAGATGACCCGCAAGCGGGTCGGGCAGGGGCTGCTTGAGGCGTTCTCGGAGACCTGCGAGTCCTGCAACGGGCGCGGCATCCACGTCCACCTGACCCCGGTCGAGCCCAAGGCGGAGAAGGCGGCGGGCAAGGAGAGCGGCCGCCGCCGGCGCCGCAAGGGCGAGGTCGAGCGCGCGGTCGAGGAGAAGCTCGCCGAGCACGAGTCGGCGCGGGCGCCCGAGCCGGAGCCGGTCGAGGTCGTCGAGGTGGCCGAGCCGGAGCCCGCCGAGCCCGTGGTGACGCGGCCGCGCCGGTCGCGTCCGGCCAAGCGCCCGGCGGGCCCGCCGCCGGAGATCGACGCCGACGAGCCGCCCGCGCAGGCGGCGGTCGAGGCGGCGCAGGCCGCGGACGAGACGGCGGACACCGCGCCCGGCGCGCTCGACTCCGCCGAGCCCGAGCCCGCCCCGGACGTCCGGCCCGAGCCCGCCGCGGAGGCGGAGGCGGAGGCGGAGGTCGCGGACGCGGCGCCGGAGCCCGAGCCGGTCGCGTCGCCCGCCAACGGCACCGAGCCGCCCGCCGACACGGCATCCGACACGGCAGCCGACGCCGGGCCGGTGCACGCCGACCTGACGGCCGCCGAGTCGAACGGCACCGAGCTGAACGGAACCGCGCCCGCCGCCGAGGCCGCGGCCGAGTCCGGCGAGGAGGAGGCGACGGGTCGTCGCCGCCGCGTCCGCCGGACCCGCGCCACCGCACCGGCGTCCGCCGAGCCGGACGTCACCGCGGACACGTCCTCCGACTGACCCGCGAGATCCGGAACCGGGCGGACGGCACCCGCCGTCCGTCCGGGACCGGGCTCACCGGCGGGCCGCGATCCCGGGCCCCCGGCCGGTCGGCGGATCCGCGGCCTCCCGAGTCGGGTATCATTCTTCGGGTTGGGCACGTCTTGACGTGTCCGGCGACGACGGGCCGCAGGCGCGTCACTCCGAACCCGCATCGCGAACCCCGCTGGGGCGTACGGTGCGTCCCCGCCGATCCGGCGGGGTTGAGCAGAGAGCATCAGAGGGCCCCCTCTGGTGTGCCGCCCTCGGCCCGGTGCCGGGGGTAGGCCCCCGTCCGGGGGCTGGTAGAGCCACGTGTGGGACCGGTTCAGTCCGGAAGCGCGCGAAGACGAAGGGTTTCCGCGGTGTACGCGATTGTCCGCGCAGGCGGCAGGCAGGAGAAGGTCGCCGTCGATGACGTGCTGACCGTCGACAAGCTGGCCGGCGAGGTCGGCTCCACCGTCACGTTCCCGGCCGTGCTGGTCGTGGACGGCGACGACGTGATCAGCGGCTCGGCCGACCTCGCGCGCTACGAGGTGACCGGCGAGATCCTCGGCGCGGTCAAGGGGCCGAAGATCAACATCATGCACTACCGGAACAAGACCGGGTACAAGCGGCGCATGGGTCACCGCCAGCCGTACACCGAGGTCAAGATCACCGGTATCCAGGCCGGGAAGTAAGGGAGCGATCTCATGGCACACAAGAAGGGCGCGTCGTCCAGCCGTAACGGTCGCGACTCCAACGCCCAGCGCCTCGGTGTGAAGCGGTTCGGCGGCCAGGTCGTGAACGCGGGCGAGATCATCGTCCGGCAGCGCGGCACCCACTTCCACCCCGGTCCCGGCGTCGGCCGCGGCGGCGACGACACGCTGTTCGCGCTGGTCGCGGGCGCGGTCCAGTTCCGCCGCTACCGCGGCCGCAACGCGGTCAGCGTCGTCCCCCCGGCGGAATAGTCCGCCTGGGTTTCTGGCTTTTGGAAAGGGCGGACCGTTCGATCGGTCCGCCCTTTCGCTGTTCTGACCGAGGAGAGAGAGTCACCGTGGCCGCTGGAGCGGGATCGGGCGCGCAGTTCGTCGACCGGGTGGTCCTGCACGCCGCCGCCGGGAAAGGCGGCAACGGCTGCGCGTCCATCCACCGGGAGAAGTTCAAGCCGCTCGGCGGCCCGGACGGCGCGAACGGCGGGCGCGGCGGCGACGTCGTCCTCGTCGTCGACTCGGGCGCGGCGAGCCTGCTCGAATACCACCGCCGCCCGCACCGCAAGGCGGGCAACGGGAAGCCGGGCCAGGGCAGCCTCCGGACGGGCGCGGACGGCGCCGACGTCGTCCTCGCCGTCCCGGACGGCACGGTCGTCAAGGAGGGCGACCGCATCCTCGCCGACATGGTCGGGGAGGGCACCCGGTTCGTGGTCGCGCGCGGCGGGCACGGCGGGCTCGGCAACGCGGCGCTCGCGACCGCGAAGCGGAAGGCGCCCGGGTTCGCGCTGCTCGGCGAGCCGGGCGAGGAGCGCGACGTCGTCCTGGAGTTGAAGAGCGTCGCGGACGTCGCGCTCGTCGGGTTCCCGAGCGCGGGCAAGTCGTCGCTGATCGCGGCGCTGTCCGCGGCCAAGCCGAAGATCGCCGACTACCCGTTCACGACGCTGATCCCGAACCTCGGGGTGGTCAGCGCGGGCGACACGACGTTCACGGTCGCGGACGTGCCCGGCCTGATCGAGGGCGCGAGCGAGGGGCGCGGCCTCGGCCTCGACTTCCTCCGGCACATCGAGCGGTCGTCCACGCTGGCGCACGTCCTCGACTGCGCCACGATGGAGCCGGGACGAGACCCGGTCAGCGACTTCGACGTCATCGAGCGCGAGTTGCAGGCCTACGACCGGGTGCTCGGCGACCGTCCGCTGTCGGACCGTCCGCGCATCGTCGTGCTGAACAAGGTGGACGTCCCCGACGGGCGCGAACTCGCGGACATGGTGCGGCCCGAGTTCGAGGCGCGCGGGCTGAAGGTGTTCGAGGTGTCGGCGGCGACGCACGAGGGCCTGCGCGAGCTGTCGTTCGCGATGGCGGCGATGGTGGCCGAGTACCGCGCGTCGCTGCCCCCGGCGGAGCCGACCCGGCTGGTCATCCGCCCGGAGCCGGTCGGCGGCGGCGCCGACTTCGAGGTCCGCGACCTCGGCGACAACACGTACCTGATCACGGGCGCGAAGCCGGTCCGGTGGCTGCGGCAGACCGACTTCGCCAACGAGGAGGCCGTCGGCTACCTCGCCGACCGGCTCGCCCGGCTCGGCGTGGAGGACGCGCTCGCCGAGGCGGGCGCGAGCGCGGGCGCGACGGTCCTGATCGGCACCCCGGACGACTCGGTCGTGTTCGACTGGGAGCCGGAGGTCCCGGCGGGCGACGTCGCCCCCGGCCCCCGCGGCACCGACCGCCGCCTCGACGGATACCGCTAGCCCTCCCGCGGAGGAGACTTCAGGATGAGTGAGCGCGAGGCGGTCGCCAAGGCCCGGCGGATCGTGGTCAAGGCGGGGTCGTCGTCGCTGACCACGCCGGACGGGACGATCGACGCGAACCGCATCGACGCGCTGGTGGACGTGCTCGCCGCCCGCCGCGCCGACGGCACGGAGATCGTGTTCGTGTCGTCCGGCGCGATCGCCGCCGGGCTCGGGCCGCTCGGGCTGACCCGGCGGCCGCGCGAGCTGGCGACGCAGCAGGCGGCGGCGAGCGTCGGCCAGGGCCTGCTGTTCGCCCGGTACACCTCGTCGTTCGCCCGGTACGGGCTGACGGTCGGGCAGGTGCTGCTCACCGCCGACGACATGATGCGCCGCTCGCACCACCGCAACGCGCAGCGCACGCTCGGGCAGCTCCTCGCCCTCGGCGTCCTGCCGATCGTGAACGAGAACGACACCGTCGCCACGGACGAGATCCGGTTCGGCGACAACGACCGGCTCGCCGCGCTGGTCGCGCACCTGACCCGCGCGGACGCGCTGGTCCTGCTGTCGGACGTGGACGCCCTCTACACCGGCGACCCGAGGCGTCCGGACTCAAGGCGCGTGCCCGACGTCCGCGGCCCGGACGACCTGAAGGGCGTCGAGCTCGGCGGGTCCGGCCGGGTCGGCACCGGCGGCATGATCACCAAGGTGGAGGCGGCCCGGATCGCGGGCATCCCGGTCGTGCTGACGAACGCGGCGTCCGCGGCGCGCGCGCTGGCGGGCGAAGGGGTGGGCACGCTGTTCCACCCGGCGGAGGGGCGGCGGATGTCGTCCCGCAACCTGTGGCTCGCCCACGCCACCACCGGCCAGGGGCGCGTCACGCTCGACCCGGGCGCCGTCGACGCGGTCGTGCGCCGCCGCAAGTCGCTGCTGCCCGCCGGGGTGACGGGCGTGGACGGCGACTTCGCCGCGGGCGACCCGGTCGACCTGTGCGACACCGCTGGGCGGGTCGTCGCGCGCGGGCTGGTGAACTACGACGCGTCCGAGCTGCCGGAGCTGATGGGGCGTTCGACGCGCTGGCTGGCCCGCGAGCTCGGCGCCGAGTACGAGCGCGAGATAATCCACCGCGACCACCTGGTCGTCCTTTCGGGAGGGGACACGCGATGAGCGACAGCGAGGCCGAGGAGTTCCTGCGGGTGGCGCGGCGCGCCAAGGCGGCCGCGGCCGGGCTGGCGCCGCTGCCGCGCGCGGCGAAGGACGCGGCGCTGCACCGGATCGCCGACGCCCTGGTCGCCGCCGCGCCGGAGCTCGTGAAGGCGAACGGGGCGGACGTCGCGCGGGCCCGGGAGGGCGGCACGTCCGAGTCCATGATCGACCGGCTGAGCCTGTCGGAGGCGCGGATCGCGGCGGTCGCCGACGCCGTCCGCAAGGTCGCCGCGCTGCCCGACCCGGTCGGCGAGTCGGTGCGCGGGAACGTCCTGCCGAACGGGCTCGACCTGCGCCAGGTGCGGGTGCCGCTCGGCGTCGTCGGCATCATCTACGAGGGCCGCCCGAACGTGACCGTGGACGCCGCCGCGCTGTGCCTGAAGAGCGGCAACGCGGCGCTGCTGCGCGGCTCGTCGTCGGCGCACGAGTCGAACACGGCGCTGGTCGGGGTGATGCAGGAGGCGCTCGCCGGGTCGGACGTCCCGGCGGACGCGGTGCAGCTCGTCCCGGGCACGTCCCGCGCGTCGGTGAAGCACCTGATGCGGGCGCGCGGCCTGGTGGACGTGCTGATCCCGCGCGGCGGCGCGTCGCTGATCAACTCGGTGGTGGAGGAGTCGACCGTCCCGGTCATCGAGACGGGCGTCGGGAACTGCGCCGTGTACGTGGACGCCGCCGCCGACGTCGGCATGGCCGTCGACATCCTGCTGAACGCGAAGACGCAGCGCCCGTCGGTGTGCAACGCGGCGGAGACGGTCCTCGTGCACGCGGACGTCGCGGACGCGTTCGTCCCACGCGCGCTTGAGGCGCTGCGGAACGCGGGCGTCACGGTCCACGGCGATGACCGCATCCGGTCATACGGCGCGGACGTCGTCGCCGCGACCGAGGACGACTGGCGCGCCGAGTACCTGTCCCTCGACATCGCCGCCCGCGTCGTCGACTCCCTGGACGACGCCGTCGCGCACATCCGCGAGTACGGGTCGGGGCACACCGAGGCGATCGTCACGACGTCGCAGCCCGCCGCGCGCCGGTTCGTCGCGCTGGTCGACTCGGCGGCCGTGATGGTGAACGCCTCGACGCGCTTCACCGACGGCGAGGAGTTCGGCTTCGGCGCGGAGATCGGCATCTCGACGCAGAAACTGCACGCCCGCGGGCCGATGGGGCTGCCGGAGCTGACGTCGACGAAGTACGTGGTCACCGGGGACGGCCAGCTTCGCGGGTAGTGCCCGCCCCGGCGGGACGCGCCAGACTAGTGGCATTTCTGCCATTGATGTCGTGTTGACGGTCATGGTGTGATTCACGATTGTGACCCGTGAGTACACCCGCCGCCGCGTCCTGAAGGGCGCCGCCCTCGGCGCCGGGCTCGCCTCCGCCGGACTCGTCGCGTTCCCGTCGCGGCCCGCCCGCGCGGGCGCCCCGGCGCTGCGCGGCCCCGTCGCCGGCACCACCCTCGACCGGACGTACCTGCTCGGCGCCCCCGGCGCGGGCGGGTACCGCCTCGTGACCGCGGGGCCCGGCGAGCCGCACCTGCTCCGCCGCGACCTCGGCGGCGCCGCGTCCGCCCGGCGGGCCG
>NZ_BCQP01000077.1 GCF_001552135.1 Actinomadura chibensis NBRC 106107 | reverse complement strand
TCGTGGCGGAGGCGCCCGACGGGCGGACGGCGGTGGACGCCGCGCTCCGGCACCGTCCGGACGTGGCGCTCGTCGACCTGGAGATGCCCGGCCTGGACGGCATGGCCGTCACCGCCGAGCTGGCGAGGGCGCTGCCCGGCTGCGCCGTCGTGATCCTCACCGGCCGCGGGCGGCCGCCGCACCTGCGCCGCGCCCTCACCGCCGGGGCGCGCGGGTTCGTCCCGAAGGGCGCGTCCGGGTACACCCTCGCCGACGTGATCAGGCAGGTCCACGCGGGCGACCGCTACGTCGACCCGAGGATGGCGGCCGACGCGCTGACCGCGCCCGACTGCCCGCTGAGCGCGCGCGAGCTGGAGGTGCTGCGGCTCGCCGCGTTCGACCTGCCGGTGCGCGACATCGCGCGGCGCGCGGGCCTCGCCGCCGGGACCGTCCGCAACTACCTGTCGGCGGCGCAGGCCAAGCTCGGGACGCGCGACCGCGCCGAGACGATCGAGACCGCCGACCGGCACGGCTGGCTGTGACACATCCGCGGGCTGTGACACATCCGCGGGCGGCGGCGCTGAGGGAGATACCGGCGGTGACTTCCCCAGCCGTCGCCGAGGGGTCACCCCCGCGCCTTGGGAGCGGCGCCCGGGGTGACCGGCCCCGCCCACCCGCGCGACCGTCCCCAGGCGAGAGGGCGGGGCCGCCCGGGGGGCCGGGGCCGCCCCGGCGAACGCGGGGTCGCGCGAAAGGCTCGGAAAGACGAACGTCCAGGCCGACCCTCGCGGATCGGCCTGGACGTTCGCGTCGCCCCGGGCGGGACGTGCGGACTAGCGCAGCTCGAAGCGGTCCAGGTTCATGACCTTGTCCCAGGCCGCGACGAAGTCGCGCACGAACTTCTCCTTGGCGTCGTCGCTGCCGTAGACCTCGGCGACGGCGCGCAGCTCGGAGTTCGAGCCGAAGAGGAGGTCGACGCGGCTGCCCGTCCAGCGGACCTGGCCGCTCGCGTCGCGGCCCTCGTACGTGCCGTCCTCGGCCGGGGACCACGTGGTGCCCATGTCGAGCAGGTTGACGAAGAAGTCGTTCGTGAGCGTCCCCGGACGGTCGGTGAGGACGCCGAGCGACGACCCGCCGTGGTTCGCGCCGAGCGCCCGGAGGCCGCCGACCAGCACCGTCATCTCGGGCGCGCTCAGCGTGAGCAGGTTCGCCCGGTCGATGAGCAGGTTCTCGGCGGGCAGCCGCTGGCCCTTGCCGAGGTAGTTGCGGAACCCGTCCGACCCCGGCTCCATGTGCGAGAACGACTCGACGTCGGTGTCCTCCTGCGAGGCGTCGGTGCGCCCCGGCGTGAACGGGACCTCGATGTCGTGGCCCGCCGCCTTCGCGGCCCGCTCGACCGCGGCGACCCCGCCGAGGACGATCAGGTCGGCGAGCGACACCCGCTTGCCGCCGGTCTGCGCGGCGTTGAACGACTCCTGGACGCCCTCCAGCGCCCGCAGCACGAGCGCCAGCTCGTCCGGCTCGTGCACCTCCCAGCTGTTCTGCGGCTCCAGCCGGATCCGGGCGCCGTTCGCGCCGCCGCGCTTGTCGGTGCCGCGGAACGTCGCCGCCGCCGACCACGCCACCGACACGAGCTGCGCGATCGTCGGCCCGGACTCCAGGATCCGCCGCTTGAGGTCGGCGATGTCGGCGGCGTCGACCAGCTCGTGGTCGACGGCCGGGACGGGGTCCTGCCACACCAGCACCTCGGACGGGACCTCCGGGCCGAGGTAGCGGGCGATCGGCCCCATGTCGCGGTGGGTCAGCTTGAACCACGCGCGGGCGAAGGCGTCCGCGAACTCGTCCGGGTTCTCCAGGAACCGGCGCGAGATCGGCTCGTAGATCGGGTCGAAGCGCAGCGACAGGTCGGTGGTGAGCATCGTCGGGTGGGTGCGCTTGGACGGGTCGTGCGCGTCCGGCACGAGGTCGGCGGCGGCGCCGTCCTTCGGCCGCCACTGGTGCGCGCCCGCCGGGCTCTTGAACAGCTCCCACTCGTACCCGAACAGGATCTCGAAGAAGCTGTTGTCCCAGGTGGTGGGGGTGTTCGTCCAGGTGCCCTCAAGGCCGCTGGTGATCGCGTCGGCGCCCTTGCCGGTGCCGTAGGTGCTCTTCCAGCCGAGGCCCTGCTGTTCGAGCGGGGCGGCCTCCGGCTCGGGGCCGACGTGGTCGGCCGGGCCCGCGCCGTGCGTCTTGCCGAACGTGTGGCCGCCCGCGATGAGCGCGACGGTCTCCTCGTCGTTCATCGCCATCCGGCCGAACGTCTCGCGGATGTCGCGGGCCGCCGCGATCGGGTCCGGGTTGCCGTTCGGGCCCTCCGGGTTGACGTAGATCAGGCCCATCTGGACCGCGCCGAGCGGGCTCTCCAGGTTGCGGTCGCCGGTGTAGCGCTCGTCGCCGAGCCAGGTCGTCTCGGGGCCCCAGAACACGTCCTCGTCGGCCTCCCAGGCGTCCTCGCGCCCGCCCGCGAAGCCGAACGTCGTGAAGCCCATCGACTCCAGCGCGACGTTTCCGGCGAGGATGAGGAGGTCGGCCCAGGAGATCTTCTGGCCGTACTTCTGCTTGACCGGCCAGAGGATCCGGCGGGCCTTGTCGAGGCTCGCGTTGTCCGGCCAGCTGTTCAGGGGCGCGAAGCGCTGCTGCCCGGACCCGGCGCCGCCGCGCCCGTCGCTGACCCGGTAGGTGCCCGCGCTGTGCCACGCCATCCGGATGATGAACGGGCCGTAGTTGCCGAAGTCGGCGGGCCACCAGTCCTGGGAGGTGGTGAGCGCGGTCGCGATGTCGCGCTTCACGGCGGGCAGGTCCAGGCTGAGGAACGCCGCCCGGTAGTCGAAGTCCGCGCCGAGCGGGTTCGTCACGGCGGTGTTCTTCGCGAGGATCTTGAGGTTGAGCCGGTCCGGCCACCAGCCGCGGTTGCCGCCGCCCTGGGTGGGATGCGGGGCTCGGGTGTGCACGACCGGGCAGCCGCCCTCGCCTTCCGCGTTCGTGTCGTAGGCGAATGTTTCCTTGTTCTCTGACATGTGTGGTTCCCTCCCAGGGCACTGCGGGGGTGGTGATTCAGGAACTCTCTAGGTTGCGGAGCACTCGGGGCACACGCCCCAGTAGATGACCTCGGCCTCGTCGATCGCGTAGCCGCTGTCGTCGGACGCGGTCAGGCACGGCGCCTCGCCGACGGCGCAGTCGGCGTCGGCGATGGAGCCGCAGGACCGGCAGACGACGTGGTGGTGGTTGTCCCCGACCCGCGACTCGTACCGGGCCACATGGCCGGACGGCTGGATGCGCCGGACCAGCCCCGCCGCCGTCAGCGCGTGCAGCGAGTCGTAGACGGCCTGGTGGGACACCTTCGGCAGGTCGTGCCGGACGGCGCCGATGATCGAGTCCGTGTCCGCGTGCGGGTGGGCGTGGACCGCTCTCAGTACCGCCACCCGCGGACGGGTCACCCGCAGAGCGGCCCCGCGCAGGAGCCGCTCGTACTCCGAGATCGTGGTCACGCACACAGGCTGGCCCATTTTCTTGAATCAGTCAAGATTGGCGCGTACCCGGCGCGGCACGGCGGGTACGGTGCAGTCATGCTTGCCGAACCGGCGCCCGCCCTCACGGATCTCGCGCTCGGCCTCGTCACCGTCGCGCTCGCGGCCCGGCTGGGGCGCACGGCCGCGCACCGGCACTGGCGCACGTCGTTCTGGTGGGCGGGGGCGGCGGCGCTCGCCGGGTTCGTCCACCACGGGTTCGTGAAGTACTCCCCCGCCCTGGACGGGCCGAGCTGGGCCGTGATCAGCGCGATGGTCGTCGTCGCGGTGTCCTACCTGCTGGCCGGGACGGTCGCCGAGGTGCTCGGACCCCGGCACGGCCGGACGTTCTGGCTGCTGCGCTCGATCGGGATCGGCGCCTACGCCGTCCTCGCGGTCACCGGGCACGCGGGCGTCACCGCGCTGCTGGCCTGCGAGAGCCTGACGATGGTCTGCATCCTCGCGCTGTGGGGGCGGGCCGCCGTCCGGCGCCATCCGATGGCCGGGCCGATGATCGCCGCGCTGGCCGCGAGCGGCGCCGCGGCGGCGGCGAAGGCGATCGACCCGGACGTCACCGGGCGCGTCGGCCTGGACCCGACGTCGGCCTACCACCTCGCCCAGATCGCCGGGATCGTGCTGCTCTACCTCGCGGTCAGCGCGCCGCGCGCGGCGGGGCGCGAGCCGCGTCCGGTGCCGGGCCTGCCGGGCGCGCCGTCCGCCCGCTGACGCCCGGCCTGGCGGGCGCCCCCTGCCGCACCCCTGTTGAGCTGGGTCGATCATGATTTTGTCGTAGTTTGCCTTCTTTTGGGGCTTTGCGTTAGCTTGTCCATCCCAAGGCGCTCTCCAAGCGCTCTTGCCCCCCGTGTCCCATCGGACACGCGAGCCCCACCGGCACGGCCCCGAGGCGGGCCGGCCGCGTCCGGGCCACAACTCAAAGCGCCGCTCTTTCGCACGCGGGACACCGGGTCCCGCGTAGGGGCCCCATCGCGCCCCGTGGATCGCAGCGGCATCGCCGAGTCCGCCTTCGCGCGGAGCCGGGGACCCACATCCTCGCACTGGGGTGAATCGGCCTGCCCCCAGGCCGTAGGGCGACTTCCACGTCCGAACCCGTCAGCTAACCCGGCAGGCGAATTGGAAGAAGGAGCCCCTTGAACGGCAAGCACGGCAAAAACCGTAACCCCCTGCACAATGTCCGTAACCTCCTGAACACCACCCCCCGCGTCGCGGGCGCCGTCGTCGGCCTCGCCGCCTTCGGCGTGATCGCGGGAACCACGCAGGCCGGGGTCTTCGACTCCGACTCCGCCCGGTCGGCCGCCGCGGTGGCGACCGTCCCCGGCGCGGCGGCGGGCGGCGGCGAGCACGGCCGCGCCTCCGCCGAAGGCCGCGAGGCCAAGAAGAAGGCGTCCGAATCCAAGGCGTCCGAGACCCGGACCACCGACTCCAAGTCCAGGCGGGACAGGGTCATCGAGCTGGCGAAGACGTGGCGTCCCGGCACCGATGATCGCGTCCGCTACAGCCAGACCAACACCTATCAGGGCTACCGCACGGACTGCTCGGGGTACGTCGCCATGACGCTCGGCCTCGCGAAGCCCGGCCCGAACACCGTCGGCCTCACGTCGTCGCGCTACACCGAGCGCATCTCGATGTCCGAGCTGAAGAAGGGCGACCTCGTGATGGACGCCCAGGGCACCAACACCACCCGTCACGTCGTCATCTTCGAGAAGTGGGCGAACGACGACCACACGTCCTACTGGGCGTACGAGCAGCGCGGCCGGTACGGCACCGACCACCGGACGCGCGACTACGGCCTGAACGCGGGCAGCGAGTACAAGGCGTACCGTCCGAAGAACCTCTGACGCGACCGCGCGCCTCGGAAGGGCCCGGCCGGGACGACCCCCGGCCGGGCCCTTTCCATGGCGGCTTCCATGGCGCAGCCGCCCCTCGGCTCGGCCAAGGGAAGGGCAAGATCCGGTCGGACGCCAGCGGTCGCCTTGCACCCGCGCGCGGCCCTCCTAGAGTCCGCTGACATGGGGAGACGCTGGAAGATCACGGCCGTGGCCGCGGGCACGGCCGCCGTGGCCGCATCCGCCGCCTGGCCCGCCGCGGCCACCGGAACGGCCACCGGGACGGCGCCGTCCGCGCCCGCCGCCCGGCACGGCTGGAGGCTGGTCGCTCAGGAGGGCTTCGACCGCCCGCCGCGCGTCGACGGGGCCCGGTGGCGCCTCGACCCGCAGGGGCCGCGCAGCCCGTGGCACGTGGACGCGTTCGACGACGACGGCGAGGCGTGGAAGAAGATCAGCGGGCCGCTGTTCGCGCGTCAGCTCGCGACGCTGAACGTGTTCCGCAAGCGCGTCGCGTTCGGCCGGAACGGCTGGCTGACCGCCGAGGTCGCGGCCGTCGACAAGGACCGCGACGGCCGTCCCGACTCGCGTCCCGGGCTGTCGACCAAGACCTTGCCGGACGGCCGCAAGGTCGGGCGGATCTCGGAGCCGAGCTGGGACGCGGGCGTCCTCATCCGCCCCACCCGGCCGCTCCCCCGCCATTACCGCGTGGAGATGACGCTGCGCGGCATCGACTTCGGCGGGAAGCGAAACGGCACGTTCGACTACAACGGCCGCCACAACGGCTACACGAAGGAGCCGTGCAAGACCCGCTACCCCTGGACGTTCCAAGGCGCGCTGCCCGGCAAGAAGCGCTGCGACTACCCGGACGTGACGCGCGAGAACGGCTTCTACTACCTGACGATCCTCGACTACGCGACCCCCGCGCCGCACGGCAACCCGGGCATCCATTTCCGCCGCAAGGTGATCATGGACGGCTACTACAGCGACGACGCGCGCTGGAAGAACGCGGGCACCTGCGACCCGAAGACCGGCCGGATCTACCGCACCTTCGACGGGACGTTCAACGGCGTCAACGCCCTTTTCCCGCGCGGCGACCTGTTCCGCGAGGCGGCGAACAACAACGTCAGCAACGAGTACTACATCAAGACCCGGTGCGGGAACGTCTCGATGGACAAGCCGTACGGGCCCGGCAACCGGTTCGAGGGACATCTCACCAGCGCGGAAATCCGGCCGGAACTGCTGCCGGAGGCCGCCTACCGGTTCGCCGTGGAACGCGACCGCACCGGGTACACGCTCGAAATGAGCGGGCCCTTCCGGCACATCGGGCAGGCGACGCTGCGCGTCCACCACGACTTCGTGGAGGACGGGCGTCCGATCTGGCACTACAACCAGACGCCGGAGGAGTACGACGGGCGGTTCGACCGGCGGCTCGTCCATCGGGGCCCCGCCGGGACGTACACCACCGAGCACGCCTGGCCGAAGGGCTCGGCCTATCCGGACTCGTTCATCATCGGCGACCCGCACCTTAACTATTACGAGGGCGAGGCATACGTCGACGACATCCGCCTCTACGTCCCCGCGAACGGCCGCTGACCCAGAAACGAAGAGACCCGCGCACGGCGGTGGCCGTGCGCGGGTCCTTTTCGGCGATGCGTCCGGATGAGGCGCGTCCGCTGCATCCGGTCAGCAGGTCAGATTGCCGCCGGGCTGGACGCCGAGGAGTTCGGTGAACCTCTTGTAGGCGTTCACCCTGCTCTGCACCTGGGACGGGTTTCCGCCGTTGCATTCCAGGCTGCCGTTGATGCTGCGGATCGTCTCACCGAATCCGCGCTGGTTGACCATCGCGTTGTGCGGGGTCATGGTGCCGGGGCCGTTCTGGGTCATCCAGTACCACAGCGCGGTCTTCCACGACACGGCCGCGTCCCGTTCGACCAGCCACGGGTTGTGCAGCAGGTCGATTCCGAGCGCGTCGCCCGCGGCCTTGTAGTTGAAGTTCCAGCTGAGCTGGATGGGCCCGCGGCCGTAGTAGGCCGCCTGCCCGGCGGGGCAGCCGTAGGGCTGGCTCGCGTCGCAGTAATGCGGGTAGTTGCCCGTGTTCTGCTCCACGATGTAGACCAGCCCGCCGGTCTCGTGGTTCACGTTCGCCAGGAACGCGGCCGCCTCCTGTTTCTTGACGGTGTCGCTCCCGGTGTTGGCGAACGCGGGATACGCGGCCATCGCCGCGGTGAGCCCCTGGTAGGTGTAGAACGAATTCCGGCTCGGGAACATCTGGTTGAACTGGGCTTCGCTCACCACGAAATCCGCGGAGTTTCCGGGGTCGCCGGGATCTCCGGGGTCGTCGGGGGGATCGGCGGGGCCGCAGGTTCCCTGGTCGGCCCACACGATCGTGCCGCCTCCCGGCTTCTCGTTCTGCGTCCACCATTTCGCCGACCAGTTGTGCCCGCCGTAGGACACCTTCGCGCCGCCGGTATAGACGCTGGACGCGTTCCAGGCGGCGGCGCAGTCCGCGGCGGAGGCGGACGCGGTCGGCAGGACGGCGGACGCGGTGCCCGCCGTGAGCAGCACGGCCCCGAGCAGGGGCAAGAATCGGCGCATTACTGGATGTTGACGTCGACGCAGGCGTAGAAGGCGTTGGCGGTGTCCGCGATGTTCCAGACGGCCAGCACCTTCTGCCGGCCGCTGAAGCCGCCGAGGTTGACCGAGTGGGTCACGGTGGCCGGGGGCTGGGTGTTCCCGCCGTCCACGGTGGCGACCTTCTGGCCGCCGACGAAGTACTCGTAGTTCGAGGTGCGGTGCCGGGCGGTGAACGTCCAGGTGAAGCTGACGGTCCGGCCGACGGTCGTGACCTTCCACGGCTTGCTGTCGTCGTTCAGCTCGGTGAACCGGCTGCCGCCGCTGCACGTCCGCTGGCCCTTCGGGCCCTCGACGCTCTGCGGCTCGTACTGGATCGCTCCGCACTGGACGATCTTCTGCGCGCACTGCGCCTGGCGGCTGAGCGGCGCCGAGACGTAGCCGTGCGCGAGGGCCGCCGTGGCGGGGAGGACGACGGCGACCAGCGGTGCGATTCCGACGCCGGCCGTGACGGCGGCGAGCTTGCGCGTTGATTTCTTCATGCGGGGGGTCCTTGCGTTCTGGGGTGGTCGATTTCCTCGCGTTCTCGCGGTGCGTGGCCGTGCGGGGGCGGTCGGGGTGGTTCGGGCCGGTCGGCCCGCGGCGTGGACGGTCCGGCTGCCGCCGGGACCGGGGAGCGCCGCGGCTCCAGGGGACGGCACGGCCGTGTCACCGGCGATGGAGGGGAGCGGGGCATGCGGACTCCATCTGATAGGAAACTTTCCTATCTGGTAGTTGAACGTTAACCCTAAGTCCGCGGCCCGGGCAAGGCTTGTGCACCGGCCGGCCGCCGAATGGCGGCCGGCGCGTCATATGACCACCGCAGGCCGGAAGCCGAACCGGTCCAAAACGTCCAACGAAATCGTCAACATCTTCTGGAGAATGGCGGAACGGTCGGCAACATCTGCGGTTCGGCGCCGTTGATCGGCGCCGTTGATCAGTGCAGCCTGCCGCCGCCCGTCGCCTCGTCGAAGATGAGCCAGGTGCGCGTCGAGCGGACGCCCTCGACCGCGTGGATCCGCGCGAGGACGACGTCCCGCAGCGTGCCGTTGTCGGGCGTGCGGACCAGTACGATCACATCGACGTCGCCCCCGACGAACGCCAGGTGCTGGATGTAGGGGACCTTGCGCAGCCGCTCGGTCACCTCGCGCCAGGAGTGCTGCTCGATGCTGATCAGGACGTACGCGGACGTGCCGAGCCCGGCCCGGACGGGGTCGACGCGGGCGGTGAACCCGGTGATCACGCCGTCCGCGACCATCCGCTCCACCCGCGCGTAGACGCTGGAGCGGGAGACGCTGACCCGCTCGGCGAGGCCGCGCATGGACAGCCGCCCGTCGGCCTCCAGCTCCCGCAGGATCGCGCGGTCGACGTCGTCCAGCGGCGCGGCCGAACGTCCGACCGGAGCGAGGCCGGACGGCGGCTCGAACGACAGTTGGTCCATCCTGACCCCTTGTTTCGACCAGATGTCCGCAAATCAGTGTAGCTATTGAGACTTATGGCAATCCTGATTCATATTCCTACCACCGTCTGGTTGAGGAGGGCAGGAGCCGATGAGGGGAGTACGGCGATGACGGACGTCCGGTTCGACGGCCGGGCGTCCGACGGCAAGGCGTCCGGCGGCAGGGCGTCCGACGGCAGGGCGTCCGACGGCGGCCCCGGGTCGCTGCTGCCCTCGGCGCGGCCCGTCCGGTTCCTCACCGACGCGGGCGCGGCGGCCCGGCCGCGGCCCCGCTACCCGGCGCCCGGCCCCGACCTGCTGCGCCGCGCCTACCGCGCGATGGTCGTCGGACGCCGCTTCGACGCGCAGGCCACGGCGCTGACCAAGCAGGGCAGGCTCGCGGTGTACCCGTCCAGCCACGGGCAGGAGGCGTGCCAGGTCGGCGCGGTGCTCGCCCTGGAGGACGGCGACTGGCTGTTCCCCACCTACCGCGAGTCGGTGGCGCTGGTGACGCGCGGCATCGACCCGGCGGAGGCCCTCTCTCTGCTGCGCGGGGACGCCCACTGCGGCTACGACCCGCACCGCCACCGGGTGGCGCCGCAGTGCACGCCGCTCGCGACGCAGACCGTCCACGCCGCCGGGCTCGCCTACGCCGAGCAGCGCAAGGGGACCGGGCGCGTCGCGCTCGCCTGCGTCGGCGACGGCGGGACGAGCGAGGGCGACTTCCACGAGGCCCTGAATTTCGCGGCGGTGTTCAAGGCGCCCGCCGTCTTCTTCGTGCAGAACAACGGGTACGCCATTTCCGTCCCGCTGGAGCGGCAGACCGCCGCGCCTTCCCTGGCGTACAAAGGCGTCGGGTACGGAATCCGTTCCGAAAGGGTGGACGGGAACGACCCGGTCGCCGTTCTCGCGGTGCTGGCCGCCGCCGTCGAGCACGCGCGCTCCGGCCACGGGCCGTTCCTCGTCGAGGCGCACACCTACCGGCTCGAATCGCACACGAACGCCGACGACGCGACCCGGTACCGCGCCGACTCCGAGCCCGCGGAATGGCGGCGCCGCGACCCGATCGCCCGGCTGGAGGCGTACCTGCGGCGGCGCGGGCACCTCACCGACGAGGACGTCGCGGCGGCCGCCGCCGAGGCCGAGGACGTCGCCGCCCGGACCCGCGCCGCGCTGAACGCCGACCCCCGCCCGGCGCCGCTGGACCTGTTCGAGCACGTCTACCGCACGCCGACCCCGCAGCTGGACGAGCAGCGCGCGTTCCTGCGGGACGAACTCGAAGCCGAGGAGGTGCCGTCGTGACGGGACCCGCCCCCGCGCCCGTGACCATGGCGCAGGCGATCAACGCGGCGCTCGGGGACGCGATCTCGGCGGACGAGCGCGTCCTCGTCTTCGGGGAGGACGTCGGCGCGCTCGGCGGCGTGTTCCGGGTGACCGACGGGCTCGCCGCGAAGTTCGGCGACGACCGGTGCTTCGACACCCCGCTCGCCGAGGCGGGCATCACCGGGTTCGCGGTCGGAATGGCGATGGGCGGGTTCCGTCCCGTCATCGAGATGCAGTTCGACGCGTTCGCCTATCCGGCGTTCGAGCAGATCGCGTCGCACGTCGCGAAGATGCGCAACCGGACGCGCGGCCGGGTCGAGCTGCCGATCGTCATCCGCATCCCCTACGGCGGCGGGATCGGCAGCGTCGAGCACCACTGCGATTCCAGCGAAGGCTATTACGCGCACACCCCGGGCTTGAAGGTCGTCACGCCCGCCACCGTGGACGACGCCTATTCCCTGCTGCGCGAGGCGATCGACGACCCCGACCCCGTCATCTTCATGGAGCCGAAGAAGCTGTACTGGTCGAAGAAGGACGTCGCGCTCCCCGCGCGCACCGCGCCGTTCGGGCGCTCGGAGGTGCGGCGCCCCGGCGCGGACGCGACGCTCGTCGCCTACGGGCCGTCCGTGCCGGTCGCGCTGGAGGCGGCGGAGGCGGCGGCCGCCGAGGGCTGGGACCTGGAGGTCGTCGATCTGCGGACGGTCGTCCCGTTCGACGACGGCGGCGTCGCGGCGTCCGTCCGCAGGACCGGGCGGTGCGTCGTGATCAGCGAGGCGGCCGGGTTCGCGGGCGTCGGCGCGGAGATCGCGGCGCGCGTCCAGGAGCGCTGCTTCCACAGCCTGGCCGCGCCCGTGCTGCGCGTGACCGGGTTCGACATCCCCTATCCCCCGCCGATGCTGGAGCGCCACCACCTGCCCGGCGTCGACCGGATCCTGGACGCGCTCGACCGGCTCCAGCGCGACGACGAGCCCGACACCCGCCACCTCGACCTGGACGGTGCCGCGTGACCGCGACCCTGGCCGAACAGGTCTTCCGGCTGCCCGACCTCGGCGAGGGGCTGACGGAGGCCGAGGTCGTCGAGTGGAAGGTCGCGGTCGGCGACGTCGTCACCGTCGACCAGGCGGTGGTCGAGGTGGAGACCGCGAAGGCCGCCGTCGAGGTGCCCGTCCCGATCGCGGGGACGGTCACCCGGCTGTACGGCGAGGCCGGGACGGTCGTCGGCGTCGGCGAACCGCTCATCGCCGTCGCCGTCGAGGGCTCGGCGGAGCCGCACTCCGAGGAGGCCGGCTCGGGGAACGTGCTGGTCGGCTACGGGACGGGCCCGTCCCGCCCCGCCGGACGCCGCCGCCGCGCCACCACCCGCCGGAACGACGTCCGGCCGTCCGCGGGGACCCCCGTACCGCGCGGGCGGCCGGACGCGCCCCGCGTCATCTCGCCGATGGTGCGGCGCCTCGCGCGCGAGCACGGCATCGACGTCGCCGCGGTGCCGCCGACCGGGCCGGGCGGCATCGTCCTCCGCCGCGACGTCGAGGCCGCCATCACCGCTGCCCAGCCGCCCGCACCGGCGGAAGCGCAGGACGGCGCGGTGCGCGTCCCGCTGAAGGGGCCGCTGCGCGCGGCGGCGGAGAAGCTGTCGCGCAGCCGCCGCGAGATCCCCGACGCGAGCACCTGGGTGGACGCCGACGCCACCCGGCTGGTGGAGCTCAAGGAGTCCATCAACAAGGCGGACCCGGACGCGCGGGTCGGCCTGCTCGCCCTCTTCGCCCGGATCTGCGTCGCCGGGCTGCGCCGGTTCCCCGAGCTCAACGCCTACGTGGACATGGAGCGCGAGGAGATCGTCCGGCTTCCGCACGTGCACCTCGGGTTCGCCGCGCAGACCGGGCGCGGGCTCGTCGTGCCCGTCGTCCGGGACGCCGACCGCCTCACCCTCGCCGAACTCTCCGGGAGGCTGCGCGAGCGGACGGAGGCGGCCCGCGACGGCCGCCTCGCCCCCGCCGACCTCACCGGCGGGACGTTCACCCTCAACAACTACGGTGTCTTCGGCGTGGACGGCGCCGACCCGATCATCAACCACCCCGAGGCCGCGATGCTCGGCGTCGGCCGGATCGTCGAGCGGCCGTGGGCGTTCGAGGGCGAGGTCCGGCTCCGCCGGGTCGTGCAGCTCACCTGCGCGTTCGACCACCGCGTCTGCGACGGGGCGGTCGCGGGCGGCTTCCTGCGCTTCGTCGCCGACTGCGTGGAGCGCCCGGAGGTCCTCGTCACGCACGCATAGCCGCGCGCCGGGTCAGTCCGCGGACGCGGCGGGCAGCCCGATCAGGTCGCAGAAGGCGCTGGACACCTGGCCGGCGTCGAACTCGTCCGGCTTGTACCACCAGTGCATCCAGCTCATCATCCCGAGGATGCCCTCGCTGACGACGCGGGTCGGGTGCCCGGCGGGCAGGACGCCCTCGTCCTGCGCCCGCCGCACGACCTCCTCGACCCGGACGACGAAGTCGCGCTCGTGCCCGCTGACCTCGCGGCCGACGTCCTTCGGCAGCGAGCGGAACTCCTTCCAGTACACGGCGAACGTGCGCTGGTTGATCGCGAGGGAGCGGACGAACGCGTCGATGACGCGGCGGAGCTGGGTCGCCGGGTCGGCGGGGACGGCGAGGGCCTCGTCCAGCGCGGCGGTGAAGTCGCGGTCGACCTGGCGCGCGATCTCCGACATCAGGACTTCCTTCGAGCCCACGTAGTGGTAGATCGTCGGCTGGCTCATCCCGGCCCGCTCGGCGATCTCCTTGGTGGTGCCCCGCTCGTAGCCGCGGACGAAGAAGACGTCGGCGGCGACGTCCAGGATCCGGCGGCGCTTCGCCTCCCAGTCTCCGCTGCGGCTGCCGGGCCTGCGTCCTGGCCGCCGGCGGTTGTCCGCGGGCGGCGCCGTGTTCTCCTGCGTCACGGCCCGATGCTAGCCGACCGGCCGATCGGCCGACCGATCGGCTTTACAGCGCGCCGGACCGGCTGCTAGCGTCCGTATCAATTATTCAATTGATCGATCGAATGAATAGGAGGACGCAGTGGACGGTCGGCTCCTCGCCGCGGCCGCCCGGGTCCGGACGGTCGTCGCGGCCGGGCACGAGACCGCCTACCACGAGGCCGGGACCGGGCGGCCCGTCGTGCTGCTGCACGGTTCGGGCCCCGGCGTGTCGGCGTGGTCGAACTGGGCGGGCGCGCTGCCCGCGCTGGCCGCGTCCGGGCACCGGGTCCTCGCCCCCGACATCGCCGGGTTCGGCGGGACGCGCGCCCTGGACGGCGCGGCCTACGGCATCAAGCTCTGGGTGCGGCACCTGTTCGAGTTCCTGGACGCGGTGGACGTCCCGTCCGCGCTGCTCGTCGGCAACAGCTTCGGCGGCGGGCTGGCGCTCGCCGCGACGCTGCGCGACGCGTCCCGGGTGGACGGGCTCGTCCTGCTCGGCACGCCCGCCGGGACGTTCACGATGACGGAGGGGCTGCGCGCGGGCTGGCACTACGAGCCCGACCTCGACGAGATGCGCCGCATCCTGCGCCTGTTCCCGTACGACCAGAGCCTCGTCACGGACGAGATGGTGAAGGCGCGGTACGAGGCGAGCGCCCGTCCCGGCGCGCAGGACGCATTCCGCAAGCTGATCCCCGAGCCGGGCCCGGCGGACACGCAGGTCAAGGGCGTCCCCGAGGACAGGCTCCGCACGATCGAGAAGCCCGCGCTCGTCGTCCACGGACGCGAGGACAGGGTCATCCCGGTCGAGCTCGGCTGGCGGCTCGCCCGCGCCATCCCGGACGCCGAACTGCACGTCTTCGGCAACTGCGGCCACTGGGTCCAGCTCGAACGCCCGGACGCCTTCACATCCCTCGTGAGCGACTTCGCCAGGCGGCTGCCGTGAGCGCGGAAGGGATCGAGAAGGCGCTCTACGACCTGAACGTCGACCGGCGGGCCCGCGAGGCGTTCACCGGGGAGCCCGACCGGTTCGCCGCGCGCTACCGGCTGACCGGCGACGAGCTGGCCCTGCTGACCGGACGGGACGTCCGCGGCCTCGCCGCCCGGGGCGCGAACCCGATGCTGGTGTGGGGGTTCTGGCTGATGCTCGCCCCCGACGGCGAGCGCGGCACCCCGGCCTACCTGGCCCGGATGCGCGGCGACACGAAAGGAGATTGACCATGGGCACCGTCGTCGGCGGCTTCGTGCTGCCCCACGACCCGATGATGCTCACGCATCCGGACGCGCCGCCCGCCGCCGTGCGCGACCGCGTCCACGCGGCGTACGCGGAGGTGGCGCGGCGGCTCGCGGCGCTCGACCCGACCACCGTCGTGATCTTCGGGACGGACCACTACATCCTGTTCGGCCCGGGCTGCCTGCCGCAGCTGCTGATCGCGACCGGCGACCTGGACGGCCCGGTCGAACGGCTGCCCGGCCTGCGCCGCGGCCCGCTGCCGGACAACGCGCCGCTCGCCCGGCACATCGCCGCGCACGGCCACCGCAACGGCGTCGACTGGGCGGTGGCGCCGACGTTCACCGCCGACCATTCCGTCGTCCTGCCGTACCAACTCGTCGCGGCGCCGCTGGAGCTGCCGCTGATCCCCGTCTACCTGGCGTGCGGGGTGGAGCCGCTGCTGCCGCTGCCGCGCGCCGCCCGCGCCGGGGCGGCGGTCCGGGAGGCGGTCGAGGCGGCCGGGCCGGACGAGCGCGTCGCGGTGATCGGCAGCGGCGGCATCAGCCACTGGGTGGGGACGGCCGAGATGGGCCGCCTCAACACCGGCTTCGACCGGAAGGTGCTCGATCTCGTCGCGGCCGGGGACACCACCGCGCTGGCCGGGCTGGACGACGCGGAGATCCTCTCCGAGGCGGGCAACGGCGCGCTCGAAGTCCGGACGTTCGTCGCCGCGATGTCGGCGGTGGGCCCGTGCCGGGGCGACGTGATCGGCTACGAGGCCGTCCCGGAGTGGATCACGGGCCTCGGGTTCGCGGAGCTGGTCCCGCTGGAGGCCGCCGATGTCCGCTGACGTGACGAGCGCGGGGTGCCGCGTCGTCCTGTGCGCGGCGGACGACGTCCAGCCCGGCCGGATGCTGCGCGTGGTCGTCCCGGAGGCGGGCCCGCTGCTCGTCGCCAACGTCGACGGAACGTTCCACGTCACCGCCGACACCTGTACCCACGCCGAGGCGTCGCTCAGCGAAGGCGACCTGGAGGGACGCCGGGTCGTGTGCCCCGTCCACTGGGCGGAGTTCGACCTCGCGACGGGCGAGGCGCTGTGCTTCCCGGCGACCAGGGCGCTCGCCGTCCATCCGGCGGCCGTGGAGGACGGCCGGGTCGTCGCCTACATCAGGGGTTCCCATGAAGGATGATCTGCTGGCGCTCCGCGACCTGGACGACGGCTGGCTCGACCGCCGCGTCTTCTGGGACCGGGACGTCTACGAGCTGGAGCTGGCGCGGATCTTCGCCCGCTGCTGGCTGTTCGTCGCGCACGAGTCGCAGCTGCCGAAGCCCGGCTCGTTCCTCACCACCTGGATGGGCGAGGACCACGTCCTAGTCGTCCGGCGGCGGGACGGCTCCATCGGCGCCTACCTGAACAGCTGCCCGCACCGGGGCAACCGCGTCTGCACCGCCGAGGCGGGCACCGCGCGCGGGTTCGTGTGCAACTACCACGGCTGGTCCTTCGACCTGGACGGACGGCTCGCCGGGGTCCACGAGTCCGCCGCGTTCGGACGCGAGCCCACGTTCGACCGCTCCCGACTGGGGCTCACGCCCGTCGCGCAGCTCGACACGTACAAGGGCCTGGTGTTCGCCACGTTCGACCCGGACGCGCCGCCCCTGCGCGACTATCTCGGCGACTTCGCCTTCTACCTCGACGTCATGCTGGACAACGACGAGGGCGGGACAGAGTTCGCCGGGGGCTCGATCACGTCCGTCCTGGACTGCAACTGGAAGATCGCGGCGGAGAACTTCGCCGGGGACGCGCTGCACGCCGGGTGGACGCACGCGTCCGGCGCCGAGGCGATGCTCGGCCGGGGCGTCGCCGAGCTCGGCGGGGACGGGGCCGAGAGCTACCACGTCAACGTCAACGGCCACTGCTGGGAGTTCAACCTCGACGGCGTCGGCAACGCGGCGACGCTCGGGGACCGGCGGATCATCGACTACCTGCGCGCGAACGAGGCGCGGTTCGCCGACCGGCTCGGACCGCTGCGGGCGCGGATGGTCGGCTCGATCAGCTCGGTGAACGTGTTCCCGAACTTCTCGTTCCTGCCCGGCCAGAACACGTTCCGGACGTGGCAGCCGAAAGGCCCGCACCGGACGGAGCTGCGCACGTGGGTGCTGGTGAACCGCGACGCGCCCGAGGAGGTGAAGGACGCCTGGCGGAAGGGCGCGATGATGACGTTCTCCCCGTCCGGCGTCTTCGAGATGGACGACGGCGAGAACTGGGAACTGGCGACCCGCTCCAACCAGGGCGTGGTGACGCGGCGGCAGCGGCTCTACTACGGGCTCGGCTCCGACACGGCGGTCGAGCACCCGGAACTGCCCGGCAACGTCCATCGCGGCCAGGTGAACGACGCCAATCAGCGGGCGTTCTACCGGCGCTGGTCGGAACTGCTGCGCGCCGGGACGTGGGACGAGGTGCCGTCATGACCTCGCCGGAGACGTACTGGGAGGTGCAGACCTTCCTCGCGTACGAAGCGCGGCTGCTCGACGAGGAGCGCTATCCGGAATGGCTCGGCCTTTTCACCGAGGACGCGCGTTACTGGGTGCCGGGCGTCGAGAACCGCGGAAGGTCGGATAGGGAAGGGACGTACGCGCCGTCCCGGATGGCGTATTTCGACGACACCCTGGACGACCTCCGCCGCCGCGTCACCCGCTTCACCGCGCCGACCGCCTGGGCCGAGGACCCGGCGACCCGCCACCTCCACGTCGTGTCGAACATCGAGGTCGAGGACGGCGAGACGGCCGGTGAGCTGCTCGTACGCTCGGTCGTCGTGAACTATCGGGGCCAGGGGGACGTGGACGCGGCCACGCTCTACGGGCGGCGCGAGGACGTCCTGCGCCGCGTCCCGGACGGCGGGCTGCGCATCGCGCGGCGGCTCGTCGTCCTGCGGCACGCCGTGCTCCCCGCCAAGAACATCAACACCTTCTTCTAAGGGACGAGCGATGACGGAAGGACGGCTCGCCGGACGGGTCGCGCTGGTGACCGGCGGCGGCAGCGGCATCGGCCGCGCGGTCGTCGACCGCTATGTGGCGGAGGGGGCGCGGGTCGGCGTCCTGGAACGCGACGCGGACCGGGCCGCCGCGCTCGTCCGCGACCACGGCGACCGGGTGGCGGTCGAGGTCGGGGACGTCCGGACGCCCGCCGCGCACACCGCGTCGGTGGCCCGCACCCTCGACGTCCACGGACGGCTCGACGTCTACGTGGGCAACGCGGGCGTCTACGACTACTCGGCCCGTTTCGAGGACCTCGACGCCGAACGCGTCGCCGCCGGATTCACGGAACTGTTCGAGACGAACGTGCTCGGCTACCTGCTGGGCGTGCGGGCCGCCCTCCCGGCGTTGCGGTACAGCGGCGGGACGGTCATTCTCACGGTGTCGTCCAGCGGCCTGTACGCGGGCGGCGGCGGAGTGCTGTACGTGGCGTCCAAGCACGCGGTCGTCGGGCTGATCCGGCAGCTCGCGCACGAGCTGGCGCCGGACGTCCGGGTGAACGGCGTCGCGCCGGGCGCGACCCGCACGGCGCTCGGCGGCCTGTCCGCCCTCGGCACCGCCGCGCGCCGCCTCGAACCGGACGGCCTGGCCCGGCACATCCCGCTCGGCTTCGTCAGCGACCCGGCCGACCACGCCGGGCTGTACACCCTGCTCGCCGACCCGCGCGACTCGCGCTTCATGACGGGCGCCGTCCTCCCGAGCGACGGCGGCCTGGAGGTCCGCGGCACCCGCCCCCGTACGGAGAAAGGCAGGACGCGATGAGGCTGTCGGTGTCGCTGGGGTTCTGGCAGGACCGGCCGCCCGGCGAGGCGCTCGGTACCGCCGTCCACGCCGACGCGCTCGGCTTTCCGGAACTGTGGATCGGCGAGATGGCGACCTACGACGCGTTCGCGCTCGCGACCGCCGTCGCCGCGCGGACGTCCGCGATCGCGCTGACGCCGGGGCCGCTGCCGGTCGCCGTCCGCGACCCGGTGATGATCGCGATGGGCGCGGCGTCGCTGGCCGACCTGACCGGGCGCGCGGTCGGGGTGGCGCTCGGCAGCTCCAGCCCGCACGTCGTGGAGCGCTGGCACGGCCGCGAGCGGCGCGACCCGCCCGCCGCGCTGGCCGAGTCCGCGACCGCCGTGCGGACGCTGCTCGCCGGGGGCCGGGCCGACCTCGACGGGACGGTCGTCCGCGTCCACGACTACCGGTTGCGGCTGCCCGCGCCGCGCGCGCCGATCACGATCGCCGCGTTCGGCCCGGCCGCGATCCGGGTCGCCGCCCGGCACGCCGACCGGATGGTGGTCAGCCTCGTCACGGCGGCCTCGGCGGGACGGCTCGCCGCGCGGCTCCGGGACGAGTCCGCCGCGCTGGACACGGCGGCCCCGCCGGTCGCGGCCTGGGTGCCGGTGGCCGTGGACGGCGGCGCGCGGGCCCGTGAACAGGTGCGCCGCGCGGTCGTCGGCTACCTCGGCGCGCCCGGCTACGCGGAGATGTTCGAGGCGGCCGGGTTCGCGGACGTGGTCGCGTTCGCACGGACCCGCCCGCACCCGGCGGAGCTGCTCGCGGCCGTCCCGGACGACCTGGTGCACGCGGTAGCGGCGATCGGCCCGGCTGACGAGGTAGCCGAACGGCTCGCCTCCTACCCGGTGGACGAGATCGCCGTCCTGCCGTGCAGCACGGACGACGACCCGTGCGGCGAACACACCCTGCGCACCCTGGCCACCATCCTGCCTTCATAGCAGCCCATAGAATTACAATCGTGCAATCACCATCAGAGGCATGGCTTAACAGGGACCAGGATTTCGCACCGGGCAGAGAGCTGTTCCGCTCCGACCGTCCATTTTCCGTATGGGCCTACACCGTCAGCCACAGCCAACTCTTGCTGAGAGCCCGGACCGACGGGGGCCGTCAGTCGAGGATCGATATCCTGTTCAAGCCCGTGGAAGGCCTCAAGACCCGCATCGACTATCGGGACGGAATCATCATTAGGTGCGCCACGCAAAAGGAGCACCAGCAGACTATTGCGGAGACCGGGAACTCCGGCCGCGACTATCGGGTGCTGATCCTGGAATCAGCGGGGACTCGGGACTATGTAGTCACCGGCGCGGTCGGTTGGCGTGAAGATCACGACAATGAACGCGACCCGAGTCACCTCGCGTTCTTCCCCCCGGGAAGTGATCCAAAGCGCATTCTCCCGTCGACCGACTGATCCCCACCGCTCTAGGACGACAGGGAGGCGCGGACGGCGTCCGGTAGTTCGCGCAGGCGGTGGAGCGGCAGTTCGAGGGGCGTCACGTCCCGGGACCAGGGCGCGGCGTCGGCGGCGAGGGCGCGGGCCTGCCGCTTCGTCAGACCCGGCCGGACGTCGATCAGTGCGTCCCGCCAGGTGTTGGCGACCTTGCCGTGCGCCCGCTCCAGCACCGCCCGCAGGACGCGCCGCGCGGAATCGTCGTCCGGCGGCCTTCGGACGGCCTCCACCACGGGACCGTCCGCCGTCACCTCGAACACCGGCTCCAGCACGGCCGCGACCTGCGTCACGTCCGGCGGCTCGGCCAGCACGACCCGCACCCGCTCGGCCCGCGCCGCCAGCAGCACGCGGACGAGCGCCCGCTCCATCCCGGCGGGCAGCGCCACGGCGACCTCGCGCGTCCGCGCCGCGTAGGGCTTGGCCAGCCAGGTGCTCAGCCGGGCGCGCGGCACGCCGGGCAGCACCGGCTTAGGCCAGTCGCCGACCAGCACGTCCGGGCGGAGGCCCGCCAGGTCGTCCGCCGAGGGCGCGAACCGGTCCCGCGACTCGACCGCCTGCGGGCCCTGCGTGTAGATGGCGGCGCCGAACCGGTCGGCGCGGGCGGACGCGGCGGGCAGGCTCTTCGCCGTGGGACGCAGCACGTACAGGTCGGCGGCCGAGCCGATGGCCTCCGCGCCGTGGTACCGGTTGAAGTCCGGGTAGATGGCCTCGGACACCAGGTTCAGGTCGCGCAGCGCGTTCTGCACCTTCAGCGCCAGCGCGGGCGTCCGGTCGCTCGCCCCGTACGCGAGGAGGACGCGCCCGCGCGCCTGCTCGCGCAGCCCTTGCACGGCGCGCGCCACGAACAGCCCGACGCCGTCCGGCGTGTAGGGCGGGTCGGTGATCGCCAGGTCGGCGTACTCGGAGGCCGAAGGCGGGAGCCCCAGCCGCAGGTCGGCCCAGCGCGCCGAGACCCGCAGCCCCAGCTCGGCGGCGCGGGCGTCGATGTAGGCGAGGATGCGCTCGTCCACGTCCACGACCAGGGACTCGACCTCCGGGTGGACGAGCCCGACCGCGAGCGAGGTCAGGTCGTGGTCGCCGACGCACAGCAGCCGCGTGCCGGGCAGCCAGAACCGCGCGCCGAGCAGCAGCGCCCGCCGCACCACCGTGTCCGGTGTCGCGGCGACGTGGTCGAGGACGTGCCGCCCGCGCGGCGCCCCCGCGATCAGCTCCGCCATCCGCTTGACCACCTCGGCGTGGTCGGGCAGCAGGTGCTCCACCGGGTCGGCGGGGGTGAACGGCCGGTACCGCAGCAGTTCACCGACGTCGCCCGTCAGGCGGAACCGGTCGCCCGCGCGCTCCACCTCCAGGCTCGCGAGCAGCGCCTCCACGGAGCGGCGGGGCGCGGCGGTCTCCCGGACGAGGTCCGCGAGCGTCCACCAACCGCCGTCCGCGAGGAGGGTCAGCGCCGCGTGGACCCGCCGGGGCTCCATGTCGCCCGCGGCCGGAAGCGTCCCGTCCTCGTCCTCCATCCGAGGGAGCCTATCGGCCGGGCACCTCCGTGATCGTGGTGAGCGCCTCGTCCAGGGACAGGACGTCGGCGTACTTGGCGTGCAGGTCCAGGAGGTTCGCCTCGTGCAGGCGGCGGTCGCGGTCGCCGCAGGCGTCGTCCACGACCAGCGGGCGGAACCCGTGCTGGAGCGCGTCGGTCGCCGTCGCCCGGATGCACCCGCTCGTCGTCAGCCCGCAGATCAGCAGCGTGTCGATCCCGGACGACGTCAGCGTCGCGGACAGCGACGTCCCGTGGAACGCGCTCGCGTACTGCTTCGTGACGACGGTCTCGCCCGGGGCGGGGGCGGCCCCCTCGGCGAACTCGCCGAGGGGGCTCCCCTCCTCGAACACGCGCAGAGCGGGGATCTTGCGGCGGAACAGGCCGCCGTCCGCGCTTCCCGGCCGGTAGGCGACGCGGGTGAACAGCACGGGCAGGCCCGCCGCCCGTGCCGCGCCGATCAGCGTCACGGACGCGGCGGCCGCGTCCTCGACGGGGGCGCGCAGCGGCGAGCCGTCCACCAGGTAGGCGCGGACGAGATCGACCACCAGCACCGCCGGCGACCGCCCGCACCCGACCCGTCCGGCGAACCCGGACTCGCGATAATCAGCCGCGAGATCGGTCATCTCCGCAGCGCCTCCGCTGACCGCACGTCGACCGGCGGGCGGGGCGCGGGCAGTCCCGTCTCCGCTTCGCAGTTGGCGAGGATCTCCGGGAGCGGCGGGCCCATGTCGAACACCGGGACCTCCGTCCGCTCGGCCGCCTTCTCGGCGCGGAGCGCCTCGGTCGCGGCCGCGTCGAGCACGCCGTCCTCGGAGCAGACGACGCCGTAGCCGTCGCGGGCGCCGTCCGGGGTGACGAGCCCGCGCAGCACCTCAAGCGCGACCAGCTCGGCCGGACGGGCCAGCGGGTCGCCCCATCCGCCGCCGCCCCACGTCACGAAGTGGAGCACGTCGCCCGGCGCGACCGGGACGTCGTGGATCTTGCTGGGCAGCACCTCCCGCGTCCCGTCCGCGCGGTCGATCCACTTGCGGCCCCGCTCGCCGGGACGTCCGCCGTTCACGCCCCACGGGTAGGTGAGCCAGCGGTCGTCGTGGATCGCGATCGTGCCGGGCTCCTCGAAGTGGTAGGCGACGTCCACGCCGTTGCCGCCCCGGTGCAGTCCCGCGCCGCCGGAGTCGGCGATCGTCTCCCACCGCTCGACGCGCAGCGGGTAGTACGACTCCAGGTACTCGCAGGGGATGTTGACGAACGACGGCCAGAGCGAGTGCCCGTCCGGGCCGTCGCCGACCGGGCGTCCCGGCACGCCGCCGAACCCGATCGAGTAGAGCTGGAACCACTCGCCCGCCCGCTCCCCGGACGTGTAGTGCCCCGAGTACATGAAGTGCGGCGACGAGGAGAACCCGGCCGCGTTCAGGATGTCGGGGTTGGTCTGCCCGAGCAGCCCGCCGAACAGGTCGAACACGCGGCCGATGCCGTGGTTGCGGGCGTTCAGCGCGGCGGGGTGGCGCGGCTTCCAGAACGAGTCCTCGGGGATCGTGACGTCGATCAGCGGGTAGAAGCCGTCGTTCCAGAGGATCTGCGGGTCCGCCACGGTGATCACGTAGATCCCGAAGAACATCCGGACGAGGTTCTCGTTGATGAAGTAGTTCACCGGGCCCACGGCCTGCGGCGCGGCGTGCGAGAAGTCGAGGTGGACCTTCTCGCCGTGCCGGGTGAGGGAGATCTTCAGCTCGTAGGGGCCGTAGCCGCAGCCGTCGTCGCAGATGTAGTCGGCGAACTCCAGCGTCCTGCCGTCCTCGAACAGGGCGGCGAGGAGGACCTTCATCGCCTGGTAGTTGCGGTCGAGCAGGGCGTCCAGCGCGGACAGGTACGTCTCCACGCCGAACCGGTCGCACAGCTCCCGGACGCGCCGCGCCGCCGTCGTGCACGCCGCGACGAGGCCGTTCAGGTCGGCGCGGTTCCAGTCGGGCATGCGGACCTGGTTGAGGATGATGCGCAGCGCGTCCTCGTTCAGCTCGCCGCCCTCGTACAGCTTGAACGGCGGGACGACCACGCCCTCCTCGTAGATGGTGCGGGCGTCGGCGGGCATCGAGCACGGCGTCTTGCCGCCGACGTCCGACATGTGCCCGAACATCGACGACCAGCCGACGAGCCGCCCCCGGTGGTAGATCGGGACGACGAGCAGCCAGTCGTTCGCGTGGCTGATCGCCGCGCCGCACGCGTACGGGTCGGACGTCATGAGGATGTCGCCCTCGCCGATCGTCCCGTCGAAGTTGTCCAGGAAGTCGGGGACCGACAGCCCGAACTGCCCGACGACCATCTTCCCGGCCGGGTCCGCGATCAGCGGGAACTCGTCGTGCTGCTCGCGGATGCCCGGGGAGAGGGCGGTGCGGAACAGCACCTCGTCCATCTCGTGGCGCGCGTTGCGCAGCGCGTTCTCGATGATGTCGAGCGTGACCGGGTCGATGTCGACCCGGCCGATCGGCTCGGTGTCGCTCTGCAGGATCTCGGCCATCAGCCCTCCTCGGTCACCGGACGGATCAGCAGGCTGCCGCTCGGGTGGACGGTCGCCGCGTGCCCCGGCAGCACGAGCGTCGTGGAGTCCATCTCCGTCACGACGGCGGGGCCCGTCACGACGTCCCCGGCGAGCAGCTTGGAACGGTCGTAGATGCGGGCGGGCGTGGTGGCGCCGTCCATCCACACCTCGGTCTCGCGGACGAGCGCGCCGGACGGGTCGCCGGTCCCCTCGGGGAGCGTCCGCCACGCCACCTCGGGACGCGGCCCGCTCACCGTCACCCGCAGGTTGATGACCTCCCGCTCGTTGCCGAGCAGGAACGAGAACAGCCGCTCGTGCTCGGCGTCGAACGCGGCGCCGAGCTCGGCGAGCAGGTCGCCGTCCACGGCCGCGCGGTCGACCTCGACGGGGATCTCGAAGCCCTGCCCGTGGTAGCGCAGGTCGATCTGGTACGTCTCGGTCTGGTCGGCGCGCGGGACGCCCTCGTCCTCCAGCCGCCGCGCGGCGGAGTCGGCGAGTTCGAGGAGCGCGGCGCGCAGCTCGGCGTCGTCCAGGGTGGAGAAGCGGCGGACCATCGTGCGGGCGCTCTCGTCGCGGGCGCAGGTCGTCGCGTCGCCGTAGGCGCAGAGGACGCCGGGCGACGGCGGCACGATCACCGGCCACGACCCGGTCAGCCTGCCGAGCGCGTTGGCGTGCAGCGGCCCGGCCCCGCCGAACGACACGAGCGCGAACTCGCGCGGGTCGAAGCCCTGCTGGACGCTGATCAGCCGCAGCGCGCCGAGCATGTTCTCGTTGACGATGTCGATGATCCCGGCCGCCGCCGCCTCGACGCTGGGCAGGCCCATCGCGTCGGCCACCGTCCGGACGGCCTTGCGGGCGCTTTCCACGTCGAGTTCTATCTCGCCGCCCGCCAGTTCGCGCGGCAGGTAGCCGAGGACGACGTTTGCGTCCGTCACGGTGGGGTCGGTGCCGCCCGTCCCGTACGCGGCGGGGCCCGGGTCGGCGCCCGCCGACTGCGGGCCGACGCGCAGCGCCTTCGTCAGCTCGGGGACGTGCGCGATCGAGCCGCCGCCCGCGCCGACCGTCCGGACGTCCACGCTCGTCGCGCGCACGGTGAGGTCGCCGACCGTCGTCTCCCGGCCGATGCGCGGACGCCCGCCGAGGACGAGCGCCACGTCGGTGGACGTCCCGCCCATGTCGAAGGTGAGGAAGTCGCGGAATCCGGCCTGCTCGGCGAACCACACCGCGCCGGTCACGCCGCCCGCCGGGCCGGACAGCAGCAGCGCCACCGGGTCCTCGGCCGCCTTCGCGGCGCGGCTCAGCCCGCCGTCGCTGCGCAGCACCGACAGCGGCGCCTCGATCCCGCTGGCGGTGAGGGAACGGTCCAGGTTGCGGACGTACCGGGACACCTCGGGCTGGACGTAGCCGTTCGCCACGGTCGTGACGGTCCGCTCGTACTCCCGCATCTCCGGCAGGACGCGGCTCGACAGCGACACCGGGATCCCCGGCAGCTCGTCCGCCGCCAGCTCCGCGACCCGCCGTTCGTGCGCGTCGTTCGCGTACGAGTTGATCAGCGAGATGGTGAGGGCCTCGATGCCCTGTCCGGCGAGGCGGCGCAGGGCGTCCCGGACGCGGTCCTCGTCCAGCGGTGCGACCTCCGCGCCGTCCGCCCCGATCCGGCCCGGGACCTCGACGGTGTGCTCCAGTTTCGCGAGCGGCTCCGGCTTCGGCCAGATGATCCACCCGGCGAGCCCGCCCGGCACGAACGACCGCGCGATCTGGAGCACCTGCCGGAACCCCTCGGTCGTGACCAGCCCGACCCGCGCGCCCCTGCCCTGCAGGATCGCGTTCGTCGCCACCGTCGTGCCGTGCAGGACGTGCGCCACCTCCGGCAGGCCGATCCCCGCGTCCCGGCACACCTTGCGGATGCCGTTCAGGACGCCTTCGGACTGGTCTGCCGGGGTGGACGCCGTCTTCGCCCGGTGGCTGACGCCGGTCTCCTCGTCCACGAGCAGCACGTCGGTGAACGTGCCGCCCACGTCGACGCCTAGCCGATATCCCATGCCGTCTCCCGGTGGGTCAGACGATTCCGCGCTCCGTCAGCGCGGCGATCTCGTCGTCGGAAAGGTCCAGGAGGCCGCCGTACACCTCCCGGTTGTGCTCGCCGAGCGCCGGGCCGGGGTGCCGCACCGACCCGGGCGTCTCGCTGAGCCTGGGGAACGCGTTGTGCATCGGCAGTTCGCCGAAGTCGGGGTGGACGAGCCGCACGATCGCCTCGCGGGCGGCGAAGTGCGGGTCGTCGAACATGTCCTTGGCGGTGTAGATGCGGCCCGCCGGGACGCCGCCCGCGTGCAGCTCGTCCAGCAGCGCCTCGGTGTCGAGGGTGGCCGACCATGCCGCGATCAGCTCGTCCAGCTCGGCCATGTTCCGACCGCGCTCGGCGTGCCCGGCGAAGCGCGGGTCGGCGCTCAGCTCGGGACGTCCCATGGTCTTGGCGAGCCGCGCGAACACCGTGTCCTGGTTCGCGGCGATCAGGATCATCTCGCCGGACTTCGTCGGGTACACGTTGCTCGGCGACACGTTCGGCAGCACGGAGCCGGTGCGTTCCCGCTGGTAACCGGCCACGGCCCACTCGGGGAGCAGGGACTCCATCATCGCGAGCACGGCCTCGTAGATCGCGGAGTCGACGACCTGGCCGCGTCCCGTGCGCTCCCGGTGGTGGACGGCGACGAGCGCGCCGATCGTGGCGAACACGGCGGCGAGGGAGTCGCCGAGCGAGATCCCGGCGCGGGACGGCGCCTTCCCCGGATCGCCGGTCACGTACCGGATTCCGCCCATCGCCTCACCGATCGACCCGTATCCGGCGCGCGGCGCGTACGGCCCGCTCTGCCCGAACCCGGACACGCGCACCAGCACCAGCCCGGGGTTCGCCTCACGGAGCCGGTCGAAGTCGAGGCCCCAGCGCTCCAGCGTGCCGGGGCGGAAGTTCTCGACGACGATGTCGGCCTTCTCGATGATCCGCCGCGCGAGGTCCTGGCCCTCTTCCGTCCGCAGGTTGCACGTGACCGACTTCTTGTTGCGCGCGACGACCGGCCACCACAGCGACTTGCCGTGCGGCTTCTCCCGTCCCCACTGCCGCATCGGGTCTCCGGCGCCCGGCGACTCCAGCTTGACGACCTCGGCGCCGAAGTCGCCGAGGAGCTGCCCGCAGAACGGACCGGCGAGCAGTTGTCCCATCTCCACGACGCGCAGGTCGGCGAGCGGGCCGGGGGCTTCCTCAGGCATCGAACCTCGTTTCCTCGGGGGTCAGGACGGGGGGGCGCGGAGCAGGACGGCCTTGGCCGCCAGCACATGGGCGCGCATCACGGACTCGGCCCACGTCCCGTCGTGGGCGCGCAGCGCGGCTACCAGCTCGCGGTGGTGAGCGCAGCTCCGGGTGAGGTCGTCCGGCGAGTAGCGGTGGAAGGTGCGCATCACCAGCGGGAGCTGCACCACGGCGTTGAGCATGGTGACGAGCCGGTTGCTGGCCGCGGCCGCGCGGGCGATGCCGTGGAACTCGGCGTTCAGCTCGGCGACCCGATCGAGGTCTTGTTGGTCGCCCGGCGCGGCGGCCCGCTCGATGAGGCCGCACAGCTCGTCCATGCGGTCGGCGTCCTTCGGCTCGATCCGCGTGGCGGCGCGGCGCGCGGCCGCGCCCTCCAGCAGCATCCGCAGGTCGTAGATCTCGTCCAGGTCCTCGGGCGTCCAGTCCGGGACGCGGGCGCCGCGGTGCGGCAGCACCTCGACCAGGCCCTCGACCTCCAGCCTGCGCAGCGCCTCCCGGACGGGCGTCCGCGACGACCCGGTCGCCTCGGCCAGCTCGGCCTCGCCCAGCCGCGCCCCCGGCGGGTGGACGCCGCCCAGGATGTCGGCGCGCAACCGCTCGTAGACGCGGTCCACGGCAAGGACCATGCGAACCTCCCAGACCGGTGATTGCATGCAACATAGGCAAACTTCCCGGTTGACACAAGGGTCCTACCTGGAAGAATCTTCGAGAGTCACTCCAGCTTGCATACAAGAGGGCGTTCATGGCGAAGGTCGAAGTCATCGAGGTCGGGCCCCGGGACGGGCTGCAGAACGAGTCCGCGATCCTCCCGACCGCCGACAAGGTGCGGCTGATCGAGCGGAGCGTCGCGGCCGGGCTGCGGCGGATCGAGGCGGTGAGCTTCGTCCACCCGAAACGCGTCCCGCAGATGGCGGACGCCGAAGCGGTGATGGAACGCGTCCCCCGCCCGGACGGCGTGAAATACGCGGGCCTGGTCCTGAACCCCCGCGGCCTGGACCGCGCCCTGGCCACCTCCGTAGACGAGGTCAACGTCGTAGTAGTCGCCACCGACGAATTCAGCCAACGCAACCAGGGCTGCTCAGTAGAAGAGGGCCTCCGAAACTGGGCCCAAATAGCAGAAGACGCACGCGCCGCCGGTCTCTACCGAACGGTCACGATCGCAGCCGCCTTCGGCTGCCCCTTCGAGGGCGAAGTACCCACCGCCAAGGTCCTGGACCTGATCCGCCGAATCACAGAAAGCGCCCCAGACGAAATAGCCATAGCCGACACGATCGGCGTGGGCGTCCCGGCCCAGGTCAGAGCACTCCTTGACGGGGCGGCCGAAATAGCCCCCGGCATCCCGCTCCGCTGCCACTTCCACAACACCCGCAACACCGGCTACGCCAACGCCCTGACCGCCCTGGACCACGGCGTCTCCGCCCTGGACGCCAGCACCGGCGGCTTCGGCGGCTGCCCCTTCGCCCCCGCCGCCACCGGCAACATAGCGACAGAAGACCTCGTCTACGCCCTGGACCGAACCGGCCTAAAAACAGGCATCGAAATGGCCACCCTGACAGAAACAGCAGATTGGCTAGCCGACCGCCTGAACAGCCCGGTCCAAGCCCTACTAGGCCGCGCCGGCCCCTTCCCCACCCCGCGCAAGGAGGAAACCGAATGAGCAGCTTCCTGGCACCGAGCACCCCCAACGGCACCGTCACCTACGGCTACCTCGTCGACATGGTCGAGCGCTACTTCAACGCCGTCGACGACTACGACATTGACGGCGTGCTCTCCCTCTTCAACGAGGACGCCGTATTCACCATCCAGTCCGCCCACTCCGTCCACACCGGCCGCGACGAGGGCATCCGCCAGATGTACGTGGAACTGTTCGAGAACTACAGGCGACACATGCGCCACATCCATTTCCGCCACGTCGCCGACCCGGACAACAACCGCGTAGCCAGCCAGTTCACCGTCGAACTGACTGACAACGACGGCAACGACATAACCCTCACGAACGCGAACTTCTTCTACCTGGAGAACGGCAAGTTCAGCCGCGTCTACGTCTACATGAGCGACGGCGCCAACGTCCTCAACTAAGGGGCGGCCCACCGTCAGTTCGTCAAGCCCCACGGCAACGGGCTCGGCGGCGCGTGCGGCGGCCGGACGGGCAGGGGTCTCCAGCGCTCAACGGCGACATCGTGGATAGTCGATGTCGACAATAGGCTAGTGTTGATCACATGAAGCTCTCCCAAGGCGTTGAGTGGGGTCTGCACTGCGTCGTGCTGCTGGCGCGCATGCCGGCCGAGACCGTCGTGCGCCGCACCGACCTCGCCGACTATCACGGTCTGGCCGAGCCGACTCTGGCCAAGCACCTGCACTCCCTGACCCGGGCCGGGCTGCTGCACGCGGTGCCGGGTCCCAAGGGCGGCTACCGCCTCGGCCGCCCGGCGGCCGACATCAGCGTCCTCGACGTCGTCGAGGCGATCGACGGCACGTCCCGGATGTTCGTGTGCACGGAGATCCGCCAGCGCGGCACCGGCGCGCTCTCCCCCGAGCAGTGCGGCCGTCCCTGCCTGATCAACGCCGCGATGGGCGACGCCGAACGCGCCTGGCGGGACTCGCTGCGCACGGTCACCATCGCCGGTCTCGCCGCCCGGATCCCCACCCCGGTCACCGGTGGGGAAACGGCATGAGACTCCACTCCGTGCTGCCGACAGGGGCGGCCCGCAAGCCGGTCCTGCTGCTGTCGCTGGGCACCTTCGCGCTGGGCACCGACGCGTTCGTCATCAGCGGCGTCCTGCCCGTGCTCGGACGCAGCCTCGACGTCGGCGTCGGCGAGGCCGGGCAGCTGATCACGATCTTCTCGGGCGTCTACGCGCTGGCCGCCCCCGTGCTCGCGGTGCTGACCGGCAACTGGAACCGGCGGACCGCGCTGCTCGCGGCCATGGCGGTCTTCGTCGCGGCCAACCTGCTCGCCGCCGTCGCCCCCAACTATCCGATCATGGTGGTCGCCCGGGTGCTCGCCGCGCTGGCCGCGGCGCTGTTCACCCCCGCCGCCTCAGCGGCCGCCGCGTCCCTTTCCGCCCCCGCCGAACGCGGACGCGCGCTGGCGACCGTCCTCGGCGGTCTGACGGTCGCCAACGCTCTCGGGGTGCCGTTGGGAACCCTGATCGGCCAGACGGCGGGCTGGCGTGGCACGTTCGTGTTCGTCGCGGTCCTGGGCGTGATCGCGTTGGCCGGGTTGAGCATGACCCTTCGCTCGATGCCCTCCCCCGGCGTCGTCTCGTTCGCGCAGCGCATGGCCGTGGCCCGGATTCGCGGCGTGCCGTCCACCCTTGTCGCCACGGCGCTGGCGATGACCGGCGTGTTCGTCCTCTACTCCTACCTGGCCTGGTTCGCCGACCATGCGGCCGGTGTCACCGGCAGCGAGCTGACCGTGCTGTACCTGGTCGCCGGAATCACCGCGGTGCTGTCGAACCTCGCCGCGGGATGGATGATCGACCACATGCCGCCCACCCGGGTCGCCGCCGTCGGCATGGCCGGACTGCTGTTCTTCACGCTGGTGCTCGCCGCGCTCGGGCTCACCGGGACCAACGTGGTGGTGCTGTGCCTGGCGCTCGGCCTCTGGTCGCTGATCGGCTGGCTGTTCAACCCGGCCCAGCAGCAGCGGCTGCTCGGCGCGAGCGGCCCCACCGGCCCCATCGCGCTGTCGCTGAACTCCTCGGCGATCTACGCGGGCCAGGCGGTGGCCGGAGGCGTCGGCGCCTTCGCCGTGGCCGGCGGCGCGGGCGTACTGGCCGTGGTGGCGGCCGCCGCGGTCGCCCTCGCCCTGCTGTCGCTGTACGTCTCGACCCGCCGCTCCACCTCCGTCCCAGAACAGGCGGAAACCCCGGCCGAGGCCGTAACCCGGTAAGCGACCTCGACACCGGACGTCCGCTCGTGGTGAGCGACGTCTGGTGTCGAGTTCGCTCACCCCGACGCAAGGCCGGAGACCACACCCGCCAAGTCCGCCTCGCCATGGACCTACCCCGCTACTCCCGGTGCCGCCCGCAGGCGTCCCATCGACCCTGGGGCCCGCGTCGCGGTCAGGTCCATTCGGTGTTGGGGTACATGCGGTGCTTGAGCAGTTGGTCTAAGCGGTTGGCCGCCGCCTCGGCGTCGCGGCAGGAGGACAGGAACCAGCCGCGTCCCGCTCCGGCCTCGAAGTAGCCCCACGTCCCGCCCGGCGTCGCCCGCACGGTCACCATGGCTCCGACGTCGTCGGCGGCCCCGCTGGCGTACACCCACAGCAGCGGCGCCGGGTAGCGGAACTCGTGCTCTTCGTACAGCCCGACGCACCGCCTGCCATCGGCCGACCGCCTGGCGCACGCCGTGAAGCATTCCGAACACCTTCCGCTGATCCTTGTCGTTTCGGCTCGTCGGCGCAGGTCAGAATGCGACGTACGCCCACACCCATTTCCCGGACGGCTTGCTTTCGGTCACCCCGCATGAAGAGGCGAGCGACTCCACCATCGGCAGCCCGCGTCCACCTGCGCACTCGTCGTGGCCCGGGTCCAGCGCCTCGGCATCCGGGGTCACGTCGTCGGCGCTCGCTGCCAGCGGCCGCTTGGACACGGGCCTGTCATCGGACGAGTCCCACACCGCCAGCAGCACCCGCCGGGGCTCCAGCGCCAGCCTCACCCGAATCTCCTGGTCGCCTCCCCAGCGCAGCGCGTTGGTCACCAGCTCGCTGGCGATCAGTGTCAGGTCGTCCCTGAGCCGCGACAGTCCCCAATCCGCGAGCCGCAACTCCACCAGCGTCCGAACCTGCGCCGGAGCCGTTGGCGCGGCTAGGAACGTCGTGTCCAGCGCTCCGGCGATCCCTCTGGACGCGCTCACCATGCGGCCGCTCATCCCGGTCACCGCGCGAGCTGCTTCAAGACGATCAGCGCCCGCTCCGCGGCCGCCGACTCGGCTCCCACCTCGCCCAGGACGTGACCGCGCTCGCCGCCCCACCGGAACCGGCGTCCAGCGCAGATGATTACTCGCTCGCCTCGCGTCCCGAGCGCCACCAGGAGGGTGTTCTCGTGCACCTGTGCCCGGCGTCCACGCCGTCCGAACTGCACCGCCAACTCGCTCAGCGCGTCGGCTCTACCATCTGGCATGGGGCCGCCCCGCGCCGTCGGATCAGCACCCGGAAGCATCCGAGCTGCCGCCTCCAGACGGCCGGTCTTACGGGTCATATCTGACATGGCGGGTACGTCTCCAAGGTCGGCAAGCGGGAGCTTCCGGGTCGATTTGCTTCAACAAATCGGCCCGGCTTCATGGTGCCGATAGACTGCGTTGCCCGTCAATAAGTTTCAACAAATCGGCCCGACAAGAGGAGATGAGCGCGTGGGGTCAGCGCGGTACAACGAGATCGCCGACGACCTGTTGCGGCGCATTGACGCAGGTGAGTGGCAGTCGGGCGACACTCTGCCGCCGATGGAGAAGCTTGCCGAGCACTACGCCGCCAGCCGCAACGCGGTGGCTCGCGCGGTCGGGAAGCTCGCGAAGCAAGGCCGCCTGGTTTCAGTGCCCCGGCGCGGGACGGTCGTCCGTCCCAAGCATCGCAAGACCGTCATGCGCACCGATCTTGTGAAGCGGAACACCAGGCACCGGCGGGACGGGGAGGAGTTCGCGGGCGGCTACAGCTTTCCCGCCGCCATGGGCAACGAGATTTGGACTCATCACGTCAAGCCCGATGTCCGCAAGGCTCCTATCGATGACGCTCGGCTGGCCCATCTGCTGAACGTGCCGGTCGGGGAGATTGTCATGAGGCGCCTGCGTGTGACGGGGCCGGAGGGTGAACCGGCCTTTCAGATCTCGACCTCCTGGATACATCCGCGAATCTCCGATGAGGTTCCAGAAGTCAAGGAGCCTTATGGGACGGGGCCGGGAGCCTGGATCGACGCCATTGAGGCCAAGGGGCATGGGCCGCTGGAATGGCTTGAGCGGCGGCGTGTGCGGATGCCGACCGTCGATGAGGCCAAGCTGTTGCTCATTCCGGCCGAACTGCCCGTTTGGGAGGTCGTCCGCATCAGCTACAGCGCCAAAGACGAGAAGGCCGTGGACGTCACGCAGGTCATCATCCCCGGTGACCGCATGGAAGAGGTCTCGCGGTTGCGGCGTGACGACTCCGCCAAGTGGCCCCACCGTTCCAGCGGCCCGGACGGACCACGGGTCGCGCCCGTCGACTAGCGCGTCCTCAGATGACGGGGCCGGATTTGAGGTGACGGCCGCCGGGGGTTGGGTCTTGCAGGTCGCCTTGATCGACTACTACTCGGCCACGTACTAGGACGGTTTCTGGGCGGCCGGTTATCCGCATTCCTTCGTAGGGGGTGTAGTCGGTGGCCATGTGTAGGGCGGTGGACGTTATTTGCCATTCTACGGTGGGGTTCCAGATGGCTATGTCTGCGTCCGCGCCGGGGAGGAGGGTGCCCTTGCGGGGGTAGAGGCCGTTTGTGCGGGCTGGGTTTGTGGACGTCAGTTCCACGAAGCGGGTTGCGGGAAGGTTCTGGCGTACTACGTATTCGGAGAAGATTACCGGGAGGCGGGTTTCCACGCCGGGGAGGCCGTTCGGCATCGCGCGGACGTCGGTGGCGCGGGATTCCTTTTGGGCCGTGTCGTAGCAGCAGTGGTCGCTGCCGATCGTTGTCACCTCGCCGGTGAACAGGTGGCGACCTAGGGCCTTGACCTGGGCGGACGAGCGCAGGGGTGGGCAGCAGACGTAGCGTTCGGGGTGCGTGCCGTTGTAGGCGGAGTCGTCCAGGATCAGGTGGTGCGCCACTGTTTCGCTGTAGGCGCGGACGCCTCGGCGGCGGGCGGCGGCTACCAGTTCCACGGCCTCGGCTGTGGATTGGTGGACGAAGTACACCGGAGCTTCCACCGCTTCGGCGATGGCCAGGATCTCGGCTACTGAGGCGGTTTCGGCCAGGTCGGGACGGGTCGCCGCCATGTTCGCCGCGCCGATGTGGTCAGCGGCGGCGCAGCGGCGTTGGGCGTCGCCGACTATGTGGTCGGCCTCGCAGTGGATGACGACCATGCCGCCGAGGCGGGCCAGTTCGGTCATGGTGCGGAGGACGGTGTCCTCGTCCGCCATTGTTTCGCCGCGGTAGGTGGTGAACATTTTGACGGTGGAGATTCCGTCATTGACGAGGGCGGCGAGTTGGTCGGGAACGGTTTCGTCCCATTCGACCACGCAGGCGTGTAGGGCGCTGTCGCAGAGGCCCTGCGTGGCTTTCTCGCGTTGCGCGTAGGCGACGTCGGCCGGGTTCTCCCCGGGACGCGGGATCGCGAAGTCCACAATGGTGGTCGTGCCGCCGAAGACGGCGGCGGTGGTGCACTGGCGGTAGTCGTCCAGGGAGGTGAACTCGCCGGACGTGAAGCCGACGTGGCAGTGCGGGTCGACGCCGCCGGGCATGACCAGGCGGCCGGTCGCGTCGATGACGGTCGCGGCGGCGGGGGCCGTGCCGGGGGCGGCCAGCGCGGTGACACGGCCGGAGGCGATCACCACGTCGGCGGGGCCCGACCAGCCGGCTTCGACGACCGTCCCGCCTCGGACGACGACGTCGGCGGTCACAGGGCCGCCAGGTGGGCGCGCCAGCCGCCCGCGTCGCTGATGTCGGTGACGCCGGGCAGGGTGAGCGACTCGGCGCGCATCCGCATGCAGAGGGTGCCGGAGCCGTCCGCGAGTTCGATCACGCCGAGCTCCAGCTCGGGCGGCTCGCCGGGCAGCAGGTGGTCGCGCAGGATCTCGTAGGTGACGGCGTACAGCTCGCCGGGCACGGACCGTCCGCCGGACGGCACCGGGTGCAGCCCCGGGAACTCGTCCCGGACGGAGTAGAACCGGTACCGGGGCGCCGTCTCGGCCGGGCCGAGGAACTCGGCGCCGCTCAGCGCCCCGTTCAGCGAGCCGCCGGACATGGCCTGCCCGTTCACGAACATCCGCAGGTTTTCCATATGCCTTTCCTCGTCAGACCGCTTGCCGGGCGCGTTCGGCCGCCGGGTCGGGGACCGGGACGGCGTCCAGCAGCGAGCGCGTGTAGGGGTGTGTGGGGCGCCGGTAGATCTCTCCGCAGGGACCGATCTCGACCAGCGAGCCCTGGTCGAGCACCGCGACCCGGTCGCACAGGTAGTGCACGACGGCGAGGTCGTGCGCGATGAACAGGATCGACAGGTCGAGCCGTTCGCGCAGGTCGCGGAAGAGGTTCAGCACCTGCGCCTGGACGGACACGTCCAGCGACGACACCACCTCGTCGCAGATCAGCACCTTCGGCTCGACGGCGAGGGCGCGGGCGATCGCGATGCGCTGGCGCTGGCCGCCGGAGAAGGAGCGCGGGTGCCGGTCGGCGTCGGCGGCGGACAGCCCGACCGTCTCCAGCAGGGCGGCGGCCCGGTCGCGCCGCTTGCGGCGGTCCGGCTCGATGCCGTGGACGAGCAGGCCCTCCTCGATCAGCGCGCCCGCCGTCATCCGCGGGTTCAGCGACGAGTACGGGTCCTGGAAGACCATCTGCATGTCGCGGCGGAGGGTCCGCAGCTCGCGCCGCGACGCGCCGAGGACGTCCCGCCCGCCGAGCTTGACCTCGCCGGAGTCGGGCTTGGTCAGCCGCGCGACGCAGCGCGCGACCGTCGACTTGCCGGAGCCCGACTCGCCGACCAGCCCGAGCACCTCGCCGGGCGCCAGATCGAACGAGACCCCCTTCACGACCGGACGTCCGCCGAAGCTCTTCACAAGGTTCCGCACGCTCAGCGCACTGACCCCGGTAACAGCAGTCATAGGGTCTCCCCCTCCAACGCGGCCTCGTCGACGGTGCTTAGGCGGCGGGACGGGTCGTCGTCTATTCGGGGCACCGAGGCGAGGAGGCCGCGTGTGTACGGGTGTTGCGGACGGGTGTAGATGTCGTCCACCACGCCCTGCTCGACGGGCGCGCCGTGGCGCATGACGACGACGCGGTCGGCGAAGCCCGCCACGATCCCCAGGTCGTGCGTGATGAGCAGCACCGACATCGACCGTTCCGCCGCCAGTTCGCGCAGCAGCGTGAGCACCTGGGCCTGGACGCGGACGTCCAGAGCCGTGGTCGGCTCGTCCGCGATGAGCAGCGCCGGTTCGGCGATCACCGCGATGGCGATGACGACGCGCTGCCGCATCCCGCCGGAGAACTGGTGCGGGTAGTCGTCGAAGCGCCGGTCGGCGTCGCGGACGCCGAGGCGGCCGAGCAGCTCGACGCCGCGCCGCCGCGCCTCCTTCTTCTTCACCCCGCGGATGAGGAGCGGCTGCATGATCTGCCAGCCGATCGTCATCACCGGGTTGAGGGACGCGAGCGGGTCCTGGAAGACGAGCCCGATCCGGGCGCCGCGCACGTCCCGCATCGCCCGCTCGGACAGCCCGAGCAGGTCCTTGCCGTCAAGAAGGACGCGCCCCGACAGGGAGGCGTCGCGGTCGAGGCGCAGGACGGCCCGCGCTGTCACCGACTTGCCCGACCCCGACTCCCCGACCAGCGCGACCTTCTCCCCGGCGGCGACCGACATGGTCACCCCGCGCAGCACCTCGGCCGGGCCGTCCGGTCCGGGGAAGGAGGCGCGCAGGTCGTCCAGCTCCAGCAGCGGGGTCATGACCGCCTCCCTCGCAGCGTCGGGTCGTTGCGGACGCGCAGCCAGTCCCCCACGAGGTTGAACGAGACCGCGGTGAGCATGATCGCCAGGCCCGGGAAGACGACGGCCCACCAGCCGTTCGTCAGGTTCCCGGCCGCGCCCGCGATCATCGCGCCCCACTCGGCGGACGGCACCTGCGCGCCGACCCCGACGAACGACAGCCCGGAGATCACGAGCATGACCGCCGACACGTCCAGGGTCGTCTGCACGTAGAGGGTGTCGAGCGAGTTCGGCAGCACGTGCCGGAACACCAGGCGCGGCGTCGACACCCCGAGCGTGCGGGCGGCCTCGACGTACTCGGCGTCCCGGACGTCGCGGACGAGCGTCCGGACGAGCCGCGCGTACCCCGGCCACCAGGTGAGGCACAGCGCGATCACCGCCGAGCGCAGCCCGGGGCCGAGCGCGGCGGCCAGGCCGAGCGCCAGGATGATCGCGGGCAGCGACAGGCCGATGTCGCAGATCCGCATCAGGACCTCGTCGGCGACGCGGCCGCCGAGCGCGGCGAGCGTCCCGATGACCGTGCCGATGAGGGTCGCGACGGCGATGACGATGACGGTCGCGAGCAGCGACACCCGCGCCCCGTACAGGACGCGGCTGAAGATGTCGCGGCCGTTCGCGTCCGTCCCGAACCAGTGGTCGGCGGACGGCGCGTGCAGCGCCTGCCCGAGGTTCACCGAGTACGGGTCGTGCGGCGCGAGCAGCGGCCCGACCAGCGCGATCAGCACCATCAGGCCCGCGATCGCCAGGGCGACGCGGTCGACGAGCGAGGCGCGTCCGGCGGGCGCGAACCGCCGGCGGCGGAGCACGGCCGGTCCGCGCTCCACGGTGTCCGCGACGGCGGTCTTCATGTCGCCGCCCCTTCCACGACGCCCGGCTCGACCGGCTCCGCCGCCGGGGCGGCGGCCGAGCGCGACCCGCCGGGCTGCCGGAGCCTCGGGTTGAGCCAGAGCTGGACGACGTCCACGACGATGTTGGCCAGCACGAACACCACTCCGATCACGAGGACGGTGCCGATCACCGCGTACAGGTCGTTCTGCAGGACGGCGTTGACCGCGTACGCGCCGATCCCCCGCCGTCCGAACACCGACTCGACGAGGACGGTGGAGCCGAGCATCCAGCCGAGCTGCATGCCGAGGATGGTGCTGACCGGGACGAGCGCGTTCCGCAGCCCGTGCCTGATCACCACCCGCCACTCCGACGCCCCGGTCGCGCGGGCGAGCGTGATGTAGTCCGAGTCCAGCACGCTGATCATCGACGACCGGACCGTCCGGGCGACGACCGCGACGAACGCCGCCGCGAGCGTCACCGCGGGCAGGACCAGGTGCGACACCGCGTCCGTGAACGCCGCCGGGTCGCCGCTGAGCAGGGCGTCCACCGAGGTCATGCCGGTGATGGACGGCACCTCCCGGCCGAACCCGAGCTGCCCGGTGAGCGGCAGCGCGCCGAGCCGGTCGGCGAACACGAGCTGGAGCATCAGCCCCAGCCAGAACACCGGGACACCCGCGCCGAACAGCACGATCAGCCGGGCGGCGACGTCGGCGGCGCGGCCCCGCCGGTAGGCGGCGTACACGCCGAGCGGCACCGCGATCGCCACGTTGATCAGCATCGCGGCGAGCACCAGCTCCAGCGACGACGGCAGCGCGTCGGCGATGTCGTCCAGCACGGGACGCTGGGTGAACACCGACGTGCCGAGGTCGCCGTGCAGGAGGTTCCCGAGGTAGGCCGGGAACTGCTCCCACAAGGGCTTGTCGAGCCCGAGCCGCGCGGAGACCGCGGCGACCTGCTCGGCGGTCGCGTTGCGTCCCGCCGCGGCCCGCGCCGGGTCCCCGGGCAGCACCTGGGACATCAGGAACGTGACGACGCCCAGGCCGAACAGCACGACGACGCTGGTGACGAGCCGTCTGAGCAGGAATCGCGCCATTGCCGTGCCTCCCCTCGTCAGCCGACCTTGACGCCGTAGACGTCGACGGTCTGGTGGTGGGACGGCTGGTAGGCGTAGCCCTCCACGCCCTTGCGCAGGACGGTCACGTACTGCGGGTTGGACATGTTGACCGACGCGACGTCACCGGCGATGAGGGTCTGCGCCTGCTTGTACAGGCCGCAGCGCTCGTTCTCGTCGGTGACCGTCTGGGCCTTCTCGACCAGCTCGTCGACCTTCGGGTTGTGGTAGCCGCCGTTGTTCTGCCCGTTGTTGATGAACCGGGAGTCGAACAGCTGGTACAGCACCGAGTCCGGGTCGGGGTTCGGCGGGAAGGCGTAGATCATGCCGAGGTCCGGCGTGGTCTTGTTCGTCTTCAGCCGCTGCACGTACTCGGGGTAGGTGATGGCCTCCAGCTTCAGCTTCACGCCGATCTTCGCCAGGTCGGACTGGAACAGCGTCGCCGCCTGCTCCATCTCGGCCGTCGCCTTCAGGTACGTCATCGTCAGCGAGACGTTCGACAGGCCCGCCGCCTGGAGCGCGCTCTTCGCCTTCGCCACGTCGTAGCCGGGCTGCGGCGTCGCGGCGTCGAAGCACTGCATGGTGGACGGCACCACGCCGACCGCCTTCTTCCCGGCGCCCTTGAGGATGGACGAGATGTGCTGGTCGTACTGGTACGCGGACGCGATCGCCTCGCGCAGCGCCTTGTTCTCGACCGGCGAGCCCTTCATCTTGAAGAACACGTAGAGCTGGACGTTGGTGTCCGCCTTGTCGACCTTGTAGCCGCCGTTGCCCTCGAAGGACGCCCAGTCGTTGGGGTCGATGTCCATCGCGATGTCGATGTCACCGGCGAGCAGGGCGCTCTTCTGCGTCGCGGCCTGCGGCAGGTACCGGAAGACGACGTTCTTCGCCTGCCCGCTGAAGCCGCCCCAGTACTTGCCGTACTGGGCGTACTTCGCTTCCTGGTTGGCCGTGTACCCGGTCAGCTTGTACGGGCCGGAGCCCGCGTCCGCCGTGGCGAGCCACTTCTGCCCGTCGTCGCTTCCCTTGTGCGACTCGACCAGCTTGGAGTTCAGGATGTAGACGCGGGTCAGCGCGGCGACCATCGGCGCGTAGGCGCGGCTCATCGTGATGGTGAGGTGCGTGTCGTCGAGCACCTTCGACGACTCGTAGGTGCTGATGAGGGACGCGACGCCCACCTTCAGCTTCTTGATCCGGTCCAGGCTGTACTTGACGTCCGCGGCGGTGAGCTTCGCGCCGTCGTGGAAGGTGACGTCGCCGCGCAGCGTCAGGTCGATGGACTTGCCGTCAGGGGCCACCTTCCACTCGGTCGCGACGCTGGGCTCGATCTTGTTGCCCGCGCCGTACTTGACCAGCGTGTCGTAGGCGGGGCGGACGACCTCGTCCACCGTGGAGTTGTCGGCCTGCGCCGGGTCGAAGGTCGCGGGCGGCTCGTTCTCGGCGACGATGAGCGTCTGCGCGCGCTCGCCGCTGCCGCCGCCGCTGGAGCCGCCGCAGGCGGCCGCGGCGATCGCCGCCGCCGCGAGCACGGCGGTCAGCCGGGCCGGCCGTGGGCCGGGGAACCACCTGGTCCTCTTGGCCGATGTGTCGTGGAGCACGGTCGTCTCCTAATCGTGGACGTGTCCGAGGGCGGACGGGTCAGGTGTCGTGCCGTTCGGCGCCGTCGCGGATGCGGCGGCGCTCGGCCCTGGCGGGGGTCTCGGTGTGGGAGCCGTCGGGGGCGACGACCAGGCCGTAGTCGCGTTCGGCGGCCGCGGCGGTGACGTAGCCGTCGAGGACGTCGGCGACGACGGCGGCCGGGTCGCGGTCCAGCGGGTCTCCGTAGCCGCCGCCTCCGGCGGTGCGGTTGACGAACCGGTCGCCCGCCTTCATCGCGGCCCGGTACATGCCGACGCGCTTCTCGCGGTCGGTGCCGGGCCACAGCGTCATGCCGCTGGGCTCGGGCTCATGGCCGCCTTCGAGCGCCCACGGCCTGGTCTTGCTCTTCTTCTTCATCGACAGGACCTCGCCGTCCGCGAGGTAGCGGACCTCGCGCAGGACGCCGACGCCGCCGCGGAACGTCCCGGCCCCGCCGGAGTCCGGGATGAGTTCGAGGCGCTCGTGGAACACGGTCGACTTGTGCTCCAGCACCTCGATCGGCGTGTTCCGGACGACGCTCTGCGACGGGTGCTGCTGCGCGTTCGCGCCGTCCCGGTCGCGCCGCGCGCCCCAGCCGATGCCCTCGTTGTTGCTGATGACGAAGTCCTCGTCGGTGCGCGGGTCGTGGCCGAGCGCCATGAAGCCGGGCTCGTCCCCGCCGGAGGACGCCGGGATCGAGTCGAGCACCCCGGCGAGCGCCTTGTGGATCAGCTCGAACGCGACGATGCCGCTCCACTGCGTGAACGTCGCCACCGGGTACTGGGCGTGGAAGAAGTTGCCCGGGTCGGCCTTGATGGTCAGGGCCCGGTAGTGGCCCGCGTTGGACGGCTCGTCCGGCGTCGTCAGCTCCTTGAACGTCGACTTGGCGAGGCTCTCCGTCGCGCCGATCGGCAGGTTCACCGGGCCGAGGACGGCGCCGTCGGAGCCGTTGAAGTCGACCTCCATCCGGTCGCCGTCGATCGTGACCTTGACCTCCATGCGGATCAGGTCGTCGGTGATGCCGTCGTCGTCGCAGTAGTCGGCGGCCGTCCAGGTGCCGTCCGGGAGGGCGGCGACGGCCTTGCGCGCGACGCGCTCGCCGTGCTCGATGATCTGCTTGACGGCCTGGTCGACGGTCTCGCCGCCGAACTTCTCCCACACCTGCGCGAGCCGGTTCTCACCAGTGCGGAGCGCGGCGAGCTGCGCGTGGAAGTCGCCGATCGTCAGATCGGGCAGGCGCGAGTTGAAGCGGATCAGCTCGACGATGTCCCGGACGACCTCGCCCTTGTGGACGATCCGCGTGCCCGGGAAGATCAGCCCTTCCTGGTGCATGTCGGTCGAGTCGAGGACGTAGCCGGGCGCCTTCGCGCCGAGGTCCATCCAGTGCGCCCGGACGGCCAGGTACGCCGACGGGGCATCGCCGCCGTCCCGGAACACCGGGGCGAACAGCATCGCGTCGTAGGAGTGGGCGCCGGACCAGTACGGGTAGTTGAGCAGGTAGACGTCGCCGGGCGCGAGGTTCTCCCTGCCCACGTACTCGACGCCCTTGACGATCGCGTGGTCGTTCGCGCCGAGGAACGAGGTGATCCCGGCGGCCTCCGCCATCAGTTCGAGGTCGCCGTCGTAGATCGAGATGCCGAAGTCGAGCACCTCGTAGATCACCGGGTTGAACGCGGCGCGGACGAGCGTCCGGCGCATCTGCTCCCCGACCGACACCAGGTAGTTGCGGATCACCTCGACGGTCGCGCCGTCCAGCTCGCTGGTCATGGGGGTTCCTGTCACTGGTCCGCCTCCGGGCTGCTCACCAGCAGGTGGCCGTGGGCGTCCACGGCGAGGCGCTGGTCACTGAAGATCACCGTCGTGGAGGTGCCCTCCTCGACGATCGCGGGGCCCGGCAGGGTGTGGCCGGGCGCGAGCGTCGACCGCTCGTACACCGGGAACGGCACGGTCTCCCCGGCGGCGAAGTCGAACGCGGGACGCGAGCCCACCGGCTCCGGCGTGCCCTCGCCTGTGCCGTCCAGGCGGCGCAGGCCGGGCTTCGGCAGGACGCCGACCGCCCGCACCCGCAGGGTGAGGATCTGGCCGCCGTCCGGCATCGCGTGCCCGTACCGGGCGCGGTGCTGCTCGTGGAACCGCTCCAGGATCGCGGCCGCGTCGTCGCCGTCCCTGAGGTCTATGCCGAGCGTGTGCTCCTGGCCGTGGTAGCGGACGTCCAGGCGGCGGATGAGCGTCCGGTCCTCGGGCTTCACGCCCTGGACGGACAGCACCTCCTCGCCCTGCGACTCCAGGTCGGCGAACGCGGGCTCCAGCTCGGCGAGCGTCGCGTCGCTGAGCGGCTTCAGGACGGTCGTCGCGAACTCGTACTCCAGGTCCGACATGAGCATGCCGAACGCGGAGAACGCGGCCGGGACCTGCGGGACGACCGTCTCCGTCACGCCCATCTCGCGGGCCAGCATCGGGCCGAGCAGCGGCCCGGCCCCGCCGAACGCGAGCAGCGCGAACTCGCGCGGGTCGAGCGCCCGCTCGACGGTGATCTCGCGGAGCGCGCCGACCGTCCGGGCCAGCAGGACGCGGAACACGCTCGCCGCCGCGTGCGTCGCGTCGACGCCGAGCGGGCCGGCGAGCTTCTCCGCGACGGCGGCGCGGGCCGCGTCCGCGTCGATGGTCATGTCGCCGCCGAGGAACGCGGCCGGGTCGAGGTAGCCGAGGACGAGCGCCGCGTCCGTCACGGTCGGCTCGGTGCCGCCCGCGCCGTAGGCGACCGGGCCAGGGACGGCGCCCGCGCTGCGCGGACCGACCTTGAGCAGGCCCTCGTCTATCCAGGCGATGGAGCCGCCGCCCGCGCCGACCGTCCGGATGTCGAAGATCGGGATCAGCAGCGGGAAGCCGTCGATCCCGGCCTCGTGGACCTCGCCGGGCGAGCCGTCCTCGATCACGCAGCAGTCCACGCTGGTGCCGCCGACGTCGAACGAGATCAGCTTGTCCCGGCCGAGCTCGCGGGCGAGGAACGAGGCGCCGACCACGCCGCCCGCCGGGCCGGACAGCACGGTCATCAGCGGGGCGCGGCGGGCCAGGTCGGCGGTCATCGCACCGCCGCCCGACCGCATGATGTGCAGCGGGCGGGTCAGCCCGGCGGCGGAGAGGCGTCCCTCCAGCGCGCCGATGTAGTCGCTCAGCACCGGACGGATGTAGGCGTCCAGCGTGACGGTGCTGGTCCGCTCGTACTCGCGGTACTCGCGGCTGATGTCGGTGGACGTGGAGATCGACACGTCCGGGTAGGCGTCCCGCAGGATCTGCGCGGCGCGCCGCTCGTGCGCGGGCTCGGCGTAGGAGTGCAGGAAGCAGATCGCGAGCGAGCGCAGCCCGTGCTCCTCGACCAGCAGGCGGCCCGCCTCGCGGACGGCGTCCTCGTCGAGCGGCTCCACCTCCTGGCCCTGCGCGTCGATCCGGCCGGGCACGCCGGTCCGGTGGCGGCGCGGGACGAGCGGCGGCGGCGGCGCGTACGCGAAGTCGTACATGTACTGGCCGGGGACGTTCGCGCGGGCGATCTCCAGCAGGTCGCGGAACCCGGCGTTGGTGATGATCCCGACGTCCGCGCCGCGCCGCTGCAGGATCGCGTTCAGGCCGAGCGTCGTGCCGTGGACGAACGCCTCGACGCCGTCCAGCCGGTCCGCGAGGCCGCCGACCGCGTCGAGCACGCCGCGCGCCGGGGCGTCCGGAGTGGTCGGGGCCTTGTGCAGGCGAAGCTCGCCGGTGGCCTCGTCGTAGGCGATCGCGTCGACGAACGTGCCGCCGATGTCGACCGCCAGCCGGGTGCGGGACGAGGGGCTCACGGGGTTCCTCCCAGGGTGCCGGGGACGGGCAGGTCGTTCCGGACGACCCGTCCGGCCTGCATGACGAACGGGATGCGGCGCAGCGCGGACAGGTCCGACAGCGGGTCCCGGTCGGTGACGACCAGGTCCGCGAGCAGGCCCTCCTCGACCGCGCCCGCCTCGCCGCCGAGGCCGACGAGCCGGGCCGCGTCGCTGGTACCCGCGCGCAGCGCCTGCGCGGGGTCGAGCCCCGCGTCGGTGAGGAACTCCATCTCGCGGACGGCGACGACGGTGTCCTCGATGGGCTCGCCCGGCGGGTAGTCGGTCCCGGCGAGCATCGTGATGCCGGGCTTCTCCGGGTCGAGCGGGTCGGCGATCCCGGCGGCGACCGCGCGCCGGATGCTCGCGAGGTGCCCGGGCCCGACCTGCGTCGCGCGCTCGATCTGCCATTCGCTGAACGAGTGCCCGGCCATCCAGTCGGGGCAGCGGGTGACGCACAGCGTCGGGGTGAGGAAGACGCGGCGGTCCGCCATCTCCTTCGCGGTCGCCTCGTCCAGCTCGTAGGCGTGCTCGTAGCCGCGGACCCCGGCGGCGAGCGCCTCCCGGATCGCCGACCCCGACCCGGCGTGCGCCGTGACGTACGTGCCGTGCTCCTGCGCGGCGCGGACGACGGCGCGCATCTCGTCCAGGGTCATCTGCGAGCCGGTGAACGACTCGCCCTCGTGCGCGATGCCGCCGGTGATGAACACCTTGATCAGGTCGGCTCCGGCGGCCAGTTCCGCGCGGGCCGCGCGCAGGAAGCCGTCGTGGCCGTCGGCGTAGGAGCAGGCGGAGCCGTGGCCGTGGCCGCCGGTCGTGGAGACCGCGCGGCCCGCGCCGATGATGCGCGGCGCGTCCACCCAGCCCTGCGCGACGCTCTCCTTGATGAGGAGGTCCGCGCGGTTCTGCTCGTGGACGCAGCGGATCGTCGTGACGCCCGCGTGCAGCGCGTCCTGCGCCCGCGACAGCGCCCGCAGCGCGGTCAGGCCCGGGTTCTCGGCCTCGTCGGTCGCGGAGAACGGGTACGTCACCGACAGGTGCGTGTGCACCGAGATCAGGCCGGGCAGCAGGTACCGGCCGCCGAGGTCGATCCGGCGGGCGCCGGGCTCCGGCGCGGCCGTCGTGATCGTCTCGATCCGGCCGCCGGACACCGCGACGTTGGCGTTCCGGCGGACCGTGCCGCGCAGGACGTCCACGACGTGCCCGCCGGTCAGCCAGACCGTCCCGTCCTCCGCCACGGGCCGCCGCCCGCTGGTCGATGTCGACACCGCCATCTCCTCTCTCATCTGGCCTGCTCCTGGGCCTGCTCGAACGGGACCGGGTCGATCAGCCGGTCTGGGCCGAGGTCGTGGACGTCCACCGGGGGCGCCGTCCCCTCGGCGAGGCAGCGCAGGGTCTCGCCCCACAGCGGGGCGAACGTGAAGGCGTAGGTCCCGCCCGCGACGAGGAAGCCGGGCGCGCCCGGCACCTCCCCGATCACGGGCATCTCGTCGGGGGTGGCGGCGAGGGGCCCGGCCCAGGCGCGCAGCAGCCGCAGCCCCCGGACGAACGGCAGCACCCGCGCGGCCTGCGCCATGTTGCCGAGGACGCTCGCCGCGCTGATCGGGCTGCGCCCGTCCGGGTCGAACCGGAGCGCGGGCCAGCCGCCGCCGACGAGGAGGTTCCCGGCCGTGACCTGCTTGACCGACAGGCCCTCGCCGATGTGCTGGACGAGGTGCCGCAGCGTCTCCGGCAGCCGGACGGTCACGTGCATCTGGATCGCGACGGGCGTCATCCGCAGCCGGATCCCGGCCAGCGCGGCGATCTCGCCGAGCCAGGGTCCGGCGACGTCGAGCACGCGCGGCGTCTCGATCGGCGCGTCGGTCCCGGCGGTGACGCGCCAGCCGGAGCCGGAACGTTCCACCACGCGCACCGGGGAGAACGGCCGCACCTCGGCGCCGTGCCGGACGGCCGCGGCGAGGTAGGCGGGCGTGGTCAGCAGCGGGTTCGCGTAGCCGTCGAGCGGGCACCAGGTGGCGGCCGTGACGGTCGGGCCGAGCAGCGGCAGCGCCTCGCGGGCGCCGTCGCCGTCGAGCACCTCGGTGGCGATCCCGGCCCGGTCCTCCCAGGCGTGCTTGGCGATCAGCTCGGCGCGCTGTTCGGGTGTTTCGGCGATGGTGAACCCGCCGCTGCGGCGCAGCTCCACCGACGCGTCGAGTTCCGCCTCGACCTTCTCCCAGCGGTCGCTCGCGGCGCGCTGCAACGGCAGGAACCGGGCGCTGTCGAGCGGCACCTCCTGCCCGGGCCGCCGCGTGTGGACGGCCTGGACGTGCAGGTTGCCCGCCGTCGTCCCCGATCCCTCCCGGCCGGGCGCGCCCCGGTCGAGCACGATCACCCGGTGCCCGGCCCTGGCCAGGTGGAACGCCGCCGACGCGCCGAGCACGCCCGCGCCGATCACCACGGCGTCCGCGGTCCGGGCGCTCACGCGGCGTCCCCCTCGGGCTCCTGCTCGCCGAGCGCGAGCAGCGTCTCCACCGGCACGGGACGGACGGGCTGCCGCGCCGGGAACACCGGCTCGCCCCGCTCGCCCTCGCGCGCCGCGCGGACGAGCCCGGCGACGGCGAAACCGCAGAAACGTCCTTGGCAGGGCCCCATCCCGGCGCGCGACCAGGACTTCGTGGCGTTCAGGTCGCCGCCCGCCCGGTCCGCCGCGGCGGCGCGCACGTCGGCCGCGGTCACGGCCTCGCAGCGGCACACGACGGTCTCGTCCGGCAGGGCGCCGGCCAGCGCGTCCTGGAGCGCGGCGGGGCTCGGGTAGAGCGCCTCGCTGAGCGCGGTGAACCGGCCGAGCGCGCGGGCCCGCGCGGCGAGCCGGACGACCTCGCGCCGGTCGCCCGCGCCGCGCGCGCCGAGGATGTGCGCGGCGGCGAGCAGTCCGCGCGCCCGCGCCAGGTGGACGCCGCCGATCCCGGCCGCCTCGCCGACGACGTAGACGCCGGGACGGCTCGTCCGGCCGAAGGCGTCGGTGACGGGCGCGGCGTCGCCGGTCGCGGCGTCCGCGCGGATCTCGCAGCCGAGCAGCCGGGCCAGCTCCGGCTGCGGGCGGAACCCGTAGCCGACGCACACCGCGTCCACGGCGAACGAGCCGAGCGGGCGCGCCGGGTCGGCGGTCGCGGCGACCGTGACGGACGAGACCCGCCCGTCGCCGGACGCGCCGGTGACGACCCGTCCCTGCCAGATCGGGACGCGCGCCCGCGCGAGCCGCGCCATGTAGCCGGCCAGCTCGCGGAGCCGCGCGGGGTGCCGGAGCGCGGCGGTCGCGCGGAGCGACGGCGTGTAGGGGTGCCCGGCCTCGGCGACGGCGACGACCTCGGCGCCCGCGTCCAGCAGCGAGCAGGCGACGGGAAGCAGGAACGGTCCAGACCCGGCGACCAGCACGCGCCGCCCGACCGGTGTCCCGTCGGCGGCCGCGAGGTGCTGGGCGAACCCGGGCGTCGTGACGCCGGGGAGCTGCCAGCCGGGGAACGGGTGCGTGCGCTCGTACGCGCCGGTCGCCACGATCACGTGGCGGGCGCGGAGCCGGACCGCGCCGCCGTCCGGCGCGGTGGCGAACAGGGTGCGGCCGTCGTCGGCGACGCCCCAGACGAGGTGCCCGGTCAGGCAGTCGACGCCGAGCTCCCGGACGCGGGCGATGAGCCGCCCGCCCTCCGGCCGGTGGTCGCCGTGGGCGCGCAGCACCGCGGGCGACGGGCGGCGGAAGTACTGCCCGCCGAGCTCGGGCTGCTCGTCGGCGATCGCGACGGTGAGCCCGGCGGCGGCCAGCCGGGCCGCGGCCGACAGCCCGGCCGGACCGCCGCCGACGACCAGCACGTCATGGGAGAGCGTCATCGTCCCGTCTCCACCGTCATGCCGGGGACGACGCGGGTCAGGCACGCCCGCACGCCCGGCCGTCCGTCGACCGTGACCTCGCATTCGAAGCACACGCCCATGCCGCAGAACGGGCCGCGCGGCTCGCCGCTCACCGGGTTGTCGCGCAGCCGCCAGCGGCGGGCGGCGACGAACGCGGCGGTGAGCGAGGAGCCCGCGGTCGCGTCCACCGGCTCGCCGTCCACGGTGATCCGGGTGACGCTCACGACGACGCCCCGGCGGACTCCAGCGCGGCGCGCAGCCCGGACTCCGCCAGCGCGGCGCGGATGCCGTCGAGCGCGGCGCCGGTCGCCGGCAGCAGCGGCCGGCGGACGTGCCCGCCCGGCTGCCCGAGCTCGGCCATCGCGGCCTTGAGCTGCGGGATCGGCGACGCGAACACGCCGCTGTAGTCGGGCCTGATGAGCCGGGACGACAGCGCGGCGTAGCGGTCGGCGAAGTCGCGGGCGGCCTCCTCGTCGCGCCGCGCCACGGCCTCGTAGTAGGGGACGGCGAACGGCGCGCCGAGCCCGCCGCCGTCGATGTTGCCGTCGCCGCCGAGCCCGAGCAGGACGGCGAGCCCGCGGCGGTGCAGGAAGCTGCCGAACACGCGGACGCGGTCCGAGACCGCCTCGACGGTGGCGAGCATCTTCAGCCAGTCGCCGGTGCTGTCCTTGATCGCGGCGACGTTCGGCAGGTCGGCGAGCCGCTCGAACAGGCCCGGGTGGTCGCCGATGTCGACGGCGACGCCGCGCGGCCAGTTGTAGACCATGAACGGCAGGTCGGTGGCGGAGCTGACCCGCTCGTAGAACGCGTAGATCTCGTCCGGTCCGGGGTGGACGTAGGGCGGCGGGGTGGCGAGCACGCCACCGGCCCCCGTGGCGGCCGCGTGCTCGGCCAGCCCGATCGCCTCGTCCTCGGTGTAGGCGGTGACCCCGACGACGACCGGGATCCGCCCGGCGACCTCGACGGCGATCTCGGCGACGCGGCGGCGCTCGGCCGGGCTCTGGCTGAACCACTCGCCGGTGCTGCCGTTGACCAGCACGCCGTGCACGCCCTGCCGGAGGTACAGCCGCAGCAGTTCACGCCAGGCGTCCTCGTCGAGGGCGCCGTCCGCGGTGAACGGCGTGGGCGCCGCGGGCCAGTAGCCGCGCCATGGGACGTCGTCGCGATCCAAGATCATTCCCCGAGTTCGTAGTGCTCATCCCGCTGGGATCGGTTGCACAAGGTTGCGGCACAGCGTACGTCAGTGTCAAGGGTCACTTCGCCATTTCGACGTGCGAGGACGCGAAGGCTCGTTGCGCCGTGCACACTTCGCCCGGCGGATGGGTATGGCATGATTGCCCCGACATTGGGATCGATTGCAGAATCGGAGCACGATGAGCGTCACCCTGAAGGACGTGGCCGCCGCGGCGGGCGTGTCCCGCAGCACCGCCTCCCGGGCGCTGAGCGGGTCGTCCCTGATCGCGCCGGAGACCCGCGCCCTCGTCGAGGACGCCGCGCGCCGGCTCGGCTACCAGCCGAACCGCGCCGCGAGCGCGCTCCGGTCCCGGCAGTCGCACCTGATCGGGCTCGTCGTCGGCAACCTCGTGAACGCCTCGTTCCACACGATCGCCGAGGTCGTGCAGCGCCGCGCCGCCGCCGAGGACTACCAGATGATGCTGTCCATCACCGACGCCGACCCGCGCCGCGAGGAGAACATCCTCCGCACGCTCGGCGAGCACGGCGTGGACGGCGTCATCCTCATCGGCACCGGCTCGAACGCCGCCGCCTCCAACGCGCTGCTCGGCTCCGGGACGGCGGTCGTCAACCTCATCCGGGGCGCGGCGGAGAGCGCGGCGCCGACCGTCCTCGCCTCCGACCGGGACGGCGCGCAGGAGGCGACCCGGTACCTGCTCGGCCTCGGGCACCGGCACATCGGCTATATCGGCGGCCCCGCCGACACGAACTCCGGGCAGGAGCGCTTCGCGGGCTACGAGCTGGCGCTGCGCGAGCGCGGCCTGCCGGTGGACGAGCGGCTCGTCGAGCGCGGCCCGTTCGAGCCGTCCTTCGGGTCCGTCGCGGCCGAGCGGCTGCTGCGCCGCGCGCCGGAGGTCACCGCGCTGTTCGCCGCCAACCACGAGGCCGTGTTCGGGGTGCTGCCCGCGCTCGTCGCCGCGGGCGTCCGCGTCCCGGACGACCTCTCGCTCGTCTGCTACGAGGACATCAGCTGGCTCCGCTGGTGGCACCCGCCGGTCACCGTCGTCGACAACGGGGCGCGCGAGCTGGGCGAACTCGCCATGGACCTGCTCCTCCAGCAGCTCGAACGCGGCCGGCGCGGCGTGCCGGGCGCGCGGACGGGCCGCACCTACCGCGTCGGCGCGCAGCTCCTCCAGCGCGACTCGTGCGCCCCGCCGCGCGACCGGGGCGGGCGCGGCGAGCGGCCGGAGCCCGTCCCGACGGGCTGACGCCTACGCGCCGGTCTCGACCGACTCGGCGTGCAGCGTCCGGACCGCCGACACGAGCCGCGCCCCCGCCTCGTCGCCGAGCGGGCCGCCCGCCGACCAGGCCAGCAGCAGGACGGCGTTCAGCGGCGTGCCCCGCAGCGGGACGTGCGCCATCCGCGCCTTCTTCACGTTCGGCCAGTAGGTCAGCGTGATCGCGCCGAGCGCGTGGCCGAGCGCGACCGCCGCGGACGCGCTGTTGGCATAGCTCACCCGCGGCCGGATCCCCGCCGCCGCGCACGCGGTGTGGAAGTGCCCGGTGAGCGGCTGGCACTCCGGGTAGGCGAGCACGACGTGCTCGTCCCCGAGGTCGGCGAGCCCGGCGCCGGGGCGGTCCGCGAGCCGGTGCGTGTCCGGCACGCACAGGTACGGGTACTGCGCGGCGATCGTCTCGTGCCGCACCGGCTCCGGCGGCTCCGGGTCCAGCTCGGGGAAGTGGCGGAACATCGCGACGTCGATCTCGCCGTTGCCGACGAGCTGGACGAGCCGCTGCCCGGACTCGTCCACCAGCAGCGACATGGGCGCGATGCCGAGGTCCTCCACGCAGCGGACGAACGACGTCAGCGTCGGCGCGGGCACGGCGCCGAGCCGCGCCGGCGACCTGCCGCCGTCCGCGGCGAGGCAGCGGCGGACGTCGGTGAACATGCGGCTGACCGCGGGCAGGACCGTGTCGGCGTGTTCGAGCAGGATCGACCCGGCCGTGGTGAGCGTGATCCCGGACGGCCTGCGGTGCAGCACCGGCAGCCCGACCGCGCGCTCCAGCCGTTGGAGCGCGCGGCTGACCCCGCTCTGGCTCATGCCGAGTTCCTCGGCCGCGCGGTTGATGCTGCCCGTCTCGGCGACCCTGTGCAGGATGCGCAGCTGCTGGAGTTCGATGTCCATCGTCACCCGCTCGCCGAACGCGGCCCCGCGTCGATCCTCGCCTTGTGCGCCTCGCGCAGCGCGCGGGCGAAATGCGGGACCTCCCGCGCCCACAGGCCGTCCGGCCGGTACATGAGGCAGTGCCGCGACACCCACGGCAGCCCCGCGATCGGGCGGCGGGCCGTGCCCGGCGCGGACGGCCGCCACCCCTGCGTCAGCAGCACGCTGCCGTCCAGCCGGACGACGTCCTCGTGCGGCCCGTGCAGCGGCAGATGGTGGACGATGTCCGGGGTGAACCCGAACGGGCGGCACACGCGGTGCAGGAAGGCGATGCACCCGTCCGACCCGGAGATCGCGATCCACCGCTCGTCCCGCAGCTCGGGGACGGTGACGGCGGGCCGCCTGGCGAGCGGGTGGTCGCCGCGCAGCAGGACGTGCGGCCGCTCGTCGATGATGTGCTGGACGGCGAGCCCGCCCGGACGGCAGCCCGGCATGACGGTCTGCTCGTTCACCAGCGCCATGTCGATCTCGCCGGTGAGCAGCCAGTCCGTCACCTGGCGGATGGAGTCGCCGACGGTGACCTCGATCGCGGTGCCGGGGAAACGGCGGCGCAACTCCTCCAGGAGCAGGTCGGCGAGGCAGCTCGCCGTCCAGCCGAGCCGGATCGTGCCGGTCTGCCGGTCCCGGTGCCGGGCGAGGTCGTCGTGGATGGCGGCGCAGTCGTCGAGGATCGCGGCGGCGTGGTGCAGGACGACGCGGCCGAGCGCGGTCGGGCGG
>NZ_BCQP01000076.1 GCF_001552135.1 Actinomadura chibensis NBRC 106107 | reverse complement strand
AAGCGCCCGGAGCAGGACGTCCCGGTCGACGGCCACCTCGGCGACATCCCCGGCGACCGGCGGTGAGGTCGCCGCCCAGGCCCGCAGTTCCGCGGCGATCAGGTCCTGCCGCACCGCCTGCCGGCACTGCTCGCGGATCACGTTGCGCGCGACGCCGATCAGCCAGGCCAGCGGGGCGTCGGGCACCACGTCGCGTCGCCGCCACGCGATGACGAACGTCTCGCTGGCCACCTCCTCGGCGAGCGTGCCGCCGACCCGCGTCACCGCGTAGGCGTACACGCGGGCGAAGTACCGACCGAACAGCTCGTCGAACCATTCGGTCGGCTCCTGGTCCGCGCCCTCGGCGGAGGACCCCGGGCCGCTCACCCCACGCTCGTCCAATCCCGTCACACTGAGAAGTGAGCAGAACAAGCCCGATATCACTAGAAGCGGGAAACGAACTTCCACTCGCCCGGGGAAGATACCGAAGCCCACGGATGCACGCCCGTGTGCGGACGGTCACCGCGCCTCCGTCCTCTGTGGTCACAGCGGACTGACTCTCGTCCGTGCCCCTCTCACCGCGTCGCCGACCCGCAAGACCCAGGCCAGCACTTCTGCTTACGTATCATTCCGTGGTGATGTCAGTAGAGAGTGATGTGTTGAGGGTGCTCGCGGACCCGCTCCGCGCGCGGATCGTGTCGTTGCTGGCGGTCGAGGCGCTGTGCACCTGCCACTTGGTCGAGGAGACCGGCGCTAAGCAGACCAACATCTCCAACCACCTACGCGTCCTCCGCGACGCCGGGCTGGTGGACACCGAGCCGTGCGGCCGCTTCACCTATTACCGCCTCCGCCCAGAAGCGCTGGACGGCCTCGCCGCGCACCTCGGCGAACTCGCCGACGCCGCCCGCGTCGCCCAAGCCGCCGACAGGAAGAGGCCCTGCACGTGACCTCGACCGAATCCACTGCCTCACCGTCCGCGCCCGCCGAATCCCGGCTGATCGGCAGGCTGTCCACACTGGACCGGTTCCTGCCCGTGTGGATCATCGCCGCGATGGCGGCGGGTCTCGGGCTTGGCCGCGCGGTCCCTGGGCTGGACGACGCCCTGGCCAAGGTCGAGATCGGCGGCATCTCGCTGCCGATCGGGCTCGGGCTCCTGGTCATGATGTATCCGGTGCTGGCCAAGGTCCGCTACGACCGGCTGGGCGCCGTCACCGGCGACCGCCGCCTCATGGTCTCCTCGCTGATCCTGAACTGGTTGGCGGGCCCGGCGGTCATGTTCGCCCTGGCCTGGAGCTTCCTGCCCGACCTGCCCGAGTACCGCACCGGCCTGATCATCGTGGGCCTGGCCCGCTGCATCGCCATGGTCATCATCTGGAACGACCTGGCCTGCGGCGACCGCGAGGCCGCCGCCGTCCTGGTCGCGCTGAACTCCGTCTTCCAGGTCGTCGCCTTCGGCACGCTGGGCTGGTTCTACCTCAAGGTCCTGCCTGCCTGGCTCGGCCTGGACACCGACGACCTGCACTTCTCCACCGGCGAGATCGTGGTGAACGTGCTGGTGTTCCTCGGCGTCCCGCTGCTCGCCGGGTACCTGACCCGCCGCACCGGCGAGAAGGCCCGCGGACGCGACTGGTACGAGACCCGGTTCCTGCCCCGCATCGGCCCCATCGCCCTCTACGGGCTGCTGTTCACCATCGTCATCCTGTTCGCGCTCCAAGGGGACACGATCACCGGACGGCCCGCCGACGTGGCGCGCATCGCCGTCCCGCTGCTGGCCTACTTCGCGCTGATGTGGGGCGGCGCGTTCGCGCTCGGCCGCGCCGTCCGGCTGCCCTATCCGCGCGTCGCGACGCTGGCGTTCACCGCCGCGGGGAACAACTTCGAGCTCGCGATCGCCGTCGCCATCGGCACCTTCGGCGTCACCTCGGGCCAGGCACTGTCCGGCGTCGTCGGGCCCCTGATCGAGGTGCCGGTCCTGGTCGCCCTGGTCTACGTCAGCCTGTGGGGACGCCGATTCTTCCGGGCCACGCACCAGCCTGGACCGCACCCAGCCCTGGAGGATCCGCGGTGATACCGACGACCGGATCCGCCCCGAAACGGTGTTCCCCGAAAACGCGCTGTGCCGGGTGGCGATCGGTACCTGGAGCCGGGGGTTAGGCGCCTCGGCGGTGGTGTGCCATGTTGATGACGGTCTTTTCGCGGGTTTGTAGCCAGCCCGGGTGAACGTTGTCGCCTACCCGCGCCTTCACGGAGGGGTGGAAGTCTTCCGGCTCGATGCCGTCGTGGCCGTGCCGGACGATCGCGCGGTACAGGTCGTCGGACGTGACCAGTACCAGCGGAGCCGTCGTGCGGCGCAGTTCCTCTTTCACGCGCTCGTGGTCGAGGAGCCGGAACGCGACGTCCAGGGCCTCGCCGAAGTGGCCTCGCCCGTCGAAGTAGGTCTCCCCCGCGTGCAGGACCACGCGGACCCTCACCTGGTGCACGGGGTCCAGCGCGTTGTGTTCGCTGAGGGATGCTCCGAGCGCGGGCAGCACCGTGTCGAACATGCGGGTCTTGGGGACGCCGTCCACGGCGCGGATGAGCGCGAGGACGCCGTCCCCTCGGTCGACGAACGCGTCGCGGTGGCGCCTGCCCAGACCGGCGGCGGCCAGGGCGTCTTCGAGCGCCCGGTACAGGACGGCCCGCAGCCGCGCCTTCCCGGGGTCGGGGAAGCCGGTGGAGCCCTCGATGTCCGTGGCCAGGATCGTCCGGTGCCGCGGCGCTAATCGCCTCTCGGTCGAATCCATGTGAATCATGTTGAATCGCAGCATGGGTCCTGTCAAGAAGCTAGACCAGTGCTGCACTAACGGTTGACACGGAGTTCGTCACCCTGCTTGCGTGTGCACCGGTTCGACTCATAATGAATCATGGGATCTATGACTGCGGGCGACGACGAGCCGGACGCGCTGGCCAGACGGCGGCGGCTGGGCGCCGAGCTGCGGCGGGTGCGGACCCTCGCCGGGCTGTCCGGCCGGGAACTCGCGCGGCTGACCGGCCTCAGCCAGTCCAAGGTGTCGCGGATCGAGTCGGGGACGGCGATCCCCCCGCTGCCCAAGGTGCTCGCGTGGGCGGAGGCGGTGAAGGCGACGGAAGAGGCGAAGGCGCACCTCGTCGCCCTGACCGAGGCGGTGTTCACCGATGTGCACACGTGGGGCGACGCGCGGCGCGACCGTACGCACCTGCAGGACGGCATCGGCCGGCTGGAACGGACCGCGCGGCGCGTCCTCGTGTACGAGCCGTCCGTCGTGCCCGGCCTGCTCCAGACGGCCGAGTACGCCCGCCGCGTGTTCACGCTGCTCGAACCCGAGATCACGCCCGCCGAGCTCCCGACCGTCCTCGCCGCTCGGCTGGAACGCCAGATGGCCCTGTTCGAACCGGACCGGGCCTTCGCCTTCCTGATCACCGAGGCGGCGCTGCGCTGGCGGCCCGGTCCGCCGGGCCTGCTGCGGGCCCAGCTCGACCGCGTCGTGTCGCTCAGCGTCCAGGACAACGTCGCCATCGGCGTCATCCCGCTGGACGCCGAGGCCGTCGCCAGCCCCCCGCACGGCTTCGTCCTCTTCGAGATGGACGCGGAAAGGGACGGCGACGGCCTGGCGATGATCGAGACCGTCCACGCCAATCTGACCGTGAACGACCCGGCGGGGCTGGACCTTTACCGGCGCCGGTGGTCGCGGCTGGAACGCATGGCCCTTTACGGCGACGAGGCCAGGGCGTTTCTCGACGACCTCGCCCGCTCATTCGAGGGAGAGCTCCGATGAGTCGGCCCGCGTTCGCTCCGGGGGCGTCCCGGCGATTCCGGAACGCCCCCGGAGCGGCGGCCTCAGATGCCGAAGAGCTCGCGCTTCACGCGCTCAAGCTCGCCGTCGATGATGCGGCGGCGGTGCTCGGCGTACTCGGCGGCGCCGAACACCAGCCCCGGCTGGTAGGGGTTCTTGGAGTCGCGGATGATCACGACCTCGCCCAAGTCCTCGACCACCACGCAGCCCCCCTGGTTGCAGGAGCGCCTGGTCTCGGGAAGCGGAACGCGGTTCATTCGAATCCCTCTTTTCTTTCGGGGCGGGTTTCCTTTCACCTCCGATCAAAGCAAAAAGCGCTCGAACGCCATATGGCACGATCCCTGTTATTCGCATGTTCCTCGCGCATGCGGCGAACATGCCGTCCCGCGGAATTATCCGAGCACCACGCAACGAAAGCTGGTCGACGTGAAGTACGAACTGTTAGGCCCGGTGCGGGCGCACACGGGTGACGGCTGGGTCGCATTCCAGCCGCAGGGTGAACTGTTCCTCGCATCGCTTCTGCTGGCCGAGGGACGGCGCGTCGGGCACGACCGGCTCGTCGAGTGCGTTTGGGGAGACGCCCCGCCCAGCGACCCTCCGGACCAGCTCCGCCGCCTGGCCCTCCAGGTGCGCGACACCCTGCGGCGACGCGAAGTGATCCGAACCGAGCCCGGCGGCTACGGCATCACGGTCGGCCGGGAAGAACTGGACGTCTTCCGCTTCCGCGAGAAGGTCGCCCAGGCCGAGACGGCGGACACGGAAGACGCCGTCCCCCTCCTCCAAGAAGCGCTCGGCGAATGGGGCGGCAGCGTCGAGCCCCTCCCCGGCCGGCACGGGACATGGGTCGACTCGGTCCGCCGAACCCTCCAGGAAGAACGCCGCGAGGCGCAGAACGCGCTGTTCCTCGCCGAACTCCGCTCCGGCGGCAACCCCAATCTCGCCGCCGACATCCGGGGGACCATCGACGAGCGAAGCGGCCCCGAGGACGACCTCCGCGTCCTGCTGATCGCGGCGCAGTTCCGTTCGGACGGCCGCTGGCAGGGCGCGGCCGACCTTGAGCACGTCCTGCGGGAGGCCGACCGGAAGGGGGTGCGTGCCAGCGATCGCCTCCTGCGCGTCCTTCGCGGCCCCGGAGAGGAGGTTCCGCGGGACGAAGAGCGGGCGCGGCGGTCCGGCCCCGTCTTCAACAACACGGCGACGGGAAACGCGAGGGTCGGCAACCAGGGCATCGCCAACGGCCCCATCCACATGGGCGGCTCCGAACGAGAGGAGCAGTCGTGAACGGCGCGGCCGGGTACGGGTTCCACAGCACCGCCAAGGACCAATCCAACGTCGCGAACCAGGGCATCGTCAACGGCGACGTCCACCTCTACGTGACGGACGGCGCCACGCCGCCGCCGGAGATGCTGGAAAAGGCCCGCAACTGCCTCGCGGCGGGAATGGCGCAACCGGCGCGGGTCTGGTTCAAGAACCTGTTCACCTCCGGGGCGAACAGGTCGAACGAAGTCCTGTACTACTGGATCCTCGCGATCGTGAGCCAGCGCACGATCGCCGACCTGAACGACGAGGAGTACGGCGACCTCAACAGCGCGTTCGCGTACGTCCACCACAACCCCGCCGACACGTGGTCGGCGGCCATCGGGGTGATCTGGGAGTTCATCGAACTCCGGCGCCGCCAGGAGACGGCCGAGGAGACCGACCCGGCCGATCTTGAGAAGGCCAAGGAGAACTTCGGCCGCCTGGTGGTGGAGCGCCAGGTCGAGATCCAGCTCCACCTCAACCGGATCGAGACGGGTGCGACCCAGGACGCCGTCGAGGACGTGGCGGCCGAGCGGGTACGCGTCAACCGGATGCGGGACGCGCGCCGAGACCGCGTGTGGAAGTACTTCGAGCCGGTGCCCGAGCGGCCGCGCCCGCAGATGCCGCAGGAGCCGCGGCTGACGTCCGTTCAGACGTTCCTCGCCGTCATCGGCCTCCCCGTGCTCGCCCTCGGCTTCCTCCTCCCCCTGGTCACGGTCTTCTCGCAGAAGCCCGCGTTCGTCCTGGTGCTGCTCGTCCCGATCATCGCGGGCGGCGCGCTCCTCGGCTACTGCGGCCCTCGGTGCGTCCCGTCCCGGTACGTCCCGTTCGACACGCGCTCCGTGCCGGACCCCGCGTTCCGCGCCTCCATCGACGGCGCGGTCGACCGGATCTTCACCGAGACGGGATGGCCCGCCGGGAGGCACCGGTCCGTCTGGACCGCGCACACCCGTCGGATCAGGAGCCTCCTCGCCGCGGAACTGGCCGGCCTCTACACCGTCCCGCGCATCCGGCCCGGCGGAATCGACTGGCTGATCCGGTGGCACGCGCAGCAGACCTTCCAGCGCTGGTGGACGGGCGACCTCCGGGAGCGGCGCCGCTCCACCGCGGACATCGTGGGGGCCGTCCTCGGCGCCGTCGCGGGCGGCCTTGGAACGCTCGTCCTCCTGGGCGCCGCCGTCCTGGTGATGAAGGCCGCCGTGCTGCTCGTGTTCCTGATGCTGCCCGGTGGGGCCGCGTTGACCGCCGGGAGCCGCCTGGACGTCTACCTCCTCCGGCGGCACCGCCTTCCCGCCGAACGCGACCTCGCCCAACGCCGGTGGAACGCCGAGTGCCAGGAGTACGTGCGGTGGACGGATTCCCTCAGCGATCGGCCCACCGACGTGGAGATGGCGAAGTGGCTCCACTATGACGAGATCCACCTGATGACGATGATCCGCAAGCAGTACCGCCTGGCCAACGTCGACGTGATCGAGTACGCGGTGCTGACCGAGCCCGCGCCGGGCGCCCGCCGCGCCCGCGTACGGCGCGGCCCCTGGCGGTACACCGCGTACATCGTCTGGTTGTACCTGCTCACCGAGGCGGGAGTGCGCCAGGTCACCGTCCATCTGGACTTCGCCACGGGGATCGCGAGCAACCAGCGGCGCACGACGTTCCGGTACGACGCGATCGCGTCGGCCGGGATCCAGGAGATCGGCGTCGGCTTCGCCGACGGCCGCCGCGAGGTACTCCCGTTCGACGGCAGGCTGCTGATCGGCAAGAGCTTCACGCTCGCCCTGCTGAACGGCGAGAACTTCCACATCGACATCGAGAGCCTCAGCGAGGCCCGCGGCGAGCAGGACGACGTGGACTGGCTCATGCACCTCTCGCTCGACGGGGCCGTCGCCGACAGCGCCCTTCGCCTGCTTGAGGAGGTGGCGGCCGAAGGCGGCGAGCGCGTCTCGCAGAGCCGACGCCGCCGCGGATTCCCGCCGTTCGCTGAACCGGACAAGGGGCGAGACGCGTAGCCGGTGTGCCGCGCGGCGCTAAAGGGCGTCGGGCGGGAGACGGGAGAGGTAGGGGGATCGGCCGCGGAAGCCGCGTTGGAATCGGGCCGGGGACCCGGTACCGAGGAGTTCGCGGAACCAGGATTCGTGCTCGCCTTGCTCGAAGAGGATCGCTTGGACGATGTCGTAAGTCCGGTGGTCCTTGTCTTGGGTGAGTTCGCACAGATGGGTGTAGTGGCGGGCGTCTTTCCGGGCGGATTCGAGGAGTGCCGTCACCAATGCGTGCGGGTCGTCGCTTAGTGAAGGTTCGTTCGGGGGTTCGGCGGTCGCGAACAGGACGAGATCGTCCGGTAGGCGTCCGTCCAGTTCGTAGATCCTGGTCACCAGGGCGTCGAAATGGTGATGGTGCTCGGCGCGTACGTCCGTGAGCACCTCTCGCAGATCCCGGCCCATCACGGCGGCCAGGCTCGCGTTCAGAACCGTGTAGCGGTAGTGCGCGGACAGTTTCGCCCGGGCGGCCGACGTCAACTCCCGGATGAGGGCGTCCACGTCGACACCGGCGCGCTCGGCGAGTTCGCGCGCGACGCTGCTCATGAGCGGTCTCCCCTCGCGAGGCGACGGGCCCGGTCAGACCGCCGACGTTTCCGCCGGGGTTTCCGCCGAGGTCTGCGCGAGCGTGCGGTCTTCGGGGTTGAGGCTCAGGAACACCGCGCCGGCCAGGGCGCCTCCGAGCAGATCGGCCAATAGCCAGATCCATATCTTCGTCCAGGCGAACAGGCCCATGGTCGCCGCGCCCAGGGCCACCGCGGGATTGAACGCGCCTCCTGAGGCGCCCCCGACCGCGAGCGCGCCGGCCACCACGGTGAATCCGATCGCGAGCCCATAGAAGCCGTTGTTCGGGTGGTCCTTGCTGGTCGCCACGTTCAGGACGACATAGGCGAGCGCGAACGTGAACACGACCTCGGCCAGGAGCGCCGTCCCGAGCGCGCGTCCGGACGGCGACAACTCCGTGACCCGCCCCGGATTCACCACGTATTTGGCGGCCAGCGCGGCGGCCACACCCGCGACGATCTGGGTCCCCCAATATGCGACGGCGTCGGCCAGGCTGATCCGTCCCCGTAAGAGCACCGCCAGCGTCACCGCCGGGTTGTAGTGCGCCCCGGACACGTGCCCGCCCGCGTACACCATCACCATCAGCACCGCGCCGATGGCCAGCGGGGCGAGCGGGGCCTTCGCCAGGACCGTGCAGCCGACGGTGAAGACGAGAAAGAATGTTCCGATGAACTCCGTGACATAACTGCGCATGTCCGTCCCCCTGCCATTGCGGAACCGCGGCAATTCATTTCCCGCGGTCCACCGATCGTGTCACCTCATTCGAGGGCCGGGACGCCGGGCCGCCCTTACGGGCTCATTACGGCCACGAGTGCTTCACGGATAGGTCGTGGCCTGGTCGAAATAGGTTCGCGTTGGAAAAGGGCAAAATGGTCACGCATTCGTTCGAGCCCGGCGGGCGACCTGGGGGCGGGATCAGGCGGGCGGGGCCGTGGGGACCCAGATCTGGACGGTGCCGCGCGTGCCCGCCCTGCTCCATTGACCCGTTTGCCCCGGTGGTCGATCGATGTGTTCGGGCCTGCGTGCGGGTCGGCCGGGCCGCACGCGGACGACCGTTCCGTCGCGGCCGACGCAGGCGAGCCACTCGGCCTCGGGGCCGACGATCAGTTCCTCCAATGCCCCGCCGGGAGGCGTGAGCGACTGCAGGCGTTTGCCTGTGCGGACGTCCCAGAGCTGCACCGCGCTTCCGCCCGCCGTGGCCAGCCAGCGACCGGCCGGGTCCACGACGAGGTAGCTGATCCAAGCGTTCTTCACCCGATTGGTGAGGTCGACTTTCGATTCCGCGCCGGGCATCGGCCAGACGCGGACGGTGGCGTGAGTTCCTCCGACGCAGCCGAGCCATTGACCGCCGGGGCCGTAGAAGAGCGCTTCCGTGCCGCGGCCGGGCGGCTTCAGGAGTTGGAGCCGCTCACCGCTCGGGATATCCCAGATTTGTACGTCGCTTCCACCGACGACCAGTCGGCGCCCCTCCGGGTCGGCCGCCACGACACCCGCTCCCCATTGGCCCGCCCACCTTTCCAGGAGCAGTTCGTAAGAGGGGACGGACCACAGCCGGACCGTGTGAATCCCATCGACGGCGGCGATCCAGTCGCCCTTGGGGCTCACCGCCAAGCCCTCGATGTCGCCCCACATGCCGTCGAGCACGTGGAGCCGGGTGCGAGTGGCTTGATCCCACAGTTCGACGAGTCCCTCGGAGGCCGTCGCCAGCCAGGTGCCGTCCGGTCCGGTGACCACCTTCGGCGCGGCGAGGTGGCGGACCCGGTCCAACCGGGCCAGCAGCCGTTCCAGCGAGGGGGGCTCGTCGCCGGGCCGCCGTGGGGTCGCGTCGTCGGCCGCTGCGTCCTCCGGGGCCGGGGGCGCGTCCGGGGGCTCGGGATCCTTTCGCGGGGCCTCATCCGTCGCCGGACTCAGATTCCGCGCGAAGAGGGGACGTTTGGTCACCGGGCGCGTGCGACCGGTCGAAGCGGCCAGGGCATCGAGCAGAACTTCCGAAGAGGCGGGCCAGTCGGTGAGCGCGGCATAGCCGGTGAGGAGGTTGTCCAGCAGCCTTGCGGGGAGGGTGGTGCCCGTCTCGGCCAGCAATTCCTGGGAGAGTTCGTCGGAGCGGCGTAGCACTTCGGCGACCGGTCGGCGCGGCGGCATCGGCTCCAGGCGTGGAGTGAGAAACGCGCCCGCGTCCGCCATTTCCGGGAGCAGTATTCCCACGACCGGCTTGGCGGCGCCGCGCGTCCGGGTCAAGGCGGCGTGGATCTCCCAGTCGACCCAGCGCCGGGTGTAGGTCTCGCGCCCGACGAGCACCACGAGGAAATCGCATCCGGCGATCCGTTTGCGGATCTCGCGCCGTACCTCCGGCCCGGTGTCGATCTCTCCCGGATAGATGGAGGAGCTGCGAATGGCGGTCCCGTGCTCGCGTTCGAACCTCTCCCTGGCAGCGGCATTCCCGCCGTGGTAGTAGCTGACGAAGACGGCGGCGGGATTCGGCCCGGACGAATCGGCAGGGTCCCGAATCCCGTAGCGGTCGAGGACCAACTGCTCCGACGGCGCCGGCGCCTGTTCGCCTCGCAGGTCCAGCAGGACCTGGGCAAGCGGAAGGCTCGCCAGATACGCCTCCAGCGCGCTTTCGAAGTCCTGCTCGAAGCGGGGATCACCGGCGACGTACTTCGGGCCGGTGAGAGTGGCCTTCAGGGTCTGCTGGCCCCACGGAAAGGAGTACTCCACCGGCTGTCTCCCCGGCTGCAGGTCGGAATGGTCCCAGCCGAGGACGACCACCAGGGGGCTGCCGGGTTCGAGGACCAGTCGGCGAATTCGGCGGCGGCCCCTGAGCAGGCAGTCGATGACGTGCCGCCCATCGGAGAGGCGATTGACCTCCAGCCATTGCGCTTCCTTCCGCACATATCCCAGCAGCCCTCCCACGTAGAACGTCACCCGCCGGTCACCGGTCTGATGCAGTTCCGCACCCGCCAGCGACCGTGCCTGCGAGGGCAGCGCCGGCCGGTCCGGCGGAGGCGGCGGCGTCCACGGCTCGCTCAGCTCCCCCTCCAACCACGCGGCGAGTTCGCGGGAGTTCTCCGGGCTGACCCGAGGCCCGCCCGGCACCTTGAACCAGTCGTCCCGCGCCTGTAGAAAGCCCGATGCGCGGACGGCCGCGGTGAGCCCCGCCTCGCTGAGCGGCTGCCCGTCGACGGCCGGAGGATAGAACTCGATCAGCGCTTCGGCTTTGTCGTAGGTGAGCCGATGAAAAAGCCCATACGGCTCGCCCCGGCGCAGTAACCGCACGCGGAACGGCCCCGCGTCCTCGTTGCTCAACTCCAGCACGTGCACGTCGTCTCCCGTCCATGGCGCCCGAGCACAGGATCGCCCACGAACCGCGCGCCGTGGAGGAATTCCGGGACGGGGACGGCGCCCGGCGGGCAGGTTAATGTTCACGGATGGAGACTGCGGCCTTCACCGCCGCCGCGAGCGTTCTCGTGGCCGTTCTCATCTACGTGCTCAACCAGCGCGGGCAGGTGCGTCAGGAACTTCGCCAGGCGCGCCTGGCACGGGTGAACAGCCAACTGCGCGACCTCTACGGCCCGCTGCACGCCCTGGTCGAGGTCAACGAACGGATCTGGGAATCGCTCCGTGCGGCCGGTCTGCCCGCGAAACAGGATCGGCGGCCTGGCCAGGCCCAGTGGGAGGACTGGCCCCTCTGGCGGGACGGAGCGCTGATGCCCGCCAACACCAGAATGCGGGACCTCATCATCAGCCACGCGGATCTGCTGATCGAGCCCGAAGTCCCGGCGCCCGTCCAGGACTTCTGCTCCCATGTGACCTCTTTCGAAGTCCTGCTCACCGGTGCGGCCAAGGACGCTTCGAACAAGGCTTTGATTCCTCATCCGGGCACCGCGTACCTCGACTACGTGAGGGCCTCCTTCGCGCTGCTGAAAGCCGAACAGCACCGGTTGCTGAGCCTCACCGCTCCCCGCTAGCGGCAGCCTCACCGGAAAAGGGACGTCAGCCGCCCGGTAGGGCAGACTTGTGCCGTGATCAGAACGCTGCGGCCGAAGAACTACGACGAGGTCCTGCACGTCGGGCATTTCTTCCGCAAGGGTGTCCCGGTCGTCATGGACCTCACGGCGCTGACCGACGACGTGGCCAAACAGTTCGTGGACTTCTGCGCCGGGCTGATCTGCGGGCGGGGCGGCAAGATGGAGCGGCTGAGCCAGCGCGTCTTCCTCCTCCAGCCCCCGGTCAAGCCCCGGATCGCCGCCGCGCATATCCCCGATCTGGCGCACGTCGCCGATTGAGCCGATTCACCGGCACCTTCCCTCGGCAGCATGGCTTTGGCCAGGGCGGCGGCGGTCAATGGGAGCCGGGGGAGGCCATGAGCGCGTCGGCGAGCGGGGTCCGCGTGTAGAAGGTGCGTCCGGCGTGGCGGGCTTCGAGGACGAGGTTGTTGGCGCGGAGCACGGCGATGTGGCGGGACAGCTGCGACGCCGAGATCCCGGTCTCGGCCTGGATGGTGGCGGTCGAGGTGGCGATCGTGATCGTCGTGAGGATTCTGGCGCGGGTGGCGCCGAGGAGCCTGGCCAGCGCGTCCGGGTCGACGGGCGGGGGCGGACGGTGGGGCATCGGGAAGACCATCACCGGCGGCAGGCACGGGTCCGCGAGGACGACGGGCGTCGCGGCGCAGAACCATGAGGGGATCAGCCGCAGGCCCCGGCCGCCGAGACGGACGTCCAGCGGCATCGGGTAGCGGGCCTCCAGGACGCGGTCGGCCGGATGCCAGACGGCGTACGGCCGCAGGGCCGCCAGCGCGCCCTCGATTCCCTCCGCTCCCGCGGCGCCGAGGAGCCGGGTGTGCTCGGTGGCGACGTCGTCGCGGATGCCGGACCAGCGCGGAGCCAGCACGGCCGCGTGGTAGGAGCGCACGTCGTCGCGTAACAGGCGCAACGCGTCCGGACGTCCGGCGGCGAGCTCGGCGCCCCAGCTCGGAGCGCCGCTGCGGGTGGTGAGACGGTCCAGCTCGTGGCCGATGCGGGCGCGCGGGGTGGACAGCACCGTGTCGAGCCCGGCCTCCAGGCCCTCGGTCCCGGTGTGCGGGGTGAGGAAGTCGGGCCAGTAGGAGGACGCCGGGGCGAGGGGCAGGAGATGGTCGCGGACGCCTCGCCCCAGCGGCCGTCCGGACAGCGCCGCCAGGGTGTCGGCGCGCCACCGCGCGACGTCGGCGGGGGCCGCGGGGGCGCCGCGGCGCCGTCCCAGCCAGTGCAGGCTCAGGACGAGCTCCCAGAGCGCATCCGGCACGGGAGAAATATGGGTTCTTTCCAGATCTTCCCGGTCAAAATGAATGCGCAGCGTCACGCCGCGGAAATACCCCGGCGGCCGCCTTCGCCAACGCCTTTGCGCCCGGCCGCAAAGGCACGGGTATAAAGGTCTGTCGTTGCCGTCGCCCGCCAGGCCGGGTATCACCACCACCCAGCAAAAGGAGAAGCCTGCAAATAGGAAGAAGTGCCGCATCGCCGCCAATAACGTCCAGCGCGCAGCGTGCCGCCCCCGTCGCCCGTCCCCCGTCGAGTCGGAGCCTGCGACGGCCGCGCCCACGGCCATGCCGCCGCGACCCCTCGCGCGCATCTGCATATCCGATGAGTCTGATGATGGATTGGTGCCTCCAGATAAAGGTGAGTTTGGTCAACGCTTGCGGAACACGGGGGGCCGGGCGGCGTCCAGGGGCAAACGATTCCCTGGAGCGGCGCTAACGCACAAGGCTATAGTCGTCGGGTACACGGATATGGCCAATCGGACCACCGCCGGGGGGTTCATTCGGCGCGCGTGTCGTTATAGTGTTGCAATGGTTTCTCTTGGGCGGAGGGAACTTTCGTGGTGGACGATTCACGGGCACCGGATCCGCGGTCGACTCCTGCCATTGACACCTCGGTGTCGCATTCGGCGAGGATCTGGGACTACTGGCTGGGCGGGAAAGAGAATTACCTGGTCGATCGGCGGCTGGGCGACCAGATAGCCGAGGTGCTGCCCGACATCGTCGACCAGGCCCGGGCTGATCGGGCGTTCCTGAAGCGGGTCGTGAGCTTCTTCGTGGAGCAGGGGATCCGGCAGTTCCTGGACATCGGGACGGGGCTGCCGACCGCCGACAACACCCACGAGGTGGCCCAGCGCATCGCCCCCGAATCGCGGGTCGTCTACGTCGACAACGACCCGTTGGTGCTGGCCCACGCGCGGGCGCTGCTGACCAGCACTCCACAGGGAGCGACCTCGTATCTGGACGCCGATATGCACGATCCGGAAACGATCTTGCGAGGCGCGCGCGAGACCCTGGACTTCTCCGAGCCGGTGGCGGTGACGATGCTGGGCGTGGCATGGCATATCACCGACGACCAGGAGGCTCTCAGAATCGTCGGGCGATTGATGGAGGAAACGGCGCCCGGAAGCTATATCGCCATCGCCCACCCCACGATCGAGGCCACCGGCGAGAGGATGGCGGAGGCGATCCGGCAATGGAACCAGTTCGGAAAGCCGCCGGGTATCCACCGCAGCCCGGCGCAGATCGCGGCCCTGTTCGAGGGGCTGGAGCTGGTCGATCCCGGCGTCGTGTCGTGTACGCGCTGGCGTCCCGAACCGTTGCCATTCGGTGAACCCGAGGAGTCCGATCAGTACTGCGGAGTGGCCCGCAAGCCTCAATCAGCGGCTTGAGGATCGCGGCGGCGCGCGGCGCGAGTCGGTACACACCGGCCGCCGACAGGTCCTTTCCTTGTACTCCTGTCTCTGGGAGCATGGCTGCCCGGTGGACGCCTTGTCCTTGCTCGCGAACTGACTGCACCATGCATGCTTTGTCGAGTGGGGAAGCGTGTCTGACCAGAACCCGGATGGGCGCGAACATCCCGGCGGGTGAAGGATGCCAGATGGTATTCATGCTCCTGCCCGTGCCGCGAAACAGGTCACCCCTAATCTCTGTTCCGCACGCCCGCCGGGGTGGCGGGATGGGCCGTGAACTGGTACGGCTAGAAATGAGAACTCGGCATCTCGGATCCTTCCGCGATGCCGCGGAATGGGTGCCGCGCGTCGCCCGGAACAGCGTTGCTGGAACGCGCCAAGAGGGGGCGGTGTGACGGCGGCGCTGGGAGGCCAGCTCATCGCCCAGTTGTCCGGGCAGATGAGTGCCGATGACGCCCCGGGTCCGACGATGCCGCGACTGCTGCTGGGCGTCCGGCTGCGCCGACTCCGCGAGCAATGCGGACTGAACAGGCTGAGCGCGGCGCGGGTGGTCGGTTCCGAGGCCCGGTTGGCGAGCATGGAACTGGGCCTGATCGGGTCCCGGATCGACGACGTGGTCGCGCTTTGCGACCTTTATGAAGTCGAGGAGCACGGCGCGCGGGTGGCGCTGGTGGAGATGGCCCGGCAGTCGCGTCGGCCCGGCTGGTGGCAGCCGTTCCGCCAATTGATCCCCGCCTGGTTCCTGCCGTACCTGGGGGCCGAGCAAACGGCCGCGGTCATTCGGTCCTATGCCGTCCAGTCGATTCCCGATCTGTTGCAGACACGCGACTACGCCCGCGCGCAACTCGGACTGTTGCCCGGCGAGACCACCGATGAGCAGACAGAAATGCGCGTCCAGTTGCGAATGCAGCGCCAGCGCATCCTCTATTCGGAGCAGCCCACGCGTATCTGGACCATCATCGACGAGGCGGCGCTACGCCGTCCCGTGGGCGGGCCGGCCACGATGCGAGAGCAACTGGAGCATCTGCGTCGCCTGTGCGAGCGTCCGAACATCACCGTCCAGGTACTGCCGTTCGAACTGGGCGGCCACCCGGCGCTGGGCGGCCCGATCACGGTGCTGCGCTGGCGCGATCGCGAACTGCGGGACCTTGTTTTCCTGGAGCAGTTGGACAACGCGGTGTATCCGTTCCGGCCCGGCGACAGGGACTACTACCGCCACGCCATGAACCTTCTCGGGACGCAGGCGCCGCCTCCCGACCGAACGCCCGAGATGCTGGACGAGCTGATCAACTCTATGTGATCAAGTCGTGTCGTAACGTGTCATCCGGCACAGACACGGCGGTGTCCGCCATGCCAGGCTGGCGGGAGCGGGTCGGTGTCAGCGCGTGATGTGCCCGCCGTGCGGCATGCCCCAGACGCCATGATCGGACCACCATGAGCCACCGACTCTTCTACCCAGCGGGAAATGAGGAGCTCGCCGCCGATCTCCGGCAGTTACACACCGAGTGCGGCGAGCCGACCTCCTCCAGTGTCATCCGCATCGTTCCGCGGCTCGATGAGCTCTTTCCTCTCAAGCACGGCCGCTCGTCCCTTCCGACGAGCCTGTCCCGCTCGAACATGAGTCAGTTGCTCAGCGGCGCCCGCCAGGCATCGGCCGCGTCACTCGCGGTGCTCGTACTCTGCTTCCTCCGCTGCGCGGCGGAGAACGGCAGCATTCGGACCGACCCGGCCACCGGCGCCCCACTCGGATGGGAGGCGATTCTGGAGGCGTGGCAGGAGCGGCTCCGCCAGGCGAAGCAACAAGACGATGTCCGTGCCGCGAACCCGGAACCGAATTCGTCGGCGCCGGACGGCCGATTGTCGGTGTTGCCGTCGGTGGCGTTGGTCGCTCCCGGCTCGTCCCGCCGCACCGCCGATCCGATCCACCTGGAGCCGGGCGAATCGGCCGTGCTCAGGGCCCATGGCGCATACGGCGACGTCCTGGCCGAGCGGGCCGCGCTCGGAGACCCCGAAGCCATCTACCAGCTCGCCGTCGCCCTGGCCCTCTACCCCGAATACCGCGCCAAGGCGGTGGCCTACCTCCTCAACGCGACCGCCGCCGACCATCCCGCGGCATCGGGCCTGCTCCCCGGCCCCGACGACGGCATCGACGTTCGCCACGCGCGTGCACGCGCCAACTCGCTGGCCGAAATGGCGGAGGCGCACGGCTATGAGGCGGCCACGCACTTCTTCCGGCTCTGCCTCCTGCGCACCGACATCGGCGACCGTCCCGTCGCGGTCGAAGGCGACGAGCCGCACTGAGTCCGGGTCCCCCGTCGACCGGCCCGCGCTGAGGTTTCCCTCCACTCGGCTCTGCCGACGATCGCCCGCATTGCCGGGCGAATCGGTGCGAGTCGACCGTGTTTACGGCGGTGCACCCGCTTGCACATTCGTTCACGACCGTTCACCGGCGTTCACCAGGAGTCACCGAACGGCTTTTCTGCTTCACGAATAACTATTTGGTGGCGAACCGGCGAGCGCACGCCGCACGGGACGGAATAGTTCCTCACATCGTTTCGGTCCTCTGACCTGCGACACCACGCTGGAGACAACCGTTGACGCCCCCCATGTCCACCGCGCGCCGCGCCGGCGAGCGCGGTCGCCGCACCGGCCCGCAAGGCGCGGACGAGGCCGCCTTGGCCATGACTTTGACGACCGTCTGGATGGTCAGGACGGGCCGCCTCCTCGACCGCAAGCCGATCATGCACGAGCTCAGCGCCGAGGAACTCGTCGAGTTCTGGGACGACCCGTTCCGCGAAATCGCCACGAAAGCATAGGTGGGTCCATCTTGATCGACCGTATGGGATTCTTCCTGCAGAACGTTATCGGCCAGCCGAACTTCTCCGGCGCCAAGCCGCGCCACCAACTGCTGGCCGCCAATGACATTCCCGGATTCTCGCAGCACGACGAGGCCACGAAGATCACCCTGCGCGACGCCGTTTACCGGATCACGCGGCAGGCGTGCGACACCGCCGGTGTGCCCTGGCGCGCCGCCCGCCCCGAGGACCGCGGTGACGGGATCCTGATGATTCCCACGTCCGCGGGTCTGGAAGGCCTACTCACGCTTTTCCTGGCCGAGACCCGGTCCGGAATCAGAAGCCACAACAAGACCGTCCTCGACGAGCGGCACACGCTCCGGCTGCGGATGGCCCTGGCCGACGGCTACGTGCACCGGGACCGGCACGGCGTCATCGGAACGCCCGTCAACCTCCTCTTCCGCCTCCTTGAGGCGGAGGCGTTCAAACGGCAGTTGAAGGAGAGAAACGCCGAATTCGGTCTCATCGTCTCCGACGCGGTCTACCAGACCGCCGTGGGATACCGCCTCATCGGCGGCGAGTCCTTCAATCTCACTCCCGTGGACGTCAAGGAGACGCACACCAAGGCATGGACCTGGATTCCCTTCGACGCGCACGACGTCCCGTAGCCGAAACGCCGGGCACGGGCGCCGGCGTCTTTGCCGGAGCCCGTGCCGGGGGTGGCGCTCAGACCGGGGCGAGGCGGCGGAAGCGGCTCGTGTGGAAGACCAGCGGAGGAGTCTCCGGCCTGGCCGCGAGGCTCAGCACCTCCAGCAGGACGATCACGTGGTCGCCGGCCGGGATCTCGTCGTGGAGGCGGCAGTCCAGCCAGGCGGTCGCGTCCAGGACGAACACCCCGCCGCCCGGACGGGCCTCCCAGTCGACCCCGGTGAAGCGGTCGCCCTCCTTGCGGGACAGGCGCAGGCAGGCTTCGTTGTGGTTCTCCGCGAGCACGCTCAGCCCGAGCCGGGGCGCGTGCCGCAGCCTCGGCCAGGTCTCCGAGGTGTTCTGGACGCAGATCGACACCAGCGGCGGGGCGAGCGACACCGAGGTGAACGTGCTCGCCGCCATGCCGGTCGGCGTCCCGTCGACGAGCGCGCACACCGCGGTGACACCGGACGGGAAGCACCCGAAGGTCCGCCTGAGCACCGCGACGTCCTCGGTGACCTCCTGCATTTCGATCACCTGTCCGTCAGGCCGTGGCGAGCGAGGGGGCCCGCGCCGGGTCCAGCCCCATCGTGATCAGTCCGGCCATCTCGGCGCAGGCGTAGGCGTTCGGCGGCATGATCGCCGCCGTGGTCACGTCGCGCAGCATCCGCTCGTAGCCCCTCGGCCGCATCAGCGCGTTGAGGCCGCCCGCGGCGGTGCCGAGTTCGACGAGGCGTCCGATCGCGTCCGCCAGCATCAGCTTCGCCTTCAGGTAGGCGTGGCAGGTGGGCAGGCCGGGCCCGATCGTGTCGGCGTGCCACGCGGCCTGGTACATCATCAGCCGGGCCGCCTCGACGTGCGTCGCGACGCGTCCGATCGCGGAGCTGATCGTCGGGTGGTAGCCCATCGGCTGGGCGTAGCCCTTGGCGGTGCGGGTGCCGAGGTTCTCGGTCAGCCAGGCCACCATCCCCTCGGCGAGGCCGAGGTAGCAGCCGGTGTAGCCGCCCCAGCTCACCGCCGCCTGCGCGACGATCCAGTTGGTGACGAAGTCGTCGATCGGCCCGAGGACGAGTTCCGCCGGGACGTGCGCGTCGGTGATGTTGACCTTGTTGCTGCGCGTCGCCCGCATCCCGAGCGTGTCCCAGACGTCCTCGACGACGATCTGCCCCGGCTGGTCGACCGGGAGCAGGAACGCGACGACCGACGTCGGGTCGTCGCTCCAGTCGGGACGGGCGAACATGAAGGCGTAGTCGCTCGCCTCCCAGATCGACGCGAACATCTTCGTCCCGGTGACGCGCAGCCCGCCGTCGGCGGCGCGGGCGGCCGTCACCGTCGGGAGGAACGTACCGGGCAGGAGGCTCGACGAGGACGGCTCCGACAGCGGCGCCGAGATCAGCGCGCCGTCGTCGATCACCAGCGCGGCGACGTGCTTCTTGACCTCGGGGTCGAACGACGGCAGCTCCGCGGCGATGCGGGTCGCCACGTAGTGCATGTTGAAGCCGAGGGCCGTCGAGGCGTCGCCCTGCGCGAGCTGCTCGACGGTCGCGAGCCACGCCGTGGACCGCGCGCCGAGCCCGCCGAGGTCGGTCGACAGCCCCGCCCCGTACAGCCCCGCTTCGCGCAACGCGGCGAAACTCTCCTCGGGAATGGCGCGCCGCTCGTCGGCCGCGGTGGCGCGCGGCGCGATCTCGGCGGCGAGCCGTTTCCCGATCTCCGCCATTCTCAGGCTTTGTTCGTCCAGCCGGAAATCCATTGTTCCTCCACGGGGTTCAGGTGGCGGGTCGGTGAACGCTCTTCATCTCCGTCGCGGCGCACGGGCCGGATGAGAAATGTTCAGTCCCACATCGGGGGGCGCGCGTTGTCGAGACTGACGTTGACGACCTTCGTGGCCTGGTACTCGGTGATCGTCTCCGCCGCGCCCTCGCGCCCGAAGCCGCTGGCCTTCACGCCGCCCTGGGGCTGGCCGAGGGGGGTGGCGAACCAGGTGTTCACCCAGACCATGCCCGCCTCCAGGCGCGCCGCGATGCGGTGCGCGCGGGCGAGGTCGGTCGTCCAGACGCCGCTGGCGAGGCCGTAGGCGACGGCGTTCGCGCGGGCCACGGCGTCGTCCTCGTCCGTCCAGCGCTCGACGGTGAGGACGGGGCCGAAGAACTCGTCGCACGAGGCGCTCGTCCGGCCGTCCGGGTCGGCGAGGACGGTCGGCCGGTAGAACGCGCCGCCGCCGAGGTCGCCGCCCAGCTCGGGGACGACATGTCCGGCGGCGACGGTGACGCCCTCGGCGACTGCCTTGTCGACCGCCCCCGCGACCCGGTCCCGGTGCGCGACGCTGATCAGCGGTCCGAGCTGCGTCGACGGGTCGAGCGGGTCGCCGACGCGGATCCGCTCGGCCCGGGCCGCGACGCGTTCCAGCAGCTCGTCGTGCACGTCGGCGTGCGCGAGGACGCGGGACGAGGCGAAGCACACCTCGCCGTTGGCGGCGAAGATCCCGGTGAGGACGTCGTCGGTGAGCGTGTCGAGGTCGGCGTCCGGGCCGACGACGAGCGAGCCCTTGCCGCCGAGCTCCATCAGCGCGGGGGTCAGCGCGCCGCCCGCCCGGCTGAGGATCGTCCGCGCGGACGCCGTCCCGCCGGTGAAGCTGATCTTGGCGACGCGGGGGTCGGTGACGAGCGCGTCGCCCGCGCTCGCGCCGAGGCCGGTGACCACGTTGACGACGCCGGGCGGCAGCAGGTCCGCGATCGCCTCGACGAAGCGGACGGTGCTCACCGACGCCAGCTCGGACGGCTTCACCACGACCGTGTTGCCCGCCGCGAGCGCCGGGGCCAGCTTGTGCGCGACGGAGATCAGCGGCGAGTTCCACGGCACGATCGCCGCGATCACGCCGAGGGGCCGCCGGGTGGTGTAGACGTGCGACGACTCGGGCGCGCCCTGGATCGTCTCGCCGTGGATGCCCCGCGCCATCCCCGCGAAGTAGCGGAAGATCTCCGCCGCCGTGGGGACGTCGATCAGCTCCGCCTCGCGGATCGCCCGCCCGTTCTCGGTGGCGAGCAGCGCGGGCCACTCCGCCGCCGTCGCGGTGAGCCGGTCGGCGATGGACCACAGGACGGCCTGCCGCTCGGCGAGGGACGTCGTCCGCCAGGTCTCGAACGCGGCGGCCGCCGCCCCGACCGCTTCGGCCACGACCTCGGCGTCGCAGTCGGCGACGTGCGCCCACGTCCGGCCGGTCGCCGGTTCGACGGCGGGGAGCGTCTTGGCGACCGGCCGCCGCTCACCGCCGACGATCGCCGGCAGCGGCCGGTCGATCGTCAGGCGGCCGGTGGCGACCGTGGTCACGAGTCGAGCCCGATGTGGGCGGAGTGGAACGGGTTGTCGATCACGATGCGCCACGTGCCGTCCGGGCGGCGGCGGAAGACGTTGGAGTCGATCGCGCTCATCTCGACCGGCGTGCCGTCCGGGCCCGTCCCGGTCAGCTCCCAGCGCAGCGCGACGAGGACGATGTCGTCGGCCTCGACGCGGTGCAGTTCCTTGATCGACAGGTGCGGCTTGAGTTCGAGGAACTCCGCGAGCGCCGCGCGGAGCTGGTCCATGCCGCGCGCCGGGGGCGTCCCCGGGCCGGTCTGGAACACCGTGTTCTCGTCCCAGCAGGAGAGCGCGCCCTCCAGGTCACCGGCATTCATCGTCTCGACGAACAGATCGTTGAGCTCCGTGACACTGTTGTGTGATCCCATGTCCGAGACGCTATAAATCGTCCATTCCCAGCACATCACCTGTTCATGGGAAGGCCGCGGTCACCCGAAGGGGGGATCAGCGCAGGAACAAACCCGCCAGCTCGACCCGGGAATGCACATGGAGCTTCGCGTAAATCGACTTTAGATGGTGTTTAACGGTGTTCGGGCTGATGTGCAGGCGCGCGGCTATCTCCTGGTCGCGCCGCCCGGCGGCGACGAGTTCGGCGATGGCCGCCTCCCGGCCGGTGAGCAGGCGGCGCAGCGCGGGCGGCAGCTCCGGCGCGGACGACTCCGCCGACAGGATCGACACGATCACCGAGGGCCGCTCGGGCAGCGGCGCCGACGTCACGCTGACCTCGGTCGGCGCGCCGCTCCCGGCGGACCGGACGGTCAGCCGCCGGGTCGCCTCGCCGCCGTCGATCGCCGCGTCGAGGACGGACCACGCGTCGTCCGCCGCGTCGAGCAGGGCCCGCGCGGGCCGGTTCGCGTGCCGCTCGGCCCGCTCCAGGTCGGTGACGACGATCGCCTGGCCGCTCGCCTCAAGGGCGCCCCACCACGCCGCGCGCTCGGCGTCGATGGCCGTGACCAGGTCGGTCGCGGCGACCGCCGCCTGGAACATCATCGCGGCGACCGTCGCCCGCCGCCGGTCGCCCTGGTCGAAGGCGGGCTCGCCGCCGTTGCGGGCGAAGTTGACGGTCCCGACGATCTCGCCGCCGCTGACCAGCGGCGCGCACATCACGTGCGCCATGTCGTAGTGCCGGAACAGCTCCCGGACGATGGGCGCCTGCCGCCACTGGTCGGCGGGCGCGACCAGCGAGTCGTCGAAGGCCCGCCGCGCCGCGACCGCGCCGCGCAGCACCGGGTCGACCGCCCGGCCGAAGCGCTCGTAGCGGTGGACGTAGAACCGGCTGAGCCCGCGCACCGCCGACGCGCGCGTCTCGCCGGTCCGGGGGTCGAACAGGTAGACGCCGTAGGCGAAGGACGGCACATGGCCCGCGACCCACTCGAAGTAGCGGTCCTGGAGCTCGTCCAGCCCCCTGGCGGTGACGAGCACGGCCAGCCCGGAACTCAAGCGCTCCTCGTCGGCGACCATCGCGTCGCCGACATCGATGTCGTCGCCCATCCAGCGAGTATGCGCCGCCGACACACCTTCGTGCTAGACGGAACGGCCACCGATTGTCGCTCCGACCTGCGAAGTCATGATCGTCCACGCCCTCGCCGGGGGAGCGTCAGCGGGCCAGGATCGAGCGCACCGTCTCGGTGACGACCTTCGGCGCGTCCTGCCGGGTCAGGCGGTCGGCGCGGATCTCCTCGGCCGCGCCGTGCAGGACGTACTGGATCACGCCGACAAGCCAGGCGATCGGCATGTCGGTGCGGAAGACGCCCTCGTCCTGGCCCCGGCGGATGAGCTCTTCGAGCCGCTGGGCGGGGGCCGCGTGCATCTCGCGGATGCGTCCGGCGGGCAAGGTGCCCTCGGCCGCCGCCAGCAGCGCCATGGACTCGGCCACCAGGGACCAACTGGATTCGAGCACCCGGCTGAGCACGTCCCGCGCGTCGCCGGTGAGGTCGATGGCCGACAGCACCTCGTCGCCCGCGCGCAGCGCGTCCGACAGGGCGGCCTCCACCAGGGCGGCGCGGTTCGGGAAGTGGCCGTAGAGCGTCATCCGGCCGACCCCGGCGTGCCGGGCGATGTCGTCGATGCTCGCGTTCGAGTTCTCGCTGAGGCATTCGCGGGCGGCGCCGACGATGCGGGCGATGCTGCGCTCGGCGTCCGCGCGGCGGCGGCGCCCCGGTGAGGCGGTGGGCATGCCCACACTCTAACTCGTACTGCGGAATACGTGTTAACCTCCGGACATTGAAGTCGTATATCGCAGTACGAGTTAGGAGCGGAGGCCCCCGATGACACACCAGGCCCACGAACCGTCCACCCGGCAAGACGCGCGGAATCCGCTGCGCTGGCGCATCCTCGGCCTCCTCGGGCTGGCCCAGCTCATGCTGATCCTGGACGTCACCGTCGTCGCCATCGCGCTGCCCCACATCGAGGCCGACCTCGGCCTGAGCCGCCAGGCCGTGACCTGGACGGTCAGCGCCTACACCCTGACCTTCGGCGGCCTCATGCTGATCGGCGGGCGCGCCGCCGACCTGTTCGGCGCGCGGCGCGTCGTCCTCGCCGGGCTGCTGGTCTTCACGGCGGCGTCCCTCGTGACCGGGCTCGCGGGCGCGGGCGGCCTGCTGCTCGCCGGACGGGTCGCCCAGGGGCTCGGCGCGGCGCTGCTGTCCCCGTCCGCGCTGTCGTTCGTGGTGAGCCTGTTCGACGGCGAGGAGCGCAACAAGGCGCTCGGCGTCTGGTCGGCGCTCGGGGGCGGCGGCGCGGCGCTCGGCGTCCTGCTCGGCGGGGCGCTCACCGCCGGTCCCGGCTGGCCGTGGGTGTTCTACGTCAACGTGCCGATCGGCCTCGCCGTCGCCGCCGCGCTCGCCCGGATGCTGCCAAGGCGGGACGTGCCCCGGGCGCGCGGCGGGCTCGACCTGCTCGGCGCGCTGCTGGTCACGGCCTCGTCCGGGAGCCTGATCTACGCGTTCATCCGGGCCGGGGACCACGGCTGGCTGACGGCCGCGACCGGGCTGCTCGTGCTGCTCGCCGCGGTCGGCTACCTGGCCTTCGTGGTCAGGCAGCGGACCGCCGCCGCGCCGATGATGGACCTCGCGCTGCTCGTCCGGCGGACGGTGGCCACCGGCACCTTCCTGATCCTCGTCGCCACCGCGCTGATGATCGCGGTGTTCTTCCTCGGCACGTTCTACTTCCAGCACGCGCGCGGCTACGGCGCGCTGCGCACCGGCCTGCTGTTCCTGCCGGTCGCGGCGGCGACCATGCTCGGCGCCGACCTCACCGGCCGCGCCATCGCCCGGACCGGCGCGCGCCCGCTCGCCGTCGCCGGGCCGCTCGTCGCCGCCGCCGGGATGGCGCTCCCCGCCCTGTCGATGCACACCGCGACCGTCGTGGCGGGGACGGCGGTCGCGGGCGCGGGGACGGGCGCGATGTTCGTCGTCGCGTCCGCGACCGCGCTGGGCCGGGTCGCCCCGCACGAGTCGGGCATCGCGTCCGGCATCGTCAGCACGTTCCACGAGTTCGGGGCGTCCATCGGGGCCGCCGTCATCTCCAGCGTCGCCGCCGCCAGTCTCGTCGGCGACACGCTCGACGGCTTCACCGACGGGTTCGTCCTCGCCGCGGTCGCCGCCGCCGGCACGGCCGCCGCGGCGGCGGTCCTCACCCCGGGCCGTCCGACCTCCTACAGCGTGTAGGGCATACTTCCGGAGTCGGACAAGCGGCTGGAGAGTATGGATGACCACCCAAGACGGGCATGAGGCGCACCAGAGCGGCACACACGGGCACGGCGCCCACCACCATGCCGGGGCGGGGGTCTCCTGGACGGCGGCCGCGCAGGCGACGCTGCACTGCCTCACCGGATGCGCCATCGGCGAGGTGCTCGGCATGGTCATCGGGACGGCGTTCGGCTGGTCGAACGCGGCGACGATCGTCCTCGCCGTGGTCCTGGCGTTCGTGTTCGGCTACGCGCTGACCATGCGCGGCGTGCTGAAGGCCGGGCTGTCGCCGCGGGCGGCGCTCAAGGTCGCCCTGGCCGCCGACACGGTGTCGATCGCGATCATGGAGGTGCTGGACAACGCGACCATGGTGCTGATCCCCGGAGCCATGCACGCGGGTCTCGCGGACGCGACGTTCTGGGGCGCGCTGGCCGTGGCGTTCGTCGTCGCGTTCGTCCTGACGACGCCGGTGAACCGCTGGATGATCGGCAAGGGGAAGGGGCACGCCGTCGTCCACCAGTACCACCACTGAGGGTTCCTGGGGCGGGGCCGGGTTCTCCGGCACAATGTGTGCGGAATGGAGGTGTCTCCCATGGCCGGACTGGGCGGATCGCTTGAGCGCTCCATCATGGACGTGCTCTGGGAGGCGCCCGGCCCGCTGCGGGTCCGCGAACTGCTGGCGGAGCTGAACGAGAACGCCGACAAGACGCTCGCCTACAACACCGTCCAGACCGTGGCCGAACGGCTGGCGCAGAAGGGGCTGCTGCGGCGCACGCGGGACGGTCTGGCGTTCCGCTACTCGCCGACCCGCGCCCGGGAGGAGTACGCGGTCGAGCTGATGCTCGACGCGCTCACCGAGTCCGCCGACCACGGGAGCATCCTCACCCGGTTCGCCGAGAGCGTCCCGCCGGAGGACGCGCGCCACCTGCTGGACGCCCTGCGCCGCCGCGCCTCCGGCGCCGAAGGGGACTGACGGCGTGCTCTACCTCGTGCTCGGGCTGATCGCCACCGCCGTGCTGCTCGGCTGCGCGGCGGGGCCGGTGCTCGACCGGCCGGGACGGCCCGCCGCGCACCCGGGGACCGCCATCGCCTGCTGGGTCGCGGCCGTGACCGGCACCTTCATCGCCTGCGCCGGGGTCGTCGCGGCGGCGCTGCTGTCGCCGCCCGCGCCCGGCCACGGCCTGCTGGAACGGCTGCGCGACTGCCTGCCGCACCACGGCGCCGAGGCGATCGCGACGGCGGCGGCCGCGAGCCTGGTCCTGCTGGCGGCGTGCGGGTTCCGGGTCGCGCGCGGGCTGCCCCGGCTGCGGCGCGCGGTGCGGCACCGGCGGCGGCACCGCGAGATGCTCCGGCTCGTCGCGCGCGAGGACGAGCGGCACGGGGACGTCCTCGTCCTCGACCACCCGGTCCCCGTCGCCTACTCGCTGCCCGCCCGGCGGCGCGCGATCGTGGTCAGCACCGGCACGCGGGACGCGCTCACGCCGGAGGAGTTCGACGCGGTCCTCGTCCACGAGCGGGCCCATCTGCGGCAGCGGCACCACGCGCTGCTGCTCATGCTCGACCTGGCGCACGCCGTGCTGCCCTGGCCGCCGACCGTCCGGCGGGCGAAGCGGGCCCTTCCGCCGCTGCTGGAGATGGCCGCCGACGACGCGGCGGCGCGGGCCTGCGGCGGGCGGACGCTCGTCGGCGCGCTGCGCAGGCTCGCGGCGGCGCCGGGGGTGGCGGGCGCGCTCGGCGCGGCGGGCCCGTCCGACCGGGCGCTGGCGGAGCGGGTGCTGCGGCTGGAGAACGCGGGGACGGGCGGGCCGCGCCGCACCGCGCGGCTGGCCGCCTTCGCCTTCGCCGCGCTCGCCGTCGCCGCCCCGCTGGCGGTCGCCGCCGCGACGATCGCCGAGCTGGCCCACCTCTGCTGAATTGCCGGGATCTGCCGGTTGGGTGGCGAGATGAGGCCGTTATCTCCTACGCTGCGTAGGAGGTCGTCGCGACGCGTCCCCGCCGGGGACGGTGACGACCCGCGCCGAATCTCGCGGGCCGGTGCGGTCCGCGGAACCGGGGAACCGATTCTCCACCTGGGGTGAATCCGCTCGCGCGAGCGGTAGGGCGACTCCGGCCCGAACCCGGCAGCTCACCCGGTAGGCGGCACTGGAGAGGACGACACCGCATGCAGCGTCGCGCTGCCGTTTCCGGAACGCCTGCCCGCGCGATCGTCGCGGGCGCGGCATGGACGGCGTCCATCGCCCTCGCGGCGGGCCTCGTGGCTCCCCCGGCGGCGGTCGCCGAGCCGACGCCGTCCCGCCGGGAGCTGACCGCCCAGCAGAAGAAGCTCGCCGACGACGCCGAGAGGCTCAGCGAGCAGTACAACGGGCTGCGGGTCCGGCTCCAGCAGGCCCAGCGCGCCGCCCGGGTCGCCGAGGGCAACGCGGCGCGGCAGAAGAAGGCGCTGGACGAGGCGCGGGCCCGGATCGTCCAGCTCGCCGCCGACAGCTACAAGAACGGCCCGGCGGACCCGGCGGTCGCGTTCGCCTCGTCCGGCGACCCGCAGGCCGTGCTCGACCAGTCGGCCACCCTCAACTACTTCGCCCGCCAGGACGGCGCCCGCATCGCCCAGCTCCTGCAGATGATGCAGGCGGCGGAGCGCGCCCGGAAGTCCGCCGAGGCGCGGGCGAAGCAGGTCCGCGAGCTCACCGAGGAAGCCAAGAAGAAGCGCAAGGACCTGCAAGCGCGGTTGAAGAAGGTCGAAGCCAAACTGGGGGTCGGGCCCGGGGCGCGCACGGGCGCGGGCCCGGCCGTGAACGTCGCTCCCGGCGGCGCTTCGGCGAAGGCCATGGGCGCGGTCGCGGCGGCGCTGAGCCAGCGGGGCGTCCCGTATTCGTGGGGCGGGGGCAGCGCGTCCGGCCCGACCTACGGCACCGCGCAGGGCGCCAACATCAAGGGCTTCGACTGCTCCGGGCTGACGCTCTACGCCTACGCCCAGGTCGGCATCAGCCTCCCCCACTACACCGGCAGCCAGTTCACCGCCGGGACGCGCGTCTCGCAGAGCCAGCTCAAGCCCGGCGACCTGGTGTTCTTCTACAGCGACCTGCACCACATGGGCCTCTACATCGGCAACGGCAACATGGTGCACGCGCCCCAGACGGGCGACGTCGTGAAGATCGCCCCGATCGCCGGCCGGCCGTTCGCGGGCGGCGTCCGGGTGGCCTGACCGCGCGGTGTCCGCTCAGCCCCGCGCCGGGGAGACCTTGTGCAGGCCGATGGCCCGCGACAGCAGCCGGTCGCGGGTCCGCAGCGGCAGGCGGGCGAGCAGGCCGAGCAGGCGTGTGTCCGGTCCGACGGTGTAGCGGGGCCTCGGCCTGCCCGCGGTCAGCGCGCGGACGACGGCCGCCGCGACGATCGACGGCGGCGCGGCCTTCGCCGCCGACATCGACGCGCTGACCGCGTCGAGCTGCCCCCGGTACATCGCGACCCGCTCGGGCGGCAGCTCGGCGGCGGTCGCCTCGGTGGCGGCGGCGGCCTTGGCGAAGATCGCGGTGTCCGTCAGCCCCGGTTCGACCACCACGACGCGGATGCCCCAGTGCGCCAGCTCCAGGCGCAGGGCGTCCGACATCGAGGCGAGCGCCGCCTTGCTCGCCGAGACCGGGCCGAAGAACGGGCCCGCGACCCGCGCGGTGGCGGCGGTCAGGTTGACGACCCGCCCCTTGCCGGACCTCAGCATCGGCAGGAACGCCCGCGTGACGGCCGCCGGGCCGAACACGTTGACCTCGAACTGCCGCCGCAGCTCGTCCGCCGGGACCAGCTCGAACGGCCCCTGGACGATGATCCCCGCGTTGTTGACCACCGCGTACAGGCCGTCGCCCGCGATCGCCCGCACCTGGCGGACGGCCTCCTCGACGCTCTCGGGATCGGTGACGTCCAGCGGGAGGACCCGCACCCCGGGGATCTCGGAGAGCCGCCCGACGCTGCTCCGCACCCCCGCTAAGACCTGGAAGCCCTCGTCGGCCAGCGCCCGCGCGGTGGCGTGGCCGATCCCGCCGTTGGCCCCGGTCAGCAGGACGGCCCGCGACGCACCCGTGCTCGACATGCGATCACCTCAGCTGAATAAACGAACATGTTGGTTTGTACATGTCATCGTTTACCTGTGTGTTCGGCTGTGTCAAGATGTGCGGAGGGCAGGAATCGGGTCTCGTCGCTGGAGTGTGCGGATGTCGCTGCGCCATGGCCTCCTCGGGCTGCTGGCCGAAGGCCCGGCGAGCGGATACGACCTGGCGCGCCGCTTCTCCGAGGCGCTGGGCCTGGTGTGGCCCGCCCGGCATCCGCAGATCTACATGGAGCTGTCCCGGCTGGAGACGGCGGGCCTCATCGAGGTCGACAGCCACGGCCCGCGCGGCCGCAAGGCGTACCGGCTCACGGACGCGGGCCTGGCCGAGGTGCGGCGCTGGCTGTCCGAGGCGGAGGTCGACCACACCTTCCGGATGGAGACCCTGTTCCGCTCGTACTTCTTCTGGCTCATGGACCCGGACGACCTCAAGGCGCATCTGGCCCGCGAGGAACGGTTCTACGACGAGATGGCCCAAAGGCTGCGCGGCTACGCCGAGAGCAAGGACCGCGGCGAATGGGGCACCGGCCGCCAGGCGCGCGCGATGCGGATCGCGCTGGAGGCGGGCGTCCGCGTCAACCAGGCGCTGGTCGACTGGGCGCGCTGGGCGCGGGAGACCGACCCGATGACCGCCGACGACTTCGGAACCGCGCAGCCCGACGAAACAGGACCGACCGGCTAAGCGAGGCGGCGGTCTTCGAGGAAGTCGATGATGGCGCGGGCGATGCCGGGGTAGTCGGGGCTCAACCAGATGAAATGCGTCGGGGCCTCGCTGGTTATCAGGTGGGCGTCGGGGAGGGCCGCCGCCAGGGCCTTGGCGTGGGCGAAGGGGACCGCGCCGTCCTCGGGGCCGGCGATCACCAGGGCGGGCTGGACGACGCTGGACGCCACCTCGCGATAGGCGCTCGCATCACCGAAATCGCGCAGGTCGGCGGCGAAGCCGCTGCCCGAGCGCATGTGCTGGAAAAGGGTCGCGGCCATTGTCCGGTGCGGTTCCGCCATCGCGGCCAGGATCGGGCCGATCGGCTGGACGCTCAGTTCGCCCAGCAGCAGGCGCAGCCCAATTCCAGGAGCGCGGCGCATCAGGAGGTGTAGCAGCGCCCAGGTCACGCGCTCGGCGCGCGGGTCGAACACGACGCGTCCGCCGAGCCGCGTCCGCCGGTCGGGCCACGGCAGCGGGCCGACCGCGCTCTGCAGGACGAGCCGCCGCACCAGCCCCGGATGGCGGGCGGCGACCGCCACCGCGGACGGCCCGCCCGCCGACTGCCCCACCACCGCCGCCAGCGACCCGATGCCGAGGCGGTCGCACAGGTCGGCGACCACGTCGGCGAACCCGGGCGCCGACGTGCCGGTGGTGAGCGGCGTGCGGCCGTAGCCGGGACGCGACGGCGCCAGCACCGAGTACCCGGCGTCGGCGAACACGTCCTCCCCGAGGGGCAGGGAGGCGCGCATGTGCCCGCCGTGCATCATCAGCACGGTCTCGGGCCCGCGCCGCTCCCACCGGTATTCGACCCGCCCGCGGGACAGGTCCGCCGTTTCCGTCAGACGTTCCACGGGAGAAACGTACGCCCCTCAGCCCGCGAAGATCGCGGGTCGTCGCCGCGCCCAGGGGCGGGCGCGCTCGATCTGGGCCGCCAGGCGGATGAGGACGTCCTCGCGCCCGTAGGCGGCGGCGAGCTGGACGCCCACCGGCAGGCCGTCGCCGCTGAACCCGAACGGGACGGACGCGGCGGGCTGCCCCACCATGTTGAACTGCGGCGTGAAGCAGAGGATCCGGATCGACCTGCGCAGCCCCTCCTCGCCGTCGAAGTAGCCGAGCGGGGTCGCGGGCGTCGGCAGGACGGGCGAGAGCAGCACGTCGAACCCGCCGTCCGCCCACCAGGAGGCCATCCGGCGGCGGAAGCGGTCCCGCCAGTCCTGGTTCGCGATGTGCCGGGCCGCGCCGATCTCCGCGCCGCGATCGCGCCACCACCAGGCCATCTCCTCGGCGTCGCCGCGTTCGAGCGGACGTCCCGCGAGCGCCTCCAGGTCCTCGAACATCGCCGTGACGGTGGGGCTGAGCAGGTGCAGCCACCGGTCGAGGAACTCGGGGTCGGTCATCGCCTCGGGGTGCGACACCTCCACCCGGTGGCCGAGGTCGGAGAGCAGTCCGGCCGCCTCGCGGACGACCGCGTTGACGTCGGCGTCCACGGGGAAGCCGTTGACGTCCGGGACGTCCATCAGCCCGACGCGCAGCGGCTCCGGGTCGGCGGCGGCGAGCGCGAGGTAGCTGTCCGGACGGTGCGGCGCGACCGTCGAGTCACCGGCGCGGTAACCGGCGGCGAGGTCGAGCGCGGCCGCGGTGTCGCGCACCGACCGCGACACGAACCCGAGGGTGGTGTGGCCCTCCATGTTGTCGCCGCCGGGGGCCGGGCTGATCCGTCCGCGGCTCGGCTTCAGGCCGAAGAGCCCGCAGTTGGACGCGGGCATGCGGATGGAGCCGCCGCCGTCGCTGGCCTGCGCGATCGGGACGAGTCCCGCCGCCACCGCCGCCGCCGACCCGCCGGACGAGCCGCCGGTCGACCGGCCGGTGTCCCACGGGTTGCGGGCCGGGCCGTAGGCGACCGGCTCGGTGGTGTTGACCAGCCCGAACTCGGGGACGTTCGTCCGCCCGAGGATCGCGAACCCGGCCCGCCCGATCGACCTCGTCAGCTCCGCGTCCTCGGTCGCGCGGTGGCCGAGGTCGCGGAGCAGCCGGTTGCCGGAGTGGGACGGCTCCCCCGCCATCTCGCACCCGAGGTCCTTCAGGAGGATGGGGACGCCGTGGAACGGGCCGTCCGGGAGGCCGTCCGCGACCTCCCGGCGGGCCTTGTCGAAACGACGGTGGATGACGGTGTTGAGGCGTCCGTCGACGGCCTCGATCCGGGCGATCGCGGCCTCGGTCAGCTCGGCCGCCGAGACCTCCCCGGCGCGGACCAGCGCGGCCTGGCCGATCGCGTCCACGCCTGCGAGTTCTTCGCTCATGCCCATGAGGTGCTGCCTTCCTTCTCGGACGGGTGCGGGGTGGCGGGGGCGGCGCGCGACAGGCGGAGCTGCGCGAGGACCAACAGGGCGGCGGCGGCGAGCGACATGCCGCAGGTGATCGTCCAGGCGGCGCCGCCGCCGAGCCGCTCGAACGCCACCCCGAACACGAGCGGCCCGGTCATCGCGCCGACGTACACCCCCGCCTGGACGAATCCGGTGGCCCCGGCCACGTCGTCGCCGAAGCGCTGCGTGACCGAGAGGTGGAACAGGCCCGACCAGCCCCAGCCGAGGCCGAACGCGAGGAGCGCCCCGGCGGTGAACAGGCCGACCGAGCCGCTCGCGAGGAACGCGTAGCCGACGCCGCCGCCGACGAGCATCGCGGCGGCCGGGCGCAGGTAGTCGGGCCTGCGCCCGTTCCCGGACCATCCGGCGGCGACGCGGACCGCGACGCAGACGGCGCTGCCCGCCATCTGGAGCGCCGCCGCCCAGCGCGCGGTCATCCCCACGTCGGCGGCGGAGCTGGTGAGGAACGCCGGGATGTTCGTCCCCGCCATCGACGCGAACGCCGCCCCGCACATCATCAGCGGCAGCGCACCCCCGATCCGGGCGCGGCGGCGCGGCCGGGCCGGTCCGGCGCGGCGCGCGGCCCCGACGGCGGGGACGCCGAACGCGGCCACCGCCGTCTCGACCGCGAGGACGGCCGCGCACCAGCGCCAGCCGAGGGTCAGCGACAGGGCCGGGATCAGCAGCGCGACGATCAGCGTGGCGAGCGGCACCGCCGACTGGTTCAGCCCGAACGCGAGCCCGCGGAACCGCCTCGGGATCGCCGTGCCGAGCGCCTGGCTGACGGTCGGCTGCACCATCGAGTTGCCCGCGCCCCCGGCGATCTGCGCGAGCAGCAGCGTCTCCCAGTTCCGCGCGGACGCCACCAGGGCGAACGACACCACGGCGAGGACCATCGCGGTCCGCATGCAGCGGCGGGCGCCGAACCGGTGGACGATCCGCCCGGCCGCCATCGACATGGCCGCCGACACGGCGAAGTACCCGGCGACGACGGCCGCGAGGTGCACGGACGTGAAGGGCAGGTCGTCCCGGATGTGGATGGCGAGCACGCCGACCAGGAACGGCGGCGCCGCGACGGAGATCGTGCAGAACACCGACGCCGCGACGATCCTCCATTCGCGCCGCCCCATGGGCGCCGCGCCCTCGGGGCTCACCTCGCGGTCACGAACTTCACGACCTCGTCTGCGAACGCGTCCGGCCGCTGCTCGGGGAGCGACACCCCGGCCCCGTCGATGGGCCGGAAGGCGGCGCCGAGCAGGTCCGCGAGCCGCTCCTGGTCCGGCATGGAGTAGCCGTCACCCGCCCCGCAGATCAGGTGAACGGGGGCGCTGACCAGGGGGATCCGCTCCTCCATCGGGTACTCGTTGACGGCGACGTGCCCCTCCTCGACGCGGTCGATCACGCCGAGCGCGTCGATGACGCAGCGGGTCAGATGGGCCTCCTCGCCCTTCTCGTAGAAGGCTCCGCGGCGGCGCCACAGCTCGGTGAGGTGGCCGCCGTCCGGGTCGGGGTCGACGTGGTCGATCGGCGGACGGTCCCGCACGAGCAGCCGCCGCTCCGGCGTGACGAGCGGCATCGCCGACAGGACCAGCGCCTCCACCCGCTCCGGATGCCGCGCGGCCGTCTCCAGCGCGATGACGGCTCCGGTGTGGTGGCCGGCGACGGCGACGCGCTCCAGGGAGAGTGCGTCGAGCAGGGCGGCGACCCCGTCGGCGAACAGCTCGATGGAGAACGTCTGGGACGTGCGGGCGGACTGCCCGAACCCGAGCGTGTCCATCGCGATGGCCCGGACGTGCCGTCCGGCGAGCGGGAGGACGTCGATGTACTCCGTCCAGGAGCGCGGCGTCTGGTGCAGGAAGAGCACCGGCGTACCGGTCCCGCACTCGGCGAAGTGGATCTGGCCGAACGGGGTGTCGGCGTACGAGCGTCGGACTTGCATGCGGACTCCCTGGGTGACCGGCTGGATCAACCGGCGAAGACGGGCGGCCGGAGGTGCGCCCACGGACGTGCGGACTCGATCTGCGCCGCGACCGAGACGAGGAGGTCCTCCCGCCCGTACGCGGCGACGAGCTGGACGCCGATCGGCTCCCCCGCGTCCGTGACGGTCGCCGGGACGGAGACCGCGGGCTGCCCGGTCGTGTTGAACGGCGCGGTGAAGGTCAGGACGTCGACCGACGCCTGGATCCCGTCCGGCTCGACCCACGGCCAGCTCACCGGCTTCGGCGGGGTGGCGAAGACGGGGCTGAGCAGGAGGTCGAAGCCGCCCGTCCACCAGCGGGCCATGCGGGCGCGGAGCCGTCCCTGCCAGGTCAGCGCGTCGGCCAGGTCGAGGCCGCTGATCTCGCGGCCCCGGTTCACCCAGAACCAGGTGATCGCGTCGAGGTCGGCCGGGCCGGGTTCGGCGCCGAGCTCGGCGGCGAGGGCGGCGACGTCCTGCGCGGCCGTCACGCTCAGCGCGTCGAAGAACATCGGCAGGCACAGCGGGTCCATGAGCGCGTCGGGATGGGACTCCTCGACGCGGTGGCCGAGCCCGTCGAGCAGGTCCGCCATGTCCAGGACGGCGTCGCGCACCACCGGCACGACCTGCGGCGCGTGCTCCGGCGCGTGCGCCAGCACGCCGACGCGGAGGGGGTCGGGATCGCGGCCGACGAGCCCGGCGAGTCCGCCGTCCGGCAGCGCCGGAGGCCGTCCGGTGTCGCCGGGCGCGCCGCCGCTGACCGCGTCGAGGATGGCCGCCGTGTCCCGGACGGTCCGCGTCACCACCGCCGGGACGCTGTGCCCCCACCGGCTCGGGACGCCCGGCCCCGCGCTGATCCGCCCGTCGCTCGGCTTCAGCCCGACGAGGTGGCAGAACGCGGCGGGCATCCGGATCGAGCCGCCGCCGTCGCCGCCCTGCGCGGCGGGCACCATGCCCGCCGCGACCGCCGCCGACGCCCCGCCCGACGAACCGCCGGACGTCAGGTCGAGCCGCCACGGGTTGCGCGTGATCCCGTGCACCTTGCTCTCGCTGACCGACACGAGCCCGAACTCGGGCGTGGACGTCTGCCCGACCACGATGAAGCCCGCGCCGGCGAGCCTGCGGTTGATCGTCGAGTCCGCGCGCGCCGTCCTGCCGAAACGAGCGACCCAGGCCGAGCCGAGGTCCGCCGGGTCGCCCGCGCTGTCGTTCAGTGCCTTGACCAGCATCGGGACCCCGGCGAACGGCGCGCCGGGCACGGTCTCCCGGGCGGCGTCGAGCGCCCGCTCGTAGCGGCGGTGGACGACCGCGTTGACCCGCGCGTCGGTCGCCTCGATCCGCTCGATGGCCGCCTGGACGAGCTCCTCCGGCGTCGCCTCGCCCCGGCGCACCAGCTCGGCCTGGCCGACGGCGTCGACGTCCACGAGACCGGTCATCGTCCCTCCGTCCCGGCGGGGTGGTGGCAGGCGACCACGCGGCCCGGCGCCACCTCGACGGGCTCGGGACGGAGCGTCCGGCAGTCGGCCTCGGCCGCCGGGCAGCGCGCCGCGAACGCGCACCCGGCCGGGGCCGCCGCCACCTCCGCCTGACCGGACTCCGCCTGACCGGACTCCGCCTGACCGGACTCCGCCTGACCGGACCGCGGCCGCCGCTCCGGCCGCTCCGGACGGTCGCGCGGGTTCGGCGACGGCATGGCCGCCAGCAGCTCCCGCGTGTACCAGTGCGCGGGCGCCTCGAACAGGCTCGCCGCGTCGGCCAGCTCGACGAGGCGTCCCGCGTACATCACCGCGACGCGGTCACTGATCGCCCGCACCACGGCCAGGTCGTGCGAGATGAAGACGTATGTCAGGTTCTCGGCGCGCTGGATCTTGGCGAGCAGGTCGAGCACCTGCGCCTGGACGGACACGTCGAGCGCGGACGTCGGCTCGTCCAGCACGACGACCCTCGGGTCCCCGACGATGGCGCGGGCGATGGCGATGCGCTGCTTCTGGCCGCCGGAGAACTCGTCCGGCAGCCGGGCGGCGCTGTCCTCGGGCAGGCCGACCTCGCGGAGCACCTCCCGCACCCGCTCGGCGGCGGCCTTCGCGCCCGTGTCGGACGCCGCGAGCGGCTCCCGCACGGACGTCCCGACGCGCAGCCTCGGGTTCAGCGACCCCGCCGGATGCTGGAAGACCATCTGCACCCGGCGGCGGAGCCTCCCGGCCCGCCCGCCGCCGCCCTCGGCCCGGTGGCCGGGACCGCTCATCGTCAGCCGTCCGGAGTCCGGCCGTTCGAGGTGGACGAGCATCTTCGCCAGCGTGCTCTTCCCGGACCCGGACTCGCCGACGACCCCGAGCACCTCCCCCTCCCGGACGTCGAGCGACACGCCCTGGACCGCGTGGACGAGGCGTCCGCGCGACCGGTAGGTGCGGCTCACGTCGTCCACGACGTAGAGCGGCTTCCCGGCGGCCGGGCGCGATTCCGTCTCCGCGCGCGGGCGGTCCAGGTGCGGGACGGAGCGCAGCAGCATCCGCGTGTACTCCGTCTTCGGCTCCAGCAGCACCTCCTCGACGCCGCCGTGCTCGACGATCTCCCCGTCGAGCATGACCGCGACCCGGTCCGCCGTCTGGGCGATCACCCCGATGTCGTGCGAGATGAGGACGATGCCGACGCCGAACTCGTCGCGGACCGTCCGGAACAGCTCCAGGATCCCGGCCTGGACGGTGACGTCGAGCGCCGTCGTCGGCTCGTCGGCGAGCAGCAGCGCCGGGTCCCCGGCCAGCGCGAGCGCGACCGCCGCGCGCTGCCGGAGACCGCCGGAGAGCTGGTGCGGATACTGCCGGGCCCGCCGGTCCGGCTCGGGGACGCCGACCTTGTCCAGCAGCTCCCGGACGACGGCCCGCGACTCCGCCCGCCTGACCCCGCGGTGCCGGGTGACGACCTCCGCGATCTGGTTCCCGATCCGCATGCTCGGGTCGAGCGCGCCCATGGCGTCCTGGAAGACCATCGCGACGGAGTCGCCGCGCATCCGCGTCAGCGTCCGCGCGTCCGCCGCGAGGACGTCGGTGCCGCAGATCGTCAGCTCGTCCGCGGTCACCTCGGCGGCCTTCGGCAGCAGCCCGAGGCAGCCGAGCGCGACCGAGCTCTTGCCGCTGCCGCTCTCCCCGATCAGCCCGACGATCTCGCCGGCGCGCACGCTGAGGTCCACGCCCCGGACGCTCGGCGTCCCGGGCCCGTACCCGATGGTCAGGTTGCGGATGGCGAGGACCGGGCCGGACGGGTCGCCGCCCGCCCCGCCCGGGGCCGCCGGGTCCGCCGGGTCCGCCACAGGTCTGCCCTTCATGCCTCTCCTCGGCCGGTCAGGAGTTCTTCAGGAAGATGCGCGTGCCGGACGGGTCCGCCTCGAACTTCTTGAGCTTCGGCCCCCACACGTCGTAGGCGATCGGGGCCGCGTACGGGACGACCATGTACACGCGCTCCGCGACGTACCGGTTGATCTCCGTGTACATCCGCTTGCGCTCGGCGTCGTCCTTCGCCTTCGTGACGGCGTCGGACATCATCTGCCACAACTTCGGGTCGTTGATCTTCGTGGACGGGATGCCCTTGGCGAACCACAGCGCGAGGTACTGGCTCGCGTCGGCGTTGAGCGCGGCGGTGAGCTGGATCATGTCCGCGTTCCACTTGCCGGACAGCAGGTTGCCGACGAGCTGCGAGAACGGGAGCTGCTTGATCTCCAGCTCGATGCCGATCTGGGAGAGCTGCTGCTTCATGAGCTGCGCCGTCGGCAGGATCTCCGGGATCTCCGACTGGAGCGCGACGGTCAGCTTGACGTCCTTCGCGCCCGACTCGGCGAGCAGCTTCTTCGCCTCGGCCTGGTTGTAGGTGTAGTTCGGGAAGTCGGCGGTGGCGGCCGCGCCCAGCGGGTCGGCGGGCGGGACGATCCCCGCGAGCTCGCCGACGCCCTGCGAGCCGATCTTGATGAGCTGCTGCCGGTCGATGCCGACGCTGATCGCCCTGCGCACCTTCTCGTTCGCGAGCGGGCCCTGGGCCACGTTCATGCCGAGCCAGTACGACCCGACGTTGTGCGTCGGGCCCACGTTGATGCCGCGCCGCTTCAGCGCCTCGACGTTCTTCGGCAGCTTCACCTGCGTCATGTCGACCGAGCCGGACTGGAGCGCCTGGACGCGGGTGGACTCGTCCGGGATGAGCCGGTAGTCGACGGCGTCGAACCCGGGCTTCGGCTTGTCCCAGTACCCGGCGAACTTCACCGTCTTGATGAGCGAGCCCTCCTGGTACGCGGCCAGCTTGTACGGGCCCGTGCCGTTCTCCTGGGTCTTGCGCTCGTTCTCCGACTTGGACTTCGTCCACTGCTCGCTGACGATCCCGGCGCTCCACGGCTGGGCGAGCAGGTGCAGCAGCGACGCCTGCGGCTCCTTGAGCGTGATGGCGACCTTGTCGTCGCCGACCGCCTTGACGTCCTTGAAGCTGTAGAGCGAGACGTACGGCGAGTGCGTCTTCGGGTCGACGATGCGCTTGAGGCTGAACACGACGTCGCTCGCCTTCACCGGCGTCCCGTCGTGGAACGTGACACCCTTGCGCAGCGTGAACTCGTACTCGGTCGGGGACACCTGCTTCCACGACTCCGCGACCGCGGGCTTCAGCGTCGTCGTGTCGGTGTCGAGGGCGAGGAGGCCCTCGTAGAACTGCGCGACCATGCGCTTGGCGTTGAACGCCTGGGCCATGATCGGGTCGAGGCCGCTGAGCGGCTGGCTGTCGTCGGCGACGACCAGGGCGCCGCCGCGCGCCGCCGTCCCGGACGATCCGGACGACGACGACCCGGAGCCGCTGCACCCGGCGACGGCCAGCGTCGCCGCGGTGGTGAGCGCCAGGGCGCCGAGCATGCCTCTTCCCATGCGTTTGCCCGCCATAGTGATGCCTTCCTTTTCCGTGAGAATGGTCAGACGACCGAGCGGCGGGAGACGGAGAACCCCTCGCCGATCAGGCTCCAGCCGATGGACGAGAGCAGCAGCGCACCCGCCGGACCCAGCGGAAGCCAGGGCGAGTCGGCCATGTAGTTCTGCGATTCGAAGATCATCCGACCCCAGCTCGGAGTCGGCGGCTGCACACCGAGGCCCAGATAACTCAGCGACGATTCCAGCAGGATGACGATCGCCGCCGTATTGGCGAGCTGGACCATCATCAGCGGGAAGACATTCGGCAGGAGATGCTTGACCGCGATGACCGGGGCGCGCACCCCGGAAATGCGGGCGGACAGAATGAATTCGCGTTCCCGCAGTTCCAGGCAGCGCGCCCGCACCACCCGCGCGAACTGCGGGATCGACACCACCGCGAGGACGATGACCAGCGTCTTGCGGGTGGGCGAGAAGACCGTGATCGCGGCCAGCGCGAGCAGGATCGAGGGGAACGACAGCAGCAGGTCGACCGCCGCCATGAGCAGCGCGTCGAGCCGTCCGCCCTGGAGCCCGGCGGCGAGCCCGATCATGGACCCGACGACCAGGGCGAGCAGGGCGGCGAACACCGCGATCGACAGCGACGTCCGCCCGGCGATGCACAGCCGCACGAAGTAGTCGCGGCCGAGGTCGTCGGTGCCCATCCAGTGCGTGCCGTCCAGCCCGGTGAACGGGTCGCCCGCGACCTCCGTCGGCGAGTACGGGCGCAGCACGCCGACCAGGTAGGACATGCCGACCAGGGCCAGCAGGATCAGCACCCCGGCGATGATCCCGGCGCGCGAGCGCAGCACGGGCCGCAACGACCGCCTCGCGGGTCCGCCCGTGGAGGCCGGGACGTCCTCCACCGTGACGATGTCACTCATCGCAGCCCACCTACCTTGGGGTTGATCAGCGGATAGAAGAGGTCGACCACGAGGTTCATCACGACGAAGACGCCGCCGAGCAGGAGGATGCACGCCTGCGCGGCGGCGTAGTCCTTCTGCAGGATCGAGGTGACGGTGAGCTGCCCGATGCCGGGGATGGCGAAGACGTTCTCGATCAGGATCGACTGCCCGACCATGCCCGCGAGCTGGAGCCCCGCGATGGTGACGACCGGCCCGGACGCGTTGCGCAGCCCGTGCCGGACGGTCGCCTGGAGCCGGGTGGCGCCGGTCGCGAGCGCGGTGCGCATGTAGTCCTGCTCGTAGACCTCCAGCATCGACGCCCGCATGTAGCGGCAGATCGTCGAGCCGAGCGGCAGCCCGAGCGCCAGCGCCGGAAGGATCAGCGCCTGGACGTTGCGCGCCGGGTCCGCCGTGAACGGCGCCCAGCCGAGCGTCGGCCAGGACGGCATGACCATCGACGCGAACAGCACCAGCGCGACGCCGAACGCGAACACCGGCGTCGCCAGCCCGAGGAAGGTGGCGCTGCGCGCGACCCGGTCGAAGAACCGGCCGCGCTTCATCGCCGCGATCGCCCCGAAAGGCACGCCCCACGCGATGGAGACGATCGTGGCGGCGATGGCGAGTTCGAGCGTGTTCGGCAGCCGGTCGGCGATCAGCGTGCGGACCGGCTGGCCGTTGAAGACGGAGATGCCGAAGTCGCCGCGCAGGACGTTCCCGAGCCAGTGCGTGTACTGCTCGATGAGCGGGCCGTCCAGGCCGAGGTCGCGGGTCAGCTGGGCGCGGGTCTCCGGCGTGCTGTAGGGGCCCGCGAGCAGGTCCACCGAGTTGCCCGGCAGCATGTGGACGAGCCCGAACGCGATGATCGACAGCAGGAACATCACGAGGACGCCGCGCAGCAGCCGCGTCCCGAGGAAGAGCGCGAGCGGGGGCGGCGCGAAGCGACGCGCGGCGCGCTCCTCCGGTGGCCTCACCTTCGGAGAAGGCGCCTGTGTCGCTGAGCTCATCCGAACCTCCTGCCGCCTGCCCCCTGCGAGTGGCAGCAAGGTTGTTCAGGTCACACCCGGGATGCCACCCGCACGTCTCGCTGAGCGGACCGCGGGCCGATCCGGGCCCGCCGCCGCGAACCCGCTGATCACGGGCCGGTCCTGGTGGGGGCGCCGGAGCCGGTTCGGACAGCGGACCGCCGCCCTCCCGCCGGGCGCCCCGCGTGCGCGACCATGCACCGAACCGGCGGAAGGAGTTCACGCATGCAGCCCACGGCCACGGAATGGCTGGCCCGCATGGGGCGGGGGGAGATCTCGGCGGTCGAGCTGGCCGAGCACTACCTCGCCCGCGTCGCCGCCGCGAACCCCCGCGTCAACGCCGTGGTCGCGCTCGACGCGGACGCCGTGCGGGCGGCGGCCCGGGACGCCGACGACCGCCGGAGCCGCGGCGAGGGCGGCCCGCTGCTCGGCCTGCCCGTCACGATCAAGGACTGCCTGGACGTCGCGGGCCTGCCCTGCCGGGCCGGGTCGCGCGCCCGCGAGGACGTCCCGCAGGCGGACGCGGTGGTCGTCCAGCGGATCAAGCGGGCCGGGGGCGTGATCCTCGGCAAGACGAACATGCCGGAGCTCGGCTCGTCCTACGAGACCGACAACAAGGTGTACGGGCGGACCAGCCATCCGCTCGACGCCGCGCGGACGCCGGGCGGGTCCAGCGGCGGGGAGGCGGCGGTCCTCGGCGCGGACGCGTCCCCGCTCGGCGTCGGCACGGACGGCGGCGGCTCCGTCCGCGTGCCGAGCCACTACTGCGGGCTCGTCGGCCTGCGGCCCACGGTCGGGCGCGTCCCCGCGACGGGGAGCTGGCCCGACAAGCGCTCGGGCCCGACCCTCGACATCACCTGCATCGGCCCGATGGGACGCTCCACGGCGGACATCGCGCTGCTCCTCGACGTGATCCACGGGCCGGACCTCGCGGACCCGTTCGCGCACCCGGTGCCGCTGCGCGACTGGTCGGCGGTCGACGTCGCGGGCCTGCGCGTCGGCTGGTACGTCGAGGACGGCCTCGCCCACCCCTCGGACGCGACCGTCGCGGCCGTGCGGCGCGCCGCCGGGATCCTGGAGAAGGCCGGGGCGGCGGTCGTCCAGGTCGAGCCGCCCGCGGTCGCCGAGGCGACCGAGCTGTTCTTCGCCGCGCTCGCCGCGGACGGCGGCGCCGGCGTCCGCGCCCTGGTCGGGGACGCCCCGGACGACCACACCGAGCAGTTCCTCGACCTGCTGGACAACCCCCGGCACGGCAGCTCGACGTCCGCCGGGGACTACTTCGCGCTGCTCGACCGGATGTTCGGCCTGCGGTCACGGGTGCGGCGGTGGATCGACGGCTACGACGTCGTGCTCGCCCCGGTCGCCGCCGGGCCCGCGCCCCGGCACGGCGAGCCGCCGCGGGGCGTCGCCGCCGACTACGGCCGGTACGAGGGGTTCAACTACACCCACACCTACAGCGTCGCCGGGCTGCCGTCGGCGTCCGTCCCGGCCGGGGTCGAGGACGGCCTGCCGATCGGGGTGCAGGTCATCGCGCAGTGCTGGCGGGAGGACCTGGTGCTCGCCGCCTGCGCCGCGATCGAGCGCGAGACGGGCGGCTTCCAGATCGTCGACCGCCCCGCCCTCTCCTGAGAACGAGCGCGCGGCGGGACGGGCCCGGCCCGTCCCGCCGCGTGTCGTCGCGTGTCGCCGCGTCAGTCGTCGTGGCGCTGGTTCAGGAAGCCGGTCACCACCGAGTAGAAGTCGTGGGGACGCTCCTCCTGCAAGTGGTGCGAGGCGTAGTCCATGACGTAGAGGTGTCCGCGCGGCACCATGCGGGCCAGCATCAGCGGATAGTCGGGCGTCAGGAACGCGTCGTACATGCCCCACGCGAACAGGACGGGCGCGATGACGCGGCCGAGTTCCTCGGTGAGATCCTGCCAGTCGCCGCGCGGGTTGTCCGAGGACGCGGCGAGCGCCATCTCCTCGGGGTCGAGGCTCTGCTCGTACCGGAGCGTGACGGTCTCGTCGGGGAGGGCCTCGGCGTCGTACCATTCCAGCCGCGCGATGAGGTCGCGCATCTTCTCCCAGGACGGGCCCGTCCCGCCGTAGTAGGCGTCGCGGGCGTTGCGGCCCCGGCGGCCGCCCTCGGGCAGCGGGGCGAGCGGCCCGTAGAACACCGGCATGCTGCCCGTGACGACCAGGGACCGCACCCGCTCGGGATACTTCGCGGCCAGGTTCAGCGCGATCGTGCCGCCCCAGGAATTGCACACGAAGTCGGCGCGGCCGATTTCCAGGGTGTCCATGAGCGCGATCGTCTTGGCGGCGTGGAAGTCCCACATCGGCCCGGTGATGACGCATTTCTCCGACCGGCCGTACTGGAGGATGTCGACCAGGAAGCAGTCCCGGTCGCGCGCGAACATTGGCGCGATGGCGCCGAAGTCCGTCCAGGCCGTGCAGCCCGGACCGCCGCCGTGCAGGAAAATCGTCGGGGCGCCCGAACCCATTCTCGTGTAGTGGTATTTCACGCCGTCTGCCTCGGCGTAAAGGCCCTCGGGGCCCGGCTTGGTGTCCATCCCCGGATCATCACCGGCGGGCGCGGGCGCCGGAAGTGCGGCGGTCCGCTGAGCGGTCCCCGCCCCTTACCGCCGATCGGGCCCGTGCGTAGGGTGCGTTTCCGGACGACCCCAACGGAGGTGGCAGGTGGAACCGGAGCCGTCCCCCACGGACGTGGACCTCGCCGAGAAGCGCGCCCGCGCCCTGGTCGGACGGGTGGAGCGCCGGTCGCTCGGCGTCGTGCGCGCCGACGCCGCCGCCGAGTTCGCGCGGGCCGCCGGGGAGGACTCGCCGCGCCTGGTCGACCCCGACCACCCGGAGTTCGCCGTCCATCCGATGTACGTCGTCAGCCTGCTGCGCGGCGCGCCCGGCGCGGCCGACGCCGAGTTCCGCCCGGACGGCATGTACCGCGACGAGGTCCCCGGCACGGACGGCCTGGACGTCTCCCTGATGGCCGGGGGCCAGGACGTCCGCTGGACGGGCGCGGTCCGCGTGGGCGACGACATCGAGGTCCGGCGGACGCTCGTCTCCGTCGAGCGGAAGGGGCGCGGGGCGGGCTTCGTCCTGCTGACCGTCGAGAAGACGTACGGGACGCCGGAGCGCGGCGTCCTCGCCGAGGTCACGGAAAGGTTCATCGTCCGATGAGCGAGCACGCGCCCGTCCCGGGGCAGGATGTGACGCCCGTGCGGGCCGCGCCCGACGCGGTCCGGCTGCTGCGGTTCGGCGCGGTGACGCGGAACGCGCACCGGATCCACTATGACGCCGAGTTCGCCCGCTCCGAGGGGCTCGACGGGCCGGTCGTGATGGCCCAGTTGCACGGCTGCCTGTTCCACCGCGCGGCGGCGGAGTTCGCGGGCGGCGACCCGGCGGCGGTCCGCGCGGTCGGCTGGCGCAACCGCGCGCCCGCGTGCGCCGGGGACCGGCTGACCGTCACCGGCACCGTCCGCGAGGTCGGCCCGGACGAGATCGTCCTCGACCTGGAGGAACGGCGCGGCGACGGCACCGTGTGCTGCCGCGGCCACGCCGTCGTCGCCCGGCGTCCCTGAGGTCAGGACATCGTCAGGGCGACCTTGCCGATGGCCGCGCCGGTGCGCAGCCGCTCGACGGCCTCGCCGAGCCGGTCGAGCCCGTACCGCTCGACGCGCAGGCTCAGCTCCCCGGCGGCGATCTCCGTCAGCAGCCGGTCGCCGACCTCGGCGAGCGCGCCGCCGCGCACCATCAGGTTGACCGGCAGCAGCGAGACGTTCGCGAGCAGGAAGTCGGCCAGGTCGACGGTGAACTCGCGACCGGCGGTGTACCCGACGAGCGCGGCCCGGCCGCCCGGCCGGACGTGCCCGAGCCCGTTCGCGAGCACCGGCCCGCCGACGGTGTCGACCAGCGCGTCGACGGGGCCGCCGAGCGCGTCGCGGTCCGCGAGGTCGCCGGCGAGGACGGCCCGCGCCCCGGCCGGGACGTGCGCCAGCTTGCCGGGCCGTCCGACGACCCCGATCACCTCGGCCCCGGCCCGCACCGCGAGCTGCGCGGCCAGCGACCCGACCGCCCCCGCCGCGCCGGTCACGACGACGCGCTCCCCCGCCTCGACCGCCGCGACGTCGTGCAGCGCGGCCCAGGCCGTGGCGGCGGGCGAGAAGAAGCAGCAGGCCAGCGCCGGGTCGACGCCGTCCGGGACGGCGACGACCGCCTTGTCCGGGACGACGGCGTGGTCGGCCCAGCCGCCGTCCCGGCGCAGGCCGAGACCGGCGCCGCGCACCCGGACCAGCGCGCCCACCGGGTGGACGCCGGACGCGACGACCGTCCCGCACGCCTCGGTGCCGGGCACGAACGGCAGCGGCGGCAGGATGCCGAACCGGCCGTCCACGATGTTGAGGTCGAGGTGCCCGACCTGCGCCGCGCCGATCCGGACGAGCGTCTCCCCGTCCCCGGGCGGCGGGACCCGGCGGGTCTCGACGCGCGGCGTCGATCCGAACTCGGTCAGCACGAGCGCCCTGGACGCGTTCACCGTGGTCATCACGCCCTCACCGTAGGACCGGCCGCCGCGCGCCCGCATGGCGCGCGGTCCGCCTACCGGACCGGCGGGCCGCCCGCCCGGTCCCCGCCACCCGCCTATGCGCGCCGCCCGGTTCCCGGCGTCTTGCTCAGCGGTCCGTTTCCATAGGCAAGCCGTTTCCGGCGGCCAATCATCTCGGCATCGCTCAACGTGACATCCGGAAGGACGATGCGCATGACCGGCTCAGACTCGCCCGATCCGCAGGACGGGGTCGGCGCCCGCCCCAGGGCGCGCGGGGTCGCGCGGCCGGGCCGGCAGGACTGGTCCGCCTGGCCCGAGTACGACGCCGCCGCCGAGGGCTTCCGCGGCTACTGGTACCCGGTCACCTGGTCCAGTCACGTGACCGGGAAGCCGCTCGCCGTCAAGGTCTGCGGGGAGAAGATCGCGCTGGTCCGGGACGGCGGCCGGGCGTACGCGCTGCACGACCGCTGCCCGCACCGGGGCGTCCCGCTGTCGCTCGGCGACCAGCAGTTCCCGGGCACGCTGAGCTGCCCGTACCACGGCTGGACGTACCGGCTGAACGACGGTCAGTTGTGCGCGGTCATCACCGACGGGCCCGAATCGCGCATCTGCGGCAAGGTCACCGTGCGGACCTATCCGGTCGAGGAACGGCTCGGAATGGTGTGGGTGTACGTGCCCCTCGCCAACGAGGAGCCGCACCCGATCGACTCGCAGCTTCCCGAGGAACTGGTCGAGAACCAGTTCGTCATGGGCGGCCGGATGCAGGAGCGTTCCGGGAACTGGCGGTTCGCCGCCGAGAACGGCTTCGACGAGGGGCACGCGAAATACCTGCACCGCACCTCGCTGTGGCGGATGTTCAAGCCGATGCCCACCTGGAACATTACCAAGATCGTCCCTGGCGGGCGGTGGATCTACCGCGTCCAGGAGGAGGTGCACTGGGACGCGACCTTCCCCGGCGTCGGACGCTGGTCGAACAAGCGGTGGTGGAAGCTCCAGCCGCCGAAGGAGACCTTCAACATCGGCAACACCGGCAAGCCGAAGAAGGTCGACCCGGTCATAGAGAAATGCGATTTCCCGGGGTTCGCGTCGCTGTCCATGCCGGGCGTGCTGCGCATCGTCTACCCGAACTTCATCCATTACGAGTTCTACGTCCCGGTGGACGCCGACCACCACCGCTACGTCGGCGTGATGATCAACTTCACCGAGGGGTGGAAGGCCGCCGGGTTCTACGTCAAGTACCTGGGCGCGATCCGCTGGCTGTTCCACGGCCAGTTCACCGGCCAGGACGCCTGGATGGTCGACGTCACCGACGCCCCGCCGGAGAAGCTCTACCGCCCCGACGTGTCGCTCACCGCCTGGCGCGGCCTCGCGCAGGAGGAGTTCTCGAAGAAGAAGGCGGCGGCGGGCGCGAAATGACATCCAACGCGAAATGACAGCCAAGGAGAGACCCGTGCGACGTACCCTGCTCACCCTGCTCGCGGGCGCGGCCCTCGCGGTGGTCGCGCCGCTGTGCTGGCGGCGGCTCGCCCGCACCGTCAACACCCAGGTCCACCGGATCGACCCGTGACCGCTCCGGACGGGCTCGCCGGGCTGGACGGGCGCCGCCGCGACCAGGTCGCGGCGGCGTGGCGGCACGTCACCGCCGACCGGCTCCGCGCCCTGGTGCGCGGCCTGGTGGACGTGCCGAGCCCCACCGGCCGCGAGGGCCCGCTCGCCCGGCACATCGCGGACACGCTCGCCGCCGCCGGGATCCCGGCGGCGGCGCAGCCGATCGACGACCGGCAGGCGAACGCGTGGGGGCGGCTGCCCGGCGACGGCACCGGCCCCGACCTCATGCTGTACGCGCCGATCGACACGCTGACCACGGGCGACCCGGACGAGGACGTCCCTTGGATCGGGCCGGAGCTGCGTCCCGACATGCGCGCCGAGGCGCGCGACGTCGGCGACCTCGTGACCGGGCTGGGCGCGTCCAACCCGAAGGGCCACGCGGCCTGCGTGCTGATGGCCGCCGAGGCGATCCACCGCGCGGGGGTGCCGCTGACCGGCGACCTGCTCGTCGCGTTCGGCGCCGGGGGGATGCCGACGAACGCGCTGCCGGGGGACGTCCGGCGCAACACCGGGCAGGGCGCGGGCTGCTCGTTCCTGCTCGAACAGGGCCACTGGACCGACTTCGCGGTCATCGCCAAGCCCGGCTGGACGGTGTCCTGGGAGGAGGTCGGCCTCGCCTGGTTCGAGGTGACGGTGAACGGCGTCCACACCTACGTCGGGTCGCGGCACCGCCTGCCCTACCGGAACGCGATCGCCGCCGCGGGCGAGGTCGCGAAGCGGCTCGAAGCCTGGTTCCCCGAGTACGCCGAGCGGCACACCGGGGGGACGGTCGCGCCGCAGGGCGTCGTCGCCTCCGTGGAGGGCGGCTGGCCGCGAATGGCGGCGGTCACGCCCGCCGCCTGCCGGATGCTGGTCGACCTGCGGCTCAGCCCGCGCACGACGCCGATGCAGGCCAAGCGGGAATTCGCCGCCGCGATCGAGCGGATCCGAGAAGACCTTCCCGGAACGGAGGTGACATTCGAAATGGTGCTCGCCATTCCGGGCACCGCGTCCGATCCGGAGATGTGGGTGTGCCGCAGCGCGATCGCCGCGTGGGAGGCCATGGCGGGACGCCCGCACGAGGTCATCCGCGGCAACAGCGGCGCGACGGACGCCAACATCCTGCGCGGCCGGGGCGTCCCGACCGTGCGGATCGGCATGCCCAAGGTGACCGACGCGCCATTCGACATCGACTTCTCGATGGGGATGAACACAGTCGACGTCCGGGAGATGGAAAGGCTCACGCGCCATCTGATCCGCACCGCCGTCGACACCCTGACCCGAACCCGAGCCGAGGTGGGACTGTGACGGAGATCGTGCTCGGTGTCGGAGCGTCGCACAGCACGCTGATGAACACCCATTGGGAGGAGACGACCCACAAGGACGAGGCGGAGCGTTTCCGCGACGGCCTCCGCGCCGCCCGCGACGAATTGGCCGCCGCGCGTCCGGACACCGTCGTCCTGGTCGGCTCGAACCATTTCCGCGGGTTCTGGCTCGACCTCATTCCGAGCTTCACGATCGGCGTCGGCGAATGCGTCGCGAGCGGCGAGTCCGGAACGCCGGAGGGCCCGCAGCCGGTGGACGTGGAACTGGCCCGGCACATCGCCGACTCGCTCGTCGGCGGCGGCCGTTTCGACGTCGCGTTCTCCGCCCGGCTGCAGATCGACCACGGGCAGTCGCACGCGATCCAGTACCTGCTCGACGGGCTGGACGTGGAGATCGTCCCGCTCGTGGTGAACGTGTTCGCGCCGCCGCTGCCGACCCTCGCCCGCTGCGAGGCGCTCGGCCACGCGATCCGGGAGGCCGTCACCGCGTTCCCCGGCGGGAGGCGCGTCGCCGTCGTCGGCTCCGGCGGCCTGTCGCACCGGCTGCCCTGGCCCGACTGGCGGAGCCCGGACGGCGACGACGAGGAGTTCATGGTCCGCGCCTGGCTCGACGGCCGCAACAACTGGCGCGACTACGACGCGCGGCGGCGGCAGATCGTCCGGGCCGCCGAAAGCGCCATCACCCCGGAATTCGACGAGCAGTTCCTCGACCTGGTCGAGAAGGGCGAGACGCACCGCCTCACCGCCCAGACGACAGCGGAACTCGAAAAGGCGGCCGGGAACGGCGCGCAGGAACTGCGCACCTGGCTGATCATGGCCGCCGCGCTCGGGCACGCGCCCGGCCGCCGCCTCGCCTACGAGGCGATCCCCGACTGGCTCACCGGAATGGCCGTCGCCGTCATCGACCCCGCCCCCAGTGGCGAACAAGGAAAGGCTGAACGATGAGCATCTGGACCGCGCTGTCGGATCTCGACTACCGGCACACCTACGTCGACGCGGGCGGCGTCCGGACGAGGGCGGTGCAGGCCGGGCCCGAGGACGGCGAGCACGTCGTCTTCCTGCACGGCACCAGCGGGCACCTGGAGGCGTTCGTCCGGAACCTCCCGGCGCACGCGGAGAAGTACCGCTGCCACGCTGTCGACATGCTCGGGCACGGGTACACCGGGAAGCCGGACGTCCCGCAGGAGATCCCGCGCTACGTCGAGCACCTGATCGCCTACCTGGACGCGGTCGGCGCGGAGCGCGCCCACCTCGTCGGCGAGTCGCTCGGCGGGTGGGTGTCGGCGTGGGCGGCGAGCGAGCACCCGGAGCGGGTCGCGTCGCTGCAACTGCTGTGCATGGGCGGCACCAAGGTCAACCCGCCGGTGATGGAGCGCATCAAGAAGACGACGACGGCCGCGTCCCTGAGCGAGGACGTGGAGCTGACCCGCGACCGGCTGCGCCTCCTGTGGGCCGACTGGGACGAGGAGCTCGGCGACGAGCTGACCGAGGTCCGCTACACGATCTACCACCGTCCGGACTTCCAGAAGAACCTGCCGAACCTGCTGGCCCTGCAGGAGACGGAGGTCCGCGAGCGGAACCTGCTGCTGCCGGAGCGGATGGGCCGGATCACGGCGCCGACGCTGGTCGTCTGGGGCAACAAGAACCCGTTCGGCGACGTGCCCGAGGCGCAGGCGATCACCGACGCGATCCCCGGCGCGCGGCTGGAGGTCTTCAACGGGTGCGGGCACTGGCCGCAGCACGAGCGGGCCGACGAGTACAACCCGCTGAGCTTGGCCTTCCTCGCGGACGCCCAGGTCAGAGCATTGCCAAAGTAAGCAGAATGTGATTTGTTACATCATCCAGGCTCCCATGGCCGCCGAATCCCCTGCGAGGTTTGTGTCATGGCAGTGGTTCCGTTCGCTCGTTCCGGATCGACAGCCGTCGCCGCCGCGGAGCAGCCCGCGGACGTCGACTCGATGAACTCCGTCATCGGCAAGACGCGGCTCATCATCGAGGCGTTCACCGCCGACGACGACGCGCTCTCGCTCGCCGAGCTGGTCCGGCGGTCCGGGGTGACGAAGGCCAGCGTGCACCGGCTCGCCCAGGAACTGCTCGAATGGGGCGTGCTCGAACGGGCCGGGAACCGGTACCGGCTCGGCCTGCGGCTGTTCGAGATCGGCCAGCGGGTGCCGCGGCAGCGCAATCTCCGCGAGGCCGCCCACCCGTATATGGAGGACCTGCTGCTCGCCACGCAGGAGACCGTCCATTTCGCGATTCACGACGGGCTGGAAGTGCTCTATGTGGAGAAGCTCGTCGTCCATCGCGGGCTGAACAAGCAGTCGCGGATCGCGGGACGGCTGCCGCTGCACTGCACGGCCACGGGAAAGGTGATCCTCGCCTTCTCGCCTCCCGAACTGCTCCAGGAGGTGCTCCGCAACGGGCTGACGGTGCTGACCCGCAAGACCGTCACCCAGCCGGGGCGGCTCCGCCAGCAGATCGAGCGGGCCCGCGCCGGACGCCTCGCGGTCGAGGTCGAGGAGACGAGGCTCGGCTACATGAGCGTGGCCGTCCCGGTCTTCGGCGAGGAGGACGAGCTGGTCGGCGCGCTGTCGATCACGGCGCCGACCTTCCGGATGAACCTCGGGCGGTTCGCCGGGGGCCTGCGGACGGCGGCGAACGGGATCTCCCGCTCGCTCCAGTCCGCCTCCTAGGCCGCCGGCGGGACGGTCACCGCGACGGGACGCGCACCTCAGCGGTGCCGGTCGCGCACACCGTCCCGTCGGCGGCCGTCCCGGCGAGGTCGAACTCGACGAGGCGCCCGTCGCCGTCGTCCGTCACCGCCGTGACCCGTCCGGAGAACGTCAGCGGGACGCCCGCGAACGCGGTCGCGCGGTTGCGCCACTCGACCCGGCGCAGGACGGCGCCGGGCCCGGCGGCGTTCAGCGCGGTCCGCGCGAACATCTCGCCGTGCAGGGTCGACTGCACCACCACGTCGGGGAACCCCTCGGCGCGGGCGTGCGCCTGGTCGTAGTGGATGCGGTGCGAGTTCCAGGTCACCGCGCTGAACCGGAAGAGCGCCAGGTGCGTCGGGGTGTACTCGATCGGCGGGCACGCCGCGCCCGGTTCAGTCTCCATCGCCGTCTCCCAGCACGATCACCGATTCGTCCATGACCACGAGGGGCGTCCCGGCGGCGTCCGTGTAGTCCGTGCGCAGGGCGAGGACGACGAAGTCCCCGGCCCTGCCGTGCTTGCGCGACGCGCTCGTGAGCCGCCGCTCGGCGTGCACGACCGTCCCGGCCGTGACGGGCGCGAGCAGCCGGACGGCCTGCCCGCCGTGCACCTGCCGCACCGGGAGGCCCGCCGTGCAGGGCGACTCGCGCGCGGCGAGCCCGTCCGGCCGCAGCTCGCCCTCCGGCGGGCCGTCCGCCCAGCTCAGGATGCCGGTCAGGAACATCGGCGGCGCGACGACCGGGCGTCCGGCGGCCTCGTCCGCGCGGGCGGCCGCCGCGTGGTCGTCGGCGCCGACCGCGACCGCGTACCGGCAGACGTCCCGGACCGTGACCTCGCCCAGCCGCTCCCGCTCGACCGCGCCCACCAGGCGCTCGGCCCGCGCGCACACCTCGTCGAGCGGGTCGCGGGCGCGCTCGTCATCCTTCGTCACGGGACCGACGTTTCCACGGCGGGGACGGGGCGGTAACCCGATCGTCCTGCTCACCGGACCGCGCCGGTTGGTGGCCGGGCGCCGGGTCCTTACCGTCGTCAGCACCCGCCCACCGAGCACCCGCAGGAGGTCCCCCCGTGATCCGTGTGCTGGAAATCGGCGACTTCGCCGCCCCGGACGCCGGGCGCACGCTCGTCGGCCTGGGCGCGGACGTCACGATCGTCGAGCCCGCCGGGGGCGTGCCGGAGCGCCGCGCCGACCCGGTCGGGTTCGCCCACCGGGCGGGCGGGAAGTCCGCGGCGACGGCGGCGGACGCGGCGGCCCTCGCGCCGTCCTGCGAGGTGATCCTGGACGGCACCCTCGGCGACCCGTCCACCGCCGACGTCGCCGCCGAGCTGGTGCGGGCCGCCGGTCCGGACGTCGTGCACATCGTGCTGACCCCGTACGGCGACGCCGGTCCGGCGTCCGGCTGGGCGGCGACCGACCTGACCGTCGCGGCGGCGGGCGGCATGCTCGCGCTGGTCGGACGTCCCGACCGGCCGCCGCTGCGGCCCTACGGCGACCAGGCCGTCCAGCTCGCGGGCGTGAACGCGGCGATCGCGGCGCTGCTCGCGGTCCGCGCGGGCGGCGGGCAGCGGGTGGTGGTGTCGGCGCAGGCGGCGGTCGCCGCCAGCCTGGAGTTCGGCGCGATCACCTACATCCACACGGGACGCGTCCCGCCGCGCACCGGCAGCACGCACCCGCTCGCCCCGCACACGCTGTTCGCCACGGCGGACGGCGTCATCGCGGGCGGTCTCGGCGGCAGCCCCCGGATGTTCGACGCGCTGCTCGCCTGGCTCGTCGAGACCGGCGACGCGGGCGACCTCGCCGACGCGCGCTGGCAGGACCCGGACTACCGCGTCGTGCACCGGGAGGAGATCTTCCAGCGGCTCGCGAAGATCGTCCGGGACCGGGACCGCGACCGGCTCTTCCACGAGGGCCAGGCGCGCAGGCTCCCGTGGGCGGCGGTGCTGCGCCCGGACGAGCTGACCGGAAACGCGCAGCTCCAGGACCGCGGCTTCTTCGCCGAACTCGTCACCGGCTCAGGCCCGGTCGTGGACGTGGGCTTCGCCGCCCGGGTGCGCGGCGCGGAGCCGCCGAGCCCGCTGCGGGTGCCGGAGCCCGGCTCGCGTCCGGCGGGCGCGGGCCCGGCGCGGCGGCGCGCGGCGTCCCGCAAGACGCGCGGGGCGCGCGGGGCGCTGGACGGGGTGCGCGTCCTCGACCTCACCTGGGTGCTCGCGGGCCCGTACGCGACGAAGACCCTCGCCGACCACGGCGCCGAGGTCATCAAGATCGAGTCGCGGCACCGGCCCGACCCGACCCGGTTCTCGACCGGCTTCCACCTGTCCCGCTCGTCCGACGCCGACCCGGACACCAGCGGCTACTTCAACAACGTCAACCGCAACAAGAAGAGCGTCACGCTCAACCTCCGCACCGAGGAGGGCCGCGACCTCGCGCTGCGGCTCGCCGCGCACTGCGACCTGGTCGTGGAGAACTTCGCGGCGGGCGTCCTCGACCGGCTCGGCCTCGGGTACGAGCGGCTGCGCGCGGCGCGTCCGGACATCGTGGTGGTGAGCATGTCCGGCATGGGGCACACCGGGCCCTGGCGCGACTACGTGTCCTACGCCGACGCCGTGTCCGCCCTGTCCGGCTGGACGGCCCTCACCGGCGAGCCGGGCGAGCCGCCGGTCGGCGTCGTCTACGGCCTCGCGGACATCATCGCCGGGCACCACGCCGCCCTCGCCGCGCTCGCCGCGCTGGACGTCCGCGACCGCACCGGCGAGGGCCAGCACGTCGACCTCGCGCAACTGGAGACCGCCGCCGCGCACCTCGGGGACGCGATCGCCCGCGTCGGGTTCGGCGAGCACGTCGAGCCGATCGGCAACCGGCACCCCCGCATGTCCCCGCACGGCGTGTTCCCCTGCCTCGGCGACGACACGTGGGTGGCGGTCGCGGCGCGCGACGACGGCGACTTCGCCCGCCTCCTCGCCGCGACCGGCCTGCCCGGCGATCCCGCGTGGGCGACCCTGCCCGGACGCCGCGAGCACGAGGACGAAATCGAGCGCCGCCTCGCCGCCTGGACGCGGTCGCGCCCCGCCGAGTCGGTGGCCGAGACCCTCCAGCGGCACGGCGTCCCCGCGTACGCGGTGCGCGACGGCCGCACGCTCGTCGAACACGACGAGGCCCTCCGCGCGTGGGACTTCTACCGCTCGCTCGGCCACCCCGCCGGCGGGACCTTCCTGCATGAGGGCCTGCCCGTCCGGATGGCCCGCGCCTCGGGCGGCGTCACCGCGCCCGCCCCGCGCCTCGGCGAGCACACCGCCGGGGTGCTGACGGACCTGCTCGGCCTGAGCACCGCCGAACAGGACGCCCTGCGCACAGCCGGCGTCCTGGAATAGGACGCGCACCATGGAAGAGAACGAACACGACCTGCTCGTCCGGTCGATGACCTGGGAGGCGGACGGGGTCCTGTCCGTCGTCCTGGCCCGGCCGGACGGCGCGCCGCTGCCGCCCTGGGAGCCCGGCGCGCACCTGGAGCTCGACCTCGGGAAGTGGATCCGCCAGTACTCGCTGTGCGGGACGCCCGCCGACACCGGGACGTACCGGATCGGCATCCTGTACCAGCCCGACGGCCGGGGCGGCTCCGCCTACGTCCATGAGGAGCTCCGGCCCGGCCAGGTGGTGCGGGTGCGCGGGCCGCGCAACCGGTTCCCGCTGGTCGACGCGCCGCGCTACCTGTTCATCGCGGGCGGCATCGGCATCACGCCACTGCTGCCGATGATGGCGCGGGCGTCGGCGGACGGCGTCCCGTGGCGGCTCGTGTACGGCGGGCGGAGCCGGACGTCGATGGCGTTCCTGCCGGAGCTCGTCCCGTACGGGGACGCGGTGACCGTCGTCCCCGAGGACGGCGCGGGGCGTCCCGACCTCGACGCCCTGCTCGGCACGCCCGAGCCGGGCACGGCCGTGTACTGCTGCGGCCCGGAGGGCCTGCTCGCGGCGGTCGAGGCGCGGTGCGCGGCGTGGCCGGACGGCAGCCTGCACGTCGAGCGCTTCGCCGCCGCGCCCCGCGACCCGTCCCTGGACGGCGACGACACCGCCTTCCAGGTGGAGTGCGCGCGGTCCGGGCTGACCGTGGACGTCGCGGCCGACGAGTCGGTCGTCGACGCGCTGGACCGCTCCGGGATCTCCGTCCCGACCGCGTGCGGCGAGGGGATCTGCGGGACGTGCGAGACGTCCGTCCTCGCCGGGGTCCCGGACCACCGCGACGAACTGCTGACCGACGCGGAGCGGGAGGCCGGGCGCACGATGATGCCGTGCGTCTCCCGCTGCCTGTCGGGACGGCTCGTCCTCGATCTTTAAGGAGACGGTATGAAGGTCGGCATCCGGATCCCCGCGTGCGACCGCCCGGACCGGCTCGCGTCCGTCGCGGCGCGGGCGGAGCGGCTCGGCTTCGACGAGGTCTGGTTCCCCGACTCGCAACTGCTGTGGCGGGACGTCTTCTCCGTCCTGTCGGTGACGGCCCTGCGCACCGAGCGGATCGGGCTCGGCACCGCCGTGACGAACGTCGCGACCCGGCACCCGTCGGTGGTCGCGTCGGCGGCGCGGACGGTCGCGGAGCTGGCGCCCGGCCGCTTCACGCTCGGGCTCGGCGTCGGGAACAGCTCCGTCCTGCCGGTCGGGATGCGGGCGAGCACCGGCGCGGAGTTCGCGGCGGGCGTCGCGCAGGTGCGGGCGCTGCTCGCGGGCGGCGAATGGGACTACGGGCCGGTGCGGTCGCGGCTGCGCGACCCGGCGCCGGCCGTCCCGATCCAGGTGGCCGCGAGCGGGCCGCGCAACCTGCGGCTGGCGGGTGCGGTCGCGGACGGCGTCGTGCTGCTCAGCGGTGTGTCCCCCGACACCCTCGCCGCCGCCGCGAAGGAGGTCGGGGAGGGGGCGCGCGAGGCGGGGCGGACGGCGGACGTCCCGCTGACGGTCTCGGCGTTCTGCGAGGTCACCGACGACGCGGCCGCGGCCGCCCGGAAGCTGAAGCCCATCTGCGCGTCGATCGCGCAGAACGGCGGCGCGCCCTTCCTCGCCCTCGCCGGGATCGACGTCTCCGTGCCCGCCCGCGTGGACGAGGTCTACCCCGACCTCGTCCACGCGGAGGACTGGGACCAGGCCGTCGAGGTCGCGGGCCGCTGGATCTCCGACGACGACGCCCTCGCCTTCGCGAACGCCTTCTGCCTCATCGGCACCGCCGACGAGATCGCGGCGCGGCTCCGCGAGACGTTCGCGGCGGGCGCGTCGGGCGTGTTCCTCCAGCACGTCGGCTCCTACGACCCGCCGCACGACCTCATCGAGGCCGTGGGCGGCGACGTCCTGCCCTCTCTCTGAATCAGGCGTACTGGGGGGTGCGGGCGGTCTTGACCGCCTCGCGGAGGTGCTGCTCCTCCTCGTCGGACAGGGACGTCTGGATGATGTGGCCGCCGAGCGGGGCCATCTCCGGGATGACCTTGTCCGGGTTGCGCTTGTCGGCGAGGACGAACACCGCCGCGCCGCCGGGCGGCAGGTGGTCGCCCAGGTTGCGCATGAAGTCGTCGTCGATGCCGAGGTCGGACGAGGCGCCCATGGCCGCGCCCGCCGCGCCGCCGATCGCCATGCCGAGCAGCGGCATGAAGAAGATGAGCCCGATCAACCCGCCCCACGCGGCGCCGCCGAGCGCGCCGCCCGCGACGAGGTTGCGGGCCTGGTGGAGCTTGATCTTGCCGCCCTCGCGGTGCTCGACGATGACGAGGTCGGCCAGCTCGATGACGTGCTCCTTCTGCAACTGGACGAGCTTGTCCCTGGCCCGTTCGGCGGCGGGCAGGTCGTCGTAGGCGACGGCGATCAGATCGCTCATGGTTCCCCCTGTGTACTGCTTTGCCGGTGTGTGCAGGAAATGTGCACGTGCGTTACTTACCTCCGTCTTCGTCATGCCTCCCACCGGACTTCGTCAAGTCTCCGTTGGACGGGGCGAGCGGGACGGGCCCGGGCAGCCCGCCGATCCGCGGCGGCCAACGCCGGGTCAATCACGTCAAAAGACTTTCGGCGGACCTGTCACAGCGCGGCCCCCTGTCCGGTCTTAGCTGGCGACCGAGTGGGCAACCAACGCCTCAACGGAAACGGAGGGCTCCCTATGAAGATCGTGGTCATCGGCGGAACCGGCCTGATCGGGTCGAAGCTCGTGGCGGGACTCGGCGAGCGCGGCCACGAGGCGGTCGCCGCCTCGCCGAACACCGGGGTGAACACGCTGACCGGCGAGGGGCTGGCCGACGCGGTGGCGGGCGCGGCCGTCGTGATCGACGTGTCGAACTCGCCGTCGTTCGAGGACGCGGCGGTGCTGGAGTTCTTCCGGACGTCGACCGGCAACCTGCTCGCCGCGGAGGCGGAGGCCGGGGTCGGCCACCATGTGGCGCTGTCGGTGGTGGGCACGGGACGGCGTCCCGACATCGGCTACTTCGCGGCGAAGAACGCGCAGGAGGAGCTGATCAAGCGGTCGGGGATCCCGTACTCGATCGTCCACGCGACGCAGTTCTTCGAGTTCGCGCACGCCATCGCCGACGGCGCCACCGACGGCGACGCGGTGCGGATGCCGCCCGTCGCGTTCCAGCCGATCGCGGGCGACGAGGTGGCGAAGGCGGTCGGGCGCGCCGCGCTGGCCGAGCCGCTGAACGGGGACATCGAGATCGGCGGGCCCGAGCGGTTCCGGATGGACGACTTCTTCCGCTCCGCGCTGACCGCCTGGGGCGACCGGCGGCACGTCGTGACCGACCCGCACGCGCGCTACTTCGGCGCCGAGCTGAACGAGCCCGACCTCGTTCCGGTGGACGGCGCGACGCTCGGGCAGGTCAAGTACGCCGACTGGCTGTCGGCCGACAAGTAGGGCGAACGGCCATGACCGCGCCCGCGATGGTCGCCGAGTTCGGCGACGTGGCCGCGTGGACCGCCGAGGCCGTCGCGCAGCTCGGCGCGGAGCACGCCATCCCGGCCGCGTGCCGGGGCAGCGCCAGCCCCACCGCGCTGGCCTGGCTCGCCGAGGCGTGCGAGCTGGCGCCCGGCACGCGGCTGCTGGACGTCGGCGCGGGCGCGGGCGGCCCGGCCGCCTGGGCGGCGCGGCGG
>NZ_BCQP01000075.1 GCF_001552135.1 Actinomadura chibensis NBRC 106107 | reverse complement strand
ACCCTCACTGCGGCCACGTCCAGTTCTGGATCTCGGGGGCGTCCTGGCCGTGTTCGCGGGTGTAGGCGCGCAGGCGGAGGCGCTCGTCGGCCATGCGCTGCCTGATGTGGGCGACGCGTCCGCCCAGGGACGGGACGCGGTCGATGACGTCCATGACCAGGTGGAAGCGGTCCAGGTCGTTGAGCATGACCATGTCGAACGGCGTGGTGGTCGTCCCCTCCTCCTTGTAGCCGCGGACGTGCAGGTTGTGGTGCCCGGCGCGGCGGTAGGTGAGCCGGTGGATCAGATATGGGTAGCCGTGGAAGGCGAAGATGACGGGCTTGTCGGTGGTGAAGAGGGCGTCGTATTCGCGGTCCGGCATTCCGTGCGGGTGCTGGCTGGGCGGCTGGAGCCGCATGAGGTCGACGACGTTCACCACCCGGACGCGCAGTTCCGGGAACAACTGGCGGAGCAGGTCGGCGGCGGCGAGGGTCTCCAGGGTCGGGACGTCTCCCGCGCACGCGAGCACGACGTCGGGATCGGCTCCGCCGTCGGTGGACGCCCATTCCCAGATCCCGATTCCGCGCGTGCTGTGCGCTATCGCCTCGTCCATGGACAGCCAGTCGAGCGCGGGCTGCTTTCCGGCGACGACGACGTTGACGTAATCGCGGGAGCGCAGGCAATGGTCGCCGACCGACAGGAGGGTATTGGCGTCCGGCGGCAGATAGACCCGGACGATCTCCGGTTTCTTGTTCAAGACGACGTCGAGGAAACCGGGGTCCTGGTGGGTGAAGCCGTTGTGGTCCTGCCGCCACACGTGCGAGGAAAGGAGGTAGTTCAGCGACGCGATCGGACGCCGCCACGCCAGCCCCCGCGTGACCTTCAGCCATTTCGCGTGCTGGTTGAACATCGCGTCCACGATGTGCACGAAAGCCTCGTAGCTGTTGAACAGGCCGTGCCGCCCGGTGAGGAGATACCCCTCCAGCCAGCCCTGGCAGAGATGCTCGCTCAGCACCTCCATCACCTGCCCGGACGGGGCCTGGTGCTCGTCGGTGGGGAGCAGTTCGCCCTGGAACACCCGGTCGGTCGCGTCGAACACGGCGTCCAGCCGGTTGGACGCGGTCTCGTCCGCGCCCATGATGCGGAAATTGGACGGGTTGGCCCGGACGACGTCGCGGAGGAAGACCCCGAGCCGCCGGGTCGGCTCGGTGACCGCCGTGCCGGGCGCCTCCACCGGGACGGCGTAGTCGCGGAAGTCGGGCAGGACCAGCGGTTTCAGCAGCAGCCCGCCGTTGGCGTGCGGGTTCGCGCTCATCCGCCGCCCGCCCTCGGGGGCCTGCGCGCGGACCTCCTCGACCGGGCGGCCCGCGGCGTCGAACAGCTCGTCCGGACGGTACGACCGCAGCCACTCCTCAAGCTGTGCGAGGTGCTCGGGGTCGTCGCGGACGCCCGACAGCGGCACCTGGTGGGCGCGCCAGGTGTTCTCGACCGGGAGGCCGTCGACCTCCTTCGGGCCCGTCCAGCCCTTCGGGGTCCGCAGGACGATCATCGGCCAGCGCCGCCGCCCCGCCGTCCGGCCGGAGCGGGCGCCCTGCTGGATCTCGGCGATCTCGTCCAGCGCCTGGTCGAGCGCGGCGGCCATCTTGTGGTGCATGGACGCGGGGTCGTCCCCGCTCACCAGGAACGGCCGGTACCCGTACCCGTCGAGGAGCTGGACGAGCTCCTCCTCTGGGATCCGCGCCAGCACCGTCGGGTTCGCGATCTTGTATCCGTTGAGGTGCAGGACGGGCAGGACCGCGCCGTCCTTCACCGGGTCCAGGAACTTGCCGGAATGCCAGCTCGCCGCGAGCGGGCCGGTCTCGGCCTCCCCGTCCCCGACGATGCACGCCACCACCAGATCCGGATTGTCGAAGGCCGCGCCGAAGGCGTGCGCGAGCGAATAGCCGAGCTCGCCGCCCTCGTGAATGGAGCCGGGCGTCTCCGGCGCGACATGGCTCGGGATCCCGCCGGGGAACGAGAACTGCCGGAACAGGCGGCGCATGCCCGCCTCGTCGTACGACACGTCCGGGTAGACCTCGCTGTAGGTCCCCTCAAGCCACGCGTTCGCGACCGCCGCCGGACCGCCGTGCCCCGGGCCCATGACGTAGATCATGTCCAGGTCGCGCTTCTTGATCACCCGGTTGAGGTGCGCGTAGCAGAAGTTCAGGCCGGGCGTCGTGCCCCAGTGGCCGAGCAGGCGCGGCTTGATGTCGTCGCGCGTGAGCGGCTCGCGGAGCAGCGGGTTGCCGAGGAGGTAGATCTGGCCCACCGAAAGGTAGTTCGCGGCTCGCCAGTACGTGTCGATCCGTCGCGTTTCTTCGTCGGTCACGACGTATGCACGTCCCCGCGATCGGCGGTCTCAACCGTCCGGCGAGGGCGACGGAGCCACGGCGGCGTGGGTGCGCCTTACGCCGCCGTGGCTCGCTCCCCACCTGGTCGAGGACGTCACCGGTTACAGGGGCGGTCGCCGCGCCGAGCGGCGGCGCGGCCTCCGCCCCGCCCCCCAGCGAACCGGTGGGAGCGTCTCACTAGGTGCGTTGAAGCCTGCCGCCTACCGGCGCGTAGGTATCGGGGTCCGGGCGTGCGGTCGACCGGCGGTCGAGTCCGTGCGACGATCGGCTCACGCTCCGCGACGAGCGGGCGACACAGCGCGACCGGCGGCCCGCCCGCCGGGGCGCCCGTCCGGACCGGGCGTTCTGTCATGCTACGCAGCACAGCCAGGTCGTACACAGGGTCGTATACAAGCGTCGTATACAAGGGTCGTACACAGGGAGATGGCATGGGCGGGTTCTTCACCGGCCGGACGCTGACGGAGCTCGGCCGCGCGCTGCGGTCCGGGGACGAGTCGGCGGCCGGGCTCCTCGCGGGCGCGCTGGAGTCGGTCGATCCGGAGCTGAACGCCTTCGTGACCGTCGACTGCGCGGGGGCGGAGGCGGCGGCGCGGCGGGCGGACGGGGAACTCGCGTCCGGCGCCGACCGGGGCCCGCTGCACGGGATCCCCGTCGCGGTGAAGGACATCATCGACGTCGCCGGGCTGCCGACCGGCATGGGCTCCGCGCACTTCGCCGGGCACGTCGCCGACGCCGACGCCGACTGCGTCCGGCTGCTGCGCGACGCGGGCGCGGTGATCGTCGGCAAGACCGGCACGCACGAGTTCGCCTACGGGGGCAGCGGCGACGTGACGGTGGACGGGCCCGTCCGCAACCCCCACGACCGGGAGCGGATGTCCGGCGGGTCGAGCAGCGGCAGCGCCGTCGCGGTCGCGGCGGGGACCGTTCCGCTCGCCCTCGGCACCGACACCGGCGGGTCGGTGCGGATCCCGGCGGCGTTCTGCGGGATCGCCGGGTTCAAGCCCGCCTTCGGCTCCATCCCGACCGGCGGGGTGTTCCCGCTGTCGACGTCCTTCGACCACGTCGGCCTCCTCGCCGGGTCGGCGGACGACTGCCGCGTCGCCTATGAGGCGCTCGTCGCCCCCATCGACCCGGTGTCGGACGGCGGGCGCGTCGCCTGGATCGAGCCGCAGGCCATCGACCCCGAGGTGGAGGCGGCCGTCCGGGCGCTGTTCCCGGACGCGCCGTCCGAGACGCTCGACTTCGCCGAGCTGCGGCGGGTCTTCCGCTTCATCCAGGACAGCGAGGCGTACGACGTCCACGCCGAGCGCGTCGCCGAGGCGCCGGAGCTGTACCAGCCGCCGACGCTCGAACGGCTCCGGCGCGCGGCCGAGACGCCCGGCTGGCGGTACGTGCGGGCGTTCCGGGAGCGGGACGCGTTCGCCCGCCAGGTCGAGGGGCTGCTCGACCGCTACGACCTGCTCGCCATGCCGACCTTGCCGATCACCGCGCCGAAGATCGGCGAAACGGAGGGGCCGCTCGGACCGCACGTCCCGACGCTGGTCAGCCTCACCTGCGCGTGGAACGTCCTCGGGCTGCCCGCGCTGAGCGTCCCCGCCGGGACGGTCGGCGGCCTCCCGGTCGGCGCGCAGCTCGTCACCCGGCGCGGCGCCGAGAGCCTCCTCTTCGCCGCCGCCGCCCGCCTGACGGTGGTCACGGGCTGACGGTGGTCACGGGCTGACGGTGTCGAGGAGGATCTCGGTGACGAGGGCGGGCGGCACGTCCGTCCTCGACGCGATCCGGACGACCTGGCGCGCCGCCTCCGCCGGACGGGACGCGACGACCCCGGACGCGGCGCGGATCGCGGTCAGCCGCTCCTCCGGCGTGCCGAGCGTCCCGCCCGCGCGGGTGAGCGCGGCGTCGACGACCGCGTCCATCAGTGGTGCGCGGGCGCGGAGCGCCCGGAGGAGGGCCGCGCGCCCCTCCGCCCGGAGGACGTCGGCCGGGTCGCGTCCGAGGGGCAGCGCCGCCAGCTCGACCGGCCCGCCGACGCGGGCGAGCCGCTCCCAGGCGCGAACGGCGCCGGACCGTCCGGCCGGGTCGCCGTCCAGCGCGACGAGGACGCCCGCCCGGTCGAGGTCGGCGGTGTCGGCGAGCGCGCCGAGCTGCGCCGAGGTGAGCGCGAGCCCGCAGGTCGCGACGGCCGCGTACTCGGTGGGGCCCGCGAGCGTCACCGCGATCGCGTCCAGCGGTCCTTCGACCACCACCGGGCGCGCCCCCGCCGCGAGCCGGTCGCGCGCCTCGTGCAGCCCGTACAGCAGTTCGCCCTTGTGGAAGAGGGACGTGTCCGGGCCGTTGAGGTACTTGGGGCCGGGGGCGCGGTCACGGCGGCGTCCGATGAAGCCCGCGACCGCGCCGTCCACGGTGCGGATCGCGAACACCGCGCGGTCGCGGAACGTGTCGCGCACGCGCCCGGCCGGGTCGCGGCGGGCGAGCCCGGCCGCGACGATCGCGTCCTCGGTGTGGCCGCGCGTCCGCAGGTGCTCGGTGAGGGCGCGCCGCCCGGCGGGCGCGTACCCGATCCGCCAGCGCGCCTGCACGCCCGGCGGGAAGCCGCGTTCGGCCAGGTAGGCGGGCACCCAGCTCCCGCCGAGGGCGGCGCGGAAGAAGCGCTCGGCGTCGGCGGTGATCCCGTCCCGCGACGCTCCCGACGCCCGGCCGTACACGCGGCGCGCCGTCCGCAGGATGCGGTCGCCCAGGCCGGGCCCGGCCCAGAACGCGCGGTCCGGGAAGGCGGGCATCTCCGGTTCGAGGCCGAGCCAGGACGCGACGAGAAACGCTACCGAGTCGGCCTCCACCCGCCGGACCACCCCGCCCGTCTCAGGGGGTGCGGGGGGTCGTCCCCCCGCAGGAGACTCGCCCGGGGCGTTCACCGTCAGCGCCGCGACGTGGCGTTCGGCGCCGGGCGGCGGCGGGCCGGGCGCGGGGAGCGGCAGGCCCTCGGTCTGCGTCACGTCGAACACGGCGCGCGGCGCGCCCGTCCGGCCGAGGACGCGGATGCCCGTCTCGCCCTTCCTGACCTGGCGTCCCGCCGACCGCCACTCCTCGTAGGAGCGGACGTCGGCCGCGCCCCGCCACTGCGCGCCGATCAGCAGGATGCCGGTGTAGTCGTGGCGGCGGCCGTGCACCGCCGCCTGGTCGAGCCAGCGGGACCAGGGGAGCGTCCCGTCCCGGAGCCGGGCCGTCTCCCGGTCGGCGACACCGCGCAGCAGCCGCTCGTCGCGGCCCATGGAAGCCTCCTCGCCGTCGGCGGGCGGGGAAGCCATCTCAGGTCATACCCAGTCAGAGGTACAAACCGAAGAATTCCTCCGGGTGTTCGAGCAGCGGCGGCAGGTCCTCGGCGGTGAGGGTGATCAGTTCCCTCTTCGTCGGCGGCTTGACGGGCTTGCCGCCCTTGCCCTGCGGGGTGATCCGCTTCGCCGCGACGGCGACGGACGCGACCCGGTCGGCCTGGTTCGCGACGGCCACGTCCAGCATGTTGCGCATCAGCCGGCCGTTGCCGAACGACGGGCCGCGCGGGGCGCGGCGCAGCATCGCGCGCAGGACGTCCTCGGTGCCGTCCGCGAGCCGGAACCCGTCCGCGGCGGCGAGCTGCCCGAACACGGTGATCAGCTCGTCGTCGGAGTAGTCCGGGAAGTGGATCTGCTTCGGGAACCGCGAGTCGAGGCCCGGGTTGGCGGCGAGGAACTCGGCCATCTCCTGCTGGTAGCCCGCGACGATCACCACGAGGTCGTCGCGGTGGTCCTCCATCAGCTTGACCAGCTCGGCGATCGCCTCGTGCCCGTAGTCGCCCTTCAGCGGCGACTGCGTCAGCGTGTACGCCTCGTCGATGAACAGGACGCCGCCGAGCGCCCGCTCCACCAGGCGGCGGGTGCGCGGCGCGGTCTGCCCGATGTACTCGCCGACGAGGTGCGCGCGGGACGCCTCCACCAGATGCCCGGACGACAGCACCCCGAGCCGCTTGTAGATGCGTCCGAGCAGCCGCGCCACCATCGTCTTGCCGGTGCCGGGGTTGCCGGTGAACACCATGTGCCGGGTCGGCGGCGTGATCCGCAGCCCGGACTCGGCGCGCAGCCGCGCCGCGTGCGTCCCCGCGACGAGCAGCGCGATCTCGTGCTTGACCGTGTCGAGCCCGGTGAGGTCGTGCAGCTCGGCGAGCGGGTTCCCGGCGGCGCGGGACGTGTCGAGCGTCTCCGGGATGTCCTGCTTGCGGACGACCAGCTCGGCCGTGCCGTTCTTCGCGGCCCGCTCCGCCGCGACCGCGACGACCTGGTCGGCGAGGTGCGGCGCGAGCCGGGCGTTGCGGAGCGTCTGCATCGGCGGCGTCGCGGCGAGCAGCTCGCCCGCCGCGGCCACGGCCTGCCGGGTGGCGCGGGCGCCGCGCGCGTCCAGCGCCCGGCGGAACAGCTCCGCGTGCCCCTCGGCGGTGAACGGGTGCGTCCGCACGACCCGGAACCGGTGCGGCAGGACGGGGTTGATCTCGCGGATCCGCTCGTCCCCGCCCGTGTCGCACAGCGCCACGAGGTGCAGGTCGGGGTGGACGGCGAGCAGCCGGTGCAGCTCGGCGGCGATGGCCTCGCCGTTGCCGGGGTCGGTGACGATGCCGTCCAGGCCCTCGATGACGAGCAGCCGGTCGCCCGCGCAGTCGCGGGCGTCGGCGTGCAGCTTCGCGACCGCGTCCGACAGGCGCTGGCCGGTGAACAGGTTGTCCGACACCCAGTGCGGGTCGCGGCCGAGGGACAGCGCCTTCGCCAGCTCCTGCGCCGCGTCCCGCTTGCCGGTGCCGTCCGGGCCCGCGACCAGCAGCCGGACCGGCGCGTCGCCGCGGGTCAGCTCGTCCAGCGCGGCGACCAGCTCGGCCTGCTCCACCAGCGACGTCGCGATCTCCGATCGGCCGCCCCGCTCGGGACGGGCCTCGGCGGCGTCCGCCGGGACGCTCTTCAACGTCTCGGTCAGCGGGTTCACGACCCGGCGGCGCGGCGCGTACAGGCGGCGCAGGTCGGTCTGGAACTGGCCGACCGGGATCCACTCGGCCTTCGGGAACCACGGGTCGCCCGGCAGCCCCTGCACGATCGCGATGAACCGCATCGCCATGTCGAGCCAGCCCCGGCAGGCGTCCGCGGCCCCGGCGACCAGCGCGCGGACGAGCCACGCCCGCGTCCGCTCCTGCCACGCGCCCGGCTTGAACCCGCGCCGCTCGGCCGGGAACCGGCGCTGCAGCTCGCGGTAGCGGTCCTCGCCGAGCGCGACCGACAGCTCCGCCGGGACGTGCTCCATGCTCCCCTGCAGGAGGAGCTGGCTCAGGTGGACCTCGGCGTTCTCGTCCCTCGGCGCCGCCTCCATCAGGTGCTCGAAGGACGACAGCAGCCCCCCGCACACCCACTCCAGGTAGCCGACCGGGCCGAGCAGCTCCGGCACCGCCGTGACGATGTCGTCGCCCGCGTGCGCGTGCCAGTTCTCCCGCAGCTCCATCTTCGGCAGGTTGACGTCGCAGGTCGGCGGGTCGTCGTAGAGGCGCAGCAGCGCCTTGCGGCGCTCCTCCAGCGGCTCGATGCCCTCCAGCGCGGCCAGGCAGTCGCGGGCCAGCTCGATCGCGAGCTCCCGCTCGGGCGCCTCGATCAGCCAGTCGACCGGTGGCCGCCATCGGCCGCCGGGCGCGTCCCAGCGCGTCATCCGGGTGCTGAGCGGGCCCGGGTTCACGAGGTGGCCGTGCAGCAGCCGCTCGGGGAGCTGCGAGTACGAGCCCGCCTTGATCGCGCCGCCGCCCGGCAGGAACGCGAGGATCCCGAAGATCTCGGCCGTGACCAGCGACGCGGGCAGGGTGAGGAGCTTGTGCTCGTCGGTGGTCAGGTCGGCGGCGCGCGGGTCGGCCGCGAGCCCGTCGATCCGCGCCGAGATCTCCTCGAACAGGCCGTCGGGGACGCGCCACGGACCGTACGAGTAGACGTCGAGCACCGGCTCGTCGGTGAGCAGTAGCTCCAGATGCTCCGGCAGCCGCAAAGAAGTCTCCCAAGGACGATCAAAGACGGGGTACAGCCTACGTTTCCGGAGCAGGTGCCGGGTCGACGGCACGGCCAATCGCCGGTATCGGTCTGCCGGGTTCGTGCTATGGAGCGTTACGGACCGCGCAAAGTCTCCACGGCGAGCCGCGCGGCCGTCCCGATCACGGCGTCGGCCTGCGGCAGGACGGCGATCGGCAGCAGCGAGCGGGTGAACACGGCGACGGCGTAGCGGCCGCCGTCCGGGTACTCGACGACGCCGACCTCGTTGCGGAGCGTCGGCAATGTACCGGTCTTGCCGCTCACGAGGACGTCGTCGTAGGGGAACCCGGACGACAGCCGGTGCGGCCACACCTGGAGCCCGAACACGCGGCGCATCGCGGCGCAGCCCTCGGCGGGCGCGGCCTCGTCCCGCCAGATCAGCGACAGCAGGCGGGTCATGTCGCGGGGGGTGCTGCGGCTCGTCCGGAGCGGGTCGAGGACGCGGAGCCCTTCGCGGACGCCCGGCTCGTCCAGCCGCGCCCACACTTCGCCGAAGGTGGCCGCGCCCGCGTCGGCGAGGAGGGACTCGTGCAGCTCGCGGCCGCTGACCTCCACGACCGTGCCCGGCAGGCCGAGCGCCTCGGCGGTCGCGTTGACCGCGCCGCGGCCGACCCTGTCCAGGACGACGTCGGCGGCGGCGTTGTCGCTCACGGTGATCATCAGGAAGGTGAGGTCGCGGAGGGACATGCGGACCTCGTCCAGCATCCCCGACACCCCCGTGGGCCCGGCGGTGCGGTCCTCGGGACGGAGGGTGACCTGCTCGGACGGGTCGAGCAGGCCGGACGCCGCCTGCCGGTGGAACGCGACGAGCAGCGGCACCTTGAACACCGACGCGAGCACCACCGGCTCATCGGCCCCGACCGACACCTCCCGCCCGGTGTCGACGTCCACGGCGTGCAGCCACCCGGCGACCCCGGCCGCCCCGAACTCGTCCTCGATCCGCTCGTTCACGTCGCTCATGCGAGGAACCCGGAAGAGGGGCGCGGGACGACGCGGCGGGCGGGGGCGGCGTCCAGCGGGGTCATGCCCGCCTCGCGGCGCAGGACGGCCGTCGCGACGGCGGTGAAGTCGGCGATCGCGCGGGCGTGCTCGGGGTCGCGGGCACGCCGCCACGCGCACGACGTCCGCCAGGCGAGCGGCTCGCCCACGAGCGGACGCCACGCCGTCCCGGCCGGGACGTCGGCGCGGGGGACGAGCGCCACCGCCGTCCCGGCGAGGACGAGCCCGAGCGCGAACTCCGGGTGCCGCGCCTCGTGGACGGCGCCCGGCGCGTACCCGTGCCTGCGGCAGCTCGCCAGCAGCTCGTCGTGCGCGCCGGGCGCCTCCGCACGCGGCGGCAGGACGAGGTCGCGCCCGGCGAGGTCGGCGAGATGCACCTCGGGGGACGCGGCGAGGTCGGAACCGGCGGGCAGCAGGACGCCGAGCGGGCGGCCGAGCATCGGGCCGAGCTCCAGGTCGCGGGAGTCGCACGGGTGCCGCACGACCGCCGCGTCCAGCGCGCCCTCCGCCAGCGCGCGGACCTGCTCGGCCGTCCCCGCCTCGCGCAGGTCGAGCCGCACGTCCGGGCGGCGCGCCCGGAACGCGGCGATCAGCGCGGCGACGATCGGCCCGCCGAGGTCGCTCGGCACGCCCGCCCGCACGGCGCGGGACTCGCCGAGCCGGGCGCGCTCGGCGACGGAGTAGACGCGGTCCACGCGGGTGAGGATGTCACGGGCCTCGTCCAGCAGGAGGCGTCCGGGCGCGGTCAGCTCGACCTTCCGGCTCGACCGGTCGAACAGCCGGACGCCGAGCTCCCGCTCCAGCCGCTTGATCCGCTGGCTCAGCGGCGGCTGGGCCATGCCGAGGCGCTCCGCCGCGCGGCCGAAGTGCAGCTCCTCCGCGACCATGACGAAGCACCGCAGATGCCCCACGACGTTCACGAGCAGCGATGATATCGAAACGGATATTCATCCGACATAGATATGAATCTTGGACATTTCACGCCGAGCCTGGTCTCCTTGTGCACTCAATCAAGGGGGACCCCTCGTCCGGAGGGGGAAGGGAGAACCGACGATGCGCCGATCCCGTGTGATCGCCGCCGTCGCCGCCGCGGCGGCGGTCGTGCTCGTGGGGGCGGGGGCGGTGTGGTTCCTGCGCGGCGGCGACGACCCGAAGGACACCGCGCGGCGCTACCTCGCGGCCTGGACGAGAGCCGACCACGCCGCGATGAGGGCGCTGACCGACCGTCCGCCCGCCGACTTCGAGCAACGGCTCGCGCGTCAGCGCGACGACCTCGGCCTGACCGGCCAGCGCTACACCGTGGCCTCGGTCGGCAAGGTCGAGGACGGCGCGGCGGGCGGCGCCTACACCGCCGAGCTGACGCTCGCCGGGAACCGCACCTGGACCTATCAGGGGTCGCTCCCGTTCGTGAAGCGGGACGGGAAGTGGCGCGTCCGGTGGTCGCCGGAGCTGCTGTACCCGGGGCTGAAGGAGGGCGAGCGGCTGCGCTCCGCCCGCGCCTGGCCCGACCGGGCGGCCGTCCTCGCGGCCGACGGCAGCGACCTGAGCACCTCGCCGTCCGGGTCCGCGCAGCAGGTCGCCGGGCCGGTCGGGCCCGCGTCCGCGGAGGCCGCGAAGCGGCTCGGCCCGCCCTACCAGAAGGGCGACCCGGTCGGGCTGGACGGCCTCCAGCGGCAGTACGAGCGACGCCTCGCCGGGACCCCGGCCCTCGCCGTGCAGATCGTCGGCGCGGACGGCACGCCGGTGAAGACGCTCAAGCGGTTCGGCGGCGCCGAAGGAAAGCCGCTCCAGACCACCATCGACCCGAAGGCGCAGGCGGCGGCGGGCAAGGCCCTCGGCGCGGCGAGCAAGCCCGCCGCGATGGTCGCGCTGCGGCCGTCCACCGGGGAGATCCTCGCCGTGGCGAACAAGCCCGGCGGCTACAACCGGGCGCTGATGGGCCAGTACGCGCCCGGCTCGACGTTCAAGGTCGTCACGGCGGCGGCGCTCGTCGCGGGCGGCATGGACGCGCGCACCAAGGTCGCCTGCCCGGCCACGACCACGGTCGGCGGCCGCTCGTTCCACAACTACAAGCACGAGGACTTCGGGACGATCCCGCTCCGCGAGGCGTTCGCGCACTCCTGCAACACGACGTTCGCGCGCCTCGCCGTGGACAGGCTCGGGGAGAAGCGGCTCGCGCAGGTCGCCGCCCAGTTCGGCTTCAACGCGCCGATCATCGCCGGGACGCCCGCCGTGCGCGCCGCGTTCCCCGCGAACAAGGACGACACCGCGTTCGCCGCCGCGTCCTTCGGCCAGGGCCGGGTGCTGACCAGCCCGCTCAACATGGCGGCCGTCGCCGCCGCGGCGGCGGACGGCACCTGGCGCTCGCCCCGCCTCGTCGCCGCCGCCGACGCCGCGCGGGCCGCCGACGCGGGCGGCCGCCGGCCCGAGCCGCCGAAGAAGCTCGAACCGGCCGTCGAGCGGGCCCTGCACACGCTGATGCCCGCCGTGGTCAGCGAGGGGACGGCGTCCGGCGTGTCGTTCCCGCCCGGGACGGCGGGCAAGACCGGCACCGCCGAGTTCGGGCAGGGCGACAACCCGCCCACGCACGCCTGGTTCATCGGCTACCGGAAGGACGTCGCGTTCGCCGTCATCGTCGAGGGCGGCGGGACGGGCGCGGAGGCCGCCGCGCCCATCGCCGCGAACTTCCTGAAGGGGCTCTGAGGCATCAGTCGCCGAGGCCGTCCGCGAGGATGCGGGCGGTCTCGGCGACGGCCTTCTCGTCGGCCTCGGCGTCCGCGCGCGGCCGCGTCGTCAGCACCGCCATGACCAGCGGCGCGGCGCCGGGCCTGGGCCACGCGACCGCTACGTCGACGGCGTTGCCGTAGACGCCCGCCGTGCCGGTCTTGTCGCCGACCGTCCAGGTCTTCGGCAGCCCGGCGCGGATGCGCTCGCCCCCGGTCACCGTCGCCTTCAGCCAGCCGACGAGCCGGGTGCGGTCGGGCGGGGCGAGCGCGTCGCCGACCGCCAGGGCCCGCAGGTCACCGGCCCACGCGGCGGGCGTCGTGGTGTCGCGCGGCTCGCCCGGCCGCCAGTGGTTCAGGCCGGGCTCGGCGCGGTCGCTCCTGCTGGACGCGTCGCCCAGCGACCGGAGGAACGCGGTCAGGCCGGGCGGGCCGCCGATCAGCTTCAGCACCAGGTTCCCGGCCGTGTTGTCGCTCCGGGTGATCGTCGCGTGGCACAGGTCGGCGACGGTCATGCCCGTGCCGACGTGCTTCTCCGTCACCGGCGAGAAATCGGCCAGGTCGCTCTTCTCGTAGCGGATGACGCGGTCCATCAGCGCCGGGTCGGAGTCGCGCGCCTTCCGCAGGACCGCGCCGCAGGCCATCGCCTTGAACGACGACGCGAACGGGAACCGCTCGCCGCCCCGGTAGGAGACGGAACGCCCCGTGCCGGTGTCGACGGCGTACGCGCCGACGCGCACGCCGCGGGCCTTCTCCAGCGCGCGGAGCCGCGCCGCGACCTTCCCCTGAGCCGCTGTGGGACCGCTCTTCTCGGACGCGCCGCTCCGCGGCTCCGGGGAGGCGTCGGACGCCGTCCCGCCGCACCCGGTGAGGACGGCGAGCGCGAGGACGGAGGCGCCGAACGACGTCCGGAGCCCGGGAGCGAGTCTCGTCATGCCGGAGAGCAGACCAGGACGGGCGAGGTCATGTCCAATATTGATATCGGGCGCGCTCGATAGGCGTCCCGATATGGATGCCGTTCGACCTGCGCCGACGCGGGGTCACAGCCAGTCGCGCCACTTGAAGATCAGGTACAGGCCGACGCTGCACACGACGATGACGACCGTGCTCGCCACGAACCCCGTGTGGTTCGAGAACCCCGGATACGGGACGTTCTGCCCGTAGAAGCCGGTGACGGCCGTCGGCACCGCGATGATCGCCGCCCAGCTCGTCACCTTCTTCATCACCTCGTTCATCCGGTTGCCCTGGAGCGCCAGCCGCGTGTCGAGCAGGTCGGCGACGAGGTCGCGGAGGCCGTCCGTCCACTCCGCGACGCGGAGGGTGTGGTCGTAGACGTCCTGGAGGTAGGGGACGAGCTTCGGATCGACCAGGCGGTTGTCGCGGCGCAGGAGGGAGTTCAGGACCTCGCGCATCGGCAGCGCGATCCGGCGCAGCCTGGCGAGGTTCCGGCGGAGCTGGTAGCTGCGGTGCTGGATCTCCTTGACCGGGAACTCGTCGCCGAACACCAGGTCCTCGACGGTGTCGGCCTCCTCGTCCAGCGCCTGGACGGCCGCCAGTTGCTGGTCGACGACGAGGTCCAGCATCCCGTACAGCAGGAACGCGGCGCCGGCGCCGTCGAGGTCGGCGGCGGGGCTCTCGTCCCAGCGGCGGATGAGCGCGTCGACGTCCAGGCCGCCGTCCTGCCGGACCGTGACCAGCGCGCCCTTGGCCACGAACGCCGACAGCTCACGCAGCGTCATTTCGGCGCCGTGGACCATCGGGACGTACATGTTGACGAACATGTAGCCGTCGTAGCGGTCGAGCTTCGTCCGCTCGTGCCGGGAGACGGCGTCCTCCACCGCGACGTGGTCGAGGCCCAGTTCGTCGCTGATCACGCGGAGGTCGTCCTGGCGGGGGCCGCACAGGTCGAGCCAGACGACCGTGCCGTCCTGCTCCAGGTAGTCGCTGACCTCGGTGACCGGGAAGCCCTCCGCCACGACCTCCCCGCCGCGCCACGCCCGCGTCCGCGGCGGCGCGGTCCCGATCCGGTTCTCCGGATGCGCCTCGATGTCGGTCTCGGACGGATGAGATCCCATGCGCCGCTGTATACCCGACCCACTACGCGAACGGGACGCGGACCGCCTGATCCGGCGGGATGCACCCCAACACGGACGCGGTCAGCCGGAGGGCGGTGCGGTCGAGTCGCGGGGGACCAGCTCGCCGGGCAGGACGCGGGGGGCGGGGCGGCGGCCGGAGAGGAGGTCGAGCAGCGCCGTCATGCCCTGCGCGCCGAGTTCCTCGGCGGGCAGCCGGACGGTCGTCAGCTCCGGCTCCAGCGCGGTCGCGAGCAGGACGTCGTCGAAGCCGGTCACCGACAGGTCGCCGGGGACGTCCAGGCCGCGCGCCCGCGCCGCCTTGTACGCGCCCGCCGCGATCAGGTCGTCGTCGCAGACCAGCGCGGTCGGCCGGTCGGCACGGTCCAGCAGCCGCCCGGCCGCGTTCTTGGCGGAGGTGACGTCGATCGCGCACATCGACCGGCTCAGCGTCCCGCCCGGCACGGCCGCGACGGCGGCGGCGAGGGCGCGGGCCCGCGCGCGGAACGTCCACTGGTCGACGGCGGCGGCGACGTGCCCGATCCGGCGGTGGCCGAGTCCGGCCAGATGTTCGGCGATGGCCCGCATCCCCTCGGCGACGCCGAAGTCCACCGTGGGGATGCCGCCGTCGGGAGCGCTGGGGCCGCTGTCCAGCATGACGGCGGGCGTCTCCCGGAACCTGGCCAGCGCCTCCACCGCCATCGAGGACGCGAGGACGCCGTCGATCGCCTCGTCCGGCGACGCGAACGGGCCGTCCGGCGGGGTGTAGGACGGCGGGCCCGGGCAGACCTCCCCGGCCGGGCCGTGCGCGTCGTCCGGCCAGGTGGCGACGACCACGCCGAACCCGTGCCGGGCCGCGACCCGCGCCGCGCCCGTGTAGACGGGGCCGAAGAACGGCGCGGTCAGCGTCGGGACCATCAGCAGGACGGTCCGCGTGGTGCCCAGCCGCAGGTTCCGGGCCGCCAGGTTCGGCCGGTAGCCGAGCCGCTCCGCCGCGCTGCGGACGCTGCGCGCGGTGGCGGGGGAGACCCGGCCCGTCCACTTGCCGCCCAGCACGAGCGAGACCGTGGACTGCGAGACGCCCGCCTCCTGGGCCACGTCCTTGCTGGTCGGACGGCCGACTGCGGACACCTGCGCCTCCTCGGGACCGATCGTGGACAAACTCAGACTAGATCGCGGCGCCGTGAAGTGGTACGTATGACCTCAAGGCGGAGTAATACGTATGACTTGATCGTGGAAGTCGGGGGCGCGATGCGCGGTTATGTCGTCTTCCTGCGGAGGCCGTACGCGGGGAGGCTGCTCGGGGCCACCCTGCTCGGCCGCCTCCCCAACGGGATGGGGATGCTCGCCGTCGTGCTGCACATCCGGTCGGACGGCGGCGGCTACCCCCTCGCCGGGACGCTCGCCGCGATCCTCGGCCTGGCCACGGCGGCGGGGCAGCCCGTCCTCGGCCGCGCGATGGACCGGCTCGGCCAGCCCCGCGTGCTGATCCCGGCCGCGTGTGCGTCCGCCGCCGGGTTCGCCGCGCTGGCCGCGACCGGGGCCGACCCGCTGCCGTTCGCCGTCGCCGCCGTGATCGCCGCCGGGTTCGCGACCCCGCCGCTGGAGGCCGGGCTGCGCGCGCTCTGGCCGGACGTCCTGGACGGCCCCGACCAGGTCGACGCCGCCTACGCCCTCGACGCCGCCGCGCAGGAGCTCCTCTTCACCGTGGGGCCGCTGCTCGTCGTCGCGGCGGCCGTCGCGAACACCGAGACCGCGCTGCTGCTCACCGGCGCGCTCGGCATCGCCGGGACGCTGATCGTCGCGCTGTCCGGGCCGTCGCGGCGGTGGCGGGGCGAGCCGCGCGCGTCCGACTGGGCCGGGCCGCTGCGCTCACCGGGGCTGCGGGTGCTGCTGCTGTCGCTCGCCTGCGCCGGGATCGCGCTCGGCGTCTACGCGGTCGCCGTCGTCGCCTACGCCGAGCGGCAGGACAGCGAGGTCGCGTCCGGGCTGCTGCTCGCCTGCATGGCGGGCGGCGCGCTGACCGGCGGGATCGTGTACGGCGCGCGGAGCTGGGCGGGCGCGCCGCACCGGCGGCTGCCGTGGCTGATGGCGGCGCTCGCCGCCGGGTACGTGCCGCTCGTCCTCGCGCCGGGGCTCGCGGTCATGGCGGTGCTGGCGTTCGCCTCGGGCGTGTTCCTCGCGCCCGTGCTGGCGTGCAGCTTCACGCTCGTCGACCGGCTCGCCCCGAGCGGGACGGTCACCGAGGCGTTCGCGTGGGTCGTCGCGGCGGTCGGCGCGGGCGGGTCGCTCGGCTCGTTCGTCTCCGGCGTCGGCCAGGACGTGGCGGGCGTCCCCGGCGCGTTCGCGGGCGCGGGCGCGGGCGGCCTCCTCGCCCTGACCCTCTGCCTCCTAGGCGGCCGAACCTTCCACCCCACCTCCGTCAACGCCGAAGCCCCCGCCTAACCTCACCGCTCAACCCCAAGCCCGCTCAACCTCGCGCGCTCAAGCCCGCGCCCAGTGGTACCGGACCCGTGGGGTGGCTGGGGTGGGGTCAGACCCAGGATTTGAACCAGATGCGTTCTTGCCACTCTGTGTACGGGATCGTCTGGGCGGCCAGGATCGGGTAGAAGTAGGCGAAGTTCGCCAGGACCACCAGCAGGAACGCGCCCGCGGCGGCGGCGCCTATCAGGCGGCGCAGGCTCGCGGTCTGCTGGGCCGCGTGGGCGCCGCCCGGTTCGTAGGGGTCCGGGCCGTACGACGGGACGGGGGCGTTCGGGTAGGAGTCGTGGGCCCCCCGGCCCGGACGCAGGGCATGCGCGCCCGCCGCCCCGGCGGGGGCCGGTCCTATCAGGTAGCCGAGCACCAGCACGATCGCGAGCACCATGAACGGGATCAGCGGCGTCGCGTAGAACAGGAACATCGTCCGCTCGGAGAACGCGGACGGGAACCACGTCAGCCACCCGGCGAGGAAGCCGACCAGGATCGCCCCGGCCCGCCAGTCGCGCAGCATGAGCCAGATGCCCGCGACGACGACCAGCGCGATCAGCGCGCCCCACCACAGCGCGGGCGTGCCGATCCCGAGGATCTCGCGGGAGCAGCGCCTGCCCGCGCCGCAGGCGTCCGCGGGCTGGGTGTAGAAGAACGCGACCGGGCGCCGCAGGATCGGCCAGTCCCACGGCCACGACTGGTACGGGTGCTTGTCGTCCAGGCCGGTGTGGAAGTCGAGCATCTGCTTGTGGTAGCGCCACAGGTCGGGCATGGCCTCGAACGGGCGCCACAGCATGCTGCCGGACGCCTGGCCGCGCCCCCACCCGCCGGGCTTGAAGATCCACCCCCACCAGGTGACGAGGTAGGTCACGAGGCTCACCACGACGAGCTGGACGAACGCGGGCACCGCCTCCAGCAGCATCGTCCCGGCGAACGGCGCCCTGACCCCGGCCGCGCGCCGCGCGCCGTAGTCCCACAGGACGACCATCAGCCCGAACGCCGCGATGTAGAAGACGCCCGTCCACTTGGTGGCGCAGGCGAGGCCGAGGCAGATGCCCGCGCCGTACCGCCAGCCGTGCGCGAGGAACGGCCCGTACTTCTGTGGGGGGACGACCCGCCACGCCCCCCGGAACGGCCCGTGCACCGACCTGTCGCCGCCTTCGATCCGCTCGGCGAGGATGCGCCGGGACCGCTCGCGGTCGTTCACCAGGCACGCGAATCCGGCGAGGATCCAGAACATGACGAAGATGTCGAGCAGCGCGGCCCGGCTGGTGACGAACTGGAGGCCGTCCAGGGCGAGCAGGAGCCCGGCGGCGCAGCCGAGGAGCGTCGAGCCGGTCATCTTCCGCGCGACCCGGCACAGGATCAGCACCGACAGCGTCCCGGCGACGGCGGGCACGAACCGCCATCCGAACGGCGTCGCGCCGAACGCCCATTCGCCGAGCGCGATCATCCATTTGCCGAAGGGCGGGTGCGCGACGAACGCGGGCCCGTCCCCCCAGATGTTCGCGTGCTGGTCGGCGATCAGCATCTTGTCGGCGTTCTGGACGGTGTTGTGCTCCCATCCGAACTTCAGCAGGGCCAGCGCGTCCTTCGCGTAGTAGGTCTCGTCGAAGACCACCGCGTTCGGCGACCCGAGCCGGTGAAAGCGCAGGTAGCCGGCGAAGAGCGTCACGAGCAGCGGGCCGAGCCAGCCGAGCAGGGGACTGCCGGGGAGCGCGGGCGCGAGCCATTCCCGCAGCGGGGGAGGCCGTCGCCGCGAGCCGGGCGCCGCCGCGGGAGCGAGATCCGTCGTCGCCATCTTGCGAGCATATTTGCATTTCCCCCCTCCTTCGGGCCTTGGCGGCCTTTCCCAGGTGAGGGCGCTGGAACAATGGGGCGCGTGATGGGGACCCTCTTGCTCGCGGCCGCGCCGATCGGACGGGCCGACGACGCGTCCGTCCGGCTGCGGGACGCGCTCGCCGCCGCCCCGGTGATCGCCGCCGAGGACACCCGGCGGCTCCGCCGGCTCGCCGCCGACCTCGGCGTGCCGCTCGCCGGGAAGGTCGTCTCCTACCACGACGCGAACGAGCGGACGCGGACCGCCGGGCTGGTCGCCGAGCTGCTCGCCGGACGGGACGTCCTCGTGATCACCGACGCGGGCATGCCCGGCGTGTCGGACCCCGGGTACCGGCTCGTCCAGGCGGCGGTCGCCGAGGGCGCGCCGGTGACGGTGCTGCCCGGGCCGTCCGCCGTCACGACCGCGCTGGTCGCGTCCGGCCTGCCCACCGACCGGTTCTGCTTCGAGGGGTTCCCGCCGCGCAAGCCGGGGGAGCGGGCCCGGCGGCTCGGCGCGCTCGCCGACGAGCCGCGCACGATGGTGTTCTTCGAGTCCCCCCGCCGCCTCGACTCCACCCTCGCCGCGATGGCGGACGCGTTCGGCGCGGACCGTCCGGCCGCCGTCTGCCGGGAGCTGACCAAGACCTACGAGGAGATCCGCCGCGGGACGCTCGCCGACCTGGCCGCCTGGGCCGCGGACGGCGTGCTCGGCGAGATCACCGTCGTCGTCGGCGGCGCGCCCGAGCGGGCGGGCCTCACCGACCCCGCCGACCTGGCCGCCGCCGTCGCCGCCAGGGAGGACGCCGGAACCCCCCGGAAGCAGGCGATCTCGGAGGTCGCGAAGGAGAACGGGGCGCCGAAGCGGGCGGTGTACGACGCGGTCCTGAAGGCCAGGAAATAGTCACCGGCATCGGAAAGGTCCGACCGGTTCTTTCGGGGAATAAGAGGCATCGGTGCGCCTCGGCGAGACGCATCATGGGTAGTGGGTGGACTTCATCGGAAGGGGGTGACAGCCGTGCGCGACACATGGTCGAGCCACGAATCCTGGGTCTTCGAGTGCCTGAACTGCACGACTACCTGGGACGAGGAGCTGGAGGTCCGGCACTGCGGGGACGGGCACGGCAACGAGGCCGTCATCTACGAGTTCGGCGGCCAGCCCTGCACCACGCCCTGGATGGATCGTTCCTGCCCGAAGTGCCAGAGCCAGAACGTCAAGGCGCGGTCGGCGAGCAGGCGCAGGCGGAGCGAGGCGCCGAAGGCGAACGGCAACGGCGACGTGGCGATGGTGTACCACCTCCGCCGCATGCACGCCTGGTGACGGCCACCGGCGGCCGGCGGCCGGCGGCCGACCGGGCGACCGGCGGGCGGAGCGGGTGAGCCGCCGGGCGGGCCGCTAGGCCGGGACCTCCGCCGTGTCGCGCGGCGCGGGGCTCTCCGGGGCGGGGGCGTCCGCCCGCTCCGGATCGTCGCCGCGCCGGCGGAGGCGGCGCGTCCAGCCCCTGACCGTCGCGCGCGACGCGGGCCGGAACGCGATCCCGGCCGCGAGCGCCGCGAGCGGGACGGCGGGCAGCACGTACCGGTAGTCGAACTCGGCGGTGGCGGCGGGCGCGAGCAGCAGCCCGGTCGCGAGCGTCCAGGGCAGCAGCGCCTCGCCGCCGAACCGCCGCCACATCGCGGCGAGCCCGGCGAGGCCGACCAGCAGGACGACGCCGAGCATCGTCCCGCGCAGGTAGAACACGTCCTGGTAGCCGCGGGCGACCCCGGCGAACGGCTCGACGACCCGGGTGCGGGCGTCGCCGCGCTCGTACGCCCTGGCCTCGGCGGACGCGATCGAGTTGCCGTCCATGTGCCAGTCGGGCAGCGGCCTGCTCGTCGTGCGGAACTCGTACTGCGCGTACGTCGCCGGGTCGGGGAAGACCGTCCGGTCCCAGCGGAAGACGCGGAAGAAGTCGTGCGCGACGACGCCGAGGTAGTCGAGCGGCTGCGCGATGATCGCGCGTTTGGCGTAGTCGCTGGCGAGGGCGTTGTTGTCGGGGCTGAACCGCGTCCCGGTGTAGCGGTTCAGCGGGGACTGGACGCTCCAGATGCCGAACTGGGACGTCTTCAGCCGGTTCTCCGGCTCGGTGCACAGCGGGTACTCGCTGACCGGGAGGTCCTTCATCTGGTGGCAGTCGGCGAACTTGTAGACCCGCGCGTACAGGAAGATCCCGTTGCTCTCGGTGAGCGCGAACTTGCCGCTTTCGGCCTTGTACCAGCCCATGTAGCCGATCACCGGCAGCATGCACGCCGCCAGCGTGACCGCGAGCAGCCGCCAGCCGCTGCGCCGGATCAGCATGTAGACGAGCACGCCGACCAGCACCGGCATCCCGACCGAGCGGGTCAGCCACGCCATCCCGACGAGCAGCCCGACCGCCGCCGCGATCTTCCAGGACGGCCGGTCCCGCCACAGCAGCAGCGTGACCGCGCTCATCACGAGGAAGGTGAACATCGTGTCGGACAGGACGAGGTGTTCGAGCTGGAGCTGGTAGGCGTCCAGCAGGACGGGCGCGGCGGCGAGCGCGGCGCCCCAGCCGGGCAGCCGGAACCGGCGGCGCAGCAGCGCGTAGATCATCACGCCCATGCCGAGGCCCATGAGGTGCTGGAGGCCCGCGACGAGCGCGAAGCTGTGGAACGGCTTCAGGAACCACAGCAGGAACGCGTAGCCGTCCGGTCGCAGCGGGTGCGGGTACGGGTCGGTCGCGACGTGGAGGTAGTCGAAGCTGTCGTTGAAGAACATCACCGGCTGGTAGCCGAGCATCGCGACCACGCGGACGAGCGCGGCTGTGGTGATGATCACACTGAACGCGGGGTGGCGGCGGGCGAGGGCCCAGAGGCCGCGTCCGCGTCGGCCGCGCCGCGAACCGGTGGACTCGTCCGGTCCGGCGGCGTCCGCGGACGCGTCTTCCGTCAGTTCGTCATTTTTCGGACGTGCTTCGGTATCGGGTTCCGGGCCGTCGGCAAATACCTCGTCCGGATCCGGGGCGGTGGTCGTCCCGCCGGGCGTGTCGCGCGTGGTCGCAGAGTCGCCCGCCACTGCCGTACCTCCCCTTCCGCGCCGGGCCCCCGGCCCCGCGGCGCCGCCGCCCCCGGTGACACCGAGGTCCCCGTCCCAGCGCGGTTCGCGTTCTCCGGCCAGCGTCACAGCAGACCCACCCCTTCCGGGCCGCCGTGCCCGTATGCTTGACGTCCTAGCCTGCCGCCCGCGACCGTGGCGGTGAGTGCCTTTCGGTTGCAACTGCGCAACACGATACGGGTGCTCTTGACGAGAGCGACCATCATTACCCGTCCCCGGCAGGCATCATGAACGATGACGGGCCGCCGCGCGGAAGAACCGAGACAAACGGACAGCCCCGCAGACGGTCACGAGGGGTAACGAAGGAGATCGCGTGGAACTCTCCGTAGTGATGCCGTGCCTGAACGAGGCCGAGACGGTCGCGACGTGCGTCCGCAAGACGGTCGGCTTCTTCGAGGAGAAGGGCATCGACGGCGAGGTCGTCATCGCCGACAACGGCAGCACCGACGGCAGCCAGCAGCTCGCCCGGGACGCGGGGGCGCGCGTCGTCCCCGTGGTCGACAAGGGGTACGGCAACGCGCTGATGGGCGGCATCCGCGCCGCGCGCGGCCGGTACGTCGCGATGGGCGACGCCGACGACTCCTACGACTTCACCACGCTCGGCCCGTTCCTGGACGAGCTGCGCGACGGCGCCGACCTCGTCATGGGCAACCGGTTCAAGGGCGGCATCGCCGACGGCGCCATGCCGCCGCTGCACCGCTACCTCGGCAACCCGGTGCTGAGCTTCGTCGGGCGGCTGTTCTTCGGCAGCAAGATCGGCGACTTCCACTGCGGGCTGCGCGCCTTCGACCGGGACGCGATCCTGCGCCTCGGCCTGCAGACCGGCGGCATGGAGTTCGCCAGCGAGATGGTCGTCAAGGCGACCCTGCAGGGCTACGACATCCGCGAGGTGCCGACCACCCTGTCCCCGGACGGGCGGTCGCGTCCTCCGCACCTGAACACCTGGCGTGACGGTTGGCGTCATCTCCGCTTCCTCATGCTCTTCAGCCCCCGGTGGCTGTTCCTCATCCCGGGCCTCGTATTCATGACGCTCGGACTGCTCGCCGGGATCGCACTCTCCACCGGTCCGGTCACCGTCGGGGAGATCGCGTTCGACGTCGACACGCTCGTCGGGGCGGGCGCCGCGCTGGTCATCGGCTTCCAGGCGGTGCTGTTCGCGCTGCTCACCAAGGTGTACGCGATGCAGGAGGGGTTCCTCCCGCACGACCGCCGGGTCCAGAAGGTCATCGACTGGTGGAGCCTCGAACGCGGGCTGCTGCTCGGCGGGCTGCTCGCCGTCGCCGGTCTCGGCGGGCTCGTCGCGTCGCTGCTGCACTGGCGGGTCAACAGCTTCGGCGAACTCGACCCGCGGCACTCGCTGCGCATCGTCGTCCCGGCCGCGACCGCGCTGGTGATGAGCCTCCAGGCGATCTTCGCGTCGCTGTTCGTCAGCATCCTCGGCATCCGCCGCCGCCAGCACCCGCCGCTCACCGACGCGGCCGAGGAGGCCGCGGGCGTGGTGGACGCCGCCGCCCGCAAGGCCGCCAAGGACGGCGCCGCCAAGGACGGCGCGGGCCAGGACGGCGCGGGCAAGGACGGCGGGAAGGTCGCCGCGGGCAACGTGGACGCGGCGGCGGCCGAGCGCGACGGCGAGGACGGCACGTCAGAGGGCTGATCACCGGCGAGCCCCGGACCCGCCGTCCGGCGGCACTGTGACAGTCTTGACCGGCAATGGATCATCGCTCTCAGCCCGCCCGCGCCCGGGAAGCCGCACGCAGATGAGCACGCGCATCCCGGCGGGCTCCGACACCCCGCCCCTGGGCGTCGCACGCCCGCCGGTCGCCGTTCCGGACCGGGACGCCCCGCCACCGCGCCGCCGCGGCGGCGGCCGCTGGACCTGGCTGTTCGTGCTCGGCTGGCTGGCGCAGGTCGCCGTCCGGCTGTGGCTCGGGTCGGGGCAGGCGGTGCCGGTCGCGACGCCGGACGAGTCCGGCTACCTGTTCGCGGCCCGCGTCCTGACCGGCGGCCCCGACGCGGACATGTCCTACGGGACGGTCTACCGGGGCGGCTACCCGCTCCTGCTGACCCCGGCGTTCTGGCTCACCGACGACCCGGTGTCGGTGTACCGGTTCGCGCTGGTCGTCAACGCGCTGCTCAGCGCGGCGATGCTGCCGCTGGCGTTCCTGCTGCTGCGCCTGCTCCAGGTGCGCGGGCGCTGGGCGTACGTCTTCGCGCACGTGACGGTCGCGCTGCCGTGCGTGCTGTTCTACTCCGAGTTCGCGCTGACCGACGCGATCCTGCCGGTGATCCTGGTGGGCTGGCTGCTGCTCGTCCACCGCTGGCTGACCGCGCCGCCCCCGGACGGGCGGGACGCGGCCGTCCGGGTCCACCTCGCCGGAGCGGGGGCGTCGCTGCTCGTCGCGTACGCCTACGCCTGCCATTCGCGGGGCGCGGTGCTGCTCGTCGCGCACGGCGCGCTGGTCGCGGCCGCGGTGGCGTGCCGGTGGCGGTCCTGGCGCGCGGCGGCGCTCGCGCTGCTCACCGCCGCCGCGGGCACGGCGGGCGCGATGCTGCTGAACGCGTCGCTGCTGCCGCACATGTACCCGGCGGGCGACAACAATCTGAGCGGGAACGTCGTCCAGCGGCTCTCCGACGCGCGGGGCTGGGCGTGGATGCTGTCGCTCGGCACCGGCCAGGTCTGGTACCAGTCGGTCGCCACCGGCGGCGTCGCGGCGATCGGGCTGGTCGCGGTGGCGTACGCCGCCGTCCGGCCGGGCGGGGCGCTGGCGTGCCCGGCCGGGCGGACGCGCGCGCTCGCCCTCGCGGTCGTCGGGATCGTCGCGGCCATCGCGCTCGCCACGTCGGCGGCGCTGCCCGTCGAGTACCGGGTCGGCAACTACGTCTACGGCCGCTACCTCGCCACCATCACGCCGGTGCTGTTCGCGGTGGGCGTCGCGGTGCTGCTGCGCGGCGCCGGACGGGTCCCGGCGGCGGCCGCCGCGGCGGCGGCGCTGACGGTCGGGGCGGCGTGCGTCGTCCAGTGGTACGCGGGCGACCTGCTCACCCAGTACACCTACACGGGCTACGACTTCCCCGAGACGTCGTTCCTCACCTGGGACTGGACGTCCTTCCGGCTGTGGCACGCCACGCTGACGGGCCTCGCGCTGCTCGCGGCGGCGGTCGCGGCCGTCCGGCTGCGGCGGCGCGGCCCGCTGCTGCTCGCGGTGGTGCTGACGGCGGTCGCGCTCGGCATGAGCGTCACCGCGACGGAGCGGATCGCGCGTCCGCTGGTACGGGACGAGACCGCGCACACCGACATCCGCGAGAGCGTCGACCTGAGGGCGCAGCGGTCCATCGCGGTCGACTGGAACGTCCCGTGGACGATCCGGCTGTCCCACTACTACTGGGCCTGGTGGAGCGACGGCAGCGTGTTCGACGCCCGCTGGACGCCCCCGCCCCAGAACGTCGACCTGGTGGTGCTGGCCTGGCCGAAGGACCTTCCGGCCGAGCGGTCCTGGCCCGCGGGCGCGCCGCCCGGCTGGCACGTCGTCGACAGCCGCCGCACGATCGAGGGCGACTGGGTCGCCTGGACCCGCTCCTAGCCCCTAGCCCTCGGGCGGGAGCGGCGGCGGGTTCCAGAGCTGCAGGACGCCGTCCGACGACCGCCACATCAGCCGCCACCCCTGCGCGGGCGACGGCCGCCAGCCGCCGCCGATCTGCGACTCCATGCCGCGCCAGCGCGTGTAGAGCATCGGGCCCTCGGTCGCGTCGCGCGGCACCTGGCCGAGGTAGTGCGGGAAGTCGCGGATCTCGCCGCGCCAGACCGGGTCGCCCCACACGTCCCGCGTGTAGAAGGTGAGGGTCTGCGCGAGCCGCCGGTCCGCGCAGATCAGCGTGATGTCGCGGTGCCCGGCGAGGTAGCCGCGCAGCTGCCGCCACGCGTCGTCGCGCGGCAGGTCGGGGACGGCCCGGACGGCCGCCGTCGCGTACGTCGCGCCGAGCGCGACCGCGACCACCGGGACGACCAGCGTCCGGAGCCGGAGCCGGGACGGCAGCATCCGCGCCATCAGGGTCAGCGACCCGAACCCGCCCGCGAGCAGCGCGGGCAGCACCGCGAACCAGTACCGCTGGAGCCAGGCCCGCAGCGAGATGTCGTTCGGGTCGAGGACGCCGGAGAACAGCGTCAGCGGCACGGCGAGCGCGAGGAACCACACGAGGACGAGCGCGAGGCGCCGGTCGCGGGTGACGGCCCAGCCGGCGATCGTCAGCCCGAGCGCGGCGGTGAACACGAGGCCGAGCGGGTTCCAGTCGTGCATGGCGCGCAGGAACGAGCGGGCGGCGAGCTCGCGGGTCACGTAGTCGCGGGACTGGCCGCCGTGCTCGGCGGCGGACATCAGCCCGGCGAGCGGGCTGCCCCACACGAGCTGGTTGTGCGCGAAGCTGGCGAGCAGGATCGCGAGCATCGGCGCGCCGACCGTGACGTTGCGCCGCCACGGGATGCGCAGCAGCGCCAGGTAGACGGGGATGGGCAGGAACAGGAACGCCAGGAACTCGCGGACGAGGAACGACGCGCCGAGGAACGTTCCGGCGGCGAGCAGCATGCGGGTCTGGGCCCGTCCGGTGCGGCGGCTCGCGACGACGAGGCCCGCCATGCCGATCGCGAACAGCCCGGCGCCGGGCATGTCCGGCAGCATGACCCCGGTCGACCAGGTGATCTCGTGGCCGAACGGGTTCGTCATGGTGAAGAACGGGTGGACGATCAGGACGCCCGCCGACAGCAGGCCCGCCACGTCCCCGAACAGCGACCGGACGACCAGGTACGTCCCGACGAAGAACGCGCAGCCGCCGAGCGCGGCGACGGTGAAGTAGGCGGCCTGGCCGTCCCCGAGGAGCTCCTGGACGAGCCGCGCCGGAAGCACCAGCCCGATGCGGGTGACCTGGTGCGGGACCTCGTCGAACGGCCACTGGGTGAGCGGGATGTCGGGCCAGTCGCGGGCGGCGAGCCACACGTAGTAGGAGTCGAAGTACAGCGGCGGCGTCATCAGCACGGACTGGGCGGTCACGGCCGCGACCGCGACGAGCAGGGACAGCCACACCACGCGCCGCGTCCGCCGTACCCGGCCGAGGACCGCGCCGAGGAACGCGCCGAGCGGGCGGCCTTTCGGCCCCGGCCCGGCGCCGGTCTCCGGCGCGCCGACGACCGCCTGGTCGGACGTGGTCTGGGCCATGCCTGGGCTCCCCGCCTCCGCTGCTCTCGCGCGACCACCGACCGTGGTGCCCGCACCGCTCTCCGCTCGTCCCCGCGACGCCGGACAGGTTACTCCGCGCGAGCGCGCACCGCCCGGCGGGCGACGTCGGCCCGGCGGGCGATGTCGCCCAGGTCGGCGGCGAAGGCGCGGACCCGGGCGGTCTCGTGGTCGCGGCGCCAGACGAGCTCCAGCGTGGAGTCGGGCAGGCCGGTCACCGGCACGTAGGTGACGGGCCCCCGGTCGTGGTCCTCGGCGGTGGCCCGGCACAGCAGCATCAGCGCCCGTCCGGCCGCCGCCAGCGCGAGCCCCTCCTGGAGGGTGCCGACCACCGGCCCGGCCCCGATCGGACGGCCCCCGGGCGTGACCGACGGGGAGAAGCTCTCCCGCCAGTAGTCCGGCGCCGAGCCGCCGACCCGGACCAGCGCCCGCCCGGCCAGCTCCTCGGCCGCCAGCGAGTCGCGCGCGGCCAGCGGATCCCGCACCGACAGCGCCACCGTCTGCGGCTCCCGCGAGAAGGTCGCGCCGACGACCAGGTCGTCCTCCAGGACGGGGCCGAGCACGATCGCGGCGTCGAGGCCGCCGTCCCGCAGCGCCCCGAACGGGTCGTGCAGCGGCACCTCGGCCAGCTCGACGACGCAGGCCGGATACCGCTCCTGGAACCGCGCCACGGCTTCGGTCACCTGGTCGTTCGCCGTGCACTGGAAGCCCAGCCGCAGCGTCCCCTCGACGCCGCGCGCGGCGCGGCGCGCCTCGTCGACCGCCCGGTGCAGCCCGTCGTAGGCCGGACGCAGGCTCCGCCGGAACTCCTCCCCGAGCGGGGTGAGCCGGACGCGGCGGCTCGTCCGCTCCACCAGCCGGGCCCCGACGCGGGCCTCCAGTGAGCGGAGCAGCTGGCTGACCCTGCCCTGCGAGACGTACAGCCGTTCACCGGTGCGTCCGAAATGCAGTTCCTCGGCCAGGACGAGGAAGGCTTCGAGTTCGCGCAGTTCCAGACCGGGCATCCCGCCTCCGTGATCGATGAGCGCCTAATCGATGAGCGACACTGATGAGCGTCACTAATGCAGCGGTGAGCGGCCCGCCGTTGTTCCGGCCGCCCCGCCGCCGTTGACTCGGACCATGAGAAACACGACCTCCTCGGACGGCGGCGGCCCCGCCGCGTGGGCGGCGGTCGCGTCCGTCGCCGCCGCCACGTTCACCGTCGTCACCTCCGAGATGCTCCCGGTGGGCCTGCTCACCCCGATCGGGCGGACGCTCGGCGTCAGCGAGGGCGTCGCCGGGCTGGCCCTCACGGTCACCGGCCTCGTCGCCGCCGTGGCCGCGCCGCTGATCGTCCCCGCGCTGCGCCGGGCGGACCGGCGGCCCGTCGTGGTGGGGCTGCTGCTGACGCTCGCCCTCGGGAACGCCGTCGCGGCCTGGTCGCCGAACGCCTGGGCGCTGATGGCCGGGCGCGTCCTCGTCGGCGCGGGCATGGGCGGGGTGTGGGCGCTGGCCGCGTCGCTGGCGGCGCGGCTCGTCCCCGAGCGGTCCAGGGGCGCCGCCATCGCGGTCGCGTTCAGCGGCGTCGCGGTCGCGTCGGTGCTGGGCGTGCCCGCCGGGACGCTGCTCGGCGAGGCGGCGGGCTGGCGCGCGGCGTTCGCGGCGGCCGGCGGGTTCGCCGTCGTCCTCGCGGCGGTCATGGCGGTGCTGCTGCCGCCGCTGCCCGTGGAACGATCCACGAACCTGCGGGGCCTGGCCGGGCTCGCCGCCGAACCGCGCGTCCGCGCGGGCCTGGTCGCGACCGCGCTGCTGGTCGGCGGCCATTTCGCCGCGTACACCTACGTCCGTCCCGTGCTGGAGGACGTCTCCGGCGCGGACGCCGGGCAGATCGGCGTCCTGCTCCTCGGGTACGGCGTCGCGGGCGTCGCCGGGAACTTCGCGAGCGGCGCCCGGGCCGTCCGCTCGCCCCGCGCGACCCTGCTGGTGCTCGGCGCGGCGCTGGCCGTGACGGTGCTGCTCGTCCCGCTGCTCGGCCGGTCCCTCGGCGGCGGCGCGGCCCTGCTGGCGCTCTGGGGCCTCGCCTACGGCGGCGTGTCGGTGACCGTGCAGAACTGGCTGCTTGCGGCGGCCCCGCACGCCGAGGAGGCGGCCTCCGGACTGCTCGTCGCCGTCTTCAACGCGGCGATCGCGCTCGGCGCCCTGCTGGGCGGGCGCGCCGCCGACGGCCTCGGCACCGTCTCGGTCATGTGGCTCGCCGGGCTCCTGGCGGCGGCGGCCGTCGTCCAGGTCGTCCTGGCGCCCGCGCCCGCGCGGGCGACCGGGCGGGCGACCGAGCGGGAGGCCGGGGCGCCGAGCGTCGCGAGATCAGGCGCGGACGCCGACGGGCGTTGATCGCGTCGGGGCCTTATCCGGTGCCGGGGGCGGCGCCGCGCGACTACCCTTGATTGCATGTCCTCGTCAAGCCGTCACATCTTGACCGCGCCCGCCTGGCCGTACGCCAACGGGCCCCGTCACATCGGGCACGTCTCCGGTTTCGCGCTGCCCGCCGACATGTTCAGCCGCTACCAGCGGATGGCGGGCAACCAGGTCCTGATGGTCAGCGGCACCGACGAGCACGGCACCCCGATCCAGGTGCAGGCCGACAAGGAGGGCGTCACCGCCCGCGAGCTGGCCGACCGGTACAACGGCGTGATCGCCGAAGACCTGCACGGCCTCGGGATGTCCTACGACCTGTTCACCCGGACGACGACGCTGAACCACTACGCGGTCGTCCAGGAGATCTTCAAGGGCCTGTACGACAACGGCTACATCTTCCCGCAGAAGACGATGGGCGCGATCTCGCCGTCCACCGGCCGGACGCTCCCCGACCGCTACATCGAGGGCACCTGCCCGATCTGCGGGTACGACGGGGCGCGCGGCGACCAGTGCGACAACTGCGGCAACCAGCTCGACCCGGTCGACCTGATAAACCCCGTGTCGCGGATCAACGGGGAGACGCCGAAGTTCGTCGAGACCGAGCACTTCATGCTCGACCTGCCCGCGTTCACCGACGTCCTCGGCCGGTACCTGCGCGGCAAGCAGAACGGCGCGCTCGCCTGGCGGCCGAACGTGCTGAAGTTCGCGCTGAACCTGCTGGACGACATGCAGCCCCGCGCGATCAGCCGCGACCTCGACTGGGGCGTGCCGATCCCGCTGGACGGCTGGCGCGACAACCCGGCGAAGAAGCTGTACGTGTGGTTCGACGCGGTGATCGGCTACTTCTCGGCGTCGGTCGAGTGGGCCCGCAGGCAGGGCGACCCGGAGGCGTGGCGCGCCTGGTGGCAGGACCCGGACGCCCTGTCCTACTACTTCATGGGCAAGGACAACATCGTCTTCCACGCCGAGATCTGGCCCGCGATGCTGCTCGGCTACAGCGGCCAGGGCGACAAGGGCGGCACGCCGGGCTCGCTCGGCGCGCTGAACGTCCCGAGCGAGGTCGTGTCGTCGGAGTTCCTGACGATGGAGGGCAGGAAGTTCTCCTCGTCCCGCCAGGTCGTCATCTACGTGCAGGACTTCCTCGCCCGCTACGACGTGGACGCCCTGCGCTACTACATCGCGGTCGCCGGTCCCGAGAACCAGGACACCGACTTCACCTGGGCGGAGTTCGTCCGGCGCAACAACGACGAGCTGGTCGCCGCGTGGGGCAACCTCGTCAACCGGTCGGTGAACATGGCGGCGAAGAACTTCGGCGCGATCCCGGAGGCGGGCGAGCTCACCGACGCCGACCGGGCGCTGCTGGAGCGCAGCCGCCGCGCGTTCCCGGCCGTGGGCGCCGAGCTCGAACGGTCCCGGTTCAAGAACTCGATCACCGAGGCGCTGGACGTCGTCCGCGACGCGAACAAGTACCTGTCCGACCAGGCGCCCTGGAAGCTGAAGGACGACCCGGCCCGCGTGAAGTCGATCCTGCACACCGCGCTGCAGGTCGTCGACGACGCCAAGACGCTGCTGACGCCGTTCCTGCCGCGCTCGTCGCAGAAGGTGTACGAGATGCTCGGCGGGGAAGGCGTGTGGAGCGGCATGCCGGAACTGAAGACGGTCTCCGAGGAGGGCGGGCCCGACTACCGCGTCCTCACCGGCGACTACGCGACCGAGGCGCGCTGGGAGTCGGTGCCGATCAAGCCGGGCGTGCCGCTGGCCAAGCCCGTCCCGCTGTTCAAGAAGCTCGACTCGTCCGTGGTGGACGAGGAGCTCGCCCGGCTGGAGAACACGTGAGCCGAGACGCCGACGGGCAGGCCTCCAGGTCCTACCCGCCGCTTCCAGAGCGCCTGCCCGTCGACGTCTTCGACAGCCACTGCCATCTCGACGTCGTCGAGACGCCGGTGGACGAGCAGCTCAAGTCCGCGAAGGCGGCCGGGGTCACGCGGATCGTGACGATCGGCTGCGACCTGCCGTCGTCGCGCTTCGCGGTGGACGCGGCCGCCGAGTTCGACGACGTGTACGCGGCGGTCGCGATCCACCCGAACGAGACGACCGGGATCTCCGACGCCGTCCTGAACGACGTCGCGCTGCTGGCCGCGCACCCGAAGGTCCGCGCGATCGGCGAGACCGGCCTCGACTACTACCGCGACTGGGCGCCGAAGGACGACCAGCACCGCGCGTTCCGCGGCCACATCGAGATCGCCAAGCGGACCGGCAAGGCCCTCGTCATCCACGACCGGGACGCCCACGACGACGTCCTCCGCGTCCTCGCCGAGGAGGGCGCCCCGGAGACGGTCGTGTTCCACTGCTACTCGGGCGACGCCCGGATGGCGGAGACGTGCGCCGAGCACGGCTACCTGATGAGCTTCGCGGGCAACGTCACGTTCAAGAACGCCGAGCCGCTCCGGGACGCGCTGCGCGTCGCGCCGCTCGACCTCCTCCTGGTGGAGACGGACGCGCCGTTCCTGACGCCGATCCCGCACCGGGGCAAGCCGAACGCGTCGTACCTGATCCCGCACACCGTCCGCGCCATGGCCGAGGTCAAGGGCGTGGACGTGGCGGAGCTGTGCGCGGCGATCGCCGCGAACGGGGAGCGCGCCTTCGGCCCCTGGTGACGCCGGTACCGCCCGGGGCGGGGGCGGCGGATGTGGGCGATGCGGTGGCGGAGGCACGACGGGTGGCCTTAATGTCTGGCCTCTGAGCGGGCGCCCCCGAGCCCGGCCCCCCTGGAGGAACCCCCGTGCCTCGCCATCACGCGCGCCGATCGTCCGCGCCCTCCGCCGTCCTTCTCGTCGCCGCCCTCCTCGCGGCCGGCTGCGGGGGAGGGGGCGGCTCGACCGGGCCGCAGAAGGCCGCCGCCGCGGACGCGCCCCGCACCAGCGCCGCGCCGCGCAAGATCGTGATCGTGGTGGACGGCAGGCGGACGGAGGCGATGACCACCGGGACGACCGTCCGGCAGGTGCTCGACCAGGCCCGGGTCGCGCTCGGCCCGCACGACCTCGTCAAGCCGCTCGCCGACCAGCCGCCCGGCGACGTCGTCTACGTGCTGCGGCTGCTGTCGGCGCCGAAGCTCGCGATGGTCAAGGTGCCGCAGAAGACGGTCCGCAAGAACAGCTCGTCCGTCCCGCCGTGGAGCGAGAAGGTGCTGCGGGAGGGGCGTCCCGGCGTGCTGATCGTGCAGTGGGCGTACGTCCGGCGGAAGGGCAAGAAGGTCAAGAAGGTCATCGCGAAGCGGGTGAAGAGCAGGCCCGTCACGCGGGTCCTCGCGGTCGGGCCGAAGTCGGCGGGGTCCGGCGCGGCGGCCCGGCTGAACTGGACGGCGCTGGCCCGCTGCGAGTCCCACAACAACCCGAAGGCCGTGAACCCGGCCGGGTACTACGGGCTCTACCAGTTCTCGCTGGCGTCGTGGGCGTCGGTCGGCGGCAAGGGCAAGCCGTCGGACGCGCCCGCGGCGGAGCAGACCTACCGGGCTCAGATGCTCTACAACAAGGTCAACGGCCGCTGGCAGGGGCAGTGGCCGAACTGCGGAAGCAACCTGTTCTCCTAGCTGGGACAATCGGGGCGTGGGGGATTCACGAGGGCTGCTCGGCCCCGCCGACGTGCGGGAGCTCGCGGCGCGGCTCGGCATCAGGCCGACGAAGACGCTCGGGCAGAACTTCGTCATCGACGCGAACACGGTGCGGCGGATCGTCCGGACGGCGAGCCTCGATCCGGACGACGTCGTGGTCGAGGTGGGGCCGGGGCTCGGGTCGCTGACCCTGGCGCTGCTGCCGGAGGCGCGCCGGGTCGTCGCCGTGGAGATCGATGCCGCGCTCGCCGCCGAGCTGCCCGGCACGGTCGCCGCGCGGGCCCCCGACCTCGCCGGACGCCTGGACGTCGTGCACGCCGACGCGATGCGCGTCGAGGGGGTGCCAGGCCCGGCGCCCACGGCGCTCGTCGCGAACCTGCCCTACAACGTGGCGGTGCCGGTCGTCCTGCACCTGCTGGCCGTGCTGCCGTCGCTGCGGACGGCGCTCGTCATGGTCCAGGCGGAGGTCGCCGACCGGATGGTCGCCCGGCCCGGCGGCCGGATCTACGGCGTGCCGTCGGTGAAGCTCGCCTGGTACGGGGAGGCGCGCCGCGCGGGCGCGGTCGGCCGGGCCGTGTTCTGGCCGGCGCCGAACGTCGACTCGGGGCTCGTGGCGTTCACCCGCCGCGAGCCGCCGCCGACGAAGGCGTCCCGCGCGGAGGTGTTCGCCGTGGTGGACGCCGCGTTCGCGCAGCGCCGCAAGACGCTGCGGGCGGCGCTCGCGGGCTGGGCCGGGTCCCCGGCGGCGGCGGAGGACGCCGTGCGCGCCGCCGGAGTCGACCCGAGGGCCAGGGGCGAAGCGCTGGACGTGGCCGCCTTCGCCAGAATTGCCGAGTATGGTCCAACACGCCGGGGAGATCGGCTCCCACTCCCCTGAGGCGTGCACGGGGTGCGGGCTGCCGCCTGCCCGGGGAGATGGACTCACACCAGGACGACCGGAGGTCGATGTGAAGGCGCGTTCGCGGACGGCGCGGGCGAGGTTGCCGATCGTGGGGACGGCGCTCCTCGCCACCGCGGCGGTGGTCGCGACGGTGGCGGCGGGCTGCGGGGGCGGCGCGGGCGCCGCGCCCAAGATCACGACGACGGCGCGGGCCGGGGTGGCGCCCGTCCCGCCGAAGGACGGGGCGTACTTCGGGGCCTGGGTGCCGCCGGAGCGCGGCGGCAAGCCGTCCGGGTCGCCCTCGGGCACGGGGACGGGCACGCCGTCGGGGTCGGGTGCGCCGTCGGGGTCGGGTGCGCCGTCGGGGTCGGCGACGCCCGGGAAGGACGCCGGGAAGCCGGGCATGGGGCCGGTCGCCGACTTCGAGCGCGAGCTCGGACGGCGGCTCGACATCGTGCAGAGCTACCGCTCCTGGACGGCCGACTTCCCCGCCGGACTGGACCGGTCCGCCGCCGACGGCAACCGCTACCTGCTGCTGACCTGGGCGGGCGCCGACACGCGCAAGATCGTCCGGGGCGAGTACGACGACCTCGTCGCGCGCCGCGCCCGCGCGATCAAGGCGCTCGGGAAGCCGGTGTTCCTGCGCTGGTCGCGGGACATGGACACGGCGTCGGCCCGCAAGCGCGTCCACTCCGCCGAGGACTTCGTCGCCGCCTGGAAGCACCTGCGGACGATCTTCAAGCGGCAGGGCGTCGACAACGTCGCCTGGGTGTGGTGCCCCACCGCCCGCGGCTTCGGCGGCGCGCACGCGGGCTCCTACTACCCGGGCGACGACCAGGTCGACTGGATCTGCGCGGACGTCCCGCCGCGCGGCGACGCCGAGTACCGCGACCTGTCGGAGGAGCTGAAGCTGTTCCTGCAGTGGTCCCGCGACCGGCACAAGCCGATCATGATCGCCGAGTTCGGGGTGCCCGCGGCCTACGGGGAGCGGCGCGCCGAATGGCTCAGGGAGGCGTCCAAGACCCTCCAGGACCCGCAGGTCAAGGCCGTCGTCTACTTCAACTCGAACGAGCTGGCCGCGAACGCCAGGGACAAGCGGCGCGCGCTCGCGGTGACCGGCGACAAGCACGCCCTCTCGGCGCTGCGCGGGCTCGCGACGACGCCCTACTTCAACCCGCGCAACCTGCCGGTGACGAGCGGCGGCTGATCGCCTGCGCGTCCGGGGTCCGGAATGGCCGTAGGGTTTTTACCGTGAGCGCAGTGACCGTACGCGTCCCCGCCAAGGTCAACCTCCAGCTCGGCGTGGGACCGATCCGCGACGACGGCTACCACGACCTCGTCAACGTGTTCCACGCCGTGTCGCTGTTCGACGAGGTGACCGTCGAACCCGCGGCGGCGCCCGAGGTGCGGGTGCAGGCCGCCCCCTACTCGCGGGTGTCGGTCGCGGACGTCCCCGCCGACCAGGACAACCTCGCCGCCCGGGCGGCGAGGCTCGTCGCCGGGCGGCTCGGCGTGGACGCCCACGCCGCGATCCGCATCCGCAAGGCCATCCCGGTCGCGGGCGGCATGGCGGGCGGCAGCGCCGACGCCGCCGCCGCGCTGGTCGCCTGCGCCCGGCTGTGGGACGACCGGGACGAGCCCGTCCTCGACCGCGCGAGCCTCGTCGAGCTCGGCGCGGAGCTCGGCAGCGACGTGCCGTTCGCCGTCCTCGGCGGGACGGCCGTCGGCGTCGGCCGCGGCGAGCGGCTCACCCCGGCGCTGACCCGCGGCACCTTCCACTGGGTGTTCGCCACGGCGGACGGCGGGCTGTCCACGCCCGCCGTGTACGCCGAGTGCGACCGCCTCCGCGCGGAGGAGGGCACGGAAGCCGGGGGAGCCCCGGCGGCGCGGGTGTCGGAGCCGCTGATGACGGCGCTCGCGACCGGCGACGCGAAGGGGCTCGGCGCGGCCCTCGCGAACGACCTGCAGCCCGCCGCGCTGGCGCTGCGCCCCTCGCTCGGCCGGGTGCTGGACGCGGGCCGCGAGCTCGGCGCGGTCGGCGCGCTCGTGTCCGGATCCGGCCCCACGTGCGCGTTCCTCGCCGAAGACGAGGAGGACGCCGCCGACCTCGCCGAGGCCCTCGACGGCGCGGGCGTGGCGGCCCAGGTACTGCGCGCTTACGGCCCGGTCCCCGGCGCGACCGTGGTGTGACCGGGCCCGGATCGGGGTCTTGACGGCTTCTATTAGGAAGCTTCCCTAATAGAAAACTCCGAATCCGCTCGTCACACAAGCCAACCTGGTACACAATCAACGCGTCTTGTAACTGTGACACCGATTCCGTCCCGCGTTGATCCCCCCGGCGAGGTGGAGCGATGACGTACCTGTCCGTGCTGCTGGGCCTCGTGGCGGTCGCGATGATGCTGACGCTCGCGCTGCAGGCCGTCCGCCGCGACCGCGAGCTGCGCCGCGACGCGCCGGAGAACGTCGTGTCGGGGGAGCCCGCCGGGCGGTAGGCTCGCCGCGCGCCTCTCGGCGTCCGAACCGCCCCGTTCCTCCCGCTGCGAGGTCCCCCGTTGTCGACGACCTCTTCAGGACCCCCGTTGCTGCTGCTCCTCCTGGGCGCCTTCTTCCTGCTCGGCGTCGCCGCGCTCGTGGTGATCATCCTCGTGGTCGCGAACCGGCAGAAGCGGACCGCCCCGCCCGGCTACGGCCAGCCCGGCTACGGACCGCCCGGGAACCCGCCGCCCGGATACGGGCCTCCGGGGAACCCGCCGCCCGGCTACGGCCCGCCGCAGCCGGGATACGGCCCGCCCCCGCAGGGCCAGTCCGGCCCCCAGCCTCCGCAGGGGCCGCAGCCTCCGCAGGACCCGCCGTCCGGGCGGCAGGGGCCGCCGCCGCCCGCCTGACGGCGTCCGGATCATCCGCTCTCCGGGGCCAATAGGCTTGGGGGCGTCGTGAATCTCGTGAACCTTGAGAACGTCGCCAAGTCGTACGGGCCGTCGCCGCTGCTCGACGCCGTGTCCCTCGGGCTGGACGAGGGCGACCGCGTCGGCGTCGTCGGCCGCAACGGCGGCGGCAAGAGCACCCTCGTGTCCGTCCTCGCGCGGGAGACCGAGCCCGACGCCGGGCGCGTCACCCACGCGCGCGGCCTGCGCCTCGGCCTGCTGTCCCAGCGGGACGAGTTCCCCGGCGCGGCGACCGTCCGGTCCGTCGTGCTGGGCGACCGGGCCGAGCACGAGTGGGCGGGCGACGTGCGCGTCCGCGACGTCCTCGGCGGCCTGCTCGCCGACCTCGACCTGGACGCGCCGCTCGCGGGCATGTCCGGCGGGGAGCGCCGCCGGGTCGCGCTGGCCCGGCTCCTCGTCCCCGAGTCCGACCTCCTGCTGCTGGACGAGCCCACCAACCACCTCGACATCGAGGCGATCGACTGGCTCGCCCGCCACCTCAAGGGGCGCAAGGCCGCGCTGCTCGTCGTCACCCACGACCGCTGGTTCCTGGACGAGGTCACCGACCGCACCTGGGAGGTCGTCGACGGCCAGGTCGAGCGCTACGAGGGCGGCTACTCCGCCTACGTCCTCGCGAAGGCCGAGCGCGCCAGGATCGCCGCCGCCACCGAGGCCAAGCGGCAGAACCTCCTCCGCAAGGAGCTGGCGTGGCTGCGCCGCGGCCCGCAGGCCCGCACGTCCAAGCCGAAGTTCCGGGTGGACGCCGCGCAGGCCCTCATCGCCGACGAGCCCCCGGCGCGCGACTCGGTCGAGCTGACCCGGTTCGCGACCGCGCGGCTCGGCAAGACCGTCTTCGAGGTGGAGGACGCGACCGTCGAGGTCGGCGACCCCGCCCGCGCGATCTTCGAGCGGATGACCTGGCGGCTCGGCCCCGGCGACCGCGTCGGCCTGGTCGGCGTCAACGGCAGCGGCAAGAGCACCCTGCTGCGCCTGCTGGACGGCTCCGTCCGCCCGGCGGCGGGACGGGTGGTGCGCGGCAAGACCGTCCAGCTCGCGCATCTGACGCAGAACCTCGAAGACCTCGACCCGTCCCGGCGCGTCCTGGAGTCGGTGGAGGAGATCCGCCGCCGGATCACGGTCGGCAAGCGCGAGTGGACGGCGAGCCAGCTCCTCGAACGCCTCGGCTTCCCCGGCGACCGGCAGTGGACGCCGGTCGGCGACCTGTCCGGCGGCGAGCGACGGCGGCTGCAGGTGCTGCGCCTGCTGATGGGCGAGCCGAACGTCCTCCTGCTGGACGAGCCCACCAACGACCTCGACATCGAGACGCTCACCGAGGTCGAGGACATCCTGGACGGCTGGCCCGGCACCCTCGTCGTCGTCAGCCACGACCGGTACTTCCTGGAGCGCGTCACCGACCACGTGGTCGCGCTGCTCGGCGACGGGCGCGTGTCGATGCTGCCCGGCGGCGTCGACGAGTACCTGGAGCGCCGGGCCGCCGGCCGGGCCCCGAAGCCAGCCGCCGCCGCGCGTCCCGAACGGGCCGCCGCGCCCGCCGAGGCGCCGAAGCCGAAGGGCGGGCAGGAGTGGAAGGCCCGCAAGGAGCTGGACCGGCTCGAACGGCGGCTGGAGAAGCTCGCCGCGCAGGAGACCGAGCTGCACGAGAAGCTCGCCGCGCACGCCACCGACTACGCCAAGCTCCAGGAGCTGGACGCCCGCCTCAAGGAGATCCAGGCCGAGGCCGCCTCCGTCGAGGAGGAGTGGCTGATGCTCGCCGAGGACATCGGCTAGGGGCCCGGGGCGGGGTCAGAGGTCGAACGGGACGAGCAGCGTCCGCAGCAGGTCGGCGAGGACGGCGCGCTGCTCCGGGCTGAGGCTGTCGAGGATGGCCTGCTCCCGGTCGAGGAGGTCGGCGAACGCCGCGTCCACCCGCGTCTCGCCGGCGGCGGTGAGGCGGACCTGGACACCGCGCTTGTCCTGCGGGTCGGGATGCCGCTCGACGAGCCCGGCCGCGGCGAGCCGGTCGATGCGGTTCGTCATCGTCCCGGACGTGACGAGCGTCGCGCGCAGCAGCTGCCCCGGGCTGAGCTGGTAGGGCGCTCCGGCCCTGCGCAGCGCGGTGAGGACGTCGAACTCCCACGACTCCAGGTCGTGGTCGGCGAACACCGCCCGGCGGGCGCGGTCGAGGTGCCGGGCCAGCCGGGACACGCGGCTCAGCACCTGCAGAGGCCGTACGTCGAGGTCCGGCCGCTCGGCCTCCCACGCCTCGACCAAACTGTCGACCTCGTCCCGCATGCCGACACCTTACCCGTCTTGGTATTCCGAGGAGGGAGGGTGATCGGCCGCTGGACCAGGCGTCCGGAGCGGGCGCCCGGCACGGCGTCCGGATCAGGCGTCCGGGACGCCGACCGCGCTGCCGATCCGCCGGGCCGCGTCCGCCGCCTGCCGGAACCCCTCGCGGTACACCGCCGCCCAGCGGGTGAGGTCGCCGACGTTCGCGCCGAACGCCTCAAGGGCCGCCTCGTCCGGGACGATCCGGACGTCCGCCCCCGCGCCGCCGCCCGACGGCCGCGGCATCGGCTCCACCAGCACGACCCGGCCCGCGCCCGCCGCGAGGTGCGCGTTGGAGCCGCCGCCGAACGCGCCGTCCATGTAGGGGCGGCCGCCGATGAGGACCGGCTCGGCGTAGCCGGGGGCGGCGCTGCTCGCGGCGACGGCGGCGGTCAGCGGGACGCCGCTGGCCGCGTCCCACACGACGGGCGTGCCGGACTCGACGTCCACGCCGGTGACGAGGAGGCGCGCGGCGGGCCACTCGTCCGTGCCGATCAGGAACCGCATGCCCGCCCGGTGCTGCTCGGCGGGGAGCGCCGTCGCCGCCAGGGCGAGCCTGCCGATCCGGCGCCTGATCTCGTCCGGCTCCAGGTCGGCGGAGCCGCCGAGCGCGAGCGCCTCCGCCATCGCCGAGCCGTCCGGGGCCGGCCGGGGCGTGTCGCGGGGCGGCAGCTCGGCGAGGGCGTCGAGGTCGCGGCCGGTCGTGATCAGCGCCCCGGCGATCGCGCCCGCCGACGTCCCGACGATCAGGTCGGCGGCGGCGGGGTCGAGGCCCGCCCGCCGCAGCCCGGCGGCGAGGCCGGTCAGCCATGCCGTCCCGACCGGGCCGCCCGGCCCGAGCACGAGCGCCCACCCGTCCCGCTCCCCGCGCTCCGTCGCGCCGCTGTCCGTCATGCCGTCGAGCCTAGGAAGCGTCCGCGATCCGGCGCATCTGTCGGGCGGCTGAAAAAGATCTCACTTCTTGACTTCACACTATGGCGGCGACGATGATGTCTCTTGACATCGAGATAAATACGGCGGACGGGGAGGACGATGGGCCGGACGACGAGCACAGTGTGGGACCCCGCGCAGTACGGGGCCTTCGGCGGCGAGCGCGGACGGGCCTTCCAGGAGCTGGTCGGCCGCCTCACCGGCCCGGCGCCGTCCCGCGTCGCCGACCTCGGCTGCGGCAGCGGCGAGCTCACCGCCACCCTCGCCGCCCGCTGGCCGGACGCCGTCATCGACGCCGTGGACGGCTCGCCCGAGATGATCGCCGAGGCCCGCGCGCACGAGATCCCCGGACGGCTCTCCTTCCGCGTCGGGGACGTCGTGGCCTGGCGGCCGGACGGCCCGCTCGACCTGATCGTCAGCAACGCCGTCCTGCACTGGGTGCCTGAGCACCACGGGCTGCTGGTCAGGTGGGCCGACGCGCTCAACCCCGGCGGCAGGCTCGCCTTCCAGGTCCCCGGCAACTTCGGCGCGCCCAGCCACGTCCTGCTCCGCGACCTGTGCCGGTCGGAGCGGTGGCGGGACAGGCTCGGCGAGTTCGCCCTGGAGCCGCCCGTCCTCGGCCCGGCCGGGTACCTCGACCTGCTGTCCCGTCCCGGGTTCACGGTGGACGCCTGGGAGACCACCTACATGCAGGTGCTCCAGGGGGACGACCCCGTCCTGGAGTGGGTGAAGGGGACGACGCTGCGTCCCGTCCTGTCCGCCCTCGGCCCGGACGAGACCGACGAGTTCCTCGCCGAATACCGGGACCTGCTCAGGCGCGCCTACCCCACCGCCCCGTACGGCACGGTGTTCCCGTTCCGGCGCGTCTTCGTGATCGCGACCCGGGCCTGACCGCTCAGCCCCCGGCGGCGAGCAGCCGGAGCCGCCCGGGATTCACCATGATCGCGTTGAGCACCGGGATCACCGTCAGCGCCAGCACGTAGAGCCCGCCGCCCAGCGACTCGTCCGGCAGGGTGAACAGCAGGAAGATCAGCAGCGCCGTGCACGCGAAGTAGCCCGCGGCCGTCGCGAGCCACCAGCGGTGCCGGTGCCGCAGCCCGATGTAGAGGAACGACGCCCACGGCAGGAAGCCGATCGAGAGCGTCGGCAGTATCCACAGGCTGTGCCTGAGCTTCCAGCCCATGCTCCGGGACGGCGCCGTCTCGGGGAGGTGGTGGTGCCGCCGCGGGACCCCAGGCTGCGGGTGACCGCCGTAGGGCGCGGGACGCCCGCCGCTCCACGGCGGCGGCGTCATGGTCGGGGGAGGCCCGCCCGGCCGCGAGACCGCCACTGTCGCGTGCGCGGGCACGGCTTGGTGCGCGGGCACGGCCTGAGGCGCGGGTGCGGGCGCTGGCGCGGGCCGCGGCGCGGGCGGGGCCGGGCGCGGCGTCGTCAGCCGCACCAGCGCCCGCGCGTACAGGTGGACGCCGCCCGTCGCCGCGGCCGCCGGGACGATCCCGGCGAGCGCCCCCGCCCCGAACGTGAACGGCAGCAGCCCGTCGAACACCTCGCGCGCCCCGGCCGGACGCTGCAGCGGGTCCTTGCCGAGCAGCCGCCGCACGACCGACTCCAACTGCTCCGGCACGTCGGGCCGCCCGAGCGGGTCGGGCGGCTGCTGGAGGTGCAGGTAGTTGAGCGTGTGCGGGGACGTCGCCTCGAAGACCGGGCGCCCGGCGAGCATCTCGTACAGGACGCAGCCAAGCGCGTAGAGGTCGCTGTGCGGGATCGCCCGCTCGCCGCGCAACTGCTCAGGGGCCATGTAGGCGAGCGTCCCGATGGTCTCGCCGGTCTTCGTGATCCGCGGGACGCCCGCCGCGTCCAGCACGGTCGCCACGCCGAAGTCGAGGACCTTCGCCATGCCGTCCCGCGTCACCATCAGGTTCTGCGGCTTCAGGTCGCGGTGCACCAGCCCGCGGTCGTGCGCGACGGCGAGCACGGCGCACACCTGCGCGGCGATCGCGGCGGCCCACGGGACGGGCAGCGGCCCCTCCTCAGCGATCAGGTCGCCGACCGTGTACCCCTCGATCAGCTCCATCACGAGGAACAGCCCGCCGTCGTAGGAGCCCGCGTCGTGCACCGCCGGGACGCCGGGATGCTGCAGGCCCGCCGTGATCGACGCCTCCCGCGCGAACCGGCGGACCAGCTCGTCCGGGTCGGTCCGGGCGGCGAGGTGCTCGGCGGTGAGCAGCTTCACCGCGACCCGCCGGTCGAGCTGGCGGTCCACGCCCTCCCAGACCTGGCCCATGCCGCCCCGGCCGAGCGGGACGGTCAGCGCGTAGCGGCCCGCGAGCGTCCCCGGTGTCATGCGTCCCCCTCCGGTCCGTCCGGACCCCTTCGGACCTGTTCGGACCCCGCGTCCGCCCCCGGCGCGCGGTCGGTCCGAGCCGTATTCTGGCGCACCGCCAGGAAGTTCAGGAACCTGGCGGCCGGAGGCGGCCCGCCGCCCGGACGATCGGCGACCGCGCCGCGCGCGGGGATTCTTGACATCAAGATTCGGATCCGGGCATGCTGTGTCTCGATGTCGAGAGACACCGTGCGCGAGCACGCGGGCGCGCGCGGGACCGACATCCGCAGACGGGATGCCGCCCGGCCCCGCCGAGGGAGTGACTCGTTTCCCCTGCGGTGCGCCACCTCGGACGGGCCGACCGGTGTCCGGCACATCCCGGTTTCGCGACCCGAAGCCGGCGACCCCTGGCCGGTGGCCGCCCAGAAGAACTCCGGGCGGCCACCGGTTGTCAGCCCGGCGGGCCGCCTCAGGACGACGTGTCCGTCGCGATCTCGGTGTCCCGGCGGCTCCGGCGCTGCGCCTTCTGCGCCCGCTCGGCCTTGGCCGCCGCCTTCTCCTCGGCCTTCTCCGCCTTCGCGGCGGCCTTCTCCGCGCGCTTCTCCTGCCGCTCCAGCTCCTTGCGGCGGCGGCGCGGGTCGAGCGACGGCCGCGGCTCCAGCCCCGAAAGCCCGTTCCACGCGAGGTTCACCACGTGCGCGGCGACCTCCTCCCGGCGCGGCTTGCGGACGTCCAGCCACCACTGGCCCGTCAGCGCCACCATCCCGACGAGGCTCTGCGCGTACAGCGGCGCGAACTTGTCGTCGTAGCCGTGCCGGTCGAACTCCTGCGCGAGGACGTACTCCACCTCGCCCGCGATCTCGCTCAGCAGGCTCGCGTAGCTGCCGGTGCCCGTCCCGCCGTGCGAGTCGCGGACGAGGATCCGGAACCCGTCCGGGTTCTCCTCGATGTACTCCAGCAGCGCGAGCGCGGCCTTCTCCAGCTTGCCGCGGTAGTGGATCGCCGAGTTCAGCGCCTCCGTGACGAGGCCGAGCAGCCGCTCGAACTCCCGGTCGACGACGACCGCGTACAGCCCCTCCTTGCCGCCGAAGTGCTCGTACACCACGGGCTTGGAGACGCCCGCCGCCGACGCGATCTCCTCCACCGACGTACCGTCCAGGCCGCGCTCGGCGAACAGCGTCCGCCCGATGGTGAGGAGCTGCTCGCGGCGTTCCTTACCGGTCATCCGCTTTCTGCGGGTCCTGGGAGCGGGTTCTGTCACGGGACCAATTGTGGCGGTCATACCGCCTGGTTCGTGCGCTTCGCCGCCAGCCTGTCGCTGTTCGGCCACCGCACGTCGTAGGCCAGACCGGTCTTCTCCAGCGCCCAGATGATCCGCGCGCTGATGTCGACCTGCCCCTTCAGCACGCCGTGCCGCGCGCACGTCGGGTCGGAGTGGTGGAGGTTGTGCCACGACTCGCCGAGCGACGGGATGGCGAGCCACCACACGTTGCGGGACTTGTCGCGGACCTCGAAGTCCTCCTTGCCGAACGTGTGGCAGATCGAGTTGATCGACCACGTCACATGGTGGACGAGCGTGATCCGGACGAACCCCGCCCAGAACAGCGCGGTCAGGAAGCCCGCCCACGACATCGTCACCATCCCGCCGATCACCGCCGGGAGCAGGAACGACACCGCCACCAGGCCGGGGAACGCGAGGTGGATGCGGCGGATGTCGCGGTCGTTCAGCAGGTCCTTCGCGAACCGGTGCTTGGACGTCCGGTTGGCGTCGAACAGCCACCCGTAGTGCGCCCACGCCAGGCCCTTCGTCAGCGCCTTCCAGTCGTCGCCGAAGCGCCACGGCGAATGGGGGTCGAGCTCCTTGTCCGAGTGCTTGTGGTGCCGCCGGTGGTCGGCGACCCACGTGATGACCGGGCCCTCGATCGCCATGCTCCCGGCCAGCGCCAGGAAGATCTTCAGCGGGCGGCGCGCCTTGAACGAGCCGTGCGTGAAGTGCCGGTGGTAGCCGACCGTGACCCCTCCGGCGGACAGCACGTAGAACACCGCCATCAGCGCCACGTCCGTCCAGCCGAGGAACCGTCCCCAGGCCAGCGGGACGGCCGCGAACAGCGCCAGGAACGGGACGCCGGTGAACACCGCGACCAGCACGCGCTCGGCGTTGCCCCGTGGCTGCGGCGCGATCTCCGGGCGCCGCTCGGCGCGAGGCTGGCCCAAGGCCGGGGCCGTGGTCATGCGTCATCACTCCCTGCGGGTCGGAGTCGCTTACCTACGCCAACGTAAGCTACGGAACCGTAAGTTGACAGGGGCAGACGGTAAATTCGGGGGGAATCTGCCCCATGAGCCACAAAACACTCAAGTGACGGACGGGCCACGCCCCCCGCGAGAGAATGGCGAGATGCCCCTCACCCAGGAGGAACGCGCGACCCTGGCCAAAGGCTCCCTCACCGGCCTCTCCGTCGGCGACGCCTTCGGCGACCAGTTCTTCGTCCTCGCCAACCGGCGCCTCTCCGCCGAGACCGACGCGCCGCCCGCCCCGTGGAGCTGGTCGGACGACACGGAGATGGCGTGCTCCGTCGTGGACGTCCTAAACCGGCGCGGGGAAGTCGACCAGGATCTGCTGGCGGAGTCGTTCGCCGCGCGGATGGACGTCGGACGCCGCTACGGCGCGGGCGCGTACGAGCTGCTGACCCGGATCCAGAACGGGGACCACTGGCACCGCGCCTCCCGCGAGCTGTTCGACGGGCGCGGCTCCTACGGCAACGGAGCCGCGATGCGGATCGCCCCGCTCGGCGCCTTCTTCAGCGACGACCCGGCCCGCGCGGCGGAGCAGGCCGCCCTGTCGGCCGAGGTGACGCACGCGAATCCGGAGGGCGTCGCGGGCGCCGTCGCGGTGGCCGCCGCGACGGCGCACGCCGCGGCCGGGCGGGGCGCGAGGATCGCGCCGCGGGAGCTCATCGAGGCCGCCCTGGAGTGGACGACGACGGGGGAGTACGTGCGGCGCGGCCTGCGGCGCGCCCTCCGGCTGCTCGGCAAGTCCCCGCGCGACGCGGCGTACGAGCTCGGGAACGGCAACCGGATCTCGGCGCAGGACACCGTCCCCTACGTCCTGTGGGCCGCGGCGACCCGGCTGACCGACTACGAGGCGGCCGTCCGGGCGTGCGTCGCGGTCGGCGGCGACATGGACACGACGGCCGCCATGACCGGCGGCATCGTCGCCGCCCATCTCGGTCCGGAGGCCGTCCCGGCGGCCTGGCTGGCGGCGCGCGAGCCGCTGCCGGACTGGCTCGTCCTTCCGGAAGCGGCGTCGTAGCCGGTCGCGGCGGGCGGCCGGGCGCGGGGCCGGGCGGGGCGGATACGGCGGGAGAAATCTGACGGGTGTCGGTATCGTGGTGGCCGGTCGGTTCCGGTCTCCGCGTGATCCGTCCGTTTCAATCCGGCGTGGTGTAATCGGCAGCACAAGGGTTTTTGGTGCCCTTAGACAAGGTTCGAGTCCTTGCGCCGGAGCTGTCGTGGATGTCCGTCCTTGGGACGCGGGTGGGCGGTGGGGGTGACAGGGCGGGGGCGGGCGGTATCCTGCCCGTGTCGGGTGCGTCCGGCCTGGATACGGCGTGATGTCGCAGGTGGGCGCGTCCATAACCGATCCCGTCCGCGATGCCGAGGAGCCTCCTTGTGAGCGCTGCGAGCCGCCCGGCCGCCGTCATCGTCCTCGCCGCGGGCGAGGGCACCCGGATGAAGTCCCGTACCTCCAAGGTGCTCCACGAGCTGTGCGGGCGCAGCATGCTCGGCCATGTGCTGGCCGCCGCCCGCGAGCTGGAGCCCGAGCGGCTCGTCGTGGTCGTCGGGCACCGGCGCGAAGAGGTCGCCGCGCACCTCGCCGAGGCGGGGCCGGACGCCGAGACGGCCGTCCAGGAACCGCGGAACGGGACGGGCCACGCCGTCCGGATGGCGCTGGAGCAGACCGGCGCCCTCGACGGCACCGTGGTGGTCACCAACGGCGACGTCCCCCTGCTGCGCGGCGAGACGCTGCGGGCGCTCGTCCGGACGCACGAGGACGAGGGCAACGCCGCGACCGTCCTCACGACCGAGATGCCGGACGCGACCGGTTACGGCCGCATGGTCCGCGCCGCCGACGGCGCCGTCGAGGCGATCGTCGAGCACAAGGACGCGACCCCCGAGCAGCTCGCGATCAAAGAGATCAACGTGGGCATGTACGCGTTCGACGGCGCGCTGCTGGCGGACGCGCTCAAGCGCGTGACCACCGACAACGCCAAGGGCGAGGAGTACCTCACCGACGTCGTCGCGATCGTGCGGGCCGACGGCCACCGCGCGGGCGCGCACCTCGCGGCCGACTGGGTCGAGACGCAGGGCGTGAACGACAAGGTCCAGCTCGCGCAGGCGCGCCGCCAGCTCAACGACCGGATCCTCGAAGCGCACATGCGGGCCGGCGTCACGGTCGTCGACCCGGCGAGCACGTGGGTCGACGTGGACGTCACCGCCGAGCCCGACGCCGAGATCCACCCTGGGACGCAGCTCCACGGCCGTACGCACCTCGGAGAGGGCGCGCGGGTCGGCCCGAACTGCACGCTGACCGACACGACGGTCGGCGCGGACGCGACCGTGGTCAACGCGGTGTGCGTGGAGGCGGAGATCGGCCCGGAGGCGTCGGTCGGCCCGTTCGCCTACCTGCGGCCGGGGACGCGGCTGGCCCGCAAAGGCAAGATCGGAACCTACGTCGAGACGAAGAACGCCGACATCGGGGAGGGCACGAAGGTCCCGCACCTCACCTACGTGGGCGACGCGGAGATCGGCGAGCACTCCAACATCGGCGCCAGCTCGGTGTTCGTGAACTACGACGGCGTGCAGAAGCGGCGCAGCGTCATCGGGTCCCATGTGCGGACGGGCAGCGACAACATGTTCGTCGCGCCGGTGACGGTGGGCGACGGCGCCTACACGGCCGCGGGGTCGGTGATCGTCCAGGACGTCCCGCCGGGGGCGATGGCGGTCGCGCGCGCGCGGCAGCGGAACGTGGAGGGGTGGGTCGAGCGGAAGCGTCCGGGGACGCCGTCCGCGGAGGCGGCCCGCCGCGCCCAGGAGGCTCAGGAGGCCCACGAGGCCGAGGGGGCCCATGCGGAGGACGCGCCGTAACGGCCGCGTCCGGGTGAGGACTGCCCCGCCGTCCGGGCGGGGATGGGGAGGACATCGGCGTCCTTCCGCGAACAACAGAGCGACCCGTGCGCCGGACATTCGTGGTGCGCGGGCGGTGGGGACACAGACCCACGTGAATTCACGCCATTGAGGGGGAGTTGTCAGAGGTGAGTGGGATCAAGGCGAGCGGCCAGAAGAAGCTGATGCTCTTCACCGGCCGCGCCGACCCGGACCTGGCCAGGGAAGTTGCCGACAACCTCCAAGTCGACCTCACGCCGACGTCCGCGTACGACTTCGCGAACGGTGAGACGTTCGTGCGGTTCCTGGAGTCCGTCCGCGGCTCCGACGCCTTCGTGATCCAGAGCCACACGGCTCCCATCAACCAGTGGATCATGGAGCAGCTGATCATGGTGGACGCGTTGAAGCGCGCGTCCGCGAAGCGGATCACCGTCGTCGCGCCGTTCTTCGGGTACGCGCGGCAGGACAAGAAGCACCGCGGCCGGGAGCCGATCTCGGCGCGGCTGATGGCCGACCTGTTCAAGACGGCGGGCGCGGACCGGCTGATCACGGTCGATCTGCACACCGCGCAGATCCAGGGCTTCTTCGACGGCCCGGTGGACCACCTGTTCGCGCTCGACCTGCTCGCGCACCACTTCGAGAGCAGGCTCGACACCTCGCAGGTGACGGTCGTCGCGCCGGACGCGGGCCGGGTGCGGGTGACCGAGCGGTGGTCGGACCGGCTCGGCGGCGTGCCGATGGCGATCATCCACAAGAAGCGCGACCCGGACGTCGCGAACGAGGTGAAGGTGTTCGACGTCGTCGGCGAGGTCGCGGGCCGCACCTGCGTCGTGGTGGACGACATGATCGACACCGGCGGCACGATCGTGAAGGCGGCGGACGCGCTGTTCGACCACGGCGCGAGCCGGGTCGTGGTCGCGGCCACGCACGGCGTGCTGTCCGGCCCGGCCGTGGACCGGTTGAAGAATTCCCGCGTCTCCGAGGTGGTGCTGACGAACACGCTCCCGATCCCCGAGGAGAAGCAGTTCGACAAGTTGACGGTCCTCTCCATCGCTCCCCTCATCGCCCGCGCCATCAACGAGGTCTTCTCGGACGGCTCCGTCACCAGCCTGTTCGGCGGGCAGAGCTAGGCCCCCCGCGCGTCGCCCCCGCGCGACCGCGGCACGCCCGCCGCGAGGCGTGGCCGGCCGCCGCCCGGAACGGGGCCGCTCGCGGTCCGGGGCACGGGTTGGGGCGTGTCTTCGATCGGCTAGACTTGGGCGACCCGCGTCCGCTCCAGGTCGTCCAGTGCGTGCCGTGCCGGTACCGCGCTCCCTGGAGAACGCAAAGAATCTTCAAGTCGCCCGCCCCCAAGTCGGCGTGCGAGGATCACAACCGTCCGTAACGGACGTCCGGACGCCCCGGACGGCCGTGGATCGCAGAATGAGGAGTTTTCGCCGTGTCCGAGGTACGCATCGCCGCCGAGCCGCGCACCGAGTTCGGTAAGGGTGCCGCGCGGCGCACCCGCCGGGCCGGCAGGGTGCCCGCCGTCCTCTACGGTCACGGCACCGACCCCCAGCACATCTCGCTGCCCGGCCATGACCTGATGCTGGCGCTCAAGACGCCCAACGTGCTGCTCACCATCGAGGGCCTGAGCGGCGGCACCGAGCTGGCGCTGCCGAAGGACGTCCAGCGCGACCCGATCAAGGGCTTCCTGGAGCACGTCGACCTGCTGCTGGTGAAGCGCGGCGAGAAGGTCGTCGTGTCCCTGCCGATCCAGCTCGTCGGCGACGTGGTGGCGGGCGGCCAGGTCGCGCAGACCGAGGTGGAGATCTCCGTCGAGACGGAGGCCACGCACATCCCCGAGTCCGTCGAGCTGGACATCAGCGGCCTGGAGATCGACAGCCAGGTCCTCGCGAAGGACCTGCGGCTCCCGTCGGGGACGACGCTGGCCGCCGACGAGGACGTCCTGATCCTCCAGATCACCGACGCCAGCGTGTCCGCCGAGCGCGAGGAGCCGGCGGAGGGCGCCGAGGCCGCGGGCGAGGGCGCCGAGGGCGAGGGCGAGGCCCCCGCCGAGTAGGCGGCCGGGCGGTCCGGGCGCGGTCGCGCGGCGACGCGGCCGTCCGGGCGAGGACGCGGCATGTTCGTTCACGGCATGTTCTTTCACGGCCCCGCGGGTGCGCACCCGCGGGGCCGTGCCCGTCGCGCGACCCCGTGGTGGGGAGGAGTTCGGTGAGCGCGGATCTCTGGCTGGTCGTCGGCCTCGGCAACCCCGGGCCGTCGTACGCGAAGAACCGGCACAACGCGGGGTTCATGGTGCTGGACGTCCTGGCCGCGCGCGTCGGCGGCAGGTTCAAGTCGCACCGGGCCAGGGCGGACGTCCTGGAGGGACGGCTCGCGGGCGCGCGGGCGGTGCTCGCGAAGCCGCGGTCGTTCATGAACGAGTCGGGCGGCCCGGTGAAGGGGCTGTGCGACTTCTACAAGGCGCCGGTGGAGCGGCTCGTCGTCGTCCACGACGAGCTGGACATCCCGTTCGGCGCGATCCGGCTGAAGCAGGGCGGCGGTGACAACGGTCACAACGGGCTGCGGTCGATCACGAAGTCGCTCGGGACGCGCGAGTACCCGCGGGTCAGGTTCGGGGTGGGCCGCCCGCCGGGGCGGATGGACCCGGCGGCGTTCGTCCTGAAGGACTTCTCCGCCGCCGAGCGCAAGGACCTCGACCTGGAGGTGGACCGGGCCGCGGACGCCGTCGAGGCGCTGATCTCCGACGGGCTCGGCGCGGCGCAGAACGTCTTCCACGCGAGCTGACCCCGCCGCGCGGATCGAACGCCCGCCGCGCGGATCGAACGTTCGGGGCGGGGGTCGAATGGACGTCCACAGAGAGTGAAAAAGGTCGTCCACGCAGGCTGAACGCCCTTCAGAAGGGTGGCCGGATCCGGCCAGCGCAGCGGAGCGCGACGACGCCGACGCGGACCGGCGCAACCGTGTTTTCGTGCGCTTCTCGCCTTGTATGCCGGTGATCTCGGGCCGGTACCGGCCTCGTGGTGGCCTGACCATGGCAAAGCGGCCATAGGATGCAGCTCAAATGAGGTTCAAGATGCATGTGAACCTCAGGCGACGTTCAACCGTCTTCGGTGTGAATCGCGCTGACGGGGCGCGCGTTACAGGGGATTGGTGAGAGGTGTATATGGCCGTCGTTGACAAGGTGCAGGCCGAGTCATCGACCAGCCATGAGCAGCGCCGTCCGTCGTTCCAGAGCTGGAGCGGATCCTACCGGCGGGTGGCCGGATACCTGGACTTCCTCAGCATGCTGATGGCCGGTGTGATCGCGTTCGTGCTCCGGTTCCCGGGCGTCCCGACCGATCTGAACGCGCCGTACGTGGCGCTGACCGTCGCGCTCCCGATCGTGTGGGTGCCGACGCTGATGCTGTGCCGGGCCTACCAGCCGCGGTACGTCGGCGTCGGGTACGAGGAGTTCCACCGCGTGCTGCGGGCCGGGTTCATCCTCACCGCGACCGTCGCGATCGTCGCGTACGCGACCAAGACCGAGGTGGCGCGCGGCTACGTGGTGATGGCGCTGCCGCTCGGAACGGTCCTCGCCCTGCTCGCGCGCTACCGGCTGCGCAAGTGGCTGCACCGCAAGCGCTGGAACGGCGAGTGTATGCGCCGCGTCGTCGCCGTCGGGCACCGCACGTCGGTGGCCGACCTGATCCGCGAGCTGCAGAAGAAGCGCTACCACGGGATGGACATCGTCGCCGTGTGCCTGCCGCCCGCGCTCGCGTCCGGCGACGACGCGGTGGCCGAGGTGGAGGGCGTCCCGGTGCTCGGCGACTTCGCGCAGGCGGCGGCGGTGGCCGACCGCGTCGCGGCCGACTCGGTCGCGGTGCTCGCCTGCCCGGAGATGGACGGCGTGGCCCTGCGCAGGCTGGCGTGGCAGATCGAGCGCAACGACGTCGAGCTGGTGGTCGCGCCCGCGCTGATGGACGTGACCGGCCCGCGGATCTCGATCCGCCCGGTGTCCGGACTGCCGCTGCTGCACGTCGAGCACCCCGAGCTGGACGGCGGCCGCAAGGTCTTCAAGGGCCTGTTCGACCGGGTCGCGGCGCTCGTCGGGATCCTCGCGCTGAGCCCGCTGCTCGCGCTGGTCGCGGTCCTGATCAAGTTCTCCGGCGAGGGCGGCCCGGTGCTGTTCCGGCAGACCCGGGTCGGGCGCGGCGGCCGCGAGTTCACCGTGCTGAAGTTCCGCACGATGGTCCCGGACGCCGAGGCCCGCCGCCTCGAACTGCTGCAGCACAACGAGAACGACGGCGTGCTGTTCAAGATCCGCGCCGACCCGCGGGTGACCCGGGTGGGCCGCTGGCTGCGCCGCTACTCGCTCGACGAGCTGCCGCAGCTGTTCAACGTGCTGCGCGGCGACATGTCGCTGGTGGGGCCGCGTCCGCCGCTGCCGGAGGAGGTCGCCCAGTACGGCGGCGACGTGTACCGGCGGCTGGTCGTGAAGCCGGGCCTCACCGGCCTCTGGCAGGTGAGCGGCAGGTCCGACCTGACGTGGGAGGAGTCCGTCCGGCTCGACCTGCGCTACGTCGACAACTGGACGCTCGCCCTCGACCTCCAGATCATGTGGAAGACCTGGTCGGCGGTCTTCCGCGGCTCCGGCGCGTACTGAGACCGGCGGGCCGGAGCGGCCCGACCGGGGCGCCGGAGCGGCCCGATCGGGCGGCGCCCGCGGGGGCGTACCCTGACGCGGGCGCGGCGCGCCCGGACGCGCATGAGAAAGTGGATCGGACAGAACGAGCCGAATCGGGAATGTGATCGACGGATGACGGTGGATGCGGCCGCGGACGACCACGAGCTGGCGGCGGACCTCGCCGGCACGGCGGGTCGGCTGCTGCTGGACGTGCGGGACGAGGTGGGCTTCGCCGACGCGCGGGCCCTCAAGGACGCGGGCGACCTGCGGTCGCACGAGTACCTCATGGCGGCGCTGGCCGAGCGCTGTCCCGGCGACGCCGTCCTGTCGGAGGAGGGCCGGTCCGCGGCCGCGGGCAAGCGGACGGGCGGCGGCGAGCGCGCCCCGACCCGCAACACCGCCGACGCCGAGCGGCTCACCGCAGACCGCGTCTGGATCATCGACCCGCTGGACGGCACCCGCGAGTTCTCCGAGGAGGGCCGCCGCGACTGGGCGGTGCACGTGGCGCTGTGGCGGCGCGACCCGTCCGGCGGCGGACGGCTCGCCGCCGGGGCCGTGGCGCTCCCGGCGCAGGGCCTGATCCTGCGCACCGACGCCACCGGCGGCGCGTCGCTGGTGCGGGCCGACGCGGGCGACCCCGACCCGGTGACCGCCGGGTCGCGCCGGGCGCGCGGGGTGCTGCCCCGCGAGGTGCCGCTGCACGTCCCGGCCCCGGACGCGGGCAAGCTGCGCGTCGCGGTGAGCCGTACGCGGCCGCCGGAGTTCGTCCAGCGGATGGCGGACCAGATAGACCTCGATGTCGAGATGGTGCCGATCGGGTCGGCGGGGGCGAAGATCTCCGCGGTCCTGCTCGGCGAGGTGGACGCCTACGTCCACGCGGGCGGGCAGTACGAGTGGGACTCGGCCGCCCCGGCGGCGGTGGCCCTCGCGGCGGGGGCGCACGCGTCCCGCGTCGACGGGGCCGCGCTGGAGTACAACCGGGAGGACCCGCGGCTCCCGGATATCCTGGTGTGCCATCCGTTGTCGGCGTCGACGCTGCTGACCGGCATCGGGAGTGTGTCCGGCGCGTTGCCCTGACCCTTCCCGCCCGAGGGCGGGATTTCTCCGCGGCGGCCGGGCGTTCGATCCGGAGGGGACGTCCGTCCCGCGGCCACTCGGTTGCATCTGCCAGTACAGCGTGAAAGAGCCCACACCATGCCTCAGACGACGCAGCGTTGTGATTACCTGCTGTCCCAGTTGGACGTGCTCGAAGCCGAGTCGATCCACATCTTCCGCGAGGTCGCGGCGGAGTTCGAGCGGCCGGTGCTGCTGTTCTCCGGCGGCAAGGACAGCATCGTCATGCTGCGGCTGGCGCAGAAGGCGTTCTGGCCCGCCCCGATCCCGTTCCCGGTGATGCACGTCGACACCGGGCACAACTTCCCCGAGGTGATCGAGTTCCGCGACCGGATGGTCGCCGACGTCGGCGTGCGCCTGGTGGTCGCGTCGGTGCAGGAGTCGATCGACAGCGGCCGCGTGGTGGAGCAGAAGGGGCGCCGGGCGTCCCGGAACCGGTTGCAGACGACGACGCTGCTGGACGCGATCGAGGAGCACCAGTTCGACGCCGCGTTCGGCGGCGCGCGCCGCGACGAGGAGAAGGCCCGCGCCAAGGAGCGCGTGGTGTCGTTCCGCGACGAGTTCGGCCAGTGGGACCCGAAGAACCAGCGTCCCGAGCTGTGGAACCTGTTCAACACGAAGATCGTGCAGGGTGAGCACGTGCGCGTGTTCCCGCTGTCGAACTGGACCGAGCTCGACATCTGGGACTACGTCCGCCGCGAGGAGCTGGCGCTCCCGCCGATCTACTTCGCGCACACCCGCCGCGTGTTCGAGCGCGACGGCCTGCTCCTGGACGCCGAGACCGGGTTCGCCAACCGCGGCGAGGACGAGCCGGAGTTCGAGGCCACGGTCCGCTACCGGACGGTCGGCGACGCGTCCTGCACGGGCGCGGTGAAGTCGGCGGCCGAGAGCCTCGAAGAGGTCATCGAGGAGATCGCCGCGACCCGGGTGACCGAGCGCGGGCAGACCCGCGCCGACGACCGCACCAGCGAGGCCGCCATGGAGGACCGCAAGAAGGAGGGTTACTTCTAATGGCCGCGACCCAGCCCGCAGGCGAGGCCCAGTCCTTCGGCAGGACGCCGTCCGGCAAGAGCATGGACCTGCTGCGCTTCGCCACCGCCGGGAGCGTCGACGACGGCAAGTCCACGCTGATCGGCCGCCTGCTGTTCGACTCCAAGTCGATCTTCGAGGACCAGCTGGAGTCGGTCGAGCGCACGAGCGCCGACCGCGGCGAGGAGTACACCAACCTCGCGCTGCTGACCGACGGCCTGCGCGCCGAGCGCGAGCAGGGCATCACCATCGACGTCGCCTACCGGTACTTCGCGACGCCGCGCCGCAAGTTCATCATCGCCGACACGCCCGGCCACATCCAGTACACCCGCAACATGGTGACGGGCGCGTCCACGGCCGACCTGGCGATCATCCTGGTGGACGCCCGCAAGGGCATCCTGGAGCAGTCGCGGCGGCACGCGTTCCTGACCACGCTGCTCCAGGTGCCGCACCTGGTCGTCGCGGTCAACAAGATGGACCTCGTCGACTACGACCGCGGCGTGTACGAGCGGATCGTGGACGAGTTCACCGCGTTCGCCTCCAAGCTGGAGGTGACCGACCTGACCTTCATCCCGATCTCGGCGCTGCACGGCGACAACGTCGTCGAGCGCAGCGTCAACATGACGTGGTACGAGGGGTCGTCGCTGCTGCACCACCTGGAGCACGTCCACATCGCGTCCGACCGGAACCTGATCGACGTGCGGTTCCCGGTGCAGTACGTGATCCGCCCGCACGCGTCCACCGACCCCGACCTGCACGACTATCGGGGGTACGCGGGGCAGGTCGCGGGCGGGGTGCTGAAGCCGGGCGACGAGGTGGTGCACCTGCCGTCCGGGCTGACCACGACGATCACCCACATCGACGGGCCGCGCGGCCCGGTCGCCGAGGCGTACGCGCCGATGTCGGTGACGCTGCGCCTCGCCGACGACATCGACATCTCCCGCGGCGACATGATCGCCCGGCCGCACAACCGGCCGGAGGTCGCGCAGGACATCGACGCCATGGTGTGCTGGATGACCCCCGACCGGACCCTCACGCCGCGCGCCAAGCTGGTGATCAAGCACACCACGCGGACCGCCAAGGCCGTCGTGAAGGACCTGCACTACCGGCTGGACATCAACACCCTGCACCGCGACGAGGAGGCGACCGGTCTCGGGCTGAACGAGATCGGCCGGGTCTCGCTGCGCGTCACCCAGCCGCTGTTCGTCGACGACTACGGCCGCAACCGGCTGACCGGCGGCTTCATCCTGATCGACGAGGCCACCAACAACACCGTCGGCGCCGGAATGATCACCGGCGCGCGCTGAGCCGGGGCGCCGCGGGACGCCGTCCCGCGGCGCGCTCCGGCGGCATCCCCTCCAGCTCCCGGTCCGTCCCCTCGGTTCCCCTCGATAGCAAGGCAGGCCATCGATGCCCCCTTCCGTCGGCGTCGTCCTCCCGACGCACAACCGGCCGGAGCTGCTGCGCCGCGCGCTGGAGTCGGTCCTCGCCCAGGAGTACGACGGCGACCTGCGCGCCGTCGTCGTGTTCGACCGGGCCGAGCCGGACGCCTCGCTCGCCGGGGACCGCGTCGAGGTGATCGCCAACACCCGGACGCCGGGCCTCGCGGGCGCCCGCAACACCGGCATCCGGCACCTCGGCACCGACCTCGTCGCGTTCTGCGACGACGACGACGCGTGGCTGCCCGGCAAGCTCGCCGCCCAGGTGAAGGCGCTGGAGGCCGAACCGGACGCGGTGCTGTGCAGCGCGGGCATCCTCATCGACTTCGACGGGCGCGAGCTGCCGCGCCTCGCCGGGACGACGAGCGTCACCTACGACGCCCTCATCAAGGACCGGATGATGAGCGTCCACTCGTCCACCTACGTGGCGCGCCGCGAGCCGCTGATCGAGATCGGCATGGTGGACGAGACGATCCCCGGCAGCCAGGGCGAGGACTGGGACCTCGCGCTCCGCGCCGCCCGCCGCCACCCGGTCGTGAACGTCGACGAGCCGCTCGTCCGCGTGCTGTGGGGGCTGACGTCGTACTACGCGCAGGCGTGGGAGACGAAGGTCGCCGCGCTCGAATGGTTCCTGGAGCACTACCCGGAGATCGGCCGCGAGCCGGGCGCGGCGGGCCGCGTCTACGGGCAGCTCGCGTTCGGCTGCGCCACGGTCGGGCGGCGGCGGGACGCGCTGCGCTGGTCGGCCCGCGCGCTGCGCGCGAACCCGGCCGAGCGGCGGGTGCCGTTCGCGCTGGCGGTCGCGTCCGGGGTGGTGTCCGGCAAGCGGGTCCTGCTCGCCCTGCACACCCGCGGCCGCGGAATCTGACCGATGCCTGCCGTTTCCCCGCTTCCACCACCTTTTCCCATGTCGCGCCGCTAGTGTCCCGGCTACCGCCCCCGCGACCGCCAAGGCCGTCCAGTGTTAGAAGGAGCCCTCCCGTGCACATCTCCGCCCGCCGCCTCGCCGCGTCCGGGACGCTCGCGCTGGCGCTCACGCCCGCGCTCGCGCTGACCGCCGTCCCCGCGCACGCGCAGGTCGACCTCGACGCGGTCGCCGAGGGCATCACCGAGAGCGGCTACTACGTCGACTCGCACGCGAAGTACTACCAGTCGGACGGCGCGCAGGAACTGCTCCGCACGGCGCAGGGACGGTCCGTCGCGGTGTTCATCGCGATCGTCCCGGCGGGGAACGACCCGGCGGCGATCCTCAAGCAGCTTCCCGGGCTGATGCACCGCAAGGGGACGTACGCGGTGCTGGCGGGCGACCAGTTGAAGGTGTCGTCGAACGCGCTGCCGGACGCGCAGGTGAAGTCCGCCTACACGAAGGCCGTCGCGGGCGCGAAGGGCAAGCCCGACCTGGCGCTGCTCCACTTCGTCCGGACGCTGCCCGAGTCGAAGTACGCGCCGCCGAAGTCCGGCAAGCCCGGCAACAACGGCAAGCCCGCGCCGCAGACGCAGACGCAGCAGGAGGAGCGGACGCTCGCGCAGTCGCAGCCGACCGGCCCCGCCACCGGGTCGAAGGCCGCCACCGCGAAGGACGACGGCGGCTCGGCGATGCCGTTCGTGCTGGGCGGCGGCGGCCTCGTCGTCGTCGCGGCGGCGGCGGGCGGGTTCCTGCTGATGCGGAAGCGGTCGGCGAAGCCCGCGACGGCGGGGGCGCCGGCCGGGGGCGGGGAGCCGCTCGTGCCGCCCGCGCAGCCCGCGGCCGACCCGGGCGAGGCGCGGGCCGAGGCGGCCAAGCCCGAGCCGCCCAAGGACGCCTGAGCGTCCTGCGGAGGGAATCAGGGCGTTAGGGGGTCAGGGCGTTCGGGGGGCCACGAGCAGGATCAGGTGGCGTTCCCCGGCGCCCGCGGACACGCTCTTCCCGGGCGCGCCGCCGAGCGAGGTGACGACCCGGCCGGGGCGGCTGCGCGCCGCCCGCCGTCCGGAGCCGAGCTGGCCGCTGCCGCCCGCGCCCCAGGTCAGCGGCGTCCCGTCGGTGAGGATCGCCGCGCCGTAGGCCTCGCCCGCGAACACCTGCGCCGCGCCGCGGAGCTTGCCGTCGCCGTCCTCGTCGACCACGTGGACGGGCGACGTGCGCAGCGTCAGCGTCCCGTCGCCGAGCTGCCCGGCGGTGTTGTTCCCCCACGCGACGACCGTGCCGTCCTTGCGGAGCGCGTAGTTGTTCTTCTCCGCCGCGGCGAGCGCGATGACGCCGCCGAGGCGGCCCTCGCCCGCCACGCCCGACACGAGCGTCGGGGTGAGCCGGTCCTCGCGCGTCCCGTCGCCGAGCTGGCCGAGGTCGTTGTGGCCCCACGCGGCGACCCGCCCGTCGGCCAGCAGCGCCAGGCCGTGCTGCCCGCCGACCGCGACGCGGACGACGCCGCCCAGCCGCCCGGAGCCGTCCAGGCCGCGGACGGGCACCGGCAGCGCCCGGTCCTCGCGGGTGCCGTCGCCGAGCATGCCGTAGGTGTTGGCGCCCCACGCGAGCACCTGCCCGTTGGCGCGCAGCGCCAGCTCGGTGCGCCCGTCGGCGGCGATCGCCGTGATCCCGCCGAGCGGACGCTCCCCGTCCGGGGACTTCACGGTCGTCGGGTAGGGCGGGCTCTCGCGCTCGCCCGTGCCGCGCTGGCCGGACGCCCCGACGCCCCACGTCACGACGGTGCCGTCGCGGCGCAGCGCCATGGAGAAGTCGGTGTTGGCGCTGACGGCGACGACGTCGCCGAGCTGCCCGTCCTGCCCGTCCGGCGCGAGGACGGGCACCGGGACGCGGCTGTCGCGGGTCGTCCCGTCGCCGAGCTGCCCGTGGTCGTTGGCGCCCCACGCGACGACCGTCCCGTCGCCCTTCACGGCGAGCGAGTGCCGCCCGCCGCCCGCGACCGCGCGGACGCCGTCCAGGCCGACCGGGGCGAGGTTCGGGTCCCTGCCCGGGCCCGGACGGCCCAGCTGGCCGTTCTCGTTGAGGCCGCTCGTCCAGACGGCGCCGGCCGGGCCGCCCGCCGAACCGGCGGCGGGCGGCGCGGACGCGGGCCGGGACTCGGCGGG
>NZ_BCQP01000074.1 GCF_001552135.1 Actinomadura chibensis NBRC 106107 | reverse complement strand
AGATCCTCGATCACGTCGGGTGTGCCGAGCACACCGTCCACGCCGGGACGCTCCAGCGCCACGCACAGCCGGTCGAGCAGCTCGCCGCGGTCGGCCATCGCGACCGGGTCGCGGCCCACCCCGAGCGTGCCGCGGGCGGGCTGGTCCGCCGCGACGATCAGCAGCCGCCCGGACGGCGCGGCCCGGCGCGCCCGCGCCGCCGCGGCCGCCGCGACCGCCTCGGGACGGAGCGCGCGGGTCTCGGCGAGCTCGCTGATCCGCACGCCGCCGAGTCTGCTGAGGCGCACGGCCCGGTGTCAATCCGGATGATCACACGCCGTCGAAGGCCCGCGCCGGAGCGTGTCGCCCGCCGCGCGTCTTCGACAACCTGACCATGACCTCGCCTTACCGGTGGTTTTGCCGTGGAATCGGGAGAGCAATGTGTCACCGTCGGTAACTTGCCGAATGCTGTAAGTTGCCGAACGGACGCCCCGGACCCCTGAACCGACAGAGAGGCCGGTCCATGCAACCGTTTGAGCTGCCCGACTTCTACGTCCCGTACCCCGCCCGGCTGAACCCGCACCTGGAGGGCGCGCGGTCGCACACGATGGCCTGGGCGCGCGAGATGCGGATGCTCGACGACGCCCGCGACCCCGGCACCCCCGACGTCTGGACCGAGTCCCAGCTCGAAGCGATGGACTACGCCCTCCTCTGCGCCTACACCCACCCCGACTGCGACGCCACCGAACTCGACCTCATCACCGACTGGTACGTCTGGGTGTTCTACTTCGACGACCATTTCCTAGAGGTCTTCAAGAAGCCGCAGGACCAGGAGGGCGCCCGCGTCTACCTCGACCGGCTCCCGCTGTTCATGTCGCTCGACCCGCCCGCTCCGCGCAACGCCGTCGAGCGCGGGCTGGCCGACCTGTGGGCGCGCACCGTCCCGGCCAAGTCGCAGGCGTGGCTCGCCCGGTTCTCCGAGAGCACGCTCAACCTGCTGCGCGAGTCGCGGTGGGAGCTGTCCAACATCAGCACGGGACGCGTGCCGAACCCGGTCGAGTACATCGAGATGCGCCGCAAGGTCGGCGGCGCGCCGTGGTCCGCCGACCTGGCCGAGCACGCGGCGGGGATCGAGGTCCCCGAGCGCGTCGTCGGGACGCGGCCGCTGCGCGTCCTCAAGGACACCTTCTCCGACGGCGTCCACCTGCGGAACGACATCTTCTCCTACCAGCGCGAGATCGAGTCCGAGGGCGAGATCAACAACTCGGTGCTGGTGATGGAGCGCTTTTTGGACGTCACCCCGCAGGCCGCCGCCGACACGGTCAACGACCTGCTGACGTCCCGGCTCCGGCAGTTCGAGAACACGGCGGTCACCGAGCTTCCGCAGCTGTTCGAGGACCACCGCCTGAAACCCGTCGAGCGGGCGAGTGTGTCCGCCTATGTGAAGGCCCTCCAGGACTGGCAGTCCGGATGCCACGAATGGCATATGCGCTCCAGCCGCTACATGAACAAGAAGAAGCCGATCGGGATGTCGGCGACCCGCGTCCCCGCGCTGCTGAGGTCCGCGCGGATCAGCCTGCCGCACGTCCCCTACCAGAAGGTGGGGCCGACGCCGCTGCCCGACTTCGACGTCCCGTATCCGGCCCGGGTCAACCCGAACCGCGCCGCCGCCGGGCGTAGGGCCGTCGAATGGTGCCGTGAGATGGGCATGTTCGACCCGCAGCCGCGGCTGCCCGTGCCGATCTGGAGCGCGGAGTCGACCACCGGGATGGCGTTGGAGATCTGCGCCGCGTCCCTCGCCCCGGACGCCTCCCCGGACGCGCTCGACCTCGCCGTCCAATGGCTGGCCTCCGGAACCTACGGCGACGACTACTTCCCCGCCGTGTTCAACCGCGACCGCGACATGGGCGGCGCGAAGCTGTTCGCCGCCCGCGCGTCCGCGTTCATGCCGCTCGACTGCGGCGTCGCGCCCGCGCCGGAGAACCCGTTCGAGGCCGCCCTCGGCGACCTGTGGCGGCGCACCGCCGAACCGATGGACCACGACGGGCGGCGCCAGTTCCGCGCGACGGTCGAGCACATGGTCGAAAGCTGGCTCTGGGAGCTGAACAACCATCTGCAGGCGCGCGTCCCCGACCCCGTCGACTACATCGAGATGCGCCGCCACACCTTCGGCTCCGAGCTGACGATGGCCCTAGCCCGGATCGGGCGCGCCCACCAGATCCCCGCGCACGTCTTCGAGACCCGCACCCTCCGCGAGATCGACGCCTCCGTCATGGACGTCGGCTGCCTCATGAACGACTGCTTCTCCTACCAGAAGGAAATCGAGTACGAGGGCGAGCTGAACAACGGCGTCCTCGCCGTGCAGAACTTCTTCGGCTGCGGACGCGACGAGGCGCTGCCCATCGTCAACGACCTCATCACGTCCCGCCGCCACCAGTTCGAGCAGCTCGCCGAGCACGAACTCCCCGCCCTCTGCGACGAGCTCGGCCTCGACACGACCGCCCGCACCGCGCTGGCCTCCTACCTGGACGAGCTGCGCGACTGGATGGCGGGCATCCTCAAATGGCACCGGGAGACCGACCGCTACGACGAGCGCACGGCGCCGCGCCCCCGCGTCCCGTCCCCGTCCGGCCCCGGCACCTCGGCCTTCCACCTGCCCACCCGCCTGAACCACTGACCCGCGCCCCGCCACCACGGTCGGGCCACACAGCAACGGCCAGCCCGCCACTACGCCCGGCCCGCGGCTACGGTCGGGCCGCGGTTATGGGCGGGGGGTGGTGAGGGTCTCGCGGACGGTCATCAGTGCGAAGCCGAGGAGGTTCAGGCCCGGCCAGGCCGACGGGCGTCCGGCGCGGGGGTCGTCGGCCGCCAGGCCGATGCCCCACACGCGGTCCAAGGGGCTCGCCTCGACCAGGACGCGGTTCCGGGTGCCGACGAGGTAGTCGCGCAGCTCTTCGTTCTGCCCGAACTTCGCCTCGTTGCCCCTGGTGACGATGCCGACGCGGGCGTCCCGCCAGGCGTCCTCGGCGAAGCCCCGGACGCGCCGTCCGAGGTCCTTCGCCTCGCTCGGATGGGACGCCGCGACGATCGCCGCCGCCGTTTCCTCGTCGCCGAAGAGGCGGGCCTTCTCCGCCATCATGTAGTGCTCGGCGGTCGCGTAGACGGTCCCGTCAACGGTGAAGGGGGCGGGCCACCATTGGCTGAGATAGCCCGGCCCGCGCTTCCGATGACCCCAGAAGAACAGGAATTCCACATCGCCCGCCTCGGCGGCCGGGATCAGTTCCGCCACCGACCGCGCCGAAAGGGCGTCACGGGGTTCGCTGTCCGTCATGGGCGGCATCCTTCGGTCCGGAGCGGGCGCTGGCGACTGGGACCCACCCGCGCGGCCGTCCGGTGCCCTTGCCCAGGTGGATGCCGAATTGTCGCACGCACCGGCCACCGCGCTCCACCGCTCCTCAGCGCGACTCGGACGCGGCCGAAGCGGCGCGCGGCCCCTGGCTGGATGCGGCCATTCCACCGGTCGTGATTCGACCGTGACGGCGGCCGGAAATGATCAATGGCATCGGGCCGATCGTCCAGGTCGGGAGGCCGCCATGCAATTCACCGGCTGGGGATGGACCGCGTTCGCCATTCCCTTCTTCGCCCCGTTCCTCGGGGCCGCCGCCGGCGCCGGGCTCGGCGCCGAGGGGCTGACGCCGATCCTGCTCTGCGCGGTCGGCGGCGAGTACGCGGCGGCGGGGCTGCTGTTCCTTCTCGGTCTCGCGGTGAACAGCACGCGCACTCCCCAAGGGCGGCACTGGCGCAACGACCACACCCTCGCGGAAATGTCGCTGCAATTCATCGGCGTCACCGTCGCGCTGGTCATCGGCTCGATCATCCTGTCGATCCGGGTGGGGCAGGTGACGGCGGCCTGGCTGGGCTGGGCGGCCCTCGTCGCGACCGTCGCGGTGTCGGGCGCGATCGGCGCGGTCGTCTACCGGAAGACCGACTGAGCCGCCGCCGAAAGGCGGCCCAATGGGTCCGGGTCCACCGGGAATCAACGGTTCGCAACGGCGGTTGAAAGGTGCGTCGCGGGCCGCGCGAGAGCACGCGGTCTAGACCATTTTGCGAAACCGGGTCCGGGGTCGGGAACATTTCCGTGTTCGCGGCCCGGCCGAATCAGGAGGACAGCACCGAAGATGAGCACCCCTCTGGCGAACCCTCGTCGCACCAAGATCGTCGCGTGGCCCGAGCGGCGCCCGGCGGAGCAGGACGCGGAGCGTCCCGCCGAGGCGGAGGCGAGAGAGGGCGCCGCGCATTGACGGCCGCCAGGCCGAATAGATCGGAGCCCGCCCGGGACGCCCGGGCGGGTTTCGCGTTCCCGGCCGGGCCGTTCGGGGTGCGGTGGTGACGCAGAGGGAGACCGTCGTCGGGCTGGTCCGCGACGTGTTCGGAGACGACGCCGTGGGCGCGTACCTGCACGGCTCGGCCGTGCTCGGCGGCCTGCGCCCGCACAGCGACCTGGACGTCCTCGCCGTCGTGAAACGCCCGCTGGGTGACGCCCAGCGCCGCATCCTCAGCGCACGGCTGCTCGACGAATCGTGCCATCCGGCGCGCGGCGAGAAGCGTCCGGTGGAGCTGACCGTGGTCGTCCAGGACGCGGTCCGGCCGTGGCGCTTCCCGCCGGAATGCGAATTCCAGTACGGCGAATGGCTGCGCGCCGAGTTCGAGCGCGGCTGGACGTCGCCGCCCAGCCCGAGCCCCGACCTGGCCCCGCTGCTCGCCATGGTCCTGTTCGGCGGCCGGGCGCTGTTCGGGCCGCCGCCCGGCGAGGTGCTCGACCCCGTCCCGCACGGCGACCTCGTCCGCGGGATGACCTCCGGGATCCCGGACCTCCTCGCGGAGCTGGAGACGGACACGCGCAACGTCGTGCTGACCCTGGCGCGCGTCTGGGCGACGGCGGCGACGGGCGAGATCCGCGCCAAGGACGCCGCCGCCGCGTGGGCGCTCGACCGGCTGCCGGGCGAGCACCGCCCCGTCCTCGCCCGGGCGAGGTCGGTCTACCTCGGGCGGGACGACGACCGCTGGGACGACCTCCGTCCCCGGCTCCGGCCGTTCGCCGACCATCTCGTCGGCCTGATCGGCGACGCGGGCGGCTAGGCGGCAAGACGTTCTAGGGGCGCAGGCGGGCGGTGTAGAGGCCGTCGTCGGTGGCGGCGAGGAGCGTCCCGTCCGGGCTCAGGGCCAGCTCGGCGACCGGCGCCGGGATCTTCACGTCGTGGGACGGCGTGGAGTCGTCGGCGTCCCAGGCGAGGACCGTGCAGGGGTCGTCCTCCAGCACCGCCGCGACGAGGATCGAGCGCCCGGCGCCGGTGGCCGCCACCGGGCGGCACGGCCCGGGGACGGTGAGGACGGCGACCCAGTCGCCGTTCAGGCACCGCACGTGCAGCGCGTTCCGCGCCGGTTGGACGAGCACCGGCCCCCGCGCGGACGCGGCCAGCACCACGTCGCCGAACGGGAGGGCCGCGACGTCCTCGCCGCGCTCCACGTCCAGGACGAGGACGTCCGCCTCCCCGGCGAGGGCGACGAGCGGGCCGGACGCGGGCGCCGCGTGCAGGATCGCGCGGTCGATGGCCGTGCCGTGGCCGAGCCACAGCGCGAACTCCGCGAGCCGGTCGCCCGACAGCGCGTCGAAGACGGTGACGCGCGCGTCGTTCGCCGGGCCGAACACCGCGACGACCGCGCCGCGGCCGCCGTGCGCGGCGAGGCCGAGCAGGTCGGGCTGGCCGTCGAGGACCAGCTCGTGCCCGGTGCCGGGACGCTGGACGTGGACGCGGTCGCGGTGCGTCCAGGCCACGATCGGGACGCCCGCGACCGGCACGCCGAACGTCCAGTCGGCGCGGCCCGCGGGGAAGTCGGGGATCGGCGGGCCGAGGACGGCGCGCGCCGCCAGGTCCCACACGAGACCGGCGTTGGCGCCTTGACCGGCCTGGGAGGCGAACGCCAGCGGAGTCCCCCCGGACGCCGCGGCGACGCCGTCGAACGAGCCGTCCGCCAGCGGGGACGCCAGCACGCTTTCGGGCATGCGAGGGAGGGTAGGGCACCGGACTGAGATCGTTCCACGAAGTGGCGAAACCGTGCCTATCCGGCCGCGCGGAGCCGCGCCGCCGCCTCCTCCGGCGGGACGTCGTTGATCCACGCCGCCATGCCCGACTCCGACCCGGCCAGGTACTTGATCTTTCCGGGGGCGCGCCGGACGGAGAACAGCTCCAGGTGCAGCCGGACGAGGTCCCGCCCCTCCCCCACCGGCGCCTGGTGCCAGCCCGCCACGTACGGGAGCGGCGCCGGGTAGAGGGCGTCGCAGCGGCGGAGCAGGTCGCGGTACAGGACGGCCAGCTCGTCGCGTTCCGCGCCGCCGAGCGCGGCGAGGTCCGGGACGTGCCGGTGCGGCGTCAGGTGCACCTCCACCGGCCAGCGCGCGGCGGCGGGGACGTAGGCCGTCCAGTGCTCGCCCGCGAGCACCACGCGCGGGCCCGCCCGCTCGGCCGCCAGCACCTCGCCGAACAGGCCGGGCCGCGCCGCCGCCATCGCGAGCGTCCGCCCGGTGCGCGGCGGGACGAACGGGTAGGCGTAGATCTGCCCGTGCGGATGGTGCAGCGTCACGCCGATCTCCACGCCCCGGTTCTCGAAGACGTAGACCTGCCGGACGTCCGGGAGCGCGGACAGCGCGGCGGTGCGGTCGGCCCACGCGTCCACGACCGTCCGGACGCGGGACACCGGCAGCGTCGCGAGCGACGCGGAGTGGTCGTCGGTGTAGCACACGACCTCGCAGCGTCCGGCGCCGCGGAAGCGCTCGACGCCGTCCGCCGCCGCTGGGACGGGCGGGGTGCGCGCGTCGAACGACGGGAACCGGTTCTCGAACACCGCGACGTCGTAGGCCGGGTCGGGGACCTCGGACGCGGGCCCGCCCGGGCACAGCGGGCACCGGTCGGCGGGCGGCAGGAACGTCCGGGTGTTGCGGTGCGCGGTGATCGTGACGTGGTCGCCGGTCAGCGGGTCGCGCCGGACCTCGCAGACCGGCTCGACGGGCGGCAGCCCGCGCGGGTCGGGGACGGGCGTCCGGCCGGGCGCCTCGTCGTAGTAGACGATCTCGCGGCCGTCCGACAGCCGCGCCCGGGTCCGGTACACGACCGGGACACTACAGCGCCGGGGTGATGTGCCCCGTCTCGGCCTCGTGCACGGCCAGCAGGTGCTTGACGAGCGTGGTCAGCACGTCCTTGCCGGACGCGCGGTCCCGCACGTCGCAGAGCACGACCGGCGTCTCCGGGACGAGGTCGAGCGCCTCCCTGATCTCGTCCGGGGTGTAGTCGTAGCCGTCGTCGAAGCAGTTCACGGCGATGACGAACGGCAGGCCGCGGTTCTCGAAGTAGTCGACGGCGGGGAAGCAGTCGGCGAGGCGGCGCGTGTCGGCCAGCACGACCGCGCCGAGCGCGCCGTAGGACAGCTCGTCCCACATGAACCAGAACCGGTCCTGGCCGGGCGTGCCGAACAGGTAGAGGATGAGCCCGTCGCGGATCGTGATGCGGCCGAAGTCCATCGCGACCGTGGTGGTGGTCTTCTGCTCGACGCCCTCGGTGTCGTCGACGCCGACGCCCCGGTCGGTGAGCAGCTCCTCGGTCTGCAGCGGGCGGATCTCGCTGACCGACCCGACCAGCGTCGTCTTGCCGACCCCGAACCCGCCCGCGACGAGGATCTTCACCGCCACCGGGACGGGTCCCTCGTGGGCGGGCGGACCCCCGGAAGCCTCGTCGGAGCGCGCGACCTCAGAGCGCTTGGAGACCATGGAGCACTTCCCTCAGCAGACGTTCCTTGGAGAGCGTGCTCTCCGGTTGGGGACGGGTCGCGGTGATCAGCCGGTGGTGCAGCAGGTCGCCGAGCAGCACCCGCACGACGACCAGCGGCAGCTTCAGCCGCGCGGCGATCTCCGCCACCGGCTGCGGCTGCACGCACATCTCCAGGATGTCGACGTGCTCGGGCCCGATGCCGGGCGCGCCGCTGCGGGGCCGCGCCGCCGTCGAGATGATCGTGATCATGTCGAACGGCTCGCCGGTGGCGGGGCGGGCGCGCCCGCGGGTGAGCGCGTACGACCGGACGATGGGCCCCGCCTCGTCATCGAGCCATTCGCTGCCAGGACCGGTCATGGCCCGTCACGTGTCCTCGTCGCCGGCGGCGCGGGCGTCGTCGACGATCTCGGCGCGGCCGCGCCGCGTCCCCCGCTGGATGGACGACATCATCGAGCGCAGTTCCTCGGGCGTCCGGCGGGGGCGGTCGGCGGCGCCCGGCGGGGGCGGCGCGCCGAGCGGCTGCTGCTCGCGGAGCTGGGACGCCATGTTCTCCTGCCGGACGCGCTTCGGCAGCGCCGGGCGGCCGGCCGTGTCCCCGCTCGCGGGACGCCGCCGGACGTCGCGCGGCGACCGCGGCACGCCCGGCTTCGGCGGCGGTGGCGGCGGCTCGGCGGCGGACGAGGGCGGGACGGCCGCGGACGGCGGCTCGCCCCACGCCGACGGCGACTGGCGCTTCCGGGGCAGCGGGCCCTGCACGGGCTCCTCGAACACGGGGATGGGGCCGGTCTGCGCGTCCGGGCCGGACAGCGGGCCCTCCCGCGGCGGAGGCGGCGGGGCGGCGGCAGCGGCGGCGGGCGGCGGCGCGGGCGCGGCGTGCCGTCCCGGCAGTTGGAGGACGGACCCGCCCTGGTCGAGCCCCGGTTCCGCGCCGGGACCCGCGCCCTGGTCGAAGGCGTCGTCGAACGGCCCGCCGAGCCCGGGAGGCGCGCCGCGGCGCTGCCCGCCGACGACCGTGCCGACGGGGACGAGCGCGTCCTCGGCCCGGCGCGTGGTGAGGGACGGGGCGCCGCGCTCGGCGTCCGCGTCGTCCGGGACGACGAGCTCCTCCGGCAGCAGCACGATCGCCGTCATCCCCCCGTACGGGGACGTCCGCAGCGTGACCCGGATGTTGTGCCGGCGCGCGAGCCGCCCGACCACGAACAGGCCGAGCTGCGCGCTGTCGGACAGGTCGAACTCGGCGGCGGTCGCAAGCCGCTGGTTCGCGGCGGCGAGGCTCGGCTCGTCCATGCTGAGCCCGCGGTCCTCGACCTCCAGCGTGAAGCCGTGCGACACCGCCTGCCCCTGCACCTGGACGGTGGTGTGCGGCGGCGAGAACGCGGTGGCGTTCTCGATCAGCTCGGCGAGCAGGTGGATCACGTCGGCGACGGCGGGCCCGACGATCGCGGCCCGGGTCATCGGCGCGACGTTGACCCGGGTGTAGTCCTCGACCTCGGACGCGGCGGCGCGGGCGACGTCCACGATCGCGACCGGGCTGCGCCAGCCGCGGCCCGGCGCCTGCCCGGACAGGATGATCAGGCCCTCCGCGTGCCGCCGCATGCGGGTGGCGAGGTGGTCGACGCGGAACAGGTCCTCCAGGTCGTCGGGGGTCTCGATGCGGCGCTCCATCGCGTCCAGCAGCTTGAGCTGGCGGTGCAGCAGCGTCTGGCTGCGCCGGGCGAGGTTCACGAACACGTCGCTGACGTTGCGGCGGAGCGTGGCCTCCTCGACCGCGCTCTGGATCGCCGTCCGCCTGGCGGCGTTGAAGGCGTCCCCGACCTGGTCGATCTCGCGGGTGCCGAACGCGAGCGGCGGCGCCTCGGCGGCGACGTCGACCTCCTCGCCGCGCCGCAGCCGCCGGACGACGCCGGGCAGCCGCACGTCGGCGAGGTCGAGCGCCTCCTTGCGCAGCCCGGCCAGCTCGCGGATGACCGACCGCGCCACCCAGATCGCGAGGACGAGCGAGGCGACGACCGCGACGAGCCCGAGCGTCCCGGCGAGGACGACCCGCGTGATGATGGCCGACGAGATCGGCTCGGCGCGCTTCTCCGCGCCCGCCGACACCGCGAGCTCCAGGCCGCGCAGCCGGGTGAGGTTCGAGTCGGCGGTGGTCTTCCACAGCACGCCGCCGGGCCCGCCCGCGGCGGCCACCGGGCGGGGCGAGGCGACGAACCGGTCCTCCAGCGCCCGCAGCCGCCCGTGCTCGGGCATCGTCACGACCCGCCGGTAGTACGCCTGGTCGGCGGCCCGCAGCTCGGCGGACGCCGACCCGTAGAGGGAGCGCTGCGTGCCGACGAGCTTGATGAACTGGGCGTGCTCCTCCGGCGTGATCCGTCCGGCGGCGAGCGCGCCCGCGAGCAGCGCGTCCTCCTGGGCGAGGACCTCGCGGGCGCGGGTCAGCGACGCCTCGTTGCGGGCGTCCTTCGCGACCTCGGAGTTGTTCAGCGTGGCGAGCGAGCCCTGCAGCGAGCCGACGTCGGCGAGCAGCGCCGTGTAGTCGGCGAACGCGCGGGCCCGGTCGGTGCGGCCCGCGTCGATGGCGCGGCGGCGGGCGTCCAGGCCGTTCAGCTCGGCGAGGATCCGGTCGGCCAGCCGCCGGGTGTCGGCGGGCGCGGCGGCGCGGGCCGACTCGTCGCCCGCGAGGCGGCGGAACAGGTCGGCCTGCCGGTCGGTGACGAGCCGTCCGGACTCCATCGAGGCCCGGTCGCCCTCCAGCCGTCCGCCGAGGTAGACGACCGACAGCCGCCGCTCCGCCTGCAGCGCGCTGCCGAGCGCGCCGGACGGGTACCCGTAGTGCTCCTGGACGGTCTTCACATGCCGGAGGTTCAGCCCCTCCCCGAGCGCGATGCTCGCGGCGAACCCCCACAGCACGCTGAGCGAGACCACCGACACGGTGACCATCAGGATGACCTTGAACCGGATGGAGCGGAATCGCGCGGCCTTGGGAGCCCGCCGGTGGCCGGCGGCTGACTCGACGGCGGGGCCTCGTTTCGACACTGCGGCTGAACTTTCGCTCGGACGGACGACGATGACGGGGGTGCTGGCGCGAGACGAACGGAGCGGACGGGCGGGGACCAGGCGGGTCGGAGCGGGCGGGGGACGGGCGGGTCGGAGCGGGCGGGGGGACGGTCGGAGCGGGCGGGGGACGCGGGCGGGCGGGAACGCGGAACGGACGGGGGGCAATGGAGGGCGGGGAGTCGGCGCGGGACCCAGGAGAGCCTAGAACCGCGCGCCGCCGTGTGTCGACAGTTTCCAAATCATCACGTTTTGTATGCACGAACACGGCGAAATGCCCCTACGATGCCTCAGCGTGATGGCTCGTACTCCTCCAGCGACGAAATCACGGCGTCCGAAGCGGCGGCGGGTCCTGCTCTCCGGGGCCGCGCTCGCGGTGGGCGCGCTGTCCACCGCGCTGGCGCTCGCCGCGTGCAGCGGCGGCTCCGGCTCGACCGCCGCGCCGCCGCGCATCGACGCGCCGCAGCAGCTCGGCGCGCCCGAAGGGCGGCTCGACCTCGTCGCCTGGACGGGGTACGCCGAGAACGGCTCGAACGACAAGAAGGTCGACTGGGTCACCCCGTTCACGCGGGCCACCGGCTGCAAGGTGACCACGAAGGTGGCCGACACGTCCGACTCGATGGTCGCGCTGATGGAGACCGGGCGGTACGACGGCGTGTCCGCGTCCGGCGACGCGAGCCTGCGGCTCATCTACGGCGGCCTGGTCGCGCCGGTCAACACCGGGCTGATCAGCAACTACGGCGACATCGCGGGCTACCTGAAGAACCAGCCGTACAACTCCGTCAACGGCCAGATGTACGGGGTGCCGCACGGCTACGGCGCCAACATGCTGATGTACCGGACGGACAAGATCTCGCAGCGGCCGACGTCGTGGAGCGTGGTCTGGGACGAGAAGTCCCCCGCCGCCGGGCACGTCGTCGCCTACGACTCCCCCATCTACATCGCCGACGCCGCGCTCTACCTGAAGGCGCACCGCCCCGACCTGAAGATCACCGACGTGTACGCGCTGGACGAGGAGCAGTTCGACGCGGCGGTCGGGCTGCTCAAGCGGCAGCGTCCGAACGTCAACCAGTACTGGGCCAACTACCTGGACGAGCTCCAGTCGTTCAAGAGCGGCTACAACTACGCGGGCACCGCGTGGCAGGTCACCGCGAACCTGGCGCTGGCGGAGCGGTCGCCGGTGGCGACCACGATCCCGGACGAGGGCGCGACCGGCTGGTCCGACACGTGGATGGTGTCGTCCAAGGCGCAGCATCCGACCTGCATGTACAAGTGGATGAACTGGATCACGACGCCGAAGGTGCAGGCCGAGGTCGCGCAGTGGTTCGGCGAGGCGCCCGCCAACCCGAAGGCGTGCGGCTTCACCGCGAAGGGCTTCTGCTCGACCTACCACGTCGGCGATCCCGGCTTCTACAAGCGCCTCGCGTTCTGGAAGACCCCCGTGAAGGACTGCGGCGACGACCGCGGCGACAAGTGCGTCGACTACGCCCGCTGGGCCCAGGCGTGGACCCAGATCAAGGGCTGACCCCGCGCAGGGGACCCCGCGCGGGCCGGGAACAAGGGGCCCCGGCCCGGGGTTCCGGCGGACATGGGCGACTACGGCAGGCCACTTGAGTTCGGATACTTCCTCGTCCCCGACGCGGACGACCCGCTGCTCGACCTGGCGCGGGCCGCCGACCGCGCGGGCCTCGACCTCGTCGGCGTGCAGGACCACCCCTACCAGCGCCGCTACGTCGACACGTGGACGCTGCTCAGCATGATCGCGGCGGTCACCGAGCGGGTGCGGGTGTTCCCGGACGTCGCGAACCTGCCGCTGCGCCCGCCCGCCGTGCTCGCCAAGGCCGCCGCGAGCCTGGACGCGCTGAGCGGCGGACGCGCCGAGCTCGGCCTCGGCGGCGGCGGCTTCCCGGAGGCGGTCGAGGCGTTCGGCGGGCCGCGCCGCACCCCGAAGGAGGCGGTGGACGCGCTGACCGAGGCCGTCACCGTGATCCGCGAGGTGTGGAGCGGCGGCCGCAACCTGCGCTTCGAGGGCGAGCACTACCGGCTCAGGGGCGCGAAGGCGGGGCCCGTCCCGGCGCACCGGATCGAGCTGTGGCTCGGCACCGGCGGGCCGCGCGGCCTCGCCCTGACCGGACGCGCCGCCGACGGCTGGCTGCCGTCGTCCTCCTGGGCGACGCCGGACAAGCTGCCCGCGCTGCACGCCCGCATCGACGAGGCCGCCGTCGCCGCCGGACGCGACCCGGCGGACGTCCGCAGGCTCTACAACGTCAACGGGACGATCACCGACGGCACGTCCGGCGGGTTCCTGCGCGGCCCCGCCTCGCAGTGGGCGGACGAACTGACCGACCTCGCCGTCGGCTCCGGCATGGACTCCTTCATCCTCTGGGCGGAGGGCGATCAGGAGACGCAGCTCAGACGGTTCGCGGAGGACGTCGTGCCGGCCGTCCGCGCCCAGGTCGCCCAGGAGCGCGGCGCCTGACGGGAGCGCGCCGCGCGTAGCGGGGCCGTGCGGGCCCGGCGTCACCCCCGGCGGCCTGGCGCTAGGGCCAGCGGTAGGCGGCGTCTGCGAGGGGGACGTGGTGGGGGAGGTAGCACTTGGTCGTGACGTGCTCGTCCTTGCAGGCGAGGCACAGGTAGGTGCGGTGGCCGCGCAGGCCGCGGCCGCGCGCGTCGCAGGGCGGGCACACGCACGGCGACCAGCCGACGATGACGCGCCCCGGATCGAGCCGGTGCCCCGCCGGGCACAGGAACGGCACATGTTCGCGGGCGGGCGCGGCACGGTCTGGAGAGGGCACCGCGCCACCCTACTCGAACACACTATCGACCTCGCGGGCCGGTCTCAGAAGTCGCGGTGGGTCATCAGCCGGGCGACGGCCCGCAGTTCGGCGGCGGGCGCCGGCAGCAGGGCGGCGCCGTCGAGGTCGCGCAGCGCCTCGGCGAGCAGGGCGTCGGCGCGGGCGACCGCCCAGGCCCGCCCGCCCGCGGCGTCGATCAGCATGGCGACGTCGGACGCCTCGTCCGGTGTGAGCGGGGCGTCGCGCAGGTAGAGCGCGGCCAGCTCGGCGGCGGCCGGGCCGCCGGAGGTCAGCGCCGCGACCACCGGCAGCGACTTCTTGCGGGTGTGCAGGTCGGAGTGGACGGGCTTGCCCGTGACCGCCGGGTCGCCCCAGATGCCGAGCAGGTCGTCGGCGAGCTGGAAGGCCAGCCCGAGCCGCTCCCCGAACGCGCGGAGCCGCTCGACCCGCACCGGGTCGGCGCCGCCGTGCAGCGCGCCGAGCGCGCAGGACGCGCCGAGCAGCGCCCCGGTCTTGCGGCCCGCCATCGTGAGGCACTCCTCGACCGTGACGTCGCCGCGCTCCTCGAACGCGAGGTCGGCGCTCTGCCCCTCGACCAGCTCGATCACCGCCCGGCCGAGGACGCGGACCGCGCGGGCGATCACCGGCGAGCCCTCGATGGCGAGCGCCTCGAACGCGGCGGCGAGCAGCGCGTCCCCGGCGAGGATCGCGGCGCTCGTCCCGAACACGCTCCAGGCGGTCGGCCGGTGCCGGCGGGTGAGGTCGCCGTCCATCACGTCGTCGTGCAGCAGTGAGAAGTTGTGCGCCAGCTCGACGGCGACGGCGGCGGGCAGCGCGGCGTCCGCCGTGCCGCCGACGGCCCGCGCGGCGAGCAGCGTCAGGGCCGGGCGGACGGCCTTGCCGCCCCCGCCGACGGCCGGACGTCCCCGCTCGTCGCGCCAGCCGAAGTGGAACGCGGCGATGCCGCGCATCGCGTCCGGCATCGTCTCGACCGCGTCCCGCAGGGCGGGGTCGAGCAGGCGGCGGCTCCACGCGAGGATCTCGGCCGCCGGGCGGGCGGCGCCCGGCCGGGGATCATCCGGCTCCGGACGGTGGTCGCAGCGGAGCGTCGCCGGGTCGTCTCCCCAGACGGGCATGTCGTCCCCTCTCGTCGCGCGTCCCGGCTAGCGGGCGATCTCCACGTTCTCCAGCACACCGAGCGCGTCGGGGACCAGCACGGCCGCCGAATAGTAGGTGCTCACCAGATAGGTCATGATCGCCTTGTCGTCGATGCCGGTGAAGCGGACGGACAGGCCGGGGCGGACCTCGTTCGGTATGCCGGTGCGGCTCAGGCCGATGACGCCCTGGTCGTCCTCCCCGGTGCGCATCGCGATGATCGAGCTGGTCCCGGACGGCGTGATCGGGATCTTGTCGCAGGGCAGGATCGGGACGTTCCGCCACGCCTGCGCGCGCCGCCCGTCGACCTCGACGCTCGCCGGATACACGCCCCGGCGGGTGCACTCCCGGCCGAACGCGGCGATCGTCCTCGGATGGGCGAGGAAGAACCGCGTCTTGCGGCGGCGGGCGAGCAGCTCGTCCATGTCGGCGGGGGTCGGGGGCCCGCCCCGGGTCTGGATCCGCTGCCGGAGGTCGGCGTTGTGCAGCAGGCCGAAGTCGCGGTTGTTGACGAGCTCGTACTCCTGCCGTTCCCGCACCTCCTCCACGGTGAGCCGGATCTGCTGTTCGAGCTGGTTCATCGGACCGTTGTAGAGGTCGGCGACGCGGGTGTGGACGCGCAGCAGCGTCTGCGTCACGGCCAGCTCGTACTCGCGCGGCGAGGTCTCGTAGTCGACGAACGTGCCGGGCAGTTCGAGCTCGCCCTCGTGCCCGGACGCCAGCTCGATCGCCGCCTCGCCGTGCCTGGTCTGCGCGGGGACGGGCGCGTCCCTGGCCCGTTCCAGATGGGCGCGCAGCGTGTCGTGGCGGCCGATCAGCTCCTCGACCGACTCCCGGGACAGGGTGAGGACGGTCGTCGGCGTGAGCGCGCGATAGGTGTGCGGCCACTCCTCGTCCTGGGCGAACAGGACGCGGTCGCCGAAGAACCGCCCGCCGTCGAGGATGTCGACGTGCGCGGCGGCGCCGTACTCGCCCGGCGTGGTCACCTCGACCTTGCCGTGCGCGACGAGGTGGACGCCGTCGGCCGGGCGCCCGGCCTCCGCGATCGTGTCGCCGGCCGCGTACTCGTGCTGGACGAACCGCCCGGCGAGCACCTCAAGCGTCGCGGCGTCGCCGAGCTCGCGGAGCGGGGGCAGCTCCGCGAGCTCGGGCGGGACGACCCTGACCGCCGCACCGTCGTTGACGAACGTCACGAGCCCGTCGCCTAGTCGGTAGGTGAGCCGCCGGTTGACCCGGTAGGTGCCGGCGTCAGCCCGCACCCACGGGAGCTGCTTGAGCAGCCACCGCGGGGTGATGCCCTGCATCTGCGGGACGGACTTGGTGGTCGTCGCGAGGTTGCGGGCGGCCCTGGTGCTGAGCGCCCGCGCGGTCTCGGCGCCGTTCCGCGCCGTCGGGGGGTTTTCGGTCACGACGCGGCACCACCGTGGGCGACCTCGACGGACTCCAGCATCCCGAGCGCGTCGGGGACGAGCACGGCGGCGGAGTAGTAGGCGCTGACCAGGTAGGAGATGAGCGCCTTCTCGTCGATGCCCATGTACCGGACGGAGAGCCCCGGCTGGTACTCGTCGGGCAGCCCGATCTGGTGCAGGCCGATGACGCCCTGCGCCTCCTCACCGGTGCGCATCAGCAGGATGGAGCTGGTCCGGGTCCGGCTGATGGGGATCTTGTTGCACGGGAAGATCGGGACGCCCCGCCACGCGGGCACCTTGTGCCCGCCGACGTCGACGCTGTCGGGATAGACGCCGCGGGCGCTGCACTCGCGTCCGAACGCGGCGATGGACTTCGGATGGGCGAGGAAGAAGGCCGGGTCCTTCCAGACGAGGGCGAGCAGGTCGTCCATGTCGTCCGGGGTGGGCGGGCCGGACCTGGTGTGGATGCGCTGCGACAGGTCGGTGTTGTGCAGGAGCCCGAAGCCGCGGTTGTTGACGATCTCGTGCTCCTGGCGCTCGCGCAGCGCCTCGACGGTCAGCCGGAGCTGCTGCTCGACCTGGTCCATCGGCTCGTTGTAGAGGTCGGCGACGCGGGTGTGGACGCGCAGCACGGTCTGCGCGACGCTCAGCTCGTACTCGCGCGGGGAGAGCTCGTAGTCGACGTAGGTGCCGGGCAGCGTCGGCTCGCCCTCGTGCCCGGACGCGAGGTCGATCGCCGCCTCGCCGTGCTCGTTGTGCGCGCGCGCCGGGCTGGCGCGGAACTCGTCGATGTGCGCCTGCAGGGACGACGACTGGCCGAGCGTCTCCTGGAAGTCGGCGGCGCTCATGGTGAGGATGGTGCAGGCGGTGAGCGCCTTGACCGTGTACTCCCAGCGCTCGGGCTCGGCGCCCTCGGCCGTCCCGACGAGGGCCTGCTCGCCGAAGAAGTCGCCGTTGGCGAGCGTCGCGTGGACGGCGTCGGCCCCGTACTCGCCCGCGCCGATCTGGCTGAGCTTGCCGTGCGCGACGAGGACGACCCGGTCGACCGGGGTGCCGCGCTCGACGACGACGTCGCCCGGCTCGTACTCCTGCTGCGTGAAGCGGCCCGCGATGGCGTCCAGGGTGAGGTCGTCGTCGTAGCCGCGCAGCGGGGGTAGCTCGCCGAGCTCGCGCGGGATGACGCGGACGTCGGCGCCGGTGGTCACGAAGCTGACCCGGCCGTCGCCGAGCGTATAGGTGAGGCGACGGTTGACCCGGTAGGCGCCGCCCGCCGCCTGCACCCAGGGCAGCAGTTTCAGCAGCCACCGGGAGGTGATGCCCTGCATCTGGGGGACGGACTTGGTCGTGGTCGCCAGGTTTCGTGCCGCTGCGGTACCCAGGCTCAACTGCTGTTGGTCCTGCTGCTCCTGCTGTTCCTGCTGTTCGGTCACGTCCACACCACCGATTCGTCGCCGGTCTGTTGGAAAGGGCCGCGTTCGGCCAACGGTGACGCTACAGACGGTAATCACCAGATCGCAATGAGCCATTGGCCCCATCTCTGCTTTGCCACAGCGCCACACAAGTCGCACCCGTACGTGACAGCGCGGCCCGCCGGCGGGCCTATATGCAAATCGGCGCATATGAGCGGACGGTTATCATCGGCCCATGTCCTCCGCGTTCGCCGTGCTCGCCGAACCCACCCGCCGCCGCATCCTCGACCTGCTGCTGGAGCGCCCCCGGCCGGTGGGCGAACTCGTCGAGACCCTCGGGCTGACGCAGCCGGGGACGTCCAAGCACCTGCGCGTTCTCCGGGACGCCGGGCTGGTCAGGGTACGCCGTGACGCCCAGCGCCGCGTCTACGAACTGCGCCTGGAACCGCTCGCCGAACTGGACGCGTGGCTCGCCCCGTACCGGCGCGCGTGGACGTCCAGGCTCGACGCCCTCGAACGCCACCTCGACGCTGGTGAATGACTTGCCGCCCGTCACGTCCGGCAAGGCTTTCATCCCAGGTCAGCGACCGAATTCGTGAGTGAAATCACCGTTTCGTATGGCTTTGGCCAGGAATTCTGACCCGGTCTTGACGTTACCCGTGGTGAGCATCGGGCCCGGTTCGGGACGGGCCCGGCCGCGACCGGAGGGGAGGCTCCCGATGACCGCAGTCTGGACGGCTCTAGTGATCGAGACCGGCGCCGCACTGGTGATCGCGGCTTCGCTGGCGGGCTGGTCCCACCGGCGCTTCGCCGCCGCGCGCCCCGCCGAACCGCCGGCCGACTGACGCGGCGAACCCGCTACCGCGCCCCGGAGCCCGCCGGTTCCGGGGCGCTCTTCTCCCCCGCCCGGTCGATCGGCACGCCCGCGGTCTCCCGCAGCTTGAAGATCGGCAGCAGCGCCACCAGCCCGGCGAGCATCAGGTAGTAGGCGGGGACGTAGTTGGAGCCCGTCACGTCGATCAGCGAGCCGACGAGGACGGCGGCCGTCCCGCCGAACAGGGACGTCGAGACGTTGTAGCCGATGGCGAACGCCCCGTACCTGACCTTCGTCGGGAACATCGCCGGGAACGTCGCGGCGATCACGGCGAGGATCAGCACGAGCAGCCCGCCGACGATCGCGTACCCGGCCGTGACCCCGACCGGGTTGTTGGTCTGCATCAGCGCGAACGCGGGCCACGCCAGCACGACGTAGCCGATCGCGGCCGTGATCAGCAGCGGGCGGCGGCCGACCCGGTCCGACAGCGCGCCCAGCGGGACGATCACCGTGATCATCGCCGCCTCCACGCCGATCGTGATGAGCTGCGCGGTCGTCTCGTCCATGTCGAGGAAGTCGACGAGGTAGGACGGCATGAACGTCAGCAGCGTGTAGTCGGCGACGTTCAGCAGGAACACGATCCCGATGAGCATCACGATGACGCGCCAGTAGCCCTCCAGCGTCTCCTTCAGCGGGGACTGGGACTTCTTGCCCTCCGCCTCCATGTGCTGGAAGGTCGGGGTGTCCTCGATGCGCGTCCGGACGTACAGCCCGACGAGCCCGAGCGGCAGCGCGAGCAGGAACGGGATCCGCCAGCCCCAGCCGTGCATCGCGTCATGGCTGAGCACGACGTCCATCAGCAGGACGAGCCCGGCCCCGAGGATGTAGCCGGTGAGCGTCCCGAGTTCGAGGAAGCTGCCGAAGAACCCGCGGCGGTGCGTCGGCGCGTACTCGGCGATCATCGTCGCGGCGCCGCCGTACTCGCCGCCCGTCGAGAACCCCTGGACCAGCCGGACGGCCAGCAGCAGCAAGGGCGCGGCGATCCCGATCGTGCCGTAGCCGGGCAGGATGCCGATCACGAAGGTGGAGCTCGACATCAGGATGATCGTGGTCGCGAGCACCCGCTTGCGGCCGAGCTTGTCGCCGAGCGGGCCGAAGAACATGCCGCCGAACGGGCGCGCCAGGAACGCCGCCGCGATCAGCGCGAACGAGCGCAGGGACGCGCTGCCGGACGCCTCCGCCGGGAAGAACTTCGTGCCGATGATCGCGGTCATCACCCCGGCGCTGAACACCCCGAAGTCGAACCACTCGACACAGTTCCCGATCGCGGACGCGATCACCGCCCGGTGGACGGCGGGCAGGTTGCCCTCTTCCTTCGCCGGACGCGCCCCGCCCACCACGGCGCGCTCCCGGCCGGGCCCCGAACCGGCGTCAAACGGCGTCTCCACGGGCGTTCTTCTGCCCGATGATCGGCAAAGCTAACGCCGTTCCGTGATGCCCGTGGGACGGAGGGGAAGGGCCCCGTCAGGTCCTGCGCGTCCGCTTCGCCGGGCCGCGGGAACGGCCGGACCGGCCCGGACGGGCGGAGCCGGAGGCGTCGTCGTTCAGGAGGTCGTCCGGGATCGTCGGGAGGACGGTGGTGCGCTGCGGATCGTCCTCGACGTCCTTCGCGGCCGCCTTCGGCTCGGGGTCGGGGTCGGGCTCCGGCACGGGGTCGGGAAGCTCGTCGGTCCGCTGCGGGTCGCCGCCGTCATCGGCACCGTCGGCGCCGCCGTCGAGGAGCTCGTCCAGGGTCGCGGTGCTCTGGGTGTCGCCCTCGCGGGGCCGCACGTCCTCGGGCAGGAGGTCGTCCTCGGGGATGGACATCAGCGCCTGCGTCTCCTGCGCCTCCCGGGTGATCACCCCGCTGGCGAGGACGGTGTTGCGGTGCCGCAGCGCGCCGTTCTCGCGGAGCAGGTTGTCGACGTCGGCGCGGACGCGCGCCACCCGGCGGCTCATCCGGAGGTGGACCGCGAACCCGCCCGCCGCGACGCCCAGGATGAAGCCGCTGACCGGGAACCCGACCGCGCGCGGCGCGAGCGGCGCCACCAGCGCGACCGCGACCAGCGCGACGACCGCCCCAAGCGCGGGATAGCGCTGCTCCATCCAGTCGAGGACGGTGTTGACGCGCTTGGGGATCCTCACTCCTCTTCTCCTCCACTCGGCTGGAACGGGGACAACGACCGGGCCGGGGCACGATGTTCCAACACCGGCTTCGTGGCCCGGCGGGCGGTCGCGCCGCCCTCGCGCGACCCGGAGCCGGTGCACCGCCGGGCTCCGCGGCCGGGGACGGTGCGGGCGCGCGCCGTCCGGGCGCCGCCGAGGCCCCCAGCGATCCCTGACCGGCGGGAGGCCGCTCGAAACACTAACAGGACGTGACGACCGCCTCGGCCGCGGCGCTCCGTCCGGGATGCGAGCACCGCTCCGCGCCGAATATCGTCCATGGATATGAGCGAAAACTTTGACGTCGTGGTCCTGGGCTCGGGCCCGGGCGGATATGTCGCCGCGATCCGGGCGGCGCAGCTCGGGCTGAAGACGGCGATCATCGAAGAGAAGTACTGGGGCGGGGTCTGTCTCAACGTCGGCTGCATCCCCTCCAAGGCGCTGCTGCGCAACGCCGAGCTGGCGCACATCTTCACCGCCGAGCAGAAGACGTTCGGGATCAACGTCGAGGGCCAGGTGTCCTTCGACTACGGCGTCGCCTACGAGCGCAGCCGGCGGGTGTCGGAGAAGCTCGTCAAGGGCGTCCAGTTCCTGATGAAGAAGAACAAGATCACGTCCTATGACGGGCGGGGGACGTTCACCGACCCGAACACCCTCCAGGTCGCGAAGGCGGACGGGTCCACCGAGACGGTCACGTTCTCGCACTGCATCATCGCGGCGGGCGCGCACACCAAGCTGCTGCCGGGGACGTCCCTGTCCGAGCGGGTCGTGACCTACGAGGAGCAGATCCTCAGCTCCGAGCTGCCGGAGAGCATCGTGATCGCGGGCGCGGGCGCGATCGGCGTCGAGTTCGCCTACGTCCTGCACAACTACGGCGTGAAGGTGACGATCGTCGAGTTCCTCGACCGGATGGTCCCGAACGAGGACGCCGAGGTCTCCAAGGAGCTGGCGAAGCGCTACCGCAAGCTCGGCGTGGACGTCCTGACCTCCACCCGCGTGGACGCCATCGACGACTCCGGCGACAAGGTCAAGGTCACGGTCACCGGCAAGGACGGCGCGCAGAAGGTGCTGGAGACCGACAAGGTCCTCCAGGCCATCGGGTTCCAGCCGAACGTCGAGGGCTACGGGCTGGAGAAGACCGGCGTGGCGCTGACCGAGCGCGGCGCGATCGACGTGGACGGCCGGTGCCGCACGTCCGTCCCGCACATCTTCGCGATCGGCGACGTGACGGCCAAGCTGATGCTCGCGCACGCCGCCGAGGCGATGGGCATCGTCGCCGCCGAGACCATCGCCGACGCCGAGACGATGGAGCTCGACTACGTGATGATCCCCCGCGCCACGTACTGCCAGCCGCAGGTCGCCTCCTTCGGCTGGACGGAGGCGCAGGCCCGCGACCAGGGCTACGACGTCAAGACCGCCAAGTTCCCCTACAGCGCCAACGGCAAGGCGCTCGGCATGGGCGAGGGCGACGGGTTCGTCAAGGTGATCAGCGACGCCAAGTACGGCGAGATCCTCGGCGCGCACATGATCGGCCCGGAGGTCACCGAGCTGCTGCCCGAGCTGACGCTCGCCCAGCAGTGGGACCTGACCGTCCACGAGGTCGCGCGCAACGTGCACGCGCACCCGACGCTGGGCGAGGCGATGAAGGAGGCCGTGCACGGCCTCGCCGGCCACATGATCAACCTCTGACGGCCAGGGCCGGCGCCCCCCGGGCGCCGGCCGGGCCATACGTGGTCAGGCGCCCCGCGTGGTCAGGCGCCGGCGCCCCACCGGTCGAGGGCCGTGTAGGCGGGACGCCACGCGGTCTCGAACGCGGCGCGGGCGGGCTCCGGGAGGACGCCCAGCATCGCCGCGGCGGTCTCGGCGTCGACGCCGTCCAGCAGCCACGGGAAGACGCGCGGGCCGTCGGGCCCGATCTTCGTGCCGTGGACCTGCCCGAAGCGCGCCACGTGCTCGGGCGCCAGCACCTCGTCGATCAGCGGCAGCGCCGCCTCCTCCTCGTGCCCGAGGTGGGCGGCGACCCCTTCGGCGAGCCTCTCGACGAGCGGCGCGAGCGGCTCGGTGCCCGCGTCGATCGCCTCGATGACGGGGTCGATGGCGGCGTGCTCGGCCTCCATCGCGTCCATGAGGGCGAGTCCGTCCGGGCGTCCGGCGAGGGCCTCGCGCATGGCGGGCCACAGCACCTCGTCCTCGGCGCTGTGGTGGACGTGCAGCGCCTTCTTGAACAGCTCCCAGCCGGGCGCCTCCGCGAGGACGCGGCGCGCCTCGTCCTCCGGGCGGGCGGCGACCTTGGCGAGGTGCTCCAGTTCCCTGCGGAGCGCGTTGTGCATGACGTACATGGCGGTCCAGTCGTACTTGGCCATGGTCCTCTCCTTCCGGTACACCGCGATGACGGAGCGGAGGAGGGAAAGGTGACCGATCAGGGCGCCGATGTGGCGGCCGTCTCCCCGGCGGGCTCCCTGGCGGCTTCCGGGGCGGGATCCGGGGCGGGTTCGGCGGCGGCCGGGGCGGGACGCGCCAACCGGCTCAGGAGGCGCTGGCCCTGGCGGGCGCTGATGTCCAGGCGCCGTCCGAGCTCGGCGCCGGTGATGCCGGGTTCGGCGGCGATGATGCCGAGCGCGCGGGCCTCGTTGTCGGTGGCGACGCTCCGCGGCATCTGCCCACGCGCGCTCTGGCTCCGTTGCGGAGCCTTCTTCGCGGGGCCCTTCCGCCGCGCGGGCTTCTCCGGCGCGGGCGCGGGAGGGGGAGCGGGAGCGGGCGCGGGCTCCGGTTCCGGGGGACGCGGCGGTTCCGGGGCCGTGAGGGCGGTGACGCGGACGAGCGCCTGGTCGAGCATGACGCCGTCGCGCAGCATCCACACCACGTCCGCCGGGGCCCTGGACTTCCACTTGCGGCCGTAGTGGTCGCCCAGCAGGGCGAGGGCGTGGCGACGGCGCTGCTCGGCGTCCAGCGCCCGCGGGTAGGACGTGATCTGCCACAGCACCATGCGCCGCCACAACCGGAACGTGGAGAACGGCGCGAGCAGCCAGCGCGCGACCGGGACGCCCTCCCGGACGATCCCCGCCGCGATCCCCGCGCGGCGGCGGATCGCGTGCCGGACGGCCTCGATGAACGTCACGAACAGCACCGGCATGGCGGCGTGCATGACCATGCCGGTGGCGTCGCCATGCGCGGCGGACACGTTCAGCCAGACGGTCGCGGCGGTGAACGCGAACGCCATCCAGCGCAGCGCGGGCATCGGCATCGCGAGCCACTCCAGCAGGAGCGCGACCGAGACCAGCGCGAGGATGCCGAGGTCCACCCCGGCCGGGACGATCCACGCCTGGTCGCCGAACCAGGGCTCGGCCACGTCCTGGACGGACGCGAACGACCCGTACCCGCCGAGGCCCGCGAGCCCGGCGAAGAACAGCCCGCCCGCCCCGGCCAGGACCCGCTGCGCCCTGGTCAGCGGCGCCTGCGAGACCGGCGCCTCGGCATACGGCGCCGGGGCGAGCGGCGTGGCGAGCGTCGGTGCCGTCCGCGCCTCGTCCATCGGCGTTCCTCCCGCACGGGGTGGCTAGATCACCCAGTGACGGTAGCGCGCCAGGGGGGCTGTACGGACGAATGTGTCAGAACCGCCCAGAACCCCCAGGCAGACGGGCCGGAAGCGCGGCGCCCGGCTAGCGGAGCGGGTTGAACGGGGCCAGCTCCGCCGGACGGCGCCCGGTCGCGATCATCTCGGCGAGGAGGCTCCCGGTGGCGGGGCCGAGCGTGATGCCCCACATGCCGTGCCCGCCCGCCGCGAAGACGTTCGGCGAGCGGGTCGCGCCGATCAGCGGCAGCCCGTCGCGGGTGCAGGGCCGGGACCCGACCCACTCGTCCCGCCGGTCGTCGAGGTCGGCGCCGCGCAGCAGCGGGCGCGCGGCGGCGACGATCGCCTCGATCCGGCGCGGGTCGAGCGGGGCCTCCGGGTCGCGGAACTCCATCATCCCGGCGACGCGGAGCCGGCCGCCCATCGGCGTGCAGGCGACGCGCTGGGCGGGGAAGTAGACGGGGCCGTCCGGGACGCGGTCCATCGGCACGCTGAAGCTGTAGCCGCGGCCCGCCTGGACGAGCGCGCGGACGCCGAACCGGCGCGCGAGCCCGCCGAGCCACACGCCGCTCGCGATCACCGCCGTGTCGTGGCGCTCGGCCTCGCTCCCGGCGGTGCGCACGGCGACGCCGCCGCCCGCGAGGTCGCGGATCTCGGTGACGGCCGCGCCCGACTGGATCTTGCCGCCGCGGTCGAGGACGGAGTCGGCGAGCGCGTGCACGAACCGTCCCGGCTCCACGAACCGCTGGCCGCGCAGCAGCACCGCCGCGCCGATCTCGGCGGACAGCGCGGGCTCGATCCGGCGGGCCTCGTCCCCGTCGAGGACCTCGTACTCCAGGGCCTGGCCCGCCGCGCGGATGTGCTCGACCTCGTCCAGCAGGAAGCGGCGCTCCCCGGCCGTCCGGTAGGCGGCGACGAACGACTCGGCCTCGCGGGTCTCGGCCTTGACGCCGCCCGCGACCAGCGCGTCGAAGCTCGGCAGCGCGCGCCCGTTGATCGGCACCAGCGACTCCATCGCGCGCCGCCACCGCGCGGCCGTGCTGTTGCGCGCGAACCCGGCGAGGAAGCGGAGGAGGCGGAGGCTCGCGGTCGGCGGGACGTAGACCGGCGACGACGGGCTGAGCACCGCGCGCAGCCCGTAGGAGAGGACGGCCGGCTCGGGCAGCGGGGTCGCGAGGCCGGGCGTCAGCCAGCCCGCGTTGCCCCAGGACGCGCCCGCCGCGACGTCCCGCTTGTCGTACACGGTGACGTCGGCGCCGTGTTCCTGCAGGAACCACGCGGTGGACAGCCCGACCATGCCCGCGCCCACGACGGCGACACGGCGCGGACCGGCGTTGGAAGCCATGGCCCTTCCCCTCCAAAGTCGACGGTGACACCTCGATGGTGACGCGGGACACCGCCGGAGCCTCTGTCCATTTCGGCCAATATCGGTGGGGCGCATAGTGTGAAAGGCACAATGCTCACCCTGACCGACCTCGTCGACGCCCTCGGTCCCGGCCTCCTCCGCCTGGTCACACCAGGCGGGGCGGACGGCAGGGCGGACGGCGGGGCGCAGGTGCACGACGTCGTCCTGGCCGAGCCCGGCGAGGCGGCCGGGCAGCCGGGCGAGCTCGTCCTCGGCGCGGGCGTGGCCGGTCCGCCGGACGCGGTCGCGCTGCTCGAACGCGCCGCCGCCGCGGGCGCCGCCGGGGTCGTGCTCAAGGCGCCCCTCGCCGACGACCCCGCCGTCGCGGCCGCGGCCGCACGGCTGCGCCCCGCGCTCGTCGAGCTTCAGCCGGACACGTCGTGGACGCACGTCGTCTGGCTCGCGCGCGGCGCCATCGACCGAGCCTACGCGCCGCTGCCCGGCGCGGCGGACGGCGGCGTCCACAACGACCTGTTCGCGCTCGCCGACACGGCGGCCGAGATCGCCGACGCCCCGGTCACGCTGGAGGACGCCCGCTCCCGCGTCCTCGCCTACTCGGGACGGCAGGACAGGGCCGACCCGGCGCGCGTCTCCACCATCGTCGGACGGCGCGTCCCGGCGCAGGTCATCGCGCACCTGCGGGCGTGCGGGGTGTTCCGCAGCCTGGCCCGGTCGAGCGATCCGGTGCACGTCCCGGCCGGGCCGGACGGGATGCTGCCGCGGCTCGTGATCCCGGTGCGCGCCGGGGGCGAGTGGCTCGGCTCGATCTGGGTGGTGGCGCGGACGCCCGTCCCGCCGGACCGGGTGCGGCGGCTGGCCGACCTCGCCTCCGTCCTCGCGCTGCACCTGCTGCGGCTGCGCGCCGAGGCCGGGGTGGCGCGGCGGGTGCTCGCCGACCAGTTGCGCGGCGCGCTGCGGGACGGCGCGGACGGCGTCCCCGCCCCGCCGCCGTGGCGCGTCGCGGCGCTCGGCGGCGGCGCCGACGGCGACCTGCGGCAGCGGCTCGACCTGTGGGACGCGATCGCCCGCCGCTTCGGCTGGCACCGCCCGCTGCTGACCGACGTCGACGACACGCTGTTCGCCGTCCTCACCGACCCGCCGGGCCCGCGCCGGGACGCGGGGTCGATGGCGTGGCTGCGGAACGTCCTCGTCCAGGTGCGGGCGCACGACCGGACCCTGTACGCGGCGGCGGGCGGCCCGGCCCGCTCCCCCGCGGGCCTGCCCCGCGCGCGCTCCGAGGCGGCGGAGCTCGCGGGCCTCGTCGCGTCCGGCCGGCTGCCCGCCGGGACGGTCCTGCTGGAGGACGCCTGGGACGCCGTCGTCGTCGAGCGCGCGCGCAGGGCCGCCGGCGGCCCGGTGCTCGGCGGGCCCGTCCCGGACCTCCGCGCGCACGACGCCGCGAACGGGACGGCCTTCGTCCCCACGCTCGCCGCCTGGCTCGACCATTTCGGCGACACCAAGGGCACGGCGGAGGCGCTCGGCGTCCATCCGAACACGTTGCGGCACCGGCTGCGGCGCATGGCCGAGGTGGCGGCGCTCGACCTCTCCTCGCCGCGGCGGCGGCTCGCGCTGCGCCTCCAGCTCAACGCGCTCGAAGAAGGCCCGGCGCCGCGCAACGAATAGCGCGGGGAACGCCGAAAGACGCAACGAAAGACCAGCTCAGTGCAAGGTTCGCGGATTGGATCGCACGTCGTTCGTTTCTAGGCTTTCGCTGTCCGACCTCCCCCAGCGAACGCCCTCTGGAGATGCGAATGAGCGTTCTTCCGGCGACCGATCCCCTTCCCCGGCGGACGGCGACGCGGCGGCACTTCCTGATGTGCCGCCCGGAGCATTTCACCGTCGCCTACGCCATCAACCCGTGGATGGACCCGGCGGCCGGCACGGACACGGCGCGGGCGGTCGAGCAGTGGGAGGCGCTGCGGGCGACCTACGTCTCGCTCGGGCACGAGGTCAGCCTCATCGACCCGATCGAGGGGCTGCCCGACATGGTGTTCGCGGCGAACGGCGCGCTGGTCGTCGGCGGACGCGTCTACGGCGCCCGCTTCACCCACCCCGAGCGGCGCGCGGAAGGCCCGGCCTACAGCGCGTGGCTCCGGGACAACGGATTCGGCGAAGTACTGGAGCCCGAGCACACCAACGAGGGCGAGGGCGACTTCCTCACCCTCGACCACGTGATCCTCGCCGGGACGGGGTTCCGCACCCACCTCGCCGCCCACCAGGAGGCGCAGGAGTTCCTCGGCCGTCCCGTCGTGACGCTCCGGCTCGTCGACCCGCGCTTCTACCACCTGGACACCGCGCTGTTCCCGCTCGGCGACGGGAACGTGGCGTACTACCCCGGCGCGTTCTCGCCCGGCAGCCGGACGGTGCTGGAGCGGCTGTTCCCCGACGCGGTCGTCGCGGACGAGCGGGACGCGGCCGTCCTCGGCCTCAACGCGGTATGCGACGGACGCCACATCGTCATCGACGCGGAGGCGGCCGGGCTCATCGCGACCCTTCGCATCCACGGATATGAACCCGTTCCCGTGAATATGTCGGAACTCCGCAAGGCCGGTGGCGGACCGAAATGCTGCACGCTTGAGCTGCGCGTCTGACCCCGGCCGGGAACAGGGGTGCCGCCGCCGCACGGACGCCCACTAGGTTTGCCGGGTGAGCGATTGCACCGTTCCGGACTGGTGGGCCGGGCTGACCGCCGAACGGCTCGGCGTCGACTGGCTCGACCCGGCCGACTGGGAGCCGGCCTGGCAGCACGTCGAGGAGTCCGGGGCGATGTCCCGCGAGCACCGCGACGTGGACGACGAGCTGCTGCGCAAGGGCAAGCTGCTCGTCGGCACCGGCCCGGACGCCGTCCGGCGGTGGACGGGGCAGCGGCTCGCCGCCGCCTGGTACGTCGACCCGAGCGAGCCCGGCCTGCTGTGGTGCGCGCTCGGCGGCTTCTACCCCGCCTGGCTGTGGATCCCGCTGCGGCCGACGGCGGCGGGCGTCCGGGAGGCGCTCGGCGCGCCGTTCCCGCGGCGGCCCGCGCCGCGCGCGGAGCTGACCGGGTTCGTGCGCGGGTTCCTCGGCGCGGCGCACCAGGTCACGGTGCCGCACGTGCCCGTCGAGGACCCGCCGTGGGCGGCCGCCGCGACCGATGAGCGCGTCCCGCTGGACGGCGCGGCCCTGGACCGCTACATGAAGACCGTGAAGTTCGCCGACCCGCAGCCGTGGGGCGGCGCCCGCGAGGAGGACCCCTACCCCGAGGAACTGCCATGGGACGCGGGCCACCTGACGGACTTCCTGCCCATCAGGGACGGGCACCGGATGCAGCGGCTCGGGCGCGTCCCGTCCATGACGTGGCGGACGCTGCACTCCAGGTCGCACCTCTCGGTCGAGATCCACACGCGGGAGGTCGTCTGCGCGGCGGTGCGGTACCGGCCGTCGCCGGAGAGCCACCGGGCCGTGGTGCGGCGGGTCAACGAGGTGCACGGCGACCGCTTCCCCGAGGACCTGCCGCTCGACGCGGTCGGCGTCCTCGCGGGCTGGGAGTTCGACGTGGAGGACGACCTCTACCACCACCTCGACGACCCGGACGCCGACACCGCCGGGTTCGCGCTGCGCTGCCTCGCCGCGCTCCGGCACGGCGACCTGCGCCGGACGCTGGAGCTGCGGGAGTGGGCGGCCCATCCCGACCCGGCGGTGCGCGCCGACCTCGTCCTCGTCGCGCACTCCTACGACCACCGGTTCCTCCTCCAGGAGCTGGCGCTCGCCGAGACCGACCCGGGCGAGCTGGCGCGGCTGGAGGACCTCCTCGACCGCGCGCCCGGCCCGGACGCCTTCAACGCGTTCGGCGACGACTTCGGCGGCGCGCCCGTGATGGTGGACGAGTCCGGCGTCCCCGTCGACACCTGGGACGTGGACGCGGAAGAAGACGTAGACGTGGAAGTGGACGAGGTGGACGCGTGACCGGCACGGCCGCCGCCGAGGCGGTGCTCCACGACGGCACGGTGCTGCTGGCCGAGCAGGCGGAGCGGAGCGTCCTCGAATCCCTCGCGGCGGGCCGCGGCTGGCGGCGGGCGGCGATCAGCACCGCCGGGTTCGGCGAGATGGAGCAGGTCGCCTGGCAGGCGGGCGTGGCGTTCGTCCTGTACAGCGAGGTGCACGTGCTGGGCCACCGGGTGGTGCGGGTGTCCGGCGACGACGCGGCCGTGGTGGAGGAGACGCTCGGCGTCGTCCGCGCGACGCTGCCGACCGTCGCGCCGGACGCGCTGCTCGACGTCCTGCTGGCCGTCCCGCACGCGGACGCGCGGGAGAGCATCCGCGCGCTGAACGGCCTGCGCGCCGCCGACATGTGGAACTGCGCGGACGGGACGGAGCCGCCCGCCGACCCCCGCTACCGGACGGCCGTCGAGCGCGCCGTCCTGCACCCGGAGCGGCAGGTGGTGCGGGCGCTGGTGTTCGCGGTCGGCGACCTGATGACCGTCCGCCCCGGGCTGGCGGAGCCGATCCTCGCGCTGCGCGGCGCGGACGGCCCGGCGCGGGACGTCATCGACGACTTCGCCGCCTTCTGCGACCGCCGCTAGCCCGCTCCCGGCGCGTCACTCCTTGCGCGGGCGGGCGCGCAGGTGCAGCCGCTCGCCCTGCGGGCCGAACAGGCTGAGCACCTCGACCGGCCCGCCGTGGCCGCCGAACCGGTGCGGCAGCCGGGTGTCGAACTCGGCGGCCTCGCCCGGCTCCAGGATGAGGTCGCGGCCCGCGAGGTGCAGCCGCAGCCGGCCGTTCAGGACGTACAGCCAGTCGTAGCCCTCGTGGACCCGCGGCTCCGGCTCCGGGATCCGCTCCGGGACGATCATCTTGAACGCCTGGAGGCCGCCCGCGCGCCGGGTCAGCGGCAGCACGATCATGTCGTTCATCCGGCGCGGCCGCGGCCTGATCCGCGGGTCGCCGGTCTCGGGGGCACCGACCAGCTCGTCCAGCGGGACGTGGTGGGCCCGCGCCAGCGGAAGCAGCAGTTCGAGGCTCGGCCGTCGCTTGCCCGACTCCAGCCGCGACAGCGTGCTCACCGAGATCCCGGTCGTCTCCGACAGCGCGGTGAGCGTGATGCCCCGCTCCTGCCGCAGCCGCCTGAGCCTCGGCCCGACCCCGGCCAGAACCTCTTCGGTCGTCTCCATCCCTTCATTGCAGGAACGGCAACCCGTTTTGTCAAACGAGCACGGGCTAGGCTGGTCGGCCATGGAACCGGGCGAGCGGCGGTGGCGGGACGAGCGGGCGGCGCTGAACTCCTCCCGCGGACGGCTCGGCGAGGTGGCGGGAGCCCTCTACCCGGACGTCCCGCGCGTCGCGGGCACGCCGCTGCTGTGCCGTCCGGAATGGATCCCCGACGCCCCGGTCCCGCTGGACGCCATCCGCCTGGAATGGGACGCCCGCCCCGCGCCCCCGGCCGTCGCCGACCCGTCCGACGGCCTCCCGCCCGGCCACCGCACCTACGCCGAGGCCATGGCCGCGCTCGCCCCGCCGAAGGTGTTCGAGGACCGGCCGAGCTACCGCCTCCTCGCCGCGCGTCCGCCGGTGCTCCGCCTCGGCCCGGCCCGCTACTTCGACGGCGTGAACGTCGCCGAGGCGGTGGCGCACGAACTGTCCGCCGGGGTGGCCGGCCTCCCGCTGCGCCGCCGGATCGGGGACCCGTGCGACCTGGCCCGCCGTCCCGCGCTGACCGCGATCACGACGCTGACCGTCACCGCGTCCGGATCGTACGTGCTGCACCGGCGCGACCCGGCGAAGGTCGCGCACGCCGGGGGGCTCTACCAGGTGATGCCGGTCGGGCTGTTCCAGCCGCTCGGGGACGAGCCGCCGGACATGTGGTCCTGCATGGTCCGCGAGTACGCCGAGGAACTGCTCGGCGGGGACGAGGACTACGGCGACGGGTTCGTCCAGGAGGAATGGCCGTTCCACCGCGCGCTGACGTCGGCCCGCGCGCGAGGGCGGCTGCGCGCCCACTTCCTCGGCCTCGGCGTCGATCCGCTGACGTTCGCGCTCGACCTGCTCACGGTGGTCGTGGTGGACGACGACGCGTTCGCCGAGTTCTTCGGCGGGCTCGTCGCGGTCAACGACGAGGGCGAGGTGTCGACGGCGCCGTTCGGCGGGCCCGTCCCGGCGCCGATGCAGCCCGCGGGCGCCGCCGCCTTGGCACTCGCCCGGCGGCACCGCGCGGCGCTCGGCATCACTCCCCGCTGACGGCCCGCTCCTTGAGAGCCCGCTCCTCCAGGGCTTCGCGGGCGAGCTCGCGCAGCTCGTCCAGCGCGTCCACCAGGTGGTCGACGATCTCGGACGGGTCGGGGATCAGCTCCCGGCAGGCGACGATCCCGACGTCCACCTTGCCGTCGTAGGAGAACACGGTGATGTTCAGCCCGCCGGTGACGTCGGTGATGACGGAGATCGGGTAGTAGCCGAGCACCCGCGCCCCGCACAGGTACAGCGGGAACTGCGGGCCCGGCACGTTCGACACGATCAGGTTGATCGGACGCAGCGACATCGCGGGCGCGGCCTGCAGCGCGAGCCGGGTCAGCGCGCCCGCGACCGGGGCGGGCAGCAGCCCGCTCATGTCCTGCACCCAGCTCCCGGACGACCCGGTGAACCGCCGCTTGGCACGATCCATGTCACGGCGGACGGCGACGTACCGGTCGGCCGGGTCGGGGACGTCGGTGGCGAGCCGCGTCGCCATCACCGACACCTGGTTCCCCCCGTCGCCCCGGTTGCCGCGCCGCCGCAGCGACACCGGCACGGCCGCGACCAGCGGACGCTCCGGCAGCTCGCCGCGCTTGTCCAGCCACTGCCGCAGCGCCGTCGCGCACAGCGCCATCACCACGTCGTTGACGCTGCCGCCGAGCCCGCGCCGGATCTGCTTGATGTCGTCGAGCGGGAGCTCCCCGCAGGCGACGGAGCGGCGGCGTCCGATCGGCTGGTTGAACGGCGTCGGCGGCGCGCTCATCCGCGGCGCGCGCGGCACCTCCCGGCGGCGCAGCGCGCCCTGTACGACCGACGACACCAGCCCGACGCCCGGGATGGCCGACAGGCCCGGGATCTCGTCCAGGTAGGGGGCGGCGCGCGCGACCGACAGCACCGACCGGACCGGGTGCATCGCCGTGTTCAGCAGCCCCGCGCGGACCATCTCGGCGGGCCGAGGGGCGCGGGCGGGCTCGGTCTCGTCGGCGGGGACGTCGCGCGGCTCGGGCGACAGGTCCAGCAGCGCGGCGAGCGTCTCGGCGGCCGTCACGCCGTCGATCGCGGCGTGGTGCACCTTCACGTAGACGGCGGTCCGGCCGCCGAGCAGGCCCTGGATCAGGAACATCTCCCACAGCGGGCGCGACCGGTCGAGCGGCTGCTCGTGCAGCATCGCGACGACGTCGGCGAGCTGCCGGTCGTCGCCGGGCGCCGGGAGCCCGATCTCGAAGATGTGCCGCTCGGGGTCGAAGTCGGGGTCGTCCTCCCAGTAGGGGCGGTCCAGCCCGAACGGCACCTGGACGAGCCGCTGCCGCAGCGGGCGGGCCGCGAGGTGCGCCCGGTTCCGCACGAGTTCGGCCACCCGCCCGACCGTGAGCCGGCCGTCGGGGCACGAGGCCGCGTCGACGATGCCCAGCCCCGCGATGTGGGCGTGGGTGGTGCCGGTCTCGGCGTTGAGGAAGGTGGCGTCCACGGTGGTCAACTGGCTCATGGGCTCTCTCGTCCGTCCGCTCGTCCGCTCGTCGTGCGCCATACCTGTTCTTCTAGGAGTTATGCGCTCGGGGGACGGCAGGTCAACGCTGCCCGCATGGAAGTAACTAGGACTTAACAGGGCGTTTCACGCACTTCATCTGACCGTTTCTCAGCACCAGGGCAAGATTTTGCCTCCATCAATCCTGATGCTGTCAGAAAACTTCACATGTCCGACCGGCGGATCCGTTCCCCGGACGGCCACGTGATCACCACACTAGGGTTGTGCCCCATGACGGCACGACCACTCTCGGAGATCGTCGAAGCGGGGTGGGCGACCGCGCTGGAGCCGGTCGCCGGGACGATCGCCGCGGCGGGCGACTGGCTGCGCGCCGAGATCGCCGCCGGGCGCCGCTACCTCCCCGCCGGGAACCACGTCCTGCGGGCCTTCACCCAGCCGTTCGACGACGTCCGCGTCCTCATCATGGGGCAGGACCCGTACCCGACGCCGGGCCACCCCGTCGGGCTGAGCTTCTCGGTCGCGCCGGACGTCCGCCCGCTGCCCGCGAGCCTGATCAACATCTTCCGCGAGTACTGCAGCGACCTCGGGCACCCGGAGCCGTCGACCGGCGACCTCACCCCCTGGACTGAGCAGGGCGTCTGCCTGCTCAACCGCGCGCTGACCGTCATGCCGGGCAAGCCCGGCTCGCACCGCGACAAGGGCTGGGAGCAGGTCACCGAACAGGCCATCCGCGCCCTCGCCGCCCGCGGCCGCCCGCTCGTCGCGATCCTGTGGGGCCGCGACGCCCGCAACCTCAAGCCGCTGCTCGGCGGCGTCCCCTGCATCGAGTCGCCGCACCCGAGCCCCTACTCGGCCGACCGCGGCTTCTTCGGCTCCCGCCCCTTCTCCCGAGCCAACCAACTCCTGGAACAACAGGGCGCCCAGCCCGTCGACTGGAAACTCCCCTAGAGCTCTTCGGGGAGGCGGTGGAGGAGGGTGGCGAACTCGCCGGACGCCTCCGGGGTCGCGGAGAGGGGGGTCAGGCGGCGTTCGCCGTGGCTCCAGTAGACGCCGGGGGCGCAGGGGTCGTCGGCGTCGGCGTGCATCTCGCGGACGACGTCGGCGAACACGGGGAGCACCTCGCGGACGGCCGTCGAGGTGATGGGGTACAGGAGCAACGTGCTGTGGCAGGGGACGCCGACCAGCGCGCCGTGCTCGTTCGGCCACGGGAGGAACTGGTCGACCTCGCTGAGCAGCGCCGAGACGTAGCGGCTGCCCGGCTTCGAGACGACGCGGACGTTGCGTCCCGGCAGCAGCGGCTGGTCGCGGACGGCGACGTCGGCCAGCTCCCGGTCGTGCGTGTTCGTCATCACATAGCCGAGCTTGTGCAGGCCGAGCAGCCCGGCGCGGGCCTTGGTGAGGGGGCCGCCGTAGCGCGGGTGCTCGATCATGACCATGGCGTCGAAGTGGTCGCCCGCCGGGACGACGACGAGCCCCTCCCGGTCGCGGGGCGCGAGCTTCGGCACGATGCGCAGCCGCAGCAGCTCCCGGACGTCCCCGAAGAGCTCCATCTCCCCCACGGCGAGGAACGCGCGGTCGCCGACCTCGCGGACCCACTCGTCCACCACCCGCGGCCACGCCGAGCGGGGGGCCCGGGCGCAGCGTTCCAGCACCGTCCAGCTGGAGGCGCGGGCCTCCGAGCGTCCGACGGGGAGCACGACCTCGGAGGTGCCGGAATCGAACCAGGCGCTGGGCGCCAGGGCGGGAAGCACGTCGCGGATGAGCGCGTGCACGTCCGCCGCCGCGTCCAACGGTTCCATGCTCATCCCCTTTCACCCTTCGGGGGCCCTTTCGGCCGTCAGCGGATCACGTCACCCCCTTACCTTCTCAGGTTTCCGGCCCGTTGTGCGATCCATCGCGAAGCCCGCCCGACGCTCGCTGATCATGAACGGAGCAAGTACGGTGCTCACATGCCCGAAATCGTGTACCCGCCGGTGATCAAGACCGCTCAGGCCGTGTTCAAAGTCCTGAACATCAAGATCCGGTTGGAGGGGGCCGACCGTATCCCCCGCACCGGCGGCGCGGTGCTCGTCAGCAACCACGTCAGCTATCTCGACTTCATCTTCGCGGGCCTCACCGCGCACCCGGCCAAGCGGCTGGTGCGGTTCATGGCCAAGAAGGAGATCTTCGACAACCGGATCGGCGGGCCGCTGATGCGGGGGATGAAGCACATCCCCGTCGACCGCGACGCGGGCGCCTCGTCCTACGCGGCGTCGCTGCGGGCGCTGAAGTCGGGCGAGATCGTCGGGGTGTTCGCGGAGGCGACGATCAGCCGCTCGTTCACGGTGAAGGAGATCAAGAGCGGCGCGGTGCGGATGGCGGTGGCGGGCAAGGTGCCGCTGATCCCGGTCGCGGTCTGGGGCCCGCAGCGGCTCTGGACGAAGGGCCACAAGCGCCGCCTGCTGCAGCGCGGCGTGCCGGTGACGATCCTCGTCGGCGAGCCCATGCACCCGAAGCGCGGCGACGACTACGACCAGGTCACCCTCGACCTGCACGCCGCGATGTCGGAGCTGCTGGAGAAGGCGCAGCGGGAGTACCCGGACGTCCCGAAACCGGGCGAGACCTGGTGGCAGCCCGCCTACCTCGGCGGCACGGCCCCGACGCCGGAGGAGGCGGAGAAGCTCGACCTGGAGGAGGCCGAGGCCCGCCGCGCCGCCCGCGACGAGGGCTGACCGCCGCTAAATCGGTGGACGCTGTCCACCGCCGACCTCGATCATTCTTGGCATGACCACGTCGCAGGAGAGGTCGCGCGAAGTCCTTCATCTCGTCGAGCCCAGGGAGAACGTCACGGACCCGGGTGCCGAGTCGACGCTGCCCGTGGTCTTCAACCTGAGCGACAACAACTCGCCCGCCGACGTCATGGACGTCCTGTCGCTGCGCCCGTTCGCGTCCGGGGAGCAGCCGTGGTCGCGGTCGACGCGGCTGGAGAACGTCCGGGCGGACGCGCCGCTGCGTCCCGGCGACGCGCGGCTCGTGCGGGTCGCGCACGAGAAGGGCAAGGAGTCGGTGCTCGCCGAGGGCGACGGCTGGACGCTGCTGACGAACCGGTGGAAGAGCGGCGTCGCGTACGTCGCCGTGTCCGCGGTGAGCGACGAGCTGGCGCAGGAGGTCTTCGACGCGTCCGTCAAGGACGCGACCGAGCCGCCGAAGGTGGACGAGTCCAGCGTCGAGATGGGCTTCTGGCACATGGGGACGCACGGGCCCGTCCGCAACGAGCGCGCGATCACCGCCGACTCGTGGGCGGACATCCGGCCCAACTACACCGCGCGGGTGGCCGAGGCGCTCGACGAGGTCATGGCGCTCACCCGCGAGGACGTGTCCGGACGGCTGCTGCTCCTGCACGGCCCGCCCGGCACCGGCAAGACGACGGCGCTGCGCGCCCTCGCCCGCGCCTGGAAGGACTGGTGCCAGTCCGACTGCGTCCTCGACCCGGAGGCGCTGTTCGGCACGCCCAGCTACCTGATGGAGGTCGCGGTCGGCGACGGCGACGACGAGGACGAGAACCGGCGCTGGCGGCTGCTCGTCCTGGAGGACTGCGACGAGCTGATCCGCGGCGAGGCGAAGCAGTCGACGGGCCAGGGCCTGTCGCGGCTGCTGAACCTCACCGACGGGATGCTCGGGCAGGGCCGGGACGTCCTCGTCGCGATCACCACCAACGAGGATCTCGCGATGCTGCACCCGGCGGTCGTCCGGCCGGGCCGCTGCCTCGCGCAGATCGAGGTGGGACGGCTCACCCGGGCCGAGTCCGTGGCCTGGCTGGACGGCACGGACGCCGACCCCGCCGAGGTGTCCGCGGACGGCGCGACGCTCGCCGAGCTGGCGGCGCTCCGCAAGGGCGAGCGGCGCCCGGAGAACCGGGACGCGCCCGCCACCGCGACCGGCTTCTACCTCTAGCCGGTCCCGCCCCGGCCGACCTTGGCGAGGGCCTGCTCGACGTCGGCCCAGAGGTCGTCGGGGTGCTCGAGGCCGACCGACAGCCGCACGGTTCCCTCGCCGATCCCGGCGGCGGCGAGGGACGCGGCGTCCATCTGCCGGTGGGACGTGCTCGCCGGGTGCATCACGAGCGACGCCACGTCGCCGAGCGACGGGCCGAGCGAGATGAGCCGGACGGCGTCGGAGAACGCGCGTCCGGCCGCCCGCCCGCCGGTCAGCTCGAAGGCGAGGACGCCGCCGCGGCCGTCCGGCAGCAGCCGCCGCGCCGCGTCGTGCTGCGGGTGGTCGGCGAGCCCCGGGTAGTGGACGCGCGCGACGGCCGGGTGCGTCGCGAGGCGGCGCGCCAGGTCGAGCGCGGACTCGCTCTGCCTCGCCACGCGCAGCGGCAGCGTCGCGAGCCCCCGGACGGTCAGCCACGCCGCGAACGGGTCGGCGACGGACCCGAGTTCGACGGCGTGGTGCCACACGCGGTGGTGGACGTCGGAGTCGGCGAAAACGGCGGCGCCGCCGATGACGTCGCCGTGCCCGCTCAGGTACTTCGTCGTTGAGTGGATGACGATGTCGACGCCGTGCTCTATCGGCCTGCACAGGAGGGGGGCGAAGGTGTTGTCGACGACGGTCAGCACGTCCGTCCCCTGGACGGCGGCGGTGAACGCGGGCAGGTCCGTCACGTGCGTGGTGGGGTTCGCGACCGTCTCCAGGTAGAGGAGGCGGGTCTCGGGACGGAGCGCGTCGCGCACCTCGTCCGGGTCGTCGCCCGGCACGAACGTGACATCGACGCCCCACCGCTCGGCGAGGTCCTGGAGCAGCGCGAACGTCCCTCCGTAGAGGGCCGTCTGCGCGATGACGTGGTCGCCGCCGCGCAGCAGCCCCATCAGGACGGCGTTGACGGCCCCCATGCCCGACCCGGTGGCGAGCGCGCCCCGCCCGCCCTCCAGTTCGGCGAGGGCGTGTTCGAGGGAGCGGACGGTCGGGTTGCTCATCCGCGCGTACATGTACGCCTCGTCCGGGCCGTGGAAGGCGGCGGCGAGGTCGTCGGCGGCGTCGAACGCGAAAAGGTGGCCCTGGTAGATCGGCACGCCGAGCGGACGGCTCCCCGCGGGCTGGAGCACCGGCGGGTGGACGGCTCGGGTCTGCGGATGGTGTCCGGTCATGTCCCCAGCCTGCGTCCCGGCTCCGACGCCGGAAACGGCCAATCACGAGCAGTGGCCCGGGCCGCGCCCCCGTCGTTCTCGCGGCGCCGGACCACCCGCTCGTCCCGCTGGGGTCCCCCGACCCCCATCGGAGCCCCCACCGGGGCCGAAGGCCCGGCCGGGGGCGCACCGGCGCCCCCGCCGCCCGGTACGGTTCCCGTCGCCGGCTCACCCACCCCGCGAGGGCGAGCCGGCGATCGGGTCGTTCCGGTCGGGGGACGGTCGATGTCCCTCGGCCGGTGAGAAGAGCATCCCGCTCCGGACCCCCCGCGCACCATCCGGGAGATCACCGCCATGTCGGGCGCGCCGGTGCGGGCCGGGTACGTACGTGGTACGGGTTCGCTACGGGGTGGCCCGCGCGAACAGGCGTCGGTAGACGCGCCGCAGGCCGTGGAGATCACTGACCGGCTCGGGGAACGGCACCCGGAGGTCGAACGGCGGCGGCCCGCTCGGCGGCGGTGCGGAGCGGCGCAGCCACAGCCCGTGCCGGTCGAGGCCGAGCGGCCGGACGGGCCCGGACGGCGCCGCGTCCGGCAGGAGCCGCGTCAGCTCGTCGCGGTGGCACTTGTCGAGATGGGTGAGGATGCCGGCTTCGACGGCGACGAACGGGTCGGGGGCGGCGTCCGCGTACTCCTCCGGTCCGAGGGCGGCGGCGCCCCAGGCGTCCTCGATCTCGACCCGCTCGACGTCGAGGGCGAGGATCGTCCACTCCCGCTCGCCCCCGCGCGGGGCGTCCCGGACGGCGGCGAGGTCGAGCAGTTCGGGACGCGGGTGCGCGTGCGCGAGGCGGAGCACGGCGGGACGCAGCTCGGCGTCCGGGACCTCGGTCAGGCGGCCGCGCAGCCACGCCCGGCCGCGGATCCGGTCGGCGAGCGCGACCGGCGCGACGTCGCAGACCCGCAGCACGGCGGGCGGGCCGGGCGTCCCGGCGGGCGCGGCGGCGAGCGCGGCGCGGACCGGCGACGCCGACCGGAACAGCAGCAGCGGCCGCCCGCCCCGGTCGGTGGTGTGCGCGGGGACGGGCGCCTGGGGGACGCCGGGCACGGTGAGGGCGCCGTCCGCCATCCCGTAGGCGAGGGTGCGGGCGCGCTCCGCCGCCGTCGGCCCCCGCCCGGTCGCCCGCCCGGTCCCCGCTCCGGTCCGCGTGGTCTCCGCTCCCGCCACCGTGCCTCCTCCGGTCATGGAGTTAGGGTTACCTAACTTAGGCATACCTAACCATCAAACAGGCAGGTCGAACAAGCCCCGGGGCGGGGCGGGAGCGGTCAGTGCAGCGCGCCGAGCTCCGCGCGGGCCGTCGCGCGGAGGGTGCGCAGGGCGTCCACCAGGACGCGGCGCTGCTCGTCCGGAAGCGGCCCGGCGAAGTGCTCCCGCAGCGTCTCGGCGTGGACGCGCAGCGCCTCGTCCAGCTTCGCGCGCCCGGCGGCGGTCAGCTCCACGAGCTGGCGGCGGCGGTCGCCCGCCGCCTGCGTCCGGCGGACGAACCCGGCGTCCTCCATCCGGTCGACGATCCGGGTCATGCCGCCGCTGGTCAGGATCAGGTCGGCGGCGAGGTCGCCCATCGTCAGCGGCCCCTCCCCCGGCCGGGACAGCTTCAGCAGCACCTCGAACACGGCGTGCCGGATGCCGCAGCGGCGCTCCAGCTCGCGGCCCGCGATCCGCTCCAGCGCCGACGCCGCGCTGAGCAGCGCGCCGAACTCGTGCACCAGCGGGTCGGGGACGACCGCGCCCCGCCCTTCCTGCCGCTCCGTCACGGTCGACATGATGCCCCGCCTTCGTCGTGCGTTCCGGTCGTCCGCATAACGCGCGACCACCCCGTGCGGCTTCCGCCCGGGGTGGTCGCGTCCGGTTCGCCGTCAGTCCTTAGGCTTGCCGCTCTTCTCCGCCTTCGGCGACGGCGACGTCCCGGCCCCGCCCGGAACCGAGGGCAGCCCGCCCTGCTGCCGGTTCCTGTTCTGGTCGTTGACGCCGGACGGGTACTGCTGGGTGATCTTCCACTGGCCGTCGATCTTGCCCAGCGAGAGCCGCAGCAGCGTCGCGGGCTCGTCGACCGTGCTGCTCTTGTTCTTCAACGTGAGGTCCAGCATGAGCACCGCCGTGGCGAACCGGCCGTCGACGCCGCCCACGAACACCTGGTCGGTCTTCGTGGTGAGGAGCATCTGCGGATTGGCCTGGAACGCGCTGGCCACGGAGGGCACCACGTTCTTCTTGTACTCCTCCAGCAGGTCGCCCGCGAGGAACTTCTGCACCTTCGCCGACTGCGCCTGGTAGTTACCGGCGTTGTAGTTGTAGACGATGTCCCCGTAGGCGGACACGACCTTGCTCACCGCCTCGCGCTCGTCCTGCTTGGACGACTGGGAACTCGCGCTGCGCCACTGCCAGAGCGCGAGGCTCGCCAGCAGCGCGACCAGGACGACCACCACGACCGCCTGGGGCGCGCCCATCCCGAACACCGTCTGCCCCGCGGCGCGCGGCCCGGCCGGTGGCTCCTCGTCCTCCGCCTCCACGGCCTCGACGGGCGGGCGGGGCTTCGGCGGCTTCGCCTTCGCGACCGGCTTCGGCTTCGGTTTCGGCTTCGGCTTGGCGGGACGGGGCGCGACCTCCTCCTCCGCCTCCTCGGCCTCGTCCTCGGCGTCGAGCGCCTCCAGGACGTCGTCCAGGTCCTCGTCGTCGATGACCTCGATGACCCGGACCCGGCGCTTCCGCTTGGCCGCCGGACGCGCCTTCCGCACGACGGCCGCCGCCTCCTCGGCCGACGCCTCCGCCGCCTCGGTCGCCGCGTCCGCCTCGACCGCGTCCGCCTCGGCCGCGTCCGCCTCGACCGGGACCGCCTCGTCCTGGACGGCCTCGTCCTTGGTGGTCTTGGCTGTCACTTCGGGTACTCCTCGCGGTTGGGGTCAGTCCTTGCGCCGACGCAGGCGGGCAAGGCGGGACACCACGGGCACCGAGCCCATCATGACCCTGATCAGCACCAGCAGGGCGATGACCGGGGGGACGTACACCAGCCACGCCGGCGGTCCGCCGGAAGAGTCGCCGCCGTTGTTCGCGGCCTTCCTGGCCTGCAGGTTCTTCTGGTCGAGCGACGGATCGTGAGTGGGGATCGTCTTACCCGGATCCTTCGCCCTGTAGGGCTTCTGCTTGGTCACGGCGGGCGTCCGCCCGCCGGGGCAGGTCGGCACCTGGTTCACCCGCGGCTGCGCCAGCGGGTACTTGTACTCGACGGTCGCGAGCTTCTTCAGCGTGACCTGAAAGACGACGTTCAGGACGGGCTTGCCCTGGTCGACCCCGATCACGTTGTCCAGGACGACCTTCAGCTGAGGCGCGTACCTGAGGGTGTCGCTCAGGTCGTTCAGGTAGCCGGGGTTGTAGCGGGAGACGCCCCACGTGCCGAGCGCGTCCACGGCGCAGCCGAAGTCGGGCCCGGTCCTGTCCAGCAGGTCGTTGACGGTGTCGAGCAGCCCGGGCCCGCGGTCGCGCAGCTCGGCGATCTGGCCGCGCACCTGGCTGAGCGCCTGGATCAGCGCGGCGAGGTTGTCGACGCCCGCGCCGAGCGACCCGCGGTTCTGGTTCAGGACCCGGGTGACGCGGCCGAGGTCCTTGGTGAGGCCGTCGAGCAGCTCGGTGTTCTCCGCGAACGTCTTGGTGAGGTCGTCGCCGCCGTTGATGATCTGGCGGAGCGAGTCCTCGCGTCCGGACCAGCCCTCGGCCAGCTCGTGCGTGAGCACCTTCGCGTCGTCGGGGTTGACGGCCTTGAGCGTGTCGATGACCGCGCCGAACAGGTCGCCGTACTTGGGCGGGACCTTGGTCTGCGACATCGGGATCACCGTGCCGGGCCGCATCGGCGGCGCCCCGGCCCTGCCGGGGCCCGGGGTCAGCTCGACCACCGGCTCGCCGACCGCCGACTTGCGGGCCGCCGCCGCCCGCACGCCCTGCGGGATCTTGACGCCCCGGTCGATGTCCAGCCGGACGACGACCCGGTCCTTCGCCAGCCGCACCGAGTCGATCTTGCCGACCCGCAGGCCGAGGTAGTCGACCTCGAAGTTCGGGTGCAGGCCCGGCGACGACTCGAACTCCACCGTGATGTGGTACGGCCGGTCGATGAAGTCGAACCGGATGACGTTGCTGAACGCCCACACCGCCATCAGCACGGCGAGCCCGGCGAAGACCGCCAGGTTCATCGTCAGCCGCCGGCTCATCCCCGTCCTCCCAGGATCTCGTCGAGGTCGGGCAGGGCGCCTTCGAGCTCCTTCGGCAGCTTCGGCGTCCCGTCCCCCCGCGCGCCCGGCGCCTTCTTCGCCTTCGGCGGGGCGCTGAGGCCGGGGAAGATCGGCGTGCCGTCCGGCCAGACGATCCGGACGATCGGGTACAGCAGGAGCTGGCCGTCGTAGCTGGCCTTCGGCAGCTTGTCGCTGAACTCGACCAGGCCGTCGACCAGGGCGGTGAGCCGCTTGCGGTCGCTGCCGAGCTGCCGCAGGACGGGATCGACGTCGTTCAGCAGGGCGCGGAACCGGCGGATGCGCCCCTCCAGCACCTTGTCGTTCAGCTCGCGCGCCATCTTCGTCAGCCGGTCGACCGTTTTGATGATCTTGTACTTGTCGTCGTTCAGCATCCGGGTCGTGCGCTCCAGCCGGCCGGGGGCCTCGTCGAGCGCGTCCGAGCCCTTGGCGAGCGACCGGCCGAGCCGCGCGAACCGGTCGACGGACTCGCCCAGCTCGCGGCGCTGCTCGGCGAACATCCGGAGCAGGTCGCTCGTCTGCGCGATCGTCTTGTTCAGCGTGTGGCCGTTGCCGTCCAGCGCGGTGGCCCCGGCGTTCACGACGGCGGCGACGTCGTTGCCCGCGAGCTTCTGGATCAGCGGCCCGGCCTGCCCGACGACCTGCTCGAACGCGGGCTGGACGCTGGTCTCGGCGATCCGGTCGCCGGAGGCGAGGAACGGTCCCCGGTCCATCCGCGCGCCGGGCGGCATCCGCAGGTCGACGTAGTTCTCCCCGAGCAGGGACGTCACCTTGATCTCGGCGCTGGTGCCCTTCGGGACCCGGACGTCGTCCTCGATCGACAGCGTCACCCGCGCCTTGTAGCCGACCAGCTCGACCTTCGTGACGCTGCCGATCGTGATGTCGGACATCTTCACGCTGTGCCCGGCGACGAGCCCCTGGACGTCGTCGAACGTGGCGGTCAGCCTCAGGCCGCCGCCCGGCGAGCCCGCCGTCTTGTACGAGCAGCCCGCGGCCGCGAGGACCAGCGCCAGGACGATCAGAAGTCGGCGGCCCATCAGTTCGCTCCGTTCTGCCAGGGACAGTTGGAGTTGGGCTCGGGCAGCGGGCAGCCCACGTTGTCGCTGTTCATCAGGCCCTTGAGCCACGTCCGCAGGAACGCGTCGGTGGCGAACCTGATCTGCAGCGACTTGTTCTTCGGGTTGTAGCCGCCGATCAGGGCCTCGCTGATGCCGGGGAGGACGTGCAGCAGTTGCGCGACCTCCTTGGTGTTGCCCTTCAGGACGAGCGCCGTCCGGGTCAGGACGGCGAGGTCGTACGGCAGGTCGCCCTTGTACTTCCTGAGCAGCTTGTCGCCGTTCTTCGCCAGTTCGAGGACGCCGTCGATGAGCCGCTGCAGGTCGCCGCGCTCGCTCGCGAGCACCCGGCTGGCCTCGCCGAAGTCGCGGATCACCGTGCCGAGCACCTGCTCGCGTCCGCGCACCACCCCGGCGAGGCGGCTGAGGTTCCGCGCGACCTCGATCAGCTCCTCGTCCTGCCCGGCGACGTTCTCGACCAGGCGGGCGCTCTGCTCAAGCGTCGCGTTGAACTCCTTGCCGTTGCCGTTCACCGTGTCGGCGGCGGTGCCGAGCGCGGTCCGCATCTTCGTCGGGTCGAGCGCGTTCGCGAGGTTCGTGAACGAGCTGAGCGCGTCGTCCACCTCGACGGGGACGTGGGTGCGCTCGATCGGGATGACGTCCGCCGTCTCCTTCGGCTCGCCCGGGTGCCACGCCGGATGCAGGACGAGGTTCCGCTCCCCGATCAGGTTCAGCGGGACGATCGACGCCTGCACCCCGCGCGGCAGCGGGACGTCCCGCCGCAGGTGGAACGTCACCTTCACCTTGTCGCCCTGGTTCTCGACCTTGTCGACGAGGCCGACGTCCGCGCCCATCACCTTGACCTTCGACTCCGGGTAGAACGACCGGGCCTTCGGGACGTAGACGACCATCGTGCGCCCGTCCCCGCCGGACGGGACGGCCGAGCACCCGCCGAGCGACGCGACCATGGCGAGCCCGAGCGTGGCGGCGATCTTCCTCATCAGCCGCCTCCCTGCTGGCGTCGCGTCGAGATCGGTCCGGGCGGCTGCAGCGGGCCGAGCCCGGTGAGCACGCCCTCGATCCACGGGCCGTTGCCCTTGAGGTTGGCGACCTGCTGGAACGTCGGGCCGAGCAGCGAGAAGTCGGTGTTGAGCGCGTCCATGTTGGGCGCGAGACGGGTGGTCAGCAGGTGCAGGTTGTCGAGCAGCGAGTCGATCTCCTTCTGGTTCCGGGAGATCACGTTCGACAGCGTCCGGACCGTGCTGCTGCCCTGCCCGATCGTCGCCGCCAGCTCGTTCCGCCGCTGGACGAGCGTCCGCAGCAGCACCTGGCTGGCGTCGAGGATCTCGCGTAGCTTCGCGTCCTTCGCGGCGAGCGTGCCGGTGATCGTCCTGCTGTTCTCGATCAGCTTCTGGACCTCGGGGTAGGAGTCGTTCAGCATGCGCGACAGGTCCTGGACGTTGACGAGGACGCGGCGCAGCTTCACCGCGCCCGGCGACTTGATCCGGGTGACCTCGGTGAGCAGCTTGTCGATGCTGCGCTGGTCGAGCGTGCCGACGATGTTCTGCGCCCCCTCCAGCGCGTCCGGGACGGTGAACGGGACGCTGGTGCGCGCCAGCGGGATCCGCCGCCGCGCCTCGGGGACGTCCGCCATGTAGGGCTTCGCGACCGGCCCGGACAACCGCAGGTACCGGCCGCCCATCAGGGTCGTCGTCTGGATCTCCGCGCGGGTCTTCGGGCCGAGGTCGATCCCGGCGTCGACGTGCCAGGTGACGATGATCTTGCCGTGCCGGAAGTCGGGCCGGACCGAGGTGACCCGTCCCGACTTCACGCCCGCGACGCGGACGTCCTGGCCCTTCTTCAGCCCGGCCGCGTCGGTGAACTCGCCGCTCATCGTGTAGCCGCGCTCGAACAGGTGGAGCTGGCCGACCGCGAACGCGAACACGCAGCCCGCCGCGAGCGCGGCCAGGGTGACGATCGCGACGAGCTTCTGGTCGACGTCGCGCAGCGACTTCAGCGCCATCAGCCGCCCACCCCCAGCAGCATCTTCTTCAGCTTCGAGAGGTCGTCGGTGGACGGCGACCCGGCGCCGGGCGACCTCGGCAGCTGCATCGGGAACGGGCACGGGCCCTGCATGATGTTGAGGCAGAGCGCGTTGGTGCGAAGGTAGTGGCCGCCGTTCGCGGACGCGAAGAGCTGCCGCAGCGTCAGCGGCAACTGCCGCACCATCGTCTCCAGATCGTCGACGTTCAGGCGGAACGTCTCGGCGAACTTTCCGAGGTTGTCGATGATGCGGGCGAGCTGCGCGTCGTTGCCGCCGAGCACCTGGTTGAGGTTGGTGGTCACGCCGGAGATCTCCACGACCGCGCTCTCCAGCAGCCGCCGGTTGTTCGCGAAGACCTTCGTCAGCGACGCCAGGTTGTCGACGCTCGCGGCGATCTGCCGGTCGCGGGTGGCGACCGCCGCGCTGACCGTCTCGTAGTCCGCGATCATCCCCTTGATCGTGTTCTTGCGGGCGGCGAAGGTCTGGAGCAGCGCGTCCAGGTTGTCGGTCAGCAGCGAGATGTTCCGCTCGTTGCCGTCGAGCGCCTGGGAGAACGAGAACAGGATCTTGTTGAGCTGGTTCGGGTCGAGGTTGCGGGTCAGCGGGCCGAGGCTGTTCACGATGTCGCCGAGGTCGACGACCGAGCGGGTGCGCGGGACGCGGTCGCCGTCGCCCAGCTTGGTCTGGCTCGTCCCGGGCTCCAGGTAGACGACCCGCTGCCCCATCACGTTGCGCCACCGGATCGCGGCCGTCGAGTCGGACGGGACGCGCACGTCCTTGTCGACCGCCAGCTCGACCACGGCCTTGCCGCGCACCACCTTGATGCCCTTGACCTGGCCGACGGGCGTCCCGGCGACCTTCACCGCGTCGCCCTCCAGCAGGCCGGTGACGTCGTCGAACGTCGCCGTCAGCCGGTAGCGGGGGGCGAAGCTCGTGCCGAGGATCTGCTGCCCGATGTAGAAGGTGAGCAGCCCGGTCACCGCCACGAACGCGAGGAACTTCACGATCGTGGCGTACTCGGGGCCGCGCGCGGCCTTGCCGCGCAGGCGCGGGCTCACGGCCGCCCTCCCGCGCCCGCCCCGGGGAGCGGCGTGTCGAAGGCCGTCCGCGCGGGCTTGACGGGGCAGATGTCGATGAGGATCTGGCAGATGTCCAACGGGAGGTCGTCGCGCGCCTGCGCGATCAGCGTGCCCTCCGGCCCGGGGACGCGGATGATCTGCGCCAGCAGGCCGAAGAACCCGGTGAGGCTGTCCTCCATGACGGGAAGGTTGCGGATCTGGCCGTTCACCACGGCCGCGACCTGCCCGCCCGAGTCGATGATCGCGCCGAGGTTCCGCCCGTGCCGCTGCAGGCTCGTGCCGAGCGTGTCGCCGAGGCGGCTCGACTGGTCGAGGAGTTGCGACACCTTGTCCGGGCGGTCGCTGACCGCCCTCGACAGCCGGTTGAAGTCGCCCGCGAGCCCGGTGATCGTGTCGCCGCGCGAGGCGAACGTGCCCGACAGGCCGTTGATGTCGTCCAGCAGCGCCTGGATCGCGGCCCTGTCCTTGTGGGTCGCGTCGATGACGGTGGCGCCGTTGCCGATCGTCCGGCGCAGCGCGGGGCCCTGGCCGGACAGGCCGGAGCCGAACACGCGCAGGATGGTGCCGACCTCGTCCGGGTCGATGGCCTTGGTGAGCCGGTAGGTCGGCCAGGCCGTGTCGGACAGCTCCTCCGGGTCGTGGGTCTTCACGACCCGTCCGCCGTCCTTCAGGTAGGGGCCGGTCAGCTCGTGCTCGCCGAGTTCGAGCGTGAGGTCCTTCGGGCCGAACACCGAGATCGGCTCGACGGACGCGACCGCCGTGTCGGCGACCCTGATCCCCTTGTCGACCCGGAACCGGACGTTGACGCGCCCGTCGCCGGACAGCGTGATCTTGTCGACGGTGCCGACCGCGATGCCGCGGACCTTCACGTCCGACTTGCCGGGGTCGAGGCCCTGCCCGGCGCGTCCGAAGCTCGCGTCGTAGTAGGTCGAGCCCTCGTGCGACTGCGTCGACCCGAGCGCGACGAACGCCGCGGCCGCCGCGATGACCCCGGCGCCGACCAGGCCGAAGATCGTCCGGGAGCGGGCGGACAGTGTCTCGTCGCTCATCCGGTCAACCTCACCGTGCTGCCGTGGCCCCAGAAGATGTACGACAGGACCAGGTTCATCAGGATCATCAGGATGGTGGACTCCCGGATGGCGCGCCCGGCGGCGACGCCGACGCCCACCGGGCCGCCCGCCGCGTAGTAGCCGCGGTAGCAGTGGATGAACATGATGATGAACGCGAACACCGCCACCTTGATGACGCTGTAGAAGACGTCGATCGGCGGGAGGTAGAGGTGAAAGTAGTAGTCGTAGATGCCGGGCGACAGACCGAAGTACTGGATCGTGATGAACCTGGTGGCCCAGAACGCCATGAACAGCGAGACGAGGTAGAGCGGCACCAGCGCGATGACCCCGGCGGCCACCCGCGTGCACACGAGGTAGGCCAGCGAGTTGATGCCCATGACCTCCAGCGCGTCGATCTCCTCGGAGATCCGCATCGCGCCGATCTCGGCGGTGAACCCGGTGCCGACCTGCGCGACCAGCGCGACGCCCGCGATGATCGGGGTGACCTCGCGGACGTTGGAGTAGGACGACACGAGCCCGGTGAACGCCTCCGCGCCGATGCGCTCCAGCCCGGGGTAGCCCTGGAGGCCGACCATCGCGCCGGTGGCGAGCGACATCGTCGCGATCACGAAGATCATGCCGCCGCCGATGACGAGCGCGCCGACGCCGACCGTGATGTCGCTGACCTGCTTCGCGAGCGTCTTGCCGTACTTGCGGCGCAGGATGATGTCGACGAACAGGTGGTACAGGACGCGGCCGAGGAAGACCGGCAGGTCGGCCGACGGCACGAGCCCGGCGGCGCGGCCCCGCACGGCCCGGCCCAGCCTGCGGACGGGGGTAATGGCGACCATCAGAACCTCGGTGGGAAGAGGACCTGGTAGAGCATGGTGAGGATGTAGTTCGTCGCGAACACCACGATCGAGGTGACCACCACCGCGCGGTTCACCGCGCGGCCCACCCCGACCGGGCCGTAGTCGCAGTTCATGCCCATGTAGCAGGCGACCGCGGCGGCGATGAACCCGAACACCCACGCCTTGAACAGCGTGATCACCAGGTCGGAGAACTGGAGCAGCGTCGTCGCGCCGTCGAAGAACGCGCCGGGGCTGACGCCCTGCTGGATGACGTTGAAGTAGTAGCCGCCCACGACGCCCGCGAGGATCACCACCGAGCAGAGCAGGCCGGACACCGTGCTCGCCGCCCACAGCCTCGGGGTGACCAGGCGGTGGATCGGGTTGATGCCCATGACCTCCATCGCCGCGAGCTCGTCGCGGATGTTGCGCGCGCCCATGTCGGACGTGATCGCCGACCCGCCGACGCCGGACACCAGCAGCGCGGCGGCGAGCGGCGCCACCTGCTGGATCATCGCGGCGGTCAGCAGCGCGCCGGTGCCCGACTGCGCGCCGAGCTGCCGCGCGATGTCGCCGACCTGCAGCGAGATGGTCGCGCCGAGCGGCACCGCGATGAGCATCACCGGGACGCTCGTCACCCGCGCGAGGAACCAGCACTGCTCGACGAACTCGCCCCACCACTGGCGCAGGTCCCAGGTGCGGCGCAGCCCTTCGAGGAGGGTCACGCACAGCAGCCCGGTCTCGTCGAGGGCGCGTCCGAACCGCCTGCGCGCGAGGTCGGGGGCCTTGGCCAGGCTCGCGGCCATCAGCCGGTGTCCGCCGCCGGACGGGGCGGGCCGCCGCGGGGGTGCCCGGCGGGAGGGTCGTGAAGGGACATGCCAGCCTCCTTCGTTCTCGGACGTCGGCGCTCATCCGATGCTCCGGCCCTCACCGGGGCACGGCGGCGCCGCGTCCTGCTCGTTCGCGCGCCACCGTGGCCTCGGCCGAGACCCGGGACCACACGCGACGCCACGGGCCCTGGCAAGCACTCGGGCACCGCCTGTGATCTGAGGCACTCTATTGGAAGAAGGTCTAAGAAGCGAGTACTTACATAGGGGATTTGTCCGAAGCTACGATCGGCCGGTGGAACCGAGGCGCGACAGGACGACGACGACATGACTGCAGACGCGACCGCCGACGTCACCGAGGATCTCGCGGGGGACCTCGCGGAGGACCTCGCGGAGGATCTCGCGGGCGATCCGGCGGACGGGGTGGACCCCTTGGTCATGGGCGTCCGGGACCGCTGGGAGGCGCAGGGCCTCAGCGGCGGCCCCTGGCCGTTCATGGCGATCTGCGCGGTGGGACGGCTCAACCAGCTGCTCAAGAAGGCCCTGGACGCCGAGTTGAAGGGGCTCGACCTCTCCCGGACCGGCTACTTCCTGCTGACCACGCTCGCGCTGACCACCCGCGGGCAGGCGCGGCTCAGCACGCTCGGCCGGATCCTGATGGTGCACCCGACGACGGTGAAGCTCACGGTCGACCAACTGGAGGCGGCGGGGTTCGTCGCCAGGACGCCCCATCCGCGCGACCGGCGGGCGACGCTCGTCCGGATCACCGCCGCCGGGCGCGACCGGGCCAACGAGGTCGCCCTCGCGCTCGAAGCGCCGGAAAGCGCGCTCGCCGTCTTCGACGACATGCACCGCGACGTGTTCGAGGCGCTGCAGCCCGCGCGGCTCGCGGCGGGCGACGTCGAACTGCTGAACCCGGACGAACGACGCGGATAAGGGCGCGGCGGGTGAACCGTGTGCCACTCTGTCCCCGTACTTGCTCAGCAGACGGTACTCGCCGCGCGGACGGCGGCCGGTCGCCGACGGCGGCCGTCCTCCGGCGACAGGACCCCGGGCGATAAGGCAGTCTTCTCCTATGCCACAGAGTCACGGCACGCGCAGACGTCCCACCGCCCCCGCCGGGCGCGCCCGTTCCGGCGGGCGGCGCGCGGCCCGCCGACCGGGGCCCGACCAGGCACGCGGCGTCCGGGACGAGCGCCGACCGCGGGTGCCCGCCCCGCGCGCCCCGGCCGACCCGCTGGACGACCGTCCGTCCGGGGGACGGCGGCTGCGGCGGCTGCTCACGAGCAATGTGACGATCATGATCGTCGCGATCGGCGCGCTCGCGGCGGCGGTCGTGCTGGTCGACATCGGCCGCTTCGTCGACGGCGGCGCGAAGCCGCCGAAGGCGGCGGCCCCCGACCTGTCGACCAACGACATGCTCGCCAAGCTGACGTCGGCGTCCGACATGGACGCGGTCACCGCCGACGCGATCGCCGCCGCGAAGAAGCGCGCGTACGAGCTGCACCAGCGCGAGATGAAGCGGCTCAAGGAGAAGGCGAAGCGGGACGCGGCGGCCCGCGCGAAGCTGAAGGAGCAGCAGGAGCGCGAGCGGCTCGCCAAGATGAACCCGAGCGCCGCGCAGAACAAGGAGTACGGCAAGAAGATGAACGCCCTCAAGGGATGGGGGCGCTGCTGGTCGTCGCTGCTGACGCTGTGGAACCACGAGAGCGGCTGGAACGAGCGCGCGGAGAACCCCGGCAGCGGGGCGTACGGGATCCCGCAGGCGCTGCCCGGCTCCAAGATGATGAGCGCGGGACCCGACTGGCGTACCAGCACCCCGACGCAGATCGCCTGGGGGCTCGGATACATCAAGGCCCGCTACACCGACCCGTGCGGCGCGTGGGCGTGGTGGTCGTCCCACCACTGGTACTGACCCTCCTGTTCTGAGCCGTGTGACACGGGTGCGGGCGGACGCGGCCTGGCACCATGGTGGGATGCGGACGGGCAGGGCGCGGCACGTGAACGGGGCGGACGACGGCGACCCGGGCACGGACACGGGCGGAGGCGGCGGGCGCCAGTGGGCGCGGGCCGACGCGACCCGGCAGGCGCTGCTGTCCGCGGCGCTGGAGGTGTTCGCCGACCGCGGCTACGCCGACGCGGGCATCGCCGAGATCGTCGAGCGGTCCGGGATCAGCGTCGGCAGCCTCTACCACCACTACGGCGGCAAGGCCGGGCTGTACGTCGCGCTGTGGGAGGAGCTGTCCGCCGAGCAGGAGGCGAGCGCGGCGCAGGCGGTGTCGGCGGCGCGCAAGGGCGGCGAGTCCGACCCGATCGCCCTGTTCATCGCGGGCGCCCGCGCCTACCTGCGGGTGTGCTGGGAGCGGCGGGACGCGGCCCGGCTGTTCCTCGCCGGGGAGGGGCCGTCCGGGTCGTCGCTGATGCGGCGCAGCCGGGCGCAGAAGTGGATCGCGCAGAACACGAAGCTGCTCGGCGGGCCGTCCGGCGGGGAGCCCGCGGGACGTCCCGAGCAGGTGCTGAGCCTCGTCCTCACGACGGTGATCGGCGAGGCCGGACGGGAGATCGCGACGGCCGAGAGCGAGGCCGACGCGACGGAGATCATCGAAGAGGTCTGCCGCATCCTGATCCGCCTCGCCCGCTGAGCGGCCGGGCCGGACCCGTCACCGGGCGGGCGTCCAGACGATCCGCACCGAATGGACGTGCGCGGGCTGCGGCGGCAGGGTGCGCAGCCGCGCCGCGGTGAGCGGCCGCCCGGCGGGCACGAGCCGCCGCCGGACCGCCCGCGGCGGCAGCGGCACCGGTATCGGCGGGACGGCGTCCCGCCGCCGCGCGGCCCGGCGCGCGAGCCGCAGCCTGAGCAGCAGCAGCGTCACCGCCGACGACATCGCGGCGAGGAACCCCGCCTGGAGCGCGCCCAGCTCGTTCACGGTGAACGGCTTGCCGGGCAGCGTGTGCAGGCTCGCCACCGGGACGAGCGGCCCTGTCGCCGTCTCCGGCGCGACACGCGGCGGGGCGACCGGCGGCAGCGCCACCCGCGGCACCGCGACGCCCGCCAGCGGGTCGAACCCGGACGGGGTCAGCGGCGGGACGCCGGGCGGCAGGTTCGCGAGGCTCACCCCGGGCGGCGGCGCGCCCGCCGGGTCGGTGACGATCAGCTTGTAGGCGCCGGACGCGCCCTTGGCCTTCGCCGCCGACACCTCGGCGCGCAGCGTGACCACGCCGGGCTTGGCGTCGGACGGCGCCCGCACCGTCGCCCGCACCGAGACTCCGCCGCTCCCGACGCCGCCGAGGCTCCGCGTCCGCGGCCCGACCGAGGCGCCCGACGCCGACAGCCGCAGCACCGCGCCCGTCGCCGCCGCGTTCGCGGACGCGACCCGCACGGTCGCCGTCACCGACCCGCCGGGACGCACCGTCGCCGACGACACCGTCAGCCCGAGCGACAGCACGGGCGTCTTCGCCGTCCCCGGCTTGGTCGGCGGCTTCGTCGGCGCCTTGGTCGGCGGCGGTTTCGTGGGCGGAGGGCCGGGCGGATCGGTCTTCGGCGGATCCGTCTTCGGCGGATCGGTCTTGGGCGGGTCGGTCTTCGGTGGGTCGGTCTTGGGGGGATCCGTCTTGGGCGGATCGGTCTTCGGAGGGTCGCTCTTCGGCGGATCGCTGGGCGTCTGGCTCGGCGGGTCCTTCGGCGTCTCGCTCGGGGTCCCGCTCGGCGGGTCCTTCGGCGACTCGCTCGGCGACCCGCTCGCGCCGCCGGACGGGTCCGGGGTCGGGTCCGCGGCCACCGGCGGCGACGCCGTGCCGATGAGCGCCACCGCGCCCAGTCCAGCCAGGATCGAACCAGCCGATCGTGAGCGCACCCTGAACGCACCTCCACCGCGTCGCGACCGTCTCCGCGAATTATGCCGATTGGGATCGAAGCACGCGTCCGGGACGCGAATCAACCCCGCGCGTCGAGGCCCAGGTCAGCCGCTTATCCATGGTCGCACCGAATTCCGGGATTGCCGCCGTATTGATCATTAAACGATGCCACCCCCTCCTTTTTCATGATCAATATCGAACCCCCCGCCGATCTTGACGCCGGACGGGATGCGACACTGCTGGTCATGGCCCTTGGAACGATCGTGCTGACCGGCGCGGCGGGCCGCGTCGGCGCCGCGCTCCGCGCCCCGCTGCGCGCGGCGGCCGAGCGGCTGGTGCTCGCCGACCTGGTCGTGCTCGACGCCGAGGCGCCGAACGAGACCGTGCTCCGGGCCGACCTGTCCGACCCGGCGGAGGCCGCGCGGGTCGTCGGCGGCGCGGACGCGGTGGTCCACCTGGCGGGCGTGTCCGACGAGGCGCCCTTCCCCGACCTGGTCGAGGGCAACGTCCTCGGGACGCAGCGCGTCCTGGAGGCGGCGCGCAGGGCGGGCGTGCCGCGCGTCGTCCTCGCGAGCAGCAACCGGCTGACGGGTCTTTACCGGTCGACCGAAACCGTCTCGGCCGTGATGCCGCCGAGACCTGACGGCCTGTACGGGGTCAGCAAGGTGGCCGTCGAGGCCCTCGGCCGCCTCTACGCCGACAAGTTCGGCCTGGACGTCGTCTGCCTGCGCATCGGCAGCCTCGAAGCGCGGCCGAGCGAGCCCCGCCACCTCGCGACCTGGCTCAGCCACCGGGACTGCGCGGGGTTCGTGCTGGCGGCGCTGACCGTCCCGGCGCCCGGATTCCTCGCCGCCTACGCGGTTTCGGACAACGCGCGCCGCTTCTGGGAGCTGGACGAACGCCTCGGCTACACGCCGGTGGACGACGCCGCGTCCTACGGCGTCCCGGACACGTTCGTCGGGCCCGGCGTGCCGCAGGGCGGCGATTTCGCGTCGCCCGCCTTCACGCTCGGATACCTGTCGGACGTTTCGGCGGAGGACGGGTGAAGTTCAGGGTCACATCGAACCCGATGGACCGTTATCCTGACCTTCGGGTTACCGGTTCCTGACGGAAAGTCGAAGGGGTCCATGCCAACGTCGACCTGGTTCCGCCTCAATGTCGCCAAGCGCGAGCGGGTGCTCGAAGTGGCGATGCGGGAATTCGGCGAGAACGGGTACTCGACGGGCAGCCTCAACACCATCGCGCGCGAGGCAGGGATAGCCAAGGGCTCCCTCTTCCAGTACTTCAGCGACAAGCTGGAGTTCTTCGCGTTCGTCTGCGACGAGGCGTCCCGCCGCGTCCGCGAGGAGATGGAGCGCCGCATCGCGCGGGTCGACTTCGAGCAGTCCTTCGACGAGTGGCTGTTCGACGTCCTCTGCGACTGGACCGAGTACATGGCCGACCACCCGCTGGAGCGCGGCGTCACCGCGGCGACGAACTTCGAGCTGGACAACAGCGTCCGGTCCGTCGTCCGCGACACGGCCAACCAGCACTACCTCCAGGTCATCCACCCGACGCTGAAGCTGTGGCGGGAGCGGGGCGAGATCCGCGAGGACGCCGACCTCGCCGTCCTCGCGACGTGGCTGATGACGATCCTGCCGTTCCTCGCGCTCGCCCCCTACTACGACGGCCTCGACCCGATCCACGACCTGCGCGGGCGGACCCCGGCCGAGCAGCGCCCGGTGATCCGCCAGCTCATCGCGGGCTTCCGGCCGATGTTCGCGCCCGCCAAGTAGCTCAGGGCGTCAGGACGTACTCCCCCGCCCTCGCCCGGCGGGACCCGGCCCAGAACTCGAACGTGTGGCCCGGCCAGAGCGTCCGGTTGACGCCCTTGTCGTCCAGGTACCAGCTGCTGCAGCCGCCCTCGTTCCAGACGGCGCGGCGCAGCCGCCGCTGGATCCGGTCGTTGAAGCGGCGGACGGCCTCCGGCTTCGGCTCGATGGTGTCGGCACCCGTCTCCTGGAGCAGCCGCAGGCAGCTCAGCACGTACCGGATCTGCACCTCGATCATGAACACGACGGAGTTGTGGCCGAGGCCGGTGTTGGGGCCGAGCAGCATGAAGAAGTTCGGCATGCCGGGGATCGTCGTGCCGCGGTGCGCCTCGATGCCGTCCGCCCAGATCTCCTGGAGCTTCACGCCGCCGCGGCCGGTGACGCGCAGGTCGGTGAGCGCGTCGGTGACCTTGAAGCCGGTGCCGTAGACGATGCAGTCGACCTCGTGCTCGCGCCCGTCGGCGGTGACGACGGAGTGCTCGCGGACCTCGGTGATCGCGTCGGTCACGAGCTCCACGTTGGGACGCGTGAGCGCCGGATAGTAGTCGTTCGACAGCAGGATCCGCTTGCAGCCGATCGTGTAGTCCGGCGTGACCTTGGCGCGCAGCTCCGGGTCGTCGATCTGGGCCTTGATGTGGCGGCGGGCGACCGCGTCCTGGACGCCGGACAGCCGCGGGTCGATCGTGAACCCGACCGCGCGCGCCTCAAGCGCCCAGTAGATGGCGGCGCGGAACGCCCGCGCCGCGCCCGGGACGTGCTTGAACACCGTCCGGACGGGCTTCGGGATGGGCTGGTCGGGCTTCGGCTGGACCCACGGCGGCGTCCGCTGGAACACGGTGAGGCTCCCCGCCCGCTCGGCCACCTTCGGGACGAACTGGATCGCGGACGCGCCCGTCCCGACCACGGCGACGCGCTTGCCGGCCATGTCGTAGGAGTGGTCCCACTGCGCGGAGTGGAACGCGGTGCCCCGGAAGCGCTCCATGCCCGGCAGGTCCGGGTAGGACGGGACGTGCAGCGCCCCGATCCCCGACACGACGGCCTTCGGGGTGAGGACCGTCCCGTCCGCGAGCGCCACCTTCCAGCGCCGCGCGCCGTCGTCGTACTCCATCGACTCGACGGCCGCGCCGAAGCGGATGTGCTCGCGCACCCGGTACTTGTCGGCGGTGCGCTCCAGGTAGGCGCGGATCTCGGGCTGCGGGGCGAACATCCGCGTCCAGCCCGGGTTCAGCTCGAAGGAGAAGGAGTACATGTGCGAGGGGACGTCGCAGGCGCAGCCGGGGTAGGTGTTGTCGTGCCACGTCCCGCCGAGGGCCTGGCTCTTCTCCAGCACGACGAAGTCGTGGAAGCCGGACTGCTTGAGCCTGATCGCCATGCCGAGGCCGGCGAAGCCGGAGCCGATGACGACGATCGCCGGGGCGCGCTCGCTCATGATCCATCCCTCTCGCGTAACCTACTCCGGGTAAGTTACCGGGAGTAGGTTACTGACGGTAGGTCCAATGGCTAGGATTCTCCTGTGAGCAGCACCACACCGCAACGACGGCGCCGCATGTCCCGCGCCGAGCGCGAGCGGCAGATGCTGGACGTGGCGGAGGAGGTGTTCGGCGACCGCGGCTACCAGGCCACGTCCATGGACGAGATCGCCGAGCGCTGCGGCGTGTCCAAGCCGATGCTCTACGAGTACTTCGGCTCCAAGGACGGCCTGCTGCTCGCCTGCATCGGCCGGTCCAAGGCCGAGCTGTTCGACGTCACGCGCAAGGCGATGGCCGGGGCGAGCACGCCGCGCGAGATCCTCTGGCAGGGCATGCTCGCCTACTTCGGGTTCGTCGACGCGCACAGCAGGTCGTTCGCGATGCTGCTGCGCGGGTCGCCGACCGCGCCGCCGTCCACGGCGGAGGCGATCGAGGCGACGCGCGAGCAGCAGAGCACGCTGATCGCCGGGGTGCTGACCGCGTTCGCGCCGGCCGCGCCCGCCACCGTGATCGAGGCGTTCACGCAGATCATCCTCGGCGGGTCCGAGCGGCTCGCGCAGTGGAAGGCGCAGCGCCCCGAGGTGTCGGCCGAGGACGCCGCCCGCCACATGACCGACTTCTGCTGGAGCGGCCTCAGCCCCTACCTCCCGGGCGGCGGGGACGGCGCTCCGGACGCTCGCTGAGTACGGTTGGATCACTCCATTCCGCCCGGATTCCTCGGAGGTCTGCATGCCACTCGCGCAGTTCGACGGAGCGCTCGCCGTGGTCACCGGAGCCGGCGCCGGCATCGGCCGGGCGACCGCCCTCGCACTGGCCGAGCGCGGCGCGAACGTCGTCGCCGCGGACATCGACCTCGCCGCCGCCGAGCGCACCGCCGCGCTCGCGAAGGCGGTCGGCGCGGGCGGCACCGCCTACCGGGTGGACGTGTCGGACGCCGCCGCCATGGAGGACTTCGCCGCCGCGGTGAAGGAGGCCCACCGCGCGCCGGACATCGTCGTCAACAACGCCGGGATCGCCGTCGCGGGCTCGTTCCTCGACACGTCCCTGGACGACTGGGAGCGGATCGTCGGCGTCAACCTGTGGGGCGTCGTCCACGGCTCGCGGCTGTTCGGGAAGCAGATGCACGACCGCGTGCACGCCCTCCCCAACAAGCCGGACAAGCCGAACCTCGGCGGGCACATCGTCAACATCGCGTCCGCCGCCGCGTACACGCCGACGCGGGCGCTGCCCGCCTACTGCACGACGAAGGCCGCCGTCCTCATGCTGAGCGAGTGCCTGCGCGCCGAGTTCGCGAGCGCCCGCATCGGCGTCACGGCCGTCTGCCCCGGCTTCGTCAGCACCGACATCGTCGCGAACGGCGCCTTCGTCGGCGACCCGGCGGCCGGCGAGCGGACCCGGCAGTGGAGCCTCAAGGCGCTGAAGGTGCGCAACTACCCGCCGGAGCGGGTCGCGGAGCGGATCGTCCACGCCATCGTCAAGAACAAGCCGGTGGTGCCCGTCACCGCCGAGGGGCATCTGCTGCGGACGCTGTCGAGGGTCTCGCCCGCGTCCCTGCGCCTGCTGGCGCGAATCCCCGCGCCCCGCGGCTAATGGCATTCGGCGGCCATTTCCCGGTTTCCGAACGGGGAGTAGAAAATGGTTCACAAATGGTAGGCATTGGTACACCACCCGGAACCGCGGAGGCCGCGGAGCGGTGGTCCACTCCGCGGCCCGTCGACGTGAAAGGTTACTGACCTGGGCTCACCGGACCCAGGACACTCCTACCGATTGCACGGTCACGACGTCGACCTCCTCCTCCCCGGGCTGTGCGAGCGCGCCGATCACCTGGCCTGGTCCGGGAGCAAGACCGACGCGCCCCCGCCCCTTTACCGAATCACCCTAGAAGGTACTGACAGACGATATGCCGTGATCGGCCGATTCAGGTCAGAAATGATTTAGCGCCGTCATGACTTCGACGGCGACGTCGGTCGCCTTGGCGAGGCACGCGCGTTTCCGTTCGTCCTGCCGGCCCTTCGCCGGGGCGCGTTCGCTGTAGCTGACGGTGAAGACCGCGTTGCGGAGCCGGGCGGTCACCTGCCCGACGACGGTCGGCTGGCCCTCGTCCGCCTTGAACCAGCGGTACGCCTCGTCGCCGAGGCCCTGGTGCGGCTCCAGGGAGATCGTCCGGACGAGCGGCGCGTGGTGCGCCTGCGTCCACTGCGCGTCGTAGTAGCTCTGGGCGTCGCGGACGGGGTTCGGGGTGTCGCCCGGCGCGTAGAGGTGCGCCTCGACGCGGAGCCAGCGGAAGTCCCGTCCCGTGGAGGAGTAGGTGCAGGTGGTGAGCGTCGAGTTGGCGCTCTCCCGCCGCGTCGCCTTCGGGACGGTCCTGTCGACGGTGCGCTGGGAGACCATCCCGCAGGGGGCGGGCAGCGCCTTGACGACCTGGCCGCCGCCCTCCGCGGGCGTCTCGCCCGCCGTGGGCGTGCTCTCGGCGGTGGGCGTGGTGCCGGTGGTGGGTGTGGTGTCGGCGGTGGGCGCGCGGGACGGGGTGGGGCGCACGGCCGCGCCGTCCCCGCCGCCCCGGACGGGCGCGAGCAGGAACACCGCCACCGCCGCCGCGCCGAACGCGACGACCGCCACGAGCACCGCGACCCGCCGCGACCGGCGG